>NZ_JBIUCC010000007.1:376680-530550 GCF_044593495.1 Streptomyces sp. NPDC051963 | reverse complement strand
GTGGGGGGGGGGGGGCCCGGGGGGGGGGGGCGGGGGCGGGGGGGTGGGGGGGGGGGGGGGGGGGGCCCCCCCCCCGGGGGGGGGGGGGCGGCGGCCCCCCCCCCCCCCCCCCGCCGCTTCAGCCGTAAGGCGTCAGACCAGGTTCACCGAACGCGCCGACGTCGCGCCGATCTCCTCGGCCACCTCGGTCAGCACGGTCTGCGACACCGTGTCGTCGACGGTGAGGACCGCGAGCGCCTCGCCACCGGCGACCGCCCGCGACACCTGCATTCCGGCGATGTTGATGCCCGCCTCGCCGAAGACGCGGCCGACGGTGCCGACGACACCCGGACGGTCCTCGTAGCGCAGCACCACCATGTGGTCGGCCAGCGCGAGATCGACGTCGTACTCGCCGACCGCGACGATCTTCTGAAGGTGCTTCGGACCGGCCAGCGTGCCGGAGACGGAGACCTCCTCGCCGCTGCCGAGCGTGCCGCGCACCGTGACGACGTTGCGGTGGTCGGGCGACTCCGAGCTGGTGGTCAGCCGCACCTCGACGCCGCGCTCCTGGGCGAACAGCGGGGCGTTGACGTACGACACCGTCTCGTCGACGACGTCCTCGAAGACACCCTTGAGGGCGCTGAGCTCCAGCACCTTCACATCGTGCTGGGTGATCTCGCCGTACACCTCGACGTCGAGGCGGACGGCGACCTCACCGGCGAGCGCGGTGAAGATCCGGCCCAGGCGCTCGGCGAGCGGCAGACCCGGCTTGACGTCCTCGGCGATGACGCCGCCCTGGACGTTCACCGCGTCCGGGACCAGCTCACCGGCGAGGGCGAGGCGCACCGAGCGGGCGACGGCGATACCGGCCTTCTCCTGCGCCTCGTCGGTGGAGGCGCCGAGGTGCGGGGTGGAGACGACCTGGTCGAACTCGAACAGCGGGGAGTCCGTGCAGGGCTCCTTCGCATACACGTCGAGACCGGCGCCGGCGACCCGGCCCTCCTTGAGGGCGGAGTACAGCGCCTCCTCGTCGACGATCCCGCCGCGCGCGGCGTTGACGATGCGGACGCTCGGCCTGACCTTGCGCAGCGCCTCGTCACCGATCAGACCGACGGTCTCGGGGGTCTTCGGCAGGTGCACGGTGATGAAGTCGGAGACCTCGAGCAGCTCGTCCAGCGAGAGCACCTTGACGCCCATCTGCGCGGCCCGGGCAGGCTGGACGTAGGGGTCGTAGGCGACGACCTTCATACCGAACGCCGACATGCGCTGGGCGACGAGCGCGCCGATGCGCCCCAGGCCCACGACACCGAGGGTCTTCTCGGCCAGCTCGACGCCGGTGTACTTGCTGCGCTTCCACTCGCCGTTCTTCAGCGCGGCGTTCGCCTGCGGGATGTTGCGGGCGGTGGCGAGGATCAGACCGCAGGCCAGCTCGGCGGCGGTCACGATGTTCGAGGTGGGGGCGTTGACGACCATCACGCCGGCCTTGGTGGCGGCGGAGACGTCCACGTTGTCCAGGCCGACGCCGGCTCGTGCGACAACCTTCAGTTTGCTCGCGGCGGCGATCGCTTCAGCGTCCACCTTGGTGGCGGAACGGACCAGGATCGCGTCGACGTCTGCGATGGCGGGGAGCAGTTCGGCTCGATCTGCTCCGTTGCAGTGCCGGATCTCGAAGTCCGGTCCCAGCGCGTCGACGGTGGCGGGCGACAGCTCTTCAGCAATGAGTACGACGGGTTTCGAGCTCACGTGAGTCCTCACATGTCCAATGCGGACGGCCGTCCCGACGGCCGCATGCGGTGGAGGGGGCTACCGCGTGGAAGACGCACGACGCTGTGGGCCTGACGCGTATGTAGTACGGCAGTGTAGTGCGGCGGCGGAGGCCGTCCTGCGCCTCTGCGGAAGGATCACCCGGACGTGCAGCTCCGTTGTGTACGGGTCCGGGGCGAAGCCCCGTGGCGGCGCCCCCGGGTCGAGGGCACCGCCACGGGTCAGGCGAGGCTCAGGCCTCTTCGTCGTTCACCCACGACATGAGCTTGCGCAGCTCCTTGCCGGTGGTCTCCAGCAGCGACTCCGCGTCGGCCTGCTTGTACTCGTTGTACTTCTTCAGACCGCCGTGGTACTCGGCCATCCACTCGCGGGCGAAGGTGCCGTCCTGGATCTCGGCGAGGACCTTCTTCATCTCGGCCTTGGTGGCGTCCGTGATGATCCGCGGGCCGGTGACGTAGTCGCCCCACTCGGCGGTCTCGGAGACGGACCAGCGCATCTTCTCCAGGCCGCCCTCGTACATGAGGTCGACGATCAGCTTCAGCTCGTGCAGGCACTCGAAGTACGCGATCTCCGGCTGGTAGCCGGCCTCGGTCAGCGTCTCGAAACCGGCCTTGACCAGCGCGGCCGTACCACCGCAGAGAACGGCCTGCTCACCGAACAGGTCGGTCTCGGTCTCCTCGGTGAAGGTCGTCTTGATGACGCCGGCGCGGGTGCCACCGATGCCCTTGGCGTACGACAGGGCCAGCGCGAAGGCGTTGCCGGTCGCGTCCTGCTCGACGGCGGCGATACACGGAACGCCGCGGCCCTCCTCGTACTGACGTCGGACGAGGTGGCCCGGGCCCTTGGGGGCGACCATGCAGACGTCGATGCCGGCCGGCGGCTTGATGAAGTCGAAGCGGATGTTCAGGCCGTGGCCGAAGAACAGGGCGTCGCCGTCCTTGAGGTTGTCCTTGATGGACTCCTCGTAGACCTGGGCCTGGATCGGGTCCGGGACCAGGATCATGATGACGTCGGCCTCGGTTGTGGCCTCGGCAGGGGTCACCACATGCAGGCCCTGCTCCTCGGCCTTCGCCTTGGACTTGGAGCCCTCGTGCAGACCGACCCGGACGTCGACACCCGAGTCACGGAGCGACAGCGCGTGGGCGTGGCCCTGGCTGCCGTAACCGATGACCGCGACCTTGCGGCCCTGGATGATGGACAGGTCGGCGTCGGCGTCGTAGAACAGCTCGGCCACTTTGGGTTCTCTCCTTGTGTGCAGGTGTTGCGTCCCACCGTATGACGGCGGGCGGAAGGGAAGTTCGCGGGTCTCGATATACGGGCGGCCGGTGGTCCCCGGCCGCCCGATTACGTCGCTATGCCGACCGATCGAGCGCTCGCAGCGACCGGTCCGTGATCGACCGCGCACCGCGTCCGATGGCGATCGTGCCGGACTGGACCAGCTCCTTGATGCCGTACGGCTCCAGCATCTTGAGCATGGCGGACAGCTTCTCGCTGCTACCGGTGGCCTCGATGGTGACGGCCTCCGGGGAGACGTCGACGGTCTTGGCGCGGAACAGCTGGACGATCTCGACGATCTGGGAGCGGGTCTCGTTGTCGGCGCGCACCTTCACCAGAACGAGTTCGCGCTGAACGGCCGAGCCGGGCTCCAGCTCGACGATCTTCAGCACGTTGACGAGCTTGTTGAGCTGCTTGGTCACCTGCTCGAGCGGCAGATCCTCGACGCCCACCACGATGGTGATGCGGGAGATGTCGGGGTGCTCGGTGACGCCGACCGCGAGTGAGTCGATGTTGAAACCGCGGCGCGAGAACAGAGCGGCGATCCGGGCCAGGATGCCCGGCGTGTTCTCCACCAGGACGGAGAGCGTGTGCTTGGACATGTTTCTTGGTCTCTCTGGCTCAGTCGTCTTCGTTGTCGCCGAAGTCGGGGCGGACGTCCCGGGCGGCCATGATCTCGTCGTTGGAGGTGCCGGCGGCGACCATCGGCCACACCATCGCGTCCTCGTGGACGATGAAGTCGACGACGACGGGTCGGTCGTTGACGGAGTTCGCCTCTTCGATGACCTTGTCGAGGTCGTCCGGGGACTCACAGCGGATCGCGTAGCAGCCCATGGCCTCCGACAGCTTCACGAAGTCGGGGACGCGGGTGCCGGCGCTGGGCTGCTTGCCGGCGCCCGCGGCGGAGCCGCTAATCGATGCAGCGGGGCCGCTGTGCAGCACGGTGTTGGAGTAGCGCTGGTTGTAGAAGAGGGTCTGCCACTGGCGGACCATCCCGAGGGCGCCGTTGTTGATGATGGCGACCTTGATCGGGATGTTGTTCAGGGCGCAGGTGGTGAGTTCCTGATTGGTCATCTGGAAGCAGCCGTCGCCGTCGACCGCCCAGACCGTCCGGTCCGGGGCTCCGGCCTTGGCGCCCATCGCGGCCGGGACCGCGTAGCCCATCGTCCCGGCGCCGCCGGAGTTGAGCCAGGTCGCGGGCTGCTCGTACTGGATGTAGTGCGCGGCCCACATCTGGTGCTGGCCGACGCCCGCCGCGAAGATCGTGCCCTCCGGGGCCAGTTGACCGATGCGCTCGATGACCTGCTGCGGCGAAAGGGACCCGTCCTCAGGCTGGTCGTAGCCCAGAGGATAGTTCTCGCGCCAGCGGTTCAGATCCTTCCACCAGGCGCTGTAGTCGCCCCGGTTGCCCTCGCTGTGCTCCTTCTGGACGGACTGGACCAGATCGGCGATCACCTCACGGGCGTCACCGACGATCGGCACGTCCGCGGCGCGGTTCTTGCCGATCTCGGCCGGGTCGATATCGGCGTGGACGATCTTGGCGTACGGGGCGAAGCTGTCCAGCTTGCCCGTGACGCGGTCGTCGAAGCGGGCTCCGAGGGCGACGATCAGGTCGGCCTTCTGCAGCGCGGTGACGGCGGTGACCGCACCGTGCATGCCCGGCATTCCCACGTGCAGCTCGTGACTGTCGGGGAATGCGCCGAGCGCCATCAGGGTGGTGGTGACGGGCGCTCCGGTGAGTTCTGCGAGGACCTTCAGCTCGGCGGTGGCCTGCGCCTTGAGGACGCCGCCGCCGACGTACAGGACCGGCCGCTTGGCGGCGGTGATCAGCTTGGCGGCCTCACGGATCTGCTTGGCGTGCGGCTTGGTGACGGGCCGGTAGCCGGGCAGGTCCATGACCGGCGGCCAGGAGAAGGTGGTGCGCGCCTGGAGGGCGTCCTTGGCGATGTCGACCAGCACCGGTCCCGGGCGGCCGGTGGAGGCGATGTGGAACGCCTGCGCGATCACGCGCGGGATGTCCTCGGCCTTGGTGACCAGGAAGTTGTGCTTGGTGATCGGCATCGTGATGCCGACGATGTCCGCCTCCTGGAAGGCGTCCGTGCCGATCGCCTTGGAGGCGACCTGTCCGGTGATCGCGACCATCGGCACGGAGTCCATGTGGGCGTCGGCGATCGGCGTGACCAGGTTGGTGGCGCCGGGCCCGGAGGTCGCCATGCAGACACCGACCTTGCCGGTGGCCTGCGCGTAACCGGTGGCGGCGTGGCCGGCGCCCTGCTCGTGCCGGACCAGGACGTGGCGGACCCTGGTGGAGTCCATCAGCGGGTCGTACGCCGGGAGGATCGCACCGCCGGGAATGCCGAATACCGTGTCGGCCCCGACCTCCTCGAGAGAGCGGATGAGGGACTGCGCACCCGTGACGTGCTCGGGGGCGGACTGGTGTCCTCCGGATCGGGGCCGCGGCTGCGGGTGATGGGCCCCGGTGGCCTGCTCGGTCATCGGCATTCTCTTCTCGATGCTGAGGGTTTTTGCGAAGTTCGTGCGGTGTGCGGCTGTTGTACGACAGGTGCCTGTGCAACAAAAAACCCCTCGTGCCGTAAGGCAAGCGAGGGGAGCGCGCCGGGAGGGGTCGCTGAGCGATCAAGGGCTCAGCTTCAGCCGACGCGCTTTCCAAGTACGAGAATTCGGGTGCGCATGGCACTGACCCTCTCCCCGGCACGCACCAGGTGTCAAGGTGGTGGGACGGGAGTCTCATTATGTGAGCGAAGGGCACTGCCGCCTCCGAGGACAGCGGGGACACCACTGGTGTACACCCCCGAGCCCCCGTTCCATTGTGTGTTCACCTCCGAGGCGCCGCCGCCCGCGAACGCGGGCTCGGCCGGGCCGTGCGGCACCGGATAGTGGCCGGAACCCAGCGCTCTGCGCAGCCGGTACTCGTCGAGCGGACCGGAGAACGCCATGCCCTGTCCATGTGTGCAGCCCATCGCGCGCAACGCCACGACCTGCTCCGGAAGGTCCACGCCGTCCGCCACGGACTCCAGGCCCAGATCACCCGCGATCCGCAACAGCCCACTGGTGATCTTGTGCAGCCGGGCCGACTCGACGACGCCCTCGACCAGCGAACGGTCGAGTTTCAGTACGTCGACCGGGAGCCGTCTGAGCGCCGTGATCGCCGCGTGTCCGCTGCCGAATCCGTCGAGCGAGATCCGGACCCCGAGCCTGCGCAGTGCGACCAGACGTCGCTCCAGCTCATCCAGGGAGACCCGTGGATCGGTGTCCGCCAGCTCCAGCACCAGCGCCCCGGACGGCAGCCCGTGCCGGGTCAGCAGGGCCTCGATCGAGCCGAGCGGCATCGACCGGTCCAGCAGACGCCGGGCACTCACCCGTACCGTCACCGGGACAGCCAGCCCCGTCGTGGCCCGCTCGGCGGCCTGCTCGACTGCCTCCTCGAGCATCCAGCGGCCCAGTTCCTGGGTCTTGTCGCTGTCCTCGGCCACCCGCAGGAACTCGGCCGGGGTGAACAGCACCCCCTGCGAGGAGCGCCAGCGCGCCTGGGTGGCGACCGATGCGATCCGGCCGTCCTGGAGGCGGACGACGGGTTGGTGCAGCAGCGTGAACTCGCCGTCGTTCAGTGCGGCCCGCAGGCGGGTGGCCAGCTCTGCCTTTCGTACGACGTCCTGCTGCATCTGCGGTGCGTACAGCTCCACGCGGCCCTTGCCGGCCGCCTTGGCGCGGTACATGGCGAGGTCGGCGTTGCGCAGGATCTCGCCCGCGCCCAGGCCCGGTTCGGCGAAGGCCACGCCGATGGACGCGGCGACCCGGACATCGTTGCCGTCGATGAGATACGGCTGCGAGAGCGTGACCCTGAGGCGGTCGGCGAGCTCCAGTATGTGGCGCTCACGGGCGGCACGGTCACGGCTGCCGTCGCCGACGATCAGGGCCGCGAACTCGTCGCCGCCCAGACGGGCCGCGGTATCGCCCTGCCGGACCCCGTCCTGGAGTCTGCGGGCGGCCTGCACCAGCAGTTCATCCCCGGCCTGGTGCCCGATCGTGTCGTTGACCGCCTTGAAGCCGTCCAGGTCGATGAAGAGAACCGCCGTACCGGCGAGCGCGGCGCCCCGGTCGGAGGCGCGACGGCCGGACAGTGCCTGCTGGACCCGCCGGGTGAACAGGGCGCGGTTGGGCAGGTCGGTGAGCGGGTCGTGCTCGGCGTTGTGCTGGAGCTGCGCCTGGAGGCGCACTCTTTCGGTGACGTCCCGGCTGTTGAAGATGAGGCCGCCGTGGTGGCGGTTGACGGTGGACTCGACATTGAGCCAGCCGCCGCCGTCGCCGGCCCTGAAACGGCACTCGATGCGCGTAGTGGCTTCCTCCAGCGGGCTGGCGGCGAGGAAACGGCGCACCTCGTGCACCACGCAGCCCAGGTCCTCCGGGTGGATGAGATCGGCCAGTTCCGTGCCCACGAGGTCCTCGGCGGGGCTGCCGTAGACACCGGCGGCGGCCGGGGAGACGTACCGGAGGATGCCGTTGGGTGCGGCGATCATGATGACGTCGCTGGAGCCCTGCACCAGGGAACGGAAGTGATTCTCCTTCTGCGCCAGTTCCTGGGTGAGGGTGATGTTGTCGAGCAGCATGATGCCCTGGCGCACCACGAGGGCGAGCACGACCGTGCCCCCGGTGAGGAGCACCACGCGGTCCACGCTGCGGCCGTTGAGGACGTTGTAGAGGATCCCCAGGGTGCAGACCGCCGCGGCGAGATACGGCGTGAGGGCGGCCAGCGAACCGGCGATGGGCCGGGCGGCCGGGTACCGGCTGTGATCACCTCCCTGCGCGGGTGCGTGGTGGTGACCGCCGCCGCGCTGTCCTGGCACGTGTTCATGCACCACGCGCGTGTGCCCTTCGTCCTCCGGTTGCCCCTGTCGCGGCGCGGCCCAGGGGGCGTACGCCAGGAGCAGCGAGCCGGCGAACCATCCGGCGTCCAGCAACTGGCCGGAGCGGTAGCTGTAGTGCAGCAGCGGCGAGGTGAACAGGGCGTCGCACATGACGGTCAGGGCGAGCGCGCCGATCGCGGTGTTCACGGCGGTGCGGTTCACCGAGGAGCGCCGGAAGTGCAGCGCGAGCACCATGCTGACCAGGGCGATGTCCAGCAGCGGATACGCGAGCGACAGCGCGGTGTGCGCCACGCTCGACCCCTCGGACTTCGCCGCCTGGGCGAGGGCGAGGCTCCACGACAGCGTGAGCAACGAGCCGCCGATCAGCCAGGCGTCGAGGCCCAGGCAGACCCAACCCGCCTTCGTCACCGGCCGTTTGGCGAGGACCAGGAGTCCGACGATCGCCGGTGGCGCGAAGCACAGGAAGAACAGGTCGGCGTAGCTGGGACTGGGCACGGGCTGTCCGAGGACCACCTCGTACCACCCCCAGACCAGATTGCCGAGGGCTGCCATCGCCGAGGAGAGTGCGAACAGCAGCCAGGCGGGCCGAAACCGGATGCGCCGGCTTCGGGCGTAGAGGAAACAGGACACGGCCGCGGCACCCGCCGCGGCGCTCAGGCCGAAGTCGCCCATGATCAGCGCGACTTGCTGCGAGCCCCAGCCGAGCGCGGAACCGACGGCGTATCCCGCGCACACCAGGGCCAGGGTCAGATGGTGGACCATGCTCGACCCGCCGCCGATGGAGGGCGGTCGGGGCAGCAGTCCCCCCGTCGAGCGCTGCGCCCGCAGCGCACCGTCGAGGGTGGTCGTGGAGGGCAGCGGCGAGCTCACCGGGCCCTCCCGGTCCGCGCCGCTCCGGGGTCCCGAGGGTCCCGGCGCGCTGGATGCGCATGCTTCCGGCGGCTGCTGTGCCTGCGGTGGTGATGGCTGTGGTGACCGCCGTGACTGGCGTGATGGCCGCGTCTGCTCGCGGCCGTGCGCCAGGGTCGCCGTCGGCGGCCCCGCCGCGTCGGATCGCTCGTCCATAGGCCGTGCATCGCCCGTCGCCCCCCTCACAGTCTGAAATGTCCATCCCCGGCGCCGAACGGTCCGCGGCGCATCCCCTGTCGGGACGATACACCAGTCTCGTCACTCAGGGACATAGCTTCTCTACGCTCCGTGACGACCAGCGGCGATGCAAGCACGTACCGCGTTCGGAGGAATGCGGAGGGTACCCGAAGCGGATTACGCGCCCGTTTCGTCCGGCTCCTGTGCGCTCGTGGCATCCGTGGCACGTTTGCCCGTCACGCCTGTCGTAAGGATCACGTTCCGCAACGGCTCCTGGTTCACGAAACGCCTCAACTGGTCCGTCACAAGCCGCTTGGCACGGGGCAGGAAGGCGGACGTCGGCCCGCCGACATGCGGGCTGATGAGCACGCCGGGCGCCCGCCACAAGGGGTGTTCGCGGGGCAGCGGTTCGGGGTCGGTGACGTCGAGGGCGGCCGTGATGCGGCCGCTCTCGAGTTCGGCAAGGAGTGCCTTGGTGTCCACGACCCCGCCGCGGGCGACGTTGACGAGGAGCGCGCCGTCCTTCATCCGGGCCAGGAAGTCGGAGTTGACCAGGTGGCGGGTGTTTTCGGTCAGCGGCGTGGACAGGATGACGACGTCCGCGTCGGGCAGCAGGGCGGACAGTTCGGTGAGCGGATGCACCAGGCCGCGCGCCGTGGTGCGCTCAGAGCGCGCAACGCGCGCCACCCGCGCGAGCTCAAAGGGTGTGAGCCGGTCCTCGATGGCGGCGCCGATCGAGCCGTATCCCACGATGAGCACGCTCTTGTCGGCCAGCGCGGGCCGGAACCCGCTGAGCCACTCTCCCCGGTCCTGGGCCCGCACGAAGTCGGGGACGCCGCGCAGCGAGGCGAGGATCAGGGTGAGCGTGAGCTCGGCGGTGCTCGCCTCGTGCACCCCGCGCGCATTGCACAGCCGTACGCCCGGGCGCAGATGCCTGAGCCCCGACTCCACGTGGTCGATTCCCGCTGACAGGGTCTGCACCACCTGTACGGAACTCATCTCGGGCAGCGGGCGCTGACCGATGTCGGGGGCCTTCATATAGGGCACCACGTAGTAGACGCAGTCGGCAGGGTCCGCGGGGAAGTCCTCACCACCGTCCCAGAAACGGTAATTCGGGCCTTCCGGGAGCCCTTCGATGTCTTCCGGCGGGATGGGCAGCCACACGTCAGCAGTCATGCCAGGAGGCTATGTCAGGGGTGGGAAGGCACAGAGGTTAGGTTGGGGGCGCGGAAGAGGGAGGGTTACGAGCAGGTGGAGCGCAGGACGATCGGCGCGGCGGCGCTCTCGGTGGGGGCCGTCGGACTCGGGTGCATGCCGATGAGCTGGGCATACAGCGGCTCGCGGCAGCGGGGCGACGAGTCGCTCAGGGCCGTGCACCGGGCGCTCGATCTGGGCTCGACGCTGCTCGACACGGCCGACATGTACGGCCCGTTCACGAATGAACTGCTGGTGGGACGGGTGCTCAAGGAGCGCCGCGAGGACGCCTTCGTGTCGACGAAGGTGGGCCTGCTGGTCGGCGAGCAGCATGTCGTGGCCAACGGGCGGCCGGGCTATGTGAAGCGGGCCTGCGACGCGTCGCTGCGGCGACTTCAGACCGACTGCATCGACCTGTATCAGCTGCACCGCGAGGACCCGGAGGTTCCGGTCGAGGAGACCTGGGGCGCGATGGCGGAGCTCGTCCAGGCCGGAAAGGTGAGGTCGCTGGGGCTGTGCGCGGTGGGCGCGCGCTCCGGGCGGCGGCCGGGAGCCCGGCTGCACGACGCGACGATCCGGCAGTTGCAGCGGGTGCAGCAGGTCTTCCCGGTGAGCGCGGTGCAGGCGGAGCTGTCGGTGTGGTCGACGGAGGCGCTGGAGGCGCTGCTGCCGTGGTGCGAGGCGCGCGGCGTCGGCTTCATGACGGCGATGCCGCTCGGCAACGGCTTCCTGACCGGCACGCTGACCCCCGGCGAGGGCTTCGAACCGGACGACGTCCGCGCCCGACACCCCCGCTTCACGGCCGAGATGATGGCCGCCAACCAGCCGATCGTCGCCGGTCTGCGCCGGGTGGCACTCCGCCACGGCGAGGACGTCACCCCGGCCCAGGTGGCCCTGGCATGGGTGCTGGCCCAAGGACGGCACGTGGTCGCATTGCCCGGCACGAAACAGGAGCGCTGGGCGACGGAGAACGCCGCGGCGACCGAGGTGCGGCTCACCGTGCAGGACCTGGCGGAGGTGGCACGGCTGCCGGGGGCACAGGGGTCCTGGGACTGACACGGGCGCGTTGCCGGACTCGGCGAGGTACCCGACGCCGGCGAACTTGGCCGGGGGCGATTCGGGATTCGTTGATCGGGAACCTGTGGGGCGCGAGCGGTGTATGACAAGTAGAACCTGCCGCGTCGAAGGGACCATGATCGTGCAACGTCGAGCTGTGTCGGCCGTATTGGCCGCGGCCACGCTCCTGCTGACGGCCGGCTGTTCCTCCGACGACGGAGGATCGGGATCGCCGGACGGCGAGGGGACCGCGTCATCGGGTCGTACGGGCGCTGAGTCCTCGTCCTCGGGACAGGCCGCGGAGGCCACCCCGCCGGCGAAGGGCTCGGTGAAGGTCGTGCGCACGGTCACCGAGGACCTGAACACCCCCTGGGGCCTGGCCCCGCTCCCCGACGGCGACCTGCTGGTCTCCTCGCGCGACGAGGCCACGATCACCCGGGTCGACACCGAGACGGGCAAGAAGACCGAGCTGGGCGAGGTGCCCGGGGTGTCCCCCGCCGGCGAGGGCGGCCTCATGGGCCTCGCGCTCTCCCCGGACTACGCCTCGGACCACATGGTCTACGCCTACTTCACCTCGGCCTCGGACAACCGCATCGTCCGCATGCTGTACGACGCGGAGAAGCCGTCCGGCGAGCAGCTGGGCGCACCCGACACGATCTTCCGGGGCATCCCCAAGGGCTTCATCCACAACGGCGGCCGGATCGCCTTCGGCCCGGACAAGATGCTGTACGCCGGCACGGGCGAGAGCGGTGAGAAGGGCCTGTCCCAGGACAAGGAATCCCTCGGCGGCAAGATCCTGCGCCTGACTCCGGAAGGCGAACCGGCGTCGGGCAACCCGTTCCCGAACTCGCCCGTGTATTCGTACGGCCACCGCAATGTGCAGGGCCTCGCCTGGGACTCCAAGCAGCGTCTGTTCGCCTCGGAGTTCGGCCAGGACACCTGGGACGAACTGAACGCGATCAAGCCTGGCGGCAATTACGGCTGGCCGGAAGTCGAGGGCAAGTCCGACGACGACGCCTATCAGAACCCGATAGCCCAGTGGGGCACGGATGACGCCTCCCCCAGCGGTATCGCCTACGCCGAGGGCTCCATCTGGATGGCGGGACTGAAGGGCCAGCGCCTGTGGCGCATCCCGTTGAACGGCACGGAGGCATCGGCGGACCCCCAGGCCTTCCTGGAGGGTGAGTACGGCCGGCTGCGCACCGTGGTCTCGGCGGGCGACGACAAGCTGTGGCTGGTGACGAGCGAGACCGACGGGCGCGGTTCCCCGTCGAGCGGCGATGACCGGATCCTGGAGGTGCAGGTGGATTAGCGCCGGCGCTCACTCCTCCTCGGAGTCGGGCTCGTCCCGGTCGTCTTGATCGTCCTGGTCGTCGTCGTCCTCGTCAGGCTTCGGCTGCCGTACGACGACCTTCCCGGACGCAAGATCTATCGGACCGCGTCCCGGGTCGGCGTCTCCGACGTCCTCCCGGGTCAGTTCCAGCCGGTTCTGCTCGTCGCGGGTGTGCTTGCGGCCCGGAGCGAAGAGCTCCTCGAACATATTGAACACGGCGCCTCCCTGCCGGTCTCGTTCAGCGTACGCCGCGCCGGTCGGTGGAGGGCGGGGCGTGAGAGCCGCCGGCCGTCGCCGTGAACCGGGCTCGGTTGCTCCGGGGCGCTGTCTAGGGACCGGCGGAAATCCGGGTCGGTGCGCCTCACCCCACCGCCGGGGCACCGGCCGGGTCGGTGGCGAACAGCCCCAGCCGATGTGCCACCGCCGCCGCTTCTCCCCGGCCCGAGACGCCGAGTTTGGACAGGATGTTGGAGACGTGGACGCTGGCCGTCTTCGGGGAGATGAAGAGTTCCTCGGCGATCTGGCGGTTGGTGCGGCCCGCGGAGACCAGGCGCAGGACATCGCGTTCCCGCCCGGTGAGGCCGAGGGCCTCGACGGGGTCGGTGGGGACCGGCGGGCCTTTCGGGGAGTGGGTCAGGGCGAGGCGGGCGCGCTGGGCCAGCAGGGCGGTCGCGTCGGCCAGCGGGCGGGCGCCGAGATGGTCGGCGACGGCATGGGCCAGGCGGAGCAGCTCGGCGGCCCGGTCACGTTCGTCGTCGCCGCCGGACGGCAGCAGGGCCTCGGCGAGGCGGTGGCGGACGCGAGCGAGGTCGTAGGGCCGGTCGAGGCATTCGAAGGCGGTGACGACCTCGGACCAGTCGTCGGGAGTGCCGCGTTCCTCGGCCCGCAGCAGTTCGGCCCGGACCCAGCGGTCGTAGGCCTGCCAGACGGGGACGTTCGTGGCCAGGCGTTTGGCGGCGGTGCGGATGCGTTCGATGATCTCGGCGCGGCCGGGGTCGGCGGTGGGCAGGCCGCGGGCGTCGGCCTCCGCGGAGGCGGCGATGAGCAGAATGGGCCAGGCGTAGCGCTGGGTGCCGGGTGGGAAGCCGGTGTTCAGGACGCGTCCGAGTTCGGCGCGGGCGTCGAGGAGGCGGCCCTCGTCGATGGCGATGCCGATGGTGAGGTGGGCCAGCGGCAGGGTGTGCTGGGGCACGTGGTCGTGGGTGCCGAAGTGCCCGCGGGCGGCGGCCAGTCGGCGGGCGGCCTCGGCCAGGTCACCGCGGGCGAGCGCGAGCATGGCAAGGGTTTTGGCGCGGAAGCCGCGGGGCTTGGCGCTCTGGCCCACGCGCTCCGAGGTGTCGGCGGCCGCTGCGGCCTCGTCCCAGCGGCCCAGGGAGTGCAGGGAGTCGGCGAGGTTGCCCCAGACCCAGGCCTCGGTGTCCGGCAGGCGCAGTCGCCGGGCGAATTCGACGCCTTCCTTGAGCACACCGACGGCTTCCCGTGAGCGGCCTATGCCCTCCAGGTGGGAGGGCAGGTTCACATGGGCGCGGCCCATCACGGAGACGTCGCCGAGCGTGGCCACCTGCTCCTTGACCCGGTACACCTCGGTGAGGCCGCCCTCGGTGTCGCCGGAGTCGATCATGAGCCCGCCGAGGGTCAGCCGCGCGTTCATCTCGATGTCGCGGGCGCCGACCATGCGCGCGTACTCCACGGCGCGTTCGGCGGCGATGAGCGCGTCGGGGCCAGGGTTGTGCAGCATCGACCAGTTGGCGACCGAGGAGAGGACCTCGGCATGTACCTCGGAGGGCGGCAGACCGCGCACCAGTTCCTGGGCGGTGGCCAGTTCCTGCCAGCCGTCGCCGCGGGACAGCGCCTGGACCAGCCGGGCCCGCTGGTTCCAGAACCAGGCGGCGCGCAGGGGATCCCCCTCGTCCTCCAGCAGTCTGAGGGCCCGCTTGGTGATCTTCAGGGCGCGCTCGCGCTCCCCGCACAGCCGTCCGGCGACGGCGGCCTCGGCCATCAGGTCGAGGGAGCGCAGGGGCGTGGTGGCGGGGTCGCAGCCGCACGGCGGATAGACCTCGGTGTAGTCGACGGGGCGCAGGGTCGCCCGGATGTCCTCGGGGGCGGTGTCCCACAGCTCCATCGCCCGTTCCAGGAGCCGCAGTTGTTCGGAGTGGGCGTGCCGGTGGCGGGCCGTGACGGAGGCTGCGAGGACGGCGGGCAGGGCCTTGGCGGGGTCATGGGCGTGGTACCAGTAGCTGGCCAGGCGCAGGACGCGCTCGTCGGCGGGGACGAGCGTGGGGTCGGCCTCCAGGGCTTCGGCGTACCGGCGGTTGAGGCGGGAGCGCTCGCCGGGCAGCAGGTCGTCGCCGACGGCCTCGCGGACCAGGGAGTGGCGGAAGCGGTAGCCGTCCTTGTCGGGGGCGGCGCTGAGGATATTGGCGTTCACGGCGGCGCGCAGCGCCTCGATCAGGTCGTCCTCGGCGAGTGAGGCGATGGCGGCGAGCAGTCGGTACTCGACGGCGGAGCCGCCCTCGGCGACGATCCGGGCGACCCGCTGGGCGCTCTCGGGCAGCCCTTCGACCCGGACCAGGAGCACATCGCGCAGCGAGTCGGTGAGGCCGGTGCGGCAGCCCTCGGCGGCGGAGACGGCGAGTTCCTCGACGAAGAAGGCGTTGCCGTCGGAGCGCTGGAAGATCTCGTCGACCTGGGCGGGGTCGGGCTCGGCGGCGAGGATGCCGGCGATCTGGCGGCTCACCTCCTCGCGGCTGAAGCGGCCGAGTTCGACCCGGCGGACCGTGCGCAGCCGGTCGAGTTCGGCGAGCAGGGGGCGCAGCGGATGGCGGCGGTGGATGTCGTCGGAGCGGTAGGTGGCCAGGACGACGAGGCGGCCGGTGCGCAGCGTGCGGAAGAGGTAGGAGAGGAGATGGCGGGTGGAGGCGTCGGCCCAGTGCAGGTCCTCCAGCGCGACGACCACCGTGTGGTCGGCGGCGACGCGCTCCAGGAGACGTGCGGTGAGTTCGAAGAGGCGGGCCATGCCCTCCTCGTCGTCGCGGCCGGTGGTCCGGGCGGTGGTCGTCTCGCCCATCTCGGGCAGCAGCCGGGCCAGTTCCTCCTCCTGTCCGGCGGCCGCGGCGGCCAGTTCGCCGGGCAGGGCACGGCGCAGGGCTCGCAGGGCGGCGGAGAAGGGGGCGAAGGGCAGTCCGTCGGCGCCGATCTCGACGCAGCCGCCGAGTGCGACGACCGCGCCCTGTCGGCAGGCGGCGGTGGCGAACTCCTCGACGAGCCGCGTCTTGCCGACCCCGGCCTCACCGCCGATCAGCAATGCCTGCGGCTCGCCCGCCGCGGCGCCGGCGAGCGCGTCGTTCAGCACGTCCAACTCGTCTCCGCGGCCGACGAACACGGGACTGACGGACCTGGTCTCCACAGCCCCGAGCATGGCACGGGGGTCCGACAACAGGGGACCGCTTTTCTTCTGGGTGATCGTCGGGGCGGCGGCATGCGCCGGAGTACGGGCAAGGGCCGTACCGCTGCTCGGTACGGCCCTTGCACCGCCGCCCTCCCCCGGCGTCATGCGACGCGGGCGAACCGGTGCCGGCGTGGACGGTCGGTATGGCTGTCCGGCTCGGCGGAGCGTCGAGTGGCTTCGCTGCGGGCGGCGCGGCGAGCGCGGACCACGTCGCGGGCGATCCGCTCCTGCTCGGCCTGGCGGATGAGTTCGGTGGAGCGGAGCTGGTGCATCTCGTACTCGAACATGGTGTCCCCAAATTTTCTGGTGAGAGGTCGGTCTCTGCATCGCTTGCTGCGATGTCTCAACCTTCGTCTGCCAGGGGGGTCGGCCACATCGGGAGAGTTCCGCATCTTCGGCGGCGGGCGGGGCCTTAGACGCGCAGGAGGGGCCTCAGGCGCTCCGTAAGGTGCTTACGGATGCCCTAAGACCCCTCAGGACCTGCGGTGATTCAGCTGGTGGAAGGCAGTCCGACCAGGACGTCGGTGTACTTGAGGACGGCGAGCAGCAGCCCGATGACGCCGAGCGCGACACCCGCCCAGGAGACCGACTTGATCCAGGCAGCCTGCGGCTTGCCGGGCGCCCCGAACGCGGGACGGGCGAGCACCACGACGCCGATGAGCAGGGCGACGAGCGCGAACACGCCGCCGTACAGCGCGGTGATGTTCCAGCCGTCGCCGTAGCCCTCCTTGACCAGCGTGGCGAGGTCCTGGCTCTGCGAGTTCTGCATCTGGCCGATGAGGTTCTCGCGCGCGGAGGCGACGGTGCCGAGCCAGCTGCCGGTGAGCGAGACGAGGCCCAGCGCGGCGGACACGATGGCGCCCGCGCCCTGGCCGACGTCGGAGGAGCCCTTCTCCTGGACCACGACGTCCTCGGCCTCGGTCTCGTCGAGCGCGTCCTCAGCCTCGTCCTCGGTCGCGTCGACCGTGTCCTCCGCCTCGGTCTCCGTCACTTCGTCGGTCTTGGTGACGTCCACCTTCTCCTCGTCGTTCCTGGTCTCGGCGCCCGTCTCGGCACCGGTTTCGTCAGCAGTCTTGGTTCCCATGTCGCGCACCGTACGGATCCCGTCTGAGAAGTCTCTTAATGATCGTTGCGAGCGGCACGCGCGCGTGCTTCACGCCATTCGGGGGCGAGGATCGACCACACCTCCAGGTCGTGCCGTACGCCACCATAGGGGTGGGCCTCCCGGTGTATTCCGTCCCGGGTCATGCCCAGGCGCCGGGCGACGTCGATGCTGGCCGTGTTTCCCGAGGCGGCGACCCACTCGACCCGGTGGATACCGCGCTCCTGGACCGCCCAGTCGATGAGCACCCGCATGGCCCGGGTGACCAGGCCACGCCCCGTCGCGGCGGGCTCCAGCCAGCAGCCGACCTCGCAGTTGCCCTGCTCCGCGTCGAAGTTCAGGGTGAGCACCCCGCCCACGAGCTTTCCGTCCAGCCAGATGCCGTGGTAGCCGGCGGTGTCGGCCGCCCGCAGCTGCGCGTACCGCTGGAGCGTCTCCCGGGCGGAGGCCACGTCGGTGACCTTCGAGCCGAAGGGGATGAACTGTCCGATGAACTCCCTGCCCCGCTCCAGGTTCGCCAGGAACTCCTCGGCGTGCCACGGCTCCAGCGGGCGCAGCTCGGCCCCGTCGTCACCCAGGGATATCGCGTACATCCTGTTCCCGCTCCTTCTCCAGCTGCTCCACGACGTCGACGTCGGCGAGCCTCTCATGGGCGGCCCGGCACTCGGGCGGCTCGATGCTGATGCGCGGCAGATGCTTCTCCAGCGGGCGCGGCAGCCACCAGTTGGCGCCGCCGAGGAGGTGCATCAGCGCCGGCACCAGCAGCGTACGCAGCACGAAGGCGTCGAGGGCGACCGCGGCGGCCAGCGCGATGCCGAACATGGCGATCACGCGGTCGCCGCTGAGCACGAAGGCGAGGAAGACCGAGATCATGATGACGGCGGCGGAGTTGATCACCCGGCTGGTCTCGGCGAGGCCGATGCGGACGGCCCGCCGGTTGTCGCCGGTCTCCAGCCACTCCTCGTACATCCGGCTGACCAGGAAGACCTGGTAGTCCATGGAGAGGCCGAACAGCACCGACACCATGATGACCGGCAGGAAGGGTTCGATCGGGCCCGCGCGGCCCAGCCCCAGCAGCTCGCTCCCCCACCCCCACTGGAAGATCGCGACGACGACACCGAACGCGGCGGCGACGGCGGCGACGTTCATCGCGGCGGCCTTCAGCGGGATGCCGACGGACCGGAAGGCGAGCAGGAGCAGCAGACAGCCGAGGCCCACGACGACGCCCACGAACAGCGGCAGCTTGCCGACGATGACCTCGGCGAAGTCGTCGTAGCTCGCCGTCACACCGCCGACATGCACGTCCAGTGAGGTGCCCGTCTCTGCACGCGGCAGCACCTCGGTGCGCAGCCGGTCGACGAGGTCACTGGTCTTCTGCGACTGCGGCGAGGACTCCGGGACCAGGGTCAGATACGCGGTGTCGCCACCGGAGTTGTAGGCCACCGGCGTCACGGCCGCGACGCCCTCGGTGGAACGGAGCGTGGCGTCGAGGTTGTCGAGGGCGAGCGCGTCCTCGGCTCCGTCGACTCTTGTGACGAGGGTCAGCGGCCCGTTGACGCCGGGGCCGAAGCCGTCCGCGAGAAGGTCGTACGCCTGCCTGGTGGTCGTCGTCTCGGGGTTGTTGCCCTGGTCGGAGGTGCCCAGACGAAGCCCCAGCGTGGGCAGGGCGAGCAGTGTGATCACGGCGAGGGCGACGGCGCCGAGTTTCTTGGGGTGGCGTTCCACGAAGGCCGACCAGCGGGCCGCGAACCCGGTCGGCAGCTCGGGCTCGGGGCCGTGCTCGACCAGCCTGCGGCGCTCGCGGCGGCTGAGCGCCCGCATGCCCATGTAGGAGAGAAGGGCCGGCAGCAGCGTCACCGAGGCGGCGACGGTGAGGACGACGGTCAGCGAGGCGGCGACGGCGACACCGCCGAGGAAGTTCAGCCGTAGGATCAGCATCCCCAGCAGGGCTATGCACACCGTGGCCCCCGCGAAGACCACCGCACGTCCGGTGGTCGCGACGGCACCCGTGACCGACTCGGTGACCGACAGCCCGCGTTTCAGACCGCGCCGGTGCCGGGTGACGATGAACAGCGCGTAGTCGATGCCGACGCCCAGCCCGATCAACAGGCCGAGCATGGGCGCGAAATCGGCCACGGTCATGACATGCCCGAGCAGCACGATCCCGGCGTATGCCGCGCCGACGCTCACCAGCGCGGTGGCGATGGGCAGCAGCGCGGCGGCGAGCGAGCCGAAGGCGAGGAACAGCACGACCGCGGCGACCGCCACCCCGACGATCTCCGCGAGATGCCCGCCGGACGACTCGGTCAGTCCGATGGCGCTGCCGCCCAGTTCCACCCGAAGCCCCTCGGACCGCGCGGAGTCGGCGGTGTCGACGACCGCCTGTGCCTCGGACCTGTCGATGGCGTCGACCGGGTCGTCGAAGGTGACGGTCGCGTAGGCCGTACGTCCGTTGCCGCTGATCTGCGCCGCGCCCTGGCCGTCGTACGGGCTGACGACGGCGGCCACTCCGGGCAGGTCCTCGATCTCGTTCAGGGTGCGGGTCATGGTCTGTTCGACGTCGGCGGCGCGGACGGTTCCTGACGTGGTGTGCCAGACAACGGTGTCGCTGTCGCCACCGAGACCGGGGAAGCCCTCGCGCAGCAGCTGGGTGGCGCGCCCGGACTCCGTGCCGGGGGCTTCGTAGTCGTTCGAGTAAGCGGCTCCGGCGACGGCGGCGGCCGCGGTCACCCCGCCGAAGGCCAGGAGCCACAAGAGAACGGCCAGGAGGCGGCGTTGAACACACCAGCGCGCAAGAGCTGCCACGAACGTGCTCCCAGGGGTGACGATTTGTGGATCTTTGACCGGGAACAGTCGCCCATGACGTGAACGGCCCGCAAAGAACATATGAGCAATACGCGGACCACTCTTGCAGGCACAAGTGATCGTTTATCGCGTTCGTGGGTTTATTCACAGGAGTGGGAGGCAGATCACAGGACAGTAACGGCCACTCTGTCACATCAGTCGAACTGGTCGCCCAGCGCCATCACCATCACCCCGATGACCAGCAGCCACAACGCCCTTCGGGTCCGCCCCCGGGACCCCAGGACCGACGCGAGCGCGCACACGACCGCGCCGAAGGCGTACGCGGCCGGAGCGACCGTCGGCGCGGAGCCGGTGAAGCGGAGCGCCGACGCGGCCAGGCCCGCGAGGGCCAGCAGTGCCCCGACCCCGGCCGCCGTCCAGCGGGCCCGCCGCACCTCCTGCACGGAGTCCTCGGATATCTCGGATTCACCGCGTCCGTTCATGGCGGGCGAGCGTAGCGCCTCCGGCTGAGAAACCTGGTGCGGGGCGCCGGACCCGGCTGTTAGCTTCCGAACGTCCGCCGTCCTCGCGGCATCCCGCCGCCGGCCGAAGCAGGTGCATTGTTTGAGCGTCCGACCGAGCTCCTCCGTATCCCTCTCCGCTTCCCAGGACTCAAGGAGCCCGTTCACCGATGCCAGACATCCCCCCGCCGATGGTGGAGCCCTCGAATGAGGACCTCACCAAGCGGCTGACCCACGCCCGCTACCCACGCAGCAACAGCTACGACGTCAGCTGGGTCATCGAGAACCAGATGGGCCCGAACGCGCTGTGGCTGCTGGAGTGGCTGGCGCCCGCGCTCGGCCTGGACACCCTCCGCCCCGGCGCACCCGTGCTCGACATGGGCTGCGGCCGGGCGATGACCTCGGTCTTCCTGGCCCGTGAATACGACGCCCAGGTCACCGCCGCCGACCTGTGGATCAAACCCGACGACAACGCCCGGCGTATCGCCGAGGCCGGATTCACCGACCGCGTGCAGGCCGTGCACACCGAGGCGCACGACCTGCCGTTCGCCGAGGCGAGCTTCGACGCGATCGTGAGCATCGACGCGTACCAGTACTTCGGCACCGACGACCTCTATCTGCCCACCCTGACCCGGCTGTTGAAGCCCGGCGGGCGGATCGGTGTCGTCGTGCCCGCACTGCGGGAGGAGCCGGCGGGAACCGAGCCGCCTGAGCATCTCAAGCCCTACTGGGAGCCCGACTTCTGGTGCTTCCACTCCGCCGACTGGTGGCGGCGCCACTGGACCCGGAGCGGGGCCGTGGAGGTCGAGGCGGCCGACTGGCTGGACGAGGGCTGGCGGGACTGGCTGCTGTGGTGCGATGTGGTCGCCACGGAGAGCCCCGAGGAGTTCCATCGCTCGATGGCCCGCCAGGTCAGCGAGATGGTGCGGCTCGACGAGGGGCGCGCGCTGGGCTTCGTACGGCTCGTCGGGCGCCGTAAGTAGGCAGACAGGGCAACGGCCCCGGAGGACCTGCCTCCGGGGCCGTACTGCGAGCGTCGGCCTCAGCCCTCGCTGACGCCCAGCCTCTCCAGGATCAGCTCCTTGACGCGGGCCGCGTCCGCCTGGCCGCGCGTGGCCTTCATGACCGCACCCACCAGGGCGCCGGCCGCGGCCACCTTGCCGCCGCGGATCTTGTCCGCGATGCCGGGGTTGCCGGCGATGGCGTCGTCGACGGCCTGACCGAGCGCGCCCTCGTCGGAGACGACCTTCAGACCGCGCTTGTCGACGACCTCGTCCGGGGTGCCTTCGCCCGCGAGGACGCCCTCGATGACCTGGCGGGCCAGCTTGTCGTTCAGATCGCCGGAGTTCACCAGCGCGGTGACCCGGGCGACCTGCTCCGGCGTGATGGCCAGCTCGTCCAGCGACGTGGCGGATTCGTTGGCGCTGCGCGCCAGTTCACCCATCCACCACTTGCGGGCCGAGCCGGCGTCGGCACCGGCGTCGATCGTGGCGACGATCGGGTCCAGCGCACCGGCGTTGAGGATCGCCTGCATGTCGAGGGCCGAGATGCCCCACTCCGCCACCAGGCGGTTGCGGCGGGCCAGCGGCATCTCCGGCAGACCGGCCCGGATCTCCTCGACCCACTCACGCGAGGGGGCCACCGGCACCAGGTCCGGCTCGGGGAAGTACCGGTAGTCCTCGGCCTCTTCCTTCACACGGCCCGAAGTCGTCGACCCGGTGTCCTCGTGGAAGTGCCGGGTCTCCTGGATGATCGTGCCGCCGCCGTCGAGTACGGCGGCATGCCGCTGGATCTCGAAGCGGGCCGCACGCTCCACGGAACGCAGTGAGTTGACGTTCTTCGTCTCGGAGCGCGTACCGAACTTCTCGCGGCCGTGCGGGCGCAGCGACAGGTTCACGTCGCAGCGCATCTGACCCTGCTCCATGCGGGCCTCGGAGACACCGAGCGCCTTGATGAGCTCGCGCAGCTCGGCGACGTACGCCTTCGCGACCTCGGGAGCACGCTCGCCCGCGCCCTCGATCGGCTTGGTGACGATCTCGATGAGGGGGATGCCGGCGCGGTTGTAGTCGAGCAGCGAGTGCGAGGCGCCGTGGATACGTCCCGTCGCGCCGCCGACGTGCAGCGACTTGCCGGTGTCCTCCTCCATGTGGGCGCGCTCGATCTCCACGCGGAAGGTCTCGCCGTCCTCCAGCTGTACGTCGAGGAAGCCGTTGAAGGCGATCGGCTCGTCGTACTGGGAGGTCTGGAAGTTCTTCGGCATGTCCGGATAGAAGTAGTTCTTCCGGGCGAAGCGGCACCACTCGGCGATCTCGCAGTTCAGCGCGAGACCGATCTTGATCGCGGACTCGACGCCGGTCGCGTTGACGACCGGAAGCGCGCCCGGCATGCCGAGGCAGGTCGGGCAGGTCTGCGAGTTGGGCTCGGCGCCCAGCTCGGTCGAACAGCCGCAGAACATCTTGGTCTTGGTGCCGAGTTCGACATGGACCTCAAGGCCCATGACGGGGTCGTACGACGCCAGCGCGTCCTCGTACGACACCAGGTCGGTCGTGGTGGTCACGGTGAAACTTCCCTCTCAGCCCAGCAGGACGTCGTCGTCGCCCAGCCGCTTGAGCTCGCGGTAGAGGATGGCGAGGCCGGTGACGATGGCGGCGGCGGACACGGCCGCGTCGATCAGGCGCAGCGTGTCGTTCTCGGAGCGGGCCCTCTTGACCTGCTTCGCGACACTGACCGCGCCGAACGCGGTGGTGGCCATGGACAGGTACGTACCGGACTTGGACTTCTTGAAGCCCTTGGCCTTGGACAGTGCCTTACTCACAGCGACGGAGCCTCCTCGAGCAGCGGGTGCCCCCACCTTTCCACGAAGGCGGCCTCGACGGCGGCCCCGACCTTGTACAGACGGTCGTCCTTGAGCGCCGGCGCGATGATCTGAAGCCCGACCGGGAGGTTGTCCTCCGGCGCGAGACCGCAGGGCAGCGACATGGCCGCGTTGCCCGCCAGGTTGGTCGGGATGGTGCACAGGTCCGCGAGATACATCGCCATCGGGTCGTCGGCACGCTCGCCGATCGCGAAGGCGGTGGTCGGCGTGGTCGGCGAGACGATCACGTCGACCTGCTCGAAGGCCTTCTCGAAGTCGCGCGTGATGAGCGTACGGACCTTCTGGGCGCTGCCGTAGTACGCGTCGTAGTAGCCGCTCGACAGGGCGTACGTCCCGAGCATGATGCGGCGCTTCACCTCGGGGCCGAAGCCCGCCTCACGGGTGAGGGAGGTGACCTCCTCGGCGGAGTGCGTGCCGTCGTCGCCGGTCCGCAGGCCGTAGCGCAGGCCGTCGAAGCGGGCGAGGTTGGAGGAGCACTCGGAGGGCGCGATCAGGTAGTACGCCGACAGGGCCAGGTCGAAGGACGGACAGTCCAGTTCGACGATCTCGGCGCCCAGCTCCTTGAGCAGAGCGACGGACTCGTCGAAGCGCTGGATGACACCGGCCTGGTAGCCCTCGCCGCGGAACTGCTTGACGACGCCGACGCGCATGCCCTGGACGCTGCCGTTGCGCGCGGCCTCGACGACCGGCGGGACGGGCGCGTCGATCGACGTGGAGTCCAGCGGGTCGTGCCCGGCGATGACCTCGTGCAGCAGCGCCGCGTCCAGGACCGTACGGGCACAGGGCCCGCCCTGGTCGAGGGAGGACGAGAACGCCACCATGCCGTAGCGCGAGACGGCCCCGTACGTCGGCTTCACACCGACCGTGCCGGTGACGGAGGCCGGCTGGCGGATGGAACCGCCGGTGTCGGTGCCGATGGCGAGGGGGGCCATGTGCGCGGCCAGCGCGGCGGAGGAGCCGCCGCCGGAGCCTCCGGGGATCTTGGTGAGGTCCCAGGGGTTGCCGGTCGGGCCGTAGGCACTGTTCTCGGTGGAGGACCCCATGGCGAACTCGTCCATGTTGGTCTTGCCGAGGATGACGACGTCGGCGGCCTTCAGCCGCTTGGTGAGCGTCGCGTCGTACGGCGGGATCCAGCCCTCGAGGATCTTGGAACCGACGGTGGTCGGGATGCCCTCGGTGGTGAAGATGTCCTTCAGCGCGAGCGGCACGCCGGCGAGGGGGCCGAGCTTCTCGCCCTTGGCACGCTTCTCGTCGACGGCGCGGGCCTGGGCCAACGCCCCCTCGCGGTCGACGTGCAGGAAGGCGTGCACCTTCTCGTCGACGGCCTCGATACGGGCCAGATGGGCCTCGGTGACCTGCACCGCGGTGAGTTCACCGGAAGCGATCTTCGCGGCGGTCTCGGCGGCGGTGAGCTTGATGATGTGGGTGTCCGTCATGGCGGTTTTAGTCCTCCCCCAGGATCTGCGGCACCTTGAAACGCTGCTGCTCCTGGGCCGGGGCGCCGGAGAGCGCCTGCTCGGGGGTGAGCGACGGACGGACCTCGTCCGCCCGCATGACGTTCGTCAGCGGGAGCGGGTGCGAGGTCGGCGGTACGTCTTGGTCGGCGACCTCACTGACGCGTGCGACCGCGCCGATGATGTCGTCCAGCTGTCCCGCGAAGTGCTCTAGCTCTTCGGGCTTCAGCTCCAGACGCGCCAGCCGTGCGAGGTGGGCGACCTCCTCGCGCGTGATGCCAGGCATGCAGCGATCCTCTGGGGTGAGAGTGTGTGGTTTGGGACCAATCCTATGGGGCGGGGGCCTCCGGCCGTTAAACGGTTTCCGGAAGGCAGTGCCGGATCGGGCCGCCGGAGGTCTGCAGGTCCGCTGTGGCTGGTCGCGCAGTTCCCCGCGCCCCTAAGGGGCGCGACCGCGCAGGCGAGCTGAGGCTGGTACGTCACTCCGCCGCAGGCAGTGCCGCCCTTGGCCGCTGCCACCCCCGCGACCCCCGCGCCCGCAGCCACGCCGTCGTCTCCTCGGCCGGCATCGCCGCAGCGACCAGCCACCCCTGTACGGCGTCACACCGCAGGTCGCGCAACCGCTCCCACGTCTCGTCGTCCTCGACGCCTTCGGCCACCACGAGCAGGCCCAGCGAATGGGCGAGGTCCACCGTGCAGCGCACGATCTCCGCGTCCTCGTTGTCGACGGCCAGCCGGGCGACGAAGGAACGGTCGATCTTCAGCTCGCTCACCGGCAGCCGCCGTAGATGCACGAGCGAGGAGTACCCGGTACCGAAGTCGTCCAGCGACATCTTCACGCCGTGCCCGGTCAGCCCCGCGAGGGTGTCGGCGGCTCGCTGCGGGTCCTCCAGCAGCACATGTTCCGTTATCTCCAGCTGGAGCGACCCCGCCGGGACGCCGTGCCGGGCGAGCCGCGCGGCCACGGAGCCCGCGAACCCGGGGGTGTGGACGTCGCGCGGGGAGACGTTCACCGCGACCGGGACGTGCAGCCCCTGTGCGCGCCACTTGGCGACCTGGGCGAGCGCGGTGTCCAGCACGTACTCCGTCAGATGCGGCATCAGCCCGGACGACTCGGCGATCGCTATGAACTCGTCCGGCGGCACCTTCCCGCGTTCGGGATGCACCCAGCGGACCAGCGCCTCGAGGCCGGCGACCTGTCCGTCGAAGCGGACCTTGGGCTGGTAGTGCAGCTCCACCTCGTGCGCGTCGAGCGCGCGCCGCAGATCGCCCAGCAGGCCGAGCCGGTCGGGGGTGTTGGAGTCCCGCTTGGACTCGTAGACCTCTACGCCCGTGCGGTCCCGCTTCGCCTGGTACATCGCCACGTCCGCCCGGCGCAGCAGGCCCTCGGCGTCGAGGGCGTGGTCCGGGAAGACGGCGACTCCGGCGCTGGCCTCCAGGACCAGGGTGAGTCCGTCGAGGTCGAGCGGGGAGCTGAGCGCGGCGACCAGGCTCCGCGCGATACGGGTCGCGGACGTCGTGGAGTCGGCGACCGGCAGTAAGACGGCGAACTCGTCCCCGCCGAGCCGTGCGGCCTCCGCCCCGCGCGGCAGTGCCACCCGCAGCCGGTCGGCTATCTGAAGCAGCAGCCGGTCACCGGCGAGATGGCCGAGTGTGTCATTGACCGATCGGAAGCGGTCGAGGTCGATCAGCATCAGGGCGGACCGTGCGCCGATGCGCTCGGCGTCGTCCAGTGCGGTCCATATGCGTTCGAGCAGCCACTGCCGGTTGGGCAGTCCGGTGAGCGGGTCGCGCAGCTGCTCCTCGGCCCGGGCCCGGGCTATCCACAGGGTGAAGTCGAGGGCGATCAGGGGGATCGCGAACATCGGCAGCAGCACCGGCTTGGCCACGGCCACGACACACACCAGGGGTGCGATGCCGAGCAGCGCGACCGTGACCAGGCCCTGTCTGACCAGGGCGGTGCGGGCGACCGTGGGCAGACCGCCGGTGCGCGGGGCGTGCAGATACCAGAGCAGAGTGCGGGTCACCGCGAGATAGGCGACCGCGACGAGCACCACTTCGGGAGCGGTGTAGAAGGTCCAGGTGTCGGGGTTCCAGGGGGTCTCGACGGACGGCACCCTGCCGAACGCGGCCAGCACCAGGGCGCCGGCGCCGATGCCGAGGATGTCGACCGCGCCGTGCAGCACGCCCTGCCGCCAGCGGTTGCGGCGGGCTATGCCGACCAGGACGACGACGGTGAGGCTGACCATTCCGGCGGGCACCCAGCCGTACAGCATCAGCACGGCGAGGGTGAGGGCGGCGCCGGAGCCGGTGCCGCCCCACCAGCGGGCGCGGCCGAGCGCGACCAGGTGGCCGACGATGATGCCGGTCAGTACGGCGAGCGACCAGCCGACGGCGCCGGACGGGAAGAGGGCGTGGTCACCGGTGAACCCGCGGAAGAAGCCGCCGCCCAGGACGAATCCGGCCCCCGCGACGACCGCGGCGGGCAGTGCGGGCCAGGATGCGTGCCGGTCCGCGTCGATGTCCTGAAGTGTGCTGTGCGTGTGTTCGGCGGTGAGTTGTGCGGTGCCCCGGCCGTCGGCCGCGGGGCGCTGTCCGGCGGTACGCTCCTGCGTGCCCGGACGCGCCGCGGACCACGCGCCCCACCGGCTCCCCCGCCATGCGTCGGCGACCCGGCGCATGCGCAGCCGCGAGTAAGGGGCGGCGCTCTCGGTCGGTTCCATTCCCGTCCCTCTCACAGCCGGCGGTGCCCACGCCACGCGACCCGTTGCCCGACATCCCTCGACGGCGCCGCGTTGGAAGACCCTTCCCCCTGCCCTTGAAAGCCCTCTCTGAGCAAGGGGATGCCCCAACCGCAGCTGGGCACGGCAGGCGCACTCCTCAACAGTAGGCCGCAGAAGGCTTCCACGGGCAGCGGTCGTCGACGGTTGCCCGATTGCGCCCCGGCCACCCGTATGCATCTGGTATGCGCCGAACGGGTGGCCTTCAACCGCTACTCCTCTGCCGGAAGGGCGACTTCGGCCGCTGCTTCCGGCCCCTGTGCCAGCAGGACGTTGAAGCCGTCCTCGTTCAGCACGGGCACCTTCAACTGCATCGCCTTGTCGTACTTCGAACCAGGATTGTCACCCACAACGACGAAAGACGTCTTCTTCGAAACAGAACCGGTCACTTTCGCTCCCCGGTCCTGGAGCGCTTCCTTGGCGCCGTCCCGTGTGAAGTGTTCGAGCGTGCCGGTGACGACGACCGTGTGCCCTTCGAGCGGACGCGGGCCCTCGTCCTCTCCTGCGCCCTCCTCCTCCATGCGGACGCCGGCCGCCCTCCACTTTCGGATGATCTCCTGGTGCCACTCCTCGGCGAACCATTCCTTGAGCGAGGCGGCGATGATCGCCCCGACGCCGTCGGTGGTCGCCAGCTCCTCCTCGGTGGCCTGCTCGATCCGGTCGATGGAGCGGAACCCCCGGGCCAGCGCCTCGGCGGCGACCGGTCCGACATGACGGATCGACAGACCGGTGATGATCCGGGCGAGCGGGCGCTCCTTGGCCGCCGCGATGTTCTCCAGCATGGCGACCGCGTTCTTCTTGGGTTCGCCCTGCTGATTGGCGAAGACCGTGGCGATCTTCTCCTCGCCGGTCTTCGGGTCCCGCTTGGGCAGGCCGCTGTCCTGGTCGAGGACGTACGCCCTGATGGGCAGCAGCTGCTCGATGGTGAGGTCGAACAGGTCGCCCTCGTCGACGAGGGGCGGGTCGGCCGGCTCCAGCGGCTTGGTGAGCGCGGCGGCGGCGACATAGCCGAAGTGCTCGATGTCCAGCGCCTTGCGGCCGGCGAGGTAGAACAGGCGCTCACGCAACTGGGCCGGGCAGGTGCGGGCGTTCGGGCAGCGCAGGTCGACGTCGCCCTCCTTCATCGGCCGCAGTGCCGTACCGCACTCGGGGCACTCGGCCGGCATCACGAACTCGCGCTCGCTGCCGTCCCGCAGGTCGGCGACCGGACCGAGGATCTCCGGGATGACGTCGCCGGCCTTCCGCAGCACCACCGTGTCCCCGATCAGGACGCCCTTGGCCTTGACCACGTCCTGGTTGTGCAGGGTGGCGAACTCGACCTCGGAGCCCGCGACCGTCACCGGCTCGACCTGGGCGTACGGCGTGACCCGGCCCGTGCGGCCCACGCCCACGCGGATGTTGATCAGCTTGGTGTTGACCTCTTCGGGCGCGTACTTGTACGCGATCGCCCAGCGCGGGGCGCGCGAGGTGGAGCCGAGCCGTCCCTGGAGCGGGATCTCGTCGAGCTTGACGACGACCCCGTCGATCTCGTGCTCCACGGAGTGGCGGTTCTCGCCGTAGTACGCGATGAACTCCCGTACGCCGTCGAGGCCGTCGACCACTCTGTTGTGCCGGGAGGTGGGCAGGCCCCAGGTCTTGAGCAGGTCGTACGCCTGGGAGAGGCGGCTGAGGCCCTCGAAGCCCTCCAGGGCGCCGATGCCGTGGACGACCATGTGCAGCGGGCGGGAGGCGGTGACGCGCGGGTCCTTCTGGCGCAGCGAACCGGCCGCCGCGTTGCGTGGGTTGGCGAAGGGATTGTGGTCCGTCTCGACCAGGCGGGCGTTGAGCTCCTCGAACTTCTCCATCGGGAAGTAGACCTCGCCGCGGATCTCCACCAGGTCCGGTACCCGGTCACCCGTCAGGCGGTCCGGGATCTCCGCGATGGTGCGGACGTTGGGCGTGATGTCCTCGCCGGTGCGGCCGTCGCCGCGGGTCGCCGCGCGCGTGAGGCGGCCGTGTTCATAGGTGAGGTTGACGGCGAGGCCGTCTACCTTGAGCTCGCAGAGAAGGTGGTAGTCGGAGGTACCGACGTCCTTGGCCACGCGCTCGGCCCAGGCGGCGAGCTCCTCCTCGCTGAAGGCGTTGTCCAGCGAGAGCATGCGCTGGCGGTGCTGGACGGAGGTGAACTCCGTCTCGTACGCCCCCGCGACCTTCTGGGTCGGCGAGTCCGGTGTGCGCAGCTCCGGATACTCCTCCTCCAGCCCCTCCAGGGTGCGCAGGAGCTTGTCGAACTCCGCGTCGCTGACGACGGGAGCGTCGTTCACGTAGTACCGGAAGCGGTGCTCCTCGATCTGCTCAGCGAGCTTCGCGTGCTTCTCCCGCGCTTCGGCGGGCACCGTCGTCTCCGCTTGCTTGTCGCCGGCCACCGTATTGTCCTCCCGTTACTCTGGGTTGTCCGCGAGGGATCTCGCCGCCTGGACGCAGTGGGCGAGAGCCTTGCGCGCGTAGTCGGGGGAAGCCCCCGCGAGTCCGCACGACGGCGTGACCGTGACCGCCTCCGCGAGAAGCCCCGGATGCAGCCCCAGCCTGCGCCACAGCGTTCTGACACCCATGACGCTACCGGCAGGGTCTGACAATGGGCCGTCCGTGCCCGGGACGACACCGGCGAAGAGCCGGGTGCCCCCTTCCACCGCCTCGCCGATCACGTCGTCGTCACGCTCGGTGAGAAGGGAGAAGTCGAAGGAGATCGCCGTCGCGCCCGCCCGGCGCAGCAGGGCGAACGGGACGTCCGGTGCGCACGAGTGCACCACGACCGGGCCGCCCTCGTGAACCCCGGCGACATCCCGGAGCGTGGCCTCGACGACCTGCCGGTCGAAGGCCCGGTGGGTGCGGTATCCGCTGGCGGACCTCACCTGGCCGCGCAGTACGGCGGTGAGGGAGGGTTCGTCGAGCTGGAGGACGAGTCGGGCGCCGGGTACGCGGCGCTTGACCTCAGCGAGGTGCTCCCGCAGCCCTTCGGCGAGCGAGCCGGCGAGGTCGCGGCAGGCACCGGTGTCGGAGAGGGCGGCCTCGCCGTTCTTCAGCTCCAGCGCGGCCGCCAGCGTCCACGGGCCGACGGCCTGGACCTTCAGCGGGCCCTCGTGTCCCTGGGTGAACTCCTCCAACGCGTCGAGGTCTTCGCCCAGCCATGACCGGGCCCGCTTGGTGTCCCGGCCCGGGTGGTCGCCGATCCGCCAGCCGCTGGGCTCCACGCGCGCGTACAGCTCGACGAGCAGTCCTGCGGTCCGGCCGATCATGTCCGCGCCGGGGCCGCGGGCGGGCAGCTCGGGGAGGAACGGGAAGTCCTCGAAGCTCCCGGTGACGGTTTTGGCGGCCTCACGGCTGTCGCCGCCCGGCATGGAGCCCACGCCGGTGGCGGGACCGAAGGTGAACTGGCTGTTTTCACTCACGCCGGAAGCCTACGGAACCGCCGGGCCGAGGTCAGCGCCCAGGCCGCACCGTCAGGTCGTTGACCTCCGCGTCGGCGGGGAGATCGAGCGCCATCAGGATCGTCGTCGCCACCGACTCGGGGTCGATCCACTGCGAGGAGTCGTAGTCCTTGCCCTCCTGCTGGTGGACCTTGGCCTGCATGGGGCTCGCCGTGCGACCCGGGTAGACGGAGGTGACCCGGACGCCGTTGCCGTGCTCCTCGTGGCGCAGAGCGTCCGCCAGGGCCTTCAGACCGTGCTTGGAGGCGGCGTACGCGGACCAGTCGGCACTGGCCCGAAGTCCCGCGCCCGAGTTGACGAACACCACGTGGCCGCGGGCGGCGCGGAGTTGGGGCAGGAAGTGGCGGGTCAGTTCGGCGGGGGCGACGAGATTGACGTTGAGCTGGTGGAGCCAGGACTTGGGGGTCAGGTCGCCGACCGGACCGAGGTCGACGACGCCCGCGATGTGCAGCAGGGAGTCCACCCGGTCGGGCAGCGTCTGGTGCGAGAAGGCCCAGCTCAGCTTGGCCGGGTCCGCCAGGTCGCCGACCAGCGTCCGCGCGCCCGGGAACTCCGACGCCAGCTCTTTCGCGCGGCCCGCGTCGCGCGCGTGCAGGACGAGTTCGTCCCCGCGCGCGTGGAGACGGCGGGCGACGGCCGCTCCGATGCCGCTGCCGGCACCGGTGATCACATGGGTAGCCATGGGGGCCATGCTCGCATCAGGCCACGCCTCGACCCGCGGCGGGAGCCGCTGATGTCGCAGCCTCCAGGTAGGCCATCGCGCCCACCGGCTCCTCGGCGAAGAACACCAGGTCGGTCAGCGGACGGGGCAGGAAGCCCTCGTCCTCCATGCGCCGGAACTGCTCCTTCAGGCCGTCGTAGAAGCCCGCGGTGTTGAGCAGCACCACCGGCTTGTCGGTGTGCCCGTGCTTCTTCAGCTCCAGGATTTCGGTCGCCTCGTCCAGCGTTCCGGTGCCGCCCACCATGATCACCACGGCGTCGGCCTTCTCCAGCAGCAGCTTCTTGCGCTCCGCGAGATCCCGTGCGATCACCATCTCGTCGGCGCCCGGGCGCACCATGGCGGCTAGGAAGTCCACGCAGACCCCGAGCAGCCGCCCGCCCGTCTCCTGCACGCCGTCGGCGACCACCTTCATCAGGCCCACGTCGGAGCCGCCCCACACGAGCGTGTGACCGCCCTTGCCGATGAGCTTCGCGAACTCCCGCGCGGGGCGCGTGTAGCGGTCGGACAGGTCGGCGGCGGAGAGAAAGACGCAGATTCGCATGAAGTCACCGTACGCGGGAAGAACCGGGGCCCCGCCAGTGCTTTTCCGGTATGGCTGATGGACACACGATCACGATCGAACAGGGCACCGAGCGCGTGCGGGTGGTCCGCGACGACCAGGTGGTGGCGGAGAGCGACCGCCCCTTGGTCCTGCGCGAGACCGGCTGTCCCGTGCGCTACTACCTCCCCGCCGAGGACGTACGCCTGGACCTCCTGACCCCCTCCGAGACGCACACGTACTGCCCCTTCAAGGGCACGGCCTCCTACTGGTCGCTGCCGGACGCGGCCGACTTCGTCTGGTCCTACCCCGACCCCAAACCCGACGTCTCCCAGATCAAGGACCATCTCTGCTTCTACGAAGTAGAAGTGATCTGAGCAGAAGTGATGTGAGTGGAAGTGTCACGAGTGGAAGTGTCGTGACCGATTAGTTCCGTGCCGAGTGGGAGTCTCCACGGCATGGACAAGAAGACCCTTTCTCGCGACGGCACCCCGCTCGCGTACACCCGCACCGGACAGGGTCCGGCGGTCGTCCTGGTCAGCGGCGCGATGTCCACCGGCGCCACGGTGGCGCCGCTGGCCGGGCTGCTCTCCGGTGGCTTCAGTGTCGTCGTGTACGACCGCCGGGGGCGCGGCGAGAGCGGTGACACGCCGCCGTACACGGTTCAGCGGGAGGTCGAGGATCTCGCGGCGCTCATCGACGCGGTGGGCGGACAGGCCGCCCTGTACGGCATCTCGTCGGGCGGCGCACTGGTCCTCGAGGCGGCGGCGAGCGGGCTGCCGGTCAGCAAGGTGGCCGTCTACGAGACGCCGTTCGCCGTGTACGAGGGCGGGGCCGAGGAGCGCGCCGAGTACACCGAGCGGCTGACGGCGGCGCTGGCGGAGGACCGGCGTGGCGACGCCGTCGAGCTGTTCCTGCGGCTGACGGGGCTGGCCGAGGAGATGATCCAGGGCGCCCGCCAGTCCCCCATGTGGTCCGGCATGGAGTCCATCGCACCGAGCCTGGCCTACGACAACGCCGTCATGGGCGACGGACTCCTCCCCCGGCACCGGCTCGCCTCGATTCCCGTCCCCGTCCTGGCCGTCGCGGGCGACGCAAGCCCGGCATGGCTGCGCGAGGCGACGCAGGCGGTCGCGGAGACGGCACCCGAGGGCACGTACCGGAGCCTGGAGGGGCAGACGCACATGGTGGACCCGCAGGTTCTGGCGCCGGTGCTCGCCGAGTTCTTCACGCGGTAGACAGCACCACTCACGCGACGGCTACGCCGATACGGCCCTCGCCCGCGTCGTCGAAGCGATCGTCGCCGACCCCACCACGCGCGTGTCGTCGTACAGGACGATCGCCTGGCCGGGGGCCACTCCGCGGACCGGCTCGGTGAACGACACCTCCAGGGAACCGTCGATCAGTTCGGCGGTGACCTCGGTCTCGCCGCCGTGCGCCCGGAGCTGGGCCGTGTAGGTGCCGGGGCCCGAGGGGGCCGCGCCGCACCAGCGGGGCTTGATCGCGGTCAGCCCGGTGACGTCGAGGGCGGCGGCGGGGCCGACCGTCACCGTGTTGTCCACCGGGGAGATGTCGAGGACGTAGCGCGGCTTGCCGTCGGACGCCGGGTGGCCGATCCTCAGCCCCTTGCGCTGGCCGATGGTGAAGCCGTACGCGCCCTCGTGCGTGCCGACCTTCGCGCCGGACTCGTCGACGATGTCGCCCTCCGCCTTGCCCAGCCGGTTCGCCAGGAAGCCCTGGGTGTCGCCGTCGGCGATGAAGCAGATGTCGTGCGAGTCGGGCTTCTTGGCGACGGCGAGGCCGCGCCGCTCGGCCTCCGCGCGGATCTCGTCCTTCGTGGTCAGGGTGTCGCCGAGCGGGAACATCGCGTGGGCGAGCTGCCGGTCGTCCAGGACGCCGAGGACGTACGACTGGTCCTTCGCCATGTCGGAGGCGCGGTGCAGCTCGCGGATGCCGTCCTCCTTCACGATCACCTTGGCGTAGTGGCCGGTGCACACCGCGTCGAAGCCGAGTGCGAGCGCCTTGTCCAGCAGGGCGGCGAACTTGATCTTCTCGTTGCAGCGCAGACAGGGGTTCGGGGTGCGGCCGGCCTCGTACTCGGCGACGAAGTCCTCGACGACGTCCTCGCGGAAGCGGTCGGCGAGATCCCACACGTAGAAGGGGATGCCGATGACGTCGGCGGCGCGGCGGGCGTCGCGGGAGTCCTCGATGGTGCAACAGCCGCGCGCGCCCGTACGGAAGGACTGCGGGTTCGCGGAGAGCGCGAGGTGGACGCCGGTCACGTCGTGGCCCGCCTCGGCCGCGCGGGCGGCGGCGACGGCGGAGTCCACGCCGCCCGACATGGCGGCGAGTACGCGGAGGGGACGGGGGCGCAGCGGAGTCTCAGTCATAGCCCTTCCAGGGTAAGGGCCCGCGGGAACCAAGGCTCACGAGTATCCGTTCACGATCACATGGGGGCGAGAAGAGCATCCAAGGACACCGGGAGCGCATCCGAGGACACCGGGAGCGCGGCCGACGGCTCCGGGGGCAAGGACACCGACCGGCACATCGGGCGGCGGGCCCTGCTGGCCGGCACCGCGGTCGCCGCGGTGGGCGCGGCCGTGCTGGCGCGCGACGAGCTGGGGCGCCTGTGGTGGCGGGTGCCCGGCGTGGAGAAGCCGCGCAAGGCGGGCGCGGTCGACTACACGGGCGCGAAGTGGGTGGCGGCGTCCTCGGCGAACTGGCGGCGCGCTGACCGGCCCGACGACTTCGGCGTAGACATGGTGGTCATCCATGTCACCCAGGGCAGCTTCGACAGCGCGGTGAAGGTCTTTCAGGACCCGGGGCACGGGGCGGCGGCGCACTACATCGTCCGCAAGGACGGTCACATCACGCAGATGATCCGCGAGCTGGACGTGGCGTACCACGCGGGCAACCGCGACTACAACGAACGGAGCGTCGGCATCGAGCACGAGGGCTTCGTCGACCGTCCGGAGGACTTCACGGACGAGATGTACGCCGCCTCCGCCCGTCTGACGGCCCGTATCTGCGCGCGCTACGACATACCCGTCGACCGGGAGCACATCATCGGGCACGTGGAGGTGCCGGGCACGGACCACACCGACCCGGGTGAGGGCTGGGACTGGGACCGGTACATGCGGCTGGTCCGGGACGCGGCCGCCGGACCGACGGCCGGGACACAACGGGCGGGCCGGACCTGAGCGGCGTCAGCTGAGTCCGGCCACCCTGGCCCGCTCCACCGCCGGGCCGATCGCCTTGGCCAGCGCCTCCACGTCCGCTTCCGTCGAGGTGTGGCCGAGGGAGAAGCGGAGGGTGCCGCGGGCGAGGTCCGGGTCGGTCCCGGTGGCGAGGAGGACATGGCTGGGCTGGGCCACACCGGCCGTACAGGCCGAGCCGGTGGAGCATTCGATGCCCTGGGCGTCCAGGAGAAGGAGCAGCGAGTCCCCTTCACAGCCCGGGAACGTGAAGTGGGCGTTCGCCGGAAGGCGGCCCTCGGTCGAAGGGTCACCGCCGAGGATCGCGTCCGGCACCGCCGAACGGACCGCCGCGATCAGGTCGTCCCGCAGAGCGCCGATCTCCCGTGCGAACCACTCGCGCTGTTCGGCGGCGAGGCGTCCGGCGACCGCGAAGGAGGCGATGGCCGGGACGTCGAGGGTGCCGGAGCGGACGTGCCGCTCCTGACCGCCGCCGTGCAGGACGGGTACGGGCGTGTACTCACGGCCGAGCAGCAGCGCGCCGATGCCGTACGGCCCGCCGATCTTGTGGCCCGAGACCGTCATCGCGGCGAGGCCGGAGGCGGCGAAGTCGACGGGGACCTGGCCGAAGGCCTGGACGGCGTCGGCGTGCAGGGGGACGTCGAACTCGGCGGCGGTCTCGGCGAGTTCACGGACCGGCAGGACCGTGCCGATCTCGTTGTTCGCCCACATCACGGTGGCGAGGGCCACATCGTCGGGATTGCGGGCGATGGCCTCGCGGAGGGCGTCGGGATGGACCCGGCCATAGGTGTCGACCGGGAGGTACTCGACCGTGGCGCCCTCGTGTTCGCCGAGCCAGTGCACGGCGTCGAGGACGGCGTGGTGCTCCACCGGGCTTGCGAGGACCCGGGTGCGGGCCGGGTCGGCGTCTCGGCGGGACCAGTACAGGCCCTTGACGGCGAGGTTGTCGGCCTCGGTGCCGCCGGAGGTGAAGACGACCTCGCTGGGGCGGGCGGCGAGGGCTTCGGCCAGCGCTTCGCGGGCCTCCTCCACGGTTCGCCTTGCCCGGCGGCCCGATGCGTGGAGCGAGGACGCGTTGCCCGTGATGCCGAGGTGCGCGGTGAGTGCCTCGACTGCCTCGGGGAGCATCGGGGTGGTCGCGGCGTGGTCGAGGTATGCCATGGTGACGCCGATTCTACGGGTCCGCCGCGCTGGGCTCGGGCCACCGGTTGCGTCCGGACTCCCTTGCGACGGGCCCGGCGCGGGCCGTGCGGGTGCGCCTGGCGGTAGCTCAGAAGCTCCACGACATCGTGCTGTCCGCCTGCATGAACGCCAGCAGGACGAGCAGGTCGGCGATGCCGAGCCCCAGGCCCAGGTAGGCGCGGCCCTTGCGAGCCGTACCGCGCCAGAGGGCCGTGACCGCCAGGGCGATGGCGATCGGACCGAGGAAGAGGTTGAGGACGAGGAGCCCCACGAGGCCGAGGATGAAGGCGGCGACGGCCATGCCGTCGGCGTCGCGGGCGTTGGTGGGGCGGGTGGCGGGTGCGGTGAGTTGCATGGTGATTCAGCTCCCGAAGGGCGTGGGCCGAGCGGTCAGTTGGTGGATGTGTGGCGCCGGCGGCCGCGGCGCTCGCGGAGCGCGAAGATGCCGAGCCAGGCGGCGATCACGACGGCGGCGACGACGGAGAGCTCGAGCGGCGCATGGGCCACGGCGCCCATGACGATGCCCAGCAGCAGGAGTGCGGCAACGAGGAAAAACATGGGATCGGATCCCCCTCCGAGGTGCGTCCGGGAGGCAGTGGATGTGCCTCGCGTTACGGTTCAGTGAACGATTGTGGTTACAACTGTTCACTGACTGATGAGTCTAGCGCGCCCCACGGCTTTTCAATTACGGAGAACAGTTGTTAACTGCATGGCATGAGTCACACCCTCGGCCTCCGGCAGGCCCAGAAACAGAAAACCCGGCAGGCGCTCCTGGACGCCGCCCTGGGACTGCTGGAGGAGCAGAGCCTGAGCAGCCTGGGCCTGCGTGAGGTGACCCGCGAGGTCGGTGTCGCTCCGACCGCCTTCTACCGGCACTTCCGCTCCACGGCAGACCTGGGCGTCGCGTTGGTCGAGGAGGCGCTCGGCAGCCTGCACGAGATGATCCGGCTGGTGGTGTCCGCGACGGACGACGCCGACGAACGCATAGCCCGCGCCATCACGTTGATCGACGGGCATGTCGAGGCGCACCCCGCCCACATCCGTTTCATCGCGCGTGAGCGCAGCGGCGGGGTCCGGCCGGTGCGGGAGGCCATCCGCGACCAACTGGCCCGGTTCGCCGAGGAGGTGAAGACCGAGCTGGTCAAGGACCCCGAGGCCGAGGGGTGGACCGACGACGATCTGTCGATGCTCGCCAGCCTCTATGTCGACCAGATGCTGTTCACGGCCTCGCTCTTCCTGGAGGCGCTGGACGCCCCGCAGGAGGAGCGCGAGCGCGTCGCCCATGTCGCGACCCGGCAGCTACGGCTCATCAGCATCGGCCGGCAGCACTGGCTCGACTGACGTCACACCCTCGGCAGAGCACACACGGAGGCGGGGGGGCCCGGGGCCCGGCCCCCCCCCCCCCGCGGGCCCGGGGGGGGGGGGCCGGCGTACTGGGCGCGGGGGGGGGGCGGGCCCCGCGCGGCCCCCCGGGGGGGGCCCCCCCCCGGCCCCCCCCCCCCCACGCGGCAAAACCCGCCCCCCCCCCCCCCCCGGCCGCGCCCCCCCCCCCCCCCCCGCCCCCCCCCCCGGGGGGGGGGGGGCCCGGGCCCCGGCCCCCCCCGCCTCCGTCGTACGAGATCCGTGGGTCAGCTCTTCGTCGCCTGGTCGGTCGGCCGGCCGCTCGGCGCCCCGCTGGGCATGCCACCGCCCTGGCCACCGCCGCCGCCCATGCCACCGCCGCAGCCGCCGCCCTGGCCACCGCCGGGACCACCCTGACCGCCGCCGGGGGCACCGGACGGCGCGCCGGAGGGTGCGCCGCTGGGTGCGCCGGAGGCGGCCGCGCCGGTCGGCGCGCCCGACGGCGCACCGCTGGGCATGGCGGAGGCGTTGCCGCTCGGCATGCCGGACGGGTTGCCGGACGGACAGGCCTGCTGCTGGCCGGAGTTGCCGCTGTTCGAGGTGGACGACGAGTCGTCCGAACCACCGCAGGCCGTGAGCAGCAGCGGCGAGAGAGCCAGCAGGGCCACGGCGGGGACGAGGCGCGCACGCTTCATGAGAAACAGCTCCAAGAACGATGAGGGAGTCCTGAGGCGGGCACTCAATCAACGGCTCTTAGGGCTTCCTTGGGGCTGCCCTGTCCACGGCCTGTCAACCAGGCAAAGCAGATGCCAACGCACCGCGCTGACCTGCGACTTCGTATCGATCCTCGACTTGACTGCTGGTACAGCCCCGTGACAGAAGCGTCATGAAAGCCGCACGCGCGCCAACTGACGTGACTGGGCGACCAGTCGGTCCGCGCTGTCCCAGACCTCGGCGTCCTCCTCCAGGAAGCCGCCGGCGAGGTTGCGTGTGGTGATGGAGACCCGCAGCGGGCCCGGGGCGGGGCGGCAGCGGACGTGGACGGTCAGTTCGACCGTCGGGACCCAGCCGCTGAGGCCGATCTCGAAGGCGGTCGGGGGCAGCGCGTCCACCGCGAGGAGCAGCGAGAAGGGGTCGTGGTCCCGGCCGTCGGCGAGCCCGAACCAGGCCCGCATCTCGCCCTTGCCCGACGGGGATCCGAGCGCCCAGCCCAGGGTCGACGGGTCGAGCTTCAGCATCAGCCGGTCGGCGATCGCGGAGCTGCCGGAGACCGGGGCAGGCCCGTCCTCGGGGCCGAAGCACTGGCCCATGGGCGGGATCGCGGGCGGCCGGGCCGTCGTACGGACGTCGTCCGGCAGGGAGCCGAGGTCGCCGTAGGAGGCGAGGACGCGGATGCGTTCGACCTCGCGGCCCTCGTCGTCGTACTGGAAGAGCGAGGCCTGACCGGTGGAGAGCGTACGGCCGGTGCGGACGACGTCCGTGCGGACGATCGCCGGGCCGGGCCGGGAGGCGGTGAGGTAGTGCGCGGAGATCGTGAAGGGGTCGCCGTGCGGCAGTGCGTCCGCGAGGGCGCGGCCCAGCACGGCCAGCAGATAGCCGCCGTTGACGGCATTGATGATCGTCCAGCCGGCGGAGAGGTCGATGTCGTAGACGCCGGGTTCGCGCGGGGCGAGCGCGGTGTCCCGGTCGAACTCGCTGTCGCCGATCGTGGCCCGCGTGGCCGGGGCGGAGGCTGCTTCTGGCATGGATGAACGGTACAACAGGTAACTACTAAGCGGTAGCTTTCCCCTGCCCGCCCGCAGTCCTCGGAGGGTGAGGCCCGCACAATTTCTCGGTAAGTGTCCGCACTCGTCCGTAAACCCGAGGCCGTTTCCACCCCTCTGTAGGGACATGAGCCTTACCGGGACCCCGTTCCTCTGCACCCTGATCGTGCTGTCCCTCGTCGCCCTCGCGCTGCCGCTCGCCCTGTGGTCGCGGATCCGCGGCCCCCGGGCCCTGCGCGCCCTCGCCCGGATGCTGATGCTGGTCTTCGCCCAGGGCACGGCCGTCGCGCTCGTCTTCGTGCTGGTCAACAACCAGAACATGCTGTACGACGACTGGGGCGACCTGCTCGGCACGGGCAACCACGTGCAGCAGGCGGCCGACCTCGGCCCGGACGGCACCGGCGGCATCGCGCTCAACGAGTTGCCCCCGGTCCGGCAGACGTTCTCACCCGCCCTCGGGCCGGGCATGAGCGCGGCCGGCGGCGTGCGGGTCACCCGGCTGACGGGCCAGGTCTCGGGCGTGCGCGCCGAGGTCTACGTCTGGCTGCCGCCGCAGTACCACGAGCCCGCCTACCGCCATCACAAGTTCCCGGTGGTGGAGCTGCTGCCGGGCTATCCCGGCTCGGCTCGGGCGTGGTTCAAGACCATGCGCGCGCACGAGCAGTTGCTGCCGCTGATGCGCAGCGGCCGGGTCGCGCCGTTCATCCTGGTGGCGCCGCGCACCACCCTGCTGCCCGGGGTGGACACCGGCTGCGCGAACATCCCGGGCAAGGTGAACGCCGACAGCTGGCTGAGCGTCGACGTGCCGCGGATGGTCATGGCCAACTTCCGTGCCCAGCCCGCACCCAGGGGCTGGGCGGTGGCCGGCTACTCGGCGGGCGGGCACTGCGCCACGAAGCTCGCCGTCGCCCACCCCGACCGCTACCGGGCCGCCGTCAGCCTGTCCGGCTACAACGACCCGATCGCCGAGCACGCCTCGCTCACCTCCAGGTCCCCGGAGCTGCGCGCGGAGAACGATCCGTATCTCCTGCTGCGCAAGGCCCGCACCCCACCCCCGGTCGCGCTCTACCTCTCCGGCCAGCCGCACGACGGGTACGAGGCGGCCATGGCCCTGAAGCAAGCCGCGAAGGCGCCGACCTCCGTGCAGGTGGTGTTCCTGCCGCGCAGTGCGGGCGGCCACACGATGGCGCTGTGGGAGCCGCAGGTGGTCCCGGCCTTCGAATGGCTCAGCCGGCTGGCGGGGACTACTCCTCCCGTACCGTCGACCGTCGGTTCCAGGCGCGCGGCGCTCGCCAGTGGAACCGCATCGCCAGTAGCCGCAGCACGAAGGCCGTGAGGGCCGCGAACCCGCTGGCGAGCGGGGTCAGAGCGTCGTAGCGGATGCACAGCACGACCATCGTGGCGCCGACCATCGCGGGGACGGCGTACAGGTCGCGGTCCCAGCGCAGCAGTGACGGCACCTCGTTGGCGAGGACGTCCCGGAGCACACCGCCGCCGACGGCGGTCGCCAGGCCCAGCGTCGCCGAGGCGGTCAGGTTGAGCCCGTACTCGTACGCCTTCGTCGTTCCCGAGACACAGAACAGGCCGAGGCCCGCCGCGTCGAAGACGTTCACGCCGACCTGGATGCGTTCCACATGCGGGTGCAGGAAGAAGACCAGGAGGGCGGCGAGCAGCGGAGTGAGGAAGTACCCCAGATCCGTGAAGGCCGCGGGCGGTACGGCGCCGATGACCAGGTCGCGGAAGAGCCCGCCGCCGAGCGCGGTGACCTCGGCGAGGACGGCGATGCCGAAGACGTCGAAGTTCTTGCGGACGGCCAGCAGCGCGCCGGAGATGGCGAAGACGAAGATGCCGATCAGGTCGAGCGTGTGCTGGACGGACGGGCTGAAGAGTTGCTGGAGCACCCGAACATTCTGACGCGTCGAGGGGCGTGGACCTTACAAACAAAGGTCCACGCCCCTCGAAGTGCTTCTTGCAGGAGCTACTTGTCCGACGGCTCCGAAGAGTCCGGCCGCTCCTGCGAGTCCGTCGGCTCCGGCGCCTCGGGGGCGTCCGCCGACTCGGTCGCGTCCGTCGACTCCGGCGCCTCCGGTGCCTTCGTGGGCTCGGCCGACACCGCCTTCGCCACCGCCGCGCTGGTCTCCGCCGACTCCGCGAGCACCTCGTCCGCCACCAGCGCCGCAGCCTCCTTGGCCGCGGAGAGCAGAACCGTGTCCTGCGGGGCCTGGTCCTCGAAGTTCTCCGGGTGGTGGCAGGCGACCTGCTGGCCGGGCTTCAGCTCGAGGAGCGGCGGCTCGGTGGTCGTGCAGATCTGCGTCGCCTTCCAGCACCGGGTGTGGAAGCGGCAGCCGCTCGGCGGGGAGATCGGCGAGGGCACGTCGCCCTTGAGCAGGATCCGCTCGCTCTTGGCGTTCTTGCGCCGCGGGTCCGGGATCGGCACCGCCGACATCAGCGCCTTGGTGTACGGGTGCATCGGCGCCCTGTACAGCGACTCGCGGTCGGCGAGCTCGACGATCTTGCCGAGGTACATCACCGCGATCCGGTCCGAGACGTGCCGGACGACCGACAGGTCGTGCGCGATGATCACGTACGTCAGGCCCAGCTCCTGCTGGAGGTCGTCGAGCAGGTTCACCACCTGCGCCTGGATCGACACGTCGAGCGCCGAGACCGGCTCGTCCGCGACGACCAGCTTCGGGTTCAGGGCCAGTGCACGGGCGATGCCGATGCGCTGACGCTGACCGCCGGAGAACTCGTGCGGATAGCGGTTGTAGTGCTCGGGGTTGAGACCGACCACCGACAGCAGCCGCTGCACTTCCTTCTTGATGCCGCCCTCGGGCTTGACGCCCTGGAGCCGGAAGGGGGCGCCGATGATCGTGCCGATGGTGTGGCGCGGGTTCAGCGAGGAGTACGGGTCCTGGAAGATCATCTGCACATCGCGGCGCATCGGGCGCATCCCGCTCACGCCGAGGTGCGTGATGTCCTTGCCCTCGAACTCGACCGTGCCGGCCGTCGGTTCGAGCAGCCGCGTGATCAGCCGGCCCATCGTCGACTTGCCGCAGCCCGACTCGCCGACCACACCGAGGGTTTCGCCGGACTTGACCTCGAAGTCGATGCCGTCGACCGCGCGCACCGCACCGACCTGCCGCTGGAGCAGGCCCTTGCGGATCGGGAAGTGCTTCTGAAGCCCGGTCACCTTCAGCAGGGTCTCGCCGTGGGCGGCGTCGCCCTTGGTGATCACCGTGCCTTGGCTCTGCGCAGGGATGCTCACTTTGTCCTCGCTCACAGCTTCGGCGCAATCTCTTCGGTCCAGATCCGCTCCCGCTGCTCCCTGGACATGTGGCAGGCGGCCCAGTGCTGGCTGCCGACCTCGGTCAGCTCGGGGCGGACCGTGCGGGTGAGGTCGTCCTTGGGGATGTCGGCGTACGGGCAGCGCGGGTTGAAGGCGCAGCCGGACGGGATGTTGATCAGCGACGGCGGGGAGCCCTTGACCGGGATCAGCCGCTCCTGCTGCTCACGGTCCAGACGCGGCATCGATCCGAGCAGACCCCAGGTGTAGGGGTGGCGGGGCTCGTAGAACACCTTCTCGGCCGGGCCGCGCTCCACACAACGGCCGCCGTACATCACCAGGATGTCGTCGGAGAGCTCGGCGACGACGCCCAGGTCGTGGGTGATGATGATGACCGCGGAGCCGAACTCCTTCTGCAGATCGCGGATCAGGTCGAGGATCTGCGCCTGGACGGTCACGTCGAGGGCGGTCGTCGGCTCGTCCGCGATGAGCAGCTCGGGGTTGTTGACCAGCGACATCGCGATCATCGCGCGCTGGCGCATACCGCCGGAGAACTCGTGCGCGTAGCTGTCGACCCGCTTGTCCGGCTGCGGGATGCCCACCCGGTCGAGCATCTCGATCGCGCGCCGCTTGGCGGTCTTCTTGTCGACGTTGTTGTGGATGCGGTACGCCTCCACGATCTGCTGGCCGATCGTGTAGTACGGGTGCAGCGCGGACAGCGGATCCTGGAAGATCATCGCCATCTCGCGGCCGCGCAGCCTGCGTACGTGGTCGGGGTCGGCGGACAGCAGCTCGGTGCCGTCCAGCCAGATCTCGCCGGAGATCTGCGCCTTGCGCTTGCCGTACTGGCCGGCGGTGTGCAGGCCCATGATGCCGAGCGAGGTCACCGACTTGCCGGAGCCCGACTCGCCCACGATGCCGAGGGTCTTGCCCTTCTCCAGCTGGAAGCTGAGCCCGTCGACGGACTTGACCAGGCCGTCGTCGGTCGGGAAGTGCACCTTCAGGTCGCGCACTTCGAGGAAGGCGGTCGGGGCGGGCGAGGCGCCGGTGGGCTCCCCTACTGCCGCGCCGGTCTTGCTCAGTTCGGTCATGCGAGCCTCACTCGGGGGTCGATCACGGCGTACAGGATGTCCACCACGAGGTTGGCGAAGAGCACCGCGAGAGAAGTGATCAGGGTGACACCCAGGATGACGGGCAGGTCCTGATTCCTGATGGCTGTGAGCACGGCCTGGCCCAAGCCGGGAAGGTTGAAGGTGGTCTCGGTCAGGATCGCGCCGCCGATGAGGGCGCCGAGGTCCATGCCGAGCATCGTGAGGATGGGCGTCATCGTCGAGCGCATGGCGTGCTTGCCGATGACGGTCTGCTCCTTGAGGCCCTTGGCGCGGGCCGTGCGGATGTAGTCCTCGCCGAGGATCTCCAGCATGGTCGCGCGGGTGATCCGGGCGTACATCGCCGCGTAGAGGAACGCGAGGGTGATCCACGGCAGGATCATGCCGCCCAGCCAGCCGCTGAAGCTGTCCTCCAGTGGCACATACGACGCGTCGATCCAGTTCAGCCCGTAGGCGAAGATCGCCAGGCTGAGCATGCCGGTGAAGTAGATGGGCAGGGAGACACCGCTGAGGGCGACGACCATCGCGCTGCGGTCCCACAGGGTGCCCCGCTTCAGCGCGGAGAGCACACCCGCCGCCACACCGAAGACCAGCCACAGCACGGCGGCGCCGAGCGCGAGACCCAGGGTCACCGGGAAGCGGTCGGTCAGCACCGGCCAGATGGCCTGCTCGCTGCGGAAGGAGTAGCCGAAGCACGGTGCGGCGCACTCGGTGACGTCGCCGCCGCCCGAGTAGGTGCGGCCGACGAAGATGCCCTTGAAGAACTCCCAGACCTGGGCGTAGACCGGGTCGCCGAGGCCCAGCTTCTGCCGCACCGCCTCGACAGAGGCCGGGTCGGCCTGCTTGCCCACGAAACTCGTGGCGATGTCGACGCCCGCCCACTTGGGGACGAGGAAGAAGATGCTGAAGACCACCAGGATGATGACCACGAGCATCACTACGGCGGCGAACAACCGCCTGATGAGGTAAGCGAGCACAGCTCTCGGCCCGCTGCGGACCGCGGGCCACCGGAGGTCGTCCGGTGGCCCGCGATCACGCTGCGCCGGCCTTCACCTGCCTTTCGTGCCGTTCGGCGGGTGTGCCGGGACTACTTCGGGGACTTCAGACCGAGGTTGACGAAGTCGTACATACCGCTGTAGCCGTCGGTGGTGTACACGTTCGCCAGGTTGCTGGAGCGCCAGTTGATGAACTTCTCGAAGACGAAGGGCAGGTAGTAACCGCCCTCCATCACCTTGTGGTTGATCTCCGTGGACAGCTCGGTCTTCTTCGCGTCGTCCAGCTCGCTGACGTAGTCGTCGAACAGGCCGTCGATCGACTTGTCCTTGATCAGCGCGAAGTTGTTGTTACCGCTCTCCAGGATGTACTTGCTGTCCCACAGCGGCATGCCGTAGCCCTGGACGGTCGGGAAGTCCGGGCCCCAGCCCATGATGATGATGCCGAAGCCCTTCTTCACCACGTTGGAGGGGCTGCCGATGATGCCGCTGGTCTGCGAACCGTCGTACTGCTCGATGTCGGCGGTGATGCCGATCTTCTTCAGCGACGCCTGCAGGGACTGGGCGGTGGCCACCTCGACCGGCTTGTTGTTACGGACGGCGATGGTGGTCTTGAAGCCGTTCGGCTGACCGCAGGCCTTCAGCGCTTCCTTGGCCTTGGCCTCGTTGCCGCTCTTGTTGGCGCCCGCCAGCTCGTACGGGTCGTACTTCTGGCCCTCGGAGCCCGGGACGGACGGCGGCAGCATGTTGGTGCCGATGTCGCCACCGGCGATCGGGCCACCACGCGCGGTCTGGAGCGACACGTGGTCGGCGCCGTAGATGACGGCCTTGCGGCACTCGATGTTGTCGAACGGCTTCACGCTCTGCGGGAAGACCGCGTAACGGATGTAACCGGAGACCGGGTTGTCCAGGTTGGCCTTGTTCTCCTTCAGGGCGGTGGTGCGGCCCTGCGGCGACATGCCGGTCTGGTTGATGTCGAGGTCCAGGTCACCGTTGAGCAGGCGCTGGTCCAGCTGGTTGGCGTCCGAGAAGAACTGGACGGTGATCTTGTCCGGGTACGCCTTGCGGACCGGGTCCGAGGCCTGCTTCCACTCGGTGTTGCGGACCAGGGTGAGGTCCTTGCCCGGGCTGTAGGACTCGAACTTGTACGGGCCGGAGGAGAACGGCTTCAGGCCGTACTTGGACTTGGTGTCCTTGTCCTGGCGGACCGGGGACGCCGAGATCAGGGCCAGCACTTCTTCGAAGTCCGAGTTGGCCTGCGGCAGCTTGAAGACGATCGTCTTGTCGTTGGGCGTCTCGATCGCCTTCAGGCCCAGCTTGTCCTTGGAGGTGTCCTTGTACGGACCCTTGTACGCGCCCTCGGGGTCGAGCATGTCCTTCAGGTAGACCGGACCGCCGGACAGCACATCCTGCGCCCAGACGCGCTCGATGCCGTACTTGATGTCCTTGGACGTGATCGCCTTGCCGTCTTCCCAGGTGATGCCGTCACGCAGGGTGTACGTGTAGGTCTTGCCGTCGTCGGAGACCTTGGCGAGCCCGGTGGCGAGGTCCGGGGTGAGCTCGGCGCCGGCCTTGCCGGGCTCCGCCTTGCCCGTGACGAGCTGGCGGCTGTAGTAGCGCGCGAAGTTCCACATGAAGCCGTAGTAACCGCGCGTGGTGTCCCACGAGTCGGCGTCCTGGGCGCCACCGAACTTCAGCGTGCCGCCCTTCTTGACCAGGTCGGCCTGGGCGACCTTGTTGTTGGCGGCGTCGAAGCCGGCCGCGCCGTTCTTCGAGCCCCCGTCATCGCTGTCGCCACCGCCGCACGCCGCCGTGGTCAGCAGCGCAGCGACCGCGGCGACAGCGGCAAATGCCTGCTTACGCCGCCCTGAGGTGCGTTTGGTAGTCACGATCTCGGATCCTCCGGTTTTGATGAGAGACCCCGTGTCAGTGCCACGGGACGCTTTAGGTACGGCAGTTCAGCGGGAGCCCTTCGGGTCCAGCGCGTCACGCACGCCGTCGCCGAAGAGGTTGAACGCGAGGACAGTGATGAAGATCGCCACACCGGGGACCACCATGTACATGGGGTCCGACTCGTAGTAGTCGATCGCGCTCGAAAGCATCTGCCCCCAGGAGGCCGTGGGCGGCTTGACGCCCACGCCCAGGAAGCTGAGTGCCGCCTCGGTGAGGATGTTGGTGGGGATCATCATCGTCGTGTACACGACGATCGGCGCGACGAGGTTGGGCAGCAGCTCCTTGAACAGGATGTACAGCCGCCCGGCGCCCAGGGAGCGGGCGGCCTCGACGTACTCGCGCTCACGCAACGAGAGCGTCTGGCCGCGCACCACGCGTCCGATGTACGGCCACCCGAAGAAGCCGATGACCAGGATCATCACGAACACGCGCACGCTGGACCCGGTCAGGCCCAGCATGTTGTTCGGCATGACGGAGACCAGCGCGATGATGAAGAGCAGCTGCGGGAAGGCCAGCAGACCGTCCATCACCCGGCTGATGGCGGAGTCGACCCAGCCGCCGAAGAAGCCGGCGAGGATGCCGAGGACGGTACCCAGGATCACGGCCACGACGGCCGACAGGAAGCCGACGAGCAGCGAGATCCGGGCGCCGTAGAGGATCCGGGCGAGGATGTCGCGGCCGTTGACCGGCTCGACGCCCAGCAGGTGGTCGCCGCTGATGCCGCCGAGCGATCCCGTGGGGGTGCCGAACAGCGGGTCGATCAGGTTCTCGTGGTATGCGTCCGGGTCCTGGCCGAGCAGGTCGGTGATGACCGGGGCGAGCAGGGCGATCAACACGAGGACGAGCACCACGACGCCGCCCGTCAGGGCGAGCTTGTCCCGCTTCAGGCGCTCCCAGGCGATCCGGCCCAGGGAGCGACCCTGTACGGCCTTCGCGTCGGTGCCTGCAACCGCCGCTTCCTCGGCCGCGCTGGGGGCCGCCTCGGCGGTCGGCTCGTGCAATGGTGCCGTCATCTGGCAGGGACCCCTCTCAACCGGCGGTAGCCGGCCCGCACTTGCCGCTGTGGCGGCGTGATCAGTCCGTCGTACTGGGGTTTCGAACACCCCTGGTGGGGGAGTCTTCAATGCTTTGGCGACGCGTTGCCAGACTTGGCGGTGAAAGGATGCGTAACCGTGATGCGGCGTCGGGGGTTCCGTTATCCGGACAGCGGGTAACGGGGGCCGGACGAGGACAAGTCGGGGCAACCGGAGCAGGTCAGGGCTTTCCACCTCGGTCTACGCGCGCAGAAGATGCTTCCCCACTGCAACGGAGGGTGCGCGCCGTGTCTCAGTATCCGCCGTGCGCCGGCGGGTATCCGTATCCGGCCACCGGGGCCTGGGCCGGGGCCGCGTGGGCCTCGCGGTCGTAGAAGGGGCGCGCCTGGGCCCGCATCCACATCGCGACCGGGTCGTACTCGTCGGACATGGCGACCGTCGACACCGGCAGTCCGTCCGGGACCGCACCGATCGACTGCTGCATCATCGCCCGCACGGAGTCCACGGCGGCCGGGCTGGTGTCGTACACATCGAGACCGACGGCGAGGTACGGCGCCCCGAGCGCCGGCTGCACCCAGGCGCGGCGCAGGGTGCGGACGGCCGGGGTGCGGTGGGCGTTCTGCGCGAGCAGGGCGTAGAACTGCGGGATCTCGATCCCCGGCTCCGACAGCCGAAGTGGCCCTGCGGGCTGGCGCTCCAGGCCGGTGGCGATGCGGCGCAGATCGAGCCAGGGGATGCCGACACCGCCGCCGGGGGCGTGCGGGTTCAGCCAGAGGCCGTACTGGTCGGGGTAGAGCGTGCGGGCTACGTCGACGCCGTCGACGACCTCGTAGGAGCGGTTCCAGCCGCTGGCCGAGAGCTCCTGGGCGGAGGTGACACAGGGGGCGTAGCCGTGGCCGTCGACCTCCATGTTTCCGTACTGCGCGTCCGGCGAGCCTGCCTGGCCGTGCCAGAGGAGCATCCAGACCTGGCCGGCGGACGGGGTCGCGAGGGCGCGCAGCAGTGCCTCGTAGGCGTCGTAGCGCCCGGGCGTCACCTGGCGCAGCATGTGCTCGACCTGGCCGGCCGCGATGCCGCTGGCGCTCACCTTGTACCGCCCCTTCACTGGAGGTTGCCCCGGATATGAAACCAGCTTAAGCGCCGCGCGGCTTGGTGCCGGGTGCCTACGCGCTCGGGGCCTGGTCGTCGTCGGCGAGTGCGGGTCCGCTGTGGCTTGTCGCGCCCACGCGGCGGAGCCGCATATCGGTACAGCCCCGCGCCCCTGGGTGCGTGCAGTCAGCGTTGGTAGAAGGGGCGGGCCCTGTTGCGCATCCACTCGGCCACCGGGTCTTGTGTTACGTCCAGAAGAACCAGGTTTACCGGCCACTTCACGGGAACCTTGGCCAGGGCACGGCCCAGTGCGTCCAGTGGGAGGGCCCTGATGTCGCCCTCCCACTGGGAGAGTTCGACGCCCACGAACATCACCGGGTCCGCCGTCTCGATCGCCGCCAGGCAGCGGCGGGCCGTCGTCACCACGCCGATCTGCTCGAACTCGGCCGAGGCCGCCGTGAGGAAGTCGACCGGGTCGTCCTGCCAGTCGGGTTCGTAGAGCTTGACCCGGCCGCCTGTCGTGGTGCCGTCCAGGGGGCTGCGGCCCACGCGGCAGAGTTCGGCGACCGCGGGCGGCGGGAGCGGTACGCCGACCATGCCGTCCGGGTTCACGGCGATGCCGACCTGCGGGGGCAGGCCGCGGGCGAACTCCACGGCCGGGGCGATCGTGTACGACATGTGGGAGCCGACGACCTGGCGGAACTGCTCCTCGGAGCTGAACACCGGGACGTAGGCCTGGCCGTCGAGATCCAGCGTGGGCAGGTCCAGCGGGACGCTGTTCGGGCCGCCGCCGTTCGGCAGCGGGACCCAGACGAAGCTGCGGCCGAGGACCTCGATGAGCCGGCCGACGGCCGAGGGGATGTTGAGGGAGGCGGAGAGCACCTCCTCCAACTCGTTGCCGGGCCAGCCCCCGTGCGGGTGGGGGTGTGCTTGTGCCGGGAAGTCCGGGAAGTTCCCTGGGAAGTCCATCTGCTCTTACCGCCTGCCGAGATCACTGCCGTGGCTCAAAGGCTAGCGGGTGCGGCACCGGCGTCAGCCCGTGAAGCCGATCCGGCGCAGAACGTCCGCCGCGTCGCGGTCGAGCAGCACCGCGGAGCCGCAGCCGTCGGGCAGGTCGCCGCGCTCGACGGAGCGCACCAGACGGGCGGCCGCCGAGCGGTGGCGCAGGAAGGCGTACCGCGAGACACCGCGGCCTCGCTCGCGCTGGCCCTCCAGTGCGGTGCCGGGCGCGACGTCGAGCAGGAGCAGGTGCAGCGTGCCGCCCCGGCGGCGGGCCTCGCGGGACAGCCAGCGGCGCACCCAGGACTGCGTACCGCAGTCGTGCACGACGACTCCGGTACCGGTGCGCAGGGCGCGGCGCAGTCCGGTGTAGTGCGCGAGCCGGACCAGGGGGCGGTAGAACCCGTACGGCAGGAAGCGGGACACGCGCGCGTCCCAGCGGTCGCGGGTGTCCTGGGAGTCGATCCGGACGGCCTTCACCGCGCGCTGCATCAGCGTGGACTTTCCGCTTCCGGGCAGGCCGGTGATCACGACGAGGTCCTTGGGACCGAAGAGCAGAGCGTGCGGGCTGCGGCCGGCGCGGTCGCGCAGATCCCGGACGACGGGCGCCCGGAGCGCGCCGCGGGCCTCCCTGGCCGGGGCCGTGTGCTGCTCGGGCAGCGCGAGGGCCGAGCTGGTGGCGTACGCCGTGATCCTGTTCACCGTGATCGTCCTCCCCATGGGGTCGGGAGTTCCCATCCCCGTCGAGTGTAAAGAGAAGGTAATACGCGGCGTCTCCCAATTCCGTCCGCTTCCCGCAACAAGCCTGCTACAGGCGGCTGTGCCCGCCTGTGGACCCTGGGCGGTCCCTGTGTGCGGTCGGGCCTGACAGGTACCCCTGCCACGGCGGACCGATGCGTGCAATGATGTGCGCGCCAACTGCATACCGGCCGCTTGAATCCGCGCGGGAGAGTCCCTGGCAACACTGCTGTCGGGGCGCCGAAGGAGCAAGTCCCTCCCTTGAATCTCTCAGGCCCCGTTACCGCGCGGGCGAGGCACATCTGAAAAGCGGGCCGCTGTCGCAGTGGCTCCACCCAAGGTGCAAGTCGTGACCATCAGTACGTGTGGTCGTGATGAACCTCTCAGGTTCCGATGACAGATGGGGAGGAACGACCTCGCCCGTCATGCCCTGGGAGCAGAACCGATGAGCAGTAGCCCCCTCCGTCTTACCGCGCTCGATGCCCTGCATCGCTCGCTCGGCGCGACGATGACCGACTTCGCCGGCTGGGACATGCCCCTGCGGTACGGCTCCGAGCGCGAGGAGCACCTCGCCGTGCGCACCCGGGCCGGGCTCTTCGACCTCTCGCACATGGGCGAGATCACGGTGACCGGCCCGCAGGCCGCCGCCCTGCTGGACCACGCGCTCGTCGGCAACATCGGCGGCGTCAGGACCGGCCGCGCCCGCTACACCATGATCTGCCGCGAGGACGGCGGCATCCTCGACGACCTGATCGTCTACCGGCTGGCCGAGACCGAGGCCGCTTCCTCCGAATACCTGGTCGTGGCGAACGCCGGCAACGCGCAGATCGTCCTGGACGCGCTGACCGAGCGCTCCGACGGGTACGACGCCGAAGTGCGCGACGACCGCGACGCCTACGCCCTCATCGCCGTCCAGGGTCCCGAGTCCCCCGGCATCCTCGCCTCACTCACCGACGCCGACCTCGACGGTCTGAAGTACTACGCCGGTCTGCCCGGCACCGTCGCCGGCGTCCCGGCCCTCATCGCCCGCACCGGCTACACCGGCGAGGACGGCTTCGAGCTGTTCGTACGGCCGGAGCACGCGGTCGAGCTGTGGCAGGCGCTGACCAAGGCGGGCGAGGGCGCGGGCCTGGTCCCGTGCGGCCTGTCCTGCCGGGACACCCTGCGCCTGGAGGCGGGCATGCCGCTGTACGGGCATGAGCTGTCGACCTCCCTGACGCCCTTCGACGCCGGGCTCGGCCGAGTGGTGAAGTTCGAGAAGGAGGGCGACTTCGTGGGGCGCGCGGCGCTTCAGGAGGCCGCCGAGCGCGCCGCGTCCGAGCCGCCGCGCGTCCTTGTCGGGCTCGTCGCCGAGGGCCGCCGCGTCCCGCGCGCCGGGTACGCCGTCGTCGCCGGCGGCGAGGTGATCGGCGAGGTCACCTCCGGCGCCCCCTCGCCCACGCTGGGCAAGCCGATCGCGATGGCGTACGTCGACGCGGCGCATGCGGCGCCGGGTACCGCCGGGGTCGCGGTGGACATCCGAGGCAGCCACGAGCCGTACGAGGTCGTGGCGCTGCCGTTCTACAAGCGCCAGAAGTAGACACTCCAGTTGTGACGCCGGGCACATTCGCCCTGTTCACACCCCTCTTCCGTAGTCCCCCATTCACCAGCACTCCCCCGCGTACAGGAGAATTCAGGCCATGAGCAATCCCCAGCAGCTGCGCTACAGCAAGGAGCACGAGTGGCTGTCGGCCGCCGAGGACGGCGTCGCGACGGTCGGCATCACGGAGCACGCGGCCAACGCGCTCGGCGATGTCGTCTTCGTGGACCTTCCGGCGGTCGGTGACACCGTGACCGCGGGTGAGACCTGCGGCGAGCTGGAGTCGACCAAGTCCGTCAGCGACCTGTACTCCCCGGTCAGCGGCGAGGTCACCGAGGCGAACGAGGACGTGGTGAACGACCCGTCGCTGGTGAACTCCGCGCCCTTCGAGGGCGGTTGGCTGTTCAAGGTACGAGTCGCGGAGGAGCCGTCCGACCTGCTCTCCGCCGACGAGTACACCGCCTTTTCCGCCGGCTGAGGAGTCGTAGAGCATGTCCGTCCTCAACACCCCCCTGCATGAGCTCGACCCGGATGTCGCCGCCGCCGTCGACGCCGAGCTGCACCGCCAGCAGTCCACGCTGGAGATGATCGCCTCGGAGAACTTCGCGCCGGTCGCGGTCATGGAGGCACAGGGCTCGGTCCTGACCAACAAGTACGCCGAGGGCTACCCGGGCCGCCGCTACTACGGCGGCTGCGAGCACGTCGACGTGGTCGAGCAGATCGCCATCGACCGCATCAAGGAGCTGTTCGGCGCCGAGCACGCCAACGTGCAGCCCCACTCGGGCGCGCAGGCCAACGCCGCCGCGATGTTCGCGCTGCTCAAGCCCGGTGACACGATCATGGGCCTGAACCTCGCGCACGGCGGGCACCTGACCCACGGCATGAAGATCAACTTCTCCGGCAAGCTGTACGACGTCGTCGCCTACCACGTGGACGACTCCGGACTCGTCGACATGGCCGAAGTCGAGCGGCTGGCCAAGGAGTCCAAGCCGAAGCTGATCGTGGCGGGCTGGTCGGCCTACCCGCGGCAGCTGGACTTCGCCGCGTTCCGCCGGATCGCGGACGAGGTCGGCGCGTACCTCATGGTCGACATGGCGCACTTCGCCGGTCTCGTCGCGGCCGGGCTGCACCCGAACCCCGTCCCGCACGCCCACGTCGTCACCACCACGACCCACAAGACGCTGGGCGGCCCCCGCGGCGGCGTGATCCTCTCCACCGCCGAGCTGGCGAAGAAGATCAACTCCGCGGTGTTCCCCGGTCAGCAGGGCGGCCCGCTGGAGCACGTGATCGCCGCCAAGGCGGTCTCCTTCAAGGTCGCCGCCTCGGAGGACTTCAAGGAGCGCCAGCGCCGTACCCTGGAGGGTGCCCGCATCCTCGCCGAGCGTCTGGTGCAGGACGACGTGAAGGCGGTGGGCGTGGACGTGCTCTCCGGCGGCACGGACGTGCATCTGGTCCTGGTCGACCTGCGCGACTCCGAGCTGGACGGCCAGCAGGCCGAGGACCGTCTGCACGAGGTCGGCATCACGGTCAACCGCAACGCCATCCCGAACGACCCGCGTCCGCCGATGGTGACCTCGGGTCTCCGTATCGGCACCCCCGCCCTCGCCACCCGCGGCTTCACCGCCGAGGACTTCGCCGAGGTCGCGGACGTCATCGCCGAGGTGCTCAAGCAGTCGTACGACGCCCAGGCGCTCAAGGCCAGGGTCACCGCACTCGCGGACAAGCACCCGCTGTACCCCGGCCTGAAAAAGTAAGCCCCCGGTGGGGCATCCGGCACCTGGCCTCGATCGCCGGGCACCGGATGCCCCACCACCCCCCGCTTTGAGGAGTCACCGTGGCCATCTCGGTCTTCGACCTGTTCTCGATCGGCATCGGCCCGTCCAGCTCCCACACCGTGGGCCCGATGCGCGCGGCCCGCATGTTCGCCCGCCGGCTGCGCGGCGAAGGCCTCCTGGACTCCACCGGGTCCGTACGCGCCGAGCTCTACGGCTCCCTGGGCGCGACCGGCCACGGCCACGGCACCCCCAAGGCGGTGCTGCTCGGCCTGGAAGGCGCGTCGCCGCGGACGGTGGACGTGGAGGGCGCCGACCAGCGGGTGGAGGACATCAAGTCGGCGGGCCGGCTCCGCCTGCTCGACGAGCGGGAGATCGCCTTCGACTTCGACAAGGACATGGTCCTGCACCGCCGCAAGGCACTGCCGTACCACGCGAACGGCATGACCCTCTGGGCACACGACTCCTCCGGCGCCGAACTCCTGTCGAAGACCTACTACTCCGTGGGCGGCGGCTTCGTCGTCGACGAGGACGCCGTGGGCGCCGACCGCATCAAACTCGACGACACGGTCCTCAAGTACCCTTTCCGCACGGGCGACGAGCTGCTGCGCCGGGCGAAGGAGACCGGCCTGTCGATCTCGTCCCTGATGCTGGAGAACGAACGGGCCTGGCGGACCGAGGAAGAGATCCGCGCGGGCCTGCTGGAGATCTGGCGGGTGATGCAGGCATGCGTGTCCCGGGGGATGTCACGGGAGGGCATCCTCCCCGGCGGCCTGAAGGTACGCCGCCGAGCCGCCGTCACCGCCCGCCAACTCCGCGCGGAGGGCGACCCCTTGGCGCACGCGATGGAGTGGATCACGCTCTACGCGATGGCGGTGAACGAGGAGAACGCCGCCGGCGGCCGCGTGGTCACCGCCCCGACGAACGGCGCGGCCGGCATCATCCCCGCGGTCCTGCACTACTACATCAACTTCGTGCCCGGCGCCGACGAGGACGGCGTGGTCCGCTTCCTGCTGGCCGCCGGCGCCATCGGCATGCTCTTCAAGGAGAACGCCTCCATCTCCGGCGCCGAGGTCGGCTGCCAGGGCGAGGTCGGCTCCGCCTGCTCGATGGCGGCGGGCGCACTGGCCGAGGTCCTCGGCGGCTCCCCCGAACAGGTCGAGAACGCCGCCGAGATCGGCATGGAACACAACCTCGGCCTCACCTGCGACCCGGTCGGCGGCCTCGTCCAGATCCCCTGCATCGAACGCAACGGCATGGCGGCGGTGAAGGCGGTGACCGCTGCCCGCATGGCCATGCGCGGTGACGGTTCCCACAAGGTGTCCCTCGACAAGGTCATCAAGACCATGAAGGACACGGGCGCGGACATGAGCGTGAAGTACAAGGAGACGGCGCGGGGCGGGCTGGCGGTGAACATCATCGAGTGCTGAGGGGACTCAGTGCTCCGTCACCTCCGCGCCGGCGGGCAGCGTGGCCACTCACTTCTCTCCCGCCCGGGTCCGGCGTCGCGGCCGGAGCCGTCCGCGCCCCCCGTCGCGATGGTCGCGGCGATCGCCTGCACCACTCGTGACGGCTCGACCGCGAAGCTTCTGCGGGGCCGATGGCGCCGGGCCCCGGACAACCAACTGGGAGCGGCCGTAGTGGAATGCGGCGATGCGCTCGCCGTGTTGGTTGTTGAGCCGGTGGATCAGGAGAACGCCCACAGCGACGATCGCCAGGAGTACCAGCACGGTCACGAAGGTGTCCATGGCCCTCACACTCCCTTTGCCGGATTCGGCGTCGGCAGAGCGACTGCCGGGATCCGTGGACGTGAGGTCCGACCGCGGGCCTCACGGCCGCTTTCGGCGCCCCAGAAAGCCTCCAGGGCCCGGTCGGTCGCCGCCACGGTGCGCAGACGCGCAGCTTCGTCCATCAACCGGCCCGTGGTCGACGTTCGCAGTGGGTCGCTCGCGGAGTACATCAGCCACGCGGCAGATGAGGGCCGGTTCTCGAGTGCCGGCGCGTACGAAACGGTCGCAGTCATGATGCGAACCCTGCTCCGGACCGGTCGCAACCGGCCCGGCGTCATCAATCGCCGAAAACGACACAAGCATGGAGGCCGGTGCGCGAAATACCCTCGGTACCACCAGCCTACTCCGCCGGCGGCCGCACGGACCGTGCCCGCAGTCGCGCTGACCCGGGACCCGTTTCCGGGGCGATCAGGACTGAACAGGCCCGGCGGACCGTTCCAGGGGCGCGATCCGTGCAACCGTGGGAGGTGGACGGCTCGACGCCGAGCACCCGGATACTGATCGGCTGCCGCGCTCGGCCTCTGTGACAGTGAGGAGCGCGCCATGGGCGCGAACACGGTCGAGGGTGCGTTGCCCGACACCCTTCAGAAGCTCACGGACCACCTGACGGCCTCCTACGCCAACCTGCTGCCGGCCGCGGTCGTGCGGGAGGTGGTGCAGGACTGCTACCAGTCGCTCAGCAACGCTCGTATCGCCAACTACGTGCCGATCCTCGTCGAGCACAACAGCCGCACCAAGCTACGCCAACTCGTCCGACGCCCCGATCCCACGGTCCCCCTGCGCGAGGAGTCCGACGGGCCACGGGGCAATTCCGCCACCACGGCTCTGAAGAGGCTTCGAAGCATGCTCGCCCGCTCGGCATAAGCCCCGCACCCGTTCCGCCGAGGCGGTCGGCGCACCCGTGATCAGCACGACTACGGGTTCCACTCCCCCAGCGTTCCGCGGTCGACCGGATGCCACAGCACCAACAGCTGGGGCCCTCTGGGTTTCGCCGCGACACGCATACGAGGCCGGCGCGTCGGCGGGCGGCGGCTCACGGCCGCCGCCCGGTCCGCCTCAGCTCTCGTCGGGCGTCAGGCGGGGACATTCCCGAAGTCGGCCGAGAAGCGCGCGAAAGCCCATGTGCGAAGTGCTCCCGTATGCCCAGGCTGCTCCGCCCGTCGCCGTCAACGGACAGGGCGCCGCCGGGCGCGCCGGGACACCCGCACGGCGACCACGGTCACATCGGCCACGAGAACCACGATGCCGATGATCAGCAGATAGCCCAGACCATCGGCCGTCGCGCCGATGATTCCCAGGACGACGGCAACGAGGATGAACAGCAGGAAGTACACCACGCCTCGAACACCTCCCTCGGACCGTGTCGTCGCTCAGCGGCGTGCCAGCTGTCGTTCGCCGTTCGCGCCAGGCTGGTACTTCATGCCGTAGTACTGGAAGATCGCTTCCTCCTGCTCGGCGGGCAGAATGTCGTCCGTGCCGATCGAAGGAGCCTTCCGCACCAGGCTCCTGGTGTAGGAGATCTTCACGTAGCCCGGCCCCAGGAGTGCGTCGTCGAGGGGCGCGAAGACCAGGCGCCGACGAGTCGGCGGCCCCGTCCGTACGGTGACCACGGCCGGTTCGTCGGTGGTGGTGTCCACGTAGACCGCTTCGAGCACGCCGATCTTGTGCCCCTTCGGGTCGACGACGTCATGGGTCCGCCACTCACGGATGTCGGCTGCCTGGATCATGGGCTGTCCCTCCTGAGCGGGACACCGGTCGATGCGGGCCGCCGCGTCGGTGAAAGATCGCGGCCTGTCCGGAACCGGCAGTGTCACAACGACTCCGGCGCAACCACGCCGGAGTCGCCCTTCCGGGCGGCTGCACGTGAGCGTGAGCCAACCCACCCTCAATGCTACTGCGGCTGGTGCGGCTCGCACCCCTGACGGATACCCGAGTGCGGTGGATCAATGCCCCGCTCACCTGCACAGTAGCGGGGCGCTCACGTACGTGATCCCGTGCCGGGCGCAGAGATCGCGGATCCGTGGCGCGAGCTCGGCGTAGCGGCTGCTGGGCAGGTCGGCGGGCCAGGCCGGAGTGGATCGCCGGGCCGCCCATCCAGTCCCATTGGCAGTGCAGGATGCTGTGGCCCAGCTCCACGTTCTCCAGGATCTTGGCGGTGGTGAGCATCGCCGTGCCCGCGATCCAGGCGAGCGGACCAGTCGGCCCGCGGTACAGGTGTACCGCGGGTGGACGCTCAACCAGGGCAACCGTGCCGCCGGCCCGGCCGGTTCGGCCCGGAGGAGGAACTCGTCCGGGCCGGGTGCGCTGTGCAGGAGTACGACGTCGGGGGCGGGCCCGGGAAAGCGGCGGTCCGCGAGGGTGCGCAGCATCCCCGCCACCGGCGTGATGCCTGCGCCGACCGGCGCAGGCGACTATCGAGGCCGGTGGGTGCGGTCATTGTGGCCGAGGCCGTCAGGTTGCTCCACCGTGCGCGCCCCGAGGGGAAGTACCAGTAACCGTAGGGGTGTTGGTCCAGGAAGCCGGTGGACCTGGCCTGCCTCCTGCCAACCCCACGCCTCCAGGGCGGCACGGACCGAACGGTCGGACTCGACCACCAAGGTGACACCGAGCGAAGCCTGGTGGTCGGCGAGCAACCGCTCCTGGAGTCGACGGACGAGCCCGCGGGAGCGGGCCTGTTGGTGCGGATGGACGATGGTTTCGAGGATCGCGAAGACATGCCCGGACGCGGTCAGTTGCTCCAGGTTCTGCGGCATCGGCCCGTCGAACCCCTGCCACCAGGAGCCGTCGCGCGGCACCGGGATTCCGAAGACACAGCCGGTCAGGGACCGTGCCTCGGCGACCAGCAGGTCGAATCCCGGCAGCTGTACGTCGTGTTCCAGGCGGCGCAGAAACCCCTGCCGGCCCTCGAACTCCTCGCCGGGCGGAGCGGCGGAGGACTCCACGTACAGATCCGCCAGGTCCTCCCGCAGGTGCTCTGCCTGCCAGCGGTTCAGCCGGCGCAGCCGCACCGTGTCCATGGCGGACGGCGCCGAGCCTTCGGGTTCGTGTGGTTGCCGCGGAGTGCGCATGGGGCGCCTCGGTTCAGGAGACCGGCAGATGTGCGGGAGTGCCATCGTGGCCGATGAGCGGTGCGGCGCCGGGGTCCGGGACGTCTGTTCACCAGCATAGCCCGGGACTGACGCCCCGCCGGGGCCACCGACTTGGACCCGCGTCGACGCGAGACGAGCGCACCTACGTCAGGCCCTGTTCCGCTCCTCCTGTATCTGCTCTACGCTGCGGGAAGGGAAGACGGGACTGCGACCGCATCAGGTACCAGCAAGTCTCCCCACCCAGGCTCCCAGCCCCCGAGTCGGAAACAGGGCCCGGCCGGAGCCGCATCGCCGAAGAGCGCGGTTCCAGCCTCCGTCCTCCCGGCATTTTCCAGACGGGGTGTTCCCACCAGTCCCGCCGCCGCGGAGGACAGCGCGCGAGGACACGGTGGAGGGGGGCCTCCCATCCTCGCGCCACGGACGGCCGCCGCCGCAGGGGCGGCGGCGGCCGTCCGGAGATGCGAACCCGGCGCAGGGCGGCGGTCGGCGGCGCGCCGGCTGTGGCGCGGAGTGGGTCAGGACCCCAGGCCGGGGAGGGGTTCGGTGTCGTCGATGAAGGCGCGGGCCAGTTCGGACAGGCGGCGGTTGTGGGCGCGGGCGTATCCGCGCAGGGTGGTGAAGGCCTGTTCCATGTCGATGCCCTGACGTTCGGCGAGTTTTCCCTTGGCCTGTTCGATCAGTACGCGGCTGTTCAGCGCGGTCTGCAGCTGTTCGTTGAGGGCGGTGCTGCGTTGGGTGGTGCGTTGCTGCAGGAGGCTGATGGTGGCGACGTCGGCGAGGGCCTGGGCGATGGGTGTGGCGGCGGGGTCGAAGGGGCCGGGGGTGATGCGGAAGAGGTTGAGGGCGCCGACGACCTCGTCCCGCAGACGCATCGGCAGCGCCTGGACCGCCCCGAAGCCGCTGCGTCGGGCCGTCACCGCGAAGCGCGGCCAGCGAGCGGTCTCGGTCCTGAGGTCGGAGACCGCCACGGGTGTGCCGGTGCGGAAGCATTCCAGGCAGGGGCCTTCGTCGTTTTGGAGCTGGAAGAGTTCCAGCAGGCGTACCCGTTCGTCGGAGGCGGCCATCACGCGCAGTTCGCCGTCCCGGTCGGCGAGCAGCACGCCTACGGCGCTTACGTCGAGCAGCCCCACGCAGCGGTCGGTGAGCAGGCGCAGGAAGTCGATCAGGTCGAAGTCGGCGACCAGGTTGTCGGCCAGCTCGACGAAGGTCTTGGCCAGGAGCTGCTGATTCATCGTTGGCACCCTCGATTGAGACTAGTCCCGCCGGGAGGGGGCGGGAAGTACAGCCAGTTCGTCGGACGGCGCCGGTCAGTCATGTTTCCTCGTCGGTCGGTTCGGGTTCCGGCTCCGGGGAGAAGCGGAGTCGGTGGGCCACCACGTCGGCGGCCACGTCGGCGAGCCGGCGTCCCTGCCCGTAGGCGTGGGCCCGCAGCCGTACGAAGGCCTCGTCGATGCCGATGCCGAGCTGGACGGTGAGGATGCCGGTGGCCTGGTCGATCTCCGCCCGGTATCCGCCCAGGTCCTCGACGTTCCGGTCGGGCGACCGCCCGCCGGCCGGCGCGTCCGTCTCGTCGATCCGCGCATCGAGCAGGAGCAGGGTGGCGAGATCCGCGAACGCCAGCGCGTCGGCCAGTTCCTCCGCGTCCAGCACCGTCGGCACCCCGGCGTACAGGTCCAGAACTCCCGGGATGATCGCACCTGTCTGCAGCGGGAACGCGAACACCGCGCGTGCTCCCGCTTCCAGCGCCGCATCGGCGAACAGGGTCCAGCGGTCCTGCAGGTCACCGGTGAGCAGATCGGGCGTCAGAACGGGCGAGCCCTGCAGGAAGGCGTCCACACAGGGCCCCTCGCCCAGCATGAGCTGCAGCACCTCCAGTTGCTCGCTGATGTCGTCGGTGCTGCACAGCGGATGGCTCCCCGCAACCCTGGACATCGCCGACACACCGGCTCCACCGACCGGAAGCGCGGCCACGGCCGCGGTGCACACATCCACCACGCCCACCCGGCCACCACGTCGGGCCGCCTGCCCCGCGACCAGCACCTGAATCCGCGCCGACCGGCTGTCGGGCCTCAGCCGGACCACCGAGTCCACACACCGCGAGCGAGTCCCCCCACCCTGGCCGTGGTGGAGTGATCGGTCAGCAACCGTTCGTGCAACCGGCGGGCCACAGACCGGTCCTGCGGGTGGGGCCGGTCCAGGATCTCGGTGATCGCGAAGACGCCGCCGAACCCGGCGAGTTGCCGATCGGCCAGTTCCTCACCGAGGCGCTCCGCCGACCAGCGGTTCACCCGACGCAACCGCACCGTGCCCCCGGCAGACGACTGACCGCCACGGGATTCGTGCTGCCGCCCCCACCCAGGCCGGGCCATCACCGCACATCGCCCGAGACGACAGGCACAAGCGGAACGGACAGGTGCGGCCGGTGGGCCGGGGCTTGAGCGGTCGCGGCCGGGGCGTCCGCGAGAGAAGGCGGCACCTGCCCGAATGGAAGACCGAGGAAAAGGAACCCGCAGCCGGCGAGGCCGACGATCATGGCAACCATCGGTGGCGGGTGGTGCAGTCGCAGGGTCCCGCCGGCCAAGGTGGTCTGCTGCGCGGCGTGCAGAAAGGCATTGAGGCCGCTGCAGTCGCAGAAGGTGACCGGGGTGAGATCGGTCGATCTCGCCGGCCAGGGTGATCAGTGCCCGTTTCCTGCGGTCATGGCGGTACACGGTGAGTTGTGGGAGGGACATGACGCCTCGGTTCTGAGAACCATCCGGCAGCGGACGCGGTGACGCCGGGATATCCGGCCTCCCAGGCGCGCCCCCGGTCGTGGCGTACGTTCGGCGGAGGCGGAGCGAAGGCCGCTCCGCCAGCCTGTGCGACAGGACAGGACAGCCTGTGCGACAGGACAGCGGACCCACCCAGTTCCGTCCAGGGATGCGCCGGGTGGCGGACGACAAGTCCACTTCCCACGCGCGCCATCTGTGTCGAGCAACGACAAGCCGCCGGGGTCTGGGACGTCTGTTCATCAGCATAGACCTCGGTGCGGTCCGGTGGGCCCGGTAACCGCCTGTTCCCAAGGGCTGGGCCCGTGGGCGCGATGTGATGCCGTACGGGCATGTCCGACTTGAGCCGCCCGGTTCAGTCCCGGTAGCCGCCGCCCTCGACCACGTCGTTCGCGAACAGTTGGGCCTTCGCCAGCGCCTCGTCGACCGACTGCCGGCCGGCGATGGCCGCCGAGATCTCCTTGGCCACCCGGCTGCCGAGGCCCGCGTACTCCGGGATGCCGACGTACGAAGTTCCCGTCCACGGCTGCTCGTGCAGGCCGGGCCGAGTGAGGTTCACCGTGTTGAGTGCGTTCAGCGTCGGCTGGAGAAACGCCCTGGCAGCCTTCCGGTACGCCGGAAGCCTGTATGTGGACAGCCGGCTGCCGGGTGGCACTCCGACCCAGCCGAGCCGTTCGCCGTAGAGCTTCAGATACCGCTTCGACGTGGCCCACGAGGCAAAATCCCACGCGGCCTTCGGGTGCTTGGACGTGACGGGGATCGCCAGCGCCCAGGTCCAGAGCCAGCCCGAACCGTCCGTGCGCATCACCGGCGCCGGAGCGTAGCCGAGCTTGCCGACGACCTTGCTGTGCCCGGGTTCCTCGAGCCGGCCGGCAAAGGAGGTGCTGTCGTACAACATGGCCGCCTTGCCCTGCCGCATCGTCGCCTGGCACCGGGCGGGCCCGGCTTCGGAGGCCCGGGGCTCGCCGGAGCTGCGGACCAGGTCCACATAGAACTGCACCGCCCGCTTGGTCTCGGGGGAGGTGAGCCGGGGGTTCCAGTGCTCGTCGAACCAACGGCCCCCGAAGGCAAGGATCACCGTGTTGAGGGGCAGCAGGTCCAGCCAGACGGGACCCCCACGCAGGCAGATTCCGGCGATGCCGTGCCGGGGGTCGTCGAGCTCGGCCGCCAGTTCGGCGACCTGCTGCCACGTGGGGCGTTCCGGCATGGTCAACCCGGCCTCGGCGAAAAGGTCCTTGCGATACATCAGGAAGGACGACTCCCCGTAATACGGCACCGCGTACAGGCCGTTGCGGTACGACAGCGCCGTACGCACCACGGGAATGAAATCCTGTACGTCGTAATCGCCCCGGCTCGCCAGGGAATCGAGCCGGGTGAGCCAACCTCGCGAGGCCCAGATCGGCGCCGCCCACGGGCCGATGGAGACGACATCGTAACGGCCCTCCTCATCGGCGATGTCCGTGGACAGCCGATTCCGCAGCACACTCTCGGGGAGGAACTCGAACTTCACACGGGTATGAGGATGGGTACGCCGAAAGTCATCGACGAGCTTCTCCATATCCCGTGTGAAGTCGACGGACACCACTGTGATCGTCGTGTCCTGCTGCTTCCCTGCGCAGGCGGCAGCGCAGAGCGCGAACGAGACGAGCAGGGCTCCCAGCACACGGCCCCGGGAGAACAGGCTTCCGCCGTTCACTGCGGGAGCTGTTCCGAGTTCGCGAACGAAACGTAGTCAGCCACATTCAGGAGGCAGCCCGGCACGCGTTCCGCACTCGACACTCCGAAGTACGTGGTGATCTGCTCTTTCCCTTCGGGAGGAACTCCCATTCCCTGCGTCAGCGCGACCTGCCAATGCGTCAGTCCGATCGCGTTGCTGTCCTGGAGGGGGTGATCGAGCGCGATGATCAAAGTGATGAACAGGCCGATGAAGAGCGACAGCAGACCGGTCAACGCCACATGGTCGATCGTTCCCACTCCGACAAGCGCCCAGGTGGCCCCGATGGTCACGAACGCGCCGCCGAAGAGGACGAGATACAGCACAGGCAGCAGCCCGAGACTCACCTCCCCCTGCCGTTCGCGGCGAAGGTTGTTGTAGTCGTTGAAGGCTTCGAGTGTGACGGACTGGGCGTTCGACTCCTGCTCGTTCCGAGGCTCATAGAACATCAGCGATTCGAATACGGCGTCCAACCGCCCCTGATCCTCAGCGATTTCACCCCGCCGCTGCTTCGGCCAGACCTCATGGATCACATTCTCGGCGTAGTTCCGCACCTGCGACTGAAGCCTGCATCTACGACTGTTGGGAAACGCCTGACCCGCGCGATACACGGTGGTGAGTTGCGAGGCCTCCTCATTGACGAGCTTCTTCACCTCCACATAGTGCTCGTACGCCCCCACGGCAACCAGCCCGACCAGCAAGGCGTAGAAGGCCCCCACGACTTCGACCAGAAACTTGACGCGGTCGTTGTGCTCGGGATCCTCCCCGAACCATCGGCGAAGACGGGACCGCGCGAGCAGCCCGCTCAGCCCGAAAGCAAGGAATCCCCCGACCAGAAGCAGAGCCTGGGACCAGAATGCCAAATGCGAGAACCAACCAGGCATACGCCGAACTCGCCCCCCTGATCACGGTGGCGCACATCCCCAGCACGATGATCCATACACGCCCGCCGCCCCCACAAGAGCGCGCGAAACCGGCACGACGCAGTCCCCACCCCACGGCACACCCCGCTCCCGCCTGCGCACGCCACCCAGCGCGTCCCGGTACGAAGAACGCCCCGAGGAATCGCAGCGGGGTGTGAGATTCCGCCACACCGCCTGCGCAGGACGGATCACGCGTGCCATGGTGGGTACTACATCAACTCCTGTCCCCCCACCAGCACTTCCGGGAGTCCCCATGCTGCGCGGCATCGACGTGAGCGCCTACCAGTCCTCCTCCTACGACACGGACGGCCTCTCCTTCGTCTTCATCAAGGCGACGGAAGGCCGCTCATACGTCAACCCGAAGCTCGCCGCCCAGACCAAGACCGGCCGCGACGCCGGTCTGATCCTCGGCTTCTACCACTTCCTCTGGCCCGGCAACCTCACGGCCCAGGCGGAGTACTTCGTGAGCCACGCCCCGGAGAAGGGCAGCGACATCCTCGCCGTCGACTGGGAGACCACCGGCGACGGCACGCACGCGAGCAACGCGGAGAAGGACACCTTCATCCGCAAGGTGAAGCAGTTGCGGCCGAACCACCGCGTGATCCTCTACTGCAACCGCAACTTCTGGCTCAACGTCGACACGACGTCGTACGCGGGCGAGGGCCTCTGGATCGCCGACTACGTCTCCGCCGGTGAGCCCCGCATCCAGGCGAAGTGGCGCTTCCACCAGTACACCTCCGACCCGATCGACAAGAACGTCGCCGACTTCGCGAGCAAGGCGGCGCTGCGCGAATGGGCACTGGACGCCTGAACGGCCCGGCCGGGTTCGAGGTGGGGCCGGGCAGCTCGGAGAGAACGTCACCACGCGGGGGTGAGGGGTCGGGCGTCAGGCGCGGAATGCTGCCGGGCGTTCCGGTGATGCCTCCGCCAGTGCCTTCGTCACGCCTTCGACGCCCGCCCGCAGGCCGTAGACCGGGGAGTCGGGCTGCTGGCGCCAGGAGTCGTCGATGCCGCCGGCGTCGACCGTGTCGAAGCCGAGGTCGTCGATCAGGGCGCGGATCTTCCGCTTGGCCGCCTCGTCGTCGCCCGCGACGGGGAGGGCCAGGCGGTCGGGGTCGCCGGCCGGGCGCGGGCGGTCGAGGATGTCCTGGGCGTAGGTGCCGTTGAAGGCCTTGATCACGGGGTGGCCGATGTTCCGTTCCGTCCAGCGGCTCTCGGTGAGGCCCTCGTCCTCGATCGCCGCGATCCTGCCGTCACGCGTGGGGTAGTAGTTGTTGGTGTCGATGACGGCGAGCCCGTCCGCGGCCTCGTCCAGGAGCCCGGCCGGCAGGGCTGACACCGCTCGCGTGGGGACCGTGATCACGACGATCTCCGCATCCCGGGCCGCTTCCTGCACCGTGACGGGCGTGGCTCCCGTCTCCTCCGCCAGTTCGGTGAGCGTCTGCGGTCCGCGGGAGTTGGCGACGGAGACGTCGTGACCCAGGGCGGTGAGCCGCCGGGTGAGGTTGCCGCCGATGTTGCCGGCGCCGATGATCCCGATCTTCATGACAGGCCCCTCTGGGGTGGTTGGTCCTGACAGTTCGTGTGACAGGGATCAATAACCTCGGGGACGAGCCGGCTATTCCGCCGACTACGACAGACGGGGCGCCCCTCCGCTGCCGGAAGGGCGCCCCGTCACACCTGGTTCACTTGCTCAGGTAGGACCAGAACTCGTCGAACGACAGGACCTTGTCGCCGTTGAGGTCGCGGCTGCCGATGATGGCCTCGGCGACCGCCTCGGTGACGTTCCAGTCGCCCTGCTGGGCCAGGGCGGTCTTGAACTCGGCCGCGGTGATGAAGCCGTCACCGTCCGTATCGATCCGCTCAAAGTGCTTGCGTGCTTCGTCGATGTCCGCCACCGATCCGCCCCTTCGTCATGCATGTTCCGTGTGTGCCGAGGTCAGGCTATCGGGCGATTCGTTGACGCAGTGCGGCGACCACCCAGGCGAACTCCTCGCGATGCGCGGGCAACGGCCCCGTCCCCCGCACGAGACCGGTCAGCTCCCGGATCAGGGTCATCTCCTCCGCGGTCGAGCCTCTTCGCGCCACGGTCGACGGCACCGCACGGGTCACCCGCATCCGTGGCCGCGACCGCCGCGACATCCTGCTCGCCGCTGACGACCGTGCGTACGTCGTCCATGCCGAGGCCCAGTTCGCGCAGGGTGCGGATCAGCTCCAGGCGGGCGACGGACCCGTGCGGTGCCGTCTTCGCTCATGTCGGCGAGTCTGGGCCTTCCAGTGGGTGGAGACTCAAGGGGCCCGCGCTCAGTGCCAGGCCCCGTAGTGCGGGTTGCTCTGGCAGTCGCTCATGATCTCGACCTTGGTCGTCTTGTTCACCGGGCAGGCGCCGATGACGTACTTGCGGTCGATGCCGCCCGGGAAGGCCACCTCGACCTGTTCCGCCCACTTGTGGGTGTCGCCGATGGTCTTGTTGACGTCGATGCCGCCGGGGGCGTCGATGTAGTAGTTCCAGCCGGACTTCCACCAGGTCTTGTACAGGTCGTGGTCGTAGGACGTCGACACGTACGGCGAGGGCTGGTTGACCAGGACGTACTTCTCGATGTCGTACTGGCCGCCCACGACGTCCTTGGGCCGGAAGCCCTCCTCGAAGACGACGGAGGGTCCGCGGCCGTCGGCGCGGTACAGCGTGCCGCAGGTCTTGCGCCAGACCGGGTCGGGCGTGATGCGGGAGATGTCGACGCGACGGTCGGCGGCTGCCCTGATCGGGTCGTAGACCTGGGGACAGGCGGGCGCCTTCACGGCGGGCTTCACAGCGGGCGTCGTGGACGGGACCGTGGCGGCCGCCGTGGAGAGGACGGCCGCGAGGGACAGGACGGCGGCAACGGCCCGCCGCCGCAAACGAGTTGTGATCATGTGGGGCACGATCCCGTGTCTGCGGCGGCGGGCTGTGGATCTTCACTCGTACGGCGGCGTGTCCGTTCCCGTGCCTTTACGTCTCAAATGCCGTCGCCTCACCGGAAGATGCCCGTGTGCCCCAGCGAGTAGCGCCCCGGCTGCGGATAGACGGCGAGACCGTGCGGGCCGGACCCGACCGGGATGCGGGCGAGCTGGGTGCCGGTGCGGGTGTCGATGGCGTACACCTCGGCGTCGTACCGCCCGGACAGCCACAGGACCTTGCCGTCGGCCGAGACACCGCCCATGTCGGGGCTGCCGCCGTCGGGGAGGTGCCACTTCTTGGTGAGCTTGTTCTGGACGAAGTCGAAGACGGAGACGGAGCCCTCGCCGCGGTTGGAGACGTACATCTCGCGGGAGTCCCGGCTGACGTACAGCCCGTGGCAGCCCTTGCCGGTGGGCAGGAGGGTGGGCTCGGTGAACCTGTCGCCGTCCAGCACCCACATGCCGTCGGCCATCATGTCGGCGATGTAGAACGTCTTGCCGTCCGGGGAGATCTTCACGTCCTGCGGCATGGCGCCCTCGAAGGGGAGCTTCTGCTGTGCGACGACCTCCATCTTCTCCGTGTCGACCTTCAGCAGCTCACCGCTGAACTCGCAGGAGACGATGAAGTACTTGCCGTCGGCGGAGAAGTCGGCGTGGTTGACGCCGTAGCAGGTGACCGGTTCGGTCTTGACCGTCTCCATGGTGTGCGGGTCGCGGAAGACGAGTTCGCGGTCGAGGGAGGCCATGACGACGGCGTACCTGCCGTTGGGCGTGAAGTAGAGGTTGTACGGGTCGTGGACCTCGACCTCCTTGCCCGCCTTGCCGGTCTTCGGGTCGATGGGCGTGAGGGTGTGACCGCGGTTGTTGTTGACCCAGAGGGTCTTCATGTCCCAGGACGGGACGACGTGCTGAGGCTGGCGGCCGACGGGGATCGTCTCGATGATCTCGTACGTCTTCGGGTCGATGACCGAGACGGTGTCGGACTCGGTGTTGGGGACGTAGACCCGGGACGGGAAGTCCTTGACCACGGGCGAGAGTTGGTTCGGTCTGTCGGCGGCGTAAACGTCCTTCGGGTCGAGGACGGGCGGCATGCCGGGCAGGCCCTGGACGGTCTTCTTCGGTGGCGCGGGTACGGCCGCCTTGGTGTTCAGGGCCTGCGGCGCCCGGTCCTTGGACTCGGTGCCGCAGGCGGCGAGCGCGGCGAGGGCCATGCCCGCGATGAGGGTGCGTTGGACGAGGTTCCGGTGCATCAGCTCAGCAGCTCCGTGGTGGTGACCGCGCGCAGTCCGCGGCGGTCGAGTGCTTCCAGTACGGCGGGGAGCGCGGCGACCGTGTCCGTGTAGCCGAAGTGCAGGCTCACGATCGATCCGCCCTGGATTCCGCCCATGACGTTTCCGGTGACGGCGTCGGGGCCGGGCGAGGTGAAGTCGAGGGAGTCCACGTCGTAGGAGAGGACGTGGGGGTAGCCCGCGGTGCGGGCCAACCGTTCGACGAGCGGGGAGGCGCGCGTGGCACGGGACGGGCGGAACCAGGTGCCGATCGATCCGGTGAGCCGCTTCAGCCGCTCGGCGCAGTCGGTGATCTCGGCGCGGGCCTCGGCCTCGGACATCGCGTTGACATCCAGGTGCCGTTGGGTGTGGTTGCCGAGGTCGTGGCCGCCGTCGAGGACTCGGCGGGCGAGTTCCGGGTGTTCGTCGAGCCAGCTGCCGACGGCGAGCACGGTGACATGGGCGCCGTGCCGTTCGGCCGTGTCGAGCAGGGAACGGGCGGTCGCCGGGTCGCCGGCGCCGTGGAAGGTGAGGGCGACATGAGGGTGGCCGCGGGGGCCGTGGGTGATCTGGGCGGGGTGCCGGGGGAAGCGGCGGGGGCCGGGGGCGGGTGGCTTGGCGGACGGGCGGGGAGGGCGGGTGTGTGGGGTTGCGGCGCCGGTTGCGGCACACCCTGCGGCGAGCGCGCCCGCGGCAACGAGGCCGGCTCCGGCACGTAGCGCCGCCCGTCGGTCGGTGGTGGTCACCGCACCATTTAAGGGGTGTTATGTCCGAAAACTCGCGATTGCCCCGATTGGCGGTGTAGTCACGGCGCCTTTACCTGTCGGCGACCCGCATCTCGAACCATGTGGTCTTCCCGCGCGGCAGCAGATCCACGCCCCACCGGTCGGACAGCTTGTCGACGAGGAACAGCCCCCGCCCGCTCACATCCATCTCCTGGACCGGCATGAGACAGGGCAGCCCCCGGGAGGGGTCCCGGACCTCGACCCGGATCCAGCCCCGGCGGCGGCGCAGCCGCAGTCCGAAGACGCGGGCGCCGGTGTGCCGTACGGCGTTGCCGACGAGTTCCGAAACGAGTAAGACCGCGTCCTCCGTCATCTTCGGGGTGAGCCCCCACTGACGCAGCACGACGACCTGGGTGAGCCGGCGCGCCGTGGCCGCGGACTCGGGGCGGGACGGCAGCGGCACCTCCGCCTCCGTCGGGTTGCCGAACAACTCCAGCGCCTTGAGAGCGTGTTCGTCCTCCACCGCAGGCGACCACCGCGCCGCGGTCGCACGGCCGTCTCCCCGCGGCTGTTCGATACCCTCCAGCCCCGCCATGCCCCCATCATGGCCGCCCTCAGCGCCCTCCGGGGCCGTCTCTGCGGAATGCGCCCCCCGGAATCCTTCATTCCATACAGGCTGATCGGCATATGCCATAGGCAGTTCGGAGCCGGTTACAGCCCCACTGGCCTGCGGCGAAGGCTCGGTTTGGGGCAATCGACAGACTCCCTCGACGAGACAGGCTTAAGGGTGCCTTAAGGCTCCCATAAACCGCCCCATCGAGGGACCCGGATCAGACATCGCGTCAATTGCAAGGCCTTCAGCGGAGTTTGAGAGGGAGATCTCAGAAGGTCTCAGAAGATCACAGCGGTTCTCAGAGGAACTTCGCCTTCCCCGGACCCTCCTCTACGAAGCTGCGCATGCCGCGCTCGCGGTCCTCCGTGGCGAACAGGCCCGCGAACCAGTTCCGTTCGACGGCGAGGCCGGTCTCGATGTCCGTCTCCAGTCCCGTGTCGATGGACTCCTTCGCCGCGCGCAGGGCGATCGCCGGACCCTGAGCCAGCTTCGCCGCCCACGCGTGCGCCGTCTCGTACACCTCGGCGGCCGGGACCACCCGGTCCACCAGGCCCAGCGCCAGCGCCTCGTCGGCCTTGACCTGGCGGCCGGTGAAGATCAGGTCCTTCGCCTTGGACGGACCGACCAGCCGGGCCAGCCGCTGGGTGCCGCCGGCGCCCGGGATCAGACCGAGCAGGATCTCCGGCTGGCCCAGCTTGGCGTTCTCACCGGCGATGCGGTAGTCCGCGCAGAGCGCCAACTCGCAGCCGCCGCCCAGTGCGTAGCCGGTGACGGCGGCGACGACCGGCTTGGGGATACGGGCCACGGCGGTGAAGGAGTCCTGGAGGGCACGGGCGCGCAGGATCATCGCGGCGTGGTCCATGGCCTGCATTTCCTTGATGTCCGCGCCGGCCGCGAACACCTTCTCGCCGCCGTAGATCACCACGGCCCGTACGTCTTCCCTGCGGGTGGCTTCCTCGGCCAGGTCCTTGAGGCGGTCCTGGGTTTCGATGTCCAGGGCGTTCATGGGTGGGCGGTCGAGACGGAGCGTGCCGATGCCTTCGGCGACTTCGAGATTCACGGTCATGCCCCGCAGGTTAACGGTGACTAATGCCGTCGCCACAGTGCAGGTACGTCGTGGCTGGTCGCGCAGTTCCCCGCGCCCCTGAAGGGGCGCGGTATCCCTGTCCCCTACGAAATCCAGTCCTCCCACGACATGTTCCAGCCGTTGAGCCCGTTGTCCGGGTCCACGACCCGGTCGTTGGAGTTCTTGACGACGACCACGTCGCCGACCATCGAGTTGTTGAAGAACCAGGCGGCCGGGACGCCGCTGTCGTAGCCGCCCCGGACGTCGCGCAGACCGATGCAGCCGTGGCTGGCGTTGTAGTTGCCGAAGGCGCCGCCGCCCCAGTAGTTGCCGTGGATGAAGGTGCCGGAGGTGGTGAGGCGCTGGGCGTGCGGGACGTCCTTGATGTCGTACTCGCCGCCGTAGCCGACCGTCTCGCCGTTCATCCGGGTCACCGCGAGCTGCTCGGTGATGACCATCTGGCCGTTCCAGGTGTCGTAGCCGGGCTTGCCGGTGGTGACGGGGATGGTCTTGACGACCTTGCCGTCCCGCATGACCTGCATGGTGTGCTTCTTGGCGTCGACGACCGAGACCTGGTTGCGGCCGATGGTGAAGGAGACGGTCTTGGCCTGCTTGCCGTAGACGCCGTCGCGACCCTCGACGCCGTCGAGGTCGAGTTCGACGGTGACCTTGGTGCCGGTCTTCCAGTACTTCTCGGGGCGGAAGTCGATCCGGTCGTTGCCGAACCAGTGGCCCTCGACGTCGACGGCGGGCTCGGTCTTGATCTTGATGGCCTTCTCGACGTCCTTGGGGGCGGTGATGCCCCGGGTGAAGCGGATCGAGAACGGCATTCCCACGCCGACCTTGGAGCCGTCCTCGGGAGTGAACTCACCGATGAACGTGTTCTGCGGCGTCAGGGTGGTGAAGCTGGAGTCCTCGGCGGCCTTGCGCCCCTCGGCGTCCTCGGCGACCGCGTGGACCGTGTACCTGGTGGACGCGGCGAGGTGGGTGGACGGCGTCCAGCCGGCCCCACCGCCGGTGATCTCCCCGGCTATCTCCTCACCCTTGGCGTCCTTGACCTGGACCTCGGTCAGCTTGCCCTTCGCGGCGCCGACCTTGAGAGCGCCGTTGGTGTCGACGGACTTGGCGCCGTCCTTCGGGGCTATCGTCACGACCGCCTGCGACTGCTTGCTCTCGGCCTGGGTGGAGTCCTCACCCTTGCCGGGTCCGGACTCCGAGTCCGAGCCACCCCCGCCGCACGCGGTGACCGCCAGCAGCAGCCCGCACACCAGTGCCGCCACCTTCCTGCGTCGCACCCGCGCGTCAACCGACGCCCCCGATATCGGCCGCACGTTCAAGTCTTCTCCCCTCGCCGGGTCCGCCCTGCGGACCCTTGCCGGGCCTGGTCGGGCCCGTTCCCCGGCGCGTCCCGCGCGCTCGGCGCATATTAACCACAAGGCCAGGGGCGTCGACGCCTCATGATTGTCACTGTTCCGTACCGACTTCAACAGAATGTCGGTCAACCCGCCCCCCACTTCCATTACTTCACCGCACTGCCCGCCTTCCACGCCTTCCAACCCATATTCCATCCTCCGAGGCCGTTGTCGGGAGCGACCTTTTTGTCATTGCTGCGGACGACCTCCACGACGTCCCCGATCAGGCTGCGGTCGAAGAACCAGCCCGCCGGGGTGTCCGAGCTGCCGCCCTTCGCGTCGCGCAGGCCCACACAGCCATGGCTGACGTTGGTCCGGCCGAAGACGGTGTCCGGCGCCCAGTAGTTGCCGTGCAGGAAGGTGCCGGAGTCGGTGAGGCGCATGGCGTGCGGGACGTCCTTGATGTCGTACTCGCTCTTGCCGTTGGACTTCCTGAAGCCGACGGTGGCGCCGTTCATCCGGGTCAGCTCCAGCATCTCCGTGACGACCATCTTGCCGTTGTACGTCGTGTTCTTGGGGGCGCCGGCGGTGACGGGCACGGTGGTGAGCAGTTCGCCGTCCCGCCGTACCTCCATGGTGTGCTCGCGGGCGTCGACCAGGGAGACCTGGCTGCGGCCGACGGTGAAGGACAGCGTCTTGTACTGGAGTCCGTAGACGCCGGGCGCTCCTTCGACGTCGCGCCAGCGCAGGGCGACGGTGACCTGGGTGCCCGGTTTCCAGTAGTGCTCGGGGCGGAAGTCGAGGCGGCCCCCGCCGAACCAGTGCGGGCGGATCTCGACGGCCGGCTTCGAGGTGATGTGGACGGCGCGTTCGACGGCGGCGCGGTTGACGATCTCCCGGTTGAACTCCAGGGAGACGATCATTCCGGTGCCGACGACGGAGCGGTTCTCCGGGGCGACGTACCCGATGAACCGCTCCTCGGGGACGTACGTGGTGAAGGTCGTGTGCCGCGCCGAGCGCCGTCCCCTGGCGTCCAGGGCCACCGCGTCGATCGTGTACCTGGCGGCCAGCGCGAGCCGCTCGTCGTCGGGCTCCCAGCGCAGGCCGTCCTCGGAGATGTGCCCGGGGACAGGGGTCTCCTGGGCGTCCTGGTCCTTGACGACCTGCACCGATTCCAGGCGCCCGCTGGGCAGCCGTACCCGGAGCTTCGTGTCGGGTGCCACGCCCTTGCTGCCGTCGTCCGGCCAGACGCGGATCACGTCCTCGGGGGCCCGGGCCTTGCCGAACACCTCGTCGACACCGGATCCGTCCGAGCCGTCCGAGGTGCATCCGGCGGCCCCGGCCAGCAGTCCTGCCCATGTCAGTACGGCGGCCAAGGCGGCCTTCGCGCGCCGTGCGCGCCCATGTACGTGCCTCACAACGACCCCAACGACCGGGCCTGCTCCTGGGAAACGTGAGTGCGACCCAAGCTCTGGGCAGAAGAGTGGGGAGGACGACGACACGGGGAGCCGAAGCCGGGACGCTGCACGCTCTTCACTGCGGGTCGTTCCACGAGCCGTGGGAGGCTGTCACGTGTCCAGCGCAGCCGAGCAGGAGGCGGTGGCCGAGGGGCGCGCTGCCGAACAGGAAGCCGTGACCGAGGAGCGCGCCGTGGTGAACGGCGCGCGGCGTTCGGTGCCGCCGGGTGCACCGGTGTGGCCGGGTGCGCCGATGCCGCTGGGGGCCCGCTTCCGGGTCGGTCCGGACGGGGTGGCGGGCACCAACTTCGCGCTCTGGGCGGGCGGGGCCGAGGCGGTCGAGCTGTGTCTGTTCGGACCGGAGGGCAAGGAGACGCGGGTCCGGCTGACCGAGCTGACGCATGAGATCTGGCACGGCTTCGTGCCCGGCGTGATGCCCGGCCAGCGGTACGGCTATCGCGTGCAGGGCCGCTGGGATCCATGGACCGGCGGCCGCTGGAACCCCGCCAAGCTGCTCCTCGACCCGTACGCCCGCGCGGTGGACGGCGACTTCAGCCTGCCGCCCGAGGTGTACGGCCATGTCCGCGACTGGCCCCAGCAGCAGGTCGCGGACACCGTACGCGACGACCGGGACTCGGCGCCGTACGTCCCGAAGGGCGTGGTCGTCCAGGACGACGACGACTGGGCGGACGACCGCCGCCCGAAGACGCCCTGGGCGGACTCGGTCATCTACGAACTGCACGTACGGGGATTCACCAAGCTGCACCCCGGGATACCCGAGGAACTGCGCGGCACCTACGCCGGTCTGGCGCACCCGGCTGCCCTCGACCATCTGGTGCGGCTCGGCGTCACGGCGGTCGAGCTGCTGCCCGTGCACCAGTACGCGCACGAGGACCATCTGCTGCGGCGCGGTCTGAAGAACTACTGGGGCTACAACTCCATCGGCTACTTCGCCCCGCACGCGGCCTACGCGGCGACGGGCACGGCGGGTCAGCAGGTCGGCGAGTTCAAGCGCATGGTGCGGGCGCTGCACTCGGCCGGGATCGAGGTCATCCTCGACGTGGTCTACAACCACACGGCGGAGGCGGGCGAATTGGGCCCGATGCTGTCGTTGAAGGGCATCGACAACCGGGGCTACTACCGCTTGCAGTCGGACGCGCGCAGATACGCCGACTACACCGGCTGCGGCAACACCCTGCACGTCGTCCAGCCGCACGTACTGCGCCTGATCACGGACTCCCTGCGCTACTGGGTGACCGAGATGGGCGTGGACGGCTTCCGCTTCGACCTGGCGGCCGCGCTGGCCCGGTCCATGCACGACGTCGACATGCTCTCCCCCTTCCTGGCCGTCATCGCCCAGGACCCGGTGCTGCGCCGGGTGAAGCTGATCGCCGAGCCCTGGGACGTCGGCTCGGGCGGCTATCAGGTGGGGTCCTTTCCGCCGCTGTGGACGGAGTGGAACGACCGGTACCGCAATGCCGTACGGGACTTCTGGCGGGGGGCGCTGCCGGACGTACGGGACCTGGGGTACCGGCTGTCGGGGTCGAGCGACCTGTACGCGTGGGGCGGGCGGCGCCCGTACGCCTCGGTCAACTTCATCACCGCGCACGACGGTTTCACCCTGCGCGACCTGGTGTCGTACGAGCGCAAGCACAACGAGGCCAACGGCGAGGGCAACCGCGACGGCACGAACGACAACCGCGCGTGGAACTGCGGGGCCGAGGGCGAGACGGACGAGGAGCGGGTACGGGCGCTCAGGCGGCGTCAGTTGCGGAACCTGCTGACGACGCTGCTGCTGTCCACGGGCGTGCCGATGCTGGTCGCGGGCGACGAGCTGGGGCGGACTCAGCGGGGCAACAACAACGCCTACTGCCAGGACAACGAGATCAGCTGGCTGGACTGGGGACTGCTTCAGGACCCGGCGTGGCGAGCGCTGTTCGACCTCACCGCCCGCCTGATCGAGCTACGCCACCGGCATCCCGTCCTCCGCCGCCGTGCCTTCTTCTCCGGCCGGGCCCACTCGGCCGACGGACTGCGTGACCTGGCCTGGTTCACCGCACGGGGCACGGAGATGACGGAACGCGACTGGTACGCACCCGCCGCCACGCTCGGCATGTACCTCTCCGGACGGGACATCCCCGGCCGTGACGAGCGCGGGGCCCCCATCCTCGACGACAGCTTCCTGGCCGTGCTCCACGCCGGCGACCGACCGGTGAACTTCACCCTGCCGGGCCCGCCGTGGGCGGAACGGTACGAGGTCGTCGTCGACACCTCCCGGGAGGACCAGGACGAGGCACCGGGCGTGGAGCATCGGGCGGGGGCGGCGATCACGGTGGGGGCGCGGGCGGTGCTGCTGCTGAGGGTGGTCGGCTGAGGCAACGTTTCAGGAGCGTGAAATCCGCGCCGGATCGCTGGCCAGGGCGCTGGGGCCGCTGATCGACTGGGGCGCATGCCTGAGATATCCCGTCGTGCCTTCGGTGGTCTCGTCGGCGGTGGTGCTGTGACCGCCGTCGCCGGAACGGCCGGTGCAGCCGAGGCCGCTCCCGCCGAACGCCCGTTCAAGGCCCGCTCCGCCGGCTCCGGTGAACGGCCCAACATCCTGGTGATCCTCGGCGACGACCTCGGCTGGGCCGATCTGTCGTCGTACGGGGCGCCGCACATCAAGACGCCGAACCTGGACCGGTTGGCCCGGCAGGGGGTGCGGTTCACCGACGCCTACTCGGGATCGGCGACCTGCTCGCCGACCAGATTCAGTCTGTACACCGGGCGCTACCCGGGCCGTACGCCGGGCGGACTCGCCGAGCCCATCGCGAACAAGACGCAGGGGCTCGACCCGAACCACCCCACGCTCGCCTCACTGCTGAAGAACGCCGGTTACGCCACCGCGCTCATCGGCAAGTGGCACTGCGGCTGGCTGCCCGACTACAGCCCCACCAAGTCCGGCTGGGACGAGTTCTTCGGCAACCACGGGGGCGTGCTGGAGTACTTCTCCAAGCTGGGCCAGCTCGGCGACTACGACCTCTACGAGGGCGACGCGACCTACAAGGACCTGCGCTACTACACGGAGGTCCTGACCGAGCGGGCCGTGGAGTACGTCGGCCGGGACCACGACAGGCCATGGCTGCTGAACCTCAACTTCACCACCCCGCACTGGCCGTGGCTCGCGGAGGACGACGCCGAGACCGGTGCCGAGATCGAGGCGAAGATCCGGGCCGCGAAGACACAGGCCGAGGTCAGCAGGGCGCTCAACCACTACGACGGCGGCTCGGTCGAGAAGTACGCGCAGATGGTGGAGAGCCTGGACTCGGCCGTCGGCGAGGTGCTCAAAGCCCTGCGCCGCTCCGGGCAGGAGGAGAACACGCTGGTGCTGTTCGCCAGCGACAACGGCGGTGAGCGCTACTCCTACAACTGGCCGCTGAGCGGCGAGAAGTTCGTGCTGCTGGAGGGCGGCATCCGGGTGCCGGCGATCCTGCGCTGGCCGGCCCGGATCGACGGCAACCAGGTCAGTCACGAGCCGAACTTCTCCCCCGACTGGACGGCGACCCTGCTGGAGCTGGGCGGCGCCCGGCCCGACCCGGCGTACCCGCTGGACGGCACGAGCCTCGCCGGGTACCTGCTGCGGGGCGAGGAGCTGCCGGAGCGGGAGCTGTTCTGGCGGGTGCGGGCCAACCGGGCGCTCAGGCGCGGGGACTGGAAGTACTACCAGGACGACACCAAGGCCGACCACCTCTACAACCTGGCCGCCGACTCCCGTGAACAGGCCGATCTCGCACCGGACAGGCCCGAGTTGCTGGCCGAGCTCAAGGCCGCCTGGGAGAGGATCGCGGACGGTCTGCTGCCGTACCCCGCCTCCTGATCAGCCCAGGATTCCCCGTTCGTACGCCGTCGCCACCGCCGCCGCCCGGTCCTTGACGCCCAACTTGGCGTACAGGTGGGTGAGATGGGTCTTGACCGTGGCCTCGCTGATGAAGAGGACGCGGGCGATCTCACGGTTGGACGTGCCCTTGGCGACCAGCGTCAGGACCTCGCGCTCGCGGGCGGAGAGGGGTTCGTTGCCGGGGGCCCGGACGGCGGAGACCAGGCGGGAGGCGACCGCCGGGGAGAGGACCGTACGGCCCTCGGCGGCCGCACGGACCGCGGTGAAGAGTTCGTCGCGCGGGGCGTCCTTCAGCAGGTAGCCGGTCGCGCCCGCCTCGATCGCGGGGAGGGTGTCGGAGTCGGTGTCGTACGTGGTGAGGACGAGCACCTTCGCACGGGCGGAGCGGCGCGTCAGCTCCCGGATGGCGTCGACACCCGCGCCGCCCGGCATCCGCAGGTCCATCAGGATCACGTCCGGGTCCAGGGCGGCGGCCTTCTCGACCGCCTCGACACCGCCCGACGCCTCGCCGAGGACGGTGAATCCGGGCGCGGACTCGAACATGCCGCGCAGACCGTCCCGTACGACGGGATGGTCGTCGACGATCAGGAGGGTGATCTCGGCGGCTGCGGTCGCGTCATCGCTCATGGCGTACCAAAGGTACGCGAGCCGACAGGGCGGTGCCGTGGCCCGGTTCCGACTCGACCGTGAGCGTGCCGGCGATGCGTTCCGCCCGCGCGCGCATGCCGTCGAGGCCGAAGCCGCCGGTGTGGGTGCGTTCCCGGAGCGCGAGCGGGTCGAAGCCGCGGCCGTCGTCGCGGATGTCGAGGACCACCTCGTCGCCCATGAAGCTCAGGGTGACGCCGAGACGGGTGGCGTGCGCGTGGCGGGACGCGTTGGACAGGGCCTCCTGGGCGATCCTCAGCAGCGTCGCCGAGACCTCGTCGTGGAGTTGTTCCACGGTGCCGGTGACGGTGAACTCGGCGCGGATTCCCGTCCGCTCACCCCATTCGGCGACCGTGCTCTTCAGGGCCCCCGGCAGGCCGTCGTTCTCCAGGGCCACGGGGGCGAGGTTGTGCACGGAGCGGCGGGCCTCGCCGAGGCTGTGGCGGGCCAGGTCCGAGGCGCGTTCGAGGTGGGTGCGGGCGGTGCCCAGGTCCTGGGCGCTCGCGACGACCTGGAGCTGGGCGATGATGCCGGTCAGGCCCTGGGCGAGGGTGTCGTGGATCTCGGCGGCGAGCCGGCGCCGCTCGTCGGCGACCCCGGCCTCCCGTGCCTGGACGAGGAGCTGGGCGTGGAGGGCGGCGTTCTCGTCGAGGGCCTGCTGCAACGCGGTGTTGGTGCGTTCGAGCTCGGCGATGGTCTCGGCCCGGGCACGGGAGCGTTCCTCCTGCTGCGACGTGAGATGGCCGACCACGGTGAGGATCACGTTGTTGACCACCAGGAGCCCGGCGAACACGGCCCACTGCACCGGCTCCTTGAACGGCAGTCCCCCGGCCTGCGCGCCCGACACGGCGATCGAGCAGGCGAACGGGCCGATCCACCGGAGGTACCGCCCGGGCATCAGCTCGTCGGAGTCGAAGTAGCCGGTGACCGCGTAGAACGCGAAGAACGGATTCAGCCAGGTGAGCGCGAAGCCGATCGCCCAGCGCACGGTGTAGTACACCGTGCCGGTGTTGGACGGACCCGGACGGCTGCGGCTCGCCCGGCCCCACCACACCTGGAGTGCGAAACCCGCGGCGACCAGCACCACGACCGCGTTGCGTTCCGCCGTGCTCGGCATCAGTTCGGCGGTGGCGAACGACAGCAGCGCGGCGACCGCGAGCAGCCCGTACGGCCCCTTGCTGCGGATCAGCGCCCAGCGCCGCTCGATGTCCGTGTCCACCGCGGTCATGCCTCCAGTCTGCACGGCCGGCCACCTACTCCCAGCGGAACCAGCGCGTCGCCGCCACCGACAGCACCACCGTCCACGCCGCCATGACGCCCAGGTGGGACCAGCCGGGCCAGTCGCCCACCATGGCCTCGCCCAGTGCCTGGGCGGCGGCGCCGAACGGTGTGAACCCGACGATGTCGGCCATGACGTCGGGCATGGCCTGCACCGGCAGCCACACGCCCGCGCAGAACAGCATCGGGAAGAACACCACCGTCCCGACGGCGCCCGCGATCTTCACCGTCCGGGACACCGCCGCGATCACCGCCCCCAGGGCGAGCGAGACGAGGACGGCGAGGACGAGCGCGAGCAGGTAGCCGAACGGCTGCTCGGGCAGTCGTACGTCATAGGCGAACCGGCCGACGGCCAGCGCGAGCAGCGCCGTGAGCACCGCGGCCAGGGCGTGCACCAGCATCTGCGCCGACAGCAGCGCCGACGGCTTGACCGGCGTGGTGGACATCCGACGCAGGATGCCGTGCTCCCGGTAGCCGGTGATGCCGGTCGGCATCGACTGGACACCGGCCACGATCATGCCGGCCAGCACGGCCACGGGAACGTACGTGTCGACGACGCGCAGGCCGCCGAGGTCGTCCTGGGTCTCGCGGAACGCCGGGACGGCGCCCAGGATGGCCACCAGCAGGGGCGGGAAGAGCACGATCCAGAAGAGGCTGCCGGGCTCGCGGGCGAGCAGCCGGGCCTCGGTGCGCAGTACGGCGGTGTTCATGGCGTGGTCTCCGTCGCGGTCTTCGTGGTGGTCTTCGTGGTGGTCGTCGTGGTCTTCGTGAGGTCCAGGAACGCGTCGTCCAGCGTGGCGTCGCTGACGCGCAGTTGGTGGGCGGTGATGCGGTGGCGGGCGAGCAGCGAGATCACGGCGTTCACCGTCTCGTCGCTGCCGGCGAGGGTGATCCGGTCGTCCTTGTGCTCGACGGAGGCGAGCGCGGGCAGGGCGCTCAGCTCCCGTTCGTCCAGTGGCGCGGACGGCGTGAAGGTGATCACCGTGGCGCCCGCGGAGCGGCGGATCAGCCCGGCCGGGGTGTCCAGGGCGGCGACCCGCCCCTTGTCGATCACGGCGATCCGGTCGCAGAGCCGCTGCGCCTCCTCCATGAAGTGGGTGACGAGCAGGACGGTGACCCCGCTGTCCCGCACCTCCTCGATGAGCTGCCAGGTGTCCCGGCGGGCGCGCGGATCTAGGCCGGTGGTCAGCTCGTCGAGGACGACGATCCGGGGGTTGCCGATCAGGGCGAGCGCGATGAACAGGCGCTGTTTCTGGCCGCCGGAGAGCTTGCCGAACCGTGTGGTGAGCTTGGCGGTCAGCCCGAGGCGCTCGGCGAGGGGCCGCCAGTCGGCGGGCTCGTCGTAGAACGCGGCGTACAGCTCCAGCGCCTCGCGCACGGTGAGCTTGGCCTGGAGTTCGCTCTCCTGGAGCTGGGCGCCGAGGACGCGGGTGACCCGGTCGTGGTCGGCGACCGGATCCAGCCCGGCGACCCGGACCCGGCCCGCGTCGGGGACCCGCAGGCCCTCGACGCACTCGACGGTGGTGGTCTTGCCGGCGCCGTTCGGGCCGAGGATCCCGAAGATCTCGCCCTCCTCGACGGTGAAGGAGACACCGTCGACGACGGGTCGGCCGCCGTAGGACTTGCGCAGTCCGCTGACTTCGATGACGGGTGTGGATGGCATGTCTCGAGGGTCCCGGCGGGGCGGGGTCCGCCACATCGGCCGTCGCGCTCGAAGGCGCATCAGCCGATCGGTTGATGGCGGCCTACGACCCCGCCGACAACGACCGTACGGTCGGTCGTACACGCAGGTCGTAGGACCAGCGGCCGATTGCGGTCCGGCCAAAACTCGGTGGGCGTTGTCAGTGCCGATCCGTAGGCTCGCAGCTGATGTCCACGACACGTGCAACCACCAAGGAACGCTCTGCCGTAAGGACCCTGCTGCGTCTGTGGCCGTACGTACGGCCGGTGCGGGTGCGGCTGTTCACCGCCGCGTTCGTCGCGGTGCTCGCCTCGTGTGCGGGGCTGGTGATTCCGCTCGTCCTGAAGTGGATGGTGGACGGGCCGGTCGCCGACCGGGATCCGGCGGGGGTGTGGCTCGGGGCGCTGTATCTGTTGCTGCTCGGAGTCGCCGAGGCGTTGCTGTTCGGGCTGCGGCGGTGGCTGGTGGCGCGGCCGCTGTCGCACGTCGAGGCGGAGATGCGGGCGGATCTGTACCGGCATCTCCAGCGGTTGCCGGTGGCGTTCCACGACCGGTGGGCGTCGGGGCAGTTGCTGTCCCGGGGCACGACCGACCTGATGCTGCTGCGTATGTTCCTGGCCTTTCCGCTGACGTTCCTACTGGTCAACGGAGTGACGATCCTCGTCGGCGTGATCATCATGCTGCTCCAGGACTGGACGCTGGGGCTGGTGATCCTCGGTCCCGCCGTGCCCGTGCTGATCACCTGCGTCATCTTCGAGCGGCGCTATGCCGGAGTCGCGCGTCGGGCGCAGGACCAGGTCGGAGATCTGACGACCGTCGTCGAAGAGAGCGTCCTCGGCATCCGGATCATCAAGGGCTTCGGCCGGCACCGCAGTCAGGCACATGCGTTCCGCGAACTGTCCCGGACCCTGCGGGGCACTGAGCTGCGCAAGGCCCGCCTGCTGGCCACGATCTGGGGCGTCATCGTGACGCTCCCGGAGCTGGCGATCGGGGCGGCGCTGGTGCTGGGAGCCGTGCAGGTGGCCGACGGGGCGTTGTCGGCGGGGACGTTGGTGGCGTTCCTGTCGACGGCGTTGGCCCTGCGGTGGCCCGTCGACTCCATCGGCTTCCTGCTGGCGATGAGCCAGGAGGCGGCGACGGCGACGGAGCGGTACTTCGAGGTGATGGATGAAACGCCGGAGGAGGAGACGCCCCATAGGGGCGCGGGGCTGTATCAATATGCGGCTCCGCCGCGGGGCGCGACCAGCCCCCACCCACCCGCAGCCGACAACGGTGGCATCCACTTCTCAGCCGTCACCTTCCGCTACCCCGACGCCCCCGAAGACTCCCCACCCACCCTCGACCGCATAGACCTCCACATACGCCCAGGCGAGTCCATGGCCCTCGTCGGCGCAACCGGAAGCGGCAAGACCACACTCACCGCACTCATCCCCCGCCTCCACGAGGTGACTTCGGGCCGAATCACCCTCGACGGCCAGGACGTCACCGCCCTCCCCAGAGAATCGCTGCGCGAACTCGTCGCCATGGCCTTCGAGGAGCCCACGCTCTTCTCGGCAAGCGTCGGCGACAACGTACTCATGGGCGCGGACGACAACGCCGACACCGACGCACTCCGCCGCGCGCTAACCGTCGCCCAGGCCGACTTCGCGCACGCGCTCCCGCAGGGCACGGACACCCAGGTAGGCGAGCAGGGCCTCAGTCTCTCCGGCGGCCAGCGGCAGCGCCTCGCGCTCGCGCGGGCGGTCGTCGGCGGGCCGCGGTTCCTGGTGCTGGACGATCCGCTGTCCGCCCTCGACGTGCATACGGAGGCCGCGGTGGAGGCCGCCCTGCGGCAGGTCCTCGCGGACACCACCGCCCTGATCGTCGCCCACCGCCCGTCCACCGTGCTGCTCGCCGACCGGGTCGCCCTGCTCTCCGGCGGCCGTATCACCGCCGTGGGCACCCATCCCGAACTGCTGCGCACGAACGCCGAGTACGCCCATCTGATGTCCGGGGACGAGGAGGACGACCGATGACCGCGCCCACGACCTCCGCCCCCGCCACCGACGACGGACAAGAGGCGCCGCACCCGCACGGCACCGGCGACCCCTTCGACCGCGACATCCTGCCCACTCCCCCGGGCGCGACGGCGGCTCTCCTGCGCTCGCTGCTCGCCCCGATGAAGCACCGGGTCGCCCTCACGAGCTTCCTGCTGCTGCTCCAGCAGGCGGCCGTGCAGGCGGGCCCGCTGCTGGTGGCGTACGCCCTCGACAGCGCCGTACCGGCGTTCCGTGCGCACGACAACGGCCCGCTCGTCGCGGTGGCCGTCGGCTATCTGCTGTGCGCGCTGGTGTCCGGCGGGCTCCAGTACTGGTTCATCATCGCCGCGGCCCGCGTCAACCAGGATGTGCTGCTCGACCTGCGCGGCCGTATCTTCCGGCATGCGCAGGCGCTGAGCATCGACTTCCACGAGCGGTACACCTCGGGCCGGCTCATCTCCCGCTCCACGACGGACGTCGAGTCGCTGCGCGAGCTCCTCAACGAGGGGCTTCAGGAGCTGGTGACCGTCGTCCTGTCCTTCGTGTACATCTCGGTGATGCTGCTCTGGCTGGATCTGGAGCTGGGGGCGGTGGCGGTGGCGTCGTTCGTGCCGCTGTATCTCCTCGTACGGGTCTACCAGCGGCGTGCGGTACGCGTGTACCGGATCCGGTCCACCGCCATCGCGGCCGTCATCGTGAAGTTCGTCGAGACGATGAACGGCATCCGTCCGGTGCGTGCCTTCCGCCGCGAGGCCGCGAACGACGCCGACTTCCGCGTGCTGAACACGCGGCACGAGCGTGTCAACGGCAATGCGCTGCTGGAGATGGCCCGCTATGTCGTCGGGTCCCGGCTGGTCGCCAACACGGCGGTCGCGGGCATCGTGCTGTGGGGTGCCTATCGGGTGGCGGGCGGCTCCCTGGCCCTCGGTGTGCTCGCCGCCGCCGTGCTCTATCTGCGGCGGCTGTACGACCCCATCGACCGGCTCGGCATGTTCCTCAACTCCTACCAGTCGGCCGCCGCCTCGCTGGAGAAGATCGCCGGGCTGCTCGCCCAGGCACCGTCCGTGCCCGAGCCGTCGACTCCCCGGCGGCTTCCGGCGCTTGAGACGGAGCACCCCGGTCGCGAGGTCGTCTTCGACGCCGTCAGCTTCGGTTACCGCACCGGCGGCGAGATCCTCCCCCGCTTCGACCTCACCGTCCCCGCCGGGCAGACGATCGCCGTGGTCGGCTCGACCGGCGCGGGCAAGTCGACGCTGGCCAAGCTGCTCGCCCGGTTCTACGACCCCTCAGCCGGGCGGGTCCTGCTGGACGGCGTCGATCTGCGCGACCTCGATGTGCCCGAACTGCGGCGCGGGGTGGTGATGGTGACGCAGGAGTCCTTCCTGTTCTCCGGCACGGTCGCCGAGAACATCGCGATCGGCCGCCCGGACGCCACCCGGGACGACATCGAGGGTGCCGCGAAGGCGATCGGCGCGCACGAGTTCATCGCGGCGCTGCCCGACGGCTACGACACCGACGTACGCAAGCGGGGCGGTCGTATCTCCGCCGGACAGCGCCAACTGGTCGCCTTCGCGCGGGCGTTGCTCGCCGACCCGGCCGTGCTGATCCTCGACGAGGCGACCAGCTCGCTGGACGTGCCGGGCGAACGGGCCGTGCAGCGGGCCATGTCGACGGTGCTGCGCGGCCGTACGGCCGTGGTGATCGCGCACCGGCTGTCCACGGTGGAGATCGCCGACCGGGTGCTGGTGATGGAGCACGGGCGGATCGTCGAGGACGGGACGCCGGGCGAACTCATCGCGGGGACCGGCCGGTTCGCGGATCTGCACCGGGCCTGGCGGGACAGTCTGGCGTGAGCCGCGGTCGCCGTGCGTCAGACCTTCGTCCGCGGCCGGTCCGGCACGGCGACACGGGCCGGGCGGGTCCTGGGGCCGAAGACGGCCAGGACGATCGCGCCCGCAAGCCAGGTTCCGGCGATGAAGTAGAAGACGCTCGCATAGCCGCTGCTCTGGTAGAGGGCCGCGACGATCAATGGTCCGGCGGCGTTCGAGAGGCGGCCGAGGCCGTAGGAGACGCCGGTGCCCAGGGAGCGGGCGCGGGTGTCGAAGAGTTCGGGCGAGTAGGCGTACGCGAGGGCCGTGTAGCCGCGTTCGAAGAGGTTGACCAGGAAGCCGAAGACGACGATGAAGACGGGGTTGAAGGTGATCCCGTACAGCAGACCGCACAGTGCGATGACGGAGCCGAAGGCGACCAGGCACCACTTGCGTTCGAACCGGTCGGTGACCAGGGACGCGAGGAACGAGCCGAGCGGGGCGCCCACGGTGGTCAGCGCGACGTAGAAGACGGACTTCTCGACGCTGAAGCCCTCCTTGGCGAGCAGGGTCGGTGCCCAGCTGGAGAAGCCGAAGAAGCCGATCGTCTGGGTCACCCAGAGCACGGTGAGCAGCAGGGTGGGGTAGAGGTACTTGCGCTGGAGGAGCATGCGCAGCGGGGTCCTGGTCTGCGGCACCTCGTCGACGGGCGGCGCCGGTTCGGCCAGGGGGCCCTTCTCGGCCGCGACCCGCTCCTCTATCTCGCGCAGGACGGCGTCGGCCTCGGCGTGCTCGCCGCGGCTCTCGTGCCAGCGGGGCGACTCCTTGAGGTGCTTGCCGAACAGGAGCAGGAAGATGCCCAGCGAGCCCCAGAGGAAGACCAGCCGCCACGACCAGTCGCTCAGTGGCACGACCACGCTGGCGATGAGGTTGGTGGCCGGGGTGCCGCAGATCCCGATGACGATCGCGTAGGCCTGGTACTTGCCGCGGACGGCGGACGGATACATCTCGTTGACGTAGATGACCGCCACGACGGTCATCGCCGACAGGCCGGCCGAGGTCAGCACCCGGAAGGCGCCCAGCGACACGATGTCCCAGGCGAACGCGGACACCAGCGAGAAGACGCCGAACCACATCGTCGTCCACATCAGGGCCCGCCTGCGCCCGAACCGGTCCGCGATGGTGCCGGCGACGATCGCGCCGAAGAACATGCCGACGAACGACAGCGAGGTGACGTAGGCGATCTGGTCGACCGTCACACCCCACAGGTCGATCAGCTTGGGCGCGGTGGTCGCGAAGGTGTTGATGTCCGCGAACTCGAAGAAATAGGCGAAGGAGACGGCCACGAGGGTCATCTTGTGGAAGCGGGAGACCGGCAGCCTGTCCAGCCGGTTCAGCGCGTTGGAGTGTTGCATGCGGGGACCCCTGGGGAGGTGGGCGGAGAGCGGAAGGGGGAGGGGAGTTCAGGCGGCTTCGCCGGGCCAGTACAGGCGCGTCGGGTTGTCGACGAGGAGCCTGCGCCTGAGGTCGGCGCTGACCGCGACCTGCGGGATGTGGTCGACGAGGAGGCCGTCGTCGGGCATGTGGTCGGTGAGGTTGGGGTGCGGCCAGTCGGTGCCCCACAGGACGCGGTCCCCGAACTCCTCGACGACGCGACGGGCGAAGGGCACCACGTCGGTGTACGGGTGCCGCTCGCCGTCGCGGGCCGCGGGGCCGGTCACGGAGAGGCGCTCGGGGCAGCTCACCTTCACCCAGACGTCCCCCGCGTCCACGAACCGCAGGAAGCGGCTGAACTCGGGGCCGTCCGCCGGCCGGGTCACATCGGGCCTGCCCATGTGGTCCACGACCAGCGGGGTGGGCAAGGACGCGAAGAAGTCGGCCAGTTCGGGCAGGTCGGCGCTCTCGAAGTAGAGGACGACGTGCCAGCCCAGGGGCGCGATCTTCTTGGCGATGGCGCTCAGGTCGTCGTGGGGCGACGCGTCGACGAGTCGTCGTACGAAGTTGAAGCGCACGCCCCGGACTCCGGCGGCGTCGAGGCGCTTCAGCTCGCCCTCGGTGACATCGGGGCGGACGGTCGCGATGCCGCGGGCCCGGCCGCCGGAGGCCCGGACGGCGTCGACCATGGCGGAGTTGTCGGCGCCGTGGCAGGTGGCCTGCACGATGACGTTGCGGGCGATGCCCAGGTGGTCGCGGAGGGCGAACAGCCGGTCCTTGCCGCCGTCGCAGGGGGTGTACTTGCGCTCCGGAGCGAAGGGGAACGCGCGCTGCGGGCCGAAGACATGGCAGTGGGTGTCGACGGCTCCGGGCGGGAGGCGGAAGGCGGGCGTGGACGGGTCGGGGTGCCAGTCCAGCCAGCCGGGGGTTTTGGGGACGGGGGTGCTCATGGAGGTCCTTCGGGCGTCGTCGGCCGAGGCGGTGGTACGGGTCGGGGTGAGCGGCCGGTGTCAGCGGCCCTGGCGCTTGAGCAGCGCGTCCAGGCGGGGGTACACGGCGCGGGCGTTGTGCTCCTGGATCGCGGGGATGTCGTCCGCGGAGAGGCCGGCGGCCGCTTCGACATAGCGGCGTGTGTCGTCGAAGTGGTGGCCGGTGCACGGGTCGACGGAGCGGACGGCGCCGATCATCTCCGAGGCGAAGAGGATGTTCCGGACCGGGATGACGTCACAGAGCAGGTCCAGTCCCGGCTGGTGGTACACGCAGGTGTCGAAGTAGACGTTGCCCAGGACGTGTTCCTCCAGCGGAGGCTTGCCCAGGGCCATCGCGAGGCCCCGGAACCGGCCCCAGTGGTAGGGGACGGCGCCTCCGCCGTGCGGGATGATCAGGCGCAGGGTGGGGAAGTCCCGGAACAGATCGCCCTGGACGAGCTGCATGAAGGCCGTGGTGTCGGCGTTGAGGTAGTGCGCCCCGGTGGTGTGGAAAGCGGGGTTGACGCTGGTGCTGACGTGGACCATGGCCGGGATGTCGTACTCGGTCATCTTCTCGTAGACCGGGTACCAGGACCGGTCGGTGAGTGGTGGTGCGGTCCAGTGACCGCCCGAGGGGTCGGGGTTGAGGTTGAGGGCGACGGCTCCGAACTCCTCGACGCAGCGGATGAGTTCGGGGACGCAGGTGGCGGGGTCGGTGCCGGGCGACTGCGGGAGCATCGCGGCGGGGACGAAGCGCTCCGGGTAGAGGGTGCTGACGCGGAAGCAGAGTTCGTTGCAGAGGGCGGCCCACTCGGCGGACGTCGTGAAGTCCCCGACGTGATGGGCCATGAACGACGCGCGCGGCGAGAAGACCGTCATGTCGATGCCGCGCTCGTCCATCAGCCGCAGCTGGTTGGACTCGATGCTGTGGCGCAGCTCGTCGTCACTGATGCGCAGGTCGGCGCGGGCAGGGGCGATCGAGGGGTCGGCGAGGGAGTCGATCTGCCGGTTGCGCCACGCTGCCAGCGCGGGCGGGGCGGTGGTGTAGTGACCATGGCAGTCGATGATCATGGCGATCCTGTTCGGAGCGAGGGAAACGGGAGCGAGCGAGGGGTACGGGCGCAGCGGAAGACCTCGGCCAAGGTAATGGCCAACCAAATTGTTGACAATGTCTTGGACGAGATCTTTCTTCGGGGAGCGCATGATCGACGCGTATGAGGATCCCGGTGTGCCCGACTGCCGCGGCGGCGGGCGCTATCTGTGGTGGCTGGTGACCCGGCAGCCGGGGCGGTCACTCGCCGGGGCGCTGCTCGGCAGTACCTGGATGGTGCTGCTGGCGGCGGCGCCGTATCTGCTGTCCCGGGCCATCGACGAGGGGCTCGAACCGGGCGACTTCCCGGCCCTGGCGGGCTGGACGGGCGCCCTGTTCGCCGTGGGGGCGTTCAACGCCTGGGTCAGCATCATGCGGCACCGCACGATGACCCGGGTGCGGATGGACGCCAACTTCCGCACGGTGAAGGTCGTCGTCGGACAGGCGATCAGACTGGGGGCGGCGCTGCCACGCCGGGCCGGGGCCGGGGAGGTCGTGACGATCGGGGTCGGCGACGTGCTGACGATCAGCCAGGCCCTGACGATCATCGGCCCCGGCATCGGGTCCGTCATCGCCTATCTCGTGGTCGCCGCGCTGCTGCTGTCGGTGTCGATGCCCATCGCGGTGGTGGTGCTGCTCGGAATGCCGCTGGTCGCCGTCCTCGTCGTACCGCTGCTCGCCCGGCTCCAGGGCACGGAGACCGAGTACCGCGAGCGGCAGGGGGTGCTGACCGCGCGGATCGGCGACCTCGCCGGCGGGCTGCGCGTCCTCAACGGCCTCGGCGGGAAAGGGCTGTTCGCCGACGCCTTCCACCGGGACTCGCGGCGGCTGCTGGCGCAGGGGTACCGGGTCGGGGCGGTGAGCAGCTGGATCCAGGCGTTCGGCACCGGGCTGCCGACGCTGTTCCTCGGCGTGGTGACCTGGCTCGCGGCCCGGCTCGCCGCCCAAGGGGACATCACCATCGGCGAGTTGGTGTCGGTGTACGGCTATGTCGCCGTCCTGGTGGCCCCGGTCGGGTTCCTCGTCGAGTGCGGCTATCAGATCAGCCGGGGCGTGGTGGCGGCCCGCCGGGTCGTACGGTTCCTGCGGCTGGAGCCGGTGCCGGACACCGGGACGCGTCCGGCCCCTTCGGAGCCCGCGGTGCTGCACGATCCCGAGTCGGGGGTACGGGTGCGACCGGGCCGGCTGACCGCGCTGGCCGCCGCCCGCCCCGCCGACGCCGCGGACGTGGTCGACCGACTCGGCCGCTATGTGCCGTCGGCGGCCACCTGGGGCGGGGTGCCGCTGGCCGAGATACCGCTGCCCCAGGTGCGGGAGCGGATCCTGGTCGCCGAGCACGAGGCCGACCTCTTCGCGGGCACCCTGCGCGAGTTGGTGGCCGGCCGCTCAGACCCCGGCGCCGAGGACATCGCACACGCGGTGCACGCCGCCGTGTCCGACGACATCGTGCAGGCCCTGCCCGACGGCCTCGACTCACCCATCGACGCCCAGGCCCGCAACCTCTCCGGCGGCCAACGCCAGCGCATCCGCCTCCTCCGAGCCCTCCTCGCCGCCCCCGAGATCCTCCTCGCCATCGAACCGACCTCCGCACTGGACGCCCACACCGAGGCGAGGGTGGCGGAGCGACTGCACGAAGCGCGCAGAGGCCGTACGACAGTCGTGACGTCCACGTCCCCACTGGTCCTCGACCGAGCGGACACGGTCCACTTTCTGATCGACGGCAAGGTCGCAGCCACGGGCACCCACCAGGAACTCCTGGACGGAGAGCCGGAATACCGGACGTTGGTGGCCCGGGACGAGAACGCCGAGGAGCTCCTGAATTGACGGCCCACCAGCCCACCCAGGGGCGCGGGGAACTGCGCGACAAGCCCCAACGCACCCGCACCCGGCACAGCACCCCAGCCCCCACCCCCGTAGCCGCACACCTCCCCATCGCCGACCCCGCAGTCGTACGCCGAGCCGCCATCCGCCTGATCCAGGCCGACCGCCGCGCCTTCACGATCACGCTCGCCCTGAACTCCCTCGCAGCCGCCGCAGGCCTCGCCGGCCCCTGGCTCCTGGGCCGGATCATCGACGACGTACGGACCGGCGCCGGGGTCCCCGCAGTGGACCGACTGGCACTGGCGATCCTCCTCTGCGCCCTGGCACAGCTGACGCTGGCACGCTGGGCACGCCTCGTCGCCTACCGCTTCGGCGAGCGCACCCTCGCCCGGGTACGCGAGGAGTTCGTCGACAGAACCCTCGCCCTGCCCGCGTCCACGGTGGAACGCGCCGGCACCGGCGACCTCACGGCCCGCGGCACGGCCGACGTCGCGATCGTCGGCACCACCCTGCGGGACGTCGGCCCGATTCTCCTGGTCAGCGGCGTACAGGCACTGTTCCTGATCGGCGCGGTCTTCGTCATCGACCCCCGGCTGGGGGCCTGCGGCCTGCTCGGGCTGATCGGCATCCGGTATGCGCTCCGCTGGTATCTGCGCCGGGCCCGCGACGGCTATCTCGCCGAGGGCGCGGCCACCTCCCAGGTCGCCGAGATCCTCGCCGCGACCGCGTCCGGCGCCCGCACGGTGGAGGCGCTCCGACTGGCGGACCGGCGGACCGGGGCGAGCCGGGACGCCCTGGAGACGGCCAAGCGCACCCGCCTGTACACGCTGTTCCTGCGCAGCGTGTTCTTCCCGGTCGTGGAGATTTCGTACGTCGTGCCGGTCGCGCTGGTGCTGCTGCTCGGCGGCGTGCTGCTGGAGCGGGACGCGCTGAGCCTCGGCGCGGTGGTGACGGCCGCCCTGTATCTGCAACGGCTCGGCCAGCCGCTCGACGAGGTCCTGATGCGGATCGAGCAACTACAGGCGAGCAGCGCCTCGTTCGCCCGGGTGGAAGGGCTGGCGAAGGCACCGCGGGTGACCGACCGGGACTCCCCGGCTCCGGCGGACGACCGGATCGACGTGACCGGAGTGCGGTACGCCTACGACCGCGGCGGCGAGGTGCTGCGCGGTGTCGATCTGACGGTGCGGCCCGGGGAACGGCTGGCGGTGGTCGGGCCGTCCGGCGCCGGGAAGACGACCCTGAGCAGGCTGCTGGCCGGCATCGACGCGCCGACCGAGGGCACGGTGACGGTGGGCGGGGTGCCCGTCGTCGCCCTAGGCCCCGAGCAGCTGCGCCGCCAGGTCGTGCTGGTCACTCAGGAGCACCATGTGTTCATCGGCACGGTCCGCGACAACCTCCTCATCGCCGAACCGGCCGCCACGGACGAGCAGTTGTGGGACGCGCTCACCGCGGTGGGCGCCGACGCCTGGGTCCGGGAGCTGCCGGGCGGCCTCGACACCGCGCTCGGCGAGGGGGGCCGCCGTACGGACGGGCCGCAGGCGCAGCAACTCGCCCTCGCCCGGGTCGTGCTGGCCGACCCGCACACCCTGATCCTCGACGAGGCCACGGCCCTGCTGGATCCGACGACCGCGCGCCACACCGAGCGCGCCCTGGCCGCCGTACTCGAGGGCCGCACGGTCATCGCCATCGCCCACCGTCTGCACACGGCCCACGACGCCGACCGGGTGGCCGTGATGGAGGACGGCCGCCTCAGCGAACTCGGCACGCACGAGGAGCTGGTGACGGCGGACGGCGCGTACGCCCGACTGTGGCGGACGTGGCACGGGGACCGTAAGGCCTGAATCTCGCAAAGGGTTCGTATATCGAACGTGAACTCCCGGTCAACGAACGATTTCCGGCCAAATTCATGACGCGCCCCTGACAGGAACCGCGTTCTGCTGCCACTCTTCCCACGGCCACACCACAGCAACCCCACAGTTCGACCACACCGCTGTGTCCGGCCGATGCTCCCGCACGTGGTTCCGCGTAACGCCCCGTTCTGCCCGGACGGCCCCCCAGCCGACCGGTCTCCCCTGGCCGCGCGATCCGCGGCCGTGCAGAAGGAGTCAGTGTTGAGACGCAGTTCCTCAGACAGACGCACCCCCCACAGACCCGCCTCTCGCCGGGTCGCCGCCGTGGCGCTCGTCGGCGCCGCCGCCCTGATCGCGGCGGCCGTCCAGTCGGGCGCCGCCACCGCAGCCCCGGCGAAGGCACCGTCGGCCGCGGGCAAGGTCATACCGGGCGCCGAGTCCGTCAAGCTCACCCCCGCCCAGCGCGCCGAGCTGATACGCGACGCCAATGCCGCCAAGGCGGACACCGCGAAGGACCTGGGCCTGGGCGCCAAGGAGAAGCTGGTCGTCCGTGACGTCCTCAAGGACGGCAACGGCACGGTCCACACCCGCTACGAGCGGACGTACGACGGCCTCCCCGTCCTCGGCGGCGACCTCGTCGTCGAGACCGCGAAGTCGGGCGCGACCGAGGGCGTCGTCAAGGCGACCCGGGCCGCCGTCAAGCCGGCCACCACGACCGCCGCCGTACCCACGGCCAAGGCCGAGAAGCAGGCGCTGGCCGCCGCGAAGGCCGAGGACGCCAAGAGCCCGGACGTCAACCGCGCGCCCCGCAAGGTGGTCTGGGCGGCGAGCGGCACTCCGGTCCTGGCGTACGAGACGGTCGTCGGCGGCTTCCAGCACGACGGCACCCCGCAGGAACTGCACGTCATCACGGACGCCACCACCGGCGAGAAGCTGTACGAGTGGGAGGCGATCGAGACCGGCACCGGAAACACGGTGTACAGCGGCACGGTCACCCTCACCACCACGCAGTCGGGATCGACGTACAACCTCACCGACGGCGCCCGTGGCGGCCACAAGACGTACAACCTCAACCGCGGCACCTCCGGCACCGGCACGCTCTTCTCCGGGCCCGACGACATCTGGGGCAACGGCACCCCGTCCAACCTGGAGTCGGCGGGCGCGGACGCCCACTACGGGGCCCAGCTGACCTGGGACTACTACAAGAACGTGCACGGACGCTCCGGCATCCGCGGCGACGGCGTGGGCGCCTACTCCCGGGTCCACTACGGCAACAACTACGTCAACGCGTTCTGGTCCGACAGCTGCTTCTGCATGACGTACGGCGACGGCTCGGGCAACGCCAACCCGCTGACGTCCATCGACGTGGCCGCGCACGAGATGACCCACGGGCTCACCTCCAACACCGCGGGCCTCAACTACTCCGGCGAGTCCGGCGGTCTGAACGAAGCCACCTCCGACATCTTCGGCTCGACCGTCGAGTTCTACGCCAACAACTCCTCCGACGTCGGTGACTACCTCATCGGCGAGGAGATCGACATCAACGGCGACGGCACGCCGCTGCGGTACATGGACGAGCCCGACAAGGACGGCTCCTCGTACGACAACTGGTTCTCCGGGATCGGGTCGTCCGACGTGCACTACTCGTCGGGCCCCGCGAACCACTTCTTCTACCTGCTGAGCGAGGGCAGCGGCACCAAGACCATCAACGGTGTCACCTACAACTCGCCCACCGCGGACGGCCTTCCGGTCACCGGCATCGGCCGGGACAAGGCGGAGAAGATCTGGTTCCGTGCGCTGACCACCAAGTTCACCTCGACGACCAACTACGCGGCCGCCCGCACCGGCACGCTCGCGGCCACCGGTGAGCTGTACGGCACGACGAGCCCCGAGTACACGGCGGTGCAGAACGCCTGGGCCGGCATCGCGGTCGGCGCGCGTCCCGGCGGTGGCGGAGGCGGCGGTACGTCCTTCGAGAACGCTGCGGACGTATCGATTCCGGACAACGGGGCGGCCGTGACGTCGCCGATCACCGTGTCCGGGCGGACGGGCAACGCGCCGTCGAACCTCGCGGTCGCGGTGGACATCGTGCACACGTACATCGGTGACCTTCAGGTGCAGCTGGTCGCGCCCGACGGCACGGCGTACACGCTGAAGGCGTACGGCACCGGCGGGAGCGCGGACAACCTCAACACCACGTACACGGTGAACGCCTCCTCCGAAGTCGCCAACGGCACCTGGCAGTTGCGGGTCCAGGACAACGCGGCCGTGGACACGGGTTACATCAGCAGCTGGAAGCTGACGTTCCCGTAGAGCCGTAAGGCCGTACGGCCGCCATACGCAGGCCTCGCATTCAGGGTGCCGTCCCGGAGGTTCAACTCCCCGGGGCGGCACCCGCGTTCACATTCCCGAAACGTTTACCGGACAGTCAAGTTTCAGCCAACATCACTTCGGGGTCCTGACATGTACGCGCCTCGGGTGTCACTCTTCCCCCACCGCCGCACAACAGCTCGAGCAACCCCCCACATAAGGAGCTTGTGTGACCTCCCAGACCCCCCACTACGCGCGTCACAAGCGCACCACTCTGGCCATCGCCACCGCGATCGCGGCCGGAGCCCTCCTCACCACCGGTCTGACCACCGGTGCCTCCGCCCAGCCCGAGCAGTCCGGCACCGACAAGGTCGCCGCCGTCCCCATGAACCTCACCCCGGCCGCCCGCACCGCCCTGATCAAGCAGGCGGACGCGGCCACGACGGAGACGGCCGACGAGATAGGCCTCGGCGCCAAGGAGAAGCTGGTCGTCAGAGACGTCATCAAGGACGCCGACGGCACCGTCCACACCCGCTACGAGCGCACCTACGCCGGCCTGCCGGTCCTCGGCGGCGACCTGGTCGTCCACGAGACCGCGTCGGGCGCGACGAAGGGTGTCACCAAGGCGACGAAGGCGGCCATCAAGGTCACCGACCTGTCCCCCGAGATCACCAAGGCGACCGCCGAGACACAGGCCGTGAAGCTCGCCAAGGCCGCGGGCTCCACCGAGTCGGAGGCCTCGGACGCGCCCCGCAAGGTCATCTGGGCGGCCGACGGCAAGCCGACCCTCGCCTACGAGACGGTCGTCGGCGGCCTCCAGGAGGACGGCACCCCGAACGAACTGCACGTCATCACGGACGCGGCCACCGGCAAGAAGCTCTACGAGTACCAGGGCATCGAGACCGGCACGGGCAAGAGCGTCTACTCGGGCACGGTGACCATCGGCACCACGAAGTCCGGCTCGACGTACAACCTCACCGACGGCACCCGCGGCGGCCACAAGACGTACAACCTCGCCCGCGGCACCTCCGGCACCGGCACGCTGTTCACGGACGCCGACGACACCTGGGGCACCGGCGCGGCCTCCAGCTCCTCCAGCGACCAGAGCGCGGCCGTGGACGCCGCGTACGGCGCGCAGGAGACCTGGGACTTCTACAAGAACACCTTCGGCCGCAACGGCATCAAGAACGACGGCGCCGCGGCCTACTCCCGCGTCCACTACGGCAACGCGTACGTCAACGCCTTCTGGTCCGACGACTGCTTCTGCATGACGTACGGCGACGGCTCGGGCAACGTCAAGCCGCTCACCTCGCTGGACGTGGCCGGCCACGAGATGAGCCACGGCGTCACCTCCAACACCGCCGGCCTGAACTACAGCGGCGAGTCCGGCGGACTGAACGAGGCGACGTCCGACATCTTCGGCACGGCGGTGGAGTTCTACGCCAACAACTCCTCCGACGTCGGTGACTACCTCATCGGCGAGGAGATCGACATCAACGGCGACGGCAGCCCGCTGCGCTACATGGACAAGCCGAGCAAGGACGGCAACTCGGCCGACAACTGGTCGTCCTCGCTGGGCGGCCTGGACGTCCACTACTCCTCGGGCCCGGCGAACCACTTCTTCTTCCTCCTCTCGGAGGGCAGCGGCGCCAAGACGATCAACGGGGTCAGCTACAACTCCCCGACGTCCAACGGCTCCACGGTCACCGGCATCGGCCGGGACAAGGCCGCCCAGATCTGGTACAAGGCCCTGACCGAGTACATGACCTCGACGACCAAGTACGCGGCCGCCCGTACGGCGACCCTGAGCGCGGCCTCCGACCTGTACGGGGCGGACAGTACCGAGTACAAGGCGGTCGCGGCCGCCTGGAGCGCGGTGAACGTCAGCTAGCTGACACGAAGTTGCCAGGCGGCACCCGGAGCGAAGGCATTCCCGGGTGCCGCCCTACCCTTGTCTCCCATGGCCTTCACGTACGACCACGTCGGCGCGACCCGCGACAGCGGCTTCTGCCCGCCCGGGTTCCACCCCCTGCATGTGCGCACCCGCATCGGTGAGGGCGAGCCGGTCTTCCGCCACGCGTCCGAAGCGGTCCTGACCTGGGAGATGCACCGCGCGACGGGCGTGGGCATCGACGCCGGCGCCGACCGCGCGGAACCCGGCGTGGACGTCACCGTCACCCTCGCCGGCCTCATCAAGGCCCCCTGCCGCGTGGTGTGGACGGTGCAGGAACACCGCAGGGTCGGCTGGGCGTACGGCACCCTCACCGGGCACCCGGAGTGCGGCGAGGAGGCGTTCCTCGTCGAACGCACCGGCGACGGCACCGTCTGGCTGACGGTGTCCGCCTTCAGCCGGGGCGCGAAGTGGTACGCGCGAGCAGGCGGACCGGCGACCCGGGGCCTGCAACACGCGTACGCGCGTCGGCTCGGCGCGACACTGCGCCGACTGTGCGCACCTCACGAGGAATTCTGAGGCTCACCTCATCCGCACCCCGGCTCACCGCATCAGCACACCCGCCGCCTCCGCCGCCTCCTCGGAAGGCACCGCCACCAGCCCCAGCTCCGCGCCGGACGCCAGCAGACGATGCGCGGGCAGGATCCGGACCGTGTAGCCGTACGGCCCGGTGCGGTCGAGGGAGAGCGGACCCTCGTACATCCACTGCCCCTCCAGGTCCGGTCCGCCCACCGGCTTCAGCGGCACCGTCGCCGCGTCCGTGATCCGGTCCTCGGGGTCGACGCGCCCCGACACCGCCTGCACCTCCACGTCGTCGGGCGCGAGGTCGCCGAGACCGACGCGGACCCGCAGATTGAGGGTCGTGCCGAGTTCCGCGGTGGCCGAGGCGACCGAGGTCTCCACGTGGTCGACGGTCACCGCATGCCACGCGGAGCGCACCCGCCGCTTCCAGACGGCGAGTTCCCGGGCGGAGGCAGGCGTCATCGCGCGGTGCGCGTGCGCGGCCGGTGTGTAGAGCCGCTCGACGTACTCCCGCACCATGCGCCCGGCCAGCACCTTCGGGCCGAGCAGGGTGATCGTCTGGCGGACCATCTCGATCCACCGGTCGGGCAGCCCGTCCTGGCCGCGTTCGTAGAAGCGCGGTGTCACCCGCTGTTCCAGCAGGTCGTAGAGCGCCGCGGCCTCTATGTCGTCGCGTCGGTCCGGGTCCGTGCCGGTGCCGTCGGCGGTCGGGATGGACCAGCCGAAGTCCGGCTGGAACCATTCGTCCCACCAGCCGTCCAGCACGGACAGGTTGAGACAGCCGTTGAGGGCCGCCTTCATCCCGCTGGTGCCGCACGCCTCCAGCGGCCGCAGCGGGTTGTTCAGCCAGATGTCGCAGCCGGGGTAGAGCTTCTGCGCCATCGCCATGCCGTAGTCGGGCAGGAAGACGATGCGGTGGCGGACCCGCGGGTCGTCCGCGAACCGGACCAGCTCCTGCACCAGGCGCTTTCCGCCGTCGTCCGCCGGGTGCGCCTTGCCCGCCACGACGATCTGGATCGGCCGCTCGGGGTGCAGCAGCAGATCCATCAGCCGGTCGGGCTCGCGCAGCATCAGCGTCAGCCGCTTGTACGACGGGACCCGCCGCGCGAACCCGATCGTCAGCACGTCCGGATCCAGCACGCCGTCGATCCAGCCCAGCTCGGCGCTGCCCGCCCCGCGTTGCCGCCAGGAGGCCCGCAGCCGCCGCCGTACCTCCACGACCAGCTGTTCGCGCAGGACCCGCCGCAGCTCGAAGATGTCCTGGTCCGGGATCTCCCCGACCGCGTCCCAGCGGTCCGAGCCGCCGACCGTCATCGCGTCCTCGGTGCGCTGGACGCCGATCTGCCGGGCACCCAGCCGGAAGACCTCGGGGGCGACCCAGGTCGGCGCGTGCACGCCGTTCGTCACCGAGGTGATCGGCACCTCGTCGGGGTCGAATCCCGGCCACAGCCCGGAGAACATCTCGCGGCTGACATGGCCGTGCAGCAGGGACACGCCGTTGGCGCGCTGGCCCAGACGCAGGCCCATCACGGCCATGTTGAAGAGGTTCGGTTCGCCGCCCGGGTAGGTCTCCATGCCCAGGTGGAGGATGCGTTCGACGTCGATGCGCGGGAGTTCGGCGTCGGGGCCGAAGTGGCGGGCGACCAGCTCGCGGTCGAAGCGGTCGATCCCGGCGGGGACGGGGGTGTGCGTCGTGAAGACGGTGCCGGCCCGCACCGCCTCCAGACCGGCGTCGAAGTCCAGTCCGTCGTCGACGAGTTCCGCGATGCGCTCCAGGCCGAGGAAGCCCGCATGGCCCTCGTTGGTGTGGAAGACCTCGGGCGCGGGGTGGCCGGTCAGCCGGCAGTACGTCCGTACCGCCCGGACACCTCCTATGCCGAGCAGCATCTCCTGGAGCAGCCGGTGCTCGCTGCCGCCGCCGTAGAGCCGGTCGGTCACGCCGCGTTCGCCGAGGTCGTTCTCCTCGACGTCCGAGTCGAGCATCAGGAGGGGGACCCTGCCCACCTGGGCCAGCCAGATGCGGGCGTGCAGCGAGCGGCCGCCGGGGAGGGCGATGGAGACCTGGGCGGGGGTGCCGTCGGGCTCCTTGATGAGGGCGACCGGCAGCTCGTTCGGGTCGAGGACCGGGTAGTGCTCCTGCTGCCAGCCGTCGCGGGAGAGGGACTGGCGGAAGTAGCCGTGTCGGTAGAGGAGTCCCACGCCGATCAGCGGGACGCCCAGGTCGCTGGCCGACTTCAGATGGTCGCCGGCCAGGATGCCGAGGCCGCCGGAGTACTGGGGCAGGGCGGCCGTGATGCCGAACTCCGGGGAGAAGTAGGCGACCGCGGTGGGGAGTTCGGCGGACTGGGTCTGATACCAGCGGTCGCCGGTCACATAGTCGTTCAGGTCGTCGGCGACCGCGGTGAGGCGGCGCACGAAGGTGTCGTCCCCGGCGAGTTCGGAGAGCCTGCCGGGCGGCAGGCTGCCGAGGAGGCGCACCGGGTCACCGTCCGAGGCGGCCCAGCGCTCCGGATCGACGGACTGGAAGAGGTCGCGGGTCTCCGCATGCCAGGACCAGCGGAGATTGCGCGCGAGATCGCTGAGCGGCCGGAGGGGTTCGGGGAGAACGGGTCGGACGGTGAATCGACGGATCGCCTTCACATTCCACCTCAACGCTTTGCCGGATGACGCACGGCGGTGTGCGTCAGCGTCCCCGAAGACGGTACCGGTGAAGGCGCCGCCCTCGCTGGGGGGCATGTACGGGACCGGCCGATCATCTCACCCCAAACTTCACACATGCCCCATGACCGATCTGGCCGATTCCGCCCCTGTGGGCCACCTTGTGGTGCTTCACACCGCACGAGAGGCTGCCCAGTGGAGTTGAGGAGGGGGACTCGGACATGACACGGACGCGAACTCGGCGTCTGCGCTGGGTGGGAGGCCTGGCCGCGGTGACCTGTGCCGCGGCGATTTCGGCCACGCCCCTGCCCGCGCACGCCGCACCAGAGGGGAAGATACTCGGCGCCGGTGCACCCGGCTCCGTGGGAGGAAGTTATCTGGTCACGCTCAAGGGGGGAACAACGGCTCCGTCGGCGGCCGGAAAGAGCCTCGCCGAGAAGTACGGGGCGAAAATAAGCCACACGTACGGCACGGTGCTCAACGGCTATGCCGTGCAGGCGAACGAGAGACAGGCGAGGCTGCTCGCGGCGGACTCCCGCGTCGCCTCGGTCGTCCAGGACACCCGCGTGGCCCTGGACCACAGTCAGAAGAACCCGCCGTCCTGGGGGCTCGACCGCATCGACCAGAAGAGCCTGCCGCTGAACAGGTCCTACACCTGGCCGGAGTCCGCGGGCAGCGGTGTGACCGTGTACGTCATCGACACCGGCATCCGGACCAGCCACAAGGACTTCGGCGGACGGGCGAGCTACGGCTGGGACTTCGTCGGCAACGACAGGTCCGCCGGTGACGGCAACGGCCACGGCACCCATGTCGCCGGCACCGTCGCGGGCAAGGGCTACGGCGTCGCCAAGAAGGCCAAGGTCGTCGCCGTACGCGTCCTCGACAACGCGGGCGCGGGCACCACGGCCCAGGTCATCGCGGGCATCGACTGGGTCACCAAGCACGCGAGGAAGCCCGCGGTCGCCAACCTCAGCCTGGGCGGCAACTACAACGCCCAGCTGGACGCGGCCGTACGCAACTCCATCAGGTCCGGCGTGACGTACACGGTCGCGGCGGGCAACGACGGACTGCCGGCCTCCCTCTACTCCCCCGCGGGCGTACGGGAGGCGATCACGGTCGGTGCGACCGACAAGAAGGACGTGCGGGCGGGCTTCTCGAACTTCGGCTCGGCCCTCGACCTGTTCGCCCCGGGCGTGTCGATCACCTCGGCGGCCATCGCGAGCAACACCGGCAGGGCGACCTACTCCGGTACGTCGATGGCGTCGCCGCACGCCGCGGGCGCGGCCGCGCTGTATCTGGCGGACCACCGGAAGGCAACGCCTTCTCAGGTCGCCAAGGCACTCGTCGCGAGGGCGGCGGCCGGGAAGGTCTCCGGGCGGGGCCTCGGATCGCCGAACAAGCTCCTGCAAGTACCGCGCTGATTGCGACAGATTCCCAGGACCGGCTCCGTTCCTCTCGAACGGAGCCGGACTTGTGTGTAGACATACGCGTGAGTAGTTAACAAAGTGCCGGATTGCCCACCCGAATAGGGTGGGAAGGCTCCTGCGGTACACCCCACAGTCATGCCACAGCAGCACCCTGGAAGACCCCCGCAGGACCCACCTCCCCACCCCCATCCGCCCGCACCCACGTTGACGCGGACAGGAGCGGTCATGCCCGCCACGCACCACTCGTCACCACCCACGACATCCAGCACCGACGCACTTCCCGTGCGTCCCTACGCCGCTGCTCCGGCCCCGGAGCCACCCTCCGCGGGCGGCACGGACGGCGTCGGGCGCATACCCGTCCTCGACGTCCGTCCGGTCGTCCTGCGCGGACACAGGCCCGCGAAGGCCGTCACCGGCGAGCCGTTCGAGGTCTCGGCGACCGTCTTCCGTGAAGGCCATGACGCGGTCGCCGCCAATGTCGTACTGAAGGATCCGGACGGCCGTCCCGGACCATGGACCCCCCTGCGGGAGCTCGCGCCGGGCACCGACCGCTGGGGAGCCGAGGTCGTGGCCGACCGGACCGGTCTGTGGACGTTCACCGTGGAGGCCTGGGGCGATCCGGTCTCCACCTGGCGGCACCACGCCCACATCAAGATCCCGGCCGGGATCGACACCGAGCTCGTCCTGGAGGAGGGGGCCCGGCTCCACGAACGTGCGGTGGCCGGGGTGCCCAGAAGCGGCGGCGGGCGGGAGGCCGTCCGCGCCGCCGTCGCCGCCCTCAGGGACGAGAACCGTCCGGCCTCCTCCCGGCTGGCGGCCGCTCTGACACCCGAGGTCGACGCGGTGTTGGCGCGGTATCCGCTGCGGGAGTCGGTGACGGTGTCGGAGGCGTTGCCGTTGCTGGTGGAGCGGGAGCGGGCGCTGTTCGGGTCCTGGTATGAGTTCTTCCCGCGTTCGGAGGGCACGGTCGAGCAGCCGCACGGGACGTTCCGCACGGCCGCCCGCCGGTTGCCGGCGATCGCCGGCATGGGCTTCGACGTGGTGTATCTGCCGCCGGTCCATCCGATCGGGAGCACGTTCCGCAAGGGCCGCAACAACACCCTCAACCCCACCGCGGAGGATGTCGGGGTGCCGTGGGCGATCGGCTCCCCGGAGGGCGGACACGACGCGATCCACCCCCGGCTGGGCACGTTCGAGGACTTCGACTGGTTTATCGCGCAGGCGCGGGCGCTGGGGATGGAGGTGGCACTGGACTTCGCGTTGCAGTGTTCGCCGGATCATCCCTGGGTGGAGAAGCACCCGGAGTGGTTCCACCACCGCCCCGACGGGACGATCGCGTACGCCGAGAACCCGCCGAAGAAGTACCAGGACATCTATCCGCTCGCGTTCGACGCGGATATGGACGGGCTGGTCGCGGAGACGCTGCGGGTGCTCAGGCTGTGGATGGACCACGGGGTGCGGATCTTCCGGGTGGACAATCCGCACACCAAGCCGGTGAACTTCTGGCAGCGGGTCCTGGCCGACATTCAGCGCAGCGATCCGGATGTGCTGTTCCTGGCGGAGGCGTTCACCCGGCCGGCGATGATGCACACCCTGGCGCAGATCGGTTTCCAGCAGTCGTACACCTATTTCACCTGGCGCAACGACAGGCAGGAGCTGACGGAGTATCTGACGGAGCTGTCGGGTGAGGCCGCCTCGTACATGCGGCCGAACTTCTTCGTCAACACCCCCGACATCCTGCACGCGTATCTCCAAGACGGCGGACGGCCCGCGTTCGAGGTCCGGGCGGTCCTCGCGGCCACCCTGTCGCCGACCTGGGGCGTCTACAGCGGCTACGAACTCTGCGAGAACGTGCCCCTGCGCGAGGGCAGCGAGGAATACCTCGACTCGGAGAAGTACCAGCTCAAGCCCCGTGACTGGGCGGCAGCCGAAGCAGCGGGACACACCATCACCCCGCTCATCACCCGACTCAACACGATCCGCCGAGCGAATCCGGCACTGCGGCAGCTGCGCGATCTCCATTTCCACCACGCGGACCAGGACTCGGTGATCGCGTACTCGAAACGGAGCGGATCGAACACGGTTCTGGTGGTCGCCAACCTCGATCCGCACCACACCCAGGAGGCCACGGTCTCGTTGGACATGCCGCAACTCGGCCTGGACTGGCACGAGTCGGTGCCGGTGCGCGACGAGCTCACCGGCGAGACCTATCACTGGGGCAGGGCCAACTATGTGCGCCTCGAGCCGGGCAGGAGGCCCGCGCACATCCTGACCGTCCTGCGACCGTCCACCCCGCAGATCGGAGGGTCACCCACATAATGATCGTCAACGAGCCCGTCCCGGACACCTTCGAGGACACACCGGCCAGGGATCGCGACCCGGACTGGTTCAAACGAGCCGTCTTCTACGAGGTCCTCGTCCGCTCCTTCCAGGACAGCAACGGCGACGGCGTCGGTGACCTCAAGGGCATCACGGCCAAACTGGACTATCTCCAGTGGCTGGGCGTGGACTGCCTGTGGCTGCCGCCGTTCTTCAAGTCACCGCTCAGGGACGGCGGCTACGACGTCTCCGACTACACGGCCGTCCTGCCCGAGTTCGGCGACCTCGCCGACTTCGTGGAGTTCGTCGACGCCGCCCACCAGCGCGGCATGCGCGTCATCATCGACTTCGTCATGAACCACACCAGCGACCAGCACCCGTGGTTCCAGGAGTCGCGCGCCAACCCCGACGGCCCCTACGGCGACTACTACGTCTGGGCCGACGACGACAAGCAGTTCCAGGACGCCCGGATCATCTTCGTCGACACCGAGGCCTCCAACTGGACCTTCGACCCGGTGCGCAAGCAGTACTACTGGCACCGCTTCTTCTCCCACCAGCCGGACCTCAACTACGAGAACCCCAATGTGCAGGAGGAGATGATCTCCGCACTGCGGTTCTGGCTGGACCTGGGCATCGACGGATTCCGGCTGGACGCGGTGCCGTATCTGTACCAGCAGGAGGGCACCAACTGCGAGAACCTTCCGGCGACCCATGAATTCCTCCGGCGGGTACGGAAGGAAATCGACGCCTCCTACCCGGACACGGTGCTGCTGGCGGAGGCGAACCAGTGGCCGGAGGATGTCGTCGACTACTTCGGCGACTACTCCTCGGGCGGCGACGAATGCCATATGGCGTTCCACTTCCCGGTGATGCCGCGGATCTTCATGGCCGTACGACGGGAATCCCGCTACCCGGTCTCGGAAATCCTCGCCAAGACCCCCGCGATCCCCTCCAACTGCCAGTGGGGCATCTTCCTGCGCAACCACGACGAGCTGACCCTGGAAATGGTCACCGACGAGGAGCGCGACTACATGTGGGCCGAATACGCGAAAGACCCGCGTATGCGCGCCAACATCGGCATCCGCCGCCGCCTCGCACCGCTCCTCGACAACGACCGCAACCAGATCGAGCTGTTCACGGCTCTGCTGCTGTCCCTCCCGGGCTCGCCGATCCTGTACTACGGCGACGAGATCGGCATGGGCGACAACATCTGGCTGGGCGACCGCGACGCGGTGCGGACGCCGATGCAGTGGACCCCGGACCGCAACGCGGGCTTCTCCTCCTGCGACCCGGGCCGTCTGTTCCTGCCGACGATCATGGACCCGGTCTACGGCTACCAGGTCACGAACGTCGAGGCGTCGATGTCGTCCCCGTCGTCGCTGCTGCACTGGACGCGCCGGATGATCGAGATCCGCAAGCAGAACCCGGCCTTCGGACTCGGCTCGTACACCGAACTCCAGTCGTCCAACCCGGCAGTCATCGCGTTCCTGCGCGAGTACGAGGACGATCTCGTACTGTGCGTGAACAACTTCTCCCGGTTCGCGCAGCCCACCGAGCTGGACCTGCGACGCTTCAAGGGGCGTCACCCGGTCGAGCTGTTCGGCGGGGTGCGGTTCCCGGCCGTCGGTGACCTGCCGTATCTGCTGACCCTCGGAGGCCACGGCTTCTACTGGTTCAGGCTCCGCAAGGACGCCCAGTAGGCACGGCCGAACAACCCGGGCGGGGCGGTTTCCCCCGTCCCGCCCGGGGCACGCATCAGTAACACCCCGCCCACCCGGGGAAAGGACGCGCCATGTCGGAAGCCGTCACCCGTTCCGTCACGACCGAGCCAGGTCTTCTTGCGTCACTGGACCCCCTGCTCAGGGAGTGGCTGCCACGGCAGCGCTGGTTCGCGGGCAAGGGGCGTCCGGTCACCGGGTTCTCGTCGGTGGCGGCCACCGAGCTGCTGCCGGCCGGCGGAAAACTGGGCCTGCACCATCTGCTGGTCCGCGCCCACCAGCCGCTCACACTGGGCGCCCCGCCCCACCCCGGGGACTGCTACCAGCTGCTGATAGGCGTGCGCGAGGCGCTTCCGCCGCGGCTTGCGCCCGCGCTGATCGGGCACGTGACACAGGGCCCGCTCGCCGGACGGACGGTGTACGACGCCCTGTACGACCCCCGGCCCTCCGAAGTCCTCCTGGAGGCGCTGCGCACCCGGGCCCGTTTCGGCGGGCTGCGCTTCGAACGCGACCTGGACCAGGAGATCCGCTCCGGTCTGGTGCCCCGGCTGGTGACCGCAGAGCAGTCCAACTCGTCGGTCGTCTACGGAGATACGTTCATCCTGAAGCTGCTGCGCCGGATCGTGCCCGGCGTCAATCCCGACCTGGAACTGCCGCTGGCGCTGGCCCGCGAGGGCAGCACCCGGGTACCCGCGCCCACGGCGTGGATGCTGGCTGACCTCGCCGACCAGACGTATGTGCTGGGTGTGCTCCAGCCGTTCATACAGGGCGCGACGGACGGCTGGGAACTGGCGCTGCGCGAGCTGGCCAAGGGCGAGGACTTCGCCGCCGAGGCACGCGCGCTGGGACGCGCCACGGCCGAGGTGCACACCGCGCTGGCCCGTGCCTTGCCCACGGTGACCATGGGCCATACGCAGATGCAGCTGCTGGTCGACGGCATGGTCGAGCGGCTCGACGCGGCCGCGCAGGCGGTGCCCGGCCTGCGTCCGTACGCGCCCGGGCTGCACTCCGCGTTCGAGGCGCTGGCCGACCTGGCCGCGGAGGGTCGCACCTGGACCGCCCAGCGCATCCACGGCGATCTTCATCTCGGCCAGTGCCTGCGTTCGCCCGCCGGTCGTTGGTCGCTGATCGACTTCGAGGGCGAACCGTCCAAGCCGCTCGCGGAACGGCGGATGCCGCAGCCGCCGGTGCGGGACATCGCGGGGATGCTCCGCTCCTTCGACTACGCGGCCCACTCGGCCGATCCGCCCGCACCGCACTGGGCGCAGACATGCCGGGCCGCATACTGCTCGGGGTACGCCGAGGCCGCCGGCCTCGATCCGCGGACCGACCCGGTGCTGCTGCGCGCCTACGAGACGGACAAGGCGATCTACGAAGTCGTCTACGAGGCCCGGCACCGCCCCGACTGGCTCCCGGTACCGCTCTCCGCGGTGCGCCGCCTCGCCGCGTCCGACTGAACCGACGAGACCAGACCCACCGGACCCACCAGACATACCTCACCTGACCTTCGCCGAGGAGGCGCCGCCCGTGACCCCCCGCACCCCGTCCGACGGTTCGAAGAAGACGGCAGAGGAGAACAGCGCCGCGAAGGAGACGAAGGCGGCGAAGAGTGTGAAGAAGGCCGCGGCCGAGAAGACGGCAGCCAAGAAGACGGCGACCAAGAAAGCCGCCGCCAAGAAGACTTCGGCGAAGAAGGCGGCCGCCAAGAAGACCACCGCGAAGTCCGTCGCCGCCAAGGCCACGGCGAAGAAGGTCACGGCGAAGAAGGACACAGCCAAGAAGGCCGCGCCCAAGAAAGCCGCGCCCAAGCAGGCGGCCGTCAAGAAGCTCGCCGCGAAGAAGGCGGCGCAGTCGGCTCCGGTCCATGCGGAGCCCGCGGCCCCCGCCGCTGTCTCCCACTCCGTCTCGCCCGCCGTCGACGCCGCCGATCGCGAGCGGCTGCTCAGCGGTGCGCATCACTCCCCGCACTCCGTGCTCGGCGCCCATCCGGTCCCCGGCGGGGTCGCCTTCCGCGCCTTCCGGCCGTACGCGCTGTCCGTGACGATCGTCGCCGGTGATCTGCGGGCCGAACTGCACGACGACGGGGACGGGTTCTTCTCGGGACTGCTGCCGCTGCGGGAGGTGCCGGAGTACCGGCTGTTCGTGGCGTACGAAGGGTCGGCCCAGGACACCGAGGACGCGTACCGCTTCCTGCCCGCGCTGGGCGATCTCGATCTGTATCTGATCGGCGAGGGCCGGCACGAGCAGCTGTGGACGGCGCTCGGCGCACAGCCGATGACACACCAGGGTGTGGCCGGAACCCGCTTCACCGTCTGGGCGCCGAACGCCCAGGGCGTCAGTCTGGCCGGCACCTTCAACTTCTGGGACGGCACCGGGTACCCCATGCGCTCCCTGGGCTCGTCCGGCGTCTGGGAGCTGTTCGTGCCCGGCATAGGAGAGGGTGAGCTGTACAAGTTCGAGATCACCCGCCCCGACGGTTCCAGAACCCTGCGCGCCGACCCGCTGGCCCGCCGTACCGAGGTCCCGCCGAACACGTCCTCGATCGTGGACGCCTCGCATCACGAGTGGGGGGACGGGGAGTGGCTGGCCGGGCGCGGGCAGGTCCCCGCGCACGAGGCGCCCTTCTCCGTGTACGAGGTCCATCTCGGGTCCTGGCGACCGGGACTGACGTACCGTCAACTGGCCGAGCAGCTGCCGGCGTACGTCAAGGACCTCGGCTTCACCCATGTCGAGTTGATGCCGGTCGCCGAGCACCCCTTCGGCGGCTCGTGGGGCTACCAGGTCACCGGCTTCTACGCACCCACCGCCCGGCTGGGCACGCCCGACGACTTCAAGTACCTGGTGGATGCGCTGCACCAGGCCGGTGTCGGCGTCCTGATGGACTGGGTACCGGCGCACTTCCCGCGCGACGACTGGGCGCTGGCCGAGTTCGACGGCCGCCCGCTGTACGAACACGAGGATCCGCTGCGCGCCGCCCACCCCGACTGGGGCACCCTCGAGTTCGACTACGGCCGTCGAGAGGTGCGCAACTTCCTTGTCGCCAACGCCATTTACTGGTGCGAGGAGTTCCACATCGACGGGCTGCGGGTGGACGCCGTCGCCTCCATGCTCTACCTCGACTACTCACGCGAGCCGGGCCAGTGGACGCCGAACGAGCACGGCGGCCGGGAGAACCTGGACGCGGTCGGCTTCCTCCAGGAGATGAACGCGACGGTCTACCGGCGGGTGCCGGGCGTGGTGACGATCGCGGAGGAGTCGACGGCCTGGGACGGCGTCACCCGGGCGACGCACCACATGGGCCCGGGCGGCTTCGGGGGCCTTGGCTTCGGGCTGAAGTGGAACATGGGCTGGATGCACGACTCGCTGGGCTATGTCTCCCATGAGCCGGTCCACCGCAAGTACCACCACCATGAAATGACCTTCTCGATGGTCTACGCGTACAGCGAGAACTACGTCCTGCCGATCTCCCACGACGAGGTCGTGCACGGCAAGCGCGCACTGGTGTCGAAGATGCCCGGCGACTGGTGGCAGCAGCGCGCCAACCACCGCGCCTACCTCGGCTTCATGTGGGCCCACCCCGGCAAACAACTCCTCTTCATGGGCCAGGAGTTCGCCCAGGGCGCCGAATGGTCCGAGGCACACGGACCCGACTGGTGGCTGCTGGATCCCGCCTACGGCGCCGAGGCCGACCACCGCGGGGTACGGGACCTGGTCCGCGACCTCAACACCGTCTACCGGCACACCCCGTCCCTGTGGCAGCGGGACACCGAGCCGTCCGGCTTCCAGTGGGTCGTAGGCGACGCGACCGAGGACAACGTCTTCGCCTTCCTCAGGTACGACGCGGAGGGCGTCCCGCTGCTCGCGGTCTCCAACTTCTCCCCCGTCGTCCGCCACGGCTATCGCCTGGGTGTCCCCGACGACATCCCCGCCTGGCACGAATCGCTCAACACGGACGCGGCGAAATACGGCGGCGGCGACGTCACCAACCCCGATCCGATCAAGCCGGAGCCGCAGGGGTGGCACGGCCGCGCGGCGAGCATCCGCGTGACGTTGCCGCCCCTGGCGACGGTGTGGCTGCGCCCGGCGTAGGGAGGACGCTCACCCCGACGCGGCCAGCCCCTTCGGCAGCGGACCCGTGTGCAGCACCCCCAGCCTCTGCGTCGCCCGGGTCAGGGCCACGTACAGGTCACTCGTCCCGTACCGCCCCGGTTCCACCACCAGCACCGAGTCGAACTCCAGCCCCTTCGACTGGCGCGGGTCCAGCAGCACGACCGACTGCGTGAGGTCGGGCTCCGCGCCGGCGGTGACGCCGTCCAGCCGCGCGGCCAGCGCCCGGTGCAGCTCCGTCGGCGCGATCACCGCCAGTCGGCCCTCGGCGGGGGTGAGTTCCTCGACCGCCTTGGCCACCGCGCCGGGGAGGTCGTCCGTGGCGCGTACCCAGGGTCGTACGCCCGTGGACCGTACCGAGCTCGGCGGTTCGAAGTCCGGGTGCTCCGCCCGGACGACGGCCGCCGCGAGGTCCATGATCTCGGAGGGGGTGCGGTAGTTGACGCCGAGGCGGGTGTGCTCCCAGCGGTCCTCGACATACGGCTGGAGGATCTTCGACCAGGAACCCACGCCCGCCGCCTCCGCCGTCTGCGCCGGATCGCCGACCAGTGTCATGGAGCGGGTCGGGGTGCGCCGCATCAGCAGTCGCCACGCCATCGGCGACAGCTCCTGCGCCTCGTCGACGATGATGTGCCCGAAGGCCCAGGTCCGGTCGGCCGCCGCACGCTCGGCGGCGCTGCGGTGGTCGTCCTGCTCCTGGCGTTCGGCGAACCGCTCGGCGTCGATGATGTCGTGCGCGGACAGAACCTCGGAGTCGTCGTCGCCCTTGTCGTCGAACTCGTAGGTACGGGAGGCGTACGACACGTCCAGCACCCCTTGTGCGTACGACACCTGCCGCTCGCGTTCCCGTTCCGCTCGCGCCCGCCTCAAACGGTCGTCCTCGCCCAGCAGTTCGGCCGCCTCGTCGAGCAGCGGTACGTCCGCCACCGTCCACGCGCGCGTGACCGGGCGCCGGACGGCCGCCGCGTCGGCGTCGGACAGATACCCCTCGGGTTCGGCCAGGAAGTCCGCGAGCAGGCGTCGCGGGGTGATCCTCGGCCACAGCTGGTCGATGGCGGACCAGACGTCGGGGTTCTCGGCGAGCTCGTCGCGGATCTGGGTGATGTCGCTGGGGTCGAGGAGACTCGTACCGTCGAAGGGGTCGGTGCCGACGCGTTCGGCGTACAGCTCGGTGAGCGTGTTGAGGATGTGGCCCTCGAAGTACTCGCGGGCCGCGTTGTGCGGGAGCTCGGCGGCGCGGGTGCGCTCGCGGGCGACGCCGACCAGGCCGTCGTCGAGCATCAGGATCTCGCGGTCGTGCTCGATCGTGATCACGGGGTCGGGCAGCGCCTGCCGGTCCCGTACGACCCGGGCCAGGACGTCGGCCATCTCCGCGCGGCCCTTCACCGCCGCCGCCTCGGGCTTGTCCCGCGCCGTCGCCTTCACGCCGGGGAACAGCTCGCCGACCGTCGCCAGGAGCACTCCGGTCTCGCCGAGCGAGGGCAGCACCTCGCCGATGTAGCCGAGGAAGGCGGGGTTGGGTCCGACGATCAGGACGGCACGCTTGGCGAGCAGTTCGCGGTGTTCGTAGAGCAGATAGGCGGCCCGGTGCAGGGCCACCGCCGTCTTGCCGGTACCCGGGCCGCCCTCCACCACCAGCACCCCTCGGTGCGGTGCGCGGATGATCTCGTCCTGCTCGGCCTGGATGGTCTGCACGATGTCGGTCATCCGGCCGGTGCGCGCGGAGTTCAGCGCGGCGAGCAGCACGGCGTCACCGGCCGGGTCCTCGTGGCCCGTGCGGGTGGCGTCGCCGACGTCGACGAACTCGTCGTGCAGGGCGGTGACGCGGCGGCCGTCGGTGGTGATGTGCCGGCGGCGGCGCAGGCCCATCGGGGTGTGACCGGTGGCCAGGTAGAAGGGACGGGCGACGTCGGCACGCCAGTCGATCAGGACCGGGGTGCGTTCGGCGTCGTCGGTGCGCAGGCCGATCCGGCCGATGTGGTGGCTGACGCCGGAGGTGAGGTCGATCCGGCCGAAGCAGAGCGAGCCGTCCACCGCGTTCAGCGCGGCGAGCAGGCCTGAGCGTTCGGCGACCAGGATGTCCCGCTCCAGGCGGGCCTGCATGGGCGTGTTGCCCTGGCCGAGCGCGTCCGTGACGGAGTCCTCGGTGTCGCCGCGCAGCGCGTCCACGCGCGTGTACAGGCCGTCGATGAATTCCTGCTCACGACGCATTTCATCGTCTGGAAATTCGCTGTTTGACAATTCCGCTCCCGCCCGGATATACTGTGCTCATTGAACTTCCTCGCGACTTAATCGTCTTGAAGTCGCGAACCATTAAATATACGCAAGGAAATCCCCCGAGCGCAATTGCTCGGGGGATTTCCTTGTATTGCGTCGGGTCAGAGCACGTCGGACAGTTCCTCGATCAGCCGCCGCTTGGGCCGGGCCCCCACCATCGCCTTCACGGGCTCGCCACCCCGGAAGACCATGAAGGTCGGCATCGACAGCACCTTGTACGCGTTCGTGGTCTCCGGGTTGGTGTCCACGTCCAGCTGCACCACCTTGAGCCGGTCGCCCTCCTCCGCGGCGAGCGCGCTGAGCACCGGCCCCATCTGCCGGCAGGGCGGACACCAGTCGGCGGTGAACTCGACCAGTACCGGCAGGTCCGCCCCGATCACCTCCGCCGCGAAGTCCGCGTCCGTCACCTCGGCCACACCCGCTGCCTTGATCACAGCTCCTGTCCTCCCAGTTCGCACAACGGTGAAACGCCCTCGGCCACGGCCAACCGCATGCCGATCTTCGCCCGCACGGCCTGCAACTCGCCGATCAACGCGTCCAGCTCGTCCAGCTTCCGCCGGTAGACCGCCATGGAGGCAGGGCACTCGTCCCCCTCGGTGTGCCCGGCCCGCAGACACTCCACGAAGGGCCGGGTCTCCTCCAGGTCGAAACCGAAGTCCTGGAGCGTCCTGATCTGCCCGAGCAGCTTCAGGTCGTCCTCGTCGTACGTCCGGTATCCGTTGCCGCCCCGCCGCGCGGGCAGCAGACCCCGCGACTCGTAGTACCGCAGCGTCCGCGTCGTGGTCCCGGCCCGTGCGGCCAGCTCGCCGATTCGCATGTCCTCGAACGTAGTCCTTGACGCCGACGTCAAGGCAACAGCGGCTTCCGCCGGACAGGCCCTACGGCAGGTCCGGCGCCCGCCCCGGTCGTGGGCCCAGCAGCCGGGGCCCCCGGTAGGGCTCCTCCGGGCCCTCCGGGTCCTCCGTGTCCTCCCAGTCCTCCTCCCCGACGCCCCCTACGCCGAGCAGGCGGCGGGTCAGCTCGTCGCGGTCGGAGAGGAGTTCGTCCAGGGCGGACCGGACGTCCTCGGGATCGGTGGACGCCGATTCCCGCTCGGCCGCGATCAGCACGGAGCGTCGTACCAGCTCCTTGGTGAAGGAGGCGGTCGTGCCCTCGGTGCGGGCCACCACCTCGTCGGCGATCTCCTTGCCGAGATCCAGTCCGGAGCCGTACAGATCGAGGAGGCGGGCGCGGCCCGCGGCGTCCGGGAGGGGGATCTCGACGGCCAGGTCGACGCGGCCGGGGCGCTGGACGAGGGCCGGTTCGAGGAGGTCGGCGCGGTTGGTGGTGAGGAGGAAGGCGACATCGGCGTCGTCGCCCAGGCCGTCCATCTCGTTCAGCACCTGGAAGAGCAGGGGCTGGTCCCCGTGGGCGTAGTCGCGGGCCTCGGCGATCAGGTCGCAGTCCTCCAGGACGACGAGGGCCGGCTGGAGCATCCGGGCCAGTGAGCAGGCCGGGCCGATCGCGTCGATGCTGGTGCCGGAGAGGACCACGACCGTGAACTCCGGCAGGTGGGAGAGGAGATAGCGGATCGTGTGGGTCTTGCCGGTGCCGGGCGGGCCGTACAGGAGCAGTCCGCGGCGCAGGTGCTGGCCGGCCGCGCGGAGCTGTTCGCGGCGCCGGGCGACGCCCACGACCTGGCGTTCCACGCGCTCCAGGAGGCCGTCGGGCAGCACGATGTCGTCGCGGGTGAGGCCGGGGCGGCGGTGGAAGCGGAACGGGCCGAGGCCGTGTCCGAACTCGGAGCCCTCGAAGGAGAGGACCTGGCCGCGGAAGACGTTGTGGGCGCGGACCAGTTCGTCGATCTCTTCGAGCAGCCGGTTGGCGAACTCCGTGCGCTGGGCGAGGACCTCGATCTCGACCTTGTTGCGCCCGTACTCGTCGCGCGGGCCGCGCAGCAGCACCGCGAACCGCTCGTCGCCCTCCTGACCGAGGTAGAACCCGCAGGAGACGCAGGCGAGTTCCCGGTCGGGCGACACGGGCAGATGGGCGTAGTCGACGGCGCCGAGCACGAACCGGTCGTAGCGGTCGGCCGAGTCGAGGATGTCGCCGAGGGTGAGGTCGCCGTGGTGCTGGCCGCCGCGCATGCCCACCAGTTCGTACGAGCGGCCGTCGGCGGCGAACCAGCGCTCCAGGGCGAGATGGACGTTGGGCAGGTCGAAGGCCGCGTAGGCCGCCTTGACCACCGGGCGGTCGGTGGGCGGCGAGCCGAGGTGCTCACGCAGTCGCTTGCTGAGGTCGCGGTCGCCGACCCCGCCCTTGCCGCGTGGCCGGGCCACGGCCATCAGGAACTCGGTGAACAGCTCGTTGACCTGGTCCAGGGAGAGGGGCGACGCCTCCCGCCCCGCTCCGTACCGGTCCTTGTACTCGTCCGAGCTGACGATCTCCACCTCGTGCGACTCCCCCATGCCAGCCTCCATGCGTCCGACCGTCGAGGCCTCCCAGCGTGGGCCGGAAACACAGACAGGTCAAAGGAATTGGGGTGACTTCACAAGAGGAGGGGAGCCGAACAAACGGACCGAGCGGCCAGGCTACGGGGGAGTACCTGGCCGCTCGGGGTATGTGGGGCTGTGGGGCTTGGCTACGCCTTTGCCAGCTCCTTCTCGCCGCCCTGCTCCGGCACGTCCTCGGCGTCACCGTGGCCGTCGTCCAGCAGGGTCTTCTCGTCGAACGGGACCTGTCCGGAGAGGACCTGATCGACCCGCTCCCGGTCGATCTCCTTGGTCCAGGTACCGATCAGCACGGTCGCGACCGCGTTGCCGGCGAAGTTCGTCAGGGCGCGGGCCTCGCTCATGAAGCGGTCGATACCGACGATGAGACCGATACCGTCGACGAGCGCGGGCTTGTGGGACTGGAGTCCGCCCGCCAGCGTCGCGAGCCCGGCTCCCGTGACTCCCGCCGCGCCCTTGGAGGCGACGAAGAGGAAGAGCAGCAGCGGGATCTGCTCGCCGATCGACATCGGCGTTCCCATGGCGTCGGCGATGAACAGCGAGGCCATGGTCATGTAGATCATGGTGCCGTCGAGGTTGAAGGAGTAGCCGGTCGGGATGGTGATGCCGACCACCGGCTTGCTGACGCCCAGGTGCTCCATCTTCGCGATGACCCGCGGCAGCGCGGACTCGGAGGAGGAGGTCGACAGGATCAGCAGGAACTCACGGCTCAGGTACTTGAAGAGCGTGAGGATGTTCATGCCCGCGACGATCCTCAGCAGCGATGCGAGGACGATGAAGACGAACAGGAAACAGGTGGCGTAGAAGCCGAGCATCAGGACGGCGAGGCTCTTGAGGGCATCGAGACCCGCGGAGCCGACCACCGCGGCCATGGCGCCGAAGGCGCCGACCGGGGCGGCCCACATGACCATGGCGAGGATGCGGAAGACGAGGCGCTGGATGTGCTCGACGCCGCGCAGGATCGGCTGGCCGGACGAGCCCATGGCCTGGAGCGCGAAGCCGGCGAGGAGCGCGACCAGCAGGGTCTGGAGCACCTCGCCGCCGGTGAAGGCGGAGACGATGGTCGTCGGGATGATGCCGAGCAGGAACTCGGTGGTGTCCTTGGCCTCCGCGTCGACCTGCGCGTGCCCGGCGTCCTTGATCGCGTCGGTGACGGCGAGGCCGGTGCCCGGCTCCAGGATGTTGCCGACGACCAGGCCGATGCCCAGGGCGACCAGCGACATGACCGTGAAGTAGGCGAGTGCGATACCGCCGACGGCACCGACCTTCGCGGCCTTCCGCACCGAGCCGATACCCAGCACGATCGTGCAGAAGATGATCGGGGAGATCATCATCTTGATCAGGTTGACGAAGCCCGTGCCGATCGGCTTGAGCTCCACCGCGAAGTCGGGGGCGATCAGACCGACGGCGATTCCGACGGCGACCGCGGCGATCACAGCGATGTACAGGTAATGGGTACGGTCCCGTTTGGCTCGGGGTGCGGCAGGTGCCGTATCGGCTGCGCTGGTCACGGCGGCCCTCCTTGACGTCGTCGTCGGCATCACCGGCGTGCGGCTCACGTCCGGGAGATTGCGGAGATTTAAGGGGATTTTGTCTAGATCGTCCCGGGTGTGTCGCTTCCGGGATGCCGTGACTATCTCCCGCCGTGTGAGGGCGGTCACCCTTCCGTTCATTTAGTTCATGCTTAACGTGGGGGGCACACTGACGACATGCACGTGCGCCTCCCTAGACCCCGCAGCCTGGCCGGCCAGCTCTTCGCCGTGCAGGCCGTGCTGCTCACGGTCGTGGTCCTCGGGTATGCGCTGTTCACCTACGTCAGCGACCGCGACCAGGCCGAGGACGCGGCGCGGCGCCAGGCCATGGGCGTGGCCCGCTCGGTCGCCGACTCCCCCTCCGTACGGGAGGCGATCCGCACCTCCGACCCGAGCGCCCGGCTCCAGCCGTACGCGCTGCGGGTCATCGAGGACGCCGACGTCGACTTCGTCACGATCATGAACCCGCAGGGCATCCGCTGGACCCACCCCGACCCCGACCAGATCGGCCAGCCCTTCCTCGGCCACATCGAGCGGGCGCTGAGGGGCGAGTCCTTCACCGAGACCTACACGGGCACACTCGGCCCGTCGGTCCGGGCGGTCACCCCGGTCGAGGACGGCGGGAAGGTCGTCGGCCTGGTCAGCGCCGGCATCAAGGTCGAGGCGATCAGCGAGCGGGCGCAGGGCCAGCTGACCGCGCTCATCGGCGTCGCGGCCGGGGCTCTCGCCCTCGGCGCGATCGGCACCTACGTCGTCAATGCCCGACTGCGCCGCCACACCCACGGCATGAACGCCGCCGAGCTCAGCAACATGCACGACTACCACCAGGCCGCCCTGCACGCCGTACGCGAGGGACTGCTGATGCTCGACGGGCAGTACCGCGTGGCGCTGATCAACGACGGGGCGCGGGAGCTGCTCGGGGTGAGCGAGGAGGCCGTCGGCCGCTCGGTCGCGGACCTGGGACTGCCCGCCCCGCTCACCGGCGCGCTGCTCGCGTCGGAGCCGCGGGTGGACGAGGTGCATCTGACGGCGGACCGGGTGCTCGTGGTGAACACCTCACCGGTGTCGGGCGGCGAGCGGAAGGGCACGGTCGTCACCCTGCGCGATGTGACCGAACTCCAGTCCCTCATGGGCGAGTTGAACTCCGAACGCGGCTTCACCCAGGCGCTGCGCTCACAGGCGCACGAGGCGGCGAACCGCCTCCACACGGTGGTCTCGCTGATCGAGCTGGGCCGCGCGCAGGAGGCCGTGGACTTCGCGACGGCCGAACTGGAACTGGCCCAGGCGCTGACCGACCAGGTGGTGGCCGCGGTGAGCGAACCAGTCCTCGCGGCCCTGCTGCTCGGCAAGACGGCCCAGGCGAACGAGCGGGGCGTGGAGCTGGTGGTCTCGGACGAGAGCAGCCTGGACGACGGTCTGCTGCCGCCGTCATTGCCCGCCCGGGACCTGGTGACCATCCTGGGCAACCTCATCGACAACGCCGTGGACGCGGCGCAGGGCAGCGCGCGAGGGCGGGTGACTGTGACGGCGTACACGGAAGGCGGCTGCGAGCTGGTGCTGAAGGTGGCGGACACGGGTGCGGGCGTCGATCCCGCGCACGCCGAGGCGGTCTTCCAGCGCGGCTTCTCGACCAAGCCGGCGGGACCGGGCGGGCGGGGGCTCGGGCTGGCGCTGGTCCGACAGGCGGTGGTGCGGCACGAGGGCGCCCTGACGGTGGCGGAGGCCGCCGGGGGTGGCGCCCAGTTCGAGGTACGGCTGCCGTTGGACAGCCCGGTGTCCGAGCATGCGGTGTCCGGGGGTGGCGTATGACGGCGGCCGAGCAGCCCATCCGGGTCCTGGTCGTCGAGGACGACCCGGTGGCCGCGGACGCCCATGTGATGTACGTCGGCCGGGTCCCCGGTTTCGTCGCGGTCGGCAAGGCCCACACGGGCGCGGAGGCGCGGCGCGCGCTGGACCGTACGCCGGTGGATCTGCTGCTGCTGGACCTGCACCTGCCCGATGTGCACGGATTGCAGTTGGCGCGGTCGCTGCGGGCCGCGGGCCATCACGCCGACGTGATAGCGGTGACGTCCGCGCGGGATCTGACGGTCGTGCGGGAGGGTGTCTCGCTGGGCGTCGTGCAGTACGTACTGAAGCCGTTCACCTTCGCGACCCTGCGGGACCGGCTCGTCCGGTACGCCGAGTTCCACGCGGCGGCGGGCGAGGCGAGCGGACAGGACGAGGTGGATCGGGCCCTGGCCGCGCTCCGGGCGCCCGGACCGGCGGAGCTGCCGAAGGGGCTGAGCGGGCCGACGTTGGAGATCGTCACGGGGGCGCTGCGGGAGGCCGAGGAGGGGCTCACCGCGGCGGGGGTCGCGGAGGCCGTGGGGATTTCCCGGATCACGGCTCGGCGGTATCTGGAGCATTTGGTGGAGGCGGGGCGGGCTGGGCGGAGTCCGTTGTATGGGCAGGTGGGGAGGCCGGAGTTGGTTTATCGGTGGGTTAAGGGGGTGGAGAGGGGGCGTTAGGGGGTGGGGGTGGGGTTGTTGAGGGTGGCGGCTCGGGTGCGGGCTTGGCTTGCTTTGGTGGGGGCGTTGCCGCGGGTGTAGGCATCGGCGGCCAGAAGCCAGTAGGCGCGGGCGTCGGCGGGGCGGTTGGCCTCCTCGTGAGCGAGAGCCAAGTTTTGGAGGGACGTGCCGGCCCGATACCAGTCCTCGAACTCCTCAAGGATCGCCAGGGCCGTGCCGTACGCCTCGATCGCTTCCTCCACTCGGCCCGCCTCCTGCAGGGCGATGCCGAGGTTGTTCCATGCCGTGGCCTCGCCGTGACGGTCCCCGGCGGCCCGGTGCGGACCACGGGCTCGGGTGTGAGCGTCGATCGCCTCCTCCACCCTGCCCGCGTTCCGCAAGGCGAGGCCGAGGTTGTTCCAAGCCATAGCCTCGCCGTGACGGTCCCCAGCGGCCCGGCACAGGTCGCGGGCGCTGGTGAGGGTGTCGATCGCCTCCTCCATCCGGCCCGCCTCCTGGAGGGCGATGCCGAGGTTGTTGCACGCACTGGCCTCACCGCGACGGTCCCCGGCAGCCTGGCGCAGGTCGCGGCCGCGGGTATGCGCGTCGATCGCTTCCTCCACCCGGCCCGCGTTCCGCAAGGCTAGACCGAGGTTGTTCCACGCCCCAGCCTCCCCCTTGCGGTCCCCGGCTCGGTCCGCGGCCTCCAGCGCGGCACGCCCGACAGTGACCCCGTCGTCGAAGTGGCGCCGCCAGCGGAGATACACCGACAGGCACGACGCCAGCCGCACCACCGTGTCCGCGTACCGCTCCTCCCGCCCCCACAACACCGCCGCCACCAGCCCAGCCCGCTCCCCGTCGAACCACGCCAACGCCTGCCCCCGGTCCGCAAACCGCTCCGGCTCCACCATCCCCGGCAACCACCGCAACCGGTCATCAGCCGCATCCGCCCACCGGTGATAGAACTCCAGCACCCGGCCCCGCGCCACCCCTCCCTCTTCCTGCAACCCCGCATCCGCGGCAACCACCCCCACCCCAAACACCCGCACCAGGTCGTGCAATCGCCACCACCCGCTCGCACTCCCCCGCTCGACGAGATGCGCACGAGCCAGCGCCCTCAGGTCCCGCAGCGGAGGCACCTCGTCCCCGACCAGCGCGGCTGCGACCTCGCTGCTCACCTCTGCCCCCGGTGCGACGGCGAGCAACCTCAACAGCCCAGCCTGCCCGGCGGGCAGCCGTCGATACGAGAGGTCGAAGGCGGCACGGACACTGCGCTCGCCGTCGTCGAGGTCGTCAAGACGGTCATGCGACGCGGCGAGTTCATCGACGAGTTCCGCGAGCGGCTTGTCCGGATCCTCGACCAACAGCGCGGCCGCGATCTGGAGGGCCAGCGGCAAGTGGCCGCACAGGACGGCAAGCTGCCGAGCCCCGTCAGTGTCGTCCATGACCCGGCTGTCATCCGGGTCGGCGATCCTCAGGGCGAGGTCGAGCAGTTCATACGCGTCTTCGGGCGTGAGCTGGTCCAACCGCACCAGCCGGGCCCCGAGTTGGGGCAGACGATCACGGGACGTGACCAGTACCCGATGACGTGTATCCCCCGGAAGGAGCGGACGAACCTGGTCCGGCGACGACGCGTTGTCGGCCAGAAGCAGCACCGGACCCCGTTCCTGCGCACGCCCTGCCAGCACGGAGCGGTACAGAACCGCACGGTCGTCGGCCCGACCGGGAATGTGCTCCGGCGCAACCCCGAGCGCCCGCAGCAGGGACTGCAACGCCTGATCAGCGGTGACCGGCTCCTCGTCGTACCCGTGCAGGTCGACGAAGAGCACCCCGCCCGGGAACCAGCCCTTCTCGCACGCCAGATGCGCCGTCTCCACGGCGAGCGCGGTCTTGCCGACGCCACCGAGCCCGGAGACCGCAGCCGCGAGCACGACGGCGCCACCCGGTGACGGAGGCTCGGCGGCCGGGTCCAGCGCACGCAGCAGGTCGGCCATCTCCTCGTCGCGCCCGGTGAATCCGCCGGGCCTCGGCGGCAGGGAAGACAGGGCCTCCGGCGCGGCGGCGGCCCCGCCCTGCTGGATGACGACCTGCACGCCGACCACCTCGCGCAGAAACACCCCGCCCCGGAAGTCGGTGTGGTCGCCGCCGTACCAGTCCGTCCCACTGCCCGGCGCTTGCCGCTCCATGGCCGCCGCCACGCCTCCCGCGACCAGCGGATCGGCACCGAGCAGCTCCACGACCCGGTCACCCCAGGCCTGCACCGCTTCTCGCCGGTCCGGCCGACCCGCCGCTTCGGCCAGCGCCTGCACCGACGCACCCGCGTCCAGCCCCAGTGCGCTCGTCAGTTCCCCGACCGCCCGGCGCCCCGCTTCCCCGCCCGCGCCTTCGGCCAAGGCGGTCAGCAACGCCGTTCTCATGCGCCTGTTCCGTCCCCCGGTCCATGCCACCGCAGTCAACGGTACGGCGTCAGGCGGGAGTTCGCGCGGCTCTCGCGTACAGCACGACCTGCGTGCCGAGGCCGGCCACCGCGAGGGCCTCCACCACCGACAGAACGACCAGCAACGCACCGCTCGTGCCGCCGGCCCAGAACACGACCAGCGCCGCGAACGGCACCGCACAGAACGCCGTGAGGTCGACCGCCAGCTGGATCGCCTTGCGGGACCTGCGTCGCGGGTCCCCGCGGTGCCCGGTCTCCCAGGCGAACGCCTGGAACACTCCCCCGGGTTCGGCCAGCGCCGCGAGCCGGGGTCCGAGGTCCTCACGGACGTAGGCGCCGATCGCCGAGATCTTGTCGTCGTTCACCAGGTACGTCCACCCGAGCACGACGCACACCGGCGGCAGCGCCAGCAGCATCGACGCCTGCTCGGCCTGCGCGGCCGCGGCGATGACGGCGGCCACGACGGCCAAGGTCACATAGAGCAGGTTGTCCCGGAACCCGATGCGCGCCTTCTGCTCGTCCTTGACGCTCTGGTACTCGGCGAGCAGCAACTGCCCCACGGTGACGTCCTGTTCGGCCACTCCAACCGCCCTCTCCCCCGACCGACCTGGCAGTACCTTAGACAGATGTCCGCGAACCAGCCCACCGCCGTCATTCTCACGGCGCTCCCGGTGGAGTACGACGCCGTACGTGCCCACCTGACGGGCGAGACCGAGGAACTGGAACACGACGACGGAACCCGCGTGGAGCTGGGCCGGCTCGACGGCACGTCCTGGAACCTCGCCATCGCGGAACTGGGCGAGGGCGCCATGAACGCCGCCGCGCTCACCACACAGATCGTCGGCTGGCTCCGGCCGCAGGTGCTGCTCTTCGTCGGGGTCGCGGGCGGGCTCAAGGACGACATCGAGATCGGTGACGTCGTGGTCGGGACGAAGGTGTACGCCGTCCACGGCGGCAAGCAGACCCCGGACGGCTTCCAGGCCCGCCCCGAGGCCTGGCGCGGCTCGCACCGGCTGTTGCAGTCCGCCCGCTCCGCGCTGCGGGGCATGGAGGACGTTCGGGGTCATCTCAAGCCGATCGCGTGCGGTGACGTCGTTCTGGCCGACGACAAGTCCGCGTTCGCCGACTACATCCGGCGGACCTTCAACGACGCCTGCGCCATCGAGATGGAGGGCTCGGGCGCCGCCCACGCCGCCCATCTGAACGGCCAGTTGGACGCCCTCGTGATCCGGGGCATCAGCGACCGCGCCAACGCGAGGAAGCACAAGGCCGACGCCTCCGGTTCCCAGACGCGGGCCGCCGAGCGGGCGGCCTCGGTCGCGGTGGCCGTCCTGCGCAAGCAACGGCCGCGCGACGCCTCGTCCGGCCCCGAGGAGGGTCCCCATCCGCGCCGCGAAGCCGGAGACAGAGACAGAGCCACAGCCACATACGGCGGCGATCACATCGACTTCCGGGGCGGCACCTTTCACGGCCCCGTCATCGGCAAGAGACTCGGACCGGACGACTGAGGAAGGCAAGAGCACGACCGGCCTCCACGGCCCGGTCCCCGTCGCGACCACCACGCCCCCACCGATGCCGCCCAAGCCCGCGCATCCGCCGAATCCCTCAAATAGCACCAGCCAGAGGTCCGCAGCCTCAAGAACGACACCGCACATACATTGACCTGACTAGACCACTCCTCCTAGGTTCACCTGGCAACCACCCTGGCCACAACGTCGTGAGCCCGCAGGAGGTCATGCCCGTGCGCCCCACCGCCGCAGTCCCCGCCCTTGTCGCCGTCGCCCTCACCGCCACCGCCCTCACCGCCTGCGGCGGCGGATCCGGCAGCGACCCCGACACCGTGAAGGTCTCCTTCAAGCAGTCCACGGACAACAACATCAAGGTGATGGACACGTTCCTCGCCGACATCAAGAAGCAGTTCGAGAAGGCGAACCCCGGCAAGAAGGTCGAGCTCGTCCCGATCAAGGCCCCGGACTCGGAGTACTACACCAAGGTCCAGCAGATGCTCCGCTCCCCGAAGACGGCCCCGGACCTGGTCTACGAGGACACCTTCCTCATCAACTCCGACATCACCAGCGGATACTTGAAGCCGCTGGACGACTACCTCGCCAAGTGGCCGGACTGGAACCAGTTCATCGACACGGCGAAGGCGGCGGCCAAGGGCGAGGACGGGAAGACGTACGGCGTCCCGGACGGTACGGACACCCGCGGGCTCTGGTTCGACAAGGCGATATTCGCGAAGGCCGGTCTGCCGGCCGACTGGCAGCCGAAGACGTGGGACGACGTCCTCGAAGCGGCTCGCACGATCAAGGAGAAGGTGCCCGGCGTCACGCCGCTCAACGTCTACACCGGCAAGCCCGTCGGCGAGGGCGCCACCATGCAGGGCTTCCAGATGCTGCTCTACGGCACGAACGACGGCAATACCGATCCGCTCTACGACCACGCGTCGAAGAAGTGGATCGCGGGCGGTCAGGGCTTCAAGGACTCGCTCCAGTTCGTCGAGACGGTCTACAAGGAGAAGCTCGGCCCGGACGTCTCCGACGCCCTCGACCCCAACTTCGGCACCCGGGTCCGCGGCGAACTGCTCCCCGAGGGCAAGCTGGGCATCAACCTCGACGGCTCCTGGCTCCCGCAGGACTGGCTGAAGGGCAGCGGTCATGAGTGGCCCGAGTGGTCGGAGAAGCTCGGACTCGCCGCGATGCCCACGCAGAACGGGCAGGCCCCCGGCAAGGTGAGCATGTCCGGCGGCTGGACGTGGTCCATCCCGGACAAGGCGGGCAACCCCGACCTGGCCTTCAAGTTCATCGAGACGATGCAGACGAAGGCGAACGCCCAGAAGTGGTACATCGCCAACTCCGGAATCGCCGTGCGCAAGGACGTGGCCGCCGATCCCGCGTACATCCAGGCGCAGCCCGGCATCAAGTTCTTCACCGATCTGGTCAGCAGTACGCACTACCGGCCCGCCTACCCCGCGTATCCGAAGGTCTCCACCGCCATCCAGGAGGCGATGGAGGGCGTGACGACGGGCGACATGTCGGTGGCGGAGGCGGCGAGCGGCTACGACGAGGCGCTCAAGGCGGCGACCGACGACCAGGTCGTCGAGAAGTGAACGGCGGCGACCGTACATGACCGCAGCCGCACCGCACGCGGGCCCGGAGACCGCCAAGGTCCCTCCGGGCCCGCCGGGTCCGCCCCCCGTGCCGCGGAAGAACCAGTTCCACCGGGCCCTGACCCGCGTCCTCCCCGTCTCCCCCGCCCTCGTCCTGCTGCTCCTCTTCCTCGCGGGCCCGATCGCCTACTGCGCCTACATCGCCTTCACCGACCTCCAGCTCACCGGACAGGCCGAGTCGTCGTTCGTCGGATTCGACAACTTCCGTACGGCGTTCCAGGACAAGGCCTTCCTGAACGCCGTATGGCTGACGCTGGTGTTCACGGTGCTGTCGGCGCTGGTCGGCCAGAACACGCTGGGGCTGGCGCTGGCGGCAATGATGCAGCGGGCGTCGAAGCCGGTGCGCACACTCACCGGTGGCATCGTTGTCACGGCGTGGGTGCTGCCGGAGGTGGTCGCGGGCTTCCTCCTGTACGCGTTCTTCCGCCGTGAGGGCACCCTGAACGCCATCCTGGACTGGCTCCATCTCCCGTCCCAGAACTGGCTGTTCACGCTCCCGATCCTCGCGGTGTCCTTCGCGAACGTCTGGCGCGGCACGGCCTTCTCGATGCTGGTCTACTCGGCCGCGCTGAACGAGATCCCCAAGGAGATCACCGAGGCCGCCGAGGTGGACGGCGCGAGCGGCTGGCGCCGGATGTGGCACATCACGCTGCCGATGATCCGCCGTTCGATCGGCACCAACCTGATGCTCAACACCCTCCAGACGCTGTCCGTCTTCGGTCTGATCTGGGTGATGACACGGGGCGGGCCGGGCGGCAAGAGCCAGACGCTTCCGCTGTTCATGTACGAACAGGCCTTCCAGAACAGCATGATCGGCTACGGCACGGCGGTCGCGCTGCTGCTGTTGCTGGTCGGCTCCGTCTTCTCCCTCGTGTACATGCGCCTGCTGCGGACGGAGGTCTGACGCCATGGCACTCACGCTCACGTCACGCCGGAGGCGTCACAAACTGGCCGCCGACGCGGGGCTGTTGGTGGTCGCCGCGGCCTTCTGTCTGCCGCTGGCGTGGGTGGTTCTGTCCGCCCTGGACCCGGACGCGGACCTTCGGGTGAAGGCCCCCGACGGGCTCACCTTCGACAACTTCGACGCGATCCTGACCCAGGACATCATCTTCACACCGCTGCTGAACAGCCTGATCCTGTGCGGCGGCGCGACCCTGCTGACCGTGGTCTGCGCGGCCCTCGCGGCCTACCCGCTGTCACGCTTCCGCTCCCGTCTGAACCGTCCGTTCCTGCTGTCGATCCTCTTCGCGACGAGCCTGCCGATCACGGCGATCATGGTGCCGGTGTACGCGCTGTTCGTGCAGGTCGATCTCATCGACACGATGCAGGGCACGATCTTCTTCTTCGCCGCCTCTCAACTCCCGTTCGCCATCTGGCTGATGAAGAACTTCATGGACGGGGTGCCGAAGGAGCTGGAGGAGGCTGCGTGGACGGACGGCGCGTCGTCCCTTCAGTCACTCGTCAGGATCGTGCTGCCGCTCATGGGTCCGGGCGTGGCGGTCGTGACGGTGTTCTCGTTCGTGATGATGTGGGGGAACTTCTTCGTCCCCTTCATGCTGCTGCTGACGCCGGACCAGATGCCGGCGGCGGTGAGCATCAACGAGTTCTTCGGGAACCGGGGCACGGTGGTGTACGGGCAGCTGGCGGCTTTCTCGATCGTCTACTCGACACCGGTGATCCTGCTCTATGTGCTGGTCGCCCGGCGGCTGGGCGGCGGGTTCGCGCTGGGCGGGGCGGTCAAGGGCTGACCCCGCTCACGCCTCGGACAGCACCCCCGGACGGAACGGCTCCACTCCCACCACCCTCCGCACCCGCACCGGCTCGATCAGCAGCATCACGCGCCGCTCCCCCGGCAGCAGCCAGGGGTACCGGTCCTGACCGATGTACTTCCGGGTGAGCCGGTCCATCGACCGCTCGGCTTCCTCGCCCTCCACGAACCGTACGACCCTGCCCCGGATCTCCACCCGGTCATAGGGGTTGTCGGGGTCGTGGTGGGAGAGGGAGACGTTCGGATTGCGCCGCAGGTTTTCTTCCTTCACACGTCCGATTGCCGTGTTGATCATGACGAACTCGCCTTCGACATCCGCCCACATGGGCGAGATCTGCGGCGTCCCGTCCGGGCCGACCGTCGCGAGGTGCCAGAAGTTGGGCGCCAGCAACCGCTCGCGAATATGCCCCTCTACCTTGCCATTCACTTCGTACACGATCGTCACACTCCTCCCGGGCGCCCGCCCGGGCGTCCGTGAGCCATCCTCACCATCGCCCGCGCGCCACCGACAGATGATCTCCGGACACCCGAACCCGTGGCCGAAACCGTACGTTCCTACAATCCGTGATCCTGGCTGAACTGACCGTAGTCAACCCACTCCCGCGCCCCTAGCTTGTGGCGCGTGCGCCGACCCCAAGCTCTGTCGAACCAGCCAGGTCCCCCCTTCAACGCCCCCGCCGCCCGCAGACTCCGTGCCGCTCTCGGCATGGGGCCCGAACATGTCGCCCACGACATGCGCGCCTCGTACGGACTGCCGTACGTCAGTCCGGATCTCGTCGTCGCCTGGGAACGCGGCGCCCTCACCCCGACCAGCCCCGAACTCACCGCGCTGGCCGGTGTGTTGTGGTGCTCGCCGGGCGAACTGATCGGGCAGCCGCGGACCTTGCGCGAGCACCGCATCGCCCGTGGGCTGGCGCCCGAGGACGTCGCCCGTACCGTAGGGCTCGAACTCCTGGCGTATATGCGCATGGAGGAGACCGACGACTGGCGCGGGACCGACCGGCAGTCCTCCGCGCTGGCCGGACTGCTCGATCTGTCGCTCCCCGACTTCGTCACCGTCACCGGGCGCAATCCGAAGCTGGCCGAGCTGCTGCGCGGCGCCGTGACGACGCGCTGGCAGGCGTACGTCCGGCCGGTCGGGAAGATGCTGCCCCTGGACCGGCGCCTCCTGGAGGACACCCTCCAGGAGCTGCACCAGGACTACCAGGGGCGGATGGTCGCCACGCTGAGCTGGGGTGGCGGCGGGGAGGGCTCGGACGCGTCCGGCCGTGACTTCCTCGACCGGATCCTGGACCTGTTCTGGATCCGGGTCAGTGATCGTTCTCCAGATGGAGTTTGAGCAGGTCCACGCCGTAGTCGCCGGCGTTCGGGGTGCGGATGATGGTGTGGATGTGCTGCTGGGTCGGCGTCCCGTTCGGGCCGCCCATGCCGCCGCCGCTGTCCTTGTTGCCGTAGGCCAGCGGGGACTGGGCGTCGTACTCGATGAGGACGACCGGGCTGTGCACGCGGTAATAGAAGGCCGAGCTGTCCTTGGTCTCGCCGATCCAGTAGAAGTACGTGTCGTCGAGGTGGTCCTCGACCTCCGTCATCCTGACCTCGGCGTGCCCCTCGTTCATGTAGCCGACGTACACGCCCACCAGGTCGAGCAGCTTCTGCCGCTGCGCGGAGGTGAGGTCGGCGCACTTCAGGCCCTCGTAGGCGAGCTCCAGATTGTCGGCGCCCGCGCCCGCCTTCATGTCGGCGCCGCTCTTCTCCGCCGTGCTGGAGATCGCCTCGGCCTGCTGGGCCTTGGTCAGGGAGCGGAGCATCGCCAGGCCCGCCGTGGTCTCCTTCTTGAAGGTGACGATCTTCTCGCCCTGGTAGGTCGCCGAGGTCGGCTCGGAGCCCATGAAGGTCGGCGTCATGACGACCTGGTCGCCCAGGACGAAGTAGTTGATGGCGACGTGATGGCCCTCGTACTGGAAGCCCCACGGCTTCGTGGTCGACGGGGTGCCCATGACGGTGAAGTAGTAGTGGCCCTCGGTGAGGGTCTCCTTGCCGCCGCCGTTGTAGTAGCCCAGGAACGCGTTGAGCTTCATGATGTTGCGGGTCTGCGTGAGCCCGTCGGCGGACAGGGCCTTGCCGAGCAGCGCGTACCCGAGGTTGCGCTGCTTCTCGGTGAGGTCGCCCATGCGGACGCCCTCGCGCTCGTAGCCGTCGACGTTGCTCCAGGCCAGCCATTCGTCGGCCTGGATGTCGAACAGGGTGGCCTTCGCCTGCGTCTTGGAGAGCCCGTCCAGGAAGGTCTGCGCGGCCTTGACGATCCCGTCGGTGGAGACGTCGGTGGAGTGGATCGAGTACAGGTCGTCGACGATCGTGCCGTCGGTGGTGAGGCCCTTGAAGTCGGCGTACTTGACCTCGGAGGCGCCGGGGCCCATGCCCCCGCCGCCGGGCGCGCCGGAGGGCATGCCGCTCGGGGCGGCGGAGGACGACGAGGACGTGCTCGCCGAGTCGGAGGAGCCGTTGGAACAGCCGGTCATCGTCGCCACCGCGGCGACGCCGCCGGCGAGCAGCGCCTTGTTCATGAACCAGCGGCGGCTGCGATCGGCTTCAGGGGTGCGTGGTCGGTGTCCGTGCATGCCGACCAAGGTCTTGGGTGAACCTGAAGCGCCCCTGAATCCGACCTGTGAGAACCCAGTGGACCCGCGGGGTCGACAACGGCGTCTAGAACACCGACTCCGCCTCGTCCATACGGTCCTTCGGCACCGTCTTCAGCTCGGTGACCGCCTCCGCCAGCGGCACCATCACGATGTCCGTGCCTCGCAGGGCGGTCATCTTGCCGAACTCGCCCTGGTGCGCGGCCTCCACCGCGTGCCAGCCGAAGCGGGTGGCGAGGACACGGTCGTACGCGGTCGGGGAGCCGCCGCGCTGGACGTGGCCGAGGATGACCGGCTTGGCCTCCTTGCCGAGCCGCCGCTCCAGCTCGAACGCCAGGGCCGTACCGATGCCCTGGAAGCGCTCGTGGCCGAACTGGTCGATCTCGCCCTTGCCGTAGTCCATGGAGCCCTCGGCGGGGTGGGCGCCCTCGGCGACGCAGACGACGGCGAACTTCTTGCCGCGGGCGAAGCGCTCCTCGACCATCTTGACCAGGTCGGCGGGGTCGAAGGGGCGCTCGGGCAGGCAGATGCCGTGGGCGCCGGCCGCCATGCCGGACTCGAGCGCGATCCAGCCCGCGTGCCTGCCCATGACCTCGACGACCATCACGCGCTGGTGGGACTCGGCGGTGGTCTTCAGCCGGTCCATGGCCTCGGTGGCCACCCCGACCGCCGTGTCGAAGCCGAAGGTCCGGTCCGTGGAGGAGATGTCGTTGTCGATCGTCTTCGGGACGCCCACGACGGGCAGGCCCGCGTCGCTCAGCATGCGCGCCGCCGTGAGGGTGCCCTCGCCGCCGATCGGGATCAGCGCGTCGATGCCGAAGTCACGGGCGATGTCGGGCGCGTTGTCGCAGGCCTCGCGGAGCCGGTCGCGCTCCAGCCGGGAGGAGCCGAGGATGGTGCCGCCGCGGGCGAGGATGCCGCTGACGGCGTCCAGGTCGAGGGTGCGGTAGTGGCCGTCGAGCAGACCCGCGTACCCGTCCTCGAAGCCGATCACCTCGTCGCCGTACTGCGCGACCGCTCGGTGCACGACCGACCGGATCACGGCGTTCAGGCCGGGGCAGTCGCCGCCTGCGGTGAGAACTCCGATACGCATCGTGCTGTGTCTCCTGCTCGCTGTTGATACCGGTGAGCCAGTCCGATTGTTTCACGTCGCTCAGGGTGAGGCCGTTCCCTCGAAGCTGACGGGCGCCTTATCCACCGGCAAGGGTATTGTCAAGAGGGTTCTGCTCACCCTGGTGGGCGATTTTCAGAGCCCCGAAACGTCCCCGTTGCCACGCACGAAGTTGCCACGCACGAACTTGCTACGGACGAAGCTGCTACAGACGAAGCTGCTACAGACGAAACGGAGAGCATGCGTGACGCGCAGCGTGTACGTGACCGGTATCGACCGCGGCGACGGCCGCCAGGTCGTCGAGCTGGGGGTCATGGAACTCCTGACCCGGCAGGTCGACCGGGTGGGCGTCTTCCGCCCCCTCGTCCACGACGGGCCGGACCGGCTGTTCGAGCTGCTGCGCTCCCGGTACCGCCTCTCCCAGGACCCGGCGACGGTCTACGGCATGGACTACCACGAGGCGTCCGCCCTCCAGGCCGAGCGGGGAGCGGACGAGCTGGTCTCCACCCTCGTCGACCGCTTCCATCTCGTCGCCCGGGACTACGACGTCGTCCTGGTCCTCGGCACCGACTACGCCGACACCCAGTTCCCGGACGAGCTGTCCCTCAACGCACGGCTGGCGAACGAGTTCGGCGCGTCCGTGATCCCGGTGGTCGGCGGCCGGGGGCAGACCACCGAGTCGGTCCTCGCCGAGACCCGCAACGCCTACCGCGCCTACGACGGCCTCGGCTGCGACGTCCTCGCCATGGTCACCAACCGGGTCGCCCGCGAGGACCGCGACCGGATCGCCGAGCGGCTCACCGACCGGCTGCCGGTGCCCTGCTACGTCGTGCCCGACGATCCCGCCCTCGCCGCGCCCACCGTGGCCCAGATCCGCCACGCCCTCGGCGCCAGGGTGCTGCTCGGCGACGACTCCGGGCTCGCCCGTGACGCGCTCGACTTCGTCTTCGGCGGCGCGATGCTGCCGAGCTTCCTGCCCGCGCTGACCCCGGGCTGCCTGGTCGTCACCCCGGGCGACCGCGCCGACCTGGTCGTCGGCGCGCTCGCCGCGCACAGCGCCGGCACCCCGCCGATAGCGGGCGTACTGCTCACGCTCGACGAGGTGCCCAGCGACGACGTCCTCACCCTCGCCGCCCGCCTCGCCCCCGGCACCCCGGTCCTCTCGGTGCCCGGCAACAGCTTCCCCACCGCCGCCGAACTCTTCGGCCTGGAGGGGAAGTTGAACGCGGCCACGCCGCGCAAGGCGGAGACCGCGCTCGGCCTGTTCGAGCGGTACGCCGACACCGGCGATCTACTGAAGCGGGTCAGCGCCCCCAGCAGTGACCGCGTCACGCCGATGATGTTCGAGCACAAGCTCCTGGAGCAGGCCCGCTCGGACCTGCGCCGGGTCGTCCTGCCGGAGGGCACCGAGCCCCGCGTCCTGCACGCCGCCGAGGTGCTGCTGCGCCGCGGCGTCTGCGACCTCACCCTCCTCGGCCCGGTCGACCAGATCCGCAAGAAGGCCGCCGACCTCGGTATCGACCTCGGCGACGCCCAGCTGATCGACCCGGCCACCAGCGGGCTGCGCGACGGCTTCGCCGAGAAGTACGCGGCCCTGCGCGCCCACAAGGGCGTGACGGTGGAGCTGGCGTACGACGTGGTCTCCGACGTGAACTACTTCGGCACGCTGATGGTGCAGGAGGGCCTCGCCGACGGCATGGTGTCGGGGTCCGTCCATTCCACGGCGGCGACGATCCGCCCCGCCTTCGAGATCATCAAGACCAAGCCGGACGCCGACATCGTCTCCTCCGTCTTCTTCATGTGCCTCGCCGACAAGGTGCTCGTCTACGGCGACTGCGCGGTCAATCCCGACCCGAACGCCGAGCAGCTCGCCGACATCGCCATCCAGTCCGCCGCCACCGCCGAGCAGTTCGGCGTGGAGCCGCGGATCGCGATGCTGTCGTACTCGACCGGTACGTCCGGCTCGGGCGCCGATGTCGACAAGGTGCGCGAGGCGACCGAGCTGGTACGGCTGCGGCGGCCCGATCTCAAGATCGAGGGGCCGATCCAGTACGACGCCGCCGTCGAGCCGACCGTCGCCCGCACCAAGCTGCCGGAGTCCGAAGTCGCCGGACAGGCCAGCGTGTTGATCTTCCCCGACCTCAACACCGGCAACAACACCTACAAGGCCGTGCAGCGTTCGGCCGGCGCGATCGCCGTCGGCCCCGTCCTCCAGGGGCTGCGCAAGCCGGTCAACGACCTGTCCCGCGGCGCCCTCGTCCAGGACATCGTCAACACCGTGGCCATCACCGCGATCCAGGCCCAGACCCCGAGCGAGAAGGCACCCCGGCTGTGAGCCCCACCCGCGTCCGCGTCCTCGTCCTCAACTCCGGCTCCTCGTCGGTGAAGTACCAGCTGCTCGACATGAGCGACGCCAGCCGGCTCGCGGTGGGCCTCGTCGAGCGCATCGGCGAGGAGACCTCGCGGCTCAAGCACACGCCGATGGGCGGCGGGGCCCGCGAGTGGACCGGCGCGATCGCCGATCACGAGGCGGCCCTGAAGGCCATGTCGGAGGAGCTGGCCAAGGACGGACTGGGCCTGGACTCGCCCGAGCTGGCCGCGATCGGCCACCGGGTCGTGCACGGCGGCAAGTTCTTCACCGAGCCGACCGTCATCGACGACGCCGTCCTCGCCGAGATCGAGCGGCTCATACCGGTCGCGCCACTGCACAACCCGGCCAACCTCACCGGCATCCGCACCGCACAGGCGCTGCGCCCCGACCTGCCCCAGGTCGCCGTCTTCGACACCGCGTTCCACACGACGATGCCGGAGTCGGCCGCGCGCTACGCGATCGACGTGAAGACCGCCGACGAGTACCGGATCCGCCGCTACGGCTTCCACGGGACCTCGCACGCGTACGTCTCCCGGGCGACCGCGGAGCTGCTGGGCAGGTCGCCGAAGGAGGTGAACGTCATCGTGCTGCACCTCGGAAACGGTGCGTCGGCTTCGGCGGTCAGGGGCGGTCGATGTGTCGACACCTCCATGGGGCTGACGCCACTGGAGGGGCTGGTCATGGGAACACGCTCCGGCGACATGGACCCTGCCGTCATCTTCCATTTGATGCGCGTTGGCGGAATGTCCACGGACGAGATCGACACTCTTCTCAACAAGAAGAGTGGTCTGATCGGTCTGTGCGGCGACAACGACATGCGGGAGATCCGCCGCCGGATCGACGAGGGTGACGAACAGGCGCGACTGGCCTTCGAGATCTACATTCACCGCCTGAAGAAGTACATCGGCGCCTATTACGCGGTACTCGGAAGGGTGGATGCGGTCGCGTTCACGGCGGGAGTCGGAGAAAACGCGAGCGCGGTGCGGGAGGCTGCCGTGGCAGGCCTGGAGGGACTGGGCCTGACGGTCGACGGCGAGCTGAACGCCGTACGGAGTGACGAGCCGCGGCTGATCTCGCCGGAGTCCGCGCGGGTTGCCGTCGCCGTGGTGCCGACCGATGAGGAACTGGAGATTGCGACACAGACGTACGCGCTCGTAAATGGTTCTCGGAATCTCACCTGAGCGGCATCCCGCCCTTTTGTACTTTCCGCCAGACGGAATATTCCGCAGCGAAACAAACCGATAGGATCGCCCCCATGCGCCGTTCGAAAATCGTCTGTACTCTCGGCCCCGCGGTCGACTCCCACGAACAGCTCGTGTCGCTGATCGACGCCGGCATGAATGTGGCCCGTTTCAACTTCAGCCACGGCACGCACGCCGAGCACCAGGGGCGGTACGACCGTGTCCGCGCCGCCTCCAAGGAGACCGGCCGCGCCATCGGCGTCCTCGCCGACCTACAGGGCCCCAAGATCCGCCTGGAGACCTTCGCCGAAGGCCCCGTCGAGCTGGAGCGCGGTGACGAGTTCGTCATCACCACCGAGGACGTCCCGGGCGACAAGCAGATCTGCGGGACGACCTACAAGGGCCTGCCCGGTGACGTCTCCCGCGGCGACCAGATCCTGATCAACGACGGCAACGTCGAGCTGAAGGTCCTGGACGTCGAGGGCCCCCGCGTCAGGACGATCGTCATCGAGGGCGGTGTCGTCTCCGACCACAAGGGCATCAACCTGCCCGGCACGGCCGTCAACGTCCCGGCCCTGTCCGAGAAGGACATCGAGGACCTCCGGTTCGCCCTCCGAATGGGCTGCGACATGGTCGCCCTGTCCTTCGTGCGGGACGCCAAGGACGTCGACGACGTCCACCGGGTGATGGACGAGGAGGGCCGCCGGGTCCCCGTCATCGCCAAGGTGGAGAAGCCGCAGGCGGTGGAGAACATGGAGGGCGTCGTGATGGCCTTCGACGCCGTCATGGTGGCCCGCGGTGACCTGGCCGTCGAGTACCCGCTCGAGAAGGTCCCCATGGTGCAGAAGCGCCTCATCGAGCTGTGCCGACGCAACGCCAAGCCGGTGATCGTGGCGACCCAGATGATGGAGTCGATGATCACCAACTCCCGCCCGACCCGCGCCGAGGCCTCCGACGTGGCCAACGCGATCCTGGACGGCGCGGACGCGGTGATGCTGTCGGCCGAATCCTCGGTCGGCGCCTACCCGATCGAGACCGTCAAGACGATGTCGAAGATCGTCGTCGCGGCCGAGCAGGAGCTGATGTCGAAGGGCCTCCAGCCCCTCGTCCCCGGCAAGAAGCCGCGCACCCAGGGCGGTTCGGTCGCCCGCGCCGCCTGCGAGATCGCCGACTTCCTCGGCGGCAAGGGCCTGATCGCCTTCACCCAGTCCGGCGACACCGCCCGCCGCCTGAGCCGCTACCGGGCCTCCCAGCCGATCCTCGCCTTCACGACGGACGAGTCCACCCGCAACCAGCTCACCCTCAGCTGGGGCGTCGAGTCCCACGTCGTCCCCTTCGTCAACAGCACCGACGAAATGGTCGACCTGGTCGACGGCGAAGTCCTCAAGCTCGGCCGCTTCAACGCCGGCGACACCCTCATCATCACGGCGGGGTCGCCTCCTGGGGTGCCGGGGACGACGAACATGGTGCGGGTGCACCACCTCGGTGGCGTCGACGGCAAGTAAGCCGTGTGTAGAGGCTGTTCTACGACACCGAGGGCGCCCCCTTTGGCAGGGGCGCCCTCGGCCGTATTCGACGGAACTACGGCAGGTCGCCGACCAGCCGCTCCCACTCCTGGAACTCATCCCAACGGGGGTGATCCGCGAGGAACGGGGCGAGCGGCCGTACCGGAGCGAGCAGCCGCCGGATCATCCGGAGCGCCATGATCTGCTCGCGGTCCAGCTCCCGCCAGTGCGGGGCAGACCAGGCGGCCTCCCGCGGGGACAGGGGCATGGCAGTCAGCGCGCGTTCCAGCACGGCCTCCGGATCGAGCAGGGCGACACCCGCGCGCGGCCCCACCCGCTCCAGCAGCCAGGACCGCAGGCGCAGATCCCGCAGCAGCCACTCATTCCGCTGAGGTCCGGTCGCCCGCTCGGCGCCCGCAAGCAGCGCCATCCACGCCTGCCCGACCGCGCGCCACCGTTCGTCGCTCAGCCCGGTCGGATCGTCCTGGAGCCGGGCGGCGAACTGCTGGGCCGCGGCGATCCACTGACTCGGGTCCCCGCCGGCCGGACCCACCTGCGGCGCCGACCAGCGCCGCACATGGCCGTCCAGGTCGAGCCGGTCAAGGCCGTCGAAGCACCCGGTCACCCGAACATCACCCCGGCCGCCTCGAACATCTCCCTGCCGAGCTGTTCCGCTCCGCCGCTGACAGCCCAGAACGGGTCGCCCGACTTGAAGAAGTGACCGCTGTGGGCGTTGATCTCCAGTCCGAAGTACTGGCCGCCGCCGCCCGCGATCTGTGCCTCACCGGCGGCCCGCACCGCGGCACCGCCGCTCAGCACGGGGTGCGAGAGTTCCTGCCCCTGCACAATCTTCGGCATGATCACCAGCTGTCCGTCCTCCAGCACGGCCCACTTGATCGGCTCGCCGTCCATGTCGATGTATCTCTCCCAGTCCGCCGAACCAGGCTTCGCCGGACGGACGCCCATCCGCTCGGCTAGGGCGAGTTCCCGTTCGAGGGTGGCCGCCATGTTGTTCGGCCAGATCCGACAGGCATTGTGCACCAGCACCTTCGACGTACCGACGAAGTAGGTGTGGTCGCCCTCAACCTCGAAGTTGAACACCTGGACCGGGCCCCGCTTCTTGGTCACCGATTCGACCCGCGCGCCCTCGCCGTCCAGGGTGGTCAGCCGGTCGCCGGGGCGCAGCGCCTCGGCACCCGTCCAGCCCTTGCCCCATACCCAGAAAGGATGCTCGGTGGTGGCCCTGAGTGTCTCCGCGCCGATGTCGACGGAGACCAGAGCGTCGGCGGTGCGCTGCATCACCCCGGCCACCGTGCGCAGCCGGCGCTCGCCCGTCTCCGGGTCCTGCGCCCAGACCCGGTCGCCGGCCCGGATCTCCTCGATCCACTTGGTGCCGTGTTCGGTGGCGACCTTCGTACCGGCAGGGAAGCACATGGAGTTCAGGGCCTGCCGACCGAGGCTCTCCAGTCTGGCCGCCGCGGACGCGGACAATCCCGAGCCGCGCAGGCCCCAGATGGCACGGCCGATCCCGGCCCCGCCGCGCATAGCCGTCCGGACCGCGAACGCCGCCTCCGCCGCCTTCATCAGCAGGCTCGGCAGGATGATGCTGCCCGCCAGCCACGCGCAGCTGCTCAGCTTGCCCTTCCAGCAGCCGACGATGTCGGCGACTGCGCCGGTGGCGATGGCCTTGAGGACGGACGCGGTGAGCTGGAGGCCGTCGACGTGGACGTTGTCCTCGCGGAAGGTGACGTCCAGGGGCGAGCTGGTGAGGTAGTCGCGCTGGAGGGCACTGCCGCACTTCGAGCGGTCCACACCGGGCAGTGGGCAGGACTCGATGTAGAAGTCCATCTCGCCGTAGATGTGGAACTCAAGGTCGATCTCGCAGCCGATGTTGCTGCCGCTGCCGGTGCCCACGCAGTCGCTCAGCGGGTTGATGTCGACCTTCGTGTCGCCGCTGGGCTTCATCACGACACCGTCCATGCCGGTGCCGCCGCCGTCGGCGGTGCGTTCCTGCTCCTTACGGTCCTCGAAGTCGACCTGTTGGGTGCGGATGGCAGCCTCGGCGGCCTCGACGGCGAGGTTGCGCGCGTTGGCTGCGGCGGCCTCGGCGACGGTCGCGTCCGCTTCCGCCTTGTCGGCGACGGACCGCGCGGTGGAGGCGTCGGCCTCGGCCGCGTCGGCCGCGCTGCGGGCACTGGCCGCGTCCCGCTCGGCCTCGTCGGCGGAGGCGTCGGCCTGGGTGGCGTAGCCGTCGGCCGCGGTGGCCGCCGTCTGCGCGGCAGCAGCGTCCTCGATGGCCTGCCGGTTGTACTCGACGGTGTTGGCTTCGGACTTCTTCGCCGCCTTGGCGGACGCGGCCGCCGCGTCGGAGGAGGCCTGCGCAGCCGCCGCGGACTCGCTGGCCTGCGCGGCCCACTCCGCCGCGTTCGCCGCCGCCTCGGCAGCCGCCTTCGCGTCGGCGTCCGCCCTGGCCGCGAGCGCCTTGGCCTCGACGGCCGCCTTCTTGGCCTGCGCCGCCTTGGCGTTGGCGACCGCGACCTGCTGCTGGGCGGCCGTCTTCGACGCCTGCCCGGTCAGGACCGCGAGGCCCGCCGATGCATCGGTCTCTGCATACGGGGAGCCCAGCTCGATGGCGTCGTTGGCCGGCTTGACGACCTGCGCCGCCGAGTCCCGGGCGGCCGCGGCGGCTTGGCCGGTGGCGTAGGCGTGCCCGGCGGTGCGGATCGCGTCGGCACCGGCGAGGGTGGCCTCGGAACGGGCGACGACGGCGTCGCCGCGCGCCTTGTCGGCGGCCTTTCGCGCAGTCTCGGCCTCGGCCTTCGCGGCGATGGCGTTCCACTTGGCGGCCTGGGACGCGGCGATCGCGTCGGCGGCGGCCGAGTGAGCCTTCTTCACCGCGGCCCCGGTGATCGCGACATCGCGTTGCGCGGCGTCCGCGGCGGCCTGGGCACGCTTGGCTGCGCCCTGTGCCCTGGTGGCCGCCTCGCGGGCATTGGTGGCCGCTTCGGTGGCCTCGTTCGCCGCCTGGCGGGCCGCCGTGGCCGCGGCAGTGGCGTCGTCGGCCGCTGAACGGGCCTTGGTGGCGGCCTGCCGGGCCTCGATGGCAGCAGCGGTGCCGTCCACAGCGGCGACCAGCGCCTCCGCGGCCTCCGCCTTGGCGACCAGGGTGTCCCGGCGGTCCTCGGCAGCGAGGGCACCGTTGCGGGAGTTCCTCGCCCGGGTCTCGGCGGCGAGCGCGGCGTCCTTCTTCTGGGCTGCCGTCGTGCCCGCCGCCTGCGCATCGGACAGCTTGCCGGCCGCGACCTGCCGCTGGGTCTGGGCGCGGCCCTCGGCATCGTGCGCCTTCTGCCGCTCGGCCGCGGCGAGGTCCGCCTGCGACTTGGCGTAGTCCCGCTCGGCCTCAGCCTTCTGCCGCCTGGCCTTGGCGTCGGCCGCCGCGTTCTTGGCGGTCTGCTCGGCTGCCTTCGCCTTGTTCTCCGCGACCTTGGCCTCGGCGGCGTGCTTGGCCGCCTCCTGGGCCTGGGCGGCGGCGCCCTCGGCGGCGGCCTTGGCCTGGGCCTCGGCCTCCTGGGCGGCGATGCGCCGGAACTCGGCCTTCGCGGCGTGGGCCTGTGTGGTGGCGAGGGAGTTGAGTGTCTTGCTGTCGGCGGCCGAGGCGCGAGTGGCGTTGAACGCCGTCTCTGTAGCCTTCGCCGCCGCCTGCGCGGCTGCCGCGGACGCCTTGGTCACCTGCGCGGCCTGCTGCGCGTACATCAGACCCCGGCCGCGCGGCAGTCCCGCCGTGTCGGCGATGGCGTACGCCTCGGTCTGGGCCTTGCCTACATTCGTCGCCTGAGTTTTTGCGGACAACGCAGCACGGGAGGCCACGAAGAGGCGGCCCGAGGCTCGGCCCTGGGCGTTCGCGATCCACTTCTTGACTTCGGCGAACTCGGCTGCGGTCGGGTAGAAGTTGGGGTGATCGTCTGGCTTCTGCTTGGTCCAGTACGCCTGCCATTCGGTCAGCCGGCTCGCGATCAGCGACTGCGCGAGGGCCTCACCGAGCGCCTGGGAGGCCGTCGCCAGATCGGCGTTGGCCTGCTTCTCGGCTCGGATGATGGTGTCCCGCTGGGTCTTCTGGCCCGCGAGTTCGTTCTGCCATTCGGTGGCCGCCACGGCCAGTTCCGTGCCCAACACGTCATGCGGGTCCTGCGGGTTGGTGAACGCGCAGGACGCGAACCGCGCCTTGAGGTTCTCGACGTCGATCCGGAACTCCATTGAGTCCGGGTCGGGCGCGGTGGTCGGGAACCCGCCGTACTGGAGGAAGAGGCGCGCGTCGTCGGCGTAGAGGTCATGCATGAACTGCATGGACTCCCATGCCTGGCGGTCCTCGTAGTCCGCATGGTCGTCCTCGTCATAACGAGCCTTGTAGACGGCCGTGGCAGCGTCGACCGACTCCTTGCTCGCCAGGGGATGGGGATCGGTGTAGAGGTCGTCCTCAGCCTTCCAGAACTGGGCGGCGACCCAGCCGCTCAGCTTGATGGCGCGGAAGGGATTGACGTCGTCTTCCACCCACTGGAAGCCTGTGACCGTGTAGCCCGGCGGTGTGGTCATGGACGGAACCGAGAGGGACTCCTGCCATACGTACGGGCGGCCGGCCAGCTCATCCATCTTGGCGTCGGCCGCCGACCGGTCCGTCCCGAACGCCTCGGAGAGCGGCGTGTCGGTCCAGTAGTCCGGGTTGGCAGCCGTGTGCAGCTGCTCCTCCGTGCCGATGAGCCCAGCCCTTGCGACTTCCTTGGACGCCGGTCCGCCCTTGCGCAGAGCGCTGTTGAGGAGACACTGCTCCTCTCGGATCCGTGCGGCGCCTGCGAGGTCGAAGGGCGTCGTGCTGGTGGGCTCGTCGGCGACGGTCGCGGTCTGTTGCTGAGGGGGACTGGGGAGTTGACCGCCGGTCACGGCGATCGCGGTGGCGGTGGCCCAGGCGGTGGCGGTCATGAACCGCGACCATCTGCCCTTGGCCCGGATGATGGTCCGGCGTCTGCGCGCGTCTGTACGCATCGGGAATTGTCAGCCGTTCTGCTGAGAGATGAAGACGATGGGGGCTTGCGGGACCGGGACCGCTCAGAAGAGCAGGTTGTACGCGGTCCAACCGCTGGTGCCGATCTGCGTACGGGCGCCGAAGGGAGCCGTCGCGCTGCCGGTGCCCTTGAACAGCCACAGCGCGCCCGCGCTGTCCACTCCGAGCAGATCGGGCTTACCGTCGCCGTCGTTGTCGCCCACGGAGACGAGCGCGGTGTAGTCCTTCCACGCGAGACCGGTGTTGGCGGGGACCGTGTAGCGCGTGTTGGCGAACACCGCCTCAGCCGTGGCGGTGCCGCTGCCGGGGTAGACGTACAGGACGCCGGCAGTGGAACGGGCGATGACGTCGGCTTTGCCGTCGCCGGTGTAGTCACCGCGACCGGTGACCTCGTCCATGCCGTTCCAACCGGAGGTGCGCACCGCCACCCTGGCGGCCAGCGTGCCGTCGGCCTTGCCCTGGTAGAGCCAGAGCGCCCCGCCCGTGTCGCGGGCGAGCAGGTCTGGGTGAGCCGTGCCGCCCATGTTGCCTACGGAGGCGAGCAGGGTGTACTTGTCCCAGCCTGTGCCGAGCACCTTGGTGTCGTTGCCGCGCTCGGCCGTGTAGTAGAGCGTGCCGTCAAGGACGACGTACAGGTCGGTGCCAGTCTGATTGTTCGAGATGTTGGCCTGCGCGAGCAGAGTCGAGCCGGAATAGCCACCGCCCAGGTCGAACTTGGCGGCGAACCCGCCCGTGCCCTTGGGCTCGTGGTCGTAGAGCCGGCCATCCTTGTTCCGCCCGATGAGCGGGAAGAGGCCGGTGCCGTTTGCTGCCGCCTCCTGGATCAGCGGCGCCTGGTCGGTGCGCGCCGCCTGGGTGGAGTCCGGTTGGGCGGGCGAGATTGGTGCGAACTTCGCTGTCGTCACCGCGAGTACGGCGGCCACGGCGAGTGCGCCGGTGACCGCAGCCGCCCGGCACAGCGGACGGCGGAGAAAGGTGAACATGGCGTGTGAGGTCCCCCCTCGTGGTCGTCGACGAGGGAAGTCGCAGACGCGCACGACGAGGGCAACGCGCGTGGTCGCGGTTACCCGGCACCTCCCCCGCGCCGTGGCTGGTCATGCTCACGGCAAGCGCACCCTATGTGGAGGATGTGAAAGTTGTAAACACTTTTCAAAGGTCTCACGCGGCACTGTGGCCCGGTCCCCGCGCATTGCGGGGACCGGGCCACAGCTCTGTGCGCGGCTCCCGGAGAGGATTGAGAGGGTGGCGCTCAGTCCTGCCAGCTGTGCAGCCCCGGCACGGTCAGGTCGCCGCCGAACTGGCCTGCCTGTACGACCTTCACGTTGGTGAAGTAGATCAGCGGGATGTTCAGCGGCGGCGGGCTCTCAGGGCTGAACGTGATCGGGACCAGACCGAACAGGTTCCCGGAGATGGACTCCGTGTACATGATCGTGTCGCCGTTGCGGATCGTGGACGTCGTGCCCTCGCCCGCCTGGACGTGGTACGTCTTACCGGACAGCTTGTCCTTGACCGTCTGGTGCAGGTCGCCGATGTCGGTGCCGTCGGAGATGACGTACTTCAGCACCTTCTTCTTGGTGCCGTTGGCGGTCTTCACCTCGACCACGCCCTGGTAGTCCGCGCCCTTCAGCAGCAGCGAACTGGCGTCCAGGTACCAGGGGTCGTCCGGCAGCGGCATCGCGTTGTCGACGCCGCCCTCCTCGTCGGTGGCGACCGGGCAGTCGTCGGCGTTCGTCGTGGAACTCGCGGACGGGCTCGGAGTCGCCGACTCGGTGGCCTCTTCTGCTGCCTTCGCCGCCTCTTCGACTGCCTTCTGAGTGTCCTCGGCCGACTTCGACGCCGTGTCGGTCGTGTCCTTCACGGTCTTCTCGACCGTCTCAGTGACCTTGTCGGTGGTCTCCTTGACGGCGTCGCCCGACGAGGCCGTCGCGCTCTCGGAGGCGGAGACCGACGGGGAGGCGGACGGCGTGGGGCTCGCGCTCGCCGACGCGGTTTCACCGCCGGTGAAGATCCCCGATATCGCGTCGCCGATGTCCTCCAGCAGGCCGCCACCGCTCTCGGACGGCGAGGGAGTCGCCGTGGCGGTGTCGTCGCCGGACTCCGAGCCACCGGACCCGGTCGCCGTGGCGGACGGCGTCGGCTCGGCACCGTCGTCGGAACCTGAATCCGACGAAGAGTCCTTGCCGTCCGAGGAGTTGCCCTGCGTGGCGTCCGAGGCATCCCCGGTCGAGGACTCCGACGGAGACGGCTCCGCCTCCTCGGCGGACTCGCTCGCCGAGGCCGACGGCGACGGGCTGGCACTGGCCGAAGCCTTGTCCTCCAGCGCCGCGACACAGTCCTTGTACTCGTCGGCCTTCTGGCTGTTCGACAACGGCTGGTCGTCGGCGAGCGCCAGCTTCGGCGTGAACCCCATCCCCATGAGGACCGCCGTCGGCATCGCCGCGAGAGCTATCGCCTTGCCGGCAGGCACGTGGAACCTGGTGAACAGCGGCTTCTTGGGTGCCGCGTGGCGCGGCCCGGTTCTCACACGGGACTCGTCCACATCAGCCCCGTGGGTCACCTCGTCAGCCGGCACTGTGCCTCCCGTTCGCCCCGTTCGCCGGGCTCGTTCCTGACAGGTCGTTCGGCCCACCCATCCCGTCCACCACAGGCTTGAGGATCGTGGTGTCCGGGTCCATGGCCATGGGCGCGTCGCCGCCTCCCGGGGTGCCCTCCGTCGGCTCCGCCTCGGGCGGCACGCCCGGCGCCCACGACACGGCCATCGCGCCGCCCAGGAGGGCGAACAGGAAGCCGACGACGAAGCCGCCGAAGTTGGACACAGGGAGGGACACCAGCGCCAGCAGGATCGCCGCGACACCCGCGAAGGTACGGATGTGCTTCTGGAACCAGAGGCTGACGCCCAGTACGACGAGCAGCACACCGATGATCAGCGAACCGGCGCCCGCCGTCGTGGACATGGCCAGCGTCAGATGACCGAGCTGGAGGTGCGCATACGGGAAGTACATGATCGGAAAGCCGCCGAGCAGGACGAACAGGCCGGCCCAGAACGGGCGATTGCCCCGCCAGGCGCGGAACTGCAACCTCCGGCGAGTGAACTGACCGGACGCGGCAGGAGTCTCGGCGCTCATGGAAAACAGCTCCCTGGTGCGGCGTTTCTGTGGTGATGACTTGTGGTGCTCGTGAAGGCCTGGCCTTCAGAGAGGACGGGCGGGGGCGCCTTGCAGCTCCCCCGCCCGTCACCGAGTGCCTAGTAGCACGGGTTGGATCCCTTGGACAGCTTCATGCTGAGTCCGGGAAGCGTGAACGTGCCGGCAGTGGTCGCCCACGCCGTCTGCTTCACGCCATACAGCTCCACCTTGTCCGCCTGCTGGGCAAAGCCGTTGGGGTTGGCCTGCTCGTCGCCACCCTTCATGCCGGGGCCCTTGGACGCCTTACCGGCTGCCACACCGATGTCGATGCCGTGGAACACGGCCTTCGTGGAACCGAGGTCCTCGACGTCGATGAACAGGTTCGAGGCTGAGACCTGCTTGTCCTCGTCCCCGCTGTTACCCGCCGTCAGCCTCAGGGTGACGTTCCCGAGCAGCGGGATCGGCGTGATCACCGACTGGCACATGTTCTGGATGCGGGCATCCGAGAACGCCGACACCGCAACCGGGTGGTGTTCCGTCGACTTACCGTCGAGGCTCTTACCCGTGTCAATCGCGCCGTACTGCGTGAACCCCGTACCTTCCAGGTAGTCCGCGCTGACCTTGAACGACTGACCCGACACACTGAACGAAGCGGCGAGAGCACCCTGCGCGAGGGCGACACCTATTGCAGCCGTGGCGGCGACGCTGGGCACCATCACCACAGCGAACCGCTTCCATCTCGTCCCGCCACGCACCTGGGACTCCATATTTCCTCCTTCTCGGACGTACATCTCCGGCCCTGACTGCCGCTGTCGACTCGACGGCTCAGTCGGGCAGGGATGGGAGAAGTGCTACGTCCTCGGGAAGGGGAGCGCCCGCGCCCGGAAGCGCGAAACGCGCCTCGATCACCGGCGATCACCCCCGAGCGACAACCACTGGTCGCGCCTGACACGCATCACGCACAACCTTGCTGGACAGGCTTCGCCGGTAGGCGAAGACCCCCCTGCCCAAGAGCCGGCGCCACTGCCGCCGGCTCTACTCGGTGGGGACCCTGGACTCCCGTCGACCCAACCGGCTGTCGGGGTACGGGAATGGACCGAGCGTCGCCGATCGTGGTGCATTCTCGCCGCCCGCACAAGGGGGTTCGTTACTGGCTAGTAACGGCCGGATAACCGAACAACGACCCTCGGGTCTCGGGTGGCAACGCTGGGTGGCAACCAGGGGGTGGACAAAGCTGTTGATCGCTGGACAGATTCCGACAGATCAACGCGTCCGACTTACTCGGAGTAACAGCGGCCGCGATTACCAAGATTTGGTAAAGCGCGGCCGCACTGGCACCCCATCGGCAAATCTTTCACTCGGGCATCACATGCCCCAGCGTTTAGCGACTGGTCAGAACCGGGCCCTCTCCCCGATCAGAACAGGGCGCGCGCCAGCGCCCTGCGCGCCGCGACGACGCGCGGGTCGTCGGCGCCGACCACCTCGAAGAGTTCGAGCAGCCGCACCCGTACGGCCTCCCGGTTGTCGCCCGCCGTGCGCTGCACGGTCTCGATGAGCCGCCCGAACGCGTCCTCGACATGCCCGCCCACCAGATCCAGGTCGGCGGCGACGATCTGCGCCTCGACATCACCGGGCTTCTCGGCGGCGTCCTTGCGCACCTGCGCCGGGTCGAGACCCTGCACCCGCTGGAGCAACTGGGCCTGGGCGAGACCGAGTTTGGCCTCCATGTTGCCCGGGTCGTCGCTCAGCACGTTCTTGTACGCCTGGACGGCACCGCCGAAGTCCCCCGCGTCCAGGGCGTGCACGGCGGCTTCGAGCAGTGCGTCGTACGGTCCCGTCGGCTCCGTGGGCGCCTCCTGGACGGCGCCGGGCTCGGCCTCGGGGTCGACGGTCAGACCGGTGAGCCCGAAGCGCTGCTCGGCGACCTGGACGAGCTGATCGAGCGTCTGTCGGATCTGCGCCTCGCCGGCGGCCCCCTGGAAGAGCGGCAGCGCCTGTCCGGCGACGACCGCGAACACGGCGGGAATCCCCTGGATCCCGAACTGCTGCATCAGCATCTGATTGGCGTCGACGTCGATCTTGGCAAGGACGAAGCGTCCGTTGTACTCGACGGCGAGCCGCTCCAGGACCGGGCTCAACTGCTTACAGGGCTCACACCACTCGGCCCAGAAGTCGATGACGACCGGCACCTCGGTGGACCGCTGGAGTACATCGCTCTCAAATCCGGCCTCGTCGACATCGATGACGAGGTCGGCCGGCGAGACGCCCCCTCCCCCGCCGCCCTGCCGGGCCGCTTCGGCGCGCGCCTGCTCCGCCTTCGCCTTGGCCTCCTGGGCCGCCTTCACCGCGGCGAGGTCGACGACTCCGCTCATGGACATGTTCCGTGGCTGCATGCGTCTATCCTCCCCCGTTCTCGCGCGTGTGTGAAAAGCGTTGTGAAAGCCGGTCGTGCGGTGTTCGTCTCGGCGCCGGGTCCCCACCCCACACCAGCGGTTTCGCTACGACCCGTAGCGTAATGGCACCGGGCGCCTCCGGGACACCACCCCCCGGTGATCTCCCTCACGGCCCCACAGGAACCGCCGGTTATGGTCATGGGATGCAGAGCCGCACTTCCGCCCCACGCCTCACAGGACGCCCCCGCAGCGCCGCAGCGGACAAAGCGATCCTCGCGGCCACGCGGGAGGCCCTGGTGGAGCTGGGCTGGTCGAAGCTCACACTGGGAGACGTGGCAACGCGGGCCGGGGTTGCAAAGACGACGCTCTATCGCCGCTGGGCGGGCAAGAACGAACTCGTGGTCGACGCGGTCGCCGAACTCTTCGATGAACTCGAACTCCCCGACCGCGGCAGCCTCGCGGCCGACATCGAGGGCGTGGTGCTGCAATTCGCCACGATCCTGGACCGCCCGGAGGCGAGGAGCGGACTCATGGCGGTGGTCGCCGAGTCCACGAGGGACGACGCCCTGCGCGAACGCATCCGCACCTCCATCGTCGACCGCCAGAAGCGATTGGTCCTGGAGGGCCGCGCACGGGCTCAGACCCGCGGCGAGCTGCCGACGGAGTCCAGCCCCGAAGAAGCGGCCCGCACAGTGGACCTGATCTTCGACGTGGTGGCAGGAGCGGTCGTGCACCGCTGTCTGGTGAGCGCGGAGCCGGCTGACGAGGAGTGGGTGCGGAGCTTCACCCGCGTCCTCCTTCTGGGGCTGGCATCAGCCGACGAGGCCCAGAAGGAGGTCCAGAAGGAGGTCTGGAAGGAGAAGGGGGTCTAGAAGCCCGCCGGCTCCGTATACGTCCCCCACTCATCCCGCAGCACCCCGCAGATCTCCCCCAGCGTCGCCTCCGCGCGCACCGCGTCCAGCATCGGCTCGATCATGTTCGCGCCGTTGCGGGCGGCCGCGATCATCGTGTCCAGGGCGGTGCGCACCGCGGTGTCGTCCCGGGCGGACTTGCGGCCGCCCAGCGCGCGGACCTGCTCCCGCTCAACCTCGTGGCTGACGCGCAGGATCTCCAGGTCGCCGGTGACCGATCCGTGGTGGACGTTCACGCCGACGACCCTCTTGTCGCCCTTCTCCAGGGACTTCTGGTACTGGAAGGCGGACTCCGCGATCTCCCCGGTGAACCAGCCGTCCTCGATTCCGCGCAGGATTCCGGAGGTGATCGGCCCGATCGGGTGCCGTCCGTCGGGGTGGGCCCTGAGGCCTCGCTCCTTGATCTGGTCGAAGATCTTCTCCGCGTCGGCCTCGATCCGGTCGGTGAGCTGCTCGACGTACCACGAACCGCCCAGCGGGTCCGCGACGTTGGCGACGCCGGTCTCCTCCATGAGTACCTGCTGCGTGCGCAGGGCGATCTCAGCGGCCTGCTCGGAGGGGAGCGCGAGGGTCTCGTCCAGGGCGTTGGTGTGGAGGGAGTTCGTGCCGCCCAGTACCGCCGCCAGCGCCTCCACGGCCGTACGCACGACGTTGTTGTACGGCTGTTGGGCCGTCAGGGAGACGCCGGCGGTCTGGGTGTGGAAGCGGAGCCACTGGGCCTTCTCGGACTGCGCGCCGTACACGTCCCGCATCCAGCGGGCCCAGATCCGGCGTGCGGCGCGGAACTTGGCGATCTCCTCGAAGAAATCGACATGGGCGTCGAAGAAGAAGGACAGGCCGGGGGCGAAGACATCCACGTCCAGGCCGCGGGACAGGCCCAGTTCCACGTAGCCGAAGCCGTCCGCGAGCGTGTACGCCAACTCCTGCGCGGCCGTCGATCCGGCCTCGCGGATGTGGTAGCCGGAGACGGACAGCGGCTTGTAGGCGGGGATGCCGGACGCGCAGTACTCCATGAGGTCGCCGATGAGGCGGAGGTGCGGCTCGGGCTGGAAGAGCCACTCCTTCTGGGCGATGTACTCCTTGAAGATGTCCGTCTGGAGCGTGCCGTTGAGGACGGAGGGGTCGATGCCCTGCCGTTCGGCCGCCACCAGGTACATGCAGAAGACCGGGACGGCCGGGCCGCTGATGGTCATCGAGGTCGTGACGTCACCCAGCGGGATGTCCTGGAACAGGACCTCCATGTCCGCCGCCGAGTCGATCGCCACCCCGCAGTGCCCGACCTCACCGAGCGAGCGCGGGTCGTCGGAGTCGCGGCCCATGAGCGTCGGCATGTCGAAGGCCACGGACAGGCCCCCACCGCCGTTGGCCAGGATCATCTTGTAGCGCTCGTTCGTCTGCTCGGCGTTCCCGAAGCCGGCGAACTGCCTGATGGTCCAGGTCCGGCCGCGGTAGCCGGTCGGGTAGAGGCCGCGGGTGAAGGGGTACTCGCCGGGCCAGCCGATCCGCTCGAAGCCCTCGTACGTGTCCCCGGGCCGGGGCCCGTACGCCGGCTCCACGGGGTCTCCGGAGAGCGTGGTGAAGTCCGCGTCGCGCTTGCGCGAAGCGTCGTAGCGAGCCTGCCAGCGACGGCGGCCTTCCTCGATGGCGTCAGCGTCCATACCATCAATTTACTAGGACGTCCTAGTAAATGTCGATGGTTTAGTAGGACGTCCTAGTAATAGGTGAGCGAAACACCACCGCACGAACATGTTCGTACGGTGGTGGCGGTTAAGCCTTCACAGGCGCGGGCGACCCGTCCGCGACCTTGGCCTCGAGCTCGTGCGAGATCTTCCGCTCCACGAAGAAGGCGGCCGTCGGAACGGTCCCCGCGAGCAGCACCCACAGCTGCTTGCCGACCGGCCACTTCGCCTTGGAACCCAGGTCGAAGGCGAAGACCAGGTAGAGGACGTACAGCCAGCCGTGCGCGATGGCGACCACACGCGTGAAGTCGGCGGCGCCGTCGACGTCGAGGCCGTACTTGGCGATCATGCTGAGGCACAGCAGGACGAGCAGCACACCGGTGACGTAGGCCAGGACGCGGTAGCGGGTCAGCACGCTCTTTTTCATGCCGTCGAGCGTAACCGCCCGTTCCGGGCGATCTTCCCGCGGGTCGGCCCTCGCCGAAGCGGGTCAGTCCTCGTCGAAGTCGGACGCGGCCACCCGCAGCGGCCGCAGCATCGCGAAGATCTCGGCGCACTCCTCGGCGTCGTACACCCCGAGTCCGAAGTCCATCGCCATCAGGTCACGGGTGGCGGCCTCGACGACCTCGCGGCCCTTGCCGGTGATGGTGGCGAGGGTGCCGCGCCCGTCGTTCGGATTGGGCCGCCGTTCCACCAGGCCCGACTTCACCAGCCGGTCCACGGTGTTCGTCACGGAGGTCGGGTGCACCATGAGCCGCTCGCCGATCTTGGACATCGGCAGCTCGCCGGCCTTGGAGAAGGTGAGCAGCACCAGCGCCTCGTAGCGCGCGAACGTCAGCTCGTACGGCTTGACCACCGCGTCGACCTCGGCGAGCAGGATCTGCTGTGCGCGCATGATCGAGGTGATCGCGGCCATCGACGGTACGTTTCCCCAGCGCTGCTTCCAGTGTTCGTCGGCGCGGGCGATGGGGTCGAAGGGAAGGCTGAGCGGCTTCGGCACGCACCAGACCTTACCGGCCGGTCATATGGCGGTCAGCCCCGTCTCGCCCTTCGGTCCGCCGGGCTTCCCGGCATTGCGATGCCGGTCGAACACTGTCCGCTATGCAACGATTGCTTATGAGTTGTCACTGAACGTCACCTTCGCCCTAGGGAGCAGCATGTCCCGGCTGATCCACGCCCTCGCGGCCCTCGCGGTGCTCGGGCTCGCGGCAGGCTGTACGTCCGCGCCCGACATCGACGAGGCCTCCGTCGCCGGCGCCGCCTCCGGGAGGGCGGACCTCGGCTCCGCCTCGCCGTTCTGGGTCGACCCGGAGAGCCCCGCCGCCCAGCAGATCGAGTCATGGCAGGAGGAGGGCCGTACCGAGGACGCCGAACTGCTCAAGCGCATCGCCGAGCGGCCCGCCGCGCTGTGGCCGGCCGGAGAGACCGACCCGACCGTGCCGGTCACCGAGGCCGCCACGGCCGCGCTCCGGGAAGGGCGGACGGCGGTGTTCGCGGCGTACAACATCCCGCACCGGGACTGCGGGCAGCACTCGGCGGGCGGGGCCGCGGACGCGGACACCTACCGTGCGTGGATCGGGAAGTTCGCGGCCGCGCTGGGCAAGGCCAAGGCCGTGGTCGTCCTGGAGCCCGACGCGGTCGCGCACATCGTGGACGGCTGCACGCCCGGCATCCACCACGGCGAGCGCGAGACGCTGCTGGGCGAGGCGATCGACCGGCTGAAGCGGCAGCCGAACACGAAGGTGTACCTGGACGCCGGGAACCCGGCCTGGATCAAGGAACCCCAGAGGCTGGCCGTGCTGGTCCAGCGCCTGTACCGGGCGGGCGTCGCACGCGCCGACGGCTTCGCCCTCAACGTCTCCAACTTCCAGACCGACGAGGTCACCAAGGAGTACGGGCTCCGGCTCTCCGAGGACCTCGACGGCAAGCACTTCGTCATCGACACCAGCCGCAACGGCAACGGACCGCTGCCCGGCGCCTGGTGCAACCCACCGGACCGGGCCCTGGGCACCCCTCCCACCTTCGACACCGGCGAGCCCGCCCTGGACGCCTATCTGTGGGTCAAGCGGCCCGGTGAGTCGGACGGGACGTGCGAGGGAGGACCGAACGCCGGGCAGTGGTGGCCGGAGTACGCGCTGGAGTTGGCACGCAACGCCAAGGAGTAGGCGGCCGGCTCACGGCTGCCCGACCTGGATCCACTTCGCCTCCGACGACGTGCCCTGCGCGTCCGTCACGAACAGCATGTACCAGCCGGGCGGGACCAGGGTCGGGTCGTTCGGTATGTCGACGGTGACCGAGTTGCCCTTCTTGGTGAGGCCCAGTGCGATCGAGCGCTGTTCCACGTCCGTGGTGTGCGTGACCGCGCTCGGGCGCATCAGACGGGCCGTGGTGATGCGTTCGGGGTGGGCGGTGGTGAAGGTCGCGCGGCGGTCGCCGTCGAGTCGCCGCGGTCCGTCGCCGAGGACGGGACGGTTCTTGCCGTTCTTGTGCAGGGTGGGCGGCGTGAAGATCTCCATACGCTGCTCGAAGTGGCCCAGCTTGGTGTTCTGCTGGTCGTCGAAGAGCGGGTCGGAGCCGAAGGTGGCGACCCGGCCGTCGGGCAGCAGCAGCGCCTCGGAGTGGTAGTTGCGGCCGACCATCGGCGATGCGGCCTCGCGGAAGACGTTGCCCTTCGGGTCGTAGAACTGCGCCTTGAGGATGTTGCTGGCGCTGCGGCCCCGGTAGTCCTCGGAGCCGTTCGAGGTGAAGACGGTGTCGTCGGGCATGATCACGCTGTTCAGATAGCGGGTGCCCTGGGGGAGGTCGGGGCCGTCCTCGAAGACGGGGTTGTCCTTCTTGAGGTCCACCACGGCCGTGCGCGGGGTCGACTTCTTGGACTCGCCGACGCCTCCGCCGCCGAGGAGCATGATCTTCTGGTCCTGGGCGGGCGGCAGGAGGAGCGAGGACGACGTCTCGGTCTCGTCGGCGTCGCGCAGGCCCGGGACGTACTGGAAGGTGTTGGTCTTCAGATCCCACAGGCCCGGCTCGCGGCCCCTGTCGGCGGGGCCGTAACCGGCGTTCGAGGCCGGGTAGAAGAGCTTGCCGCCCTTGGTGAGGAACAGGGCGGGGTACGTCGGGAAGTACCGCTTGGGGCCCGGTGACCACTTCTTGGTCCTCGGGTCGTAGATCTCGTTGTCACCGGGGTCGATCTTGCCGAGGTCGTCCAGGCCCGAGACCGCGAGGACCCGGCCGTCCTCCAGGCCGACGAGGGTCGGGTACCAGCGGGCCTTGTCCATCGGGTCGACCGTGATGTACCGCTCGGCCTTCGGATCGAACTCGTAGGCGGCGCGGATGCCCTGGAAGTCCTGCTTGTCGAAGCTGATCCGCTCCGAGAGACCGTATGTGTTGTTCGCGTCCTTGCCGGTGAGGCCGACGATCTCGTACTGGGCCTGGTTCTCGGTGATCGACAGCGGGCCCTTCTCGGCGGCCTCCACGAAGACACGGACCTCGCTCGCGGTGACACTGGTCCGTGCCGTGCGGCCGTCGGTGACCGCCTTGGCCTTCGGGACCGTGACGTCGAACCGGGAGACGTACTCGACTCCGGCGGGCGAGCGGAAGACGGTGCCCTTCTTCAGGAACACCGCCTTGTTCGGGCTCTCGTTCTTCACGCGCATACCGCCGGCGGCGCGGTCGACCTCGCCGTCGAGGAGTTCGTAGCGGGCGGTTCCGCCGGCCACCAGCAGGCGGCCGTCGGGGAGTTGGGCGTGACCGGCGCAGAAGAAGTCGTCGGGGGTGGGGATCTTCTTGAAGGTGTTCGCCTTCGGGTCCCAGAGGACGGTGTCGAACGAGCCCTTGTTGAACTTCCGTTGTTCGTTGCCCGAGCCCGCGACGATCAGCACCTTGCCGGTGTGCAGAAGCGCCGCGTGGATGGCATTGGTGCGGTACTCCTCGGGAATGTCGATCTGGGTCCAACTGCCGTACCGGGCTTGGTACGAGGGCTGCGCGATCTTGTACGCGTGGTACTGATCGCCCGCGAAGTCCAGCGCGGCCGGGGCGTTGAGGCCGAGCAGGACGACGATGCCGCCGATGCCGAAGACGGTCTTCTTGGTCTTCTGAGAGGGGCTGTAGGCCATGGCCTAGTTACCTCCTGTCGTGGAGCTGGAGACCGTGGTGCCCGCGCTGTTGCCGGCGAGAGCGGGTTCGGCGCTGTCGCCTCTGCGCGGGGGTGCGTGCAGTACGTGGAGGGGCGGCCGTTCCCTGCGCTCCTTCAGCAGGGTCGAGCACCATACGGCCACCGGGGCGAGGGAGATCGCCATGGCCAGGAACGCCCAAGTGCGCATCGCCGCATGGGTGTTGTCGAGGAGCGCCGACGCGGCGAGGGAGGTCGCCAGGACGGCCGCCCAGAAGAGGTGGATACGGAACGTCAGCAGACGGTCGGGGCTGGCGTCGTCGCCCTTCGGTGTCACGACGAACCGGCTCGGGCGGCGCAGAAGTGCCTCGCCGAACGACTTGAGGTAGATGGGGGCCGACAGGGCCGACATCGCCATGCCCGCCAGGCCGCCGGAGCCCTGCGGTTCGTGCGGGGACACGTTGTGGCGCCTGTTCCAGAGGTAGAGGCCTATCTGGAGCGCGGCCGCGTCGCTGTAGAGCATCAGCCAGACCGAGGCGGCCACTTGGGTTCCGGACGCGCCGAACCAGAGGAAGAGTATGCAGCTGAGGATGCCGAGGAACCAGTTGACCGCCGTCATCGGGTAGTAGACCAGCATGAGCGTGTACGAGAGGAAGCGGCCCGGGGGCATCTTGCCGGGGGCCCTCCAGTACTGCTTGATCAGCGTCTCGTAGGTGCCGCGCGACCAGCGCATCTGCTGGGTGAAGAAGTCGGTCCAGGAGGCCGGGCCCTCGCCGACGGCGAGCACGTCCGGGGTGTAGACGCTGCGCCAGTGGTTCCGGGTTCCGGGGTTGCGGGTGCGGTGGAGTTCGAAGCCGGTGGCCATGTCCTCGGTGATCGAGTCGTAGAGGCCGCCTATTTGTTTTACGGCCGAGATCCGTACGACGTTGTTCGTCCCTACGAACATGGGGGCCCGGTAGCGGTTGCCCGCGCGCTGTATCAGCGCGTGGAACAGGAACTGCTGGGACTCGGCCGCTTTGGTGACGGGGTTGTGGTAGTTCCCGTACACCTGGGGGCCTACGACGAAGGCGACGTCCGGGTCGCGGAAGTAACCCATCATCCGCTCCAGGAAGTTGGGGAGCGGGACGTGGTCGGTGTCGACGGAGGCGAAGAAGTCGTACTCGTCGCCGTGCATCGCGATCCAGGCGTTGTAGTTGCCGTGCTTGGTGCGGGCCTTGTGGACGCCTTCGGGTCTGTTCCACTCGGGGACGCCTCGGCGGGTGAAGTGGTGTACGCCGAGTTCGGCGCAGAGGGCCTTCGCCTGGTCGTCGTCGCCCTCGTCGAGGAGCCAGATGTCCCGCGGGCCGGTGTGGTGGATGCGGGTCGCGCCTTCGAGGGTGGCGCGGACCATGTCGAGGGGTTCCTTGCCCGGGACGTATGTGGTGAGGAAGGCGACGCGGGTGCCGGGTTCGGGGACCACCGGGACGGGATCGCGGGCGACCATCGTGGCGTGGGCCACGGAAGCGACGTTGACGACCATGAAGAGCTCGATGAGCCCGATGCATATCAGCATGGTGACGTCGAGAACGGTCAGCCATTCGTCGGCGCCCTCGCGTTCCACCCAGTGGCTGGGCCAGACGAGGTAGACGAGGAGGACGCCGGTGAATATCGGCGCGAGGGTCATGAGCAGGATCGCGCGTATTCGGTGCGGTTCGCATGCGAGGAGCGATGTGTACTGCACCCGGTACGCCTTGTCCGACGGTTCCGTGAGCGGTCCCGCCAGTCGGCTGTGGGTGTCGTAGTCGTAGCCCTCCGGCTGCCGCACAGCGTCCTCCAGTTGTGTGGGGTGATCGAACGAGTCGATACCCATACAAAAGTGGAGATTTGGGGGCGTGTCGAACTGGGTGCGTCCAGGTGGGTGCCGGGTGCGGTGACGCCTGCCGGCGGGGAGCTCGGGGCTGTCGGTGTGGTGCCGGGTGCCTCCCGGCGGGGAGCTCGGGTGGGTGGGGGTGCTCGTGGCGCTGTGCGGGTGGTGGGGGGTCGGGGGCGCGGGCGGGGGGGGGGGGGGGCCGGCCCCCCCCCCCCCGCCCCCGGGGGGGGGGGGGGGGGGGGGCCGCCCCCCCCCCCCGCGCCGCCCCCCCCCCCCCCCCCCCCCCCCCCC
>NZ_JBIUCC010000007.1:0-376673 GCF_044593495.1 Streptomyces sp. NPDC051963 | reverse complement strand
GGGGGGGGCCGGGCGGGGGGGGCGGGGGGGGGGGGGGGGGGGGGGCGGGGGCCCCCCGGGGGGGGCGCGGGGGGGGGGGGGGGGGCGGGGGGGGCGGGGGGGGGGGGGGGGGGGGGGGGCCGCGGCGGGGGTGTCCGTCCTCGGAACGTCGCGACTCGGTCTCTTGGTGAGGGGACCGCGTTGACGCGACAACCGCTGCGGGCGGACACCCCCGCCGCGTCCCCTTCTCGCCGTGCGCGACTGCGGGTCCGTGCACCAGGCCGCTCTCGCTGACCTGGGCGGGCCTAGTCGGCCAGGTGTCGCTCCACTGTCTCCACCTTTGAGGTGAGACCGTCCGTCACGCCCGGGCGGATGTCCGCCTTGAGGACCAGGGACACGCGCGGGGCGCGCTCCTCGACTGCGGCGACGGCCCGCTTGACGACGTCCATGACCTGGTCCCACTCGCCCTCGATGGACGTGAACATCGCGTCCGTGCGGTTGGGCAGGCCCGATTCGCGGACGACTCGGACGGCGTCGGCGACGTACTCCCCCACGTCCTCGCCGACGCCCAGCGGCGTCACGGAGAAGGCGACGATCACGCGTTCACGATCCCTTCCTTGCGGGCGCGGGAGGCGATCACCGCGTTCTCTGCCTCGTGCTTGAGCTTGCGTTCGGCGAAGAAGCCGCCGGTGGGCAGCACGGAGAGGACGAAGTAGAGGGCGGCGGTCTTCACGGGCCACTTCACCCGGTTCCAGGCGTCCGCCCAGAAGATCACGTACAGGATGAAGAGGACGCCGTGGATCATGCCCATCGCGGGCACCGCGTTGAAGTCCGTGGTCCGCTTCAGCACCGAGCAGACCAGCAGGAGCAGGAACGAGACGGCCTCGGGGGCCGAGACGAGGCGGAGGCGGCGGAGGGCGGCGGCGGTCTTGAGGTCCACGGGTCACCTTCGGTGGGAGAGGCTCGACTGCTTGTGAACACAGGCACAAACGTCCGGCCATTGTGGCAAACAGTTGGGGGGCCGTGTGGGTGGGGGGCGGGCTGCTCGCCCCTAGGGGTGCGATCAGGGTCCTTATCCACCTGTGGGGCCTGTTGGCGGGCACCGCGTGCGGCTATTTTCGCACCGTGGCGATGTTCCGACTTCAAGGCAGCAAGGTGCTCGCCGTCGACATGACCGGGGACGCCGTGAAGGCGAAGAACGGCTCGATGGTCGCGTACGACGGGCAGATGGCCTTCAAGAAGCTGAGCGGTGGCGGTGAGGGCATCCGCGGGATGGTGACGCGGCGGATCACCGGTGAGCAGATGACGGTGATGGAGGTGAGGGGGCAGGGGACCTGTTGGTTCGCGGACCGCGCGTCCGAGATCAACCTCGTGAGTCTCCAGGGCGACAAGCTGTACGTGGAGTCGAGCAACCTGCTGGCGACCGACGCCGGGCTGCGCACGGGCACGTCCTTCACGGGGCTGCGCGGCGCCTCGCAGGGCAATGGGTTGTTCACCACGACCGTCGAGGGGCACGGACAGGCGGCGATCATGTCCGACGGCCCGGCGGTGGTGCTGAGGGTGACCCCGCAGTATCCGCTGAGCGTCGACCCGGGTGCCTATGTCGCGCATCAGGGGAACCTGCGGCAGTCCTTCCAGTCCGGTGTGACGTTCCGCACGTTGATGGGCGAGGGCGGCGGCGAGGCCTTCCAGATCCGGTTCGAGGGGGACGGGCTCGTGTACGTACAGCCCAGTGAACGGAACACCGTCGCGGGGGATGTGTGAGATGACCTTCCGTGAGATCAACTCGAAGATGGTCGAGGCGACTGTGATGCCGGGGCAGCGGCTGTTCAGTCAGCGCGGTGCCATGCTCGCCTACAAGGGCGAGGTGTCCTTCACGCCCAACATGGCGGGCGGCTCGGGCGGGATCATGTCGATGATCGGGCGCCGGGTCGCCAACGAGGACACGCCGCTGATGACCGTCGAGGGCAGCGGCACGGTGCTGTTCGGGCACGGCGGCCACCATGTCCAGGTGATCAACCTCTCCGGCGACACCCTCTGTGTGGAGGCGGACCGGCTGCTCGCCTTCGAGGGCACGCTCCAGCAAGGGACGATGTTCCTGGGTGCGCAGGGCGGCGTCATGGGGATGGTTCGGGGCCAGGTGTCGGGTCAGGGGCTGTTCACGACAACCCTCAAGGGACAGGGCGCGGTCGCGGTGATGGCGCACGGCGGTGTCTTCGAGATACCGATCACCCCGCAGCGGCCCGTCCATGTCGACCCCCAGGCGTACGTCGCCCACCACGGCGACGTGCGCAACAAGCTGTCGACCGCTCTCGGCTGGCGGGACATGGTCGGCCGCGGCTCCGGCGAGGCGTTCCAGCTGGAGCTGAGCGGCCACGGCGCGGTGTACGTCCAGGCCTCGGAGGAGAAGCTGTGACCTACGGAACTCCGGGCGTCGTCGTCCACGACCCGATGACCCTGCCCGTCGACGACAGTGTCAACAACTACACCTTCTGCGTGGAGCTCAAGGGCTCCCAGTGGTTCCTGCAGAAGGGGAAGATGATCGCCTACTACGGCTCGATCGACTTCAACGGCATCGGGCACGGACGTTTGGACCGACTTGTCCGTACGTCATTTCATTCGCCTCTGCACGCAAGCGACTGGGTCGTGGCGGAGGGCTCGGGCAAGATGCTCCTCGCCGACCGGGCCTTCGACGTGAATTCGTACGACCTCGAGAACGGCAACCTGACCATTCGCTCGGGCAACCTGCTCGCTTTTCAGCCAAGTCTCGCGCTCAAGCAGTCGATCGTTCCGGGATTTCTGACGCTGATCGGAACCGGCAAGTTCGTAGCCGCATCTAACGGTCCGGTTGTGTTCATGGAGCCGCCGATCCGGGTGGACCCGCAGGCGCTCGTCGGCTGGGCCGACTGCCCGTCGCCGTGCCATCACTACGACCACGGCTATATGACGGGCCTGATGGGCGGTCTACGTGCGATGACGGGCCTCGGTGGGGCCTCCGGAGAGGAGCATCAGTTCGAGTTCGTAGGAGCCGGCACGGTCCTGCTTCAGTCCACCGAAACCCTCATGGCGGAGCAGGCCACGGGGGCGGTCCCGCACCAGGCCGGCGTACCCGGTGGCCAGGGGGGTCACACAGGCACCCCACAGCAAACGGGCACACCGCGTCTTCCCGGACAGCTGGGGGACCTCCAGCGTCGCTTCGGGCTGTGAGCGGTAGTCTGCGGAGTGTGACATCGAACGCGTGCGCACAGTCACACCACCCTCATTAGTTCGCCTTTCAACCTTTTAGGTAGACTTCATTCATGGAGACCGAGACGGCCACGCCCTGGCTGACCGATGCGGAGCAGTGCGCCTGGCGCACCCACCTGGAGGTCAACAGGCTGTTGACGTACCAGCTCGAGAAGGACCTGCAACCGTTCGGCCTGACGATGAACGACTACGAGATCCTGGTGAATCTCTCCGAGTCGGATGACGTACGGATGCGGATGAGCGACCTCGCGGCCGCCACCCTTCAGTCGAAGAGCCGCCTCTCGCACCAGATCACCCGCATGGAGAACGCGGACCTGGTGCGGCGCGAGAACTGCGAGTCCGACCGCCGTGGACTGTTCGCCGTGCTGACCGAGCACGGTATGGAGACGATGAAGAAGGTCGCGCCCCATCATGTGGCGTCTGTGCGGAGGCACTTCATCGATCTGCTGTCCCCCGAGGCACTGACCGAGCTCGACAAGGGCCTGAAGCCGATCGCGGAGCATCTGCGCGGGCAGCGCGGGCGCCCCTGACGTCCTGATCAGGCAAGCGGCAGGCGGAGTTCGAACAGGGCTCCGCCTGTCGGCGCGTCCCGCACCGTGAGCGTGCCCCCGTGCCGTACGGCGACGTCCCGGGCGATGGCAAGGCCCAGTCCCGCACCGCCGTCGTCCCGACTGCGGGCGGCGTCCAGCCGTACGAACCGCTCGAAGATCCGCCCCCGCTCGGCCTCCGGCACCCCGTCGCCGTCGTCGGCGACCTCGACCACAGCCCGGTCACCGTCGCGCCGTACGGCCACGGTGACCGCCGATCGCGCATGGCGCTGGGCGTTGTCCAGCAGATTCGCCAGCACCCGCCCCAACTGCCCGCGTGATCCGGTCACGTCGAGCGCGTCGAGGGCCTCGACCCGCACGCCCGCCCGTCCCGCGGCCTCCTCCCCGGCCAGCGCGGCCAGGTCCACGCGCGTGTCGGTCGGCCCCTCCCCCGCGTCCAGCCGGGCGAGCAGCAGCAGGTCGGCGGCCAGGTGCTGGAGTCGTACGGTGTCGGCGACCGCGCCGTCGAGGTCCAGCAGCTCCGGATGCGCGGCAGCCACTTCGAGCTGGGTGCGCAGCGACGCGATCGGACTGCGCAGCTCGTGCGAGGCGTCGGCGACGAACCTCCGCTGGCGCTCCACGGAGGTCTCCAGGGCGGCCAGCGTCTCGTTGGTGGTCCGGGCGAGCCGGGCCACCTCGTCGTGTGTGTCCGGCACCGGCACTCGGCGGGCGAGATCCTCCGAGGCGGTGATCGCGGCCATCTCGCCGCGGATGCCCTCGACCGGGTGCAGCGCGCGCCGGGTGACCAGCCAGGTCACGCCCGCGACGACGCCGAGCAGCACCGGGAAGCCGATCAGCATGACGGTCAGCGCGGTGTTGACGGCCCCCTGCTCGGCGGAGAGCGGGGCGCCCGCGTAGACGGTCAGCGAGCCTTGGCCCTGGACATCCACGGGGACGGCGGCGAAGAGGTAGTCGGCCGTCTCGCCGTCGATGGTCGCGGAGCCGTCGGTGAAGGTGGTGTGGTCGCCGACCTCACCGGGTTCGAGGGACTCGTCGTCCGAGTCGTCGTCGTCATCGTCATCGCCGTCCACCGGGCCGGCCGACGGTCCCTGCGGCCGTACCGCGGCCGTGCCCGTCCCGCTGATCCGCTCCAGCTTCTCGCTGGCCGCGACCAGCGTGCCGTCCTCGTCGACGACCTGCACCGGCCGTGCGTCGTCGTCCAGGGACAGTTGCTCGTACGTCTTCCCGGTCGCGAGGTCGGTGGCGACCTCCCGGGCGCTCCGCTCGGCCTGCGTACCCGCCTGGCCGTGGAGGTTGGACCGCAGGGACAGCAGTACGGCGGTCCCGGCGGCGAGCAGCGCCACGGCGACGACGAGGGTGGCGCCGAGGGTCGCCCGGGAGCGTACGGAGCCGAAGAGCCGTCCTCTCACGCCGCCTCCAGCCGGTAACCGGCGCCGCGCACCGTCCGGATGAGCCCGGCGCGCAGCTTGCGCCGCAGGGTGCTGATGTACACCTCGACGATGTTCGGATCGCCCTCGTACGCGAAATCCCAGACGTGCTCCAGGATCTCGGCCTTGGACACCACCTCGCCGGCCCGCATCACCAGCTGCTCCAGTACGGCGAACTCCTTGGCGGTCAGGGTGACTTCGTCCTCGTCCAGGAAGACGCGGCGGGCCGCGGTGTCGACCTTCAGCTCGCCGTGGACGTGCACGGGCGAGGTCCCGGCGCCCTGCCGTCGCCGCAGCAGGGCCTTGATGCGGGCGACCAGGACGACGTACGAGAACGGCTTGGTGAGGTAGTCGTCCGCCCCTGTGTCCAGGCCCTCCGCCTCGTCGTACTCGCCGTCCTTGGCGGTGAGCATCAGGATCGGCACGTCGTGGCCCGCGGCGCGCAGGGCGGCGCAGACGCGGTAGCCGTTGAGGCCGGGGAGCATGATGTCGAGGATCACCAGGTCGTACGTTCCCTCGGTCGCCCGGTGCAGGCCTTCGCGGCCGTCGTGCACGACGTCGACGGCGTAGCCCTCGGCCGTCAGGCCCTTGGCGAGCGACAGGGCCAGCCGCTTCTCGTCCTCCACGATCAACAGGCGCATGTGGTCCAGGTTCCCAAAGCCAAGCTGAAGATCTCTTCAGGCGGCTTCAGGTTCCCCTCAGCGTCCGTCGGCGACATTGATTCACGTCGAAACGCAAACGACTGGGGAGGAATCCACATGAAGCGCAACATCGTGATCGCCGCTGTCACGGCCGCCGCACTGATCGGGGGCGGCACGGCCACGGCGCTCGCGGTCACGGGGGACGACGACGGGACGGCGGCGCCGAAGACAGGCACGCAGGTGACGGGGGACGACGACTCGGCACGGGTGGCCTCCGGCACCGTGACCGCCGCCGACGCCATCGCCACCGCCCTGAAGGAAGCCCCCGGCACCGCCGTCTCCGCCGAGCTGGACGACGACGGCGACGGCGACGACGGCCCGGCGCAGTGGAAGGTCCGCGTCCTCGCCGGCGACGACACCTGGCACAAGGTCCGCATCGACCCGGCCTCCGGCAAGGTCCTCGGCTCCCAGACCGGGCGCGATGACGACGACGATGCCGATGACGACGACACCGCCGACGCACGCGCCGCCCTGAAGGGCACCTCCGTGACCGCCGCGGAGGCCGCCACGGCCGCCGCCTCCAAGGGAACGGTCACGGACATCGACCTCGACGACGACGGCCCCTCGAAGGCCTGGGAAGTCGAAACGCACCCCTCCGGCAAGGACGACCGCGACTACCGGGTCGACCTGAACTCCGCCAAGGTCACGACGGACACGGACGACGACAGCGACGACCGCAACTCTCGCGCGGACGACGACCGTCACGACGGGTCCGACCACGACGACGACCGAGGCGCCGACGACGACACCGACGACTGACGATCAGCACGACCCATGGGGGCGCCGTGGCGCCCCCATAGGGGCGCGGGGAACTGCCCGACCAGCCACAACGGGCCCGCAGACGACCAACGACCCACCGCAGCACTACCGACGATGGGCACCCAGGCGCCCCCAAAGGGGCGCGAGGAACTGCCCGACCAGCCACAACCGACCCGCAGACGACCAACGACCCACCGCAGCACTACCGACGATGGGCACCCAGGCGCCCCCAAAGGGGCGCGAGGAACTGCCCGACCAGCCACAACCGACCCGCAGACGACCAACGACCCACCGCAGCACTACCGACGATGGGCACCCAGGCGCCCCCAAAGGGGCGCGGGGAACTGCCCGACCAGCCACGACCGGCCCGCAGACGACGAACGACCCACCACAGCACTCCGTGCGGAGCAGCCCGCGTCAGCCCGACGTGATTCCCGCGACCAGTTCGTCCGCCGCCCGGTACGGATCCAGTTCCCCCGCCACGATCCGTTCCGCCAGCGCGCTCAGTCGCCGGTCGCCGTGCAGATCCCCGATCCGCTCGCGCAGGGCGGTGACGGCGATCGTCTCGACCTCGCGGGAGGCGCGGGCGAGTCGGCGCTCGGCGAGGACGCCCCGCTCCTCCATCCAGGCACGGTGCTTCTCCAGGGCTTCGACGACCTCGTCGATGCCCTCGGCGCGGGCGGCGACCGTCTTGACGATCGGGGGGCGCCAGTCGCCGGGGCCGCGGGACTCGCCGAGGCCCAGCATGTGGTTCAGCTCGCGGGCGGTCGCGTCGGCGCCGTCGCGGTCGGCCTTGTTGACGACGTACACATCGCCGATCTCCAGGATTCCGGCCTTGGCCGCCTGGATGCCGTCGCCCATGCCGGGGGCCAGGAGGACCACCGACGTGTCCGCCTGGGACGCGATCTCGACCTCCGACTGGCCGACCCCGACCGTCTCGACCAGGATCACGTCGCAGCCCGCCGCGTCCAGCACGCGGATCGCCTGCGGCGCTGACCAGGCGAGGCCGCCCAGGTGACCGCGGGTCGCCATCGAGCGGATGTAGACGCCCGGGTCGGACGCGTGCTCCGACATCCGCACACGGTCGCCGAGCAGCGCGCCGCCGGAGAAGGGCGAGGACGGGTCGACGGCCAGGACGCCGACCCGCTTGCCCTGCTTGCGGTACGCCGTCACCAGGGCCGACGTCGATGTCGACTTGCCGACACCCGGTGAGCCGGTGAGGCCGACGACGTACGCATTGCCCGTGAGCGGGGCCAGCGCCGTCATGACCTCGCGGAGCTGCGGGGACGCCCCCTCCACCAGGGAGATCAGCCGGGCCACGGCACGCGGCCTGCCCTCCCTGGCCTGGGCCACCAGCGTGGAGACGTCCTGCATCACAGCTCCGTTCAGCTCACCGACGTACAAACAGACTGCTCAGCCCTTGGGTACCCGCACGATGAGCGCGTCACCCTGGCCGCCGCCACCGCACAGGGCGGCCGCGCCGACGCCGCCGCCCCGCCGCTTCAGCTCCAGCGCCAGGTGCAGGACGAGGCGGGCACCCGACATGCCGATCGGGTGACCGAGGGCGATCGCACCCCCGTTGACGTTCACCGTTTCGGTGGACACTCCGAGGTCCTTCATTGACTGGACGGCAACCGCCGCGAACGCTTCGTTGATCTCGATGAGATCGAGGTCGGAGACGTCCATGCCCTCCTTCTTGAGGGCGTGCAGGATCGCGTTCGACGGCTGGGACTGGAGCGAGTTGTCGGGACCGGCCACATTGCCGTGGGCGCCGATCTCGGCGATCCACTCCAGTCCGAGCTCCTGCGCCTTGGCCTTGCTCATCACGACCACGGCCGCCGCACCGTCGGAGATCTGCGAGGCGGAACCGGCGGTGATCGTGCCGTCCTTGGTGAACGCCGGACGCAGCTTGCCCAGGGACTCGGCCGTCGTCTCCGCGCGGATGCCCTCGTCCTTGCTGAAGACGACCGGCTCGCCCTTGCGCTGCGGAATCTCGACCGGGGTGATCTCGGCCTCGAAGATGCCGTTCTTCTGGGCGGCCGCGGCACGCTGGTGCGACAGGGCGGCGATCTCGTCCTGCTCGGGGCGCTGGATGCCGAGACGTGTGTTGTGCTTCTCGGTCGACTCGCCCATGGGGATGTTCTCCCAGGGGTCGGTCAGACCGTCGTACGCCATGGCGTCGAGCATCTCGATGGCGCCGTACTTGAAGCCCTCGCGGGACTTCGGCAGCAGGTGGGGGGCGTTGGTCATGGACTCCTGGCCGCCCGCGACGATCACGTCGAACTCGCCGGCCCGGATCAGCTGGTCGGCCAGCGCGATGGCGTCGAGGCCGGACAGACAGACCTTATTGATCGTCAGCGCCGGAACGGACATCGGGATGCCCGCCTTGACCGCGGCCTGGCGTGCCGGGATCTGCCCTGCCCCGGCCTGGAGCACCTGGCCCATGATCACGTACTGCACCTGGTCGCCACCGATCCCCGCACGGTCGAGGGCGGCCTTGATCGCGACGCCGCCCAGATCAGCGCCGGAGAACGACTTGAGAGAGCCGAGCAACCGGCCCATCGGAGTTCGGGCACCCGCGACGATGACGGATGTCGTGGTGTTCGTTCCAGACATGAGGTGCGATCCCCTTTCAGCTGCACAGCTGAGGAGTGAACGAGGGTTTACTTCGAATGTACTGAGCGGTAGTCCGCCCCGTCATCCGACTGTCGGTGTGATCGCCCGCACGTTGCGCAACCGCATGGGGAGCGCTCCACTACGTACATGCTGACGCGAATCGACCACATCGGGATCGCCTGTTTCGACCTCGACAAGACCGTCGAGTTCTATCGGGCCACGTACGGCTTCGAGGTGTTCCACACCGAAGTCAACGAGGAGCAGGGCGTGCGCGAGGCCATGCTCAAGATCAACGATACGTCCGACGGCGGGGCTTCCTACCTCCAGCTCCTGGAGCCCGTCCGCGAGGACTCCACCGTGGCGAAATGGCTCGCCAAGAACGGTGAGGGCGTCCACCACATCGCCTTCGGTACCGCGGATGTCGACACCGATGCCGCGGACATCAAGGACAAGGGCGTACGCGTCCTCTACGAGGAGCCGCGACGCGGCTCCATGGGGTCACGGATCACCTTCCTGCACCCAAAGGATTGCCATGGCGTCCTGACAGAACTGGTCACTTCGGCGCCTGTTGAGTCACCTGAGCACTGACCCTCGTACATATGGGCCGGTAGGGTTGGGGGCGGTCGCCGCTCCAGGGGGGTGACCGCACGCCGGGGTCCGGGTTTCGGGGGGCGAGCGTCGGGGCGGCAGCCCATGCTCCGCCGTTGATCTGACACCATTCCCCGGGGGCCCCGTTCGGCGGATGGACGGAGCTCGTTTGGAGAGACTTGCGACCAGGGGACGGATGGGACCGCGCAGTGCGGGGCTACGAACGCCAGGAGCGAGAGCCGGCGGCTGACGTCGACCACCTCTCTCGGTTCGAGGCCGAGATGGAGCGGCTGAAGACCGAGCGGGAAAAGGCGATTCAGCACGCCGAGGACCTCGGCTACCAGGTCGAGGTGCTGCGCGCCAAGCTGCACGAGGCGCGGCGCACCCTCATGTCCCGACCGGCCTATGAGGGCGGCGACATCGGCTATCAGGCCGAACAGTTGCTGCGTAATGCCCAGATGCAGGCCGACCAGCTGCGGCTGGACGCCGAGCGGGAGATGAGCCAGGCCCGGGCGCAGACCCAGCGGATCCTCCAGGAGCACGCCGAGCAGGCGGCCCGGCTCCAGGCGGAGTTGCATCAGGAGGCGGTCACCCGTCGCCAGCAGCTCGACCAGGAGCTGGCCGAGCGCCGGCAGACCGTCGAGTCGCACGTCAACGAGAACGTGGCGTGGGCCGAGCAGCTGCGCGCCCGCAGCGAGTCGCAGGCCCGCCGGCTGCTCGATGAGTCCCGCGCGGAGGCCGAGCAGGCTCTGGCGGCCGCCCGTACCGAGGCCGAGCGGGTCACCGCCGAGGCCCGGGAGCGGCTGCTGAAGGACGCCGAGACGGCCCGCTCGGAGGCCGAGCAGCTCCTGCGCCGCGCCCGCACGGACGCCGAGCGCCTGCTGAACGCGGCATCCACCCAGGCCCAGGAGGCCACCGACCACGCCGAGCAGCTGCGCACCTCCACGGTGACCGAGTCCGACAGCGCCCGCCGCGAGGCGACCGAGCTGAGCCGGGCCGCCGAGCAGCGCATGTCGGAGGCCGAGGAGGCGCTGCGCACGGCGCAGTCCGAGGCCGAGAAGGTGCTCACCGAGGCCAAGGAGGCCGCCGCCAAGGCCCTCTCCAGCGCCGAGGCGGCCAACGAGCAGCGCACGCGTACGGCGAAGGAGCAGGTCGCCCGGCTGGTCAGCGAGGCCACCAAGGAGGCCGAGACCACCAAGTCGGACGCCGAGCAGGTCGTCGCGGAGGCCCGCGCCAAGGCCGAGAAGATCGTCACGGAGGCCGAGGAGAACGCCCGCAGCCTCACCGCCGAGGAGACCGCCTCCCAGCTCGCCAAGGCGGCCCGGACCGCCGAGGACGTCCTCAACAAGGCGTCCGAGGACGCCAAGAACACCACGAAGGCCGCCACCGAGGAGGCCGAGCGGATCCGCTCCGAGGCCGAGGCCGAGGCGGACCGGCTGCGCGCCCAGGCACATGACATCGCCGAGGGGCTCAAGGGTGCGGCGAAGGACGACACCAAGGAGTACCGCGCCAAGACGGTCGAGCTCCAGGAGGAGGCCCGTCGGCTGCGTGGCGAGGCCGAGCAGCTGCGCGGCGACGCGGTCGCCGAGGGCGAGAAGATCCGCGCGGAGGCCCGCAAGGAGGCCGTCCAGCAGATCGAGGAGGCGGCCAAGACCGCCGAGGAACTGCTCGCCAAGGCCAAGGCCGACGCGGACGAGCTGCGCCAGACCGCCCAGGGGGACAGCGAGAAGGTCCGCACCGAGGCCATCGAGCGGGCGACGACGCTGCGCCGCCAGGCCGAGGAGACGCTTCAGCGCACCCGCCAGGAGGCCGAGCGGCACCGCGAGGAGGTCGTCGAGCAGTCCGAGGGCATCAAGGCCGACGCCGAGCGGGCCGCGCGCGAACTGCACGAGGAGACCGAGCGCGCCATAGAGGCCCGCCGTGCGGAGGCCGCAGAGGGACTGACCCGGCTGCACACGGAGGCCGAGGAGCGGCTCGCCGCGGCCGAGCAGGCGCTGACCAACGCCCGCGAGGAGGCCACGCGGATCCGCCGCGAGGCCGCCGAGGAGACGGAGCGGCTGCGCGCCGAGGCCGCCGAGCGGATCCGCACGCTCCAGGCGCAGGCCGAGACGGAGGCCGACCGGCTGCGCAACGAGGCCGCGTCGGACGCGTCCGCCTCCCGCGCGGAGGGCGAGGCCGTCGCCGTACGCCTGCGGTCCGAGGCCGCGGCGGAGGCCGAGCGGCTGAAGTCGGAGGCCCAGGAGACCGCCGACCGGGTACGGGCGGAGGCGCAGGCCGCCGCCGAGCGGCTCGGCACGGAGGCCACGGAGACGCTGGCCGCCGCCCAGGAGGAGGCCGCCCGGCGCCGCCGCGAGGCCGAGGAACTCCTCGGTTCCGCGCGCCAGGAGGCGGACCAGGAGCGTGAGCGGGCCCGCGAGCAGAGCGAGGAGCTGCTGGCCTCGGCGCGCAACCGCGTGGAGGAGGCGCAGGCCGAGGCCGTCAGGCTGGTCGAGGAGGCCGACCGGCGCGCCACCGAGATGGTGTCGGCGGCCGAGCAACACGCCCAGCAGGTACGGGACTCGGTCCTCGGGCTGCACGAGCAGGCCCAGGAGGAGATCACCGGGCTGCGCTCCGCCGCCGAGCACGCGGCGGACCGTACCCGGCGCGAGGCGCAGGAGGAGGCCGACCGGGTTCGCGCGGACGCCTACGCCGAGCGGGAGCGGGCCAGCGAGGACTCGGGCCGTATCCGGCGCGAGGCGGCCGAGGAGACGGAGGCCGCCAAGTCCCTTGCGGAGCGCACCGTTTCGGAGGCGATCGCCGAGTCGGAGCGGCTGCGTTCGGACGCGTCCGAGCATGCCCAGCGGGTGCGCACGGAGGCGTCGGACCTCACCGCGCAGGCCGAGCAGGACGCCTCACGCACCCGGGCGGACGCCCGCGAGGACGCCAACCGGATCCGGTCGGACGCGGCCACGCAGGCGGACACCCTCATCACCGAAGCGCGTTCCGAGGCAGAGCGGTTGGCCACGGAGACGGCCGCGGAGGCCGAGCGGGTACGGACCGAGTCGGTCGCCCAGGCCGAGCAGCGGATGTCGGACGCGACCGGCGACGCGGAGCGGCTGCGCGCGGAGGCCGCCGAGACGGTCGGCTCGGCTCAGCAGCACGCCGAGCGGGTCCGCAGCGAGTCGGCACGGGTCAAGGCGGCGGCCGAGGCGGAGGCCGAGCGGCTGGTGTCGTCGGCGCGCGAGGAGGCCGAGCGCACCCTCGACGAGGCGCGCAAGGACTCCAACAAGCGGCGTTCCGAGGCGGCCGAGCAGGTCGACACGCTCATCACGGAGACCACCGCCGAGGCGGACAAGCTGCTCACCGAGGCGCAGCAGCAGGCGCACAAGACGACGGCCGAGGCCGAGGCGCAGGCCGACACGATGGTCGGCGTGGCCCGCACCGAGGCCGACCGGCTGGTGTCCGAGGCGACGGTCGAGGGCAATGGGCGGGTGGAGAAGGCCCGTACGGACGCGGACGAGTTGCTCGTCGGTGCCCGCCGGGACGCCACCTCGATCAGGGAGCGCGCCGAGGAGCTGCGGGACCGCATCACGACCGAGATCGAGGAACTGCACGAGCGGGCCCGCCGTGAGTCGGCCGAGACGATGAAGTCGGCGGGCGACCGCTGCGACGCACTCATCAAGGCCGCCGAGGAGCAGCTCGCCAAGGCGCAGGCGAAGGCCAAGGAGCTGGTCTCGGAGGCCAACTCCGAGGCGGGCAAGGTCCGTATCGCCGCCGTCAAGAAGGCCGAGGGTCTCCTCAAGGAGGCCGAGCAGAAGAAGGCCACTCTGGTCCGGGAGGCCGAGGAGCTCAAGGCCGAGGCGATCCGCGAGGCGAAGCTCACGGTCGAGGAGGGCAAGCGCGAGCTGGAGACCCTGGTGCGGCGCCGCGAGGACATCAACGCCGAGATCTCCCGTGTCCAGGACGTCCTGGAGGCGTTGGAGTCCTTCGAGGCCCCGACGGCCGGCAAGGACGGAGCCGTCAAGGCGGGCGCCACGGTCGGCGCCCCCCGATCGAGTGGCAAGTCGCAGGAGAGCTAGCGGAGTCGGCGAGTTTCGTTGTCTTCTGGGGCCTTTGACCCAGTCTTTGGCAAGCCGTCTGAGGGTTAGCCACTCAAAAGGGGTGTCATTCTCCAGATCAAACACGCATCCGCTCGATGACACACCGCTTCGGCCCCTAGGATTCCCCCTATCACCTCACCGGTCTCATTCGACAGGAACCCCATGAGCGACACTTCCCCCTACGGCTTCGAGCTTGTGCGGCGTGGGTACGACCGCGCTCAGGTGGACGAACGCATCTCGAAGCTCGTCTCCGACCGCGACAGCGCTCTGGCCCGCATCACCGCTCTGGAAAAGCGCATCGAGGAGCTCCATCTCGAAACGCAGAACGCCCAGGCCCAGGTAACCGACGCAGAGCCGTCGTACGCCGGCCTCGGCGCGCGTGTCGAGAAGATCCTCCGCCTCGCCGAGGAGGAGGCGAAGGACCTGCGAGAGGAGGCCCGGCGCGCTGCCGAGCAGCACCGCGAACTCGCCGAGTCGTCGGCCCAACAGGTCCGCAACGACGCAGAATCGTTCGCTGCGGAGCGCAAGGCCAAGGCGGAGGACGAGGGCGTCCGGATCGTCGAGAAGGCCAAGAGTGACTCCGCTCAGCTGCGTGCCGAGGCGCAGAAGGACGCGCAGTCCAAGCGCGAGGAGGCGGACGCCCTCTTCGAGGAGACCCGTGCGAAGGCCGCGCAGGCCGCCGCCGACTTCGAGACGAACCTCGCCAAGCGCCGCGAGCAGTCCGAGCGTGACCTGGCATCCCGTCAGGCCAAGGCGGAGAAGCGCCTCGCGGAGATCGAGCACCGCGCGGAGCAGCTGCGCCTGGAGGCGGAGAAGCTGCGCACGGACGCCGAGCGCCGCGCCCGCCAGACGGTGGAGACGGCACAGCGCCAGGCCGAGGACATCGTGGCCGACGCCAACGCCAAGGCCGACCGGATCCGTTCGGAATCCGAGCGCGAGCTGGCCGCCCTCACCAACCGCCGCGACAGCATCAACGCCCAGCTGACGAACGTGCGCGAGATGCTCGCCACGCTCACGGGCGCCGCGGTGGCCGCCGCCGGCACACCGGCCGAGGACGAGCCGATCTCCCGCGGAGTCCCGGCGCAGCAGTCCCGGTAAGCACGTGAGGTAGCAGTACGACCGGGGCCCGCATTCCCTGCCAGGGGGTGCGGGCTTCGTCGTGTCCGGGGGATGAGGGGCAGCTGCGCCTGTTCGGCGGATGCTCCTGCTGCCGCTGTACACCGACAGGCCGACGGCGACGGCGCCCGGGTGACGGGACCGCTCAGCGACCGGCTCGGCCCCCGCATCCGGTTCGCGCATGCCCTCCTCCGGGTGACGGCTTTCACGATTGTTGCCGGAGTCGTTGGTCTCGGTTTGCCTGTCCGGGTGGCATCTGCCGAACGCCCGTCTTAGCGTTGCCGCATGATTGAGCTTGAGGGCCTGACCAAGCGGTACGGCGAGAAAGTCGCGGTCAACAACCTCACGTTCACCGTCAGACCGGGGATCGTGACGGGATTCCTCGGGCCGAACGGCGCGGGCAAGTCGACGACGATGCGCATGATGCTCGGCCTCGACCGGCCCACAGCCGGTGACGTGCGGATCGACGGCAAGCACTACGACCAGCTCAAGGACCCGCTGAAGTACATCGGCGCGCTCCTCGACGCCAAGGCCATGCACGGCGGCCGTAGCGCCTTCAACCACCTGCTGTGCCTGGCGCAGAGCAACGGCATCCCCAAGAGCCGGGTGCACGAGGTGCTGGACACGGTCGGGCTCACCTCCGTGGCCAAGAAGAAGGCCAAGGGCTTCTCGCTCGGCATGGGCCAGCGGCTCGGCATCGCGGGCGCCCTGCTCGGCGACCCGCGGATCCTGATGTTCGACGAGCCCGTCAACGGCCTCGACCCGGAGGGCATCCACTGGATCCGCAACCTCATGAAATCGCTGGCCGCACAGGGCCGTACGGTCTTCGTGTCGTCGCACCTCATGAGCGAGATGGCACTGACCGCCGACCACCTCGTCGTCATCGGCCAGGGCCGGCTGCTCGCCGACACCTCCATGGCCGACTTCATCGCGCGGAACTCACGGTCGTACGTCCGGATCCGCACCCCGCATCGCGAGCGGTTCCTCGATGTGCTGCACGGCGCCGGGGTCACGGTCGTGGAGAGCGGCACCGGGGCCCTCGAAGTGGACGGCGGGAAGTCCGAACGGATCGGTGAGCTGGCCGCGCAGCACCAGATCGTGCTGCACGAGCTGAGCCCCCAGCAGGCCTCGCTGGAGGAGGCGTTCATGCAGCTGACCGCCGAGTCGGTGGAATACCACGCACACTCCGACACCCCCCGGGAAGAACCGTGGGGCAACGGCTGGAACAAGGGGGCCTGAACATGGCGACGACCCAGGTCATCCGCTCCGAGTGGACGAAGATCCGCTCCGTCGCGTCCACGGTCTGGACGCTCTCCCTCGCCGTGGTCGTCACCATCGGCCTCGGCATCCTGATCTCGGCCCTGTCGAAGAACGAGTTCGACAACATGAACCGGCAGGACCAGCTCTCCTTCGACCCGACCTTCATCAGCTTCGCGGGCATGAGCCTCGGCCAGCTGGCGATGATCGTGTTCGGCGTGCTCGTCGTCTCGAACGAGTACAGCACCGGCATGATCCGCACCTCGCTGGCCGCGGTGCCGCAGCGCGGCAGCTTCATGTTCAGCAAGATCGCGGTCGCCACCGGCCTCTGCCTGGCCGTCGGCCTCGTCACCAGCTTCGTCACGTTCTTCCTGGGCCAGGCGATGCTCGGCGACCTCAAGGCGTCCATCGGCGATCCCGGTGTGCTGCGCGCGGTCATCGGCGGCGGGGTCTACATGACCCTCATCGCGATGTTCTCGATGGGCGTCGCCGCGATGCTGCGCTCACCGATGCTGTCGCTGGGCATCCTGATGCCGTTCTTCTTCCTGATCTCCAACATCCTCGGCAATGTCTCGGCGACGAAGAAGATCGGCCAGTATCTGCCCGACCAGGCCGGCAGCAAGATCATGCAGGTGGTCACGCCGATCGACGACGACGCGCCGTACGGCCCCTGGGGCGGTCTCGCGATCATGGTGCTGTGGGTCGTCGCGGCACTTGTGGGCGGATATGTGCTGCTGAAGAAGCGGGACGCCTGAGCCTTACGATTTTGCTTCGTTTTGAACGGAACCGTCAGCGCCCGGATATCCTCCTAACCCTTACGGGGGCGTGTGCCCTGCTGTCCTGACCTTTCGATGGGTGCGGAGCATGATCGAGGCAGTCGGCCTGACCAAGCGCTACGGCGACAAGACCGCTGTGTACAACCTTTCCTTCCAGGTGCGGCCCGGTGCCGTCACCGGCTTCCTCGGGCCCAACGGCTCGGGCAAGTCGACGACGATGCGGATGATCCTCGGCCTGGACAACCCCACGTCGGGCCAGGTGACGATCGGCGGCTACCCGTACCGGAGGCTGCCCAACGCCGCTCGCCAGGTCGGCGCCCTGCTCGACGCCAAGGCCGTGCACGGCGGCCGGCACGCCCGCAGCCACCTGCTGTGCCTGGCCCAGCTGTCCGGTATCCCGGCCCGCCGGGTGGACGAGGTGCTCGGCGTGGTCGGTCTCCAGGACGTGGCGAAGAGGCGCTCCAAGGGCTTCTCCCTCGGCATGGGCCAGCGCCTCGGCATCGCCGCCGCACTGCTCGGCGACCCCCAGGTGCTGCTCTTCGACGAGCCGGTCAACGGCCTCGACCCCGAGGGCATCCTCTGGGTGCGCAACCTGATGAAGTCGCTCGCGGCGGAGGGCCGTACGGTCTTCGTCTCGTCCCACCTCATGAGCGAGATGGCGGTGACCGCCGACCACCTCATCGTCATCGGCCGCGGGCAGTTGCTCGCCGACATGCGCATCACGGACTTCATCTCGGCGAACTCCGCCGACTTCGCGCGCGTGCGCACCCCCGACACCGAGCCGCAGCAGCGCGAGAAGCTGACCACCGCGATCGCCGAGGCCGGCGGGCATGTGCTGCCGGAGCAGGACGGCGCGCTGCGGGTGATGGGGCTGCCGCTCCCCCGCCTCAGCGACATCGCGCACGAGGCGGACGTACGCCTGTGGGAGCTGTCGCCGCACCAGGCCTCGCTGGAGGAGGCGTACATGCGGATGACGCAGGGCGCCGTCGACTACCGGTCGACGGTCGACCAGAAGGAAGGGCTCATGCAGCCCCTGCCGCCCGGTATGCAGCCGCCGATGCCGGTACCGGGACAGGGCCAGCCCGGCTGGTACGCCCCGCCGCCGCCCCAGCAGGGCGGGCAGCCGTTCGCACCGCCGGCTCCGCAGGTCCCCCAGGGACACAGCCCGTACGGCGCTCCCGGCGCAGGGCAGGCCAACCCTTACGCCCAGCCCGCGCCCGCCGCGCCCCCCGTGCCCGCAGCGCAGCCGACGCCCGCCGCTGCCCCGACCAAGCCCGAGGACGCCCGATGAGCACGCCCCAGCCCCCGACGCAGCAGGCCGCGCCCGCCTGGCAGGCGGCGCCCGGTGCGCCGTTCCCGACGTACACCTCGCCGATCCCGGTGGTCCGGACGCACCTCGGGCACGCTCTCGCCTCGGAGTGGACGAAGATCCGGTCGGTGCGCTCCACGATGTGGACGCTGGGCGTGTTCGTGCTGCTCGTCGTCGGCATCGGGCTGTCGGCCGGCGCGCTGGTCGCCAACTCGAACGACGATCTGGGCGACGAGAACCCGCTGGCCCTGGGCTTCTTCGGACTGCTCCTCGGCGTCATGTGCATCATCACCCTCGGTGTGCTGACGACGGCCTCGGAGTACGGCACGGGCATGATCCGCACGACCATGACCGCGTGCCCCTCGCGGGGGCGGGTGCTGGCGGCGAAGGCGATCGTGTTCTTCACGGTGGCGTTCACGGTGACGCTGGTGGCGTCCTCGTTCGTGGCCTTCGCGCAGGTGGGCATGGTGGACGGGGCCCGGGAGCCGTCCGGCGGGGAGTGGCTGAAGGGCACGGTCGGTGTGTCCCTCTACATCGCGCTGATCGGGCTGCTCTCGCTGATCGTCGGGGCGATCGTCCGGCACTCGGCGGGCGCGATCACGATCATGATCGGCGTCGTCCTGGCCCCGCTGGTGATCGCGCTGTTCATGTTCTCGTCGTCGCTGGAGGACCTGCGCCAGGCGCTGTTCGAGTACTCGATCCCGAACCAGCTGAGCATCTTCTACTCCCAGTCGCTCACCGACACGGGCCCGTCCGGCTGGGACCCGCTGTGGATCGTCCTCGGCCTGACGGCCGTGGCCTTCGTCGGCGCCTACGCCCTACAGGAGAAGCGGGACGTCTGAGCCCGTCAGAACCTGGGCGCGTTCCTGGACCGCTGCACCCGCGTGGTGCGGCGGTCCTTCGCGTTCCAGCACGCCTTGTGCCAGTGCCGGCGCTCGTCGACGCCCGAGTGCTCCGGCCAGGCGACGACATGCGGGACACCGGAGGGGATCAGCTGGTCGCAGCCGGGGCAGCGGTACGTCTTGCCCTGCGCACTGGCCCCGGCCACGTGCCGTACGTTCCACTCCTCGCCCTGCCAGTTCTGCGTCGACTCCCAGCCGCCGTAACGGCCCGACCGGTCGTCCTCGGCGCTCCGGCCGGACGACTCACTGCCCTTGGGTCGGTTGCGACGCGGGGACACGGAACACCTCACGGGGCTATACAGGAAGCACGGGCCATATCCAGCCTACGCGGCGCGGTCAGGGGTACGCGTAGGGCACCAATCATCGCAAGTCCCCCTCCGGGCCGTCCCCTTCCCGATCTCTTCCCCGTCTCTTCTTGATCGGTTCTCCAGACAATCCGCAAATCTCTTCGTCAAGCCGTGTCCTCGGCACGTGTCAGACGGTTATGCCCGGTGGGGGAGCTCCGTGTCGGAGCCAAGGAAGCAGGAAAAGGCAATGCGCGTAGGAAGTTTCGTGTTGGCGGCCCAGTTCCCGGGCCAGGGCCAGGGGGAGGCGCTGCACCGCGCGGTCCGCTCGGCGGAGGTGGCGGAGGAGGCGGGGCTCGACGCGGTATGGCTGGCCGAGCACCACTTCGTGCCGTACGGCACCTGTCCCTCGGCGATCACCCTGGCCGCGTTACTGCTCGGCCGCACCAGGCGCCTCCGGGTCGGTACGGCGGTCAGCGTACTGCCCACCGTGCACCCCGTCGCCCTCGGCGAGCAGGCCGCGCTGCTGCATGTGACGAGCGGCGGGCGCTTCTCGCTGGGCGTCGGGCGCGGTGGGCCGTGGGTCGATCTGGAGGTGTTCGGCTCGGGCCTCGAGGCGTACGAGAAGGCGTACCCGGAATCACTCGATCTGCTGCTGCGCTGGTTGCGCGAACCCTCGGTGGCGGCGGACGGAGACCGTTTCGGCTTCCGTGAAGTGCCCGTCGTACCAAGGCCGTCGGAGTCACTGTCCGATGCCCCGGGACCCGAGGTCGTCCTCGCGTGCACCTCACCGGCGAGCGTGCGGCTGGCCGCGGAGCGCGGGCTGCCGATGCTGCTCGGGATGCATGTGGGGGACGAGGAGAAGGCGGAGATGGTCGCGCTGTGGCGCAAGCACGCGCGCGCGTGCGGGCATCCGGCGGACCGGATCCTCGGCGCGGCCCATGTCTCGGCCGGCGTCTGCCAGATCGCCGACCGGCGTACCGAAGCGGTGGAGACGCTGCTGAAGGCGATGCCGGGCTGGCTGAAGCAGGGCCTGGACGCCCATGTCACGGTCGACGGCCGCGCGCGCCAGATGCGCGATCCGCTGGCCTACACCGAACTCCTCTGCGGACTGCACCCGGTGGGCACCCCGCGGCTGTGCGCCGACCGTCTTGCGGCGACCAGCGAGCGGACCGGCATCAACCGCTTCGCCCTGCTGGTCGAGGGCTCGGGCGACCTCGCGGCCACCGAGGAGAACGTCCGGCGGCTCGGTGCCGAAGTGCTCCCGCACATCCGGTGACGGGCCTGCCCGGCGGGAGCTTGCCGCTCCAGTACTGAATGCACCTCCCGCGTACGGAGCGGCAAGCCAGGCGGCTCACTGCGTCAGCAGTCCCTGAGTTCCGGGGACTGGTTGAGCAGCTGATTGCGGACCGAGGTGAAGCGGGCCAGCGTCTCGTCGACCGAGGAGTCGAGCGGGAACACCGCCACCCGGTGACAGTTCTGGAAGGCCAGCCGGACACCGAAGTGCCGTTGCAGCGCGCCGCGAATCGCGTCACTGGCAAGCGCACGCAGCAGCTGGCCGCGTGCCTGCTCATCCGGCGGGGGCGTCTGGTTGTCGGCGAACTGGCCGCCGTCCACCTTCAGCTGGGCCACCAGGGAGCTGATCATCTCCCATGCATAGGGCAGGGAGGTCCGGACGCAGTCGACGAAGGCAGCTTCGTCGACCTCGCCTCGCTCGGCCTGTTCGAGTAGGGCCGGTGAGACGTCGAGCGACATGGGTTCTCCTCTCGCACCCCCGGATCACGGGGGTTGCCGGACAGGGAAAGGGAGTTCGCGATATCGAACACGCTGCGTACACACATCGCGACCTCCCGTTTAATACGGTAAGCAACGGACGGTGACGGCACCAGCAGAATGCGTACATGGAGCGGTCTCAATAGGCGCACTATCGGCCATAAACGAACAGGGGTACACCAGGGCGAATCGCGTGCACTGCCGCCCGTCGAGTAGCGTTGCCGACCATGCGTCTCGTCATTGCCCGATGCTCCGTCGACTACGCGGGCCGGCTCACCGCCCATCTGCCCTCCGCACCCCGCCTGATCCTGGTGAAGGCGGACGGCAGCGTCTCGATCCACGCGGACGACCGGGCCTACAAGCCTCTGAACTGGATGTCGCCGCCCTGCACCCTGAAGGAGGGAGAGGGCGACGAGAAGGGCGTCTGGACCGTCATCAACAAATCGGGCGAGAAGCTCATCATCACGATGGAGGAGGTGCTCCATGACTCCTCGCACGAATTGGGCGTAGATCCTGGCCTGATCAAGGACGGCGTGGAAGCACACCTTCAGGAACTGCTCGCCGACCGCATCGAGACGCTCGGCGAGGGCTACTCGCTGATCCGCCGCGAGTACATGACGGCCATCGGCCCCGTCGACATCCTGTGCCGCGACGCCGACGGGCAGACGGTCGCGGTCGAGATCAAGCGGCGCGGTGAGATCGACGGCGTGGAACAGCTCACCCGCTACCTGGAGTTGCTCAACCGCGATCCCCACCTCGCCCCGGTCCGCGGCGTCTTCGCCGCCCAGGAGATCAAGCCCCAGGCCCGCGTCCTCGCCACCGACCGCGGCATCGGCTGCCAGGTCCTGGACTACGACGCGATGCGGGGCATCGAGGACGACAAGCTGCGGCTGTTCTGAGGGCAGTTCCGAGTTCTACGACGAAGAGGGCCGGGTCCATGGAAAGGACCCGGCCCTCTTGTGCTGCGCGGAACGTCAGATCACGTCGCCCGAACTGCTGGGGCTGCTTGCCTCGCTGGTCTCGGGGGCGCTTGCCGAACTGCTGGTCTCGGCCGGGGAGGACGCCGGGCCGCTGGCCGAGTCGGAGGTGGACGGGGTCGTGGACGGCTCGGTCACGGTCGGGGTCGGGGTCGGAGACGTCGGGGTCGGCGTCGGAGTGGGAGACGTAGGAGTCGGCGACGTAGGAGGCTTCGATGTCGTCGGCGGCTTGCTCGTCGGCGGCTTCGTGGACGAGGTCGGATCGCTCGGGCGCTTCGTACCGCTCGGCTCGTCCGAAGGCTCGTCCGTGTCCGTCGGCGTCGGGTCGTCGGACGTGCCGTAGGTGCCGTCCGGGCCCGGGTCGGTCGGGCTGCTGGTCGCCGCGCCGACGTCCCCGGAGTCGTCGCTGCCGTCGCCGTCGCCCGCCTTGTCGGCACCGAGGCTGTCGTCACCGACGCCCTGGCTGGCGGACGGGTTGGGGCCCACCTCGTTGGACGGGGTGTTGGGGTCGTTGTTGGACGTGGCTCCGAGGGTCACCACCGTACCGAGGACGGCCGCGAGGAGCGCGCCCGCACCGGCGGCCACCAGGTTGCGCCGGGCGAGGCCACGGAGGCCGCCCCGGCCCTTGTGGGCGGCCGGGCCGGGTGTGGACCGGTGGGTGACGAGGGTCGCGGGGTCGGAGGGCGACTGGAGGGGCGGGAACGCCGCCGGGATACCGCCGGGCGGTGACTGCGACTCCTCGTAACGGGCGTCCGGCACCTCCTCCCCCGTGGTGGCGCCGATGCCGACCGGGGTGCCCGAGCGATCCGCGACCAGGGCGAGCGCGCGACGGCCGGCGACGGTGCCGCGCTTGTCGGTGAGTGCGCCGCGCAGGCCGATGGAGGCCTCCAGCTCGGCGCGGGCTCGGTCGAGCTGTCCCCCGCAGAGCGCGAGTATGCCCAGCTCATGGTGGAAATAGGCCTGTTCGGACACCTCGCCGGTGAGCCGGGAGGCTTCGGAGCCGTAGCGCAGGGCCTGTTCCCAGGCGCTCCAGTGCAGCCCCGCGGCGAACGCGGGCGCGGCCGTGCGGGCCAGCTGCACGGTGACGCTCTCCTCGCCCTCCGCCGGGGGCGTGGTCGCCGGTGCGATGACGCCGAGGGCGGCGAGCACGGCGTCCGCCTCGGCGCACACCCGCTCCGGGGTGACCGAGGGATGTCCGGCCCACCAGCCGTAGTGCTGGGCGGCGGTGAGGGCCCGGCCCTGCACGTCGTCGCCGTATCCGACGGCCTCCAGCTGGGTCTGCACCCCGGCGGCCAGCCGGTAGCGGGAGCCGACCGGGGAGACCAGCGCGCAGCTCAGCAGCTCGCCGAGGGCGGCGTCCGCGTGGGTGTCGCCGACCAGCGCGGGCAGATGTGCCTGGTGCGGCACCTCACCGCCGAGCGCGACGGCGAACCGCAGGGTGTCCCGCGCCGATTCGCTCATCCGGGACGCGAGCAGCGCGGCGGGCGCGGCTCCCTCGGCGAGCGACGGCAGCGGTACGTCATGACCGTCGCCGGCCTCGAAGGGCGCGTCGACCGGGGCGCCCTGGAAGACACCGAACTCGTCGAAGGACTCGGCGCTGGACCGCAGCCGGTCGCGCTGCCTCAGCAGGGCACCGGCCTGGACGAAGCGGAGCGGCAGTCCCTCGGACTCGAACCAGAGGTCGCCGGCCCAGTTCGCCTCGTCCTCGGTGAGGACGCGGCCCACGGCCCGCTCCAGCAGTTCCACACCGCCGGCGCGGTCGAGCCCGCTGAGGAAGACCTCCTCGACGGCCGAGTCGGCGGACGGCACGGGCACGTCCGGGGTGGCGGCGATCAGGAAGGCGCACTCGGGGGTCGCGTCCAGCAGTTCGTCGAGCGCGGCGCCGCCGAACTCGATGTCGTCCAGGATGACGACCGCACCGATCTCCCGGACGAGATCGTGCAGTTCGTCCCGTTCCGGTCGGTGCAGCGGCGCGTTGTAGACGGCGTAGAAGAGGTCGTGGAGCAGGTCGCTCGCGGTGCGGTGGTGGCCGCCCAGGCGGACGACGCCGTCGGGCGCGAGGTCCGCGCAGTCCTCGGCGACCACGTCGAGAAGGGCGGTGCGGCCGGAGCCGGCGGCACCGGTGAGGCGTACGGAGCGGCCGCGGGCGAGCAGCCTTACCAGCCGCTCGCGCTCCTCCTGGCGGGCCAGGAGCGGTAGTGCGGGCCGACTGGGCCCGGGCGGTACGGGCGGCTTGGCCGCACGGTCCACCTCGGCGCGCTCGGCCGCGCTGAACTTGGCCGGCCGCCCCGGGCGCTCGCCCGGCGGGCAGGCCTCGATCTCGCTGCCGTCGACGGGATTGACGGTGAGCAGGAAGTCGCCCGTGACGAGTTGCACGGTGCGGGCGAGCGTCGGCGAGTGTTGTCCGAAGTCGGATGCGAGGGAATCCCGGGGCTGGCGCTGACGCGGCGTGTCGCCGTCACCGTCATGGCCGTACTCCTCGGGTCCCCGGTTGTTCGGGTCCATAGGTTCCAAGCCCCCCAAAAGCGTCGTGTGCCGGCACCGGCCCCTCCCGGCCTGTTGCACACCGCGCTGTCGCTTCTGGTCCGGGCCCGCTCGAAGGGTTGTCTGGCAGCGGGCGACCGAACCCTAAACCTTCGCACAGTATCTACGACAGCCCGGGGTACCGCGCGGTCCGAGACGTCACAGTCTCGTGAGGATTGTGCGCGTCGTGCGCTTCGCAACCGTAACGCCCGACCCGCTGTGTCCCACTCACGCCGGACGTCACACGCGGGGCAGCGACTCCACCCCGATACCACCCTCGATGGCCAGGATCCGGTGCAGCCGGGTGGCCACCAGCAGGCGCTGCATCTGCGGAGGTACGTCGCGCAGCACCAGGCGCCGGCCGCAGCGGCCGGCCCGTCGGTGGGCCCCCATGATCACACCGAGTCCGGTGGCGTCCCAGGAGTCCAGCTCGGACAGGTCCAGCACCAGATCGCCGACTCCGTCGTCGACGGCCGAGTGCAGGACCGTACGGGCGTCCGCCGCGCTGCGGACGTCGAGGCGGCCCCCGACGACCAGCTCGGCGTGGTCGCCCCTGATGAACATATGCGCTCCCCGTGGTGCGTCTTGTGCTCCGCGTTGTGATGCCCGGTGATGCAACCTCTGACTGTGCGAAGCGGTCAGAGGTTGCCATCTGTAAGCGAACCGATACCGAATTCACCCCGGCGGGTGATGCGCCAGGGGCATGTGCGGTTTCAGTGCTTGTAGAAGCCCTGCCCGCTCTTGCGCCCGATGTCACCGGCGTCAACCATCCGGCGCATCAACTCGGGCGGAGCGAACTTCTCGTCCTGGGACTCGGTGTAGATGTTGCCGGTGGCGTGCAGCAGGATGTCGACGCCCGTCAGGTCGGCGGTGGCCAGCGGTCCCATGGCGTGGCCGAAGCCCAGCTTGCAGGCGAGGTCGATGTCCTCGGCGGTCGCGACGCCCGACTCGTAGAGCTTGGCGGCCTCGACGACGAGGGCGGAGATGAGACGGGTCGTCACGAACCCGGCCACGTCGCGGTTGACGACGATGCAGGTCTTGCCGACCGACTCGGCGAACTCCCGTGCGGTGGCGAGGGTTTCGTCGCTCGTCTTGTAGCCGCGGACCAGCTCGCACAGCTGCATCATCGGCACCGGCGAGAAGAAGTGCGTGCCGACGACCCGCTCCGGACGCTCCGTCACGGCCGCGATCTTCGTGATCGGGATGGCGGAGGTGTTGGAGGCGAGCACGGCGTCGTCGCGCACGATCTTGTCGAGCGCACGGAAGATCTCGTGCTTGACTTCCAGCTTCTCGAAGACGGCCTCGACGACGATGTCCGCGTCCGCGACGGCGTCCAGGTCGGTGGTCGCGGTGATCCGGCCGAGAGCGGCGTCGGCGTCATGCGCCTCGAGTTTGCCCTTGCCGACGAATTTGTCGTACGACGCCTTGATGCCGTCGGTGCCCCGCTTCAGCGCCTCGTCGGTGACGTCGCGCAACACGACGTCCCAGCCGGCCTGCGCGGAGACCTGGGCGATACCGGAACCCATGAGGCCGGCGCCGATGACGGCAAGCTTCCGTGCCACTGTGCGACTCCCCTTTGAATACTCACAGCCTGTTTTTACTTATGCCCTCTCCGGCGGACCCTAGCGGCAGTGAGGGTGCTGTGTGACCGGTAAGTAATGCGCGTCACGTAGGTAATGCGCGTCACGTCCCGCTTCTTTGCCGAACGTCGTTGCCCGGTCTGATGATTCGCTCTCCGCCCCCTCGGATTCTTGCAGTGGGCGATGCGCGCAAGAATGAGTGTTCCGCCAACTCCACACACACTTACGCTGGTCACATGGTCAATCTGACGCGCATCTACACAAGGACCGGCGACCAGGGCACCACGAACCTCGGTGACATGAGCCGGGTGCCCAAAACCGACCTCCGCATTGCCGCCTATGCCGACGCCAACGAGGCGAACGCGGCGATCGGCACGGCGATCGCCCTGGGCAACCTGGACGAGGAGGTCGTGAAGGTCCTCACCCGCGTCCAGAACGACCTCTTCGACGTCGGGGCCGACCTGTCCACCCCTGTCGCCGAGAACCCCGAGTTCCCGCCCCTGCGGGTCGAGCAGTTCTACGTCGACAAGCTGGAGGCCGACTGCGACCACTTCAACGAGCAACTCGAAAAGCTACGGTCCTTCATCCTGCCCGGCGGCACCCCGGGCGCATCCCTGCTCCACCAGGCCTGCACGGTCACCCGCCGCGCGGAACGCTCGACATGGGCCGCACTGGAGGCACACGGCCAGGTAATGAACCCACTGACCGCCACGTACCTCAACCGGCTATCGGACCTGCTGTTCATCCTTGCCCGGACGGCGAACAAGGGCGTGGGCGACGTCCTATGGGTCCCCGGCGGCGAACGCTGAGGAAACCCACCCCCGGCTGAGGGTCTGGGGGTCATCCCCCGGAAGAAGCAGCGGTCTTGCCCGGGCAGCCGACAAGGACGTGGGCGACGTCCTGTGGATCCCGGGCGGCGAACGCTGAGGAAACCTACCCCCGGCTGGGGGTCTGGGGGTTACCCCCGGAAGATGCAGCATCCTCGCGACGACGGCGAACAAGGGCGTCGGGGACGTCCTGTGGGTCCCTGGTGGGGAGCGTTGACGGGTCGCCGGCCGGGGCCTTGCGGGGGAAGACCGTGTAGGACAGGGCGATCACGCCGTAGATGCCGACGGTGCGCAGGGCCGCCCACTGGAAGGAGTGCAGGGAGCTGACGTCACCGGAGTCGCCGACGTACCAGACGGCGAGTTGGAGGAGCGCCAGGGCCACCGCGCCGCCGAACACCGCGCGGAGCCACAGCTTCGCCTCGTGCCGGGCGCGGGCGCGACCGTAGCGCGGGGGCTTCTGCGGGGGCGGGCCGCCGCCCAGGCGGTGGGCCGCGTGGCCGTCGAGCCAGCGGATCGTGTAGTGGCCGAACGCGACGGTGTAGCCGATGTAGAGCGCCGCCAGGCCGTGTTCCCAGCTCGGCTCGGCGCCGTTCTTCAGGTCGATCGCCGTCACGACGAACAGGACCAGCTCCAGCACGGGCTCGCACAACAGCAGCACCACACTCGTGCGGCGCCACTTCAGCAGATAGCGGACTGCCAGGCCCAGTGCGAGAAGCACCCAGAACCCGACCTCACAGGCGATGATCAACGCGACGACCACGGCTCACTCCTCTCGGTCACCCTTCAAGGCTCCCGGCGGCCCGGGGCCGTTTCGTCGTCGTCGGTGACGAACTCGCCGTACATCGAAGGATGCAGTCGCAGACCCTTCCCGGGGACAACGCGACACAGCTCCGCGCCGTGTTGGATGGAGCCATGGCCGCACTACCCGCCCGCCCCCGCCCGGACGACGTACGCATCGCCCTCGCAGGGCTGCTCGGCGGGCTGCTCATCTGGGTAACGGGCCTCGGCGTCCGGGGCGCCAAGGACCCGCTCGTCCTGTGGGACGGACGCTGGCCCATCCTGCTGCCGCTGGTCGTGATGGCCGGCTGCGAGCTGCTGCGCCGGACCCGTCCCCGTACGGGCCTGCTGATCGGCGTCGCCGCACTGACCGTGGACACGATCACCCAGGGCAGCCTCGTCACCATCCTGATGTTCACGGACCTGGTCTACGCGGCCATCCTGTACAGCCCGCTCGCCGCGGCCCGCCGCGTGCTGTGGATCAGCGGGGCGATGACCGTGGTCTGGACCGTGGTGCCCCTCGCCGCCTGGCGCAAGCCCGAGGCGCTGCTGATCGGCGTGGCCGTCGGCCTGGTGGCGTTCACGCCCGGCGCCACCGGCTGGATCGTCCGCAACCACCGTGACGCCGCCGAGGCCGCCCGGCTGCGCGCCGAGCAGACCGCGCTGCTCGCCGAGGTGGACCGCGCCCAGGCCGTCACGGCCGAGCGCTCCCGGATGGCCCGCGAGCTGCACGACATGGTCGCCAACCATCTCTCCGCGATCGCCATCCACTCCACGGCCGCCCTCTCCCTCGACGACCCGAAGACCTCCAAGGACGCCCTGGCCGTCATCCGCGAGAACAGCGTCGAGGGACTCGCCGAGATGCGCCGGCTGATCGGCATCCTGCGCGACGACAGCGGCGACCTGGAACCGGCGGCGGCCCCCACGCTCGACGGGCTGGCCACGCTGGTGGAGGGCGCCCGCACCAACGGCCTCGACGCCGTCCTCGACGCCGAGCACGCCGACTCACTGCCCGCCCCGGTGGAGCTGGCGGCGTACCGCATCGTCCAGGAATGCCTGACCAACGCCCTCAAGCACGCCGGCCCCGGCCGTGTCACGGTCACCCTGAGGCAGCGGGACGGCTCACTGACCATCGCCGTGATCAGCCCGTACGGCCGGCAGGACGGCCCGCGTGCCCCCGGCTCCGGCGCCGGACTCGTCGGCATGCGGGAACGCACGGCCCTCCTGGACGGCACCTTCGAGGCGGGCCCGGCCGAGGCCCCGGACTCCCCCGACGGCAAGATCTGGGCCGTACGCGCCACCCTCCCCGTCACCGAGAATCCGAAAGGAGCCCCCGAATGATCCGTGTGCTGGTCGCCGAGGACCAGTCCGCCGTGCGCGCCGGTCTCGTCCTCATCCTGCGCAGCGCGCCCGACATCGAGGTGGTCGGCGAGGCGGCGGACGGCGAGCAGGCGGTGGCGCTGGCCCGCGAACTGCGGCCGGACCTGGTGCTGATGGACATTCAGATGCCGCGCCTGGACGGGGTGTCGGCGACCCGGCAAGTGGTCGCGGACGGCCTCGCCGACGTACTGGTGCTCACCACCTTCGACCTCGACGAGTACGTCTTCGGGGCGCTGCGCGCCGGAGCCTGCGGGTTTCTGCTGAAGAACACGGACGCCAAGGATCTCCTCGAAGCCGTACGGACGGTCGCACGCGGCGAGGGTCTCATCTCGCCGGCCGTCACCAGGCGCCTGATCGCCGAGTTCGCCTCCGGGCCCGTACGGGAGCCGAAGGCCGATCCGGCGGTGCTGGACGCACTCACCCGGCGCGAGCGCGAGGTGCTGTCCTGTCTCGGCGAGGGGCTGTCGAACGCCGAGATCGCCGGCCGTCTCAAGATGGCGGAGGCGACGGTGAAGACGCACGTCAGCCGACTGCTGGGGAAGCTGGAGCTGCGCAGCCGGGTCCAAGCGGCGGTGCTGGCGCAGGAGTTGGGGATCTAGCGGGACCCGGTCGCCACCCAAGAGCAACTGGTCTGGACCTATTGACCTATGGTCCAGACCTTTCTATTCTCGCGGCACCGTGGGCGTGAAGGCTCAGTCCCGCCCCCAACACCCCCTGAGGAGGCGCATCATGCGCTTCAGACACAGAGCCATGGCAGGGTTCGCGACCCTGCTGCTCCCCTTCGCCGGCCTGGTCGGCCTGGCCAGTCCCGCCGAAGCAGCCACCTCCGCCACCGCCACCTACGCGAAGACCCAGGACTGGGGCACCGGCTTCGAGGGCAAGTGGACCGTCAAGAACACCGGCGACACCACCATCAGCTCCTGGACGGTCGAGTGGGACTTCCCCTCCGGTACGTCCGTCACCTCGGCCTGGGACGCCGACGTCACCTCCTCCGGCACCCACTGGACCGCCAAGAACAAGTCCTGGAACGGCACCCTCGCCCCCGGCGCCTCCCTCTCCTTCGGCTTCAACGGCTCCGGCTCCGGCGCCCCCGCCAACTGCAAGCTGAACAGCGGCAGTTGTGACGGTGGCCCCACCGTCCCCGGCGACAACGCACCGAGCGCCCCCGGCACCCCGACCGCCTCCGACATCACCAACACCTCGGTGAAGCTGAGCTGGAGCGCGGCCACCGACGACAAGGGCATCAAGAACTACGACGTCCTGCGCGGCGGCACCAAGGTCGCGACGGTGACCTCGACGTCGTACACCGACAGCGGTCTCACCGCCGGCACGGACTACTCGTACACCGTCCAGGCCCGTGACACCGCCGACCAGACCGGCCCGGTCAGCTCAGCGGTCGCCGTGCGCACCACCGGCGGCACCACGGACCCGCCGCCCACCGGAGACAAGGTCAAGCTCGGCTACTTCACCGAGTGGGGCGTCTACGGCCGCAACTACCACGTCAAGAACCTGGTGACCTCGGGCTCCGCGTCCAAGATCACGCACATCAACTACGCCTTCGGCAACGTCAAGAACGGTCAGTGCACCGTCGACGACACCTACGCCGCCTACGACAAGGCCTACACCGCCGACCAGTCCGTCAGCGGCACCGCCGACACCTGGGACCAGCCGCTGCGCGGCAACTTCAACCAGCTCCGCCAGCTCAAGGCCAAGTACCCGCACATCAAGGTGCTCTACTCCTTCGGCGGCTGGACCTACTCCGGCGGCTTCGCCCAGGCCGCGGCCAACCCGGCGGCCTTCGCCGCCTCCTGCAAGGCGGTCGTCGAGGACCCGCGCTGGGCTGATGTCTTCGACGGCATCGACATCGACTGGGAGTACCCGAACGCCTGCGGTCTGACCTGCGACACCTCCGGCCCGGCGGCGTTCAAGAACCTGATGTCCGCGCTGCGCACGGAATTCGGCTCGAACTACCTGGTCACCGCGGCCATCACCGCCGACGGCTCCAACGGCGGCAAGCTCGACGTGGCCGACTACGGCGGCGCCGCGGCTTCCCTCAACTGGTACAACGTGATGACGTACGACTACTTCGGCGCCTTTGACGCGGACGGCCCGACCGCCCCGCACTCGCCGCTGACCTCGTACCCCGGCATCCCGGCGGCGGGCTTCAACTCCGCCGACGCGATCGCCAAGCTCAAGTCCAAGGGCGTGCCGTCTGCCAAGCTCCTGCTCGGCATCGGCTTCTACGGCCGCGGCTGGACCGGCGTCACCCAGTCCTCCCCCGGCGGCACGGCGACCGGCGCGGCACCCGGCACCTACGAGGCGGGCATCGAGGACTACAAGGTGCTCAAGAACTCCTGTCCGGCCACCGGCACCATCGCCGGTACGGCGTATGCCCACTGCGGTTCCAACTGGTGGTCGTACGACACTCCGGCCACCATCGGATCGAAGATGGCGTGGGCCAAGAGCCAGGGCCTGGGCGGCGCGTTCTTCTGGGAGTTCAGCGGTGACACCAGCAACGGTGAACTGGTGAGCGCGATCAACAGCAATCTGTAGAAAAGCCGTCAGGCAACGTTGACGCTCCCCCAGACTTCGTCCGGGGGGACCCCCACCCAGCGAGTGAATGTGGCTACGCCACATTCACTCGCTGTCCGGGCGGGGCTGCCTCCAGCCACGCGAGGAAACCGGTCAGCGCGTCTTCGCTCATCGCGAGTTCGAGACGCGTGCCCCGGTGCAGACACGTGAGGATCACGGCGTCGGAGAGCAGCGCCAGCTCCTCCTCGCCGTCGGGGAGGCGACGGCCGGCCACCTCGATCGCGGAGCGTTCGAGGATGCGGCGCGGGCGGTAGGCGTAGGAGAAGACTCGGTACCACTCGATGCGGTCGCCGTTGTAGCGGGCGACTCCGTAGCTCCAGCCCTTGCCGCTGGTGTCCGATTTCTCCGGCACGCCCCAGCGCAGGCTGCAGTCGAAGGTGCCACCGGAGCGCTGGATGAGCCTGCGGCGCAGGCCGAAGACGAACAGCCCCAGCACCACGAGCGCCACGACGATTCCGCACACAGTCAGAGCGAGGACCATCGACACCGACCTCCTCGTCTCCTAGGTAACGGAACGGAAAAATCATCCATATCTGCCTCAGCCGCGACCGGTACCGGATTGCTCCGGTTCCAGCCGCGGCTGAGGGACGTCATCGCACGGTGAGCAGGTTCAGCTCGCCGCCGCCGCACGCAGTCGTACGTCCGCGCGACGCTCGGCGGAGGCATCGCCCTCCGCCTTTGCGCGCTCGAGCTCTCGCTCGGCGCGCTGGACATCGATCTCGTCCGACAGCTCGGCGATCTCGGCCAGCAGCGACAGCTTGTTGTCCGCGAACGAGATGAAACCGCCGTGCACCGCGGCGACGACCGTCCCACCATCACTCGTACGGATGGTCACCGGGCCCGACTCCAGCACACCGAGCAGCGGCTGGTGACCGGGCATGACGCCGATGTCGCCGGACGTGGTGCGCGCGACGACCAGGGTGGCCTCGCCGGACCAGACCTGACGGTCGGCGGCGACCAGCTCGACGTGCAGCTCAGCAGCCAAGGGTGGCTCCTCGGGTCACCACCCGGCGGTAGTGCCGGGTGTTGGTTACAAGTCTAGTGGGCGTGACAGAGGGGGCGGGACGCGCCCGCCCCCTCTGTCAAGAGCGCGAGCTCAGGAGACGCCCAGCTCCTTGGCGTTGGCCTTGAGGTCCTCGAGGCCACCGCAGAGGAAGAACGCCTGCTCCGGGAAGTGGTCGTACTCGCCGTCGATGATCGCGTTGAAGGCCGCGATCGACTCCTCCAGCGGGACGTCCGAACCGTCGACGCCGGTGAACTGCTTGGCGACGTGGGTGTTCTGGGACAGGAAGCGCTCCACGCGACGGGCACGGTGGACGGTGAGCTTGTCCTCCTCGCCCAGCTCGTCGATACCGAGGATCGCGATGATGTCCTGGAGGTCCTTGTACTTCTGAAGGACCGACTTGACGCGCATCGCGGCCGCGTAGTGGTCCGCCGCGATGTAGCGGGGGTCCAGGATGCGGGACGTGGAGTCCAGCGGGTCCACGGCCGGGTAGATGCCCTTCTCGGAGATCGGACGGGAGAGAACCGTCGTCGCGTCGAGGTGGGCGAAGGTGGTGGCCGGGGCCGGGTCGGTCAGGTCGTCCGCGGGGACGTAGATCGCCTGCATCGAGGTGATCGAGTGACCACGGGTCGAGGTGATGCGCTCCTGGAGGAGACCCATCTCGTCGGCCAGGTTCGGCTGGTAGCCCACCGCGGAGGGCATACGGCCGAGCAGGGTCGAGACCTCGGAACCGGCCTGGGTGAAGCGGAAGATGTTGTCGATGAAGAACAGCACGTCCTGCTTCTGCACATCGCGGAAGTACTCCGCCATGGTCAGACCGGCCAGGGCGACCCGGAGACGGGTGCCCGGGGGCTCGTCCATCTGACCGAAGACCAGCGCGGTCTTGTCGATGACGCCGGACTCGGACATCTCCTCGATGAGGTCGTTGCCCTCACGGGTGCGCTCGCCGACACCGGCGAACACGGAGACACCGTCGTGGTTGTTGGCGACGCGGTAGATCATCTCCTGGATGAGCACCGTCTTGCCGACGCCGGCACCGCCGAACAGGCCGATCTTTCCACCCTTGACGTACGGGGTGAGCAGGTCGATGACCTTGACGCCGGTCTCGAACATCTCGGTCTTCGACTCGAGCTCGTCGAAGTTCGGCGCCTTGCGATGGATGCCCCAGCGCTCGCCGTCGTACGTCTCGTCGCTGTTCAGCACCTCACCGAGGGTGTTGAACACCTTGCCCTTGGTGAAGTCGCCGACCGGCACGGTGATGGAGGCGCCGGTGTCCACGACGGCGGCCTGGCGGACCAGACCGTCGGTGGGCTGCATGGAGATGGTGCGGACCAGGCCGTCACCCAGGTGCTGGGCGACCTCCAGGGTCAGCGTCTTCTTCTCGCCGTCCTGGGCCGGGTCGGCCACCTCGACGTGAAGGGCGTTGTAGATGTCGGGCATCGCGTCGACGGGGAACTCCACGTCGACGACCGGGCCGATGACCCGGGCGACGCGGCCCGTGGCAGCGGCCGTCTCAACTGTCGTCGTCATTACCTGTCACTCCCCGCGGTCGCGTCGGCCAGGGCTGCGGAGCCACCGACGATCTCGCTGATTTCCTGGGTGATTTCGGCCTGGCGGGCCGCGTTGGCAAGTCGGGAGAGGCTGGTGATCAGGTCTCCCGCGTTGTCGGTCGCCGACTTCATCGCGCGGCGCGTCGCGGCGTGCTTGGAGGCAGCCGACTGGAGCATCGCGTTGTAGATACGGCTCTCGACGTAGCGCGGCAGGAGGGCGTCGAGGACGTCCTCCGCCGACGGCTCGAAGTCGTACAGCGGAAGGATCTCGCCCTTGGGCGCCTCCTCCGCGACCTCTTCGAGGCTGAGGGGCAGCAGACGGCCGTCGACCGCGTTCTGCGTCATCATCGAGATGAACTCGGTGTAGACGATGTGGAGTTCGTCCACGCCGCCCTCAGCCGCGTCCTTCTCGATGGCCTCGATCAGGGGAGCCGCGACCTTCTTCGCGTCCGCGTAGGAGGGCCCGTCGGTGAAGCCCGACCACGAATCCACGACCTTGCGCTCGCGGAAGTTGTAGTGGGCCAGACCGCGGCGGCCGACGATGTACGTGTCGACCTCCTTGCCCTCCGCCTCGAGGCGCTCCGTCAGCTGCTCGGCGGCCTTGATGGCGTTGGCGTTGAAGGCGCCGGCCAGTCCGCGGTCGCTCGTGAGGAGCAGTACCGCGGAACGGGTCGCCGTCTCCGCCTCGGTGGTCAGCGGGTGCTTGGTATTCGAGCCGGTGCCGACAGCCGTGACCGCGCGGGTGAGCTCGGTCGCGTACGGCGCCGAGGCCGCCACCTTGCGCTGCGCCTTGACGACACGCGAGGCGGCGATCATCTCCATCGCCTTGGTGATCTTCTTGGTCGCGGTGACGGATCGGATGCGACGCTTGTAGACCCGGAGCTGGGCTCCCATGAGTCAGGTCCCTTCCTTACGTCACTTGGCCGCGGCCGGGGCGTCCTCGCCGAGAAGCTTGCCGTCCGAGGTTTCGAACTGCTTCTTGAACTCGGCTACGGCGTCGTCGATCGCCTGGATGGTGTCGTTCGACATCTTGGCGCCCTCCTTGATGGAGGTCATGAGGCCCTGCTCCTTGCGGTGCAGGTACTCGAGCAGCTCCTTCTCGAAGCGGCGGATGTCGGCGACGGGCACCTCGTCCATCTTGCCGTTGGTGCCGGCCCAGATGGAGACGACCTGGTCCTCGGTGGCCATCGGCTGGTACTGAGCCTGCTTGAGCAGCTCGACCAGACGCGAACCACGCTCCAGCTGGGACTTCGACGCGGCGTCCAGGTCGGAACCGAAGGCGGCGAACGCCTCCAGCTCACGGTACTGGGCGAGGTCGAGGCGGAGACGGCCGGAGACCTGGCGCATCGCCTTGTGCTGTGCGGAACCACCGACTCGGGAGACGGAGATACCGACGTTCAGCGCGGGGCGCTGACCGGCGTTGAACAGGTCCGACTCCAGGAAGCACTGGCCGTCGGTGATGGAGATGACGTTGGTCGGGATGAACGCCGAGACGTCGTTGGCCTTGGTCTCGACGATCGGCAGACCCGTCATCGAACCGGCGCCCATCTCGTCGGAGAGCTTCGCGCAGCGCTCCAGCAGACGGGAGTGCAGGTAGAAGACGTCACCCGGGTAGGCCTCACGGCCCGGCGGGCGGCGCAGCAGCAGGGACACGGCGCGGTAGGCGTCGGCCTGCTTCGAGAGGTCGTCGAAGATGATGAGGACGTGCTTGCCCTCGTACATCCACTGCTGGCCGATGGCCGAACCGGTGTACGGCGCCAGGTACTTGAAGCCGGCCGGGTCGGACGCCGGGGCGGCGACGATGGTCGTGTACTCCAGCGCGCCGGCCTCTTCCAGGGCGCCACGCACGGAGGCGATGGTCGAGCCCTTCTGGCCGATGGCGACGTAGATGCAGCGGACCTGCTTCTTCGGGTCGCCGGAGCGCCAGTTGTCGCGCTGGTTGATGATCGTGTCGACGGCCAGGGCGGTCTTGCCGGTCTGGCGGTCACCGATGATCAGCTGACGCTGGCCGCGGCCGATCGGGGTCATCGTGTCGACGGCCTTGTAGCCGGTCTCCATCGGCTCGTGCACCGACTTACGGGCCATGACGCCCGGAGCCTGAAGCTCGAGGGCGCGGCGGCCGGACGTCTCGATCTCGCCGAGGCCGTCGATCGGGTTGCCGAGCGGGTCGACGACGCGGCCGAGGTAGCCCTCGCCGACGGCCACGGAGAGGACCTCGCCGGTACGGGAGACCGGCTGACCCTCCTCGATGCCGCTGAACTCACCGAGGACGACGCAGCCGATCTCGCGCTCCTCGAGGTTGAGGGCGAGACCGAGGGTGCCGTCCTCGAACTTCAGCAGTTCGTTGGCCATGGCCGAGGGCAGACCCTCGACCTTCGCGATGCCGTCGCCGGCAAGGGTGACCGTACCGACCTCCTCGCGCGAGGCCGCGTCCGGCTTGTACGACTGGACGAAGTTCTCCAGCGCGTCCCGGATCTCCTCCGGCCGGATCGTGAGCTCCGCCATCTGGGTTCCCTGCTCTCCTTGTTGGGCCCGAAGTTTCAACTTGGGGGTCTGGGGGCGACCCCCAGGAATCCTCTGCACGACCCAACCGGGCCGTAGGTACACGTACTGCTTTGCTTATGAAGTTTGCTGCTAGCTCGCCATGCGGCGGCCGGCGTCCTCGATGCGGTCCGCGATCGAGCCGTTGATGACCTCGTCACCGACCTGCACCCGGATACCGCCGACGACCTCGGGGTCCACGTCCAGATTGAGGTGCATCGGACGGCCGTAGAGCTTCGCCAGGGCGGCACCCAGGCGCTGCTTCTGCGGGTCGCTCAGCGGTACCGCCGTGGTGACCACGGCCACCATGCGATCCCGGCGCTCGGCGGCGAGCTTGGACAGGGACTCCAGTCCCGCTTCCAGGCTACGTCCCCGGGGACGGGTCACAAGGCGCGTCACCAGACGCTCGGTGGTCGCGGCGGACCGGCCGCCGAGCAGGCTGCGCAGCAGCTCGCCCTTGGCGGACACCGTCGCGGCCCGGTTGGTGAGCGCGGCGCGCAGCTCGGTGTTCGAGGAGACGATCCGGCCGAACCGGAACAGCTCGTCCTCGACGTCGTCGAGCGTGCCCGCCTTCTGCGCGGCGGTGTAGTCGGCGACGTTGGCCAGCTGCTCCAGCGCGTCCACCAGGTCGCGCGACTGCGACCAGCGGGAACGCACCATGCCGGACAGCAGGTCGGCGGTGGCCCCGCTGACCTGGCCGCCGATGAGGCGCTGGGCCAGGTCGGCCTTGGCCTCACCGGACTGCGCCGGGTCGGTCAGGACCCGACGCAGCGACACCTCGCGGTCGAGCAGCGCGGTGACGGAGGCCAGCTCGTCGGCGAGCGAGCCGGCGTCCACGGACGTGGAGTCCGTCAGCGCGTCGAGACGCTCGCGTGCGGCCGCCAGGGCCTCGCGGCTCGCTCCGTGCAGCGCTGTCACCGGGCTGCCTCGGCCTTCTCGTCGAGCTCGTCGAGGAAGCGGTCGATCACACGGCTCTGCCGGGCGTGGTCCTCGAGGGACTCACCGACGAGCTTGCCGGCCAGGTCGGTGGCGAGCTTGCCGACGTCCTGGCGCAGCGCGGACGAGGCGGCCTTGCGATCGGCCTCGATCTGCGCGTGACCGGCGGCGATGATCTCCTCACGCTGCCGCTGGCCTTCCGCACGCATCTCGGCGATGAGCGTGGCGCCCTGCTCCTGCGCCTCCTGGCGCAGACGCGCGGCCTCGTGCCGGGCCTCGGCGAGCTGGGCCTTGTACTGCTCAAGGACGCTCTGGGCCTCGGTCTGCGCGGCCTCGGCCTTCTCGATACCGCCCTCGATGGCCTCGCGACGCTCTTCCAGAACCTTGTTGATGGTCGGGAGGAGCTTCTTGGCGAGGAAGCCGAAGACGATGACGAAAGCGATGAGGCCGATGACAACTTCCGGCCACGGCGGGATGAGGGGGTTCTCCTTCTCACCCTCAGCCGCCAGCAAAACCAGGGCGGAGTTCACATCAGTGCCTTTCGTCGACAGGTTCGGTCAGGGCTCGTCTTAGTAGACGAACGGCATGACGAGACCGATCAGGGCGAGCGCCTCACAGAAGGCGAAGCCGAGGATCTGGTTGGCGCGGATCAGGCCGGCCGCCTCGGGCTGGCGGGCAAGGGCCTGGGTGCCGTTACCGAAGATGATGCCAACGCCGACGCCGGGGCCGATGGCCGCAAGACCGTAACCGACGGAACCGAGGTCACCGGTGACAGCAGCAAGGTTGGACATGCCAGTTCTTCCTTCTCTTTACGGACCGGTGGGGGTTGGCCACCGGACGACTTTGGGGTTCTGAAGCGGGGGTGCTCAGTGGTGCTCGGCGAGCGCGCCCTGGATGAAGGTGCAGGTCAGGAGGACGAAGACGTACGCCTGAACTGCCTGGATGAAGAGCTCGAAGGCGGTCATCACGATGACCATCACGAACGAGACGCCGGAGTAGGCGATACCGATGCCGTTCAGCATGTACCAGCTGGCGATGGTGAACAGCAGCAGCAGCGTGTGACCGGCGAACATGTTCGCGAAGAGTCGCACCGCGTGCGTGAACGGGCGGACCAGCAGGTTCGAGAAGAACTCGATGGTCATGGCCAGCGGGAGCACCGGGCCGAGCGACTTGTCGTAGCCGGTGAAGTTCTTGAAGGCACCGACGAAACCGTGCCGCTTGAACGTGAGCGAGACCCAGGTGATGTAGACGATCAGGGCCAGGATCGCGGGGTAGGCGATGATCGACGTCACCGGGAATGCGGCGACCGGAACGATCGACCAGAGGTTCATCATCCAGATGAAGAAGAACAGGGAGACGGCGAGCGGAACGTACTTCTCGCCCTCCTTCTTGCCGATCGTCTCGTAGACGATGCCGCGGCGTACGAAGTCGTAGCCGGCCTCGGCAACCATCTGGAGCTTGCCGGGGACCACCTTCGGCTTGGCGAACGCGGCCCAGAAGAAGCCCACCACGATGATGGAGCCCAGAAGGGCCAGCAGCATCGGCTTGTTGAAGTAGATGCCGTTGCCGTCGGCGTCACCCAAGAGCGGCTCGAACAGGAACGAGTGCAGGCCCGGAGCCGGGAAGCCACACCCGTCGAACAGGTGGCAGTCGGTCTCGAAGGCGAGCACCTGCGTCGGGTCAGCACTCACCGCGGGCTCCTTCGTCGTGGCGCATAGGTACGGCAACCTCGTTGTGTCGGCGCGGCATGCAGCCGCGGTTCGGCACGGGACTGGTGTTACGGATGTGGGGGCGGCTGTGGGGCATCACGCCCTGCGTGTGAGCAGGCGTCAGCTCAGATGCCCGCGCCCGCGATGCCGCAGTTGGCACCGGACGATAGCAGGGTCTCTCATGCGCCTTTATCCCGGCCCTACCTCTCACGACGAGTGCCCCGTCTTTTCGGGCTTGTCGCCGTTCTTGGGGGCGGACGAGTCCGGTTCGACGTAGAGAATCTTGGACTTCATATGGGCACGCGTCTGCGCGGCGATCCAGGCGAGGGTGCCGGCGACGAGCGTGAGAGCGAAGGCCTTGGGGTCGAACAGGGTGGTGTTCTTGAACGCGGCGACGAAGATGAACAGCAGAAGAATCTGTGCCGCGTAGAGCATCAGGCCCATCGCCTGGAACAAGTGCGGAAGCGATTTGGCAGTGCGCTGCAGAACGTAGAGACCGATCCCCATGAAGAGGATCACCACCAGCGTCGCGACGACCGCCCCGACCGCCCCGTCGCCACCGGCGACCACAGCACTGACGACGGCGGCAACAGCGCCGACGGCAGCTGTGGGCACAGCAGCCTGGAGCAGGATCCGGACGTCATTGGACGGCATGGCGGCAACTCCGCTTTCGCAGGGGGGCAGGGGTGTCGTCATGGACGAGCGTAGCCCCGGGTTGAGAGTGATCCTCACGCCAATGGACCGTCGCACCACGGTCCTTCGGCTCTGCCCCGGGTTCTCGTGAACCGTATCACAAACTATTTGATGAGGTCTTTACCTAGATGCTGTGCTCGGTGTCACACATGAGAGTGACAGTGCGCGTCTGTGCAGAAACAGCGCCGCTTTGTCTGGTATTGGGGCGCTTCGCTCCCCCACGACTTGGCAATGCTCTAGTCAGATTCTTACCTTGAGCGTCAGCGCGACGATCCGGCTTTGCGCCGATCCAGGAAGCGCGAACGGGCGCCGAGAGCGGTCGCGCCGTTGACTCCGTTGACCCGGGCTACTCCGGCGGCGACCGGAGTGCGGGGCTCCTCGACGACCGGGACGGCCACCTCGGCCTCCGCCGGCACCGGCTCCGGCTCCCCCACCGCCCTGCGGCGGTAGCGCGGCGGCACGAAGGCCTCGGCCCAGCGCGGGGCGCGCGGGGTGAACCTCGGCAGCAGGAGCAGGGCCAGCCCGATGGCGCTGAGGAAGACGACGCCGAGCACGATCCACATCGACGCCGAGTTCACCGAGTAGGCGAGCGCACCGAACGCGATCAGCGCCGACCAGAAGTACATGATCAGCACCGCGCGGCTGTGCGAGTGCCCGATCTCCAGCAGCCGGTGGTGCAGATGCCCTCGGTCGGCGGCGAACGGCGACTGGCCGCGCCAGGTCCGGCGCACGATGGCCAGGACCAGGTCTGCGGCCGGGATCGCGATGATGGTCAGCGGCATCAGGAGCGGAATATAGGCGGGCACCATCTGGTGCACGGTGGCGCGCTCCGAACCGGAGAACAGGTTCATCCTGTCCGGGTCGATCTGGCCGGTGATGGAGATGGCCGAGGCCGCCAGCACCAGGCCGATGAGCATGGAGCCGGAGTCGCCCATGAAGATCCGCGCCGGGTGCATGTTGTGCGGCAGGAAGCCGATGCACATGCCGATCAGGATCGTCGCGAACAGCGTTGCGGGGGCGGCTTCCTCGATGCCGTAGCCGTACCAGACGCGGTAGGCGTACATGAAGAAGGCCGCGGACGCGATGCACACCATGCCCGCCGCGAGTCCGTCGAGTCCGTCGACGAAGTTGACCGCGTTGATGGTGATGACGACGAGCGCCACCGTCAGCAGGGTGCCCTGCCACTGGGTGAGCGCCACGGTCCCGACGCCCGGGATGGGCAGCCACAGGATCGTCAGACCCTGCATGACCATGACGCCGGCGGCGATCATCTGGCCGCCCAGCTTGATCAGGGCGTCGATCTCGAACTTGTCGTCCAGGACGCCGATCAGCCAGATGAGGGCCGCGCCGGAGAGCAGTGCCCGCGGCTCGTTCGACTTCTCGAAGACCTCGCTGAGATTGCTCAGGTGGTCGGCGACCAGCAAGCCCGCGCACAGGCCGAAGAACATCGCGATCCCGCCGAGCCGCGGAGTGGGCTCCCGGTGCACGTCACGTGCCCGGATCTCCGGCATCGCTCCGGCCACGATCGCGAACTTCCGTACCGGCCCTGTCAGCAGGTACGTCACCGCGGCCGTGATGCAGAGCGTCAGCAGGTATTCACGCACGGGCTTCCCCACAGGTCTCGCTGGCCATCTCAGCCCCACACCCTAGCGACCGTCTCATACGCGACGCATATGTGTGAGGACTTCCGGGTAGCGACGATGGTTGCACGCCTGGCTGTGCACCCGGGTGCGCGTACCCCCGCTCAGCCGGGATACGGCGGAAATCTACCGGCCAGCTCCCGCACTTCTTCACGTGCCTGCTGGTTCTCGACCGCGCCGCGCAGCACCCCCGCGAGCAGGGCGGCGATGTGACCCATCTCCTCTTCTCCCATGCCTTGGGTGGTCACCGCCGCCGTGCCCAGCCTCAGGCCCCGGGCGTCGCCGTGCGGCAGCGCACAGCAGTCCAGGACCATCCCGGCGGCGGCGAGCCGGCCCCGTGCGGTCCGTCCGTCGACGCCGAGCGGCACCGGGTCGGCGGTGATGAGATGCGTGTCCGTGCCGCCCGTGGTGACGACGAGCCCCTCGTCGGCCAGCGCGGCCGCGAGGACCCGCGCATTGGCGACGACCTGATGGGCGTACACGGTGAACGCGGGCGTCGCCGCCTCGCCGAAGGCGACCGCCTTGGCGGCGATGGTGTGCATCTGGGCGCCGCCCTGGGTGAAGGGGAACACGGCCCGGTCGACCCGCTCGGCCAGCTCGTGCCCGCACAGGATCATGCCGCCGCGCGGGCCCCGCAGCACCTTGTGCGTGGTGGCGCAGACGACATCGGCATACGGCACCGGACTGGGCGCCGCTCCCCCGGCGACCAGTCCGATCGGGTGCGCGGCGTCGGCGATCAGATAGGCGCCCACCTCGTCGGCGACGTCGCGGAAGAGGGCGTAGTCGATGTGCCGCGGGTAGGCGATCGACCCGCACACGATCGCCTTGGGCCGGTGCGCACGGGCCATGGCCCGCACCTGGTCGTAGTCGATGAGGCCGGTCTCCGCGTCCACCCCGTAGCCGACGAAGTCGAACCAGCGGCCGGAGAAGTTCGCGGGCGAGCCGTGCGTGAGATGGCCGCCGTGCGGCAGGCCCAGCGCGAGGACCGTGTCGCCGGGCCGCAGCAGGGCCGCGTACGCGGCGAGAACGGCCGAGGACCCCGAGTGGGACTGCACGTTGGCGTGCTCCGCACCGAACAGCGCCTTGGCCCGGTCCACGGCGATCCGCTCGGCGACATCGACGATCTCGCAGCCCCCGTGGTGCCGGGCCCCCGGATAGCCCTCCGCGTACTTGTTGGCGAGCGGCGACCCGAGCGCGGCCAGCACCGCCGCCGACGTGAAGTTCTCGGCGGCGATCAACTGCAACGTCGTCGACTGCCGCTCCAGCTCCCCGAGCAGAATCCCGGCCAGCTCGGGGTCCTGACGGCGCAGGACATCGACCTCTTGGGTAGGGGTGACCGTCATGATGGGCTCCGGGGCGTCGACGGTGACGTAGCACCAATGTAGGCCCGGGACCCCGGAGGCGCTCGGTTGTCACATCCTGGCGGGTACGCCAGTGAGAGCTGTGACCTCGCGTCACGTCCGCGCAGGAACCCCGGTCAAGGCGGTCACCACCGGATCCAGCGCCTGATTTATCTCGTCCCCGATCGACCGGAAGAACGTCAGTGGGGCGCCGTACGGGTCGTAGACCTCGTCCGCCTCGGCCGTGGGGGCCAGGAGCCACCCGCGTAGAGCTGCCGCGGCTCGTACCAACGCCCGTGCACGGGCGACCATCCCGTCCTCCAGGGGAGGCAGGGTCGCCGGGTCGATCGCCTTCACCAGACGGGTGAACTCCTTCAGGGTGAAGGTGCGCAGCCCGGCGGAGTGGCCCATGGAGATGACCTGGGCGCGATGGTCCCGGGTTGCCGTCAGGACCAGGTCGGCGCGGATCACATGGTCGTCGAGCAGTTCCCGGCCGACGAAGCCGGAGGGGTCCGCCCCGAAGTCGGCCAGGACCGCTTCCGCGTTGGCCTCCATGGGCGCGCCCTCATGGCCCCAGGTGCCCGCGCTCTCCACGATCAGCCCGCCCCACAGCGGATCGCCGAGCCGGTCCGCCAGGGCATGACGGGTCAGCCGCTCGGTGATCGGCGAGCGGCACACGTTGCCGGTGCTGACGTGGAGGATGCGGAAGCTGTCCAGTGGAAGCCCGAAGGTCCCCGTCTCTTCCCCGTTCCATATGCCACGCCCCGCGTCAGGGGCTGTCAATTGGCCACCTCGAGGTCGGGTACGACCTTTCGCAGCTCCTCGGCCGAGAGGGCGCCCGCACGCAGGAGCAGCGGCACCTCGCGGGTGACGTCGACGATGGAGGAGGGCACGTTGCCGGGCGTGGGCCCGCCGTCGAGGTAGACGGAGACCGAGTCGCCCAGCATGCCCTGCGCGGCGTCACAGTCCTCCGGCGCCGGGTGGCCGGTGAGGTTCGCCGAGGAGACGGCCATCGGGCCGACCTCGGTGAGCAGTTCGATGGCGACCGGGTGCAACGGCATGCGTACGGCGACCGTGCCCCGGGTGTCCCCGAGGTCCCACTGGAGGGACGGCTGGTGCTTGGCTACCAGCGTCAGCGCGCCCGGCCAGAAGGCGTCGACCAGCTCCCAGGCCATCTCGGAGAAGTCCGTGACGAGGCCGTGCAGGGTGTTCGGGGAGCCGATGAGGACAGGGGTGGGCATGTTGCGGCCCCGCCCCTTGGCCTCGAGCAGGTCGTTGACGGCTTCCGAGGTGAACGCGTCGGCGCCGATGCCGTACACCGTGTCGGTGGGGAGGACCACTAGCTCGCCACGGCGGACGGCGGACGCGGCTTCGCGCAGACCGGTCGTACGGTCCGTCGCGTCGTTGGTGTCGTATCGCCGTGCCATATCTAGCGGGCCTCCTCGTACACGTGCTTCACGTACTTCGGGACAACAGTCTGGGGGGTGGTCACGGCATCGCCTTGCGGGCGGTCGCGAACCGGGGGCGGTTGTTGAGGTCGGGGTGGTCGGCCGCGTCGGCCCAGCCCCGCTCCTCGGTGAAGATCCACGGCACCTGGCCGCCCTGGGTGTCCGCGTGCTCGATGACGACGACGCCACCGGGACGCAGCAGACGGTGGGCCGTGCGCTCGATGCCCCGGATCAGGTCCAGGCCGTCCTCCCCTGAGAACAGGGCGAGTTCGGGATCGTAGTCCCGCGCCTCGGGAGCGACGTACTCCCATTCGGTGAGCGGGATGTACGGCGGGTTGGAGATGACCAGGTCGACCTGGCCGTCGAGGTCCGTGAAGGCGGTCAGGGCGTCGCCCTGGCGCAGGTCGACCCTGGACCCCTGCATGTTCTTGCGGGTCCACTGGAGCGCGTCCTCGGACAGCTCCACGGCGTGCACACGGGAGCGCGGGACCTCCTGGGCGAGGGCGAGCGCGATGGCGCCGGAGCCGGTGCACAGGTCGACGATGAGCGGCTCCACGACATCCATCGCCCGCACTGCGTCTATGGCCCAGCCGACCACCGACTCGGTCTCGGGGCGCGGGACGAACACCCCCGGACCGACCTGGAGTTCCAGATACCGGAAGAAGGCGCGGCCGGTGATGTGCTGGAGCGGTTCGCGGGCCTCGCGGCGGGCGATGACCTCCCAGTACCGGGCGTCGAAGTCGGCGTCCTTCACGGAGTGCAGCTCCCCCCGCTTCACGCCGTGCACGAACGCGGCGAGCTCCTCCGCGTCGTTGCGCGGCGAGGGCACGCCGGCGTCGGCCAGCCGCTGGGTGGCCTGAGCTACCTCAGCGAGCAGCACGCTGCGGGGACTTGAGGGTCGCCCCCCAAATGATGGCTGCACGCATGTCCTCCGGTACTGGTCTTTCTCGTACGTCCTTACGCGGCTGCGAGCTTGGCGGCCGAGTCCGCGTCGACGCAGGCCTGGATCACCGCGTCGAGGTCGCCGTCCAGGACCTGGTCCAGGTTGTAGGCCTTGAAGCCGACGCGGTGGTCCGAGAGACGATTCTCCGGGAAGTTGTACGTACGGATCTTCTCGGAGCGGTCGACGGTGCGGACCTGGCTGCGGCGGGCGTCGGCGGCCTCCTTCTCCGCCTCCTCCTGCGCCGCGGCGAGCAGCCTGGAGCGCAGGATACGCAGTGCCTGCTCCTTGTTCTGAAGCTGGCTCTTCTCGTTCTGGCAGGAGGCGACCACTCCGGTCGGAATGTGCGTGATGCGCACCGCGGAGTCGGTCGTGTTGACGGACTGGCCGCCGGGGCCGGAGGAGCGGTAGACGTCGATGCGGAGGTCGTTCGGGTTGATCTCGACGTCGACCTCCTCGGCCTCGGGCGTCACCAGGACACCGGCGGCCGAGGTGTGGATACGGCCCTGGGACTCGGTGGCGGGCACGCGCTGCACACGGTGCACCCCGCCCTCGTACTTCAGCCGCGCCCAGACACCCTGGCCGGGCTCGGTGGCGCCCTGGCCGCCCTTGGTCTTCACGGCGACCTGGACGTCCTTGTAGCCGCCCAGTTCGGACTCGGTGGCGTCGATGATCTCGGTCTTCCAGCCGATGCGTTCCGCGTACCGCAGGTACATGCGCAGCAGGTCCCCGGCGAACAGGGCCGACTCGTCGCCGCCCGCGCCCGCCTTGATCTCGAGGATCACGTCCTTGTCGTCGCTGGGGTCACGCGGGACGAGGAGGAGCCGCAGCTTCTCCGTCAGTTCCTCGCGCTGCTTCTCCAGCTCCTTGACCTCGGCGGCGAACTCCGGGTCGTCGGCGCCGAGTTCACGGGCCGTCTCGATGTCGTCGCCCATCTGCTTCCAGGAGCGGTACGTGGCGACGATCGGGGTGAGCTCGGCGTAGCGCTTGTTCAGCTTGCGCGCGTTGGCCTGGTCGGCGTGGACCGACGGGTCGGCGAGCCTCGTCTCCAGGTCGGCGTGCTCTGCGACCAGTTCCTCGACGGCCTCGAACATCTTGGGGCTCCTGAATTGCGTACGAAGGGAAGGGCGGGCGACCAAAAACGCCGGTCCCGGCGCGCCGAAGGAAGGGCGCGGCCGTGGACCGGCGAAATGGGGCTCGCTACTTCTTGGAGCCGGCAGCCTTGCCGAAGCGGGCCTCGAAGCGGGCCACACGGCCACCGGTGTCGAGGATCTTCTGCTTGCCCGTGTAGAACGGGTGGCACTCGGAGCAGACCTCGGCACGGACGGTGCCGCTGGAGATCGTGCTGCGGGTGGTGAACGACGCGCCACAGGTGCAGCTGACCTGCGTCTCGACGTACTCGGGGTGGATGTCGCGCTTCAAGGGGGTCTCCTAGTTTCGGGAGGGCGCCGGGTCGCTTCCGCGGGATGCGGGGGCGTGAACCGGGGCCGACGTACCAGTCTGCCAGGACTGGGGCCATCCCCCAAAACGAGGGGTCATGGTGATCTATTCCCGGCAGAGCGCTACGACGTCACCACACCGTTGGCCTGACCCGTTGCCGTGCCCGTCGTCGCCGACTTCGGGATCGGCTTGTCGTTCTTCAAGGCCGTCCACACCTGCCGGGCCTTGGTGTCGTCGACGAGGACGCGGTTGGCGTCGGCCGGGTCGTACTGCACCGGCATCGTGACCATGTTCATGTGCTTCGGGCCGATGCCCTTGAGGCCGTTCGCGAAGGACATGAGGGAGTTCACCGAGCCCAGGTCGGAGTCGGTGGTGACGGCCTTGGTGGCGGTGTCGGCGAGGTCGTACAGCTTCTTCGGGTTGGTGAAGACGCCGACGTCCTTGATCTGCTCGACCAACGCCTTGATGAAGGCCTGCTGGAGCTGGATGCGGCCGAGGTCGGAGCCGTCGCCGACGCCGTGCCGGGTGCGGACCAGGCCGAGTGCCTGCTCGCCGGTGAGTTTGTGGGTGCCGGCCGTCAGCTCCAGGTGGCTCTCGGGGTCGTTGATGGCCTGGCTGGTGGTGACCTTGACGCCGCCGAGCTCGTCGATGAGCTTCTGGAAGCCGCTGAAGTCGACCTCGAGGTAGTGGTCCATGCGGAGGTCGGTGATCGACTCGACGGTCTTCACCGCGCAGGCCGCCCCGCCGGTGGTGTACGCCGAGTTGAACATGACGTCGGTCGCGGCGTCGTGGGTGTCGCCGTCGGTCTCGGTGCACTCGGGGCGGTCGATGAGGGTGTCGCGGGGGATGGACACCACGCTGGCCTTCTTGTGGCCCTTGTAGACGTGCACGATCATCGCGGTGTCGGAGCGGGCGCTGCCGTCGTCGGCACCGCCGCCGAGCTTCTGGTTGCTGCCGGAGCGGGTGTCGGAGCCCAGGACCAGGATGTTCTCGGAGCCGTTGTCGGCCTTGGTGGGCCGGTCGGTGCCGAGGGCCTGGTCGATGTCGACGCTCTTGAGGTTGCCGTTGAGCTTGAAGTACACGTAACCGGCGCCCGTGCCGCCCAGCACCAGGATGCCCCCGGCCACCCAGGCCGTGACGAGCAGTCCCTTGCGGCGGTTGCCACGGGGCTTGCGGCGGCGGCCCTTGGCGCTGTGGCGCGGGCCCGTGCTGCCGGTGCCACCCGGTATACCGGGCTCCGGTGTGCTCTCGGCGGACATGTGCTCCTCGGTTCTTGACGGGTCGGTTACCCCGCGCGTTCAGGGTCAGGCCCGGTCGAAGCGACATGTATCGCTCCATCTTCGCTCCGACCGGTCAGACGGGGAAACCCGGGAAAGGGTTGCACAACGCACTGTGCCCACCGCGTGGTGCGGTGGGCACAGAGTGTGACCGGCAGGGGCTGGACACGCCCCGTTCACCTGCTGTTTCAGCCGAAGACGTCGTACTGCTTGAAGTCCGTCCCGACCGAGACCGGTGTGGCAAAGATCTCGGTGGTCGCCTTGCCGGTTCCCTTGTAGAGATAGAGCTTGCCGCCGGGTGTGCGGGCCAGGAAGTCGGCCTTGCCGTCGCCGTTGACGTCACCGACCGCGTCGAAGGCGTTGTAGCCGCTCCAGGTGCGGACCTTGACCCGGCTGGAGAAGGCGCCCGTGCCGGACTTGCCGGTCCCCTTGTACAGGTACACGTAGCTGTTGCTCTTGCCGCGCGCGATCAGGTCCGTCTTGCCGTCGCCGGTGAAGTCGCCCTGTCCGCGCAGGAAGTTGTACTGGTTCCAGCCGGAGCCGACCTTCACCCGGGCGGCGAAGGTGCCGTTGCCCTTGCCCGGGTAGATCCACAGCACGCCGGCCGAGTCCACCGAGAGCAGGTCGGGCAGGTAGTCGCCGGTGACATCACCGGGGACGACGATGCGGGTGCGGGTCTTCCAGTTGTCGGCGATCTGCTTGGTCGCCCAGGTGCCGCTGGCCTGCACATAGTGCGTCCAGTAGACGTCGCCGGTGCTCGCGACGCGGTACACGAGGTCCTCGTAGCCGTCCCGGTTGAGGTCGGTCTGGAGGACGACGTTGACGCCGGTCCAGTTGCCCCAGGACTGGCGGGCGCCGAACGCCGAGCCGGTGGAGTCCTTCTCATAGCCGGTCCTGGTGGACGAGTTGCGCACCCACAGGTCGGCCTTGTGGTCGCCGCTGAGGTTGCTGTCGTCGACGCGCGGGTAGGCGGCGCCGACGTAGCTGCTGACCTTCGAGAAGACGCTGTACGCGCCCTCGGCCACGCAGTTCGTCACGCCCCAGGAGACGACGCCGACGATGCGGTTGTTCACCACCAGCGGGCCACCGGAGTCGCCGTTGCAGGCGGAGGTGGTGCCGGTGTCGCTGCCGGTGGCGGAGTTGCCCGCGCAGACCATGTGGCCCTTGACGAAGTCGGAGCCGTAGTAGCCGGCGCAGGTGCTGTCGGCCTTGATGGGCAGCGTGGCCGTCTTCAGCGTCTCGGAGATGTCCTCGCTGGTGGAGCTGGTACGGCCCCAGCCGTAGACCTTGGCGCTGGTGCCGGAGGCGTACGAGGCCGTGTCACCGGAGGTCGTCATGCGGATCGGCGTGGCCTTGACCGCGGCCGGCAGCGTGATGACGGCGATGTCGTTGTCGATCGTCGTCGCGTTGTACGACGGGTGGTTCCACTGCCGCCAGGCGGCGCTGACGGTGCCGCCGTGCAGGTCGGTGTTGCCGGCGCTGTCGGTGGTGGGCAGCTGTGCGGTGCCGGTGACGACGGCGCCGTACGCCTTCCAGTTGTAGTTCTTGACGCAGTGCGCCGCCGTGAGGATCTTCGTCGGCGCGACGACGGCCCCGCCGCAGAAGAAGCCGAGGTCGTCGGCCTCACTGGCGGTGCCCTTGTCGTCGTAGTACCAGAGCTGCGCCATCCACGGCGCTGAGGTGATGCTGGTCGTCGTGCCGCCGATGACCTTCGCGTCGACGGTTCCGCTGCCGGTGCTCGCGCTGAGGGACGACTTGCTGGTCGTCCGGCCCGCGGTGTCGTCACCGGCGAGCGCGCCCGCGACACGCTTCTCCAGCTCGGCGAGCGAGGTCGAGGTGGTGGCGGGCTTGACGGTCGGCGTCGGCAGCGCGGTGGCCGCCCCGGCCGTCGAGGTCAGCAGAGCGGTGGCAACGGCGGCGGCCACACCGGCGGCCGCGACGGGAAGGGCGATACGTATACGACGTCTGCGACGGCCGCTTCCGGACAAGGGTGTGGGCAAGGAAGTCCCCCCATAGGACGTGAGCTTGGAAGAGGCACTCGATGCGCCCCTCCCTCTCTGCGCCAAAAGGCCGCCCCCCGTCACTCATGTGACGGGGGGCGGCCTGTGTGACTCGTTTGGCTCAGTCTCCGTTGCCAGGCGTCGGCGTCGTCTTCTGGATCTGCATCAGGAACTCGGCGTTCGACTTCGTCTGCTTCATCTTGTCGAGGAGCAGTTCGACCGCCTGCTGCTGGTCGAGGGCGTGCAGCACCCGGCGCAGCTTCCAGACGATGGCGAGCTCGTCGGGGGCGAGCAGGATCTCTTCCTTACGCGTGCCGGACGCGTCGACGTCCACCGCCGGGAAGATGCGCTTGTCGGCGAGCTTCCGGTCGAGCTTGAGCTCGGCGTTACCCGTGCCCTTGAACTCCTCGAAGATCACCTCGTCCATGCGGGACCCGGTGTCGACGAGCGCGGTGGCCAGGATGGTGAGCGAGCCACCGTCCTCGATGTTCCGCGCCGCACCGAAGAAGCGCTTCGGCGGGTACAGCGCGGTCGAGTCGACACCACCGGACAGGATGCGACCGGAGGCGGGCGCGGCCAGGTTGTACGCACGGCCCAGACGCGTGATCGAGTCGAGCAGCACGACCACGTCGTGGCCCAGCTCGACCAGGCGCTTGGCGCGCTCGATGGCGAGCTCGGCGACCGTGGTGTGGTCCTCGGCGGGGCGGTCGAAGGTCGAGGAGATGACCTCGCCCTTCACCGACCGCTGCATGTCGGTGACCTCTTCCGGACGCTCGTCGACCAGGACGACCATCAGGTGGCACTCGGGGTTGTTGTGCGTGATCGCGTTGGCGATCGCCTGCATGATCATGGTCTTGCCGGTCTTCGGCGGGGCCACGATCAGACCGCGCTGGCCCTTACCGATAGGCGCGACGAGGTCGATGATGCGGGTGGTGAGGATGCCCGGGTCCGTCTCCAGACGGAGGCGGTCCTGCGGGTACAGCGGCGTCAGCTTGTTGAACTCCGGGCGGCCACGCCCGGATTCGGGCGCCATGCCGTTGACGGAGTCGAGACGGACCAGCGCGTTGAACTTCTCGCGGCGCTCGCCGTCCTTGGGCTGACGGACCGCGCCGGTGACGTGGTCGCCCTTGCGCAGGCCGTTCTTGCGGACCTGGGCGAGGGAGACGTACACGTCGTTCGGACCCGGCAGGTAACCCGACGTACGGATGAAGGCGTAGTTGTCGAGGATGTCCAGGATGCCCGCGACGGGGATCAGGACGTCGTCCTCGGCGAGCTGCGGCTCCTGGCCCATTTCGTCGCGGCCACGCCGGCCACGCCGGTCGCGGTAGCGGCCGCGACGGCCACGCCGGCCACCCTCGAAGTCGTCGTCGTCCTGCGGGCCGTTGTCCCGCTGGTCGCGCTGGTCGCGCTGGTCCCGCTGGTCCCGCTGCTGCTGGCGGTCCTGACGGCCGCCGCTCTGCTGCTGGCCCTGCTGCCGCTGGCCGCCCTGGCCCTGCTGGTCGTCGCCCTTGCCGCGGCGGTCGCGGTCACGGCCGCGGTCCCGGCGGTCGCGGCGGCGGCCCTCGCCACCGTCGGCGTCGGACTTGGCGTCGCCCTGCGCCTGCGGGGCGGGCGTCTCGGCCTTGGGCTCGCTCTTCGCCTCGGCGGTGACCGTCTCGGGGCTGCCCGCCTCGGCGGTGGCGCGGCGACGACGGCGCTCGGGCGCATCGTCTCCCCCACGCTCGGCTTCGCTCGTGCGAGCGGGGCCACCGGCCGGCTGGCCGGGAATCTCGATCTGCTGCTGGGCCACGGCCTGCTCGGCCGGAGCCTGGGCCTTCTTCTCGGCCTTCTCGGCGGGAGCGGACTCCTCGCCGGTACGCGCCTTCGAGGTGGCGCGGCGCTTGGGCTTGGTCTCAGTGGCTGCCTCGGCGGACTTGGCCGGGGCACCCCCACCCGCCTGCGCCTCCTTGATGACCTCGATCAGCTGGCTCTTGCGCATACGCGCGGTGCCCTTGATGCCGAGGCCGGATGCGACCTGCTGCAACTCGGCCAGCACCATGCCCTCGAGGCCGGTACCGCGGCGCCGCCGGGAGCCTGCACCGGTGGCAGGCGCGGAGGCGTCCGTGGCGGGCGCGGCAGCGGTCTCCTCGACACGTGCGCCCATCAGATCGGTGGTGTCGCTCACGAAGGGTCCTTCCCTGGAGCGGACGTCGGCCTGTCTGGCTCGGCGACCGGTTGTGCTGTCCGGCTTCGGTCCTTGCTGTGTGGACCGTGCCGGGGCGGTGGTCCGCCAAAGAGGCGGAGGAAATGGGTGATGGCGCTTCCCGGAGCCGTGGCACTGAGTGTCGGTGTCACGAAGCTTGGTCGCACCGATTCCGGAGCGTGCCCGGCCAACCGCTCAATGTCGGCGTACGGCGTACTGCCCGCGTACGACGTACGAAACACAGTGCGGCTTGGGAGGCTCCCGGAAGAATGTCTGTCCCGGACGGGGACACAAAGCACCTCGCCATGGTGGGGTCGGGTGCAGACTTGAGGTTAACACTACCGGATCCAACAAACATTCCCCCTCTCGAAATCCGGCAACCGTGTGTCAGGTCGCAAGCGGCAGCACGCTCGCTCCCTGGGCGTCGAGCTCCAGCCGGTTCGCGGCCCAGCCCTCGCCTGCCAGATCGGCGACCTTGTCGGCGCTGTCGTCATCGGCCAGCGCCAGTACGGTGGGGCCCGCTCCGGAGATCACCGCAGGGATCCCGTCGGCCCTCAGCCGCTCCACCAGCGCCGCGCTCTCCGGCATGGCCGGTGCGCGGTACTCCTGGTGGAGACGGTCCTCGGTGGCGGGCAGCAGCAGCTCGGGGCGCCTGGTGAGGGCCTCGACGAGCAGGGCCGCCCGGCCCGCGTTGGTGGCGGCGTCGACGTGCGGCACGGAGCGCGGGAGGAGGCCGCGCGCGGTCTCGGTGAGCACTGGCTTACCGGGCACGAAAACCACCGGAACGATGGAATCGGCTGGTTCCATCCTGATCGCACGCGCGGAACCCGCCTCCAGCCAGGAGAGCGTGAATCCGCCGAGCAGACAGGCGGCCACGTTGTCGGGGTGACCCTCGATCTCGGTGGCGAGTTCCAGCAGGGCCGGGTCGTCGAGCTTGGAGTCCCCGCCTATGGTCACGGCGCGCGCGGCGACGATACCGGCGCAGATGGCTGCCGACGAGGAGCCGAGGCCGCGGCCGTGCGGAATGCGGTTGGCGCAGACGATCTCAAGTCCGCGCGGCTGGCCGCCGAGCAGATCGAAGGCGGTGCGCAGCGACCGTACGAGAAGGTGGTTTTCGTCACGTGGGAGCGTCTCACCGCCCTCACCCGCGATGTCGATGTGCAGCCCGGAGTCGGCCACCCGGACGACGACGTCGTCGTAGAGCCCCAGCGACAGGCCGAAGGCGTCGAAGCCCGGGCCGAGGTTGGCGCTGGTGGCGGGGACGCGCACCCTGACGGCGGCGGCGCGGAAGGCTGGACCGGCCATCGCTCGATGACTCTCCTTGAGCTGCGTGATTCGTGTTTGTCGAAGACATTCGATGACGTACGAGGAACCCTGCGGGCTGCTCCCGGCCTGGCGGCCGAACGCTTCCGACGCCGTTGTCGGGCCACGGAGACGGCGCGGCACCGTGCCGGTGGCAGGCATATGCGGCGGGCGGGTTCGGTACAGCCTATCGAAGGAAGGTTCTGTGGCGGCATAGGGCGCACAGGAGGCGCACGATGCGTGTCGTAAGCCCCTTGTGCACCCCCTGTCGGGTTCCCCCTTCGGGCCGCTGATCAGGCGAGTGTTGAGGCTCGTGATCAGGGTCGTGATCAAGCTCGCGATCAGGCGAGACCGAGGCGCTCGGCCGCGGTCGCCGCGTCGACCGGAACGGTGACCGGCTGCGGGGCGCCGGCGACGGCCCAGTCGGGGTCCTTCAGACCGTTGCCGGTGACCGTGCAGACGATCCGCTGGCCCGGGTCGACCTTGCCCTGCTCGGCGGCCTTCAGCAGACCGGCCACCGACGCGGCGGACGCGGGCTCGACGAAAACGCCCTCCTGGGCGGCCAACAGCCGGTAGGCGCGCAGGATTTCACGGTCCGTCACCTCGTCGATGAAGCCGCCCGACTCGTCCCGCGCGGCCAGGGCGAACTGCCAGGACGCGGGGTTGCCGATACGGATCGCGGTCGCGATGGTCGACGGGTCCTTGACCACTTCGCCGCGCACGATGGGCGCGGAACCGGAGGCCTGGAAACCCCACATGCGCGGGGTCCGCTTCGAGACTCCGTCGGCGGCGTACTCCTTGTAGCCCTTCCAGTACGCGGTGATGTTGCCCGCGTTGCCCACCGGCAGGACGTGGATGTCGGGGGCGTCGCCCAACATGTCCACGATCTCGAACGCGGCCGTCTTCTGGCCCTCGATCCGCACCGGGTTGACCGAATTGACCAGCGCCACCGGGTAGTTCTCGCTCAGCGCTCGAGCGAGCGTCAAGCAGTCGTCGAAGTTGCCGTCGACCTGGAGGATCTTCGCGCCGTGCACCAGGGCCTGGCCCATCTTGCCGAGCGCGATCTTGCCCTGCGGGACGAGGACGGCCGACACCATGCCCGCCCGTACGGCGTAGGCGGCCGCGGAGGCCGACGTGTTGCCGGTGGAGGCGCAGATGACCGCCTTCGCGCCCTCCTCCTTGGCCTTGGTGATGGCCATGGTCATACCGCGGTCCTTGAAGGACCCGGTGGGGTTCGCGCCCTCCACCTTGAGGTGGACCTCGCAGCCCGTGCGCTCGGAGAGCACCTGCGCGGGCACGAGGGGCGTTCCGCCCTCGCGGAGGGAGACGACCTCCGTGCTGTCGGACACCGGAAGCCGGTCCCGGTACTCCTCGATGATTCCGCGCCACTGGTGGGTCATTGCTGGTTACTCTCCTTCAACCCGCATGATGCTGGCGACACCCCGCACGGTGTCGAGCTTGCGCAACGCCTCGACGGTCCCGCCGAGGGCGGCGTCGGACGCACGATGGGTGACGACGACGAGAGAGGCCTCGCCGTCTCCTTCTTGCCGCCCCTGCTGCCGCACCGTATCGATCGACACCCCGTGCTCGGCGAACACGGTGGCCACCTGGGCGAGAACACCCGGTTTATCGGCGACGTCAAGGCTGATGTGGTAGCGCGTGACGACATCGCCCATGGGCGACACGGGCAGTGCGGCATACGCCGACTCGCCGGGCCCGGTGGCGCCGTTGAGCCGGTTGCGACAGACGGCGACGAGGTCGCCGAGGACGGCGGAGGCGGTCGGGGAACCGCCGGCGCCGGGGCCGTAGAACATCAGCTGCCCGGCGGCGTCCGACTCGACGAACACGGCGTTGTACGCGCCGCGCACGGAGGCGAGCGGGTGGGTCAGCGGAATCATCGCGGGGTGCACGCGCGCGGTGACGGAACCACCGTCCGCGGCCCGCTCGCAGATGGCGAGCAGCTTGATGGTGCAGCCGATCCGCTTGGCCGCGGCGAAGTCGGCGGCGGTGACCTCGGTCATGCCCTCGCGGTGTACGTCGTCGAGACGCACGCGCGTGTGGAAGGCGATTCCGGCGAGGATGGCGGCCTTGGCGGCGGCGTCGAAGCCCTCGACGTCGGCGGTCGGGTCGGCCTCGGCGTATCCCAGGGCGGTGGCCTCGTCGAGGGCCTCCTGGTAGCCGGCGCCCGTGGAGTCCATCTTGTCGAGGATGAAGTTGGTCGTGCCGTTGACGATCCCGAGCACGCGGTTGACCTTGTCGCCGGCGAGGGATTCGCGCAGCGGGCGGATCAGCGGGATGGCACCGGCGACGGCGGCCTCGTAGTAGAGGTCGGCGTCGTGGTCCTCGGCCGCCGCGTGCAGCGCGGCCCCGTCCTGGGCGAGGAGGGCCTTGTTGGCGGAGACGACGGAGGCGCCGTACTCGAAGGCCGTGGTGATGAGCGAACGGGCAGGCTCGATACCGCCGATGACCTCGACGACGACGTCGATGTCTCCGCGCTTCACGAGGGCGGTGGCGTCGGTGGTGACGAGGGCGGGATCGATGCCCTCCCTGACCCTGTCGGGACGGCGGACCGCGACACCCGCAAGCTCCACCGGGGCTCCGATACGGGCGGCGAGGTCGGTGGCGTGCGTCGTCATGATGCGCGCCACCTCTGAGCCGACCACTCCACAGCCCAGCAGCGCCACCTTCAGCGGACGCGTACGCATCATCCGACCTCGTTTCCTCATACCGTCTTCGGTTGGACCAGTCTCACTCACCGGACTGGAGTTTCTATCCATAGTCCGGATCGTGAGACGTCTATTTCATTTTCGCGGGGCCGGATGACAGGAGATCTTCCGTCCCGGCGGCTGTGCCGTTCTACGGTTCTACGGTTCTGCCGATCAGCCGACGTCGAGACGCAGGAGGTCCTCCTCCGTCTCGCGGCGGACGATCACCCGGGCCTCGCCGTCGTTCACGGCGACGACGGGCGGGCGGAGCACGTGGTTGTAGTTGCTGGCCATGGAACGGCAGTACGCGCCGGTCGCCGGCACCGCGATCAGGTCACCCGGTGCCAGGTCGGACGGCAGGAACGCGTCCTTCACGACGATGTCGCCGCTCTCGCAGTGCTTGCCGACGACGCGGGCGAGCATGGGCTCGGCGTCGCTCGTGCGGGAGACCAGGGCGACGCTGTACTCGGCGTCGTACAGGGCCGTGCGGATGTTGTCGGACATGCCGCCGTCGACGGAGACGTAGGTCCGCAGCCCGTCCAGGGGCTTGATGGTGCCGACCTCGTAGAGCGTGAAGGCGGTGGGCCCGACGATGGCGCGCCCGGGCTCGACGGAGATGCGGGGCGTACGCAGCTTGGCGCCCTCGCACTCGCGGGTGACGATCTCGGTAAGGGCCTTGGCGATCTCGTGCGGCTCACGGGGATCGTCGTCACTCGTGTACGCGATACCGAGCCCGCCGCCCAGGTCGATCTCGGGCAGCTCGACACCGTGCTCGTCACGGATGTCCTTGAGCAGCCCGACGACGCGGTGCGCGGCGACCTCGAACCCGGACATGTCGAAGATCTGCGACCCGATGTGCGAGTGGATCCCGATGAGTTCGAGCCCGTCGAGCTGAAGGGCGCGCCGGACGGCCTCGGCGGCCTGACCGCCGGCGAGCGGAATGCCGAACTTCTGGTCCTCGTGGGCGGTGGCGATGAACTCGTGCGTGTGTGCTTCGACGCCGACCGTGATACGGATCTGCACGCGCTGCCGCTTGCCGAGTTCCTGGGCGACATGGGCGACGCGGACGATCTCCTGGAAGGAGTCGAGGACGATACGTCCGACGCCGGCTTCCACGGACCGTCGGATCTCGTCGGTGGACTTGTTGTTGCCGTGGAAGGCGATGCGCTCGGCGGGCATGCCGGCGGAGAGCGCGGTGGCGAGCTCGCCGCCGGAGCAGACGTCGAGGTTGAGCCCCTCCTCGTGCAGCCAGCGCACGATCGCCCGGGACAGGAACGCCTTGCCCGCGTAGAAGACGTCGGCGTCGGCCCCGAAGGCACTGCGCCAGGCACGCGCCCGCGCCCGGAAATCGGCCTCGTCGAGGACGTAGGCGGGGGTGCCGTGCTCTTCGGCGAGGGTCTTCACGTCGACACCCCCGACGGTGACGACGCCGTCGGCGTCACGCCCGACGGTCTGCGCCCACACCTTCGAGTCCAGGGCGTTGAGGTCGGTGGGCGGCGCGGAGTAGTGGCCCTCGGGGAGCACGTCGGCGTGACGGGGCCCGGCGGGATGTGCGGAACGGCTCATTTCGCGTGTTCTTTCAGAGGTATCGGAGGCATGGGAGCTGCCTGAGTGTCAGAGGTGGTCGGGTGCGTCGATACCGAGCAGGGAGAGGCCGCCGGCCAGCACCGCCCCGGCCGCTTCGGCAAGCGCGAGCCGGGCACGATGGGCGGCCGAGGGTTTCTCCTCGCCTACCGGCAGCACGGTGGGCACAAAGGCGAGAACGGCATCGGCGACGGTGACGAGGTGCCGGGCGAGACGGTCGGGGGCGCGGTGATCGGCGGCCGCGGCGAGGATGCGGGGGTGGTCCGCGAGGGCCGCAAGGAGGGGGGCGCCGAAGGGAGGGGCGCCGTCGAGGGTCGGCCCGGGTTCGGCGGTGAACCCGAGATCGGCGGCGTTACGGCTGAGGGCCCTGGTGCGGGCGTACGCATAACGGACACGGAAGAGGGGGTTGTCCTCGCGCTGGACGAGATGCTCGTCGGTGATCCGGGGCCGGTCGTGGGCGGCGGGGTGGAGCAGCGCCCAACGGGCGGCGTCGCGGCCGAGTGGGAGGGGGTTGGTGGGGGCGGGGGCCGGGCGTACGGCGAAGGCAGGCGCTTCGGAGATGCCGAGGGCGTCGACGCGTACGCCGAGGATGTCGGCCCACTCGGGGTCGGGGCGGCTCTCGCATACCGTGCGGACGGAGGCGCCCTGCGAGCGGAGGATGCGGGCGGTGGCGTCCATGACGACGAGGGCGCGGACTTCGTGGGGGGCGTGCAGGTGCAGGAGGGCCCCCGGGTCGGCTGCTCCCCGCTCCCCCTCCACGTACCCATACCGCTTACCGCGCCGCAGGATCTCGTCGACGAGCGCCAAGGATGCGGTGCCCTGCAAGCTGACGTTGAGGAATCCGGGCCCGGTGACGAAAACATCGCTGATGGCGGCCGTGTCGATGAGGTACGGCCGGAGGATCTCGGCGACCCGCAGGGGCGGCTGCCCGGCCGGGCGGGCCAGTTGCAGCGCGATGTTGGTGGCGTAGTCACCACGACCACCAGGACCGGGCGCCGTCACGACCGCCCGCTCCGGCACGGTCACCCTCAGCTCCCCCTCATCGACAGCACGACGCACCGCGCGCAGCACGGTACGTGAGAGCTCGACGGGGGTCACGGGACAAGCGTATGGGAGGAGGGGGGTGGGTATGCGAGCCGGTTTGGGGGAGGGTCCGGGATGTGGACCGGAGTGGGGGTGCGTACGGGGGAAGTGCGGGGCGGGAGTCAGGCACAGCGGGTTACCGTCTCCGCGATCAGCCGCCGGCCCGCCCGGCCCGCTCGGTCTCCCCCACACCGAGGACGTGCCCGAACAGGGTCCCACCCTCCCCCTGCCCTCGCCCGCTCCGCTTCCGCTCGACCAACTGCCGTACGAGCGCTACGAGTTCGGCGGGCTCGAAGGGCTTGGCGAGGAAGGCGTCGACGCCGACGTCAAGGCCGCTTTCGATCTCGTACTGCGTACATGCGCTGATGATGGCGAGCGGCAGATCACGGGTCCGTGGATCGGCACGCAGCCGGGCGGCGGTGCGCAGCCCGTCAAGCCGCGGCATGACGACATCCAGGGTGACCACATCGGGCCTCACCTGATGAACGACATCCAGACACTCGGCACCGTCGGCCGCGGTCACGACCTCGAGACCCTCCAGCTCGAGATTGACCCTGATCAACTGCCGGATGACCTTGTTGTCGTCGACAACAAGCACCCGGCCCGAGGCGCCTGGCACAAGTCGAGAGTAGGTCCGGACCGGCCACCGCGTCCGGGTTTTCCCCACTTCCACCCCCGTCCGGGCGACCTCCACCCCCACGAAAACCGTTCATGAACACCCCGAACAAGCTGGTAGGGTTCTACCCGTCGCCGCGCAACGCGCCCGACACGCCCCCGTAGCTCAGGGGATAGAGCAACGGCCTCCGGAGCCGTGTGCGCAGGTTCGAATCCTGCCGGGGGCACCCTGTATGAGGTGCCCGAAGACCCCGTCATCAGCGGAGACGCTGAGTGCGGGGTCTTCGCGTGTGTGCAGCCGGAAGTCGTTGAAAGCAGCTCCATGACAGTGATCACGTAATGGCGACGTAATGATCTCGACGGGCTTTTGGGCAGGTCACCGGCCACTTTCAGGCTCCCCGAAGGCGACCTTCTAGAGACTCGAGGCAGCAACGAAGGCAGAGAACGTGGGCGTCACGACGCGCCACTTGTACACCACGAGGTTCGTCGAGACATAGCTGCCCACGACCCGGGGATCCGCGGGGTCGGTGCGGTAGTCGAGAGCGAGGGCGACATCATCGCCCAGCACGCGGTTCACCGCGATGAAGAATGCCTGCTCGACGTCCAGCCAGGGCAGTTCGACCGGCGTCTCCCGACTGCTGCCCCACGCCACGTGCAGAAAGGCGGAGTACGGCTCGTCGTCGAAGGTGTCCAGTGACCTGGACTCCCGTTCCATCTGGTCCGTGTTTGCAAGAAGGTCGAGCGGACTCTCGAACCACGGGATCAGCCTCGCCATCCCGGCGTCGCCTGGATGGCGCCACCGGCCCTGATCGAGCAGGGTCATCAGCCGTGCGGGCAAGGTAAGCCCCCGGACCATCACGTGCTCCATGACGGACAGCGTGGCATAGCCGGTGTCGATCTCGACGGCCCTCGGCCAGCCACAACCGATCAGGTACTCAACGCACTTGAGAGCCATGAACTACCTGTCCGGACATGACGAGAGCCCCGGATCTCTCCGGGGCTCGCGTCCATCGACCATGTGGACCATTTCACGTCTCGGGGCGTGGATTACCGAAGCGGGTAGCGCCCACGATCAGCCAGTGAGGCACACGCCGCAGGTCGAGCACCCACGCGGCCCCGGTCTCCAGCGCACCCACGGTCACCCGGAGCAGATGGCCAGGGCCCCGCTGCTTCGGCACCCGAGGAGCGGCCAACGGGTCCCTCGCCGAGGCGACGATCCGTACGACTCCCGGCTTCCAGGAGTTCACGCGCACCGCGTGAACCTGCCAGTCCTCTGCCATGGCAGGGGCAGCCTTGACGAAGTCCTCCGGCACCTGGCCCGGCAGCAGCCGTACCAGCAGCACGAAGCCACCGGAGGTCGGGCGTATGAGACCGCGACGCGGTACCCGCGGCTGAGGCGGAGGAGCCCCGTTGCCGACGAGCCCGGGCACGCCAATCAGCGCCGGCCGACGACTCACGGCGAGCCCGCACCCGGCCATCAACGGCCGCCAGGTCTGCATGACGCGGAAGGCGGTGACCGGGAAGCCGATTAACAGCCACCAGGTCACGCAGTAGCGGCGGCGCAGGGCCGGGCCCGCCAGGAGCAGGCCCGACACCAGCACTACGGCCACCACCAGAACCCAACTCGGCCCGGACTCACCGGCCGAAGTGGTGGAGGCCAGGTTCATCACTGCGCGGCCCCCTTACCCGCCGGGTGATTGGTGGGTTGAGAGGGGCCGACGCCGACCTGTCTCGCTGTCGGCGGTCAACAGCAGTGCAGGTACCTTTGGCCACCGGCCGAAGGAGAAACGTGAAGTACGCAGTCGTGGAGAAGCAGGAGCACGGCACCTACTGGCATGACCCGAGCCCCTACATCGCCAAGCTGTCCGAGATCCTTCCGGCGCTGCCTCCCGGGGCACGAGCCTTTGTTTCGCACCCCGAGCACTACGACTTCTCGGCACCACGCTGCGTGAAGGACCTGAGGCCTCAAGAGCTACCTTCAGCTGCTGATGCCCTGGGCCAGTACGAGCTTCGGTTCACCCGGGCAGGGGATGGGAGCGACGTGCTCACCATCCGCTACAGGGGAGTCAGCAGCGTTCAAGTCACGTCTGACGACGGTGGTCCTGTTGAACTGTCCGACTACAACACCGTGCGCCTGGACGAAGTCCTCCCGCACGAGGCCGGATGCAGCCACAAGCTGAGGCTGACGACCGGAACCGTGCGGATCGAGTGCGCGGACCTCACAGCGAGCTGGGCGCCGATCAGCAGCTAACGGGGCGTGCCCCTTCCGTGCCCGATCGAGTGGGCAACCCCGGGGAACAGCGGTCATTCACAAGCGGAGACCACAGGAACGACCCCCGACCGATTCACCTGGTCAGGGGCCGTTCGTCTGCGGTGGGTGTGGGATTTGAACCCACGGTGACATCGCTGCCACGACGGTTTTCAAGATCGCTCATGGGCTTGACTCGCCCATTGAGATTCCGCCGACCTCGGGGTATGGAGCGCGTCGATCTGGTGAGGATGCCCCTGGTCTTCAAGTCGGCGAAGCTGTGCTCGATCGCCGCGCGCTGGTGGCTGACCAGCCGGTTTGCCTACCTCTGGGCGGTGGTGAGCGGCATGGCACGGGCCGCCTTGCGCCTTGTGATGATCACGGCGGCGACTCAGCGCACCGCCCGACCGGCGAACACGCCCCGAACTCCGCGCTCAGATAGGGCACAACTTCCCAGCACCGAGGGCTGCGCCTAGGCGAGTGGGGCGACCAGCGCGTCGGATTGATTTGCCCGCCGAAGTGCGTCGGCAACGAATCCGCTGGCTTTCAGGTCTTCGACGAGGTCCCGGAGGAACTGGACGGTCTCCGGCTGTCGGGTCGTGGTCGTGCCCACTGCCTGCTGGATCTGCATAAACCGACTCTCGATCAGTCGGACTTCGGGATGCGCCGCGACGAACTTGGTCATGGGCTGCCTGATGCCGGCCGCGACCTCCAGGCCCTGAGCGAGGAACGCGTCGACTCCTTCCTCTCCCCGCACGATGGTCGCGTGCTGAAGAGTACGGGAGAGGAAGAGGTCGTAGGCAGACCCTCGCTTCACGCCGATACGCACCCCCGCGCAGTCAACGTCAGCGGTCGTGGCGAAAGCTGAGTCCTGGCGTACGGCGAACACGCCCTCGATCACGACGTACGGTGCAGTGAAGGCAACTTCGGCCTCACGTGCGGGCTCGATGGCCAGGAAGCACATGTCGGCCTGGCCTGCCGCCATCGCCTCGTACGACTTTCGCGCCGCGTCAAAGCACACGAGTTCCACCGGCATGTCCAGCCGCGTGCCGACCTCACGCGCAATGTCGACGGTAACGCCGGTCGGCGCCGTCGGCGTGCCCTGAGCCAGCACCGGATTCCCCAGATTGATTGAGACCCGCAACGCGCCACTCGGCGCCAGATCCTTGCTGATGGCGGCAGTCACAGTCATGGAGCGGAGTGTAGGACACTCCTTGCGGCCGGATATCGGCGCGTCGGCCGCCACACCCCTGCCACCCAGTGCAAGTCGGTGCCGTTCACTGCTCGCCCAGCTCTCGACAAGGTCCGCATGAATGCTGAGCGCGCCACCTTGGGCGCCTCCAGGGACACGGCCAGCGGGAGCCGGTCGGGGGACGTGGGCGGCGATGGCGACCGAATCGGGTATTTCCGGTCGGCCGGGAACGAGAACGAGAGGCATGCTGAGGTCGGCTGCCGCGTGGGAGGTGCGGCCTGCGCTCGGGCACGTCGGGCTTGCGCAAGCGCTCCTGCAAACGCGAATCCCCCACTGATCGCGGCCCCTGCTTTAACCCCGCCATGACCTCGCTTATGTTGAACGAGGTTGCCGCATCCAGTGCCACAAGGAGCACGATTCGCCGAGAGTCATCCCGACGCCGCCCTCTGCGGTGAGTGGGGCTGGCCTACGGTGGAGCGATGTCTCTCCAATCCGGCGCTTTCGTGCTCAGCTTCCCAAGCTGATGGTTTGGTACCGGCCTCGCCCCGACCGATCGGCGCTGATCGACTGAGCTCATGGCCACAGACCCCAGCGCATACGACAAAGCGATGCCGATCGTGGCAGCCCATCTTGCGAAGATCGAGCGAGCGGTCGACCGGGCCCGTGCCTCACATGCGGGGCAACCGTTCTCGGCAGTCCATCAGGCACTTGCCGAGGCACTGCAAGACGAGGACGCTCAACGTGTCGTGCCCCAGGTCGTAGAGGGGTTGGCGCGCCGGATCTCTGGAGCAGCGACCGAGCCAAGAGGAGCGGCGGGGTGAGTGCCTCACTGCGTGACAACGCCCACGGCCAACGGCGGAAAAGCGCGGACGTCTGCGGATCATCAGAGCAGGCGAGACCTACACCAGCCCGGGCAGCACCCCGCCCAAGTTGCTTCGGCATGAAGAGGTCGTAGGTTTGCCAGCTAGTACGGACGCGAGATCTCATGCTCCTGCAATGCATCGGCGTACCGCGTCAGTAGGCCGTCGAGGCCTGCTGGAAGGAGGGAAGCGGAATCCCGGGCTTCGGCCACATAGCCACGCTCGCACGCCTCCAGCACCTCGGCCAGGCCGCTGCGAAGGATGTGACGGGAGTCGCCCTGTATCAACACCCCGGGGAACTTCCGACCAGGTAGGCGGACCACTGCGCCGTTGCCACCGTCAGTGAACAGATCTGCCTCAACGCGCTCCATCAGACCATCCCACCTGACGTCACCAGCTGACATCAACAACAGCGTACACAGGCGGCCTTGAGCGACCGAGAGCGCAGGAACTGCACGAGCGCCAACGCTCCAGGACGCCGAATGATCGGCGAATGATCGGCGAATTCGCGTACCCGATCTGAGTGACGGGACGACCTGACCGACCGGCACCTCGCCCTGCCCTGCGGGGACTCGGGCTACCGCTTCCCGACGGTGTACGTCAGGTGGGTCACCCGGGGCGATGCGACCGTACGGGACTGGTTCAGGGCGAGGTGAGCAGGGTTCACGTGGTCGAAGAGGCGGATGCCGGTGCCGAGCAGTACGGGGGCGAGGGTGATTGAGAACTCGTCGATCAGGGCGCTGTCCAGGTACTCCTGGATCGTCTCGGCGCCGCCGGCGATGCGGACGTCGCGGTTGCCGGCGGCATCGCGGGCCTGGAGCAGGGCGCTTTCGATGCCGTCGTTGATGAAGTGGAAAGTGGTGCCGCCCGGGCGCTGCCATGGGTCGCGCTTGGTGTGGGTGAGGACGAAGACGGGGGTGTGGAAGGGAGCCTCATCCGGCCATGTCGGCTCGCCGAGGTCGAACATGCGCTTGCCCATGATGCTCGCGCCGGTGCGCTCGTGCGTCGCCCGTGCGATGTCGTTGTCGATGCCTTCCTCGCCGCCCTCGCCGAGCTTGAGGTTCTCGCGGAACCAGCGCTGCGGGAACGCCCACGCCTGTAGTTCAGACCACTGCGTCATCCAGCGCCTGACGCCCGGGTCGTCCTGCTTCTCGGGTGAGAGGGCGTCCTCGGCCGGCACGGGTTCGGGGGCCATGAAGCCGTCGAGCGACATCGTCACGCTGAAGAACACCTTCCCGGGCATCAGGTCTCCGCTCCCCTGGAAGTTGTGTCGTTCCGGCTGGTGTCGTTCCAGCCGGTGTCGTTCCGGGTGAGTTCGGCTACGTACGCCGCCAGGTTGCGCAGCGTTTGCTTGCCGCCCTCGATCGCGTGGTATTTCTCCACGGCCTCGTCTCGGAGTTCCTTGGTGGGGAACACCGTGCGCATCATGATCCGGGTCTCGTCGCCGGTCGGCTCGAAGGTCAGGACCGACTCGAAGGCGTTGGGGTCGTCGCGGGACTCGCCGTGCAGGAGTGCGATCCGCTCCGGTGGGACGATCTCCCGCCAGGTGATCCACTCCTGGTAGTCGGTTCCGTCCGGCCCGTGCATCACGAAGTCCCAGGCCCCGCCGACGCGGAACTCGAAGGACCGCGTGGTGGTGGTGAAGCCGTCCGGTCCCCACCACCGCGACAGGTGGCGGACTTGCGTGAACGCCTCGAACACCAGCTCCCGTGGTGCGCTGATGACCCGGGACATCTCGATCTCGCGGTCCGCGGGCGCGTGGTCGGGCTCGCCGCCGCTACTGGTCGTCGTCATCAGGTGGTTCCTCCTGCCTTGCCTGCTTCAACTCCTGCACGTACTCGTCCAGCCGGTCGAAGCTCTCGCTCCAGAACCGCTCGAAGCCGCCCACCCACTCGTGGATCGGCCGCAGCCCGCGGGCGTCCAGGCCGTACAGCCGCTGCTTGCCCGCCCCGCGGACCCGCACGAGCCCGACCTCGCGGAGGACCCGCAGATGCTTGGACGCCTGCGGCTGGGTCATCCCCAGGTCCCGCGCCAGGTCGGTCACCGGTCGCTCGCCGTACCGCAGCAGCACCAGGATCTCCCGCCGCTGCGGTTCGGCGATCGCGTTGAACGCGTCCGAGGTCGTCGCCGCTCGTGCCATGGCCTCATCGTATGCCTATATCGGAATGAGTCAAGGCCCACCTCGGAACGGCCCTGCGTCAGCCCGTGGACGTGGTGGTGAGGTCGTACAACGTCGTCGAGCCGACCGTCTGCGGGGTGAAGGCCGTTGCCACCCAGGAGGAGATCTGTGAGCCGGTGGTGTCGGCGTCGTCGCGGGCGAAGCCGCCCTCTTGGTCGCCCTGGGTCACGAAGTAGTGGATCTGCCCTTCGGCGACGTACTGCTTGAACCGGGCCAGGGTCGGCGCCGGGTCGGCGCCTCCGAAGCCGCCGATGGGCATGACCGGTTTGCCCGTGGCGAGTTGCAGCCAGGTCTGATTGTCCGAGGCCACGGTCGCCGCCACCCAGGTGTACGCCTGGGCGTCCTTGAGCAGCATGGCCCGTAGCTGAGGTGTGACCGCGTCGATGCCCCCCAACTTGCTGCCGCTGCCGCCCTTCGTCGTGCCGGGTCGGCCTCCTCCAGTGGGACCGCCGTGTCCTTGTTCGTCGGACACCGAGGCGGGGCCGGCGAGCGGGGTCTGCCCGGTGTGTGCCGTGGTGACCGTGGCCCATGTGTAGGAGGCGGGTCCGGCCAGTACGGCCGCCAGGGCCAACCCCGTCGCGCCGACAAGCAGGCGCCTTGGAAGGGGACGGGGAAGAAGTCGCGCGAGCGACATCACTGCCGCCGCCGACAACCCCACGATCAGCACCGGCCAACGCAGTTGAGCGGACCAGCCTTCCGCCCGTCCGAGCAGAATGAATGCCCAGACGGCGGTTGTCGCGACCGTCGCCGCCAGGACTGCCTCCGCCGGGACCGCCGCCGGGGCGCGGCCCCGCAGGCGCCGGAGGAGGACCGTGCCCATGGCGGCCAGCGCCGCGATGTAGGGGGCCAGCGCGACGGTGTAGTACTCGTGGAAGGTCCCGGACATGAAGCTGAAGATCACCGCGGTGCTTACCAGGGCGCCGCCCCAGGCCAGAAAGCCCGCACGTTGCAGGTCGGTCCTGGCCGCCCTGCGGGTGGCCACCAGCGCGGCGACCAGAAGGATCAGTGCTGCGGGCAGCAGCCAGGAGATCTGGCTGCCCAGCGCATCGTCGAACATACGGGTGATGCCGCCGGCCTCGCCTCCGTTGCCGGCCCCTCCCCCTCCGTTCCCGCCGGGCATGCTGCTCGATGAAGCGCCGCCTCCGCCACCTCCGCCTCCCTTGCCCCCGTCGCCGGTGATGCGGCCCAGCCCGTTGTAGCCGAGGGTGAGGTCGAGGAAGCTGTTGTTGGTGGAACCACCCACGTACGGACGGGAGTCGGCGGGCCACAGTTCGACGAGGGCCACCCACCATCCGCTGCTGAGCACGATCGCGGCTCCGGCCAGCAGCACATGGCCGATCCGCCTGGTCAGCGGCTGTGCCGCGCAGACCAGGTAGACCAGCGTCAGCGCGGGCAGGATCAGCCACGCCTGAAGGGTCTTGACCAGGAAGCCGAGACCGAAGCAGACCCCGGTGAGGATCATCCAGCGGACAGCGCGGTGCCCTTCCAGAGCGCGCTGGAAGCAGTACAGCGCGCACACGACGAGCAGGGTCAGCAACGCGTCGGGATTGTTGAAACGGAACATCAGAGCCGCAACCGGGGTCAGCGCAAGCAGCGCGCCGGCCAGCAGCCCGGCGGCCGGTCCGTACAGTCGCCGCACGGCCGCGTACAGCACTCCGACGGTGGCAACGCCCATCAGCGCCTCGGGGGCGAGGATCTGCCAGGAACCGAGTCCGAAGAGGCGTACGGAGATGTCCATGGGCCACAGCGCGAGCGGCGGCTTGTCGACGGTGATCGAATTCCCGGCGTCCGATGCCCCGAAGAAGGCGGCCTTCCAGTTCTCGCCGCCCGCCTGAGCGGCCGCCGCGTAGAACTCGTTCCCGAAGCCCGACGCGCCCAGATCCCAGAAGAAGGCCACCGCCGCGGTGGTCAACAGTGCCCAGAAGGCGCGGCGTTCCCATGGGGGGCTGGCGGCGCGGCTGGTGTCCCCCGCCGTCCGAGGTGGCACCGGTTCCTCAAGGACGGTGGGGTTGAGCGTGGTCATGGGTGGGGCTCCTTGTGGTCCGTGGGGCGGCCTCGGCCGCGGGGTCTTTCGTGGACCGGCTACATACCGAGGCCAGCGAGGGGGGACATCCGCCAGGAGGTGGGGAGCCCCCTTGTCCAACCCGGCACCACACCCGTCCCGGTCAGGCAGGCAGGGCAGGGCCAGGCCCCTCAACGGCGTCTCCGCGGCGGTGACCTGCGGGTGTGCCGCCTGGCCGTCACGATGCACGGCGGACCTCTCAACCCGCTCTCAGCGACCGGCCGTAGCCGACCGCACAAGCACGCACACCAGCGGTCGTGGAGCGCCGCCGACCAGGAAGGACGGCGCGGCTCCCGCGCGGGACGGCAGCTCGGGTCCCTGCCCCGCGCCCGTGCCGCGGGCGTACATCTCACGCGAATCTCAGAATGGGGCGGTGTGATGTCACGGTGACTGCAAGCCGTGCCACGCGTGCCACCCGCGCCGCCACCGCCCCCACGGCGCCTGCGCTGGTCCGCTCCGACGGAACCCGTGTCCGGGTGCTCGTGGTCGATGACGAGCCGGACCTCACCGAGGTGCTGTGCGGCGTGTTGGCCTACGAGGGCTACGACGCACGCCCTGCCGCGGACCGGGCAACGGCGGTGCGGGCCATGGCCGAGTTCCGGCCGGACGCGGTGATCCTCGACGTGATGCTCCCGGACGCCGACGGTTTCACCGTGCTGCGCGAGGTCCGCGCCGAACTCCCCTTGGTCTGCGTGCTGTTCCTCACCGCACGGGACGCGGTGGAGGACCGGATCGCCGGGATCCGGGCAGGCGGCGACGACTACGTCACCAAGCCCTTCAGCCTGGACGAGGTCACCGCCCGGCTGCACGGCCTGCTACGGCGAGCCGGGATGGCGCGCCACAGTGCGGGAGAGACCGCGCTGACCGTGGGCGGTCTGGTACTCGACGAGGAGGCCCATGAAGTGACCCGCGACGGTGAGGTCATCTCCCTGTCGCCCACCGAGTTCGCGCTGCTGCGCCTGTTGATGCACCATCCACGCCAAGTGCTCAGCAAGAACCTGATCCTTGAGCGGATCTGGTCCTACGACTACGGCCACCACGCACACGTCGTCGAGCTGTACATCTCGTATCTGCGCAAGAAGGTGGACGCCGGTCGACCGCCGATGATCCATACCGTGCGCGGCGTCGGCTACGTCCTCAAACCCGCCACCTCATGAACCCGCCGACGCGGTCGCGACCGGACCGGCTGCGAGCTCGTACACCGCGGTACCCCACGCTACGGCCCCACCGGCTACGGCCCCACACGCCACGGTCCCGTACGCTGCGCCCTCGCACCCTGCGCGCCAAACTCACCTGGGGCCTGGTCGCCCTGCTCGCGCTGAGCTGCGCGACCGTCGGTCTGGCCAGCGTGTTCGCCCTGCGCAGTTACCTCACCGGCCAACTCGATCATCAACTCGCCGACTCCGGCTGCCGTTTCCCCTCCTCGCTGCCACAGCCCGAGGACACCCAGCAGGAGACGGTCGCGGACAACGACCACGGAGACACCGGAGACACTGGAGTCGGCGGTCGCGCGGACACACGTGGGCAGGGAATCGGCACCTTCGGCGCACGACTGACCGACGCGAAGATCAGTGACGCTGCCGTCGTCCGGGCCAACCGGAGCACCACCGTCACCCTCGACTCGGCCGACGCAGCGACTCTCAACGGCATCCCGACCGACGGAGGCGCCCACACCGTCACCTTGTCGGCCCTCGGCGACTACCGCGTCTACGCCTGCGTGGGAAAGGACGACGACATCCTGGTCAGCGGCCTGCCGTTGGCGCCGCTCCAGGAGACGGTGCATCGCCTGACCATGGTCTCCGCCGTGGTCTTCGGCGGAGCGTTGGTGATCACCGGAGTGGCAGGTGCCCTTTGGGTACGTCACTCCCTGCACCCTCTGCGCCGGGTGACCGACACCGCGGCGGCCGTCGCGACCCTGAAGCTGGACAGCGGCGAGGTCACCCTGCCGGGCCCGACGGCCGCAGGCGACCCGCACAGCGAGGCCGGACAGGTGGCGGCCGCCCTCGACCGCATGCTCCGCCACGTCCAGGATGCCCTGGCCAAGCGCCACACCAGTGAGGAGCGGCTCCGCAGCTTCGCCGCCGACGCCAGTCATGAGCTGCGTACACCGGTCGCGTCGATCCGCGGCCATGCCGAACTCGCCCTGCGCCACCCCGGCCCGGTCCCCGACATGGTCGAGCGAGCCCTCGATCGAGTGGCCGCCGAGGCGGCACGGATGGGTGCCATGGTCGACGACCTGCTGCTGCTCGCCCGCCTCGACGCCGGTCGCCCGCTCCGACGTGAACCGGTCGACGTGACCCGGCTGGTGATCGACTGCACCGACGACGCCCGAGCGGCGAGCCCCGGCCACCGCTGGGCCCTGGACCTGCCCGAGACGCCGGTCACCGTCACCGGCGACTCCCACCGCCTGGCTCAGGTACTGACGAATCTCCTGGCCAACGCCCGCCTGCACACCCCGGTCGGCACGCTGGTGACAGTCCGCCTGCGGCCACGCGAGGCCGGCGGCCAGTGCGAACTGTCCGGCTGCGAATGGTCCGGCTGCGAACTGTCGGTCACGGACAACGGGCCCGGAATTCCCTCCGAGCTCCGGCAGACCCTCTTCGAACGCTTCACCCGCGCCGACCGCCGGCACCCCGGAAACGGAAATGGGACGGGAACCGCCACCGGGACCGGCGGTGCTGGAGCCGGTCTCGGCCTGTCCATCGCGGCGGCCGTCGTGGCAGCCCACGAGGGCACTCTGACCGTCGAGAGCGTTCCTGGCTCGACGGTGTTCACCGTGTTGCTGCCTGAGATTCCCTTTAAAAACCGGCCGGAGGGGCGGTATCCGGCATGACCTGAGAGGGAATTGAGAAGTCCGCTCGGGAAGGTGAGGGCAGGCAGACCACCGTCAGCTCCCAAGGAGCCCCATGAGCAGCCGCCAAGGCCATGCAGCCTCACCGCCGCGGGCGAATCAGTCCCCAACCGACCTGCCTGCTCGGCATGTTCACGTAGAACACGTCATGGGCACCGTGGTCTCCATCGACCTGCGCAACTGCGCGAAGAAGGAGGCCGCATCGGGTATGGCCGGCGTGGTGCGCTGGCTGCACGAAGTCGACGCTCTCTTCAGCACGTACCGGCCGGACAGTGCCATCTCCCGTATCGGGCGCGGCGAGTTGTCGCCCCGGCACGCGGGCGCCGAGGTGGCATGGGTGCTGGAAAGGTGCGAGGAACTGCGCCGTGACACGGGCGGGTACTTCGACGCCTGGGCGACGGGGGCCCTGGACCCGTCGGCCTTGGTGAAGGGCTGGTCGGTGCAGCGGGCGGCGGATGCGTTGGCGGCCCGGGACCTGACCGATTTCTGTCTGACGGCCGGCGGCGACGTCGTGAGCCGGGGCAGCCGCCAAGGCGGCCTGCCCTGGCGGATCGGGATCCAGCATCCCCGGGACCGCGATGCCCTGGCCGCGGTGGTGCACTCCAGCGGCCTCGCGGTGGCGACCTCGGGAACGTACGAGCGCGGCGCACACATCGTCGACCCGCACACGCGCACCGCCCCCACCGGGCTGTTGTCCGTCACCGTCTGCGGCCCCGACCTGGGCACCGCGGACGCGTACGCGACCGCGGCCTTCGCCATGGGCCGCGAGGCCGCCGACTGGACACTGACCCTCGACGGATACGAGGCCATGACGGTGCTGGACGACGAACGCGTGTATCTCACCCCCGGCTTCCCCCTGGCCGACAGGGCCCACAGGACCCACAGCGCGGAGGAGTCACGATGACCGCGCCCCGCATCTCCCCGCCGCCCCCTCCTCACAAGCCTCCCGTCCGCCCGCTCGACTGGCCCCCGCCGTCCGCTCCCCCGTCGTCAAGACGCCGTATCGTGCAGCTGCACCGCAAGCTGCCCGCCCGCCGCCGCCCACTCGCCGTCGACGCACTGGCCGCGGCCACCGGTCTCGGTCTGGGCATCTCACTCGCGCTGGGCGTCGGCGCCCAGACCGTCGGTGCGCTGCACGCGCCGGGCGGGGTCGCCACCGCGCTCGGCCGCGTCACCGGGATGCTCAGCGGATACGCGATGGTCATCACCGTGCTGCTCTCGGCACGCATCCCGCCGCTGGAACGCGCCCTGGGCCAGGACCGGCTGATCGTCTGGCACCGGCGTCTCGCGCCCTGGGGTCTGTTTCTGCTGCTGGCCCACGCCGTACTGATCACCGTCGGATACGCGCGCGCGGCGAAGACGGGAATCCTTGCGGAGATCGGCCAGTTGCTGTGGACCTACTCGGGCGTGCTGTCGGCGACCGTCGGCAGCGCCCTGCTGCTGGCCGCTGGGGTCACCTCCTATCGGCGGGCTCGGCGCCGGATGAAGTACGAGACCTGGTGGGCCGTTCACCTCTACACGTACCTGGGCCTCGGCCTCTCGTTCGTCCACCAGGTCGACACCGGTGCGCCGTTCGTGGGGCATTCCCTGGCGACGGCGTGGTGGACCTCGTTGTGGGTGGGTGCCCTGCTCGCCGTACTCACCTTCCGGCTGGGCCTCCCCCTGTGGCGATCCGTCCGGCACGACCTGCGCGTCGCGCAGGTGTCGTCGGCGGGGCCGGACATGTGGTCCATCGTGCTCAGCGGGCGGCAGCTGGAGAAACTGCCCGCGGCCGGCGGACAGTTCATGATGTGGCGGTTCCTGCGCCGCGAGCTGTGGTGGCAGGCCCATCCCTACTCACTGTCGGCCACGCCCCAGTCAGGTCATCTCCGGATCACGGTCAAGGAGTTGGGCGACCACAGTACGGTCATCGCCCGGCTTGCCCCGGGCACCAGGGTGGCGTTCGAGGGCCCGTACGGCGTCTTCACCGCGGACGCGCGCCAGTCCCGAAACGTCCTGCTCGTCGGCGCCGGAGTGGGTACGACCCCCATCCGCGCCCTCCTCGACGACCTGCCCCGGGACACCCACGTCGTCGTCCTGCTGCGCGGCAGGCACCCCGAAGACATCGCCCACCTCGACGAGTTCAAGCGTCTCGTCGCCAAGCGCCGAGGCCGACTGCAGCCCCTGACCGGACCACGCGAGGCCGTCCGTCTGGACGCACCCTCCCTGCACACCCTGGTCCCCGACATCGCCGGCCGGGACGTCTTCATCTGCGGCCCCGACGAGTTCACCCGCGCGGTCATCGCCGCCGCCCGTGACGCCGGGGTGCCCGCCCGCCAGATCCACCACGAGGACTTCGCGTTCTGACGTTCTGACGGTGTGACCTTCCGAACGCCCGCACATCCCGCAGCCCCCCTCCCCCCCCCGCCATCTCTGGAGAACCCATGCGACGTGCCCCGATCGTTCTGGTCACGACCGTCATCGGCACCGCCGGCGTGCTGATGTTCAAGCCCCACGAGGTCACCCCGACCGTGGCGTCGTCCTCTTCGTCGACGGCGAGTCAGGACGCGACCGTCTCGAAGAGCGGCTCCACCACCACCGCCACCGGCGCCGCCATCAGCACCCAGTTCGGCAACACCCAGGTTCAGGTCACCATCAAGGGCGGCAGGATCACGGACGTCAAGCCGCTCCAGATCCCCAGCAACGAACCGCAGTCCGTGCAGATCAGCAACGCCGCCGTGCCGACCCTGAGGGAGAGCGCCCTGACCGAGCAGAGCGCCGCGATCGACGCGGTCAGCGGTGCGACCATCACCAGCCAGAGCTACGCCGCATCCCTCCAGTCCGCCCTGGACAAGGCCGGTTTCACAGCCGCGGACGGCTCCACCGCACCCACCACGGCACCCACCGAATCCGAGGAGCACGGGCACGGCGGGGGATTCGGAGATCGCGGCGGATTCGGCGGCTGACCTCGTATGATCACGCCCCCGGCGTCTTCTCGTCCGCGACGAAGCTGCGCACCTCATTGCGTATGCGTGGGCCCCACTTGGTGAGGAGGGCCGTGACCTCCGGTGTGGTCGCATGTTGGTCGAGGGCTTCCTGGGATGCCCACTGTTCGAGCACTGTGACGGATCCGGTCGCCGCGTCCTCCACGCAGAAGGAGATCAGTACGTTCCCCGGATTCGCCGCGGCGAGCGGGTACGACGTCGCCCGGGCCTCGGCGACGAACGTCTCGACGTCCTCGGCGGGGACGAAGACCCGGCCGGCGATGATGAGGGAAGTCCGGGCGTCGTCCTGGGGCTTGTTGAGCGCGTTCATGGTTCTTCCTCGTCCTTTGTGTGCGGTCAGGCGGCGTACTGGTAGGCGGGGTAGGTGAGATAGCCGGCGTCGCCGCCCTGGTAGTACGTGGCCGGGTCGGCGGGCGCGATGGGCAGGTCGGTGCGGAGCCGTTCGACCAGGTCGGGGTTGGCGATGAAGGCGCGGCCGAAGCTGATCAGGTCCGCGCCGAGGCCGAGCCAGTGGTCGGCGGCGGACCGGTCGGCCTGCTTCGGGCCCATCGGGACGGCCGGGTTCACGACGAGGCTGCCGGGCCAAGCGCGGCGCAGGCCGACCAGCACCTCCTCCTCGGCGGTCGCCTCCAGGTGCACGTAGGCGAGGTCGAAGCGGGCGAGTTCGGCGAGCAGGGCCGCGTACAGCTTCGGCACTTCCCTCTCCTCTACGCCCCAGAAGGTGCCGCCGGGCGAGAGCCTGATCGCGGTGCGGGCCGCGCCGACGGCGTCCACCGTGGCGGCGACCGCCTCGACCGCGAAGCGGATGCGATGGGCGATGGGGCCGCCGTAGGAGTCATCGCGCAGGTTGGCGTTGGACGAGAGGAACTGCGAGATCAAGTAGCCGTTCGCGCCGTGCAGTTCGACGCCGTCGAAACCGGCGTCGACGGCGCGCCGGGCGGCCTCGGCGTACGAGCGGGCATGTTCGGGCACCTCGGAGAGGTCCAGGGCGCGGGGTATCGGTGCGGGCTGCGGGCCGGTCGGGGTGAACACGTCGCCCACGGCGGCGACCGCCGACGGTCCGACCGGCTGGAGGCCCGTTGTCTCGGGGTGCGAGACCCGGCCGCCGTGCATGATCTGGGCGAAGATGCGCCCGCCGTTGGCGTGCACGGCTTCGGTGACGGGCCGCCAGGACGCCGTCTGCTCGTCGGTGTACAGGCCCGGGGTGCCCGGGTTGGACTGCCCGACCAGGCTGGGCTGCACCCCCTCGGTGACGATCAGTCCGGCGGTGGCCCGCTGGGCGTAGTAGACCGCCATGGACGGGGTGGCGAGGCTCCCGGGAGCGGCCCGGACCCGCGTCATCGGGGCCATCACGACCCGGTTGGGCAGCTCCAGACCACCGAGGCGATGGCGGTCGAACAGCGTGGTCCTGCCGGTCATGCCGGAACTCCTTCTTACTGGCTCACTGGTCGAAGGCCCGGGAACGGCGGGCCCGACCGGTACGCTAGAACCTGACATCAATGTGAGGGTCAAGTCCTGGGGCGGGGGAACCGTCGGGAGGGTGAGATGCGGATCGGCGAACTCGCGGCGCGGACCGGAGCCAGCGTCCGTTCCCTGCGCTACTACGAGGAGCAGGGACTGCTCACCAGCACCCGCAGCTCCGGCGGGCAGCGGCACTTCACGGAGGGCGACATCGACCGGGTGGACTTCATCCAGCGCCTGTACACGGCGGGGTTGTCCAGCCGCACCATCATGGAACTGATGCCGTGCCGCGACGCGCCCAGCGACGACAACTCCGAGGCCGCGCTGGAACGCATGGCCCAGGAACGCGACCGGCTCTCCGCTCACATCGAGGAACTGCTGAACACCCGCGACTCGCTCGACGGCCTGATCTCCGCGGCCCGGGCCGACAGAGACGCGCGCCGGACCGCCGCATGACGGGCCTTCAGGGAATGGCTCAGGGAACTGACTCAGCAGTCGGAGGCGTCCGGCGGGAGGGCCCCGCAATCACCGGTGCAAGAAGCCACCTGGACAGGGAAAACGCAACTTCGACATGGCCGGCGGAGGCAGCTACCTTCACCTCGCCCCATGCGTACGCAGGCCGCTGAACCGGTCCACACCACGCACCCCCGACCAGGGAGAGACGCATGCCCCATCTCGCGCTGTACACATTCGGCGTCCTGAAGTCACCTCTCGCCGATCCCGCACCTCTCACGCGGGAGTTCCACGAGAGCGGCGGGGCCGTCTACGGGGAAGTCGCCCGGCACCCCGGATATATCGCTCGTGCTGAAGCGACAGATCGCAGCCTGGGTGCACGGACGGATTTCGACTCGGACTGGGGTGAGTGGGGGGAGTTCGCTGTCCCGGCCTGGTACGGGAAGGGCCGCACGGTGGAAACCAGCGCCCTGGCCGCGACCCTCTCACTCTGGACCGACCCGCGATCCGCCTTCGACGCCGTCTACACCGGTCCGCACCGCACGGCACTCAACAGGCGTTACGACTGGTTCGAGAGGACGGGACACCCGGGATACGTGTTCTGGTGGGTCGCCGACGGCACGATACCCACCTGGCAGGACGGGGTTTCCAAGCTGGAACACCTCCACGACCACGGCTCAGCGCCGCACGCCTTCACCTTCCACCACTCGTTCGCCCCGGACGGAACACCGACCAGGATCGCCGGGACCAAAGGCATCGGACCGAAGAGCGACCAGGTTCGCTGACAGGGAAGCCAAGACGCCATCCCCGGTGCGCCCACTGGCGGCGATCTCGCGGACGCCCCCCTGGGCCCCGGTGATGTTCACCAGGGTCTCGATGCCGGTGGCCCGCTAAGACGCGGGACGAGATCGAGTCACGGCGTGCCTTGGGGGAACGGGCCGCCGACGCCGGGCACGGTCTGCGCGCCCTGGTCGGTGCGCATCTGGCCGCCGCCCGTGCCGCCTGGCCCGGCACCGCCGGCTCCGCGGACAGTGTGCTCGCCGTCATGGAGCAGGCCGTCGACGCGTTCGCCGCGGGGTACGAGCGCGCCCAGCTCCTCGCGGTACGTCAGGAAGAGGCCGCCCCGCCGCGAGTTCATCGACGATCTGCTCTACGGCCGCAGCGACCTGGGCCGCCTCGCCGAACGCGCCGAACGCTTCGGTCTGCGCCTCTCGCGCGCCCACGCCGTCGCCGTCGCCCAGGGCCCCACCGACTACGACGAGGGCGATCCGGTGCCCCGGCAGGTGGAGCAGGCGCTCATCGCCCGCTTCGGTGACCGCAGCATCCTGCTCACCACCAAGGACGGCCGGATGCTGTGCATCGCACCGGGCGACCAGGACGACGTACTCACCGACTTCGCCGAGCAGGCCCACGCGGCCACCGACGGCGGACGCGTCGCGATCGGCCGCCCCCAGTCCGGGCCCGGCGGCGTCGTCCACTCCTACGAGGAAGCCCTGGGCGTTCTCGAACTCGCCGACCGCCTCGACCTCCACGAGCCCGTTCTGCGCGCCGCCGACCTGCTCGTCCACCCCGTGCTCACCCGCGACCGCCAGGCCATGGCCGACCTGGTCCTCGGCACCCTCGGCCCGCTCACCGGCGCCGACCCGGCGCACCGCTACATGCTCCAGACCGCGGTGATCGGCGCCCGTCTGCTGGACTGGCCGGCCAAGGACCTCTGACGGGCACCGGCGCGCTCCCCCGGAACAGGCCGTTGCCGCCGCGTATGTTTCGTGTCAATGTCCTGGCCCCCGCCCCGCCCGCGTACGACGCTGGGACCAGGAGCTTCGCTCGCAGATGAGGAGCCTGTCGTGCGCGCACGTGACCTGGCGGTCGAATACGAAACGGTGAGCGTCGACAGTGACGCCCTGGAGGCGGCCCGGCTGATGGCAGAGCACAAGCTGCCGGGCCTGCTGGTGCTCGACGGGCGCGGCGAGCCGAAGGCGATCCTGCCCGCCTCCCAGATGATCAAGGTGCTGGTTCCCACGTATGTGCTGGAGGACCCGACACTCGCCGCGGTCGTCGACGAGAAACACGCCGACCGGCTGTGCCAGGCGCTGGTGGGCCGTCGCGTCGGGGACTGTCTGCCCGGCAAGGCGGCCCCGCCGCCGATCGCGGACCCCGACGACACCGCCCTGGAGGTGGCCGCGCTGATGGCCCAGGTGCGCAGCCCGGTGGTGGCCGTGGTGCAGAAGGCCAAGGCCGGGCCGGGTGGGCGGGGACAAGGGAACGGTCAACTGCTGGGCGTCATCACCGCCTCGCACCTGCTCCATGAGCTCCTCGCCACGGCCGATGCGCCCAGCACCAAGTGACGTGTGTGACGTACGCCACGCATTTCATGCGTGACTTTTTTTCGGGGCGCTGATTGAACGGCGCCTCCCGCCCGTACTCCTTGATGTCAGGTCCGGTCACACCAGGAGGCATTGATGCGCCTGTCGCGCAACAGGGTCGGAACCGTCTTCGTCGGCGGCGCTTTGAGTCTGACCCTCGCCGCACTCGCGTATCCCGCGATGCTCGGGATCAACAACACGACCAGTGCGCCGGATCGGGTCATTGCGAACACCCCCTACGGTCCGCTCACCGAGGCCGACCGGACCTTCGTGGTCGCGGTGCGCGCGGCCGGGCTGTGGGAGTACCCGCTCGGCATGACGGCGATGGAGCGCGGGACGACCGCGGCGATGAAGGAGGCCGGCGAGCACCTGGTCGTCGGGCACTCCCGGCTCGACGCGTTGTGCCGCAAGATCGCGCCCGAGCTGGGCATCACGCTGCCCAACCAGCCCAGCCCGCAGCAGCAGCAGTTCGTGGCGACCTCCCAGGCCGAGACCGGCAAGCAGTTCGACACCACCGCGGTGAACCTCATGCGGACCGCCCATGGGCGGATCTTCCCGGTGGTCGCCGCGACCCGCGCCAACACCAAGAACTCGCTGGTCCGTCAGCTCGCCGACCTGACCAACGACACCGTCCTCGACCACATCTCGGTCCTGGAGAAGACCGAGATGGTCAACTTCGACCAAGCCCTCTTCCAGCAGACCAGCCCGCCGAAGCTCCCCCAGGACCAGACCACCCCGCCGCCGCCCCAGGCGGGCGCACCGATCGTCGCCCTCACGGAGCCCCCGGGACTGGACGTCAACACGTCCGCGCCGACGCCGGCCCCGAGTCCGACCGTGGGATGACGCCCGTCCCCTGGCCGTAGCGCTACCCCCACCCGAAGTACCGCAGCCACACATACCCCATCGCCACCACCACCGTGACGGCCGTGACGACGAGGCCGTACTTGGTGAACTGCCAGAAGGAGATGGGCCGGCGGTTGCGTTCGGCGATGCCGAGCACGACGACGTTGGCCGAGGCGCCGATGGCGGTGGCGTTGCCGCCGAGGTCGGCGCCGAGCGCGAGGGCCCACCACATGACGTGGTCGCTGTCGCCGCCCATGTTCTGGACGAGGTCGCTCGTGATGGGGGCCATGGTGGCGACGTACGGGATGTTGTCGACGACCCCCGACAGGACGGCGGACGCGCCCAGCATGGTCATGGAGCCGGCGAGTTCGTTCGTGCCGATCACGCCGGCCAGCGCCTTCGACACCTCGTCGACGACGCCGGTGTCGATCAGCCCGCCGATCATCACGAACAGGCCCGCGAAGAAGGCCAGCGTGGGCCATTCGACCTCGGCGAGGACATCGCCGGTCTCGACCGCGGACACCGCGACGAGCAGTCCGGCGCCGAGCAGGGCGACGATGCTGGGCTCGTAGTGCAGTACGGGGTGCAGGACGAACCCGGCGACCACCAGGGCGAGTACGACGAGGCCCTGGATCAGCAGCCGCGGGTCCCTGATGGCCTCCCGCTCCTCCAGCTCCATGATCTCGGCGGCGCGGTCCTCGTCGTACACGAAGGACTTGCGGAACAGCCATCGGCAGAGCAGCAGCAGGAGCAGTATCAGGACCGCGGACAGCGGGGCGAGGTGGATCAGGAAGTCGTTGAAGGTCAGGCCGGCCCGGCTGGCGATGATGATGTTGGGCGGGTCGCCGACCAGGGTCGCCGTGCCGCCGATGTTGGACGCGAACACCTCGGCGATCAGGAACGGGGCGGCGGGCAGGGCGAGTCGTTCGCAGACCAGCAGGGTCACCGGGGCGATGAGGAGGACCGTGGTGACGTTGTCGAGCAGGGCCGAGGCGAAGCCGGTGATGACGACGAGCATGGCCATCACCCGGTAGGGACGGGCGCGGGCCCGCTTCACCGCCCAGATCGCCAGGTACTCGAACATGCCGGTCTTCTTCAGCACGCCGACGATCATCATCATGCCCATCAGCAGGAAGATGACGTTCCAGTCGATGCCGGAGTCCTCGGAGTAGAACGCCGTGACATCGTCGGTCGCGCCGATCGCCAGCATCAGGCCGGCGCCGCCGAGGGCCACCGCGACCCGGTGGATCTTCTCGCTGATGATCAGGGAGTACGCGCCGACGAACACGACGAGCGCCGCCCAGCCGTGCCAGTCGTTCACGGGATCGCCGGAGATCCGCAGTCGGGCATCGGGTCGGGCATCGCCACGCGCGTCATACCAGGGCACCACCGATCGGAAGACAGACCGCTCCTGTACTCGCCGACCAGACTTCCCGGCACACCGCAGCGCACCCTACCGACTCTTGACGCTTCTTTGACACCCTGCCCGTGCGCGGCCGAAGCCCCTCGCTCACCCGGACCAGGCGCCGTACCGGGTGATGACGGTGTACGGCCCGACGTCCTGGCGCAGGAAGCGCTGCGGCGGGAAGAACTCCACGGGGAAGACGACCTGCGCGGACCGGGTCACCGGGACACGCGGGAAGTTGTGGCGATGCAGGAAGAGGCCGTAGCCGGTGTCGGTCTGCCGCAGGACGAACACGTCCGGCGCCGGAAAGGGACCTGAGTCGAGCCGTCGCGCGAAGTCGTCCGCGTCCCGGGCGGCGAGCCAGTGGCGTACCTCCCGGTTGCGCTTCTCGTGCAGGGCCTGGGGGTTGGAGTAGCCGGGCGTCATGGCCAGGTACGTCCAGTAGGGCTCGACGGACAGCAGCCGGTGATGGTCCGTCAGGAGGATGAGGTCGCTCGGCCGCTTGCCGGTGCCGCGGGCGATCGCACGGACCAGGGGGCGGATCCAGAGGTCCTCGGTGCCGGGGTTCTTCACGCGCGCCGTGCGGGACGGGGCGGTGCCGTCGTCCAGCGGGTAGCTCTGGCGGTAGGCCAGGTCGACCTCCCGGCCCAGGGCGCTCTGTGCGTTCTGGGCGGCGGCTACGGCGAAGACCGCCGCGAGGACGGCCACGGTCCGGGTGACGGTCCGGGCGTGCGCGGGGCGGCGGTTGCGCACGGTCCTCACCAGGTCCCAGAGGGCGAGGACGCCCGCGCAGTACAGGGCCGCGAGCAGTACCGGGTGGACGCGGAAGGAGAGGAGCGTGGTGCCTGCCACGATGGCCAGCTGCGACAGCACGCACCAGGCGTAGCATCCGGCGACCAGCGCGAGCAGGCCCGCTGCCACTGGCTGGGTCCGGCAGCGGACGACCAGCCAACCGGTCCCGGCCAGGCACAGCAGTCCGCCCGGGCCGATCTCCGTCATCGGCAGCAGATACGTCAGCTGCTGGTACGGCAGGAACTTCAGCGCCGTCGTGGACGGCGATCCGCCGGCTGCGTGTCCGGCCAGTTCGTACGGCAGCAGGACCACGGCCCCCGACGGAGCCGCCGCGATCCCGGCCAACACGACCCGTGCCAGCAGGGTGCGCCGGCGCCGGGGCCTGCGCAGGAGCAGGACCACCACCATGGCGGTGAGCGTGAACACCCAGAAGGCGGCGAGCATCGTGTACGTCAGCACCGCCGCGCCCACCGCGACGCCGAACGCCAGCAGCGGCCACGGGCGGACGGCCGGGTCTCGCAGCAGCTTCGACGCGATCACGGTGAGCGGCACCAGCGCCGAGCCGACCAGCCAGGCATACGGCTCGCGGACGCCGAGGGACGGCTCGACGAACGCGGCCATCGCGGTCGCCGCCGCCAGTGACACGGCGATCCGTGCGGGCACCAGCAGCCGCCACAGCGCCAGCGCCACCGCCGCGGCGAGCGCGGTCGACGTGATGGACAGCGGCTTGAAGGCGGCCCACGAGTCCCAGCCCAGTTGCGCGGCGATCCGGCCGCCGGTCCAGAACCAGCCGGGCGGGTACAGCGGCGGCAGGTCCCGGTAGGCGAAGTCGGCCAGGGCGGGCGACTCCGTGAAGCGCGTGAGGTACTCGACGCGGAACTGGTTGTCCGAGGCGAGCCCGCCGAGGAACCAGCGGGTGCCGTGCAGCGGGACGGCGACGAGGAGGGTGGGCAGCGCTGCGACCAGCGCATAGCCCGACCAGTGGACCAGCCCGCGTACGGCCATGCCGCCCCGTCCGGACCACAGCGCCGACAGCACGAGGAGGGCCACCACTGCCGCGGTGCCCGCCGTCGTCAGAACGGTCGGCAGCAGGGACGGCTCGGGCAGCGGCAGCCTCGGTACGGCGTACTGGATACCGAGGCTCACCGACAGCGCGATACCCGTCCCGAGGACGAGTTCTACGGCGAAGCCACCCGCGGTGGGCCGTCGCCGCCCCGTCCGCGGCGGTGCGGTGGACGGGGCGGGACGCCGCGCCGATCCCTGCCCGCCGATCCGCGGCGCAACCGCCGTCACGGCCCCTCCGTCCTGCGATTCCTCACCCCACCCCTGCCGAGCACCCACCGAAGCACCGCCCCCCGATCCCTGACCCCGATCCTGACGAGCGGTCACCGGCCCACCGCCCGCCGCACCCTGCGTGCCGCGCGGGCGAGGGTCGCGCGGTTTCGGTGGATGAATGGGGTCTTCGCCAGGGGCAGGAGCAGCCACGGGGCCGGGAGGCGGCCCGGTAGGTGGAGTCGGGTCAGGCGGAGCAGGCCCATGTACCGGTCGGCGACGGTTCTGGCGTGGGCGGCCGACAGCAGGTCCTCGGCGGTGGGGCGGAGGTGGGCGTAGGCGATGGGCTGCATGCAGAACGCGACGGTGGCGACCAGCCGCTGGACCTCGGCACGTGCCTCGACGGCCCCGGGCCCGGGCAGCATGCTGTCGGCGATCACCAGCGGGATGCGGTTGCTGTTCTCGTACGGTTTCAGGCGGCGCAGGACCAGCTCCGTGCCGACGCGTACGGCGGGGATCCCGTACACCGTGCCGGCGGTGAACAGGGCGGTGGAGAAGCAGCCGAGGACGACGTCCGGGCGCAGGCGTTCGTAGAGGACCTCGGCGAGGACCGGGAGGTCGACGACGTGCAGGGGGACGCCGGCGCGGGCGGCTTCTTCACGGAGGGCGTCGGCGTGCCGGCGGGGTGCGCTGGGGTGCGGCTTGAAGAGGATCGCCTCGGCTCCGCCCCGTACCGCCTCGCGCAGCATGTCGGCGTGCAGGGCGTCCTCCTCGGCGGCGCTGAGGATGCCCGCCTCGGCCAGGTACTGGCCCAGCAACAGGGCGCCGCCCTGGGGCAGTTCACGGACCGCCTCCAGCTCGTCCTTGGCCGCGTCGGTCAGAACGGCGAGCGTGCGGCGCAGGGCGTCGGGGGGCAGCGGGTGGTGCTCGGCGGTGGGGCACTCGTCCAGCAGGTGCGGGCGCAGGCCGGGGACCAGCGCCGGGTAGACGAACCGGCCGACGCGGCGCAGGACCTGCTGTTCCAGGCGGGTGCGCAGGGGGCCGTAGCTCATCAGGCCGTCGGCGTAGACGTGCAGGGTCGCGTCGGCGAAGACGCGGGCCAGGGTGAGCGAGGGCGGGGACTGGACGGACTCGGCGACCAGTTCGACGTGGGTGTCGGGGGCGATGCCCCAGGAGCGGCGCAGCGCCTGCTCGAACAGCCGGCGGTCCTCGGGGCGGGGCGACCAGACCGAGGGGTGGTTGGGGAAGATCGTGTCGTTCCAGGAGACGACCGCGTCGAAGTACGTCGCCAGGTGGGCGAAGCCGGGCAGTTCCTGCCACGGGGGCTGGGCCTCGGGGACGTTGGTGTTGGTGGACGTCACCAGGAGCCGCCTGCCGCCTTCGGCGAGCGGCAGCAGGCCCTGGGCGACGGCCGCGCAGACGGTGGCGAGGCCGTAGAGCGTGGAGGTTTCGACGAGCTGGACCGGCACGGGATCACAGGGCTCCGTGGGAACGGGGACGTTCATCGGGGGCACGCGGTCTTCCTCGGACGGTAGAGGGCGGTCAGGTCGGATCGGCGCGGTGCGTCCATGGCGTCGAGGACCTCGCCGAGCAGGTCCTGCGGCAGGGACGCGGCCAGGGCCCGGTACCGCCCGGGGAACTGTCTGGCCACCCGCTTGTCGAGCCGGTCGGTCCGCTTGAGGTGGAAGTGCGTCAGACCGAGCAGCGTCCGTACGGCCTTGCGGTGCACGCTGCGGACCGTGCAGTGGGCGACGGCCTCCTCGATGATCCGCTGCGAGGCCGGGAGGAAGTCGAGCTGCCGGTCGTCACCGACGCTGGTGAGGGAGCCGCCGACGTCCCTGCGGTAGAAGAGACCGGCGAGGCCCACCACCGCGAACGACCGGGTGTGCAGATGCAGCCGCCAGTTCCACAGCCGGTCCTCGCAGGTCCGCAGCGAGGTGTCGAAGTACAGCAGCCCGTTGTCCCGCAGTCCGCTGCGGAAGCCGCCCGACCACGCGTTGACGTAGTCGGCCATGGTCTCGCGGTTCTCCTCGCCGATGCCCTCGACCGACGGGATCGGCACTCCGCGCCTGCTCTCCGGCGCCCTTTGCAGCGTGCGCTTCCTGCCCTGGGCGCGCAGATGGTCGACGCGGACGAAGTCGACGCCGAGCCGGGTGCAGGCGTCGGCGAGCCGCGGGTAGTAGCCGGGCGCCAGCCAGTCGTCGCCGTCGAGGAACGTGACGTACTCGCCGCGTGCCATGTCGATCCCGGTGTTGCGGGCGGCGGAGGCGCCCCGGTTCTCCGGGTGGACGATGAGCCGGCTGTTGGGGAGGCGGGCCACCGCCTGTTCGAGCAGGGCGCGGGAGCCGTCGGTGGAGCGGTCGTCGACGAAGACGTACTCGATGTCCGGGGCGGTGTTCCTGCGCAGCGAGCCCAGGCAGTCGGGGAGATAGGCGGCGACGTTGTGGCTGATGACCACGGAGGTGAGTTTCATGGGGCTCCCGGTGGGTCGTCGGCCGGTCAGCAGCTCTTCGCCTTCCGTACGGCGTCGTGCCCGCCGTCCGCCTGAGCGACCACCCGGGCGACACCGGACCGGGACCCGAGGGAGGCCTCGGCAGCGTCGATCAGCTGGAAGGTGTTCGCCGGCTCACCGTCGTGGTCGATGCCGATCGCGCCGCGGACGTGGACCGGCCGGCCGGGGCCCGCCGTACGCGAACCGGGCCGGCGGAGGCGGGAGTTGGCGCTCATGGCGGGGGCACTCCTCGTGGGTTGGGGGGAGGGCGGGAGGGGGGCGTCGAGGAGCGGGGCCAGTGCGCGGGCGCGGGCGAGGTCGTGCGGGTCGTCGATCTCCAGCAGGTCCTGGGGGCGGTCCCGGTGGCGCGGGCGGAACGACTTGGCGTGATCGACGCCACATCCGCCGTCGGCGTCCCGCCGGACGAGAAAGGGGCAGGTGCACTGCACGAGCAGGACGACGTCCGTCACCTCGCGCACCACCGGCGGCACGCCCTTGGAGCCGCCACGCGCGGGGATCACCGCGAGCACGGATGTCATGGGAGCTCCTTGATTCAAGGGGAGTACTGCTCTCAAACGGCCACCGAAGTGAGGGGGTTACCTCGACTGAGGCATTCGGGGGACCGGGCGGGCCTGGAACCCGGCCGGTGATCGTTAGCGCTTGTGACGTTCCACACAGATCGGCATAAGTCCCGGCGAACAACCCACGCGATTTCGCGGCAAGTTGAGGAGAAACCGACCCGGAGTCACGTTTGCAAGACGCAAGAAACGGGGCAAGTTCCCCGTTCAACCATGGCATTTCAGACATTCATCCAGTTCACTCGGGACGGCTCGACGCCAGACAGTTCGGACCAACGGAGCGTGTACCCATATGTCCCATTCGCCCGGGACGTCGGAAGTCCCCATCGATCCCCACACAGTTACGGCCGCCGAGGTCATCCCCGGCGACCTCGTCGCCCTCTCCCCGCAGCACGCGGAACAGCAGCGGTGGTACGTCGTGCTGCACACGCTGCCCGAGTCGCCGGAGACGATCCGGCTGGCGCTGCGGCCACCGCTCGGCGGCACCGACCACGACGAAGTCCTCGGCCGGGACCGGCAGGTGACCGTCGCCTGCCGGCGCGTGGACGTCGACGCGGTGCCCCGTCTGTCCTCGCCGCGGCTCGACGCCGTCGAGTTCCGGGACGGCGACCGGGTGAGCACACTGCGGGCCGTCGACCCACGGGCCGCCGAGGTGACGTACGTACGGCGCTGGGGTGTCTGGCACCGGGATCTCGACGCGGCCACGGGCGGAACCGCGTCCGACGCCGAGGTGCGACGGTGGGCCGGGGAGGCCGACGGTGCGGGGCATGTCGTACGGCATCACCCGCGGCCGGCGGCGGAGGCATCCGTCCCCGGGCCGCGGCGGGTCGTCGTGACCGGGCTCGGGGCGGTCACGCCGCTGGGTGTCGGGGTGGGCGAGCTGTGGCGGGGGCTGCTCGACGGACGGCACGGGATACGGGAACTGGACGGCGAGGAGTTCGCGGAGCTGCCCGTGCGGGTCGCCGGGACGGTGCCGGTGGATCCGGCCGGCCTGCTGCCCCGGCCGGCGGCGCGGCGGATGAACCGAGCCGCGCAGTTCGCGGTGCTGGCCGCGCGGGAGGCGTGGGCGGACGCCGGGTTCACCGAGGGCGGCACCCGGGAGAGCGGGGTCGATCCCGAGCGGGTCGGGGTGAGCCTCGGCGCCATCCTCGGCGACGCCTCCGTGCTCGTCGGCGGCGACCGGAAACTGCGGGAGAAGGGGCCGCGCGGGGTCTCGCCGCTCACCACACCGATGACTGTGCCCTCGCAGGCCGCCTCCCAGGTCTCCCTCGATCTGCACATCACCGGCGAGGCCCGCACCGTGACCAGCGCGTGCGCGTCCGGGACCGAGGCGATCGGACAGGCGATCGACCGAATACGGTACGGCCGCGTCGACATCGCCCTCGCGGGCGGCGCCGAAGCGGTCGTCACGCCGGCGATCATGGCGTCCTTCGCCGCGATGCGGGCGCTGGCCGCGGGAGACGTGGCCGACGGGTCGCCGTCGCGGCCGTTCGCCAAGGACCGGGACGGGTTCGTGAACGGCGAGGGGGCGGGGCTGCTCGTCCTGGAGTCGGAGGAGCACGCCCGGGCCCGCGGGGCGCGGATCTACTGCGAGGCCGCGGGGTGGGGGCTGTCCGCCGACGCCCACCACATGGCCGCACCCGACCCGTCCGGGGGCGGGGTCGCGCTCGCGCTGCGGCGGGCGGTGCGGGACGCGGGCGGGCATGTCGTCGACGTCGTGCACGTGAATGCGCACGCGACCGCCACGGTGGACGGCGACCTCGCCGAGGCAGGCGCGCTGGACGCCGTGCTGGGGCAGCGGTCCGTGCCGGTCACCGCCCTGAAGGGACACCTCGGACACCTCCAGGGCGCCGCGGGCGGGGTCGAGGCCGTGGCCGCCGCGCTCACGCTGCACCACGGGGTGGTGCCGCCGACGGTGGGGTGCGCGGAGGTGGACGACGCGATCGGGCTGGATGTCGTACGGGGTGCGCCGCGGGAGCTGCCTCGGGACGGGGATCTGGTGCTGAGCAATTCGTTCGGGTTCGGGGGGCACAACGCGGTGCTGGCGCTGCGCAGGGTGCCGTAAGGGCCGTCGGCGGCGAGACTCGACGTATGGCGCCCATCACCGAGGTAGAAGGGCGGCGCGTCGCGCTCAGCAATCTGGAGAAGGTGCTGTACCCGGACGCCGGGTTCACCAAAGGCGAGGTACTGCACTACTACGCGACCACCGCCGACGTAATGCTGCCGCATCTGCGCGACCGGCCCGTGTCGTTCCTGCGGTACCCGGACGGGCCCGACGGCCAGGTGTTCTTCACCAAGAACGTGCCGCCGGGCACCCCCGAGTGGGTCACCACCGCCGAGGTGCCCAGGGTGGAAGGGCCGGCCCGGATGGTGTTCGTGCAGGATCTGGCGAGTCTGATGTGGGCCGCCAACCTCGTCACCGAGTTCCACACCCCGCAGTGGCTGATCGGGGCGCCCGGCGAGGCGGACCGGCTGGTGCTCGACCTCGATCCGGGGTCGCCGGCGACGGTCGTGGAGTGCTGCGAGGTCGCCCTGTGGCTACGGGACCGGCTCGCGGCGGACGGGATCGAGGCCTACCCGAAGACGTCCGGGGCGAAGGGGCTGCATCTGCTGGCGGCCGTGCGGCGCGCGTCGTCCGAGGCGGTGTCCGAGTACGCCAAGGAGCTCGCCGTGGAGGCGGAGCGGGCGTTGCCGCGGCTGGTCGTGCACCGGATGACGAAGAGCCTGCGGCCCGGCAAGGTGTTCGTCGACTGGAGCCAGAACGCTTCGCGGAAGACCACGGCCACGCCCTACACACTGCGGGCGCGGGCCCAGCCGCTGGTGTCGGCGCCGGTGACGTGGGACGAGGTCGCGCAGTGCGGGGCGCCTGGGGGGCTGGCCTTCACTGCGGCCGACCTCGGGCCACGGTTGCAGGATTATGGCGATCTGATGGCGCCGTTGCTCGATGCGGTGCACGCCGGCGCGTTGCCGTAGTGGAGGTATGCGGTTCGTTCGTCCGCGGGCCGGTGGGGGCTGGTCGCGCCCCGCGGCGGAGCCGCATATCGATACAGCCCCGCGCCCCTTTCAGGGGCGTGATGCCGCCGTCGGCTTCATCGGTTCCGTTCAGACTCGCTGCCACGTGTGGCGGTCCCTGGCCATTGCGTGCAGGGCCTCCACGTCTGCCGGTTTGAGGATGCCGCCGAGTCGGGTGAGGCCGTCGATTTCCGTGTCCTGGAGGATGCGGACCGCGCGGAGAGGGGCGGTGATCCTGACGTCCGCCGGGCCGGCCAGGGCAAGGACCGGATGGACCTCGGCGGTCAGTGCGTAGGAGGCGCGGTCGGCGTCGGCGCGGACGCGGCGGAGCAGGGGGCCGGGGTCGCGACGGCCCAGGGTGACCATGGGGTCGGCGATCAGCACCCGCTGCTTGCGGGCGTACACGGTGTGGATCGCGAAGAGGCCGCCGGGGCCGATCGCCAGATGGTGGACGCGGTCGCCGCCGGGCAGCGGGACCGAGTGCAGGGCGTGCCAGCCCGCGCCGTCCAGCCGGTCCAGGGCCTCCCCCACCGCCTGTTCGGCGGACAGGGCCCGGCGGCGCGGGTCGGCGCGGAGCCGGTGGGCCGGTCCCGGGTCCCGGTCCAGGGCGATCTGGAGGGACTCGCCGGGGCGGTTGGGCGCCAGGTCGTCGTCCGGGTGGAGGGAGAGCCGGGCCAGCTCGGCGGGGGTCGGCACCGGGGGCGGGCCGACCGTGACGGGGCCGGTCAGGAAGGGTCCGAGGGCTTCGAGTACGCCCTCTCTGTGGTCGTCTGTCAGCAGGTTCACCCGGGCCGCCTCACGGTCGTACCAGGCGACGTTGCGCCCGTCCGTGAGACATACGTACAGCCGCTCCTGGCCTTGGCGCCAGGTCGGTATGACGCGCAGTCGGCTCATGCACCATCACCCCACGACCATGGGAACAGGCGGGGTGCTCCAGGGGCAAGAACCCGGTTACCTTTGGGATGAGTTGGCCGGGGCTTGGGGAGGCTCGTTTGCGGACCCGCAGGAACCAACCCGACGTACCCGCTCCGGGCAGCCCGTGGAGCGAGATCGTGCCCGGTCTGTGGATGGGCGGGCACGAGTTCAAGGGCAGCTCCGGGCAGGTCGAGTTCGTCGTCGTCCATGATCAGTTCGATCTCGTGCAGACCCTCCTCCGGCTGCCCGGGCACGGGCCGGATCCGGGCGTCGAGCACCATGTGTGGCCGATTCCGGACGGTCCGCTGGACGGAACGCAGCTCGCCGGCGTGATGCGGCTCGCCCAGGCCGCGAGCGAGGCGCTGGACGCGGGCCGCAGCGTCCTCGTCCGCTGCTACCACGGGTACAACCGCTCGGGGCTGGTGGTCGCGCACACCCTGGTCCGGCGGGGCTGCTCCACCGAGGAGGCGATCCGGCTGATCCGCACCCGCCGCTCCCCCTGGGCGCTGCACAATGAACTGTTCGTCGAGTACCTGCGGGCGGGGCTGTCGACGGCCCGTCTGCTGGAGGAGCTGGCCGAATAAGCTCGGTCTGTCGGCCGTACGGCCTCCGCACGCAAAAAGGACTTCCCCGCGAATAAGGTGTACGGGGCCCCGATCATCCAGAGCTACAGGAGTGCCGTGCCCCTCAGCCGCCCCGCGCGTGCCGCCGCCGTTGTCGCCCTGCTCGCGGCCACCACCGCGGCCTGCGGCGACGCCGGCGGGTTGCAGGGCGCGGGCCCGACCCCGACCGCGGTCAGCCCGGCCCGGCTGTGGCCCGATCTGCCGCCGGCGTCCTCCCCCGCCTACGAGATCGGCGAGGTGGAGAACGAGGTGATCAAGGGGATCTCCGTGAAGGGCGGCGACATCCGCAAGGTCGATCCGGTCGCGATCGTCCGGGCCGAGATCGCCACGAGCCCGGGCGACTACGAAGGCGGCAAGGCGCAGTTCCACGAGACGGGCGACCGGATGGCCGACTGCGCGGAGGGCGGGGACCGGGCCAAATGCCCGGTCCTGCGGCCGTACTACCGCGATCTGACCGGCGACGGGCGGGTCGATCTGACGCTGGGCTTCCGGCAACTGCCGGGCACCCTGACGGCCGTACGCGTCTACACGGTCACAAAGGGGCGGCTGGTGCGGGTCATGAGCTGGGAGGACGCGATGAGCGCGGTCGAGCTGGCCGGACGGTCCGTGATCATCCGCTCGCCGTCCGAGGTCGCCGGGTACGAGTACCGCCTCCAGTGGACCTGGGACGCGAACCAGCACACGATGCTGCTCACCCATGACGAGATGCTGCGCACCGGCATCGGCACGGGCACCGGCAAAGCGACGGCACGGCCGTCGGCATCTGCATCGGCATCGGCATCGGCATCGGCATCGGGTGCAGCTTCGCCTTCGGCATCGGCTTCCGCGTCGGCGAGTCCTCGATGAGGCTCGGGCTTCCCCGCTGGGCCGGGACGCTCGCCGTGAAGGCCGCCGTGTTCATCACGGTGATGTGCTGCACGCTGGCCGCGCTGCTGGGCGTCCTCGTGCATGTGTCCGTGTCGAACGAGACGGTCGGGCAGGCCCGTGAACTCGCGCTGTCCCGGCTGGACGAGGCGACCACGGCGTTCGAGTCCGGGGACAGGCTGATGTCGGGCATGGGCGTCGACCCGGACGGGCTGCCCGAGTCGCTGCGGGAGCTGGCGGCGTCCGGCGAACGCGGCACGATGGTCGCCGACCACGACGGCCGCCCGACGATGTGGGCGGCGGGTCCGGCCGGCGGCGGGCGGGCTCTTGCCGTGGAGGTCGACTACTCGCAGCAGTCGCGCACCATCAACGACCTCGGCAGGGCGATCATCTGGTCCTCGGCGCTGGCGATCGGGGTGACGCTGCTGGTGGGCGCGTTCGCGGTGACCCGGGTGACGCGCCGGCTGCACACGACCGCACGGGTGGCCCGGCGGATCAGCGGCGGCGACCTGGACGCGCGCGTCGACGACCCCCGTACGAAGGATCCGACGCGCCCTCAGGACGAGGTGGCCTCCGTCGCCGCCGCGCTGGACTCCATGGCGGCGTCACTCCAGGGCAAGCTGCTGAGCGAGCAGCGGTTCACCGCGGATGTGGCGCACGAGCTGCGCACTCCGCTGACCGGACTGCACGCGGCCGCCGAACTGCTCCCGCCGGGACGGCCGACCGAACTGGTCCGGGACCGGGTGGCGGCGCTGCGGACGCTGACCGAGGACCTGCTGGAGATCTCCCGGCTCGACACCGGGCGGGAGCGGCTCGACGTGGACACCGAGCAGTTGGCGGCGTTGGCCGAGCGGGTGGTGCGGGCGGCGGGGAACCACACCGAGGTGAGGGTCGTACGGGACGCGACGGTGGAGACGGACCGGCGGCGTCTGGAGCGGGTGCTCGGCAATCTGATCGCCAACGCCCACCGGCATGGACGCCCGCCGTTCGTCGTCACGGTGAACGGGCCTGTTGTCAGCGTCCGGGATCACGGGGACGGCTATCCGCTGTACCTGGTGGAGCACGGGCCGCAGCGGTTCCGTACCGAAGGTGGCGCCAAGGGGCACGGGTTGGGGCTGACGATTGCGCTCGGGCAGGCGGAGGTGCTGGGCGCTCGGCTGACGTTCGGGAACGCGGAGGAGGGCGGGGCCGTCGCGACGCTGGTCCTTCGGTAGGCGGGGGGCTACGAGCTCGGTGCTGCGGGTTGTCTGCCGGCTGCGGGTTGTGGGGGCTGGTAGCGCCCACGCGGCGGAGCCGCATATCGATACAGCGCCGCCCCTGAGCGCGCTGCGCGCGCCCGGACTCACCTGTAGCGTGCGCTGCTCCTATGGCCCATCAGCTCGCGCGACTGCCCCACCCCGCTCCTAATGTGGCGATTAGTCAGCTTTGCTCGCCCCATTCATGGAGGTACCCGCCATGTCTCTGCGTATCCGCATCGTCCGTCGGCTCGCCATAACTGCTGCTGTCGCCGCCCTCGCCACCGCGACCGTCGTCTCGCCCGCGATTGCGGACGACGACTTCGGCAGCGGTAGCGGTTCGGGGGTCGGCAGTGGTGACTCGGAATTCGGCCGTGGTGACGGGTTCGACGAATTCGGCGGGCGGGGGGATCAACGCGATCCGCGCCGCTACCGGGGCGTCGTGGCGGTCGACAGACTGGTTCTGCGCAGCGCGCCGACCCGTGGCAGTCGGCCGATCCGGTCGGTCTACCGCGGTGACGTCGTGTCCATCTTCTGCAAGTCACCGGGCCAGAACATCCTGGGCAACCCGCTCTGGTACCTCCTCACGGACGGCACCTGGGCCTGGGGCTCGGCACGCTTCATCGACAACATCGGAGCCGCGCCGAGCTGGTGCTGATGCCGGAGGCTCACAAGATGTCCTATTTGGGTAAGTTTCGGACATGAGCAAGGCCGGAACCACCCTGGCAGCGACGGCGGACCCGCAAGCGACCGCCGTCCGGCTGCCCCGGCGCCGTGGCATCGAACTCGCCCTCATCGTCGTCGCCGTACTCCTGTCGGTGTACGGCTACTGCGATGTCGGCCTGGCGAGAAACGGCTCAGTCCCGCCCGGCGCCGCCGGTTACGGCGCCGGGCTGGGCGTGCTCGCGCTGCTGGCGCACATCGCGGTGCGCCTCCGCGCCCCCTACGCCGACCCGCTTCTGCTGCCGATCGGCGTGCTGCTCAACGGCCTCGGCCTGGTGCTGATCTACCGGCTCGACCTGGAGACCCCGGGCGACCGGGCGGCGCCCACCCAACTCGTCTGGTCGACGCTGGGCGTGGGCCTGTTCATCGTGGTGGTTCTTCTCCTGCGCGACCACCGGGTGCTCCAGCGCTATGCGTATGTGTGTGTCGTCGCCGCCCTCGCCCTGCTCACCCTCCCGATCTTCTTCCCGGCGGTGAACGGCGCCCGGATCTGGATCCGGATCGCCGGATTCTCCATCCAGCCGGGCGAGTTCGCGAAGGTGCTGCTCGCGGTGTTCTTCGCCGCGTATCTCGCCGCCAACCGCAACGCGCTGCGCTACACCGGCCGCCGCATCTGGCGTCTGAAGCTCCCCACCGGCCGGGTCCTCGGCCCGATCGTCACGATCTGGCTGCTGAGCGTCGGCGTGCTGGTCCTGGAGCGTGACCTGGGGACGTCGCTGCTGTTCTTCGGACTGTTCGTGGTGCTGCTGTACGTCGCCACCGGGCGGACCGGCTGGATCGCGGTGGGCCTGCTGCTGGCCGCGCTCGGCGCCGTCGCCGTCGGCTGGCTGGAGCCGCATGTGCACAGCAGGGTCCAGGACTGGCTGCATCCGTTCGCGTCGATCGAGGCGGGCCAGGGCGCCAACCAGCTGGCCCAGACCCTCTTCGCCTTCGCGGCGGGCGGCGTGCTCGGCACCGGCCTGGGCCTCGGCCACTCCGTGCTCATCGGCTTCGCCGCCAAGTCGGACTTCATCCTGGCGACGGCGGGCGAGGAGCTGGGCCTGGCCGGCCTGGCCGCGATCTTCCTGTTGTACGGCCTGCTCGTGGAGCGCGGCTACCGGGTGGGCCTGGTACTGCGTGATCCGTTCGGCCGGCTTCTCGCGGTCGGTCTCGCCTCGATCGTGGCGCTCCAGGTGTTCGTGATCGCGGGCGGGGTGACGGGCCTGATCCCGCTGACCGGTATGGCGATGCCGTTCCTCGCGCAGGGCGGCTCGTCGGTCGTCACCAACTGGGCGATCGTGGCGCTGCTGGTCCGGGTGAGCGACTCGGCACGGCGGCAGTACGACGGGGAGGTCGCCCCATGACCCGCTACATCAGGCTCGCCGCGGCGTTCTGCGCCCTGCTCCTGGTCGCGCTCCTGGTGAACGCCGCCCGCATCCAGGTCTTCCAGGCCCGGTCCTACGACGACAGTCCGGCCAACCGCCGCCAGAGCATCGCCCGTTACGGCCAGCCGCGCGGCGACATCCTGGCCGGGGGCGCCCCGCTCACCGGCTCGGAGGACACCCGCGAGCAGCTCCGCTACGAACGGACGTACGCGCACGGCCCGATGTACGCGCCGGTCACCGGCTTCGCCTCGCAGGAGTACGGCACGACGTTCCTGGAGCACGCCGAGGACGAAGTCCTGTCCGGCACGGCCCCGATGCTCCGGCCGTTCCCCCTGTGGAACGACTTCACGCGGTCGCAGAACCCGGGCGGTGACGTCGTGACGACGATCGAACCGGCCGCGCAGGAGGCGGCGTACGAGCGGCTCGGCGGGCGCAAGGGCGCGGTGGCGGCCATCGAGCCGGCGACGGGACGGATTCTGGCGCTGGTGTCCACCCCGTCGTACGACCCGGCCGTCCTGTCCGGGAACGGGGTGATGGCGAAGGAGTCCTGGGAGCGGCTGAACGGCGACCGGGACAAGCCGATGCTCAACCGGGCGGTACGGCAGACGTATCCGCCGGGCTCCACCTTCAAGGTGGTGACCGCGGCGGCGGCGCTGGACGCCGGGGTCATCAGGGATCTGGACGAGCCGACGGACTCGCCCGACCCCTACACCCTCCCCGGGACCAGGACCTCGCTGACGAACGAGGCCGACAGCTGCCGGGACGCCTCGCTGCGGGAGGCGTTCGTGTGGTCGTGCAACACGGTGTTCGCGAGGCTGGGCGTGCGGGTGGGTGTGGAGGCCATGGCGCGGACGGCCGAGGCCGTCGGTTTCAACGACACCGAGGCGAGGATCCCCTTCTCGGTGGCGCCGAGCACCTTCGACACCTCGGTGGACAGGGCGCAGCTGGCGCTGTCGTCGATCGGGCAGTACAACACGCGGGCCACGCCCTTGCAGATGGCGATGGTCGCGGCGGCCGTGGCGAACGGCGGGCAGGTGCGCTCGCCCTACCTGGTCGAGCGGACCACCCGGGCGAGCGGTACGACGATGTCGACGGCCGGGTCGCGCCCGCTGCGGCAGATGATGCTCCCGTCGACGGCCGTCCGGATGAAGCGGCTGATGACCGACGTGGTGACGAAGGGCACCGGCCGCAATGCCGCGATCCGCGGCGCGACCGTCGGCGGCAAGACCGGCACGGCCCAGCACGGCGTCGACAACTCCGGGACGCCGTACGCCTGGTTCGTCTCCTGGGCGCACGGCGACGGCGACATCGAGCCGAAGGTGGCGGTCGCGGTGGTGGTGGAGGACGCGTCGGCGCACCGGGGCGAGATCAGCGGGGGCGGGATGGCGGCGCCGATCGCCCGGGCGGTGATGAAGGCGGCGCTGAACTCGTAGGCGGGCGTGCTCGATTGCTGAGACGGGGGTACCCGTGGGCGCCCTTCCCGACCTACCGTTCGGTCCATGACGACTGCTGAAGCGTACGAACTCGCCCAGGTGAACATCGGCCGCCTCAAAGCACCTCTGGACTCATCCGAGTTGAAGGACTTCGTCGACGCCCTGGACCCGGTCAACGCCGACGCCGACGCGGCCGACGGATTCGTCTGGCGACTCCAGAGCGACTCCGGCGACGCGACGGACGTGCCCGTCTTCGGCGACTCCTGGCTGATCATCAACATGTCGGTGTGGCGTGACACGGACGCCCTGGTCGCGTACATGTACCAGGGCCGCCACCGTGAGATGCTCGCCCGCCGCCGCGAGTGGTTCGAACGCGTCCAGGAGGCGATGGTCACCCTGTGGTGGGTGCCCGCCGGCCACCGCCCCACCGTCGCCGAGGCGGAGTCCCGCCTCCTGCACCTGCGCACGAACGGCCCGACCCCGTACGCCTTCACCCTGCGCACGTCGTTCCCCGCACAGGGCGCGCAACCGGTGGCCCTGGAGGTCCCGGACGACCTGGGCTGCCCGGCGTAGCGCTCCGCGGGGAGGGCCGCGATTGGCCGTCGATCGCCTGCGGGTCCATCGTGGCTGGTCGCGCAGTTCCCCGCGCCCCTTCGGGGCGCTGCTGCACCGCACCGAACTTCGCCGGGCCCCCTTAGCCCTCACTCGCTCCGAGGTCGACGGCCTGCCGCACCTCCGCGACCCGGTCGTGCTCCTCCGCCGCGAAGCGTTCCGCGTCCAGTTTCTCGGCGATCTCCTCGTCCTGCGCCATCAGCAGATCCAGGTTCGAGTCGCCCATCTCGAAGACCCCCATGTCGACATAGGCCTGTTGGAGGCGCTTGCCCCACAGGCCGATGTCCTTCACGCAGGGGACGATGCGGCTGAACAGCAGCTTGCGGAACAGGGCGAGGAATTCGGACTGTTCGCTGTACTCCTCGGCCTCCGCCTTCGGGATGCCGAAGTTCTCCAGCACCTCGACCCCGCGCAGCCGGTCCCGCATCAGATAGCAGCCCTCGATGACGAACTCCTCGCGCTCCCGGAGTTCGGCGTCGCCGAGCTGGCGGTAGTAGTCGCGCAGCGCCATCCGGCCGAAGGCGACGTGCCGTGCCTCGTCCTGCATGACGTAGGCCAGGATCTGCTTGGGCAGGGGCTTGTCGGTCGTGTCGCGGATCATGCCGAAGGCGGCCAGCGCGAGGCCCTCGATGAGCACCTGCATGCCCAGATAGGGCATGTCCCAGCGCGAGTCCCGCAGCGTGTCGCCCAGCAGGGACTGGAGGTTGTCGTTGATCGGGTAGAGCAGGCCGATCTTCTCGTGCAGGAAGCGGCCGTAGATCTCGGCGTGCCGGGCCTCGTCCATCGTCTGGGTCGCCGAGTAGAACTTCGCGTCCAGGTCGGGGACCGACTCGACGATCCTGGCCGCACAGATCATCGCGCCCTGCTCGCCGTGCAGGAACTGGCTGAACTGCCAGGACGCCAGATGCCGGCGCAGCTCGCCCTTGTCGCGGTCCGTCATCTTCGCCCAGTACGGGGTTCCGTGGATGCTGATCGACTCGTCGGGCGTGCCGAGCGGGTCGTACGGATCGACCTCCAGGTCCCAGTCGATCCGCTTCTGTCCGTCCCACTGCTTGTCCTTGCCCTTCTGATAGAGGGCGAGGAGGCGGTCGCGGCCGTTGTCGTACTCCCAGTTGAAGCGTGCGGCGCCGGTCGCCGGCACGCGCCACAGGGGGTCTCCCGGGTCCATGGCGTACAGGTCTTCAGTCGGCATGCACCGCAGGCTCCTACTTGGTAGACGCGGGGTCAACAAGTCGCGCGCAAGGGATTGACGGCCTTGCTGACAAGCGGTCTCATAAGCGCATGACGACCGTCACCGAAGCCGACGCGCTCGACGGGCTGCGCGATGCACTCGGCCTGCTCAAGGACCGTGAGCAGGTGGCCGAGCGGTTGCTCGCCTCGTCCCTCAAGCACTCCTTCGACCCCGACAAGGAACTGGACTGGGACTCGCCCTTCGAGGAGGGCAAGTGGTTCTGGCCGCCGGAACTGGTGTCGCTGTACGACACTCAGATGTGGCGGCGGATGAGCGAGGAGCAGCGGATTCTGCTCTCGCAGCACGAGGCCGCCGCGCTCGCCTCGCTCGGGATCTGGTTCGAGATCATCCTGATGCAGCTGCTCACCCGGCACATCTACGACAAGGCGGCGACGAGCGCGCATGTGCGCTACGCGCTGACCGAGATCGAGGACGAGTGCCGGCACTCCAAGATGTTCGCCCGGCTGATCTCGCACGGCGGGACACCGTGGTACCCGGTGAGCCGCGTGCACCAGAACCTGGGCCGCCTGTTCAAGACCATCTCCACCACCCCCGGCTCCTTCACCGCGACGCTCCTCGGCGAGGAGGTCCTCGACTGGATGCAGCGACTGACCTTCCCGGACGAGCGGGTACAGCCGCTGATCCGGGGCGTGACACGGATCCACGTGGTGGAGGAGGCACGTCATGTGCGGTACGCGCGGGAAGAGCTGCGCCGCCAGATGGTGACCGCCCCGAGGTGGTCCCAGGAGTTCACCCGGGTCACCTCCGGTGAGTTCGCCCGCGTGTTCTCGGTGGCCTTCGTGAATCCCGAGGTCTACACGAACGTGGGGCTCGACAAGCGCGAGGCCCTGGCGCAGGTGAAGGCCAGTGGGCATCGGCGGGAGGTCATGCAGACCGGAGCGAAGAGGTTGACCGACTTTCTGGACGACATCGGAGTGCTGCGGGGTGCGGGGAGGCGGCTGTGGCGGTCATCGGGGCTGCTGGCTTGATGCAGGGTGCGGGCGGGTGGGGCTGGTCGCCACAACGAACCCGCAGCCCGGCGACTACGCTGCACCCCATGACCTCCGCCGCCCCTACCCCCGCCTACCGGCGGCTGAGCGTCGAGGAGCGGCGAAGCCAGCTCCTGGACGCCGCGCTGGGACTCTTCGCACACCGCGCCCCCGAGGACGTGTCGCTGGACGACGTGGCAGAGGCGGCCGGAGTCTCCCGCCCGCTGGTGTACCGGTACTTCCCGGGCGGCAAGCAGCAGCTGTACGAGGCGGCACTGAGATCCGCGGCGGACGAGCTCGAGCAGTGCTTCGACGAGCCCCGCGAGGGCCCGCGCCTGCCCCGGCTGGTGCGGGCCCTCGACCGCTACCTCGCCTTCGTCGACGAGCACGACGCCGGATTCAGCGCCCTCCTCCAGGGCGGCAGCGTCGTCGAGACGTCCCGCACGACCGCCATCGTGGACGGCGTACGCCGGGCGGCCGCCGAGCACATCCTGAGCCATCTCGGCGTCAGCGACCCCGGCCTGCGGCTGCGGATGACCGTACGCATGTGGATCACGGCGGTGGAGGCGGCCTCGCTCATCTGGCTCGACGAGGGCAAGCAACCGCCCCTCGACGAGCTGCGGGAGTGGCTGGTGGAGCAGTTCACGGCCGCGCTGACCGTGACCGGGGCGCGCGATCCGCAGACCGCCGCCCTGGTCGAGGCCCTCGCGGCGGATGGCTGACACTGGTGCCGTGAAGAGCGAAGACACCCCCTTCGAGGGCGGGCCGATGGACGGCCGGGTCCTGCCCGTGCTGCTGGGCGTGACCGGGCATCCGCCCAAGACGTACCGCATCCCCGTCCCGGCCCCCGACGGCGGCCCGCCCACCGTGCTCGTCTACCGCAGGGTGCCGCGCGGGCGGGGCAAGCGGCTCGGGCTGACGCAGGGGTGGAAGTACGAGTACGACCCCGAGGGCAAGTCGGACAGCCGGCTCAGGTGGCCCTGGTCCAAGCCAGACACCACGCCGGGCGGCAAGCGGGACGACACCGACGAGTGACGGAGTTGCGCCGAACCGCGCACACCCCGCGCGCGGGCCCGGCGACCGCGTCTGATGCTCACGGTGCGGAGCGGAGGGGCCGCCCGCACCGGAGGTGACGACATGTCAGGACGCGTGCTGCGTCTGGTCTGTACGGCAGCGGTGGCGACCCAGGCTGTCCTCGCGGGCACACCCGCCGCGGCCGTACCGGAGCCCGGCGACCGTTCCGTGGCCCGGCTGCTGACGGATCTTCAGCGGCTGTACCGGGAGGCCGAGCGGGCCACCGAGACCTACAACGCCACCGAGGAGCAGCTGAAGAAGCAGCGCACCGAGGTCGACCGGCTGGACCGCGCCCTCGTGCGGACCAGGCTCTCCCTGCGCGACAGCAAGGGAGCCGCCGGCCGGCTCGCGCGACAGCAGTACCAGAGCAGCACCGAGATCTCCCCGTACGTACGGCTGCTGCTGGCCCGCGATCCGCAGCACGCGCTCGACCAGGGGCATGTGATCGGGCAGTTGGCGCGCGAGCGGGCCGAGACCGTGACCCGGCTCACCGGAACCGAGCACAAGGCCGACGACATCGCCCGCAAGGCCCGCATCGCCCTCGACCGTCAGCTCTCCCTCGCCGCACGGCAGAAGAAACAACGCGACGAGGTACGCAAGCGGCTCCACGACGTCGAGAAGCTGCTCGCCTCCCTCACCGCCGAACAGCTCACCGCCCTCACCGAGTTCGAGAAGAACGACACCGACAGGGCACAGCAGAAGTTCATGGCCTCCGGCACCCTGAGCGACAACCGCCCGCCCTCCCCGAAGGGCGACCGCGCGCTGCGCTACGCCGTACGCCAGCTCGGAAAGCCCTACGAATGGGGAGCCGAGGGCCCCAAGACCTACGACTGCTCCGGCCTCACCTCCGAGGCCTGGAGCCACGCGGGAACCCCCATCCCCAGAACCAGCCAGGAGCAGTGGGCAAAGCTCCCGAGAGTCTCCCTCAAAGACCTGCGCCCCGGAGACCTGATCATCTACTTCCCCGAGGCCACACACGTCGCGATCTACCTGGGCGACGGAAAGGTGGTCCACGCCCCAAGAACAGGCGAGAAAATCAAGCTCTCCCCCATCGCATCCAACCCGATCCTAGGAGCCGTACGCCCAGACGAACGCGCCCCGAAGGGGCGCGGGGAACTGCGCGATCAGCCACAAACAACCCGCAGCCGCCAGCTCCCCGATCCCCCAACGGCGACTAGGCCACAGAACCCAGGTACGCAGCCGTCTTCTCCGGCTCATAGAAGAAGTTCTCAAAATCGGCCGGATCATTGAACCCGTTGGCGAACCGATCGGCGACCGGCGGCAGTTGCCCCGCCGCACCGATCAGATTCAGGATGTGCTCCGGCGGCGGAGCCAACATCGCGTTCGTCCACTTCGTGACGTGCTGAGCGGTGTCCCAGTAGCGCTCGAAGGTGGCCCGCATCCAGGTCTCGTCGAACTCCCCCTCCCCGTGTTCGAGGATCGAGGCGAGATACGAAGCCGCGCACTTGGACGCCGAGTTGGAGCCCTGTCCGGTGATCGGGTCGTTCGCGACGACGACATCGGCGACGCCGAGCACCAGCCCGCCGCCGGGCAGCCGCCCGATCGGATTGCGGACGGTGGGCGCGTAACGCCCGGCCAGCACGCCACCCGCGTCGGTCAGTTCGACCTTCGTGGCCCGCGCGTGCTCCCACGGCGTGAACCGCTCCATGAGTTCCAGGGTCAGGGAGAGGTGCTCCGCCGGGTCCTTGACGCCCTTGAAGGCGTCGAGCGGGCCGCCGGGTATGCCCTCCCAGAACAGGATGTCGGCGCGGCCGGAGGTGGTGAGCGTCGGCATGACGAAGAGCTCGCCGACGCCGGGCACCAGGTTGCAGCGGACCGCGTCGAACTCCGGGTGCTCGGGACGCGGGCCCAGTCCGTGGACGTACGCCACGGCCAGGGCGCGCTGCGGCTCGGCGTACGGGGAACGCTCAGGATCCCGGCCGAACATGGACACCAGCTCGCCCTTGCCGGCCGAGACCAGCACCAGGTCGTACGTACGGGAGAAGTAGTCCAGGTCGGAGACCGCCGCACCGTGGATGACCAGCTGGCCGCCGCGCTGGGCGAACGTCTCCATCCAGCCGGCCATCTTCACCCGCTGGTCGACCGACTGCGCATACCCGTCGAGATGGCCCAGCCAGTCGATGGCGCGCGCCGCGGGACCCTCGCTCCAGGAGCCGGGGGCGGCGACCGAGACGCCGAGTCCTTCGATCTTCGGGGCCTGGGACTCCCAGAAGTTCAGCTGGAGATCGCGCTCGTGCTGCAGTGCGGTGTGGAACATGCACTGCGTCGACATGACCCGGCCGTTGCGGATCTCGTCCGCCGTCCGGTTGGACATCAGGGTGACCTCGTACCCGTTCGACTGGAGTCCGAGGGCGATCTGGAGACCGGACTGGCCGGCTCCGACGACGAGTATCTTCCGCATGCGGGGGCTGTTCTCCTACTCGGGTGTGACGTCCAGCGCGTGGCCCACCAGAGCCAGGAGGGTCTCGATCACCGAGATCCGGCGGCGCGCATCCATGATCATTACAGGTATGTGCGCGGGGATCGTCAACGCCTCCCGCACGTCCTCCGGCTCGAACCGCTCACTGCCGTCGAAGTGGTTGACCCCGACGATGTACGGCAGCCCGCGGCTCTCGAAGTAGTCCAGCGCGGGGAAGCAGTCCTTCAGGCGCCGGGTGTCCGCGAGGACCACCGCGCCGATCGCGCCGCGCACCAGGTCGTCCCACATGAACCAGAACCGCTGCTGGCCCGGCGTACCGAACAGGTACAGCACGAGGTCGTCGTCGAGCGTGAGCCGGCCGAAGTCCATGGCCACGGTGGTGGTCAGCTTCTCCGGCGTGCCGGTGAGGTCGTCGGTGTCCTCGCCGGCCTGGGTCATCAGCGCCTCCGTCTGGAGGGGCGTGATCTCCGAGACCGCGGTGACCAGCGTGGTCTTGCCGACGCCGAAGCCGCCCGCGACGACGATCTTCGTGGCGACGGGGGCGCGGGTGCGGTCCGTCTGCCAGGACCGCAGGTTCTCGTCCGGCTCGGGATCGACGAGCGGGGGGACGCCTCTCGCGGCGTCAGAGACGACGGAGTCCACTCAGCACCCTTTCCAGCAGCGCGCGGTCCGGCCGGCCCGTGCCGTGGCCGGTTCCGGTGCCGTACACACGGATCTTTCCCTGGTCCGCCAGGTCGCTGATGAGCACCCGGACCACGCCGAGCGGCATCTTCAGCAGCGCGGCGATCTCGGCCACCGTGCGCATACGGCGGCACAGTTCGACGATGGCCCGCATCTCCGGCATCACCCGGTTGGTGAGGGAACCATTCGTCAGTTCCCTGCGCTCCTCGGGGGCTTCGAGGGCCGCGGTGCTCGCCACGAACGTCTCCACGAGGAGGACATGTCCGAAGCGGGTACGGCCGCCGGTGAGCGAGTAGGGGCGCACCCGGGCGGGCTTGCGGTCGCCGCCGCGGACGGGAAGCTTCTTCGGCGTATCGCTGCTCATCGGGCACTCCCCGTCGACTCGGCTTCCAGCGATTTTCGTAGCTCGCTGCGGAGTTCGGGTGTCAGGACGTGTCCGGCACGGCCGACGAACAGCGCCATGTGGTACGCCACGACACTCATGTCGCAGTCCGCGGAGCCGTGCACTCCGAGCAGCGAGCCGTCACTGATCGACATCACGAACAGGCTGCCCTCCTCCATCGCGACCATCGTGTGCTTCACCGTGCCGCTCTCCATGAGCTTCGCGGCGCCGATGGTGAGGCTGCCGATGCCGGAGACGACGGTGGCGAGGTCGGCGGAGGAGCCGCGGGGGCCGGTGGGGCGGGTGGTGAGGGCCTCCCGCGCCGCGGCGTTTCTGCCCGGGTCGGAGGAGAGCAGCAGCAGTCCGTCGGAGGAGACCACCGCGACGGACTGGATGCCCGGCACCTCCTCGACGAGATTCGTCAGCAGCCAGTGCAGGTTCTGGGCTTCACTGCTCAATCCGAAGGTACTGGGCGCGGTCAACTGCTTGCCTCCTCGACAGTGCCCCCCGTGGCTTCTTCGGCTTGTGCGTCGTGCGGTGCGGGTGCGGTGGGTACCCGGGTCTCGCCCGTCCGTTCGGCGATCTCCGCCTCCACGTCGCGGTAGCCCGCCTCCGCGCCCCGGCGGAAGCCGCCGAGGCGGCGGCGCAGGGCTTCGGCGTCCACGGAGCCGCCGCGGGGTCGCTGCGCTTGGGCGGGAACGGTGATCTTCGGGGTGCGCTTGGGCAGGCCCTTGTCGGTGACGCGTTCCTCGGGCTCGTCGGGGGTGCGCTGGTGTTCCGTCTCCGCTTCCGCCTCGGCTTCGCCTTCGGCGGGATTGTTCCCACCCGCACCATCCGTGCGGGATTCGTCGTCGGGTGCGGGTGGCGCCTGTGGGGCGTCCTCGCCGTCGGCGGCCGCGGGTTCGGTGGGGACGACCAGGAGTTCGACCGTCGTCTCGGTCGGATGCTCCCGCGGCTGTGCCGGGTCCGGTACGGGCCTGTCGGCGTCGGCTGTTTCCCGTACGGCCTTCTCCGCCAGCGCGACCAGGAGGTCGCCGTTGCCCGAACGGCCGGGCAGGACGTTGGAGTTGGCCTCGGCGTCCGCGCCCGGGGACGACGCCGGGGCGGCGATGGTCGGGGCCGCGGCCAGCAGGCCCTTCGGCAGGACGACGACCGAGGCCACACCGCCCTGCTTCTGCTCGCGCAGCTGGACGCGGATACCGTGCCGGTGGGCCAGCCGGGCCACCACGTACAGGCCGAGGCCGAGACCCTCCTCGCCCTCCAGGTCGTACGTGGCTTCCGGGTCGAAGTCGGCGAGCCGGGCGTTGAGCCGGGACATCCGCTCGGCGGTCATGCCGATGCCCTCGTCCTGGACGGAGAGCATGACCTCGCCGCTCTCCAGCAGCCAGCCGGAGACGTCGACATGCAGGTCGGGCGGCGAGGACGCGGTCGCGTTCTCCATCAGTTCGGCGAGCAGATGGCTCAGGTCGTCCGCGGCGAACCCGGCGATGTGCGCATGCGGCGGCAGCGCGGCGATACGGACCCGCTCGTACCGCTCGATCTCGCTCACCGCGGCCCGTACGACGTCGATGAGCGGCACGGGCCCGACGCTCTGCTGGACGTGTTCGGTGCCGGCGAGGACGAGGAGGTTCTCGCTGTGCCGGCGCATGACGGTGGCGAAGTGGTCCAGCTTGAAGAGCGTGGCCAGCCGGTCGGGGTCCTGCTCGCGCTCCTCCAGGCCCTCGATGACGCCGAGTTGGCGCTCGACGAGGCCGAGGGTGCGCAGCGCGAGGTTGACGAAGGTGGCGCCGATGCTGGTCCGCAGGCGTTCCAACTGGGCGGCGGAGTCGGCGAGTTCGGTCCGCAGCTGCTCGCGGGCGTCGGCCATCTTCTGCCGCTGGCCGACCAGGTGCTTGCGGTCGGCCTCAAGTGTGGCGACCCGCTCGTGGAGGGCGACGGCCTGCGCGTGCAGGGCATTGACGGAGCGGACGACCTGGGCGAACTCGTCGTTGCGGCCGGTGAAGGTGACGGGTTCCTCGGCGGCGGCGTCCTCGGCGTTCGCCAGCCGGGCCGAGCCGCGCTTGAGGACGGACAGCGGGCGGGTGAGCGTACGCGCCATGGCCGTGGCGATGCCGATGGTCAGCAGGACCAGCGCGCCGAGGACGGCGATCCGGATCTCCAGCTCGGTGACGTCGTCGTCGCGCAGCTGGGCCAGATCCTTGGTGCGGCGGTCGAAGAGCGCGGACTCGGCGCCGCGCATCGCGTCGATACGGGCGGACAGGGCGGCGTTCGCCTTGTCGGCACTGGTGCCGACTTCACCGTCGGAGAGGGTCGGCTGGTCGGTGAGGGAGGCGAGGTACTTCTCCGCGGAGTTGACCTCGGGTCCGGTGACCGTGGAGTCGAACGACGTCCGGGCGGACTTGGGCGCGGTGTCGCGGAACTCGGCGAGCGCCGCGTCGGAGCGCAGCCGGGCCTCCTGGGCGGCGGCGGTGAGGGCGTCGCGCTGCTTGCGGTCGGCGTCGGAGGACTGCGTGACCGTGGTGGACAGACCGGTGACGGGGTCGATGACCGTCTGGGTGGTGCGCGGGATGTTGAGCGCGGCGAGCAGCAGTCCGCGGGTGGCGGCGGCCTGCTGGACGGCGGAGTCCAGCTCGGCGAGGGCGTAGGCGCCGGAGCCCGCGCGGGGCGGCATCTGCTCGGCCAGCTGCTCCGTGAGCCGGTGGAGTTCGGCGATGGCGGCCGTGTAGGCGCGGTGCGTTTCGAGAGCGGTGCTCTTTCCGGTGAGCGCCGCTCTCCGTACCGGCGCGATGTCGTCGAGGTCGGACCGCAGTGAGGCGGGCGTGTCCGTGTCGGCGCGCAACTCCTCGACCTGCCGGTCGACGCGGGCGCTGCGCTGCTCGCTCGGCGCCTTGGACTTGGCCCGGCCGGCCGCGATGTACGAGGTCACCTCGTCCCGCTCGTCGGCGAGCGAGTGGGCGAGCGCGAGGGCGTCCTCGGTCTGTTCCGAGAGCGTCACCAGTTCCTGGGAGTCGCTCAGTTGCCCCGAGGCGGTGATGAGGGAGGGCGCTCCGGCCGCGGCGACGGCGGCGGCCACCACGGCTACGGCGACGATGAGCCGGTTGCGTACGTGGGTCGGACGGCCCTGCCCGGCGAGCGTGTCCGACGTGTGCTCCGCACCCCCCTGGGAGGCCGTCTGCTTGCCTGTACGACGAGGCCGCGTCTTCTGCACCGGTGCTCGCAATCCTGACTCGTGATACCCATGGGCCCGGGTGGCGCTGCGTCAACTGGTGCTACCAGCCGGTGTGTCCGCCCCGGTACGGTCCCCGACCCTCCCATGCCGGTGGGCAGTGGTCGCGCATCACCTGACCCGCCACCCGAAGGAGTGAACCCCGGTCGGTAGTTGGCGGGCAAGTTCCCGTGGCGCTTTCGACAGCGCCTCGCGGCGGGCCGGTTGGACGTCTGCGGCGCGCGATGGCACTATGTGCCGCCGCGCCTTCCCGGAGTGAACCATTCCACCCCATTTCAGGCGTCTGACCTGCAAGGGTCCTACGCGGGTGCGCCAATTCGGCGACCGTTGCGACCCCTTGACGAAACTCGTGAAGAGCTCGTGGAGACTGGCCGAATGCGAACCGAAGTTGTCTGCGAGCCCGGCGACCCGACCCACCCCAACGAGGACTTCGCAAGTGTCGCCGTACCGGCTTCCGGACAGGGCGGCGCCGTTGTCGTCCTGGACGGAGTGACACCCCCGAAGGACGGCACGGGCTGTCTCCATTCCGTCCCCTGGTACACCGCGCGCCTCGGTGGAGCCCTGACCGAACTGACCGTTTCACTCCCCGATGTTCCCCTCGCCGAGGCCCTTGCCATGGCGATCACGCGTACCGCCGAGTCCCACGCGCAAACCTGTGACCTTTCTCACTCACGCACCCCACAGGCAACCGTGGTCCTCACCCGGTGGTCCGGGGCAACGGTCGAGTACCTGGTCCTCTCCGACTCGGCGCTCCTGGTGGAGTCCACGGACGGCACGGTCACGGCCCTCCTGGACGACCGTCTCTCCCGGCTCCCCCGCACCTCCCTCTCCACCGACGCCGTCGCCGACGCCACGGTCCGCAACAAGGAGGGCGGCTTCTTCACCGCCGCCGCGGACCCCTCGGTCGCGGCGCGAGCCGTGACGGGCGTTCTGCCCCGCGCCGAGGTCCGCGCCTTCGCCGCCCTCACCGACGGCGCGACCCGCTGGGTCGAGAAGTTCCACGAGGGCAACTGGGCGGACTGCTTCGACCTCGTACGGAAAGAGGGAGCCGGGGCGCTGGTCGCGCGGGTACGGGCACTGGAACTGGCGGACACGGAACGGCGGTTCCTGCGGCGGAGCAAGACGCACGATGACGCGACGGTGGTGTACGTGGAGCTGTAGTGCAGCGCCCCGAAGGGACGCGGGGAACTGCGCGACCAGCCACGACGGCGCAGCAGACGACCGACGACCGTTCGCGGCACCGCCAATCACGGCACACCCCGCGGAGCGTTCAGCCCTCCATCTGCCGGTTCAGCTGATGCAGCAGCCGTGCCAGCTCGGCGACCTCACCGCGATCCCAGTGGGCGAGCTGGTTGACGTACCGAGCCCGGCGTGCCTCCCGCACCTTGCCCACCCGGCCGCGCCCCTCCTGGGTCAGATGGATCAGCCAGGCCCGCCCGTCCGCCGGGTCGGGTTCGCGGGCGACCAGGCCGAGGTCCTCCAGGGCGCGGAGCTGACGGGACATCGTGGCCTTGCCGACGCCGATGTAGGCGGCGAGATCCGTGGCGCGCTGGCCGCCGAGTTCATCCAGACGGACCAGCAGACCGTAAGCGGCGGACTCCAGGTCGGGGTGGACCTCGCGGGCCATCTCGCCCTGGTTGGCGCGGGCCCGTCGCAGCAGCACCGTCAGCTCGCGTTCCAGGGACAGGAATTCCCGGTCCACACCACTCGGCGACGCGTCGGATTCGACTCCATGTCCGCCGCCGTTTCCGTCTTCTTGCACGTCAGTCCCTACCTTGAACTTCCCGGTCCGGAAAGTTTCCGCCAAATGCCGTCATCGCCGCAGCTCCGCCAGTATTTCGCAGGCGTAGACCAACGGCAGCCACCGGACCCCCTTCCCACCCGGTCGTCTACGTGCGTAGCTTCTTTACCAGGAAATTGCTGGCATGCCCACGCCAGCAAGGGCCGGCAACGACGTACCCCCACCGCGTTCCCCACCGAGCACAACCGAGCCCTCGGAGGCACGCTATGACCGTGCACAGACCTGGATCGGTACACCCTCACCGGCTCACCCTCGCCGGCATCCTGCTCGCCGCCCTCTCCCTCCTCCTGGCCCTCGCCGCCCCGGCCAACGCCGACGAGGAGCTGAACCCCAACGCCGGAGTGCTCGGCCGCGGCTCCGCCTACATGGGCATGGGAGTCGTCGCCCACGACGGCCAGGGGGACTTACCTCCCGACCCCCGCGCCACCCAGACGGAGGGCGTGGACGTCTCCAGCCATCAGGGCGACGTCGCCTGGTCCACCCTGTGGAGCAGCGGCGTCAGATGGGCCTACACGAAGGCGAGCGAAGGGACGTACTACACGAACCCCTACTTCGCCCAGCAGTACAACGGCCCCTACGACGTCGGCATGATCCGTGGCGCCTACCACTTCGCCACCCCGGACACGACGACCGGCGCCGCCCAGGCGAACTACTTCGTCGATCACGGCGGCGGCTGGTCCCGCGACGGCAAGACCCTGCCCGGCGCCCTCGACATCGAGTGGAACCCGTACGGAGCAGCCTGCTACGGCAAGACCCAGAGCGAGATGGTCAGCTGGATCCGCAGCTTCGTCACCCAGTACAAGGCCCGCACCGGCCGCGACCCCGTCATCTACACGGCAACCAGCTGGTGGACCCAGTGCACCGGCAACTACGCCGGCTTCGCCACCGCCAACCCGCTGTGGATCGCCCGGTACGCGTCGACCGTGGGGACACTGCCGGCCGGTTGGGCGTACCACACCATGTGGCAGTACACGTCCTCCGGCCCGACGGTCGGGGACCACAACAAGTTCAACGGTGCTTTGGACCGGGTGCAGGCGCTGGCCAACGGCTGATTTCCCGAGGTACGGCGAAGGCCCGGGCCCCCTTGCGGGGTCCGGGCCTTGCCTGTCCGGTCGCGCCCGTCACGCCGCGATCGGAACCTCCGGGGTCGCGCCGTTCGTGGCCGGCGACAGGGCCAGTTCCAGGACCTGGCGGACGTCGGTCACGGCGTGGACGTCGAGCTTGTCCAGCACCTCGGCCGGGACGTCGTCCAGGTCCGGCTCGTTGCGCTTGGGGATGATGACGGTGGTGACGCCCGCCCGGTGCGCCGCGAGCAGCTTCTGCTTCACGCCGCCGATCGGGAGGACCCGGCCGGTCAGCGAGACCTCGCCGGTCATCGCCACGTCCGTACGGACCAGGCGGCCGGAGAGCAGCGACGCCAGTGCGGTCGTCATCGTGACACCCGCGCTCGGGCCGTCCTTCGGCACCGCGCCCGCCGGGAAGTGGATGTGCACGCCCCGGTCCTTCAGGTCGGCCACGGGCAGTTCCAGTTCGGCGCCGTGCGAGCGAAGGAAGGACAGCGCGATCTGCGCCGACTCCTTCATGACGTCACCCAGCTGGCCGGTCAGGGTCAGACCCGCCGCGCCCGTCTCCGGGTCGGCCAGCGACGCCTCCACGAACAGGACGTCACCGCCCGCTCCGGTGACCGCGAGGCCGGTGGCGACACCGGGGACCGCCGTACGGCGCTCCGCCGGGTCCTGCGCGGACTCGGGCACGTGGTGCGGCCGCCCGATCAGACCGCGCAGGTCACCGTCCCCGACCGTGAACGGCAGCTCCCGCTCGCCCAGTTCGTGCTGCGCCGCCACCTTGCGGAGCAGCCGTGCGATGGACCGCTCCAGGGTGCGGACGCCCGCCTCGCGTGTGTACTCGCCGGCGAGCTTGCGCAGCGCGCCCTCGTCGATGACGACCTCGTCCTTGTTCAGGCCGGCCCGCTCCAGCTGACGCGGGAGCAGGTGGTCGCGGGCGATGACGATCTTCTCGTCCTCGGTGTAGCCGTCGAGGCGGACCAGTTCCATCCGGTCGAGGAGGGCCTCCGGGATGGCCTCCAGGACGTTCGCCGTGGCGAGGAAGACGACATCGCTCAGGTCGAGTTCGACCTCGAGGTAGTGGTCGCGGAACGTGTGGTTCTGGGCCGGGTCGAGGACCTCCAGGAGGGCTGCCGCCGGGTCGCCCCGGAAGTCCGAGCCCACCTTGTCGATCTCGTCCAGCAGGACGACCGGGTTCATCGAACCGGCCTCCTTGATCGCGCGGACGATCCGGCCGGGCAGCGCGCCGACGTACGTACGCCGGTGGCCGCGGATCTCGGCCTCGTCGCGGACGCCGCCGAGGGCGACGCGGACGAACTTGCGGCCCATGGCGTGGGCCACCGACTCGCCGAGGCTGGTCTTGCCGACGCCGGGCGGGCCGACGAGGGCCAGGACGGCACCGCCGCGCCGCCCGCCGACGACTCCGAGCCCCCGGTCGGTACGGCGCTTGCGCACCGCCAGGTACTCGGTGATCCGCTCCTTCACGTCCTGAAGGCCCGCGTGCTCGGCGTCCAGGATCGCCTGGGCGCCCTGGATGTCGTACGCGGCATTGTCATCGGTTCGCTCGTTCCACGGCAGTTCGAGGACGGTGTCCAGCCAGGTGCGGATCCAGGAGCCCTCCGGCGACTGGTCGCTGGACCGCTCCAGCTTGTCGACCTCCTTGAGGGCGGCCTCGCGGACCTTCTCGGGCAGGTCGGCGGCCTCGACACGGGCGCGGTAGTCGTCGGACTCCTCACCTTCCTGCTCGCCGTTGAGCTCGCGCAGCTCCTTGCGTACGGCCTCCAGCTGGCGCCGGAGCAGGAATTCGCGCTGCTGCTTGTCGACGCCCTCCTGGACGTCCTTGGCGATGGTCTCGGCGACGTCCTGCTCGGCGAGGTGGTCGCGCAGCTGCTGGGTGGCGAGCTTGAGGCGGGCCACCGGGTCACCGGTCTCCAGGAGTTCGATCTTCTGCTCGGTGGTGAGGAAGGGCGAGTAGCCGGAGTTGTCGGCGAGGGTGGAAACATCGTCGATCGCCTGCACGCGGTCGACGACCTGCCAGGCGCCGCGCTTGCGCAGCCAGGCGGTGGCGAGGGCCTTGTACTCCTTGACCAGTTCGGTGACATGCCCCGGCAGCGGCTCGGGCACGGCCTCGTCGACCCTGGTCCCCTCGACCCACAGTGCGGCGCCCGGCCCGGTGGTACCGGCGCCGATCTGCACACGTCCGCGTCCACGGATGAGGGCGCCCGGGTCACCGTCGGCGAGCCGGCCGACCTGCTCGACGGTGCCGAGCACACCGGTGCTCGGGTAGGCCCCGTCGACGCGCGGCACCAGCAGGACCTTCGGCTTTCCGGGCTCTGATCGGGCGGCGGCCTGTGCGGCCTCCACCGCGGCACGCACATCGGCGTCATTCAGGTCCAGCGGCACCACCATCCCGGGCAGCACGACCTCGTCATCGAGCGGCAGCACGGGCAGGTTGAGTGTTACGGGGGTGGTGGACTCGGCAGCCATGATCGTCCTCTCGACAATGAAGTTGAGCTATGCCGACTCAATGCTTGTGAGCCCCTCGTTGTTCCCCAAGCCTCGTTCGCTCTGAGCGATCACCCCGATTCGCGAGGTCACCGCCATCGCGGGGGCCCACCCCCCTGGCCGGAGCGCGCCGACGCCCTCTGCCACAACACCGCAAGGCCGCCGCGACATCCCCGCAATACCGTTCACAGGAACCGTCCGCACACTGCAAGCTCGCTCACAGACTGTGGGAGCGTCCGAACGGGGACGCATGGGGATGCACGGGGATCAACGGGGACTTGGGGAGCACATGACCGAGGGACATCGACGTGCGCCGGCACGGCGTGCGGTGATCGCGGGGGCCGCGGTGGCGGCGACGGGGGCGGCGATCCCGATCATCGCGAAGGCGACGGACGGCGGCAGCGACCCGGCCGCGGGCCCGGCACACACCGCCCGGCCCGTCGTGAGCAGGGCGCCCGCACCCGCTCCCCGCCGTCGCCCCCGCCCCGGCGACCGCCCCAACATCCTTCTCGTCCTCACCGACGACCAGCCCAAGGAAACGGACTGGGCGATCCGGCAGACCGTCGACTGGCTCGGCGGACAGGGCGTGACCTTCGCGCGGGCGCATGCGAACACGCCCCTGTGCGCGCCGTCCCGCGCCTCGATCATGTCGGGCCGGTACGCCCACAACCACGGGCTCCTTGACACCCGCCACCCGTACCGTCTGGACCAGCACACCACCGTCCAGCGCCAGTTGCACGAGGCCGGCTACCGGACGGGCCTGTTCGGCAAGTACCTCAACTACTGGCACACCGGCGACGATCCCCCGCACTTCGACGAGTGGCTGCTCCAGGAGCCGGTCAGCTACTACAACGGCCACTACAACGACAACGGGACGGTACGGAACATCCCGGGCTACAACACGACCGTCATCAAGGACCGCGCCCTCGCCTTCATGGAGAAGTCCCGCACCGACGACCGCCCCTGGTTCGCGTACGTCGCCACCCGCAGCGCGCATGAGGTGAACATCCCGGAGCAGAAGTACGCCCGCACCCGCGTGCCCGAGTGGGAGGGCCGGCCGTCGGTGTTCGAGTCGGACAAGGCCGACAAGCCGCGCTTCCTGCGGAAGGCCCACCACTCCTTCGCCCAGGGAAAGGCCCTGCGCACCAGCCAGCTGCGCACGCTGCTCTCCGTGGACGACGCGATGCGCGACTTCCGCGACCAGCTGCGGGCGCTGGGACAGCTGGAGAACACGCTCGTGCTGTTCACCAGCGACCACGGCCTGTGCTGGGGCGACCACGGCTGGCTGCGCAAGTCGGTGCCGTACCGCCCGAGTCTGGAGGTGCCGTTCTGGCTGTCCTGGCCGGCCGGCCTGACCGTCGGCACCGACGACCGTCTCACCGGTCACGTCGACATCGCGCCCACCCTCCTGGACGCGGCCGGCATCACCCCGGACACCCCGCACGACGGCCACTCCCTCCTCGACCTCGGCAACGACCGCGACCACCTGCTCGCCGAGTGGTTCTGGAACCGCCAGGACAAGAAACCGATCCACACCTGGGCGTCCTACATCGGCAAGTCCCAGCAGTACACGGAGTACTACCGCGGCCGCCTCGACTCCGAGGGCCGCCCGAAGGGCAGCGGCGAGGTCATCTTCCGCGAGTACTACGACCTGGACACCGACCCCTCCCAACTCACCAACCGCCTCCACGGAGCAACCCCCGAGGAGGAACGCAGACTCGGCATCCCGGCACTGGCGAGCGGACTGACCGCGGCACGCAAGGTCTGAGCGGAACCAATGAACCCGGGCCCACAACAGCGCCCCGTCAGGGGCGCGGGGAACTGCGCGACCAGCCCCCACCGGGCCCGCGGACAACGAACCGCCTACTCCAACGCAAAGCTCAGCGCCGCGCCCCGCGCCGAACCGTCGGCCACAGCGCGATCCCGATCCCCAGCGCGATCAGATGCCCCCACTCGGACATCGGGTCCGTGAACGCGACCAGGTCCTGGACCAGCGTCCAGCCGAACAGACCCACCAGCGGCCACCGCACCCACGGCGTCAGCAGACCCGCCACCGCACCGACGCCCGTCGCGACGCCGAAGCTGATGCCGTAGTCGAGCCGGTGGAGGGAGCTGTCGGGCAGATGGCCGACCAGGACCGCCAGTCCGATGGGGACTTCGGTCGCGAGGGTGGCCAGCACATGTCCGGCCAGGAAGACACAGGCCGTGCGGGCCCCGCCGATCCGCCGCTCCAGCGCGGTGAGGACGAGCAGGAAGCCGATCGCGTACGGCGACACCAGCCCGCCCGCGACCCACAGCGCACTGGCCAGCAGCACGAACACCGGCGTGCGGACGAGGTGCGCCACGTCGGTGCTGGAGCCCTGGAGAAGGGCGTGGACGACCGACGGGTCGGCGTATTCGATGATCAGCGAGGTGCCCGCGAGCACGGCCGCGAAGGCGAAGGTGAAGGGGGTTCCCGTGGGGGTGGGCAGCACTCGCCACGGACGTAGAGGGCGCTTTCGGGGAGCCGCCGGTTCCGGTGTCCGCTGGCGCGGCATGCCGTTCAGCAGCCCGGAGACCTCGGGAAGGGCATCACGAGGCGTCGTCGGCGCGATCCGTTCCACCGTGAGACGCTCCTTCCCTTTCACTCCACCCTCCGCGCCCCCGCGCGCCGCTGTCTGTGACGGGCACCACCTCGCAGCCGATTCACACCCAACTCTCAGGCAACGGCCGGTATCTGCCCGCGGCGGCGTCAGGCACGTTCATGTCTCGTCAACACGATGTCCGTAATTCCATCAACCATTCGTCAGGGAACTGTCAGGATGGGCCGATGCCCACCGCATACGACCTGCCCGAAGTCCTGGACCGTCGTGAGGGCCCGCACGGCGAAGTCGTCCTGCGCCGCCACGGCGAACTGCTCCAGATCATCGCGAACGGCTGCTTCCTGATGGACACCTCCGACGGACGCTCGGAGCGCCGACTGGTCGACGCGGCACTCGACGCCCTGGACGAGCGGAAGCGGCCGAATGTGCTGATCGCAGGCCTGGGCGTCGGTTTCTCGCTCGCGCACGCCGCGGAGAACCCCCGCTGGGGCCGCATTACCGTCGTCGAACGCGAACCGGCCGTGATCGGCTGGCACCGCGAGGGCCCCCTGTCCGCGCTGACGGCGAAGGCTCTCGCGGATCCCCGCACGGAGATCGTCGAAAGTGACGTGATCCCTTACGTCAATGAGATTTCCGACACGTATGACGCACTGTGCCTGGACATCGACAACGGCCCCGACTGGACCGTCACCGAGGGCAACGGCGGACTGTACTCACCGACCGGACTGGCCAGCTGCGCAGGGGCGTTGAGGCCATCGGGCGTACTGGCCGTCTGGTCCGCGAAGCCCTCTCCGGAATTTGAAGGAACCCTATGGAATGCCGGTTTCCAGCGGGTGCGTACCGAAGAGATCCCCGTTGCCCGGGGCGTTCCGGACGTCGTGCATGTTGCCGTCCGGCCTGGATAGCAAATGGTCGGTGACTCCCCGTACTCTGCTTCCCTGGCGCCGATCATTCAAGCGTCAATCGCAGACATGCGCAGTCATAAGGGATCACCCCACGGATTCCGGAAAGCAACTTCAGGGGCGGGCGATGGAGCAGACACACACCTCCCACAACGGCACGGCGACGGCCACCCCGGGCGCACAGCGCCGGGTGCTGGTGGTCGAGGACGACCCCACGATCGTGGACGCCATCGCCACCCGCCTGCGTGCCGAAGGGTTTCTTGTACAGACGGCGGGCGACGGCCCGGCCGCCGTCGACACGGCCGAGGCCTGGCAGCCCGATCTGCTGATCCTCGACATCATGCTGCCGGGCTTCGACGGCCTGGAGGTCTGCCGGCGCGTGCAGGCCGCGCGGCCGGTGCCGGTGCTGATGCTCACGGCACGTGATGACGAGACGGACATGCTGGTCGGGCTCGGCGTCGGTGCCGACGACTACATGACCAAGCCGTTCTCGATGCGTGAGCTGGCGGCACGGGTGCATGTGCTGCTGCGCCGGGTGGAGCGGGCCGCGGTCGCGGCCTCCACGCCGCGCAGCGGCATCCTGCGCCTCGGCGAGCTGGAGATCGACCACGCGCAGCGCCGGGTGCGGGTCAGGTCCGAGGACGTGCATCTCACGCCCACCGAGTTCGACCTGCTCGTCTGCCTGGCGAACACGCCGCGTGCGGTGCTCTCCCGTGAGCAGCTGCTCGCCGAGGTGTGGGACTGGGCGGACGCCTCCGGCACCCGGACCGTCGACAGCCACATCAAGGCGCTGCGGCGGAAGATCGGCGCCGAGCGGATCCGCACGGTGCACGGCGTGGGTTATGCGCTGGAGACGCCGACGCCATGAGTGACGGGCCGGCTCCGCGGAGAGGCCCCGGGGAGCCCTGGGGCGGAGTGAGTCCGTTCTCGATCAAGACCAAGCTCGGTGCGCTCGTCGTCATTTCGGTCCTGATCACCACCGGCCTGATGATGATCGCGATGCGTACCGAGACGGAGCTGCGCTTCATCACGGTCTTCTCGATGATCGCCACGCTGCTCATCACGCAGTTCGTGGCGCACTCGCTGACCGCGCCGCTGGACGAGATGAACGCGGTGGCCCGGTCGATCGCGCAGGGCGACTACACACGCCGGGTGCGCGACAACCGGCGCGACGAACTGGGCGACCTGGCCGAGACGATCAATGTCATGGCGGACGAGCTGGAGGAGCAGGAGCGCCAGCGCAAGGAGCTGGTGGCGAACGTCTCGCACGAGCTGCGCACTCCCATCGCGGGCCTGCGCGCCGTCCTGGAGAACATCGTCGACGGCGTCACCGAGGCCGACCCGGAGACCATGCGGACGGCCCTGAAGCAGACGGAGCGGCTCGGCCGACTGGTCGAGACCCTGCTCGACCTCTCCCGCCTGGACAACGGCGTCGTACCGCTGAAGAGGCGGCGCTTCGAGGTGTGGCCGTATCTGTCGGGCGTGCTGAAGGAGGCCAACATGGTCGCCTCGGCCCGCGCGGGCATCGCTTCCGGCTCCGGCAGCCACACCCGTACGGACGTCCATCTGCACCTCGACGTGTCCCCGCCTGAGCTGACCGCGCACGCGGACCCCGAGCGGATCCACCAGGTCGTCGCCAATCTGATCGACAACGCGGTCAAGCACAGCCCGCCGCACGGCCGGGTGACCGTGAAGGCCCGGCGCGGGAACCACCCCGAGTCACTGGAGCTGGAGGTCCTCGACGAGGGGCCCGGGATCCCCAGGTCGGAGTGGCACCGCGTGTTCGAGCGGTTCAACCGGGGAGCCGTCAACCGCCCGCACGGCCCCGGCAGCGACGGCGGCACGGGACTGGGTCTGGCGATCGCCCGCTGGGCGGTGGATCTGCACGGCGGACGGATCGGTGTGGCCGATTCCGAGCGAGGTTGCCGGATTCTGATCACCCTTCCGGGCGAGCCATCCATGCCAAGTTGACGTAAAGTTCGAAGCGGAGCCCCAAGATCCACGTCGGTCCCGGTCCATGGACACGTGTGATCAGGCACACACCCGCGCCCTGATCGCGCCGGGTCGTGATCGAGCCATCCCTCCCGCGCCGGAACCACGCTTGTTTCCCGCCATTTCCACCCCCGAAACGCTCGGTTCAATGTGACTTACACGACGATGAGCAGGCCCGGACTGACCTTCCGTGCCATGGGGGCGTAGCCTTGATTCCCGCTGTCCATCACCTTGTGAAGCGGAAGAGGGCGGTTGCCGCCGTGTCGCCACAGTCCCCCAGTAACTCGAGCATCTCGACCGACGCAGACCAAGCGGGGAAGAACCCCGCGGCCGCGTTCGGGCCGAACGAGTGGCTCGTCGACGAGATCTATCAGCAGTACCTCCAGGACCCGAATTCGGTAGACCGCGCCTGGTGGGACTTCTTCGCCGACTACAAGCCCGGGGCCGCTGCCCCGTCGGCTCCGGCGGGTACCGCGGCCGCGGGGGCCGCGGGCACCACCACCACGGCTCAGCCGGCAGCCGCCGCGCCGGCCGCTCAGGCTCCGGCCGCACCCGCCGCCCCGGCTCCGGCGCCCGCGGCCCCGAAGCCCGCCGCCGCGGCCCCCGCCCCGGCGAAGGCGCCCGCCAAGCCCGCGGCCGCCGCCGCGCCGAAGGCGAAGGCCGAGCCCGCCGCCCAGGCCGCGGTGTCGCCCGAGGGTCCGGAGTTCGTGACGCTGCGCGGCCCGTCCGCCGCGGTCGCCAAGAACATGAACGCCTCGCTGGAACTGCCCACGGCCACGTCCGTGCGCGCGGTCCCGGTGAAGCTGCTGTTCGACAACCGCATCGTCATCAACAACCACCTGAAGCGCGCCCGGGGCGGGAAGATCTCCTTCACCCACCTCATCGGCTACGCGATGGTGCAGGCCATCAAGGCCATGCCGTCGATGAACTACTCCTTCGCGGAGAAGGACGGCAAGCCGACCCTGGTCAAGCCGGCGCACGTCAACTTCGGCCTCGCCATCGACCTGGTGAAGCCCAACGGCGACCGTCAACTGGTCGTCGCGGGCATCAAGAAGGCCGAGACGCTGAACTTCTTCGAGTTCTGGCAGGCCTACGAGGACATCGTCCGCCGGGCCCGTGACGGCAAGCTGACGATGGACGACTTCTCCGGTGTCACGGTCTCCCTGACCAACCCCGGCGGCCTCGGCACCGTCCACTCCGTCCCGCGTCTGATGCCCGGTCAGTCGGTCATCATGGGCGTCGGCTCCATGGACTACCCGGCGGAGTTCCAGGGCACGTCCCAGGACACCCTGAACAAGCTCGGCATCTCGAAGGTCATGACGCTCACGTCGACCTACGACCACCGGGTCATCCAGGGCGCCGCCTCCGGCGAGTTCCTCCGCATCGTCGCGAACTTCCTCCTCGGCGAGGGCAGCTTCTACGACGAGATCTTCGAGTCGCTGCGCATCCCGTACGAGCCGGTCCGCTGGCTCAAGGACATCGACGCCAGCCACGACGACGACGTCACCAAGGCCGCGCGCGTCTTCGAGCTGATCCACTCCTACCGGGTCCGCGGCCATGTCATGGCCGACACCGACCCGCTGGAGTACCGCCAGCGCAAGCACCCCGACCTGGACATCACCGAGCACGGGCTCACCCTGTGGGACCTGGAGCGCGAGTTCGCGGTCGGCGGCTTCGCCGGCAAGTCGCTGATGAAGCTGCGCGACATCCTCGGCGTGCTGCGCGACTCGTACTGCCGCACCACCGGCATCGAGTTCATGCACATCCAGGACCCCAAGCAGCGCAAGTGGATCCAGGACCGCATCGAGCGGGCGCACACCAAGCCCGAGCGCGAGGAGCAGCTGCGCATCCTGCGCCGGCTGAACGCCGCTGAGGCCTTCGAGACCTTCCTCCAGACGAAGTACGTCGGCCAGAAGCGCTTCTCCCTGGAGGGCGGCGAGTCGGTCATCCCGCTGCTCGACGCGGTGCTGGACTCGGCCGCCGAGTCCCGCCTGGACGAGGTCGTCATCGGCATGGCCCACCGCGGCCGGCTGAACGTCCTCGCCAACATCGTCGGCAAGTCGTACGCCCAGATCTTCCGCGAGTTCGAGGGCAACCTCGACCCGAAGTCGATGCACGGCTCCGGCGACGTGAAGTACCACCTGGGCGCCGAGGGCACCTTCACCGGCCTGGACGGCGAGCAGATCAAGGTCTCGCTGGCCGCGAACCCGTCCCACCTGGAGACGGTCGACCCGGTCATCGAGGGCATCGCCCGCGCCAAGCAGGACATCATCAACAAGGGCGGCACGGACTTCACCGTCCTGCCGGTCGCCCTGCACGGCGACGCGGCCTTCGCGGGCCAGGGCGTGGTGGCCGAGACCCTGAACATGTCGCAGCTGCGGGGCTACCGCACGGGCGGCACGGTCCACATCGTCATCAACAACCAGGTCGGCTTCACGGCGGCTCCCGAGTCGTCGCGCTCCTCGATGTACGCCACGGACGTGGCCCGCATGATCGAGGCCCCGATCTTCCACGTGAACGGCGACGACCCCGAGGCCGTGGTCCGCGTCGCGCGACTGGCCTTCGAGTTCCGCCAGGCGTTCAACAAGGACGTGGTGATCGACCTCATCTGCTACCGCCGCCGCGGTCACAACGAGTCGGACAACCCGGCCTTCACCCAGCCGCTGATGTACGACCTGATCGACAAGAAGCGCTCGGTGCGCAAGCTCTACACCGAGTCCCTCATCGGTCGCGGCGACATCACCCTGGAAGAGGCCGAGCAGGCGCTCCAGGACTACCAGGGCCAGCTGGAGAAGGTCTTCACGGAGGTCCGTGAGGCCGTCACCGCCCAGCCGAGCGTGGGCCCCGTGTCGGACCCGCAGGCGGAGTTCCCGGTCGCCGTGAACACCGCGATCTCCACGGAGGTCGTGAAGCGGATCGCCGAGTCCCAGGTCAACATCCCCGACTCCTTCCACGTACACCCGCGTCTGCTGCCGCAGTTGCAGCGCCGGGCGGCGATGGTCGAGGACGGCACGATCGACTGGGGCATGGGCGAGACCCTGGCGGTCGGCTCCCTCCTCCTGGAGGGCACCCCGGTCCGTCTGTCCGGCCAGGACTCGCAGCGGGGCACCTTCGGCCAGCGCCACGCGGTCCTCATCGACCGCCAGTCGGGCGAGGAGCACACCCCGCTCCAGTACCTCGCCGAGGAACAGGCCCGCTACAACGTCTACAACTCCCTCCTGTCCGAGTACGCGGTCATGGGCTTCGAGTACGGCTACTCGCTGGCCCGCCCCGACGCTCTCGTGATGTGGGAGGCGCAGTTCGGCGACTTCGTCAACGGCGCGCAGACGGTGGTCGACGAGTACATCTCGGCGTCCGAGCAGAAGTGGGGCCAGACCAGCGGTGTCACGCTGCTGCTCCCCCACGGCTACGAGGGACAGGGCCCGGACCACTCCTCGGCCCGCGTCGAGCGCTTCCTCCAGCTCTGCGCCCAGAACAACATGACGGTCGCCATGCCGACCCTCCCGTCGAACTACTTCCACCTCCTGCGGTGGCAGGTGCACAACCCGCACCACAAGCCGCTGGTGGTCTTCACCCCGAAGTCGATGCTGCGACTCAAGGCCGCCGCGTCGAAGGCGGAGGAGTTCACGTCGGGTCAGTTCCGCCCGGTCATCGGCGACTCGACGGTCGACGCGGCCGCGGTCCGCAAGGTCGTCTTCGTGGCGGGCAAGCTGTACTACGACCTGGAGGCCGAGCGCACCAAGCGCGGCGCCACGGACATCGCGATCATCCGCGTCGAGCGTCTGTACCCCCTCCCGGGTGCCGAGCTCCAGGCGGAGATCGCCAAGTACCCGAACGCCGAGAAGTACCTGTGGGCCCAGGAGGAGCCGGCGAACCAGGGTGCCTGGCCGTTCATCGCCCTCAACCTGATCGACCACCTGGACCTCGCGGTCGGCGCCGACGTCCCGCACGGCGAGCGCCTGCGGCGCATCTCCCGCCCGCACGGTTCGTCCCCGGCGGTCGGCTCCGCCAAGCGGCACCAGGCCGAGCAGGAGCAGCTGGTGCGTGAGGTGTTCGAGGCCTGAGCCTCACGCTCGTAGCAGGGCCCGGTACCGGATTGCTCCGGTACCGGGCCCTTCTTGCGTCCTGCGTCAGATGGGCTGCGGCTCGAAGTCCCAGTACGGCCGCTCCCGTTCGAGGATGTGCCGGGTGTGCTCGTGATCGGGGCCGAGGAGCATGGTCAGCCGTTCGACCGCGTCCCGGTGCAGTTCGTCGGCCTCTGCGTGCTGCCCCAGCTCCGCGAGGTCGAGGGCGAGACCGGCCCGGAGGCTGATCGTGAGGATGTGGCCGTCGCCCAGCGTGCGGGCGGCCCGGTCGGCGGCGTCCCGGCCCCGCTCGGCGGCCGCGTCGGTCTCCCCGACGGCGTCGAGCGCGGCGACCTCGTTCTTCGCGCAGCCGATGGCCCACGGGTGCTCCCGTCCGACCCGCTCCTCCATCTCCCGCGTGCTGCGCTGCGACAGCTCCAGCGCGCCGCGGATCTCGCCCATGTCCCGCATGATGGTGGCCACGTTGTCCCGGGCCCCGATCGCGTACGGATGGGTGTCGCCGAGCTGGTCGGCGTACTGCCGGGCGGTGAGCTCGGCGAGTTCCCTGGCCTGCGGGATCCGGTCCATCTGACGCAGCAGCGTGGCGAAGTCGCAGGACACCATCAGGGTGTCCGGGTGCAGCGCACCGCGTCGGCGGATCAGCTTCTCGCGGACCCCGCGCATCATGATGTGCGCGAACTGGAGGTCACCGACGCGGCGGGCGCACAGGGCGAGATTGTGCTCGGCCAGGACGGTCTGGCCGTGGCTGCGGTCGAGGACCTGGCTGTGCACCCGGGAGTTGTGGCCCTGGATGGCCAGCGCCTCCCGGTACTGGCCGAGCAGCCGCAGCATCCAGGCGGTGCGCAGCGCCGAGTTGAGCGTGGCCGCGCTCTTGCCGCCGAGCAGTTCGACGCGGGCCTCGAAGATCTTGCGGTGCAGGGCGAGCGACTCGGTGTAGTGGCCCTGGAGGCCGAGGGCGACGGCGAGGTTGCTGCGGATGCTGAGGGTGCGCGGTACGTTCTCCCCGCCCAGCTGCGCGGCGGCGCTCGCCGCGGCCTCCTCGAACAGGGCACGGGCCTCGGTGTACCGGCCGAGGGCCATCAGGGTGCCGCCGAGGCCGTCCTTGGCGCGGATCACCTCGATGGGCCGGGCGTCCCCGGCGCCGTCCAGTCGCTGGAGGATCTCCCTACCCACGTCCTCGGCCTCGCTGTAGCGGCCGAGCCTGCGCAGCATGTTGGCGAGCTGGTGGACGGCGACGAGCACCAGCCGGTCGGTGTCGCCGAAGGCCTCCCGCCAGTGCTCCACGACCTGCCGGGCCAGCCACCAGCCGTCGTGGTACTCGCCGCGCATCCGCAGGTACTCGATGCAGTTGAGGACGAGGTCGCGCACGTCGTCGTCGGCCGATGCGAGGGCGCCGGACGGCTCCAGGTGCGGGATGAGTTCGGCGTAGCGCGCCCAGTTGCCCGCGGAGGAGGAGTCGCGCGGGTCGGCGGAGACGAGGACCTTGCGGGCGGCGGCCGAGTGGCGTTCGGCGTCGGCGGGGGCCTGCACGGAGCGGACGTAGCGGTGGAAGAGGCGGTGCATCCGGAGCGTCCCGACGGTCTGGGTGTCCAGCCGGGGGCTCTGCTCGTACTCGATGCGCATGGACGTGATTTCGGACAGCTTGCGCAGGGCGGTGTTCCAGCTGCTGGGCTCGGCGACCAGCTCCGCCAGCTCATGCGGCAGGTCGGCGTGCCGGGCGGTCTGCAGCAGCCGTACCGGCACCATGTCGTGCGAGAAGCAGACCAGCAGGTTGAGCAGCTGCCAGGCCGGTTCGGCGCCCTCGCGCAGGGTGTTGATGAGCTTGGCCCAGGCGACTTCGAAGCTCTCCGGGTACTCGCCGGAGGCCATGACGCCGAACCGGTCCGGCTTGCCGACCTGGATGTCGCGTATGTACTCGTCGACCGACGCGGTGGGGTTGAGATCCAGCCAGGCCGCCATCTGGTCGAGCAGCAGCGGCATGTCCTCGACGGCCTCGGCGAGACGGCCGGCCTGTACCTCGGTGAGGCGTGGCGCGCGGCGCCGGACGAACGCGACGCTCTCCCCCCGTTCGAAGGCCGGTACGGCGATGGTGTCGGCGTGGGCTCCCCACTCGCTGCGGTGGGTGGTGACCAGGACATGGCCGCGCCCGTCGGGGATCAGGTCACGGACCTGCTCCGGATCGCGGGCCCCGTCCAGGACGAGCAGCCAGGGGCGCTGGGTCCGGCCGAGTTCCTGCCGCACGGCCTTGATGGTCGCCGACAGGTCCCCGGCGTCCCGCAGGTCCAGTTCGGGGGCGAGGTCGGCGAACTGCTGGCGTGCGGTGACCCGTTGGGCGGCGTTGATCCACCAGACGATGTCGTACTCGCCGGCGAACCGGTGGACGTACTCCAGGGCCAGCTGCGACTTGCCGAAGCCGCCCGGGCCCAGCAGCGCCATGGCGGCGCCATCGCGGCCGGCCGTGGAGTAGGCGCTGTGGACCTTCGCCAGCAGTTCGGTGCGTCCGATGAACCGGCGGTTGCGCCGGGGCGCCAGCCACACCTCCGGCGGGTCGTCCGGGAAGCGGGGGCCGCGCCGGAGGTCGATCAGGGTGCCGGGCGCCGGGATGCCCGCGCACTCCAGCACCCGGCTGCGGGCCACCTCGGGCCTGAGGCCCCGCAGTTCGACGGGGGCCAGCGCGATGACGGCCTCGGGCAAGGGCCGGGCGGTGATGCTGACTGCGGCGATGCGCTCGCGGTAGGGCGACAGCACACGGCGCAGGACATGCGCCCAGGCGTCGAACCGGACCTGGCCCATCCGCTCGTACCAGTCGTCGATGACCAGCAGCAGCCGTCCCGGCGGGCTCAGCAGGTCGATCAGCGACTCGTCGGCGGGCGGGCGGCGCAGCGGGTTCCAGCGCACCAGGGTGGTGGGTCGTCCGGCGGCCCTGACCTGGTGGTCGATCCACTTGGCCCAGGATTCACTCTGTCCCGCGAAGACGACAGTGACGTGTTCGAGTTCCGCCGTCATCTTGCAGTCCCCTCAACTGAACCTGGCCACGACTGTGCACAGGTTATTCAATTGTGCGTCAAAACGGTTCCGCAGCAGCGTGGTTGAGCCATCCGGCCGTGTTTCTCCGTCACCCGTGCGCCGTCCGTGCCAGCCGGTCGGCAACATGCCGTATGAGCTGTTCCAGGTCCGCGCAGTACACGCTGGGGTGGCGGAAGCCGCTGCCGGACGCGTACCGGTGCACATAGTTGCCGCCCCCGCACACCTTCCCCACCGGGCAGCTCAGACAGGCCGCGGCCAGCGCCCGCTCGCCCACCTGCCGTGCCGCCACGCCCGGATGGCGCAGCGCCCGGTCGAAGGGGTGCCGGAACACGTCGAGCCCCGTCTCCGCGGCGCCCGCGTACGCCGACCTCAGCGAGTCGACCTGCTCGATCGAACCGTCCGTCTCCACCACGACGGCAGCCATCGGCGACAGCCCCACCGCCTCGGCCGCGCCCGGTGCACCGAGCAGCAGCGCCGCGATCTCCTGGAACAGCCGTACCCGCGTGCGCAGCCGTCCCTCGTCCCACCAGGCGTCGAAGACGGCGTCCAGCCAGTCCCCGTACGGGGTGGGGCCGGGCCGGTGCCGACCGGGCCGCCGACGGGCGAGGCCGGGCGGTGGATGCCGCCAATTGGCGTGCGGGAGAAGGAAGTCGACGCCGGGCGGGTCCAGGTCGAGCAGCGAACGGTAGACGTCGAGCGGGTCCGCGCGCAGGTCGATCGTGCACAGGACGCCCGCGTACGACTCCGGACGCGCCGCGAGCCGTCGTGCGGCCGCCAGGGCGGCGGGCCAGGCGGGGCGGCCGGCGTGGTCGACCCGGCGTGCGTTGTGGGCGGCCCGTCCGCCGTCGAGGCTGAGGCCGACCCTGATGCCGGCGTCGGAGAGACGGTCCAGGGTGGGGGCGGTGAGACGGGTGCCGTTGGTCTGGACGGTGGCGGTGACCTCGCAGGGGACGGCTTCGCGCACGGCACGCGCATAGGCGAGGACGGGGGCCGGGCCGGTGAGGAGGGGTTCGCCGCCGTGGAGTTCGATGCGGATGCGGTCCAGGCGGTGTGCGCGTACGTGTTCGGCGATACGGATCGCGGTCTGGCGCATCGTGGCTTCGCCGGTACGCGCCGGGCGATCGCGCCAGCTGGGGTCCTGGCCGCTGTAGATGTAGCAGTAGGAGCAGTCGAGGTTGCAGCGGCTGTGCACCTTGAGCACGAACTGGCGGAAGGGCGTGGGTTCGTGGGCGGTGACGTCCAGGGTGGCGTGCGGCCACTGTGGGTGGGGCGTCATGGCGCGTCTTCGTAGTGGGCGACGACTGGGTGCTCCTCCCCTTCCCGGGTGCGGAGTTCGGCGAGGATCGCGGCGAATACCGGGTGGTCGGTGCGGTCCGGGCGGGGGATTTCGGGGAGGGGTATGTGGGTGCCGTCGGCGGGGGCGGTCACTCGGGGGCCGTTTCGGCATCCAGGCGGGCGGCCGCACGGGGGTCGAGGCGCCGGGCCTCTTCGTGGTCGGCGCGGGCGGCGGTGACCCGGCCGAGGTCCTCCCGGGTCCGGGCCCGGCTGATGAGCGCCTCGGCCGCCATGGCGTCGTCTCCCAGGTCGCGCGCGAGGTCGATGACGTGTGTGTAGCACTCGACCGCGCGGTGCAGGTGCGCCGGTGTGCCCGTGCGGTGGCCGAGATGCCGGAACACTTCTCCCCTCGTGTTCCAACAGGACGCCAGTACCTCGGGGTCCTCGGAGTCCCGGATGGCCTCGCCGAGTATCCAGTCCGCCTCGTGGAGATCGGCCAGCACGCCCTCGAATCCGAAGCGCTGGACGTGGGCCCGGCCCAGCGTCATGCGCTGCACCGGCAGGTATGCCTCGTCGCGGCTCTCCTCCACCGCGGTGCGCAGGACACGGATGGCGTGGTGGGTGTCCGCGACGGAGCCCTCGGTCTCGGCCCTCTTGAGCAGGGTCAGACCGAAGTTGGTCAGGACCGACGCGCGCAGCGGATGGTCCTCTCCCAGCAGCAGTTCGGCGGCGGCCCATGCGTCGATGGCGCGGTCCCGCTCGGCGGGGTCGCGTGTCTCGCCGTAGGCCCGCAGGTGGAGTCGCGCGCTGCGCAGCAGGCACTCCAGGCGCAGCAGCGTGTTGTCGCCGGCGGCGGCGAGGGCCGATTCGAGCACCTCGGCCGCCGTGGGCTGTGCCGTTCGCTTGCGCCAGTTCGGGTCGACGAACTCCAGGGCGTCCGCCAACGTCAGCCAGGCCTGGCAGCGTTCGGCGACCGGGAGGCGGTCCAAGTGCGCCGTCGCCGGGTCCAACGCCTTGACGGCACGCTCGGCGACGCGTGCGGCGCGCGCCGCACGGGGAACCGCCGCCACAAGGCCGCGCCCCGCGTGCTGCCGGGCCAGGTCGACCAGGACGTGCGCCAGGACGACGAAGGTCTGCACCGGGCTGGACTGCCGGGCCAGCGAGGCACCCGCGCCGGCTGCCCGCTCAAGGTGCGTGACATACCAGTCCGCCGGGTCGGTCGCAGCCGGGAACGGCCCGTCCGGGCCACCGAGGCGTACGCCGGACTCGGCGACGGCACGGCGTACGCGCATGAGCGTCTCCACCGCCGCCGGCTCACCGGTGCGCTCTCGGCCGCGCTTCCTCAGACCCGCCGACAGCTCCTCGTCCGCCACGTACAGAGCGACCGCCAGTGCGTAGTCCTCGGCCCGGTACCGCCCGTGCGCCGCGCCCCGCGCCCACTCCCGCAATCCGCCCGGCACGCCTTCGAACTCGTTCCCCCGCGCCGTCAGTTCACTCGCGACGGCCCAGCAGATCAACCCGCGTAGCAGACTCGCGCGCGACGTCCCGCTCTCCGACTCCGCGACCGCCTCCCAGGCGTCCCGCAGATCCTCCCCCACCGCCCGCACACGCCACCTCGCCAGCAGCGCGTTCGCCAGTTCCTCCCCCGCGGACGCCCGTTCCCCGCCGTTCTGTGCGATCCCGACCGCCTGCTGCAAGCGACCCACCGCGGCATCGAGTTCCCGGGTGAGCCCTTCCCGCTCGTACCGCCCGAGCGCCTCCCGCCCCTTGCGGATGAGCTCCGGGAAGTTGAGCCGGGGCGGTGTCGGGGGCACCACCGGGATCCGTGCGCCGAGGTCACGCAACACGTCCGCCGACACTTCGGCGAAGGCACGCAGCCCGGCCGGCTCCTCGTCCCCCAGCCCGGCGACCGGCGACGGATCGGCCGCGGGGTCGACCGCCCCGCGCAGAAAGGCCCGCGCCAGCGCGGGAAAGTTCCGCACGCTGCGCCCGAACTTCCGCTCCACGTAAGCGGAGCAGTGCTTCAGCAGCAGCTCGACGTCCTCGACGGCCAGCCGCGTCCGCAGCTCGGTCGCCACCCCGGGCAGGAAGTCGTACCGTACGGCCCGCGGCTCGTCCGCGTCCTCCCGGCGCCTGAGCAGTCCGCTCAGCAGCACCTCGGACAGTACGTCGGGCCCGCTCCCGGCGAGCATCGCGTGCTGGACGAGCTGCATGACCGGCAGGTACAGCGGGACGGCGGACAGGTACACGGCGAGCCGGCGGGCCTCCGGGGACGCGGTGCGCCAGAAGCCGCCGACGCGTTCCGTGCCGCTGATGTCCGCCGTGGCCCGCACCGGAGCGCCGGACGCGGGCTGGTCGGCGCGTACCCAGCCGGCGGCGGCGGCGAGGGCCTGTCCGGTGGCGCCGGAGACCAGCCGGGCCCAGCCCTCCACGGACGGCCGGCGCAGCGCGAGGACGGGCACGGGCAGCGCACCCTGCTGGGCGCGCCCGCGCTCCGGGAGGAACTCCAGCGCGCCCGCGGGCCCTTCGCGCCGGTGCAGCAGTCCACGCCGGGCGGGCAGATGGGTGCGCAGCCACATGCGCTGCGGCAGCGGCTGTACGACGGCGACGGGCGCCGTGGCCGCCCAGCCGTGCAGCAGCCGGTGCATACGGCCGCTGCGCCACATCGGTCCGGCGCAGTCACTGAGGACGAGGGTCAGCCGGCGTCCGGTGGGGTCGCTGAGCTGTGCCGGGGCGTGCAGCGGGCCGGGGTGCTCGGCGGCGGAGGCGTAGCCGGGCAGGCCGCCGCGCGCCTCGTGCAGATACTGCACCTGTACCTCGCGGAAGGCTCCGGCGCGTTCGCAGACCTGGCGCAGTTCGTCGAGGGCCTGCTGCCACACGACGGTGGAGGTGGAGACGTCCATCAGGAGCAGCAGGCGTGCCTCGCGGCGGCGTTCGGTGCGCAGGACGGGCAGGACGATTCCGGTCTCGGCGGCCCGTTCGGCGGTGGCCTGTTCGTCGAGGATGCGGGGGACGGGCCGTACGGGCGCGCGGTACCGCTGGAGGGGGCGTAACCCTCGTTGCAGGGCGAGCGGTTCGGGCAGGGCGGGGGCGGCGGGGACGCGGACGGGCGCCATGCGGCCGCCGGGGGTGTGGCCGCCCTCGCCGGGCGCGAACAGGCGGGCGCCGTCGGGTTGTTCGGCCGGCTCGTCCGCCGTGGTGAGGCCGGAGTGCGGCCGGGTCGGCAGGGGGCCGGGGGCAGCGGCCGGGCCGGACGGGGGGCGACCGCCGGTGGCGGCGGGTGCGGCGGGTCGGTCGGGTGTCCCGGGCAGCCAGCGGGCCAGCCACAGCGCGTCCGCGAGCTCCTCGACGCCCGGCGGGATCCCGGCGTCGCGCAACCGCGCGACCAGCGCCGCGAGCGCGCCGCTCACGTCGCCTGTCGGGGTGCCGGGCGCGGACATCGGCTACCGGGGCCCGCGGTCCAGGGGCTGCATGAGCAGCTCGGAGATCTCCTCCCGGCGGGCCGCGTCGCGGGCGGCGTGCTGGGCGAGGAAGATCGCGTTGAGGAGCTGGTCGGTCGGGCGCAGGGCGCCGTCCGCCTCGGCGTCGGTGAACTGGCCGACGATGTCGTGGTTGGCCTCGTAGGCGTCCGCGCCGAAGTGGGCCTGGACGAGGGCGGCGAGCCGCTCGTCGCGCGGCGCCTTCAGGTCCAGCGGGATGCAGCGGCGCAGCAGCGGGGCCGGGAACTCCCGCTCGCGGTTGCTGGTCATGACGACGAACGGGAAGGCCAGGCAGCGGACCCGGCCGCCCGTCACCTCCACCCGCCGCCCGTCGTCGGTGAGCACCCGCACCACGGGGGTGCGGTCGGCGATCCGCTCCAGCTCGGGGATGGGGAACTGCCCTTCCTCGAGGACGTTCAGCAGGTCGTTGGGCAGGTCGATGTCGCTCTTGTCCAGCTCGTCGATGAGCAGCACCCGGGGCCGGTCGGCGGCGAGCAGCGCGGTGCCGAGCGGGCCGAGTTTGATGTAGCGGCCGATGTCCTCGGAGACCGGTTCGCCCGCGTCGTTCGTACGGTCCAGCTGGGCGTCCTGGAGACGGGCGATGGCGTCGTACGTGTAGAGGCCGTCCTTGAGTTCGCTGCGGCTGACGATCGGCCAGTCCAGGACCCGGCCCAGCGCGAGTTCGTGGGCGACGGAGTGCGCGAGCGTCGACTTGCCGACGCCCGGCTCGCCGGTGACGAGGAGGGGGCGCCTCAAGTACAGGGCCGCGTTGATGAGTTCGAGGGTGTCGGCGTCCTGGATGGGCAGCGGGACGGTGCGCGCGCCGAGCCTGCGGTGGGTCGAGGCGTCGAGGTCGGGGACGTCGTACCCCACGGCCGGGGCGTCGAAGGCCCGCCAGGGCGGCGGAGCGGGCAGCTGCCCGATCCTGTCCGGATCCGGACCACCGGTGCCCCGGTAGATGAACCACTCGCTCATGCTGGGCTCCTCGTCGACGGTCGGTGGTCATCCACGTCCTGGCCGACGGGGGCGGTGAGCGCCCGCAACGGGCCCCTGGAAATGTACCCAGGCAGGGCATTCCACACCGTTGTTTTCGGCCGACTGTCGTGGATGTTCCTCCGGATGTTCACAACGGCGCGTCCAGGGGTTCGGTCTCCTCGCCGGGCAGCGGGCGCCGCGGGTCGTCGTACAGGATGGCCAGCGGCTCCGCCCAGCGGCGGTCGGGGCGCTGTTCGCTGATGTCCTGCCGCAAGTGCCGGAGCCGGTCCGGGAGTTCGGCGAGGCCGTCGAGGCTGCCGAGCAGTTCCTCGGCCTTGGCGTGGAGGGTTTCGCAGGCCTCGGTGCAGGCCGGGCCGGTGTGTCCGTCGATGAGCCAGAGGGCGACGCCGTGGCCGGTCTCCAGGGCGAGTTTCATAGCCGTACGCCCGGGGCCCCGCCCGGCCGGGCGGCACATGACGGGGATGCGGTCGCAGGCGGCCTTGCGGTAGCGCAGCGGGCTCGGTACGACGCCCCGTTCCGGGGTGCGCCAGCCGCCGAGGCGCCGTTGGGCGGCCATCGTCTGCCAGCGCTCCGACCACAGGTTGTCCGGTTCTCCGCGGCGCGCGAGGGAGCGCAGGACGACCCGGCGGCGTGCGCCGAGGTGTCCGGTGTCGTTCAGTGCGGCGATGTCGTCGAACCGCCAGCGGTGCACCTCGGTGTCGAAGTACTCGGCGGGCAGGGCGACTTCGAGCGGTACGGGCCGGTCCGCCCGGTCCTTCGCGCGCAGCAGCCGGCTCAGTGGTTCCCGCAGTGCCTGGACGAGCCCGCCGGGCAGATGCCCGTGCACCGACCTGTCCTCGTCGTACAGCTCGGGTGCGCCGGCACCGTCGTCGCACCAGATCTGCCAGAAGAAGCGGGCCGGCGGGGGGCCGATGACCGGGTCGAGGAGAACGGCCACCGTCGTGCCCTCTCCGGGGCCCGGGTAGCGGATCACGACGCGTTCCGGCCCGTCGGCGGGGGCGGGCCGCAGGGCCTCGGGGAGGCGGACGTCCTCGACGAGGGCGTGCCAGGCGCGGCGCCGGTCCTTGCGCAGTCGCTTCCTCGTCCATTCGCCGAGCGCGGCGCACTCGCCGCCCCGGGAGCCTATGTAGGCCTCGACGTGTCTGAGGTAGCGCAGGAAGGTGAGCGAGTCGCGCGGAGTCGGCCCTTCGTAGAGCAGCCCGTGACCGTCGCGCCAGGTCAGCAGCTCGGGGGTCTCGCCCGGCCATTTGCTGCCGCTGAGGGCATGACTCGCCAGGACTTCGACGGTGAACGCGTCGGGCGGGGCGGGCAGCTCGGCCAGCAGGTCCAGCGCCTCGCGCCGGTCGGCGGGCGACCAGCGCTCGGCGTCCTCGACGGGCGGGCGGTCCTGCAACTCGATCCAGTTGTCCCCGCTCTCGGATTCCGGCTCGGTGCCGTGCCACCGGTCGTGGGCCGCCATCACCGTGCGGTACGTCTCCCCGAACCGGCGCAGCGCGCAGATCGCCACCGCCTTGCCGCCGTCCGTCAGCTTCCGGCGCGACTTGACCAGTCCGACGACGGCTCCGGTGTCCGGGTCGAGCAGCGGACCGCCCGAGACTCCGCTCGGGAATTCGACGTCCGGCCTGATGATCAGCCCGTACTCGTCCTCCTTGCCGTTGATCTCGGCATCCACCACGCGCGCGTGGAGGAGCGGCGGCTCCGGGTAGTAGCCGTAGATCTTGACGGCGCCGGAATGCCGTACGGCGCGGTCGGCCAGCCACACGCACTCGTGCTGGTGGCCCTCGGGGTCCCCGGTCAGCCGTACCAGGGCCAGGTCCTGCTCCACCGGTACGTCCTTCTTCGCGGGGTCGGCGAGCAGCCACTGCTCCAGTCGGGCCTCGGCGTCGATGCCCACACCGCGCACCCGGAACCCCTTGCCGCGGTCGGCCTTGAGGTGCGGGCGCAGCACATGCGCGGCCGTCAGCACCCAGCCGGGCGCGACGAAGAACCCGCTGCCCCACGGCGGACCGTCGGCTCCCTGGGCGGGCAGCAGATGGACGGTGGCGGCTCTCGCCAGCTCTTCGAGGCGCTCGCTGCGCTCACTCATCGCCGGACGGGGGTACGGCGGCGTTGGTGCCGGGCTGCCGGTCGAGCTGCCAGGTGAGCGTGACCTGCACGGACGCCTTGGCCTCGCCGCGTGCGAGCACGGCGACGGCCAGGCCCTCCTTGGCCGTCAGCTCCACACCGAAGGTGATGGCGGCCTCGCTGGGCTGCGCCGCGCGGGCGGCGTCGAGGACGGTGCCGCCGACTGCGGTGATCAGTTCCCGGAGCTGTTCGACCTTGGCCAGGGCGGCCTCGGTGAAGCCCACGTCCTCCTGGTCGCCGTACTCGTCGTCGCTGCCGATCCGGGCGGTGACGATCGTCCCGCCCGGCAGTTCGATCTCCTGGATATGACTCATGCCGCTCCCCCGTCGCGCTCGGCCCCGTCCAACTGCCCCCGACCGGGCCCCACTTGAACTGCGACGATGCTAATGGCCCGGTCGGTTGCACGCGACCCCGCACAGCATGCGAAACCGGACACGCGCGCGTACGGCCTACCCTGAGTGAGTAGGCCGTAGGGCTGGTCCCGTGTGCATCAGGAGCAAGAGTTGTACTTCACCGACCGAGGCATCGAAGAACTGGAGAAGCGGCGCGGCGAGGAGGAGGTCACCTTCGAGTGGCTCGCCGAGCAGCTGCGGACGTTCGTCGATCTGAACCCGGACTTCGAGGTGCCGGTGGAGCGGCTGGCGACGTGGCTGGCGCGGCTGGACGACGAGGACGACGACGAGGAGTAGGCGTCCGGGGGGCGGGGCCGCGAGCGCGGGCTGCGGATACCGGCGGCACCGTCGCGCCCCCCTGCGGGGACGGCGAGGCGCGCTGCGCGGCCGACGCCGACGCCGAGCAGGTCGCGCCCTGGCCTGGGCGGTCAGTCCCGCGGGCGGATCAGGTCGTACGTCAGCCCGAGCGCGCCGTGCGTGATCAGCAGCGCCCCCGCCGTGATCCAGCCGCCGCTGCGCCGCCGTACGCCCCAGGCCGCGAGCGGGAAACCCACGGCCACTTGAGCGAGGGCGAGGGCACGGGCTCTGGGGTCGCCGGACAGGGGCAGCCAGGGCCTGAGCCGGCCGCGGTCGACGGCGACGAGTCCCGCACGGACCGCTTCACGCCGGCCGGGCCACTCGACGTGCCGGGTCTCCGGGTGGGCGCGGACCGCCTCGCGCAGACGGTCGGCGGGTTCGCCGGGGACCAGGCCGGCGGGAAGGGCCACTCCCGCGCGCGTGAGGACCGCGAGCAGGCCACGCACGCGTGCCCGTGCGTCGGCGACGGGGTCCGGTTTCGTCAGCGCTTCGAGGGCCTGTACGTCCAGCACCGGGTCGAGCCCCAGCCGGGCGGCGAAGGTATGCATCGCCTCGTCCTCACCGGCCGGGGTGCCATTGGCCAGCCAGTCATAGCCGACGGGCCGGCGAAAGCCGGACGCGAGCGTGCAGCCGCTGTGGTCGACGTCCCACCACAGGGCGAGGACCGGCCAGGGGGCGCCGACGGCGAGCGCGGTGGCCCAGCCGGTGAGGACGCGGTCGACGGGTTCGCCGCCCCGCAGCCACGGCGTGCCCTCGGGGACCAGAACGCTCCACTCCTCGCCGGCCGGTGAGAGCAGCATGGGCTCGCGCAGCAGCTGGGCGGCGGGGGCGACGGACTCGGGCTCGGCCCGGCAGAGGAGCAGGGCGCCCGGGGCGGGAGCGGCTCGGGAGGTTTCCGGCGGCATGAACACACGCTAGGTCGATTTACCCCTTTGGTCATTTTTAGGGTGCAGATGTCCCCAGAACGAGTGTCTTGACTTTCCGTGTGCGCGATATATCGTGAATGACACGAGACGCGATATGGCGCGTTGTCACACGGAGGTCTGCACCATGTCCGAGTGGTCCGTCGCAGAGCCCAGGAAGCTCACCTTCGACGAGCCGGTGAGCGAGCTCCATGTGCGCATCGTCAACGGAACGGTGAACGTCGTGGGGACGGACGAAGGTTCCGCCCGCCTGGAGGTCTCCGAGATCGAGGGACCGCCCCTGTTGGTCACCCAGGAGGGCGGCACGCTGACCGTGGCTTACGACGACCTGCCCTGGAAGGGCTTCCTCAAGTGGCTGGACCGCAAGGGCTGGCGCCGCAGTGCCGTGGTCTCCCTGGCCGTTCCTGCCTCCACGCGCGTGGAGGTGGGCGTGGTCGGCGCGGGCGCGGTCGTCTCCGGGATCGACGGCCCCTCGGTAGTCAAGGGCGTCGTCGGCGACACGACTCTCGTCCGGCTCTCCGGCCCGGTCCGCGCGGACACGGTGTCCGGGAATCTGGAGGCCCAGTCCGTCACCGGCGACCTGCGGTTCAACTCGGTCTCCGGCGATCTCACCGTCGTCGAGGGCTCGGGCTCCTCGGTGCGGGCCGACTCGGTCAGCGGCTCCATGATCATCGACCTCGACCCGGACGGGCCCACCGACGTACGGCTGACCAGCGTCTCCGGCGAAATCGCCATCCGGCTGCCACAGCCGGCGGACGCGGAGGTCGAGGCGAACACCGCGAGCGGAACCATCTCCAACGCCTTCGAAGGACTCCGGGTCCACGGCCAGTGGGGCGCCCACAAGATGACCGGCCGCCTCGGCCCGGGCAACGGCAAACTGCGCGCGACCACCGTCTCCGGCTCGATCGCCCTGCTGAGCCGCCCTCCCAAGGAGGACGAGGAGGACGAGGAGCCGTGGGAGGCCACCGCGGGCGCACCGGCCGAACGGGCGGACGGCCACGATCCCAAGGACGCCGCCCTGGCGAACGGCGCAGAGGGCGACTCGGTGGACGGACCACAGGCGGACTCGGTGGACGAATCACAGGACGACTCGGGGGACAATTCCGTTTCCGGTCCGGGCGATGGCGCCACCAGCGCCCCGGCCGACGGCACGACCGACAAGAAGGTGCTCTGACATGCCTCCCGTCTTCGCCCACGGCCGCCTCCGCCTCTACCTGCTGAAGCTGCTGGACGAATCCCCGCGCCACGGCTACGAGGTGATCCGGCTCCTCGAAGACCGCTTCCAGGGCCTGTACGCCCCCTCGGCGGGCACCGTCTACCCACGCCTGGCCAAGCTGGAGGCCGAGGGCCTGGTCACCCACACGACCGAGGGCGGCCGCAAGGTGTACGCCATCACGGACGCGGGCCGCGCCGAACTGGCCGACCGCAGCGGTGAACTGGCCGACCTGGAGCTGGAGATCCGGGAGTCCGTGGCGGAACTCGCCGCCGAGATCCAGGCCGATGTGCGCGGCGCGGCGGGCGACCTGCGGCGCGAGATGCGGGCCGCCGCGAGCGAGGCACGCCAGGGCAACGGCGGCCAGGCCCGCACCGAACAGGGCGGCCCGCTCGGCGACTTCGCGGACTACGCCGACAACGAGGCGTGGCGCACCGCCAAGGAGGAGATGCGTCGCGTCAAGCAGGAGTGGAAGGAGCAGGCCAGGCGCGCCAAGGACGAGAGCCGCCGGGCCCGCGAGGAGGCCCAGCGGGCCCGGCGCCAGGCCAAGGAGGCTCAGGACCGGGCCCGGGCACAGGCGCAGGAAGAGGTGCAGCGCATCGCCCGACGCGTCCAGGAGCAGGTGCAGGACCACTTCACACGGGGCGACTGGCCGACGGGCGTGCGCGAGGGTCTGACGGAACTGGCCAAGGAGTTCGGCGAGTTCGGGAAGGACTACGGCAAGGAGTTCGGCAAGGACTTCGGTTTCGGCCGGGCCGGCACCGCCAAGTCCGCTCCCGCGGAGCCGGAGTACTCCTCCACTCCGGAGGACTTCCCGGCCGACTTCGAACCGTCATGGGCCCACGAGTCCCCCACCGGCGACCCGGTCCGTGACCTCGACCGGCTGCTGGACCGCTTCCGTGACGACATCCGCGACGCGGCCCGTGACCACGGCGTCACCGCCGACCAACTCCGTGACGCCCGCCGCCACTTGTCGACGGCGGCGGCACACATCGGGGCACTGCTGCGGACGCCTAAGGGGTGACCGCGCCCTCGCACGGGCAGTGCGGCGACCGGTCAGGCGCAGCCGGCAGCGCCCTGACGGGGCGCGGGGTGTGTCATGGGTGGCTCCGCCGCGTGGGCACGACCGGCCACGACAGTGCCGCACCCGATCGACGGCGGGTGCGTCACTTCCCCGGAGCGCTGCACTTCCCCGGAGCGCGGTACTCCCCCGGAGGGCTCAGCGGCCGCTACGGCTCCTCCCGCCGAACGGACCGCGGCCCGGGCGGCCGGCGCGCGGCCATGAGCACTCGTTCAACCAGCCTTTGCCTCACCCCCGCCGTACAGCACGCGCGTCAGCGCCTCGTACGTCACCCCGTGATCGGCGAGAACCTCGCCGGGCACGCCGGCCCGGGCGGTCAGGGCGAGCAGGATGTGCTCGTCGCCGATGTGCCGATCACGGTGCCCGACGGCGACCCGCAGGGCCTCCGTGAGCGTGTCCTTGGCACCTCGGGCGAAGGGACGATGCCCGGACCGCGCCCTGCCCTTCCGGGCACCGGACATCGCCCCGACACCGTGCACCTCCTCCACCCGGGCGACGATCTCCGAGACGTCGATCCCCAGCCCCGCGAGCGCCTCGGTGTCGGCCTGGGACAGCCCGGCCCGGCGCCGCGCCTCGACCAGGGCGTCGCGCACCGACTCCTTGCCGTGCTCGCCGTTGCCGAGGAGCGAGGTCAGCGCAAAGGAAGCGCGGCTGCCCTCGCGATCGAGGAGCGCGAGGAGCATGTGCTCGGTCTCGACGGACGAAGCCCCCGCCCGCTCGGCCTGTCCGACCGCATCCTGCACGACCTCACGGGCGTCCTTGGTGAATCGCTCGAACATCAATGCCTCCCGTACTTCTTGTGCACGGCCTGTCTGCTCACACCGAGTTCCGCGGCGATCTCCTGCCACGACCAGCCCTGATTGCGCGCGTTGCGCACCTGCACCGCCTCCAGCTGCTCCAGCAGCCGGCGCAGCGCGGCGACGGCCCGCAGCCCGACCCGGGGATCGCGGTCACCCGCACGCTCGGCGAGATCCGTTGCTTCGGTCATGATGTCAACTTACGTTGACATGGGCAGGGATGTCAACCTCGGTTGACAAGCGAACGGCGGGCCCGGGGCAGAGCCCCGAACCCGCCGCAAGTACCGGAAGGAGAACCGTCAGTTGGTGAGCACGATCTTCCCGAACTGCTCGCCCGACTCCATCCGCTCGAAGCCCTCACGTGCCCGGTCCATGGGAAGCACCTCGTCGATCACAGGCCGCACACCAGTGGCAGCACAGAAGGAGAGCAGATCCTCGAGCTCGTCCTTGGTACCCATGGTCGAACCGACGACCTTCAGCTCCAGGAAGAAGATCCGCGTCAGCTCGGCATGCGAGGGGCGGTCACCGCTCGTGGCACCGGAGATGACGATCGTGCCGCCCGGCTTCAGGGACTTCACCGAGTGCGACCACGTGGCGGCACCCACGGTCTCGATCACGGCATCGACCCGCTGCGGCAGCCGCGCCCCCGACTCCACGGCCTCCACCGCCCCGAGCTGCACGGCGCGCTTCCGCTTGGTCTCGTCCCGGCTGGTGGCGAACACCCGCAGCCCCGCCGCCTTGCCCAGCACGATCGCGGCCGTCGCGACACCGCCACCGGCGCCCTGCACGAGCACGGAGTCCCCCGGCCGCACGCCGGCATTGGTGAACAGCATCCGATACGCGGTCAGCCAGGCCGTGGGCAGACAGGCGGCCTCCTCGAAGGAGAGCTCCTTGGGCTTGGGCAGGACGTTCCACGTCGGCACGGCGACCTGCTCGGCGAAGGTGCCCTGATACCGCTCGGTGAGAATGGAGCGCGGCTCCTTGGGGCCGACCCCGTACCCGGTCTGCCCGATGACGGAGTGCAGCACGACCTCGTTGCCGTCCTCGTCGACGCCCGCGGCGTCACATCCGAGGATCATCGGCAACCGGTCCTCCGGGAGGCCCACGCCACGCAGGGACCACAGGTCGTGATGGTTGAGGGAGGCGGCTCTGACGTTGACGACACTCCATCCGGCACGGGCCTCGGGAGCCGGACGCTCCCCCAACTCCAGGCCGGAGAGCGGCTGGTCACGGTCGATTCGGGCAGCGTAGGCGGCGAACATGGCTCGACGATAGGGGTCACACGGGGCGTACGGAACAACAGGGCCCTGTGACACTTGCCCTCTTGCACGAACCGGCTCGCAAGCACCCCGCCGACCACCCGAACGGCCCCACGACCGGGCAAAGAAATGGCCCCGTCCCACCGGACGGGGCCATTCACGCGCACATCGTGCAGATCAGCGCCGGGCGACGCCTTCGGCCCGGGCGGCCGCAGCCACGGCCGCGGTCACCGCGGGAGCAACCCGCTCGTCGAACGGCGACGGGATCACGTAGTCGGCGGCGAGGTCGTCCCCCACCACCGCCGCGAGCGCCTCGGCGGCGGCCAGCTTCATGCCCTCCGTGATCCGGGAGGCCCTCACCTGGAGCGCCCCCGCGAAGATCCCCGGGAACGCCAGCACGTTGTTGATCTGGTTCGGGAAGTCCGACCGCCCCGTCGCGACGACCGCCGCGTACTTGTGCGCCACATCGGGGTGCACCTCGGGGTTCGGGTTGGCCATGGCGAACACGAACGCACCGTCGGCCATGGAAGCGACCGCCGCCTCCGGCACCGTACCGCCGGAGACCCCGATGAAGACGTCGGCGCCTTCCAGCGCCGCCTCCAGCGACCCGGTGATGCCGGCCTTGTTCGTGAACCCGGCGAGCTCCTGCTTGACCGGCGTCAGATCGTCCCGCTCGGCCGAGACCACGCCCTTGCGGTCCGCGACCGCCACATCCCCGATCCCCGCCTCGACGAGCATCTTGGCGATGGCGACACCGGCCGCCCCCGCGCCGGAGATGACGGCGCGCAGCTCACCGAGGCCCTTCCCGGTCAGTCGCGCCGCGTTCCGCAGGGCCGCCAGCGTCACGACCGCCGTACCGTGCTGGTCGTCGTGGAAGACCGGGATGTCCAGTCGCTCCTGGAGCTTCCGCTCGATCTCGAAGCACCGCGGTGCCGAGATGTCCTCCAGGTTCACACCGCCGAAGGACGGCGCGAGCCGCACCACGGTCTCGATGATCTCGTCGACGCCCGTGCAGTCCAGCGCGATCGGGACCGCGTCCACGCCTCCGAACTGCTTGAACAGGATCGCCTTCCCCTCCATCACGGGAAGCGAGGCCTCAGGCCCGATGTCACCGAGTCCGAGCACAGCCGTACCGTCGGTCACGACCGCGACCACGGAGGACTTCCACGTGTAGTCGTGGACCAGCTCGGGCTGCTCGGCGATGGCGGTGCACACGCGGGCGACGCCGGGCGTGTACGCCAGGGACAGGTCGTCCTTGTCACGGACCGGCACGGTGGCTTGCACAGCCATCTTGCCGCCGCGGTGCAGCGCGAACGCCGGATCGAAGGAATCGAGGGGCTCCGCCCCGCCGTCCTGCTCCGTCTTGCTGTCGCTGCGAGGATTGACGATCTCCGCTGCCACTTTGCTTTACCCCTTAGGTCTTCATGGTTTGAGGGTGGCCACTCCTGGTTGAGGAGCGGGCGGGCACCGCGTAAGACCCTTGTCGGTGATGCGTACGGGCACTTACGCGACGGGCGCGCCGCACACGCGCCCTGAGCCCCGGATGAGGGGTGTAAAGAACCTTCTTACCGGACGGACGGTGCTGACGACGAGTCCATAACGCGAAGGTCACACGTGGGTGACATGACTCATAGCTCAATGTCGGGACAAGTCCTGGAGGACCGCTTGACACCGAAGATCTTCCGGCCGGAAGGAAGGATTCCCGCAGAAGGTCCGGCCACGATGTACCGACCTGAGGCGGTTCGGGGGTCACCCGTTATCCGATTTTGACATGAGGGGCGCCCTGAATGCCGTAGTCCGAATGGCAAGATGCCGTAATCACACGAGGTCGCGACACTCGAAGGCGAGTGCTCCCGTCGATCCCTGTGTCCTCGTCGACCCAAGACGCAAGGCGCCTACCGAACCCATCGGCAGCCGCCCGCCCCATCGGCAACTCCACCCATCCGCCGGAGGAACCCACCATGACCGCAAGCTCCACCCGTCGTACGACCGCCACGCGCCGCCTGGCCGCGGTCGGCTCGATCGCGGTCGCAGGCGCACTGATTCTCACCGGCTGCGGTGACCAGACCGACAGCGGTGGCAGCAGCTCGGAGGAGACCGGCAAGGCCAACAGTGCCCCGCTGTTCTCCAAGCTGCCCAAGACGATCCAGGACAAGGGCGTCATCGAGGTCGGCACGAACGCCGAGTACGCGCCCATGGAGTACCAGGAGGGCGGCAAGATCGTCGGTGTGGACCCCGACATCGCCGCCGCGCTGGGCAAGCAGTTGGGCGTCGAGTTCAAGTTCACCTCGGGCTCCTTCGACGGCCTGATCACCTCCCTGAACTCCGGCCGTTATGACGTCGCCATGTCCTCGATCACGGACACCAAGGCACGCCAGGAGGGCCTGGACGACAAGGGCAAGAAGCTCGGCCCGGGCGTCGACTTCGTCGACTACTTCACGGCCGGCACCGCTGTCTACGTCCAGAAGGGCAACCCGAAGAAGATCAACTCGATCGAGGATCTCTGCGGGCAGACAGCCGCCGTGCAGCGCGGCACGACGTACGAGCAGGCCCTCAAGGACCAGTCCGCGAAGTGCACGGACGCCGGCGACAAGAAGATCACCATCGAGGCGTTCGAGAACGACACCGAGGCCCAGACCCGTGTGAAGTCCGGCGGCGCCGTCGCGGGCGTCAACGACTACCCGGTGGCCGTCGATCTGGCCCGCAAGGCCGATGGCGGCAACGCCTTCGAGGTGGTCGGCGAGCAGGTCGACGCGGGGCCCTTCGGTATCGCCGTGAACAAGGACAACAAGGACCTCACCGCGGCTCTCGAAGAGGCCGTGAACGCGATCATCGAGGACGGCACGTACAAGACGATCCTCGAGAAGTGGGGCGCCGAGAGCGGCGCCATCGACAAGGCCGCGATCAACGGCGGCAAGTGACCGTCCCGCGTATCACTGAAGGGCAGTCACTGTGACTGACAAGTTCGACAAGGTGCCGGCCGACGGGGACCCGTCGGCCGCCACCACGGTCTCCAAGGACGGCGGGGCACTCCCTCCCGAGGCGATCAAGGCCATTCCGGTACGGCACTACGGCCGTTGGGTCAGCGGTGTCGTGGTCCTGGCTCTGGTGGCCCTGCTGGTCAACGCCTTCGCCACCGCCGACAAGATCCAGTGGAACGCGGTCGGGGACTATGTCTTCGACTCCACCGTTCTCGCCGGCGCCGGCCGCACTCTGCTGATCAGCGTTCTCGCGATGATCATGGGTGTGGTCCTGGGCATCGTGCTGGCCGTGATGCGGCTCTCCAAGAACCCGGTCACGAGCTGGGTCGCCTGGGTGTACATCTGGTTCTTCCGCGGCACGCCGGTCTATGTCCAGCTGCTCCTGTGGTTCAACCTGGCGCTGATCTTCCCCGTGCTGAATCTCGGTCCGATCTACAAGGACGAGATGGTCGACGTCATGACCCCGTTCATGGCGGCCCTGCTGGGCCTGGGCCTGAACGAGGCGGCGTACATGGCCGAGATCTGCCGCGCCGGTCTGCTGGCCGTCGACGAGGGCCAGACCGAGGCCTCGCACGCGCTCGGCATGAGCCACGCGAAGACGCTGCGCCGCGTCGTGATCCCGCAGGCGATGCGGGTGATCGTGCCGCCCACCGGCAACGAGTTCATCAACATGCTGAAGACCTCGTCGCTGGTGTACGCGGTGACGTACAACGAACTGCTGCGTGCCACCTCGACGATCGGCTCCACGTCGTACGCCGTGATGGAGATGCTCTTCGTCGCGTGCATCTGGTACCTGGTCATGACCAGCGTCTTCAGCGTCTTCCAGTACTACCTGGAGCGCCGCTACGCCCGCGGCTCGACCCGCAGCCTGCCGGCCACTCCCTGGCAGAAGATCAAGGCGAACATGCTCGGGCTGGGCAGCGAGAGGGGCAAGGCAGCATGACCGCCATGGTGAAGTCCGAGGGCGTCCACAAGTCCTTCGGCCCGGTCGAGGTCCTCAAGGGCATCAACCTGGAAGTGCAGTCCGGCGAGGTCTTCTGCCTCATCGGCCCCTCCGGCTCCGGCAAGTCGACCTTCCTCCGCTGCATCAACCACCTGGAGAAGATCAACGCCGGCCGCCTGTACGTCGACGGTGAGCTGGTCGGCTACCGCCAGAAGGGCGACAAGCTGTACGAGCTGAAGGACAGCGAGGTCGCGCTGAAGCGGCGGGACATCGGCATGGTGTTCCAGCGGTTCAACCTGTTCCCGCACATGACGGCGCTGGAGAACGTCATGGAGGCCCCGGTCCAGGTCAAGGGCGCCAGCAAGGCCGAGGCGCGGGAGCGTGCGGGCGAGCTGCTGGAGCGTGTCGGCCTGGCGGACAAGGCCAAGGGCTACCCCTCGCAGCTCTCCGGCGGCCAGCAGCAGCGCGTCGCCATCGCCCGCGCCCTCGCGATGGACCCGAAGCTGATGCTGTTCGACGAGCCGACCTCGGCCCTCGACCCGGAGCTGGTCGGCGACGTCCTCGACGTCATGCGCGACCTGGCCGAGTCCGGCATGACGATGGTCGTCGTCACGCATGAAATGGGCTTCGCCCGCGAGGTCGGCGACAGCCTGGTCTTCATGGACGGCGGCGTGGTCGTCGAGTCCGGCAACCCGCGCGAGGTTCTGACCAACCCGCAGCACGAGCGGACGCAGGCGTTCCTGTCGAAGGTGCTGTAAGCACGGCAGGACCGGGCTGTACATGGAGAACGCCGGTACGGCGGGGCGGATGCCCTTGCCGTACCGGCGTTTTCGCGTCCTGGTGGCGTCCGGTCAGTGAAGGTAGGTCGTCCACCCCTGGCCGGGCACGTACACCTGGTGACCGCGCTTCTCGATCTTGTCATCGGGGTGGCAGGTCGCCTTGCTCGTGCCGGTCCCCGAGACGGTCGCCCCGTACTTGTTCGTCCGATAGAACGTCCCCGGGTTGATGCAGCCCAGGTACGCACGGGCCTTGCGGCCGCACGGGTTACTGGTGACCTTCACCGTGTAGGACTTGCCACTCGTCGAGCCGGTGGCGCTGACAACACAGCTTGGGTCGGCGTGCGCGGCGACCACGAATACCGGGAGTCCACTGAAAGCCAGTATGGACGCGGCGCCGACGAGAATGGATTTGCTTCGCTTCAAGCGTTCCCCCTGTTATTTCGGAACCGCCGGTCACCTCGGGCTGATGTATCCGTTGTAAGCCATGGAAAGGAAAGTCGGCTCACCCCGGGGACCGTTCTGCACGAAGCCCTGGAAGATGACGTAGTTCTGCGGCCCTTCGTTGAAATCGTAGTTGCACACCTTCGGGCTGTTGAAGGCGCCGTCGGTGTCCGCGCACTGGCCGACGCGGCCCGAACCGTCCATCGCCTTCCACTTCACGACGGCGCGCATGCCGTCGCTACGGAGGTCGTTGACGATGAACTTGTCCCCGTCGGCGTCGAAACAGATGTCATAGACGGAACCCTGGTCGACCGCACACGTCTTGTGGCTGGCCGCTTGCGCAGGGGCCCCCGTCATCAATGTCCCGGCCCCCACGATGGTCAGCGTGGCGACTGCGGACAGAGGTCGAAACTTCATTTTCAACCCTTCCCCTCTCCAGGCCCGTTGAGCGGCCTGGAGCCCCCATCCGATCACAGGAGATTCACCAACACAAGATCCTTCTTTCTGCAAGAATTCTTGACTTGCCATCAGGGACAGGAAATCCAGACGAAGCCGCACGAAGTTTCCGGACCGCTTCAATACGGTCCTTGCGAGGCCTACTTCAGCGCCAGCAACAGCGTGTCCGACGGTGAGCACCACACCGGCCGTGCCTCCCCGAACCCCTTCTCGCGGAGCACGCGCGCGTGCCACGCCGTGGACGGCATGTCGCCGTCGGCGTGCTCACCGTAGATCTCGAAGCGGCGGGCGGTGGGCTCGGCGAGGACCGGGTCCTCGGCGGCGAGCTGCCACCACTCGGCCCAGTCGAGGGCGCCGTCCCGCTTGGCCTGATCCATACGGGCGTGGCGCAGGGCGCGCTCGGCCTCGTTGATCCGGGGCGTCGTGTCGTCGATCATGTGGTCGGCGTTCATGAAGACACCGCCGTCGCGGACGAGACCCGCGACCTGACCGTAGAGGGCCGCGAGGGGTTCGCTGTGCAGCCAGTGCAGGGCAGTGGCGGTCAGGACGGCGTCGTACGACCGATGCGGCAGCTTCGCCGGCCAGTCGGGGTCCTTGAGGTCTGCGGTGACGAAGGAGACCCGGTCGTCGCCCGCGAAGGTGCCCCGGGCGATGGCGAGGAGGGCCGGGTCGAGGTCGACGCCGGTGCTGGTGGCGTCCGGGAACCGGGCGAGGAGCCGGGCCGTGATGGTTCCCGTGCCGCAGGCGAGGTCGAGGACGCGCGGAGCGGGGCCGACGAGTGCCTCGACCATGTCGAGCATGACGCTGAAGCGCTCCTCGCGGTCCGGCATGTACCACTCCTGCTGCCGGTCCCAGCTCTGCTGCCAGGCCTGCCAGGCCTGGCAGTCCGTCCCGGCCGTGGTGGTGGTGTCGGTGTCCGTCATCGAGCCCCTCCGTAGCGCATGTCGCGTCCTGTCCGGTACGCCGTATCCGGCACGCCATGACCGGTCCGTATTACCCAGCCCGTAATACCCTGGAAGCACGACCGGCTGTTACCCGACCGCACCACGACCATAGAACGCCCTCGTAAGGACTACAAGTGGAACTGGCCTATTACTCGGACTACGCCGTACGCCTCGTCAACACCGAGGAGCCGGCCCGGGACAAGGACTCACTGACCTCGGTCGAGGCCGTCCGCGATCTGTTCGGCGGCAACCAGTCGGCGGCCCGCCGGGCCACCGACGCGGATGTGACGCGGTTCCGTTCGGTCCGGGGGCGGCTGCGCTCGGTCTTCGAGGCGGCGGACAAGGGCGACGAGACCCTCGCGGTGGACCTGCTCAACTCCCTGCTGCTGGAGTTCCCGGTGAGCCCGCAGATCTCAGGCCACGACTTCCGGGACGACGACGGCCGCCCGCTGTGGCACATGCACCTCGCCGACCACCCGTCGAACGCGACCGCCGGCTACGCGGCCATCGCCGCGATGGGTCTCGCCTTCCACCTCACCGAGTACGGCGTGGACCGCCTGGGCCTGTGCGAGGCGGCACCGTGCCGCAACGCCTACCTCGACACCTCGACCAACCGCTCCCGGCGCTACTGCTCGGACCGCTGCGCCACCCGCGCCAACGTCGCCGCCTACCGCGCCCGCAAGCGCCTGGAGGCCGACCGGTCGGAGAGGACGGGCCTGGCGGCGGACAGCGCCCAGCGCACCAGCGCGAACGGCGAGCGCTGACCGGGCTTGAGCGGCCGGTACCGGAAACGGACCCTGCCGAGGACCAGCTCCTCGGGTACGACGCCGTAGTCGGTGCTGTCCCCTCCGGCGTACGTGTTGTCCCCGAGCACCCACCAGCCGCCCTCGCGCCGCTCAGCGGCCCGTTTGACGACGAGCAGGTCCTGCTGGAACGGATGCCGCAGAACGACGACGTCACCCGGCCGCATCCTGGCTCCCCACTGCACCACGAGCCGATCCCCGTGATACAGCGTGGGCACCATCGACGGCCCGGTCACCTCGGCCACCCCAAAAGGCAGGAGCGACCTCCCGCGCTCGGTCTCCTGCGACAGCTCCGGCATCCCCGGCACCTCCCCGGTCCGATCCTCCACCAGTCTCAGTCTGACCCCGGACTTTTGTCCTAAGCCCATGGGGGCACTCGCGAAAACCTCTCTTGCAGGGAGTAATGTCCCACCTGAGAAGACGATCACGAGGAAGGAATGCTCCATGCTTTCCCGCCTGTTTGCCCCCAAGGTGAAGGTCAGCGCGCACTGCGACCTGCCCTGCGGTGTGTACGACCCGGCCCAGGCCCGCATCGAGGCGGAGTCGGTGAAGGCCGTGCAGGAAAAGATGGCCGCCAACGACGACGCGCACTTCCAGGCCCGCGCCACCGTCATCAAGGAGCAGCGCGCCGAGCTCGCCAAGCACCACGTCTCGGTGCTCTGGAGCGACTACTTCAAGCCCCCGCACTTCGAGAAGTACCCGGAGCTGCACCAGCTGGTCAACGACGCCCTGAAGGCCCTCTCGGCCGCCAAGGCCTCCACCGACCCGGCCACCGGCCAGAAGGCCCTCGACTACATCGCCCAGATCGACAAGATCTTCTGGGAGACCAAGAAGGCCTGACGCACGCTCAGTCCCCCGACCGGCGATCGGTGCACCATCGCAGGTCAACGGGGATGGAAAAGGGGCCCGGTCGGTTCACCGACCGGGCCCCTTTCGATGAACAACCGCGCCGGGCCATTCACGGTGAACTGCCCTACCGGGCCGGTGTCTTGGGTCGGTGCGGCAAGGGCACGATACGTACCGTGCCGAACGAGTTTTCAGGACCGCGCCACCCGCCCCTGCTGTGGGAGCAGCACTGCTGCCTGCCGCTGGAGAGACACGCTGACGTCGGCGAACTGGGCCGCTACCGCAGGCCGGGTGGCAGCTTCGTTTCGGTGAACGTGGGCTATGTCCCGCACAGTGCCGACGACGTCACCGGTCTGATCGCGAGCTGGCGGGAGCGGATCACCGCGGACGGCCGTCTGCGCCTCGCCGCCACTGTCGACGACGTTGAAGCGGCTCGGTGTGCGGATGCCGTGGCGGTGGCCTTCGATCTGGAGGATTCCGGTCCGCTCGAAGGGCGGTTGGACCGGGTGCGCCACTTCTACGACCTCGGTGTCCGCACGATGCTGCCGAGCTACAACCAGCGCAACGCGGCAGGCGGCGGCTGCCTGGACGAAACCGACGAGGGGCTCACCGCCTACGGCCGGGCCCTGATACGGGAGATGAACGCCGTCGGCATGGTGGCGGACGGCTCTCACTGCGGTGCCCGTACCGGGCTGGACATGTGCGAGGTCTCCGAACAGCCGGTGATCTACAGCCACTCCTGCATGCGCTCGGTATGGGACCACCCCCGCAACATCACCGACGAACAGGCGGAGGCGTGCGCCGCCACCGGCGGAGTCATCGGCATCACCGGCGTCGGAATCTTCCTCGGCCCCAACGACGCAGGCCTCGATGCACTCGTACGGCACATCGACCACGCCGTCGGCCTCGTCGGCCCGGACCACGTCGGAGTCTCGACCGACTACCCGTTCGACCACGAGGACTTCAACGCGATGCTCGAACGCAGCCCGCAGCTGTTCCCCGACTCCTACACCCGCTGGGGGCCGATCGACTTCATGCCGCCGGAAACCCTGCTGACCGTCGAGGACGCCCTTCTGGCCCGGGGATACCCCGACGACGCCATCACCGCGATCCTCGGCGGGAACTTCCGCCGCGTCGCCGCGCTGGTGTGGCAGTAGTCCGCACCACGACTGCTCAGCGGAGCTCCCGTGGCCCGTACAGCGCGCTGTCGGCTTCGGTGGCAAGGGCCCAGTAGCGGTCGCCGTAGGACCAGTGCCACCACTCGGTGGGGTAGTTCACGAGGCCCAAGGCGGTCAGCGCGTCGCCGAGCACGCGCCGGTTGGCCCACGCTTCGGGGCTGATGTTGCCGGCGTTCGTGTAACAGGCTCCGTCGCTCTCCTCCGGGTCGGCGTTCACCCGGGTCCCCATGTCGAGTTCCTGTCCGTCGGCGGAGATCAGAGTGAGGTCGATGGCGGCGCCGGCGCTGTGCGGCGCGATCTCCGGTGGCGACACATACCGGCTCGCGGCCTCGCGGACCTCTGCCGGCGACCAGCCTGGATGGTCGGCTCGCAGGGCGTCGGCGTACTGCTCGAAGTAGTGGCGTTGCAGCGCGGGCGGCCGATAGCCCTCGACGAACAGCAGCCGTATGGCGTCCGGGAGCAGTTTCTGAGCCTTGAGAAGACGGAGCAGAACCCCTTCTCGCAGATGCGCGAACGCCCCTGATCGGTCAGCCTTGCGGGGGTCGACGGCAAGGGACTCCTGGAGCCGGACGTCGACGAGTGGTTCGCCGCAGTCGGACACCGGGATTGCCGCAATCATCGGATCCGACATCAGCACGATCTTGTCCATGCACGGATCATCACCGACTGCCACCGCCATGGCGACCCTGCGCCCCACGGCCGGCGAAGGATCGCTCCCCCGCCGGCCGAAGGCATCACCGCTCGCTGTCCCCGATGACCCCCACGTCCTCGGTGTAATCCTCCCCCGCCTCCAACAGATTCGCCGCCGCACCCACGATGCGGGGGTCCGGGTGGCCGACGACTTCGTCGTCCTTGTCGGAGTAGTCGAAGCGGGCCAGGACGCTGCGCATGGCCTCGACGCGGGCGCGCTTCTTGTCGTTGGACTTCACCACGGTCCAGGGGGCCTGTTCGGTGTCCGTCTCGCGGAACATGGCGACCTTGGCGGCGGTGTAGTCGTCCCAGCGGTCGAGGGAGGCGAGGTCCATCGGGCTGAGTTTCCACTGCCGTACGGGGTCGACCTGGCGGATGGTGAAGCGGGTGATCTGCTCGCTCTGCGAGACCGAGAACCAGAACTTGATCAGGTCGACGCCGTCATCGACCAGCATCCGCTCGAACAGCGGAGCCTGGCGCATGAACCGCCGGTACTCGTCGTCCGAGCAGAAGCCCATCACCCGCTCCACGCCGGCCCGGTTGTACCAGGAGCGGTCGAACAGGACTATCTCGCCGGCGGTCGGCAGATACTCGACGTAGCGCTGGAAGTACCACTGCCCGCGCTCGCGCTCCGTGGGCTTCTCCAGTGCCACGACCCGGGCGCCACGCGGATTGAGGTGCTCCGTGAAGCGCTTGATCGTGCCGCCCTTGCCGGCCGCGTCCCGCCCCTCGAAGACGATGACGAGCCGGCGGCCGGTCTCCTTGATCCAGCTCTGGAGCTTCAGCAGCTCGATCTGCTGGAGCCGCTTGTGCCACTCGTACTCCTTGCGCTCCATGCGCTCGGCGTACGGGTAGTTCTCCCGCCAGGTCTCGACCGGGGTTCCGTCCGGCTTGATCAGAACGGGCTCGTCGTGGTCGCTGTAGTCGACCTTCAGTCCTGACAGCAGTGGCGTGGTCATCCTGTCGCCCTCCCCGGCTTCGGTGAATCGGCGCTTCAGTGGAACTGCGGCACGATCAGATAGATGCCGTACGCGACGACCGTCGCGCAGGCGAGGAAACAGAGCCCGGCCTGGGCGATGCCGAGCGCATGGGTACCTCCGTCAGTCTCCCTCGTGCCCTCGACACGGGCGAGCCCCAGTACGCCGAGCGCGAAGACGACCACGACGGCGACGGTGACGCCGAGGCTCACCGCGGCGACCTCACCGAGGGCGCTCCAGTCCAGATCCATCGAATCCAACTCCTCTGATTCAGGCGGCCGTGCCGACGTTCGCCGGTTCGGCGCCGCGGATCGAGACCTCGTGGTGATCGTTTACGTTGCTCGCATGCACCGGGTTGCGGCGCGAGGCGACGAAGATGCCGGCGGCGACCGCGGCGGCGACCAGCGCGACCACGACCGTGCCGAACGTCCCGCCGTGCGTGACCATGCTCGCGGCGATGCCGCCGACGAGCGCGGCCGCGGGCAGGGTGATCAGCCAGGCGACCGCCATGCGGCCCGCGACACCCCAGCGCACCTCCGCAAGCCGCCTGCCCAGGCCCGCGCCGAGGATGCTGCCGGAGGCGACCTGGGTGGTGGACAGGGCGAAGCCGAGGTGGGCGGAGGTGAGGATGACGGTGGTCGACGCCGTCTCGGCGGCGAAGCCCTGCGGCGACTGGATCTCGGTCAGGCCCTTGCCCATGGTGCGGATGATCCGCCAGCCGCCGAGGTAGGTGCCGAGGCCGATCGCGAGACCGGCGGAGGCGATGACCCACAGCGGCGGGCCGGCGTCATGGCCGAGGGCGCCCGCGGAGATGAGGGTCAGTGTGATGACGCCCATGGTCTTCTGCGCGTCGTTCGTGCCGTGCGCGAGGGAGACGAGTGAGGCGGAGGCGATCTGCCCCATCCGGAAGCCCTTGGTCACGGACTTCTCCCGGGCCCGCGCCGTGAGCCGGTAGGCGAGGTACGTCGCGATCAGCGCGGCGACACCGGCGACGACCGGCGAGGCCACCGCCGGGATCAGCACCTTCTCGACAACCTTGTCGAAGTGCACGCCGTTCTCACCCGCACCGACCCACACCGCGCCGATCAGCCCGCCGAACAGGGCGTGCGAGGAACTGGAGGGCAGCCCGGCCAGCCAGGTCAGCAGGTTCCAGAGGATCGCGCCGACCAGCCCGGCGAAGATCATGCCGGGTGTGACGAGGGTGTCGTCCACGATGCCACCGGAGATCGTCTTGGCCACCTCGGTGGAGAGGAAGGCACCGACGATGTTCAGCACACCGCTCACGAGCACCGCCGTACGGGGTGAGAGCGCGCCCGTCGCGATGGACGTGGCCATCGCGTTGGCGGTGTCGTGGAATCCGTTGGTGAAGTCGAAGGCCAGCGCCGTGACGATGACGACCGCCACGAGGAACGTGATGTGATCCATTGTTCGAGGGAAGCAAGGGCTTCCCAATAACCGGCGAACTGGAGGCAAAAGCTCCGTCTGGTTCCCGTTTAACATCCGCAAATTCCCGTGCCGAACGGCCGGACAAAGGGGCGGACCGTGCAGAACCCCCCGGCCTACGATCACCCCATGACCCTCCGCTGGACATACGCCTTCGTCGACCGCCCCGCCGGGCTCCTCGACCACGCCGCCGGATTCTGGACGGCCGTCACGGACACGCGGCTGTCCGATCCGCGGGGCGAGCACGGGGAGTTCGCGACCCTGCTGCCCGACGGGGCAGACCCGTGTGTGAAGGTCCAGGGCGTCGACTCGGGCGAGGGCGGGGCGCATCTCGACTTCGCGGCCGACGACGTACCGGGCTTCGTGAAGTCGGCACTCGCTCTCGGCGCGGCCGTCGCCGCCGAGCACGAGGGCTGGGCCGTGCTCCGCTCCCCCGCCGGGCAGTTGTTCTGCGCCGTGCCCTGGCACGGGGAGTCGGTACGGCCACCCGTGACCCGCGGGGCCCGCCTCGACCAGGTGTGCCTCGACATCGCGCCTTCCGCGTACGACGCCGAAGTCACGTTCTGGAGCGCCCTGTTGGCCGACTGGGAGTCGCGGCCCGGCTCCCTCCCCGAGTTCCACGTGGTCAAGCCGCCCGCGGCCCTGCCGATCCGTATCCTCCTGCAACGCCTCGGCGAGAACCGCCCCACCGCGGCCCACCTGGACCTCGCCTGCGCGGACATCCCGGCCACCCGCGCCGAACACGAGCGCCTCGGCGCGTCCTTCGTCACCGCGGGCCGCCACTGGACGGTGATGCGCGACCCGGCGGGCGGCTCGTACTGCCTGACCGCCCGCGACCCGGAGACGGGCGGACCGGCCGGCGGGTCCTGAAGAAGCAGAGCAGCCGGCGCAGGCACAGTCAGCGTCACCGCGCCCGCCATGACCTGCGGCGTCCTGTCACCCCCACACCTCCACGTCCACCACGGCGCCCACCGGGATCGGCCCGTACACATGCGGGAACTCCTCGCCTCCCGGCTCCGGCGCCTCGTACTTCAGGGGCACGTCGAGCCGCTCGGGGTCGATGACCAGGACCACCAGGTCATCCGGGCCGTCGTAGGAGCCGTACAGGAAGTCGGCGATGCGCGGGAGTTGGGCGCGGGTGGAGCAGTGGATGAAGCCCTCTTCCTGGAGGGTGCGGCCGCGGGTGGACATCTCGTACGTGCCCTGTGCGCGGGCGGTTTCCCAGAGGGTGCGTTCGGTGATGTGGAGGATATGAGGCATGGGGTGAGGCTATGGCCTGAGCTGTGCTGCCCGCGTGTGCAAATAGCGTTGCTCGGGCAGGCTCAGGGTCTGGGCGGCGGCGGACTCGTAGGCGGCGCGGGCGGCTTCGGGCTTGCCGGCCCGCTCCAGCAGATGGCCGCGGACGGCGTCCTGCCGATGTCCTGCCGCCCCTTCCAGCACGTCCAGTTCCGCGAGACCGGCATAGGGTCCGTCGACCATGGCCACCGCGACGACACGGTTGAGCCGCTCCACGGGACCGGGCACCAGCCGGACCAGCACGTCGTACAGGCCGAGGATCTCCTGCCAGTCGGTGGCCTCGGCCGACGGCGCCTCGTCATGTACGGCGGCGATGGCGGCGCGCACCTGGTATGGCCCCGCGGGTCCCGTCGACAGCGCCCGGGTGATCAGTGCGACGCCCTCCTCGACGGCCGCCTTGTCCCAGCGGTCGCGGTCCTGTTCGTCGAGCGGCACGAGTTCGCCGTGCGGGCCGGTGCGCGCCTCGCGGCGGGCGTCGGTGAGCAGCATCAGGGCGAGCAGGCCCGAGACCTCGCCGACGTCGGGGAGCAGCCGGTGGACCTCGCGGGTGAGCCGGATCGCCTCGCCGGCGAGGTCGCGGCGCTGGAGGGAGCCGCCGGACGTCGCCGTATAACCCTCGTTGAAGATCAGATACAGGATGTGCAGCACGGCCGGCAGCCGTTCCTGCCAGTTGTCCGGCCGCCCGAAGCGCACGCCCCGCACCTTCTGCTTGGCCCGGCTGATCCGCTGCGCCATGGTCGCCTCGGGCACCAGATGGGCGCGTGCCGTCTCCGCCGTGGTCAGACCGCCGACCGCGCGCAGGGTGAGGGCGATCTGCGCGGGCGGGGTCAGGTCCGGGTGGCAGCACAGGAAGAGGAGGGAGAGCGTGTCGTCCTCGCGCGGCGCGCGGTCCTCGCCGGAGCCGGACATCTCCCGCGAGGAGAGCGCCACCGCCCGCTCCTCCCGCGCCCGCCGCGCCTCCTCGCTGCGCAGGGCGTCGGTCAGCTTCCGCGAGGCCACCCTGATCAGCCACCCGCGCGGGTTGTCGGGCACCCCGGCCTCGGGCCACTGCCCGGCCGCCGCGAGCAGTGCCTCCTGTACGGCGTCCTCGGCGGCGTCGAAATGGCCGTACCGCCTGACCAGCGCGCCGAGGACCTGCGGCGCGCACCGGCGCAGCAGGTCCTCGATGGTGTCGGGCACGCTCAGATGTCCCCGGCGCCGTCCAGGATGGGACGGATCACCACCGGGTAGTCGGGCGCCCCTGCGGGCTGGGGGCAGCGGGCGATGCGCGCGGCGATCTCCGTGACCCGCTCCAGGCTCGCGCAGTCCAGGACCCAGTAGCCGGCCAGCAGCTCCTTGGTCTCGCCGTACGGCCCGTCGGTGATCACGGGCTTGCCGTCCGCGTCCAGGCTGACGTGCCGGGTCTTCCCGGGCTCGGCCAGGCCCTGGCCGTCGACCATTTCGCCGCTCTCGGCGAGGTCGTCGTTGATCGAGGTCATGAAGGCGTACATCGCCTGGATGTCCTTCTCGTTCCAGGCTGCCGGGGACGCCGGGGAGGTGTTGCCCCGCATCGCCTCGTAGTCCGCCTGCGAGCCCTGCACCATCACCAGGTACTTCATCAGTCCGCTCCTTCGGTTCGGACCGCCCTCGGCGGGCGGCTCTCACGGGTACGTCGGAGCCGGGCCGGGGTTCTCGACACAGGCTTCAGGACTTTTTTGCGGCGGTCTTGTTCGGCTTGGTCTTCGCGGGTTCCGCGGCGGGCTCGGGGCCCGTCTCGACGGATGCCGCGCAGTGGGGGTTGTGACAAGGTCCCGGTACCCACCTCGGAACCCATGCGCCCAGCGTCTTGTGACGCTTGACGACCGTTTCGACGGACTGTCCACAGGCGGGACAGACGTGCTTTTCGCTGTCCATGCCCCAAGCCTAGAGCGGCAGGGGCCTCAGCGCTCCCTGCTGTACGTCCGCACGAGCGCGCCGTTCTTGAACGTGCGCACATCGTCGAGCGCGAACTCCGTGACTCCGAGGCCGGACCCGAACATCGGCATGCCCGTGCCGTACACGATCGGGTAGGACTTGATGACGAGTTCGTCGATCTCGTCGAGCAGTTCGCCGGCGAGCTGCGATCCGCCGCACAGATAGATGCCGAACTCGCCGTCCTCCGCCTTCAGTTCGCGGACCTTGCCGACCAGGTCGTCGGCGATGATCTCCACGTGCGGGTCCGGGGACTCCTTCAGGGTGCGCGAGGCAACGTATTCGCGCAGGTGGGCGTAGGGGCTGGTGACGCCCTCCTTCAGGGCCGTCTCGTAGCTGGCCCGGCCCTGGATGATCGTGTCGAACCGCTTGTTCTCCAGGTCGTCGAGGCCCAGGGCGCGACGGCCGTGGGTGGACACCGTCTCCGGGTACTCGCCCCTGAGGAAGTCGAGGAACTCCTCGTCGACGAAGCGGAGCATGGTGGTCGCGTCGCCGGCCGGGTCGCCGATGAAGCCGTCGAGCGAGCAGGCGACGAAGTAGGTGAGCTTTCGCAAGCCGGCCTCTTTCCGTAGGGTGCCGGATGAACCACTTCAGTTATAGTACTTCACTTGTAGTGGTTGCAAGCGGATTTCCGATACTGATTCAAGTGGGAGAGAGGATTCCGCATTGGCCAGGAATCCGGAGCGCAGGGCCGCGCTGGTCGACGCCGGGGTGCCGGTGGGCACCGCCTCCAACTACTTCACCGGGCGCGATGGGGTATATCGCCCTGCTGGAGATGCGCCTCGAAGCCACCCGGCGCCCCGAACTGCTCGCCTCGTTCACCAAATCGGTGCGCGCGGACCTCGAGTACGGCATGGATTTCCACCGCGACGCCGTGCTGTATCTCGCGATGCTCGGGCTGATCCTGGAGCACCTGACCCTGCCGGGGGTGCTGGACGGCGTACTCCAGGGCGTCACAGTGCCCGACGGGCTGGTGGAGCGGATCGTGGCGACGGTGGTGCCGGAGGCCTGATCAGCGGGCCTTGGGCTGCGCGGGTCCGGCGAAGTCAGCCACGGTCCGGCAGCGCCCCGAAGGGGCGCGGGGAACTGCGCGGCCGGCCACGGCGGACCCGCAGACGACCGACGGCCGATCGCGGCACTTCTAGCGGAGCGCCGAGCGGGGTTCGCGCCACATCGGCCACATGGTGGGGCCGTCCGGGAGGGTGAGCGCGCGGCCGGTGAACTCGAAGCCCAGCCGCTCGTACAGCACCCGGCTGCGGGCGTTGCTGGCCTCCAGGTAGGCGGGCAGACCCGCACGGTCACAGCGGTCGAGGGCCGCGGCGATGAGGGCGGTGCCGAGGCCCCTGCCCTGCTGACCGGGGGCCACGCCGATCATCCACAGGTACGCATGTGCCTGGTCCGCGGGGTGGATCTCGGCCATCAGACGGGCGATCAGCTCGACGCGTTCGTTGTCCGGGTCGACGGCCTCGCGCATCTGGGCGGGTTCCTCGTCGGCGGCGTGATCGGCATGGTCGCCGGCCGGGTCCGCCGCGGGCACGGACAGCCAGAGCGCGCAGGCAGTGCCGTCCTCGGTGACGTCGATCCGCCCCTCGGTGAGCACGGCGTCCGTGAAGGCCGCCATCAGCCTGGAATGGGTCGTACGGCGGTACTCGGCGCCGGGGAAGACCCAGCCGCTCACCGGATCGTCCTGGAACGCCTCGTCCAGGAGCCGGACCACCGGCTCCCGGTCGTCCTCGCCCGCCGTCCGGATCGCCACGCCCATGTGTCGCCCCTTCGCCTTCAACCGGCCCTGATCGTATGGCCGTTGAAGCCTATCCGGTGACTGTGCCGGTGAACTGGGCGACAGGAGGCGGGCCCCGCGCACCGTGGGGATGCGCGGGACCCGCCGTGCCGGAGCCACCGGTGACCGTGCGGGGTCAGGAGCCGCACGGGGCCGGTGGCTCCGGGGTCTTTCGGTCGACGATCGCTGTGACGTCGACAGTCGCTGTGACATCGACAATCGCCATGACGTCGACTGCCGCCCGGGGCAGGGACGCGGTCGCCGCGCCCTCAACCGCCGCGCCTCGTCACGAAAACCGTCGCTACCGTCGCTGTGTCCTCCTCAACTGCTGCGCCGTGTCACGAACTCCGCCAGTACTAGCAGGCCGCCTGCCGCCTCCGGGTCCGGTACCGCGCGGGAGAGCTGCCGCATGGCGTGGGCCATTCGGTCGGCCGCCTGGGCCTGCGCCCAGTCGCGCCCGCCCGCCCGCTCCACGGCCAGTACCGTGCGCTCCAGGTCGGCCTCCTGGTACGGCGCTCCGTAGAGTTCGGCGAGTTCGGCGGCGGCCGGGGTGCCGGAGACCAGCGCGGCGACCACCGGCAGCGACTTCTTGCGGACGGCCAGGTCCGCTCCGGCCGGCTTGCCGGTAGTGCAGGGGTCGCCCCATATGCCGATCACGTCGTCGATGAACTGGAAGGCGAGCCCGGCCTCCCGGCCGAACGAGTCCAGCGCCTCGACGTCCTCCTCCGTGACCCCCGCGTACAACGCGCCCAGCGCACAGGCGCACCCGAGCAGGGCGCCCGTCTTCGCCTCGGCCATGTCGAGCACCTCGTCGAGGCCGACCTCGTCGGGCCCGCGCCCCTCCAGGGCCACGTCCGCGTGCTGACCGGCGCACAGTTCGATGACGCAGTCCGCCAGCCGGGCCCCTGCCGCCGCGGACGCCGGATGCGGGTCCTCGGCGAGCAGCCGCAGCGCCAGCGCCTGGAGGGCGTCCCCGGCGAGGATCGCGTCGGCGTCGCCGAACACCGTCCAGGCGGTGGGCCGGTGCCGACGCGTGGTGTCGCGGTCCATCACGTCGTCGTGCAGCAAGGTGAAGTTGTGGACCAGCTCCACCGCCGTGGCCGCCCGGACGGCCGCCGCCCGGGCTTCGGGTCCGCCGAGCGCCGTGGCCGCGGTCAGGACGAGCGCGGGACGGATGGCCTTGCCCTCGTTGCCCGCCGCCGGCGTACCGTCCGCGTGCTCCCACCCGAAGTGGTAGCGCGCGATACGGCGCAGGGAGCCGGGCAGGGACTCGACGGCGGCGCGCAGTACGGGGTCGACCGAGGTCCGGGCGCGCTCCAGGATCGCCGTCGCCTCGTGCCCGTCGAGCCGGTCCGGCCCGCCGTCCGTCCTGTTCCCGATGGGCCCCTGCCTTTCCGGTGGGTCGGCGAACCGCCTTGTTCCGGCGGTGCGTTGCTTCGTCTCCGTCATGAACTCACCCATGGGATCGCCTCGGAGAGTCTGCGGACGGTGGCCCTTCCGCTGCCGCTGGGCGTGTACCCCCAGGGTGTACCCGCCCTCGCGGGCGGGAACACCGCATCCGGACGGGGACGGTCACCAGCGGCCGATCTCGACGTTCTCCAGAACGCCGAGCGCATCCGGCACGAGGACCGCCGCGGAGTAGTAGGCCGTCACCAGGTAGTTGATGACCGCCTGTTCGTTGATGCCCATGAAGCGCACGGACAGGCTGGGCTCGATCTCGTCCGGGATCCCGGTCGCGTGCAGACCGATGACGCCCTGGTCGGACTCGCCGGTACGCATCGCGATGATCGAGGTCGTACGGGCCTCGGTGACCGGGATCTTGTTGCACGGGAAGACCGGCACACCGCGCCAGGTGGGGATGCGGTTGCCGCCCATGTCGACGGTCTCGGGGACGAGTCCGCGCTTGTTGAGCTCACGGCCGAACGCGGCGATCGCGCGCGGGTGGGCGAGGAACAGCTTGGTGCCGCGGCGCCGGCTGAGCAGCTCGTCCATGTCGTCCGGGCTCGGCACGCCGTCGTGCGGCTGGATGCGCTGTTCGTACTCGCAGTTGTTGAGCAGTCCGAACTCGCGGTTGTTGATGAGCTCGTGCTCCTGGCGCTCCTTCAGCGCCTCGACCGTCAGCCGCAGCTGGTGCTCGGTCTGGTTCATGGGCTTGTTGTAGAGGTCGGCCACGCGCGAGTGGATGCGCAGGACGGTCTGGGCCACGCTCAGTTCGTACTCACGGGGCTTGGCCTCGTAGTCGACGAACGTGTGCGGGATGTCCGGTTCGCCGGAGTGGCCGGCCGAGAGGTCGATCGCCTGCTCGCCGTACTTGTTGGTCCGCTGCTCGGGGATCGCGCGCAGTTGCTCGAAGTGGGCGCCCAGGGAGTCGGCGCGCTCCGCGACCTGCTCGACGTCCTGACGGGACAGCACGAGCACCGTGCAGGCGGTGAGCGAGCGGGCGGTGTACTCCCAGATGGCGTCCGGGTCCAGCAGCGCCTGGTCGCCGAAGTGGGCGCCGTCGGCGAGGACTCCGAGGACCGCGTCGTCGCCGTACGGGCCGGTGCCGACCTTCTCCACCTTGCCGTGCGCCAGCAGATACACCGCGTCGGTCGGGCTGCCGAACTCGGCGATCACCTGGCCGGGGGCGAACTCCTGCTGCCGGCACCGCTGGGCCAGCTCGGAGAGCACCTCCTCGTCCTCGTACGACCGCAGTGCGGGCAGTTCACGCAGCTCCGCGGGGATGACCTCGACCCGGTCGCCGGTCTTCACAAACGTCACGCGGGCGTCGCCCACGGCGTAGGTCAGGCGGCGGTTCACTCGATATGTGCCGCCTTCGACGTTCACCCAGGGCAGCATGCGCAGCAGCCAGCGGGAGCTGATCTCCTGCATCTGGGGTGCGGACTTGGTGGTGGTGGCCAGGTTCCGCGCGGCCGCCGTGCCGAGACTCTGCTGCGGCCTGTCCTGCTCGGTGCGGACCTCTTCGCCTACCGACATATGAGAATTGCCCTCCCGGTCATGCACCGGCGCCGATCTGCGCCGGGCATCGATCTGCACGGCAAAGCCTTCCATCACGCAGCGTGCTGGTGCTATTACACGAAAGAGCGGGAATGGATCACGGGTCCGTTGGGCATCGATAGGGATCCTGTCCACCGCCATCACCAGACGGCCGCGCCAGGCGGCCGTCGCGCAGCGCGAAGGAGACGGTCATGGCCCCACCCATGTCCGCGGACAACTTCCTGAAGAAATTGCGAGCGGAAGGCGTCAAGGTCGTCGAGGTCGGCGACTGGCGGCATCACAACCGCAACCACAAGGGTCCCTGGGGACCCGTCCACGGCGTCATGATCCACCACACGGTGACCAAGGGCAGCGCACACACGGTCGATCTGTGCCGGAACGGCTACGAGGGTCTGCCGGGCCCGCTGTGCCAGGGCGTGATCACCAAGGACGGCACCGTCCACCTCGTCGGCTACGGCCGCGCCAACCACGCCGGCCTCGGCGACGACGACGTCCTGCGCGCGGTGATCGCCGAGAAGGCGCTCCCGCCGGACAACGAGGCGAACACCGATGGCAACCGCCACTTCTACGGCTTCGAGTGCGAGAACCTCGGCGACGGCGAGGACCCCTGGCCCGCGGCCCAGCTGGAGGCGATCGAGCGGGCCGCCGCCGCGATCTGCCGCCACCACGGCTGGACGGAGCGCTCGGTGATCGGCCACCTGGAGTGGCAGCCGGGGAAGGTGGACCCACGGGGCTTCACCATGGCGGCGATGCGCCGGCGCATCGGGGACCGGCTGAAGTAGGCGGGACCGGTGAGGTCGGGTGCAGAACCGCGCCCGGCAAGGGGCACGGCAAACGAACCGTCCCTCCAGCGGAGCGCCCAGCGGCGACAATGACAGGGTGCCCGGCCCCGACACGCCCGCCCTCACCGACCTGCACCCCCGCCTCCCCTCACCCGTGCAGGAGGTCGAGGACGACCGCTTCACCCGCCACGGCATCCGCCTGCTCCTCAAGCGCGACGACCTGATCCACCCGGAGCTGGTCGGCAACAAGTGGCGCAAGCTCGCGCCGAACCTCACCGCGGCGGCCGGCCGCACAGTCGTCACCTTCGGCGGCGCCTACTCCAACCACCTGCGCGCCACGGCCGCCGCGGGCCGCCTCCTCGGCGTGCCCACGGTCGGCGTGGTCCGCGGCCAGGAACTCGCCGACCGTCCCCTCAACCCCTCCCTCGCGCGGTGCGCGGCCGACGGCATGCGACTGCACTTCGTCGACAGATCGACGTACCGCCGCAAGACCGAACCCGAGACCCTGGCGGCCGTTCTGCGTGCGTCGGACGCCGAGGACGCGTACGTCGTCCCCGAGGGCGGCAGCAACGTCCTTGCCGTACGCGGCTGTCAGGCGCTCGGCGAGGAACTGCGCGGCCATGCCGACGTCGCCGCCGTCGCCTGCGGTACGGGCGGCACACTCGCCGGTCTGGCCGCCGGACTCGCCCCCGACCAGCGCGCTCTCGGCATTCCGGTCCTCAAAGGGGGTTTCCTGACCGCCGACATACAGGCCCTCCAGGCCCAGGCCTTCGGCGGTTCCCGCGGAACCTGGACCCTGGACGACCGCTTCCACTTCGGCGGCTACGCCCGTACCGCTCCCGCCCTGGACGCGTTCGCCGAGGACTTCGAGGACCACCACGGTCTGCCCGTCGAGCGTCTCTATGTCGCCAAGTTGCTGTACGCCCTTGTCGCCCTCGCGGAAGAGGGCGCCTTCCCGCGGGGGACGACACTGGCGGCCGTCGTCACCGGACGGCCCTTCGGCTGACCACGCGCGCGTGCCGGGAGGCCCGCTACGTCGTCTCCCTGAAGGCCGCCGCCTCCTCCAGGTCCAGCCTGCGCAGCAGCGTCCGCAGCATCTCGTCGTCGATGTAGCGGAGGTCGCGCAGTCTGACGAACACCGCGCGTTCCGCGCCGATCATCTCGCGGGACAGCCGACGATAGGTGTCGTCGACGGTTTCCCCGGTGACGGGGTTGACGGCGCCGAGGCGCTCCCAGACGGCGTTGCGGCGGCGCTCCAGGACGGATCGGAGACGGTCCGCGAGGGGCTCGGGGAGGGCGTTGCGCTCGTCGGTGAGGAGTTCGTCCAGACGGCTCTCGGCAGCCCGGGAGGCCTGCGCCTGGGCGTTCGCCTCGGCCAGCGTCTCGGCCTGAAGGTCCCGTCCGGGCAGCTTCAGCCTGCGGATCAGCGGGGGCAGTGTGACGCCCTGGAAGACCAGCGTCCCGATCACGGTCGTGAAGGTCAGGAACAGGATGAGGTTGCGCTCGGGGAACGGCTCGCCGCCGTGCATGGTCAGCGGGATCGAGAACGCGATGGCCAGCGAGACCACGCCCCGCATCCCGGCCCAGCTGATGACGAACGGCCCCTTCCAGGTCGGGTTCTCCTCCCGCTCCCTGATCCGGGGGGACAGCAGTCGGGGCAGGAAGGTCGCCGGATACACCCACACGAACCGGGAGACCACGACCACGAGGAAGACGGCGACCGCGTACCAGAGGGCGATCGCCCCCTCGTACTCCCCGAGATCCTTGAGGACCACCGGCAGTTGCAGTCCGATCAGCGCGAAGACCGCCGACTCCAGGACGAAGGCGACCATCTTCCAGACCGCGTCCTCCTGGAGGCGGGTCGCGAAGTCGACCTCCCACGCGCGGTGTCCGAGGAAGAGGGCGACGACCACGACGGCGAGAACACCGGAGGCATGCACCTGCTCGGCGGCCGCGTAGGCGACGAACGGGATCATCAGGGAGAGCGTGTTCTGCAGCAGCGCCTCCCTGACGTGGGTGCGCAGCCAGTGGATCGGCACCATCAGCACCAGCCCGATGCCGACACCGCCGACCGCCGCGACCACGAACTCGGCGATCCCGCCGGCCCAGGTGGCGCCCTCGCCGACCGCGGCCGCGAGGGCGACACGGTAGGCGGTGATCGCGGTGGCGTCGTTCACCAGGGACTCGCCCTGGAGGATCGTGGTGATGCGGGACGGCAGCCCCACCCGGCGCGCGACCGCCGTGGCCGCCACGGCGTCCGGCGGCGCCACCACCGCGCCCAGCACCAGCGCGGCGGTCAGCGGCAGGTCGGGCACGATCACATAGGCCGCCCAGCCGACCACGAACGTAGCGAAGAGCACGTACCCGACCGACAGCAGCGCCACCGGCCGCAGTTGCGCGCGCAGATCGAGATACGAGCTGTCGGTGGCCGCCGAGTGCAGCAGCGGGGGCAGGACGAGCGGCAGGACGATGTGGGGGTCCAGCGTGTAGTCGGGCACTCCTGGGATGTACGAGACCGCCAGACCGGCCGCGACCAGCAGCAGCGGAGCAGGCACCGGGGTCCGTCGGGCGGCCGCCGAGACAACGGCGCTGCCCGCCACCAGCAGCAGCAGTGGCATCACGTCCATCGGTTCCCACCCTCGTTTTTCGCGCGATCATCCGCGCGCCCGTCGTACTGTGGCAATCATGAAACAGTGCACGCACGCCGACGAGCTGCCGCACCCGGAGCCCAAGCCACTGACCGACACCTGTCCGGAGTGCCTCGCCGAGGGCTGGCACCCCGTGCAACTGCGGCTGTGTCTCCACTGCGGTCACGTCGGCTGCTGCGACTCCTCACAGGGGAGGCACGCGACAGAGCACCACAAGGACTCGGGGCATCCCATCATGCGGACCCACGAGCCCGGTGAGAACTGGCGCTGGTGCTTCGTCGACCATGTTCTTGTGTGACGCTGTATTCGACGTATTCGACCGCTGATTCGGACGGTTCGACCGTGCGGCGCCTGGGTACGTCAACCCGGCGCGCGCTCTTCCCAATTGGGCCCGCAGACCCCCTAGCCACGGAGCGTATCCGTAGGTTTACTATGAGTGACAGCAAGGGGTTGGGGTCCCGGGGACAGGAAACTTGAGAGCGCGGTAGCGTCACCGCTGAACCACACATCGCGTTACCCCCGGGGGGCGACCCTCGGCCCCGAAAAGCTTGTACCACCTTGGAGGTGAGGGTGTCCCAGATCGCAGGCGAGCCCGCGACCCAGGACTTCGTGGAAGTCCGGCTACCGGCTGCGGGTGCCTACCTGTCGGTGCTGCGTACGGCCACGGCCGGCCTCGCGGCCCGTTTGGACTTCACCCTCGACGAGATCGAGGACCTGCGCATCGCGGTCGACGAGGCCTGCGCGATCCTGCTCCAGCAGGCCGTGCCCGGCTCGGTGCTCAGCTGTGTCTTCCGCCTTGTCGACGACTCGCTGGAGGTCACCGTCTCGGCCCCGACCACGGACGGTCACGCCCCCGCGCGGGACACCTTCGCCTGGACCGTCCTGTCCGCCCTGGCGGGCAAGGTCTCCTCCGCGGTGGACGACGACAAAACCGTTTCGATCAGCCTCTACAAACAGCGCGGCGCGGGACCCGGGCCGGCGTGAAGGACGGGGACGGGCCGGTGCGGGACGAAGAGCGCGGCACACGGGAGCTGCCGGCCGAGGGCACAAGCGGTCCGAGCAGTGCCCGGCGCATGGCTGACGGCATCGACGGCATCCCCGAGCAGGCCCGGCAACACCCGGAGGACGACGCCGACGACACGGCGGCGGCCGGCTTCCTGGACGACGGGCAGCGGGCTCGGGAAGGTGCCGTGCAGAGCGCGCCTCTGGAAGGGCGGGTCGGGGTCTCCCCGGTCCGGGAAGGGGCGGCGGCTCGGGGAAGGGCGACGGGCGGGACGATGAGCGAGCACGAGCGAGACGATCAGCCGAGGGTGCCGAGCGTGCAGGCCCCGCAGCACGACCCGCAGGACCGCAGTGGAGCGCGCGCGATGTTCATCGAGCTGCGCAAGCTGAAGGACGGCAGCGCGGAGTACGCGGAGCTGCGCAACAGGCTGGTCCGTATGCACCTGCCGCTCGTCGAGCACCTCGCGCGCCGCTTCCGCAACCGCGGCGAGCCGCTGGACGACCTGACCCAGGTCGCCACCATCGGCCTGATCAAGTCGGTCGACCGCTTCGACCCGGAGCGCGGCGTCGAGTTCTCGACGTACGCGACCCCGACGGTCGTCGGCGAGATCAAGCGGCACTTCCGCGACAAGGGCTGGGCGGTCCGCGTCCCGCGCAGGCTCCAGGAGCTGCGTCTGTCGCTGACCACGGCGACGGCTGAGCTCTCGCAGCTGCACGGCCGCTCCCCCACGGTCCACGAGTTGGCCGAGAAACTGGGCATCTCGGAAGAGGAGGTCCTGGAGGGCCTGGAGTCCGCCAACGCGTACTCCACGCTGTCCCTGGACGTTCCCGACACGGACGACGAGTCCCCGGCGGTGGCGGACACGCTGGGCGCCGAGGACGAGGCGCTGGAGGGCGTCGAGTACCGCGAGTCGCTCAAGCCGCTGCTCGAGGACCTGCCGCCGCGCGAGAAGCGGATCCTGCTGCTGCGCTTCTTCGGCAACATGACCCAGTCGCAGATCGCGCAGGAGGTCGGCATCTCGCAGATGCATGTGTCACGGCTGCTGGCGCGGACACTGGCACAGCTGCGGGAGAAGCTCCTCGTGGAGGAGTGACGGCCGGGCAGTGACGGCCGGAGAGTGACGGGCTACTTCTGAGGCGCGTTCCCGGGCCCCTGGATGCCGAGGGCCCGGGTCGTCTCGGCGTTCACCAGCAGCACCAGCCCCGTGACCGCCACCAGGGCGAGCGCGATACCGCCGGGGATGGCCAGACTGTCGGCCTGGAGCAGGTTGTAGGCCACCGGCAGCGCCATGATCTGCGTGATGACGGCGGGGCCGCGGCTCCAGCTGCGGCGGGCGAGCAGTCCGCGGGCGGCCAGCAACGGCAGCAGCGCGAGCACGATCAGCGTCACACCGCCGGTGACGGCCTGCTGCCGGTCGTCCGGATCGCCCGCGATCCCCAGGGCCAGTATCCAGACACCGCCGACGACGAGCGCCAGACCTTCCAGACCGGCCAGGGCGGCCGCGTAGGTCAGACGCCGGGGGCGGGGTTCTGCGGCTTCCGGGGCGGAGGTCTGCTCACTGCTCACCCCAGCAGCGTAGCCGCCGTGGTGTCCGCCCCCGTGTCCAGGATCTCTTACCCGACCCCTACCTCGGGCTGGGCCCGGTACCACCCAGTAGGTACGCTGCAACTCATGCGTGCACTCCTCGTGGTCAATCCGGCGGCAACCACCACAAGCGCACGTACGCGCGATGTCCTGATCCATGCGCTCGCCAGCGAGATGAAGCTGGAGGCGGTCACCACCGAGTACCGGGGGCACGGACGCGACCTGGGCCGGCAGGCCGCGGAGAGCGACGACATCGATCTCGTGGTGGCCCTCGGCGGCGACGGCACGGTCAACGAGGTGGTCAACGGCCTCCTGCACGCCGGCCCCGACCCGGACCACCTCCCCCGTCTCGCCGTCGTCCCCGGCGGTTCCACCAACGTCTTCGCCCGCGCCCTCGGCCTGCCGAACGACGCCGTGGAGGCGACCGGCGCCGTACTGGACGCGCTGCGCGACAAAAGCGAACGCGTGGTCGGTCTGGGGCTCGCGTCGGGCACACCGGGCACCGAGGACGAGGCCGTCCCGGCCCGCTGGTTCACCTTCAACGCGGGGCTCGGCTTCGACGGCGGTGTCGTCGGCCGGGTCGAACAGCAGCGGGAGATGGGCAAGAAATCGACACATGCCCTCTACGTCCGCCAGGTCGCCCGCCAGCTTTTCGGCGAGCCCGACCGGCGGCACGGCGCGATCACCCTGGAGCGGGCCGGCGAGGAACCGGTTCCCGGTCTGGTCGTGTCCATAGTCTCGAACACCGCGCCGTGGACCTATTTGGGCAATCGCCCGATGTACGCATCGCCTAAGGCCTCGTTCGATACCGGGCTCGACGTATTCGGTCTGACGCGGCTGTCCATGCCTGCGGTCGCCCGGTATGGGACGCAGTTGCTCAATTCGTCCCCCGAGCACGGACCCCATGGCAAGCACGCTGTGGGCCTGCACGACCTGGACCAGTTCACCTTGCATTCGAAGGCCCCACTACCCCTTCAGATGGACGGCGACCACCTCGGGCTGCGTACGAGCGTGACGTTCACAGGCGTACGCCGTGCACTGCGTGTGATTGTGTGAGCAGAAGAGGCTAAAGTCCTTTCACTCGAACGTTTAGGCCAGGGTCCACCCCATGGAAGTACGGCTGTGACCTAGTCGACACCGAGGAATCAAAAAAAACTTTCCGGAAGGGGTTGTATCCGCCGCTGAGGTTTGCGAGTCTCTACGTGGCGGTCGGGACAGCCCGCAGAACCGGCGTCCACAGATCACCGGAACCCCTCTTCAATCCACAGGACCACGCCAGGGAAGCCTGACGGTCGGCCCTTCACTTGTTGAGGGATTCGTGAAAGCGTTCACATTCACAAGCAACCCGCACGTAATACCAAGGAGAGGTAGCAGCCATGGACTGGCGTCACAACGCCGTTTGCCGCGAGGAAGACCCCGAGCTCTTCTTCCCCATCGGCAACACCGGTCCTGCGCTGCTGCAGATCGAGGAAGCCAAGGCCGTCTGCCGCCGCTGCCCCGTCATGGAGCAGTGCCTGCAGTGGGCGCTCGAGTCCGGCCAGGACTCCGGCGTCTGGGGTGGTCTCAGCGAGGACGAGCGTCGCGCCATGAAGCGCCGTGCCGCCCGCAACCGGGCCCGTCAGGCCTCCGCCTGATACACCCGCCCCGATAACAGCCTGAGCTTGGCGGCGCGTACAGCGAGTACGCATCTCCCGCCCCCGAGCCGCAGCGCGCAGTACCCCCGATGCGCTTACGCTTTGCGAACGAGCAGCAACGAGCACTGGCCCCGGACCACTCAAGGTCCGGGGCCCTTTGCTGTCCCGGTGCTGTCCCGGGAGTTGACTACTTGTGGGCTTCCACCGGTACGTCCAGGATGACCCGGGTCCCCCGCTCCGGTGCCGGCACCATGTCGAACGAGCCGCCCAACTCGCCCTCCACCAGCGTCCGTACGATCTGTAGTCCCAGATTGCCCGCGGTGTGCGGGTCGAAGCCCTCGGGCAGGCCGACGCCGTCGTCCTGGACGGTGACCAGGAGACGGGCCTCCTTGCTGGTGCCGCCGCGGACGGCCGACACCTCGACCGTGCCCGTCTCCCCCTCGCGAAAGCCGTGTTCGAGGGCGTTCTGGAGGACCTCGGTCAGGACCATCGACAGCGGGGTGGCGACCTCGGCGTCCAGGATGCCGAAGCGTCCGGTGCGCCGGCCGGTGACCTTGCCCGGCGAGATCTCGGCGACCATCGCGAGGACCCGGTCCGCGATCTCGTCGAACTCCACGCGCTCGTCCAGGTTCTGGGAGAGCGTCTCGTGCACGATCGCGATCGACCCGACGCGCCGTACCGCCTCCTCCAGGGCCTCGCGCCCACGGTCGGACTCGATACGGCGGGCCTGGAGGCGGAGCAGGGCGGCCACGGTCTGGAGGTTGTTCTTCACCCGGTGGTGGATCTCCCGGATGGTGGCGTCCTTGGTGATCAACTCGCGTTCGCGGCGGCGCAGTTCGGTGACGTCGCGGAGCAGGACCAGCGAACCGATGCGGGTGCCCTTGGGCTTGAGCGGGATCGTGCGGAACTGGATCACCCCGTCCCGGGCCTCGATCTCGAACTCGCGCGGCGCCCAGCCGCTGGCCACCTTGGCGAGCGCCTCGTCCACCGGCCCGCGGGACGGGGCGAGTTCAGCGGTGATCCGGCCCAGGTGGCAGCCGACGAGGTCGGCGGCGAGGCCCATGCGGTGGTACGCGGACAGCGCGTTCGGGGAGGCGTACTGGACGATGCCGTCCGCGTCGAGCCGGATCAGACCGTCGCCCACGCGCGGGGCGGCGTCCATGTCCATCTGCTGGTTAGGGAACGGGAACGAGCCCGCCGCGATCATCTGGGCGAGGTCCGACGCGCTCTGCAGGTACGTCAGTTCCAGGCGGCTCGGGGTGCGGACGGTCAGGAGGTTGGTGTTGCGCGCGATGACACCGAGGACGCGTCCGTCCCGTCGTACCGGAATGGACTCGACGCGGACCGGGACCTCCTCCCGCCACTCGGGGTCGCCCTCACGCACGATCCGGCCCTCGTCGTGGGCGGCGTCCAGCATGGGGCGGCGGCCGCGCGGCACGAGGTGGCCGACCATGTCGTCCTGGTAGGAGGTGGGGCCGGTGTTGGGGCGCATCTGGGCGACGGAGACATAGCGGGTGCCGTCGCGGGTGGGGACCCACAGGACGAGGTCGGCGAAGGAGAGGTCGGAGAGCAGCTGCCACTCCGAGACCAGCAGATGCAGCCACTCGAGATCGGAGTCGTCGAGGGCGGTGTGCTGGCGGACCAGTTCGTTCATGGAGGGCACGTGTGCGAGCGTACCTGGGGGTTTGTACGGCTCTGAAATATGCGCCCCCCTTGAACACCCGCGGGCCGCGGCGCCTGGGAGGGACCCTCAACCCTCCCGGCACCGCAGCCCGGAGCAGCATCGGCCGCGGGGTGTGCGGTCCCGGTCGGCCGAAGGATGAGGAGCCGGGGCAGTCAGGGCAGAGAGCTCCGGATCCTCGGTCCGTCTTCCTGTGCGGGGAAGACGGAGGCTCTGTGATGCGCACGCTGTTTCCCTACGCATTGTGGACTAGACCACTATCCGTGTCCATGCGTGGGAGCTGTTTTGTTGTTGAAGCCTGTGCGTTGTTGGCGCTTCGCAGCCTAACCCGCCCGGGCTATGCGCGGGGCCGGATGGCCATGGCAATTTCCGTGAGCGCCTCCGGTTCAGCGCGTCTCCGTCACCTTCGCCAGGGCGCGGGGCGCGTCCGGGTCCTGGCCGCGGGCGATGGTGACCTCGTGGGCGAGGAGTTGCAGGGGGATGATCTCCAGCACGGGCTGGACTTCCTCTGCGATGCCTTCGGTCGGTAGGACGAAGCCGGCCGAAGCCTGCTGCACCTCGCTCTCGGGGCCGACGACCACCAGGTCGGCGCCTCTGCCGCGCAGCCGGTCGAGGACGGGCCGGAGGGCCTCGCCGCCCCTGCCGTCCGGGACGACCGCGATGACCGGGGAGACGTTGTCGACCATGGCGAGGGGGCCGTGCAGGAGGTCTGCCCCGGAGTAGGAGAGGGCGGGGATGTAGCTGGTCTCCATCAGCTTGAGGGCGGCCTCCTTGGCCGTGGGGTAGCCGTAGCCGCGGGAGGTGATCACCATGCGCTCGGCGAAGCGGTAGCGGGCGGCCAGGGCATGCACCTCGTCCTGCTGGGCGAGCAGTTGCTCGGCGAGATCGGGCAACGGCTTCGCGGGCGCGCCGTCGCCGCCGCGCAGGCCCTCGACGAAGAGGTAGAGGGCGAGGAGGGAGGCGGTGTACGTCTTCGTCGCCGGGAGGGCCTTCTCCGGTCCGGCCATGATGTCGAGGTGGAACTCGGACACACCGGACAGAGGCGAGTCGGGGTTGTTGGTCACGGCGAGCGTGATCGCGCCGGCGAGCGCCGTAGGCCGTGATGGTCGACATCGAGGTGAGGCCGCAGGGCATGCCGAGCCGGATCTCCAGGAGGTACTTGGCGTAGAGCGCGGCGTTGTCGGAGGTGCCGCGGGCGGCCAGGAGCACGAAGCGGGGCCTGCGGGCGGCGATCGCCCGGGCGACCTCACAGATCGCCGAGGCACCCTCGTCCAGGATCCGGCGCAGGACGGCCGGCTGCTCGGCCATCTCGCGGGCCATGATGCGGCAGGGGAGTTCGCTGCGGGGGTCGCTGTGAGGTACGGCCTGGGGGTCGCCCTGGGATTCGCTCCGGGGGTCCGGTGTCGTCGCGGTCATGTGGGGTCCTTCCGAGGGCTGCTCTGAGATGCCGGTGGGGCGCGATGGTGTCCCCGCCGTGTCGCTGCGGGGTCGCTCCGGAGTCGCTGCTGGGTCGCTTTGCGTTTCGCCGTGGATGTCAGCGTGCGGGGCAGGGTGCGTGGCCGTGTGCAGGTCTCATGCGCGGGGCCATGTGCGGGACTCATGCGTGGGGCCGTATGCGCGTCTCATGTGCGGGTCCGTGTGCGGGTCGCTGTCGCAGGGGCTGGTCCTATTCCACTCCCCCGCGCGGGACGGCGCACGGTGCGTCAGGGTGCCCTCTTCACCTGGGACGCAAGGCCCGACTCTGTTAGATTGGTCTAAACCACACAGCCCCTACGGGTCCCTCAGAGCCCCTCTTCCCAGATCGGCAGGCCCAGCGTGGAAGTTGTCATCGTTCCGGACGCCAAGTCGGGTGGCGAGCTGATCGCCGAGGCCATGGCGCAGCTCCTGCGGCGCAAGCCCGACGCCCTGCTCGGTGTGGCCACCGGGTCGACCCCGCTGCCCATCTACCAGGCGCTGACCGCCAAGGTGAAGTCCGGTGCCGTGGACGCCTCCAGGGCACGGATCGCCCAGCTCGACGAGTATGTGGGGCTGCCGTCCGAGCATCCGGAGTCGTACCGATCGGTGCTGCGGCGCGAGGTGTTGGAGCCGCTGGGGCTCGGGATGGACGCTTTCATGGGTCCGGACGGCACGGCCGAGGACGTACAGGCGGCGTGTCTGGCGTATGACGCCGCGTTGGCCGCCGGCGGTGGGGTGGACCTTCAGCTGCTCGGGATCGGGACCGACGGACACATCGGGTTCAACGAGCCGTGCTCTTCGCTGGCCTCGCGGACGCGGATCAAGACACTGACCGAGCAGACGCGGGTGGACAACGCGCGGTTCTTCGGCGGGGACATCGACCAGGTGCCACACCACGTCATCACGCAGGGGATCGGGACGATTCTGGAGGCCCGGCACGCGGTGCTGCTCGCGACCGGTGAGGGAAAGGCCGACGCGGTCGCCGCGACCGTCGAGGGGCCGGTTGCCGCGGTGTGTCCCGCGTCGGCGCTGCAGTTGCATCCGCATGCGACGGTTGTCGTCGATGAAGGGGCGGCATCCAAGCTGAAGCTGGCCGACTACTTCCGGCACACGTTTGCCGACAAGCCCGACTGGCAGGGGATCTGAGCGTCCGACGGGCAACGATTGGGGAATCCACAGAAATCTCGCCGATCGCAGCGTGCTCACGCCGAAGACCGGCGGCTTGAAGATTCCTAGGCTCATTGCGGAAAGATCTCCGCAAGAGCAAGGAACGGCCCCGATGCCCACTGATCGTATTTTCACATCCGCTGATGTCGCGTTCCACCACATCCTGCCCACTCGTCAGTCCGGAGAGTGAGCCGGGTGACGGCGGAGATCAGCAGGACAGGGACTGTGTCGCTCCTGACGAAGGCACTGACCGTGGTGGTGAGCGCCGCATTCCTGGTCGGGTGCGCGGCCGACGGGGACGGCACGGCAAACAGCGCCGCCGGTGGCGGCACGGAGAAGGCGCAGTTCTCGCTTCCGGAACCCACGGGGAAATATGAGGTGGGGACCAAGGAAATCCACCTCGTCGACAAAGCGCGGCAGGATCCGTGCAAGCCGGATCGCAAGCGGGAAACCATGATCAACGTCTGGTACCCGGCCAAGGACGCCGACCGCTTTCCCCGGCAGCCGTGGATCTCGGCCGGTGCGCAGGGGGCCGTCGAGAAGATGGTGGGCGCGGCCGGGGTGCCCAAGGGGTCCGTGGACTGGGCCGGCGCGAAGACGTCCGGCCACGTCGACGCGCCGCAGCTGGACGGCAAGTGGCCGGTGGTCCTGTACTCGCCCGGGCTCGGCGGACAGCGGGAGTCCGGGACGGTCCTCGTGCAGGACCTGGCGTCGCACGGCTATGTCGTCGTCACCATGGATCACACGTATGAGACCACCGTCGAGTTTCCGGGCGGCCGGGTCGAGAACCCCGTCCACATCCCCAAGGACCAGCTGGGCAAGGCGGCCTTCGCGGTCCTCCCCCTGGCCGCGCCCCTCCGCCAGGACGCGGCGCGTCCGGACGATCCCGACGACGACCTGCCCGGTCTGGAGCCGGGCCGGGCGCTGCGAACCCGGACCTTCTACGTCATGACCGCGTCCTTCACCGCTGCCGCCACCGGTATCGCCGCGCTCATCGTCCACATGGCGCCACTGCTGAAACACGGCGGCATAGAACCCACCACAGCGGCCTCGGTGGCATCCCTCGCCGGGATCGGCTCACTCGTCGGGAGACTCGGTGTCGGCTCGCTCATCGACCGGTTCTTCCCGACCCGGACAGGCGTCGTCCTCTTCGTCGCCGCGTCAGCGGGAACGCTGATCCTCACCGGCCCCCTCTCGCTCGCCCCCGTCGCGGTCCTGCTCATCGGCATCGCCGCCGGCGCCGAGTCGGACATGGTCGCCTACCTCGTCGGCCACTACTTCGGACTGCGCGCCTACGCCACCGTGTACGCCGTGGGATCCGCGGTCTTCACCTTCGGCGTCACACTCGGCCCCTTCGCCGCCGCCGCGCTCATCCTGCTCGGCGCCCTGGGAACGGCTCTCCTCCCACGCGAACGGCACTGGCAGCCCGAACCCGCGCAGTAGCCTGCCGACTCCCGCAACCCGACGGCACATCGGCCGAGCAGGGCGAGCGGAGTGAGCGGAGTACCGGCGGCTACCCGAGCCGCACCCCCGCTATCACCTCCGCCGCCGCCCGTCCGCACACCCGCGCCGCACCGTGGGTCGCGATGTGCAGCGCACCCCGCGGGACCGCCTGAGGTACGCCCATCTCGACCACGATCGTGTCGGGGCTCTCGCGCAGCACCGTGTCGAGGGCCCTTGCCATCCATGCGTGGCGGTGTTCGTCGCGGACGACGGCCACGATGCGGCGGCCGTTCGCCGCGGCGAGGGCCTTGTGGGCCGCGTCCTCTCCGGTGAAGGCGGAGGTCTCGGTGCCGGGGAGGAAGTGGGTCAGTTCGGCGGCGACACCCCAGGGGGTGTCGTCACCGACGGCGATGTTCGCTTCGGGGGTGAAGACGGCGACGTAGGGGGCCTCGTCCAGGGGGGCGTAGGCCTCCGTGTGGGTCACCCTGAGCGCGCGGCGGGCCGCCGTCAGGCCGACGTCCGGTCGTGCCTCGCCGGTGTCCGCCGAGGTCTCGGTCGTCCAGCGGGCCAGCGCCCGTACGCGTTCGGCCGCGTCGGCCAGGCGTTCCTCGGCGAGTTCGCCGGAGCGGACCGCCGTGACCAGGGCGTCGCGCAGACGTCGTACCGTCTCGTCGTCGGCGAGGCCGCCGCCCACGCAGATCGCGTCGGCGCCGGCGGCGATGGCGAGGACGCTGCCGCGCTCGATGCCGTAGGTGGCGGCGATGGCCTGCATCTCCATGCCGTCGGTGACGATCAGGCCGTCGTAGCCGAGTCGGCCGCGGAGGAGGTCGGTCAGGACCGGGCGGGACAGGGTTGCCGGGCGGTCCGGGTCGAGGGCCGGGACCAGGATGTGGGCGCTCATCATCGCGCGGGTGCCGGCGGCGATGGCCGCGCGGAACGGGGAGAGTTCGCGGGCCGAGAGCACCGAGGCGTCGGCGTCGATGCGCGGGAGCGCGTGGTGGGAGTCGACCGCCGTGTCGCCGTGGCCCGGGAAGTGCTTGGTGCAGGCGGCCACTCCGGCCGACTGGAGGCCGGTGACGTAGGCGGCGGTGTGGCGGGCGACCAGGTCCGTGTCGGCGCCGAAGGAACGGACGCCGATGACCGGGTTGTCGGGGTTGGAGTTGATGTCCGCGGACGGGGCCCAGTTGAGGTTCACACCGCACTCCGCGAGACGGCGGCCGAGTTCGTACGCCACCTCCCGGGTGAGCGAGACGTCGTCGACCGCGCCCAGCGCATGGTTGCCGGGGAACGAGGAACCGGTCCTCACCTCCAGGCGGGTGACATCACCTCCCTCCTCGTCGATCGCGACCAGCACGTCCTCGCGTTCGGCGCGCAACTGGGCGGTCAGCGCCGCGAGTTGTTCGGGCGAGGCGATGTTGCGGCCGAACAGGCCGACGGAGGCCAGGCCTTCACCGAGGCGGCGAAGCAGCCAGTCGGGGGCCGTGGTGCCCGGAAAGCCGGGCTGGAGGACGGTCAGGGCGTCGCGGATCAGGCCATCCTTTTCCGGATCAAACGCAGTCGTGCCGCTGGCGATTGTCGTCATCGGGTGGCGTTATCCCTTCACGGCGCCCGCGGTCAGACCCGCGGCCATCTTGCGCTGGACGAGTAGGAAGAGGACGACGATCGGTACGGCCATCATCGTGGCGCCGGCCATCATCGGGGCGAATTCGGTGCCGTGCTTGGTGCTGAAGTTGCTGAGCCACACGGTCGCGGTCTGGTTGTTCTGGCTGAGCAGCATCAGGGCGTAGAGGTACTCGTTCCAGGCCTGGATGAAGCCGTAGACGGAGGTGGCGACCATCCCCGGAGCGAGCAGCGGGAACACGACCCTGACGAAGGCGCCGGTGCGGGTGCAGCCGTCGACCATGGCCGCCTCCTCCAGCTCCTTCGGGATGTTGACGATGAAGCCGCGCAGGGTCCACACCGTGAAGGGGAGGATGAAGGTCAGGTACGTGATGATCAGGCCGGTCAGCCTGTCGTACTGACCGAGATCGTTGAGCAGCAGGAACACCGGGATGATCATGGCGACCAGCGGGACCATCTGGACGGCCAGGATGCCGACGATCACGATCTTGCGGCCGCGGAAGGCGAACCGGGAGATGGCGAGCGCCGCCAGCAGACCGACGACCATGCCGATCACGACCACGGCGAGGGACACGATCAGGCTGCGGCCGACGGGGCCCCAGAAGTCCGCGATGTCCAGCGCCCGGCCGAAGTTGGAGAAGGTCAGGGCGGTCGGCCACAGGCTGGGGTCCGGGTCGATGGCGTCCTTCTCCGGCTTGAACGCCGTGTTCAGCATCCAGTAGACGGGGAAGCCGGCGGTGATGAAGACGAACAGGCCGAGGAGGTTCCAGCCGGCCTTCGACTTCCGGCGCGCCTGGGGTACCAGCGTGCTCATTCGACCTCTCCGATCTTCAGCATCTGGCGCATATAGACGGCGACCACACCGAGCAGCAGCACCACGGTGAGCAGGGCGATCGCCGAGCCCTGCGCGTAGTCGTTGACCACGAAGGCACGGTCGTACGAGTAGGTGGTGAGGATCTGGAACTCGGCCTCGGGATGGCCGTTGCGCATCACGAAGACCTGCGGGAAGACGCCCATGTCCCAGATCACCGACAGGGTCGTGAGCATCACGATGATCGGCTTGAGGATGGGGAGCGTGACGTAACGGAACACGCCCCAGGCGCCCGCGCCGTCCAGCCGGGCCGCCTCCTCCAGCTCCTGCGGGACCTGGGTCAGACCGGCGCTCAGCGTGATGACCACGAAGGGCACGGCCCCCCAGACCACCAGCAGCATGATCACGGCCAGGCCCTGCGGCCCGCTCGCGAACCAGTTGTGGCCGATCATCTCGACGCCGGGCAACTTGCTGAGCAGCGCGTTGAGGATGCCGTAGTCCGCGTCGAACAGCCACTTGAAGACCGTGGTCGCCACGATGATCGGCATGCCCCAGCTCGCCACCAGCGCGATGTTGACCAGCGTCTTCACCCAGCCGGAGACACGCTGGAGGAGCAGCGCGATCAGCATGCCGATGACCATCGTGAAGATCACGCAGCCGGCCGCGAAGACGATCGTCCGTGCGACGACCGTCCAGAACTCCCCGTCGCCCAGGACCTTGGTGAAGTTGTCGAGCCCGACCCACTCCGCCGGCACGAAGCCCCACAGCTGGGACTGGCCGAACGTCTGGAAGGAGAGGGTGGCCAGCCGGACCAGGGGGTAGCCGAGGACGAGCGCGAGGATGAGGAGGCAGGGGGCGAGCAGCAGCCAGGGCAGGCCTCGTCCGCCGGACCTCCGGCTTCTCGGCGGCTTCTGCGCGAGAGGCGGTGGTGGGGCCGGTTGCCGCGGCGGCGGCACCTTGGCAGGGGTGGTCGTGTCTGCGGCACTCATCGCGCGCTCCTCAGCGGTCCCTCAGGTCGTACGAAGGCGAGGCCCGTACCCACACGTGCGTACGGAAAGCAGGGCCCCGTCTGCAACGGGGCCCCGCTTCAGGTCACTTGGTGTTGATGACCTTGTCGATCGCGGCGTCCGCTTCCTTCGCGGCGGCCTCGACCGACTTCTTGCCGGTGCCGATGGACTGGAGCATGGTCTGAAGGACCTGGGCCTTCTCGACCTGGCCCCAGCCGGGCGCCATCGGGACGAACCAGTTGGACTCGGCCGCGGTGGCCGGGACGGCCGTCGCCGGGTCGCTCTTCAGGGTTTCGAGGTCCGTCTTGTTGTTGGGCAGGTTGCCCTTCGCCATCAGGCCCTTCTGACCGGAGGCGCCCGTCAGCGCGTTGATCCACTCGGCGGCGACGGCCTGCGCGTCGGACTTCACCGGGACGGCGAGGTCGGAGCCGCCCAGGAAGACCGGGATGTTCTTGCCGGACGGACCGGGCATCACGAAGTTCTCGAGGTTGCCCTTGAGGTCACCGGTCTTGTCGTTCTTCGGGTCCTCGGAGGTCGCGCCCTCCCAGGCCGCGCCGAAGATCATGGCGGACTTGCCCTGGCCGTAGACGATGTAGCGGTCGGACTCGTCCTTGGTCTTGTCGCCGTGCATGTACTTGTCGACGACGTTCTTGAACTCGGTGAGGCCCTTGAGGGATTCGGGCGAGGAGAGGTTGCCCTTCCACTGGCCGCCGGACTCCTCGGCGATGGAGCCGCCGGCGTCGTAGACGAAGGACATGGCCGCGTACCAGTCGCGGGTGGGCTGGTACCAGGCGCTGAACTTGTCGCCCTTCTCCTTCTGGATCTTGTCCAGGGCGGCGGTCAGCTCCTCGTACGTCTTCGGGGCCGACTTCACGCCGACCGAAGCCGCCACGTCCGTGCGCCAGTTGGCGACGCGGCCGCCGGCGTAGTACGGGACGCCGTACGTCTTGCCGTCGTAGGTCACCGAGGCCTTGAGGCCGTCCAGCCAGGCGTCCGAGTTCTCGAACTTCGCCGGGTCGACGGGGGCGAAGGCACCCTTGACCATGTAGCCCAGCATCTCGGTGTTGCCCATCTCGACCACGTCGGGGGCCTTGTCGGTGGCGAGGACGGCGTCGAGCTTGGCGTTCTTGTCCGGCCAGCCGTAGTACTCGTGGTTGATCTTGATGCCGGGGTGCTTCTTCTTGATCGCGTCGTCGGCGGCCTTCACCAGTTCGGGCCAGTTGTTCTGGGCGTCGACGGTCAGCCAGACGGTCAGCTCCTTGGCGTCCGCGCCGGTGTTGTCCGAGCCCCCGCTGTCACTGTCACCGCACGCCGCGATGGAGACCATCATGCCCGCGATACCGATCGCGGCTATCAGCTTGCGCTTCACGCCACCCTCCTCAGGGATGCCCCCCCGTACCGCCATTGGGGCCGGGACTGGACCAATGGTGTAGACCAGTACCGGGAGCTTGGACCAGACCAACACGCGTGTCAAGGGTGCTCGAAACCCCTCCGACCAGCCGTTATGCGACCTACATATGCAGGAACCTTTAAGTAAGAAACCAGCGAAATCAGGAGGCCCGGAGTACCGTCTTCCGCTAGACCACTCGCCGCTGTGGACTAGACCAAAAGAGGCGGCGGCGGTATACAGAGGGGATCACGATGTGAGCCGTATCCGGAGCCGGGAAGGCAGGGCATGAGCACCGACGTCAGCAGTGCGGAGAACGAGAGTGGGGCCACCGTCCGTACCGCGCGCGTGCCCAAGTACTACCGCCTGAAAAAGCACCTGCTCGACATGACGGAGACACAGGCCCCCGGCACTCCGGTCCCGCCCGAGCGCACCCTCGCCGCGGAGTTCGACACCTCGCGCACGACCGTGCGCCAGGCACTCCAGGAACTCGTCGTCGAGGGACGCCTGGAGCGGATCCAGGGCAAGGGCACGTTCGTCGCCAAGCCCAAGGTCTCGCAGGCCCTCCAACTCACCTCGTACACCGAGGACATGCGGGCCCAGGGCCTCGAACCCACCTCGCAGCTCCTCGACATCGGCTACATCACCGCCGACGACCGGCTCGCCGAGCTCCTCGACATCACGGCCGGCGGCCGGGTGCTCCGCATCGAGCGGCTGCGCATGGCGAACGGCGAGCCGATGGCGATCGAGACGACGCACCTGAGCGCGAAGCGCTTCCCGGCCCTGCGCAGGTCACTGGTCAAGTACACGTCTCTCTACACGGCGTTGGCCGAGGTCTACGACGTCCATCTCGCCGAGGCCGAGGAGACCATCGAGACCTCGCTGGCCACCCCCCGTGAGGCCGGCCTGCTCGGCACCGACGTCGGACTGCCGATGCTGATGCTCTCCCGCCACTCGCTGGACCGGGAGGGACAGCCGGTGGAGTGGGTGCGCTCGGTGTACCGGGGGGACCGCTACAAGTTCGTCGCCCGCCTCAAGCGGCCGCAGGACTGAGGATGTTGAGCTGACGGCGTTCGCATGAAGCGTTCGTAGAGCGAACACCTGCACGCGGTGTAGCGCAGATCACATTCCTGTTCTACGGTCCTTCCGTCATCGCATGGACGGGAGGACCACCCGGTGCGCACCGCGAACGTTCGAACGATCGTCATCTGGAGTCTTGTCGCGCTGGTCGCAGCGGTCGGCTGGGCGGTGCTCGCGCTGGCCAGGGGCGAGGACGTCTCGGCCGCCTGGATGGTCGCGGCCGCCCTCGGCTCGTACGCGATCGGCTACCGCTTCTACTCCAAGTTCATCGCCTACAAGGTCCTCAAGGTCGACAAGACCCGGGCCACTCCGGCGGAGCGACTGAACGACGGCATCGACTTCCACCCCACCGACCGCCGGGTCCTGCTCGGCCACCACTTCGCCGCCATCGCCGGCGCCGGACCCCTGGTCGGGCCGGTGCTGGCCGCGCAGATGGGGTATCTGCCGGGCACGATCTGGATCATCGTGGGCGTCATCTTCGCGGGCGCCGTCCAGGACATGGTGGTGCTGTTCTTCTCCACGCGCAGGGACGGCAGGTCCCTCGGCCAGATGGCGCGCGAGGAGATAGGCCCGTTCGGTGGTGCGGCGGCACTGCTGGCCGCCTTCGCCATCATGATCATCCTGCTCGGTGTGCTGGCCCTGGTCATCGTCAACGCCCTCGCGCAGTCCCCCTGGGGCACCTTCTCCATCGCGATGACGATCCCGATCGCGCTGCTGATGGGCTTCTATCTGCGGGTGCTGCGCCCGGGCCGGGTCGCCGAGGTCTCCCTCATCGGCGTCGCCCTGCTGCTGTTCGCGCTGGTCGCGGGCCGCTGGGTCGCCGAATCCTCGTGGGCCGACACGTTCACGCTCGCCCCCTCCACGCTGGTCATCTGGCTGGTGGCGTACGGCTTCATCGCCTCGATCCTGCCGGTGTGGATGCTGCTCGCGCCGCGCGACTATCTGTCCACCTTCATGAAGATCGGCACCATCCTGCTGCTCGCGCTCGGTGTGGTGATCGCGCTGCCGACTCTGAAGATGGACGCCGTCACCGACTTCGCCTCGCGCGGCGACGGGCCGGTGTTCGCGGGCTCGCTCTTCCCGTTCGTCTTCATCACCATCGCCTGCGGTGCCCTGTCCGGCTTCCACTCGCTCATCTCGTCGGGCACGACGCCGAAGATGATCCAGAAGGAGACGCAGGTCCGGATGATCGGCTACGGCTCCATGCTCATGGAGTCGTCGGTCGCGGTGATGGCGCTGGTGGCGGCGAGCATCATCGACCCGGGGCTGTACTTCGCGATGAACGCGCCGTCCGGTGTGATCGGCACGACCGTGGAGAACGCCTCGCAGGTGGTGGGCAGTTGGGGCTACCAGATCTCCCCCGCCGATCTCGCGCAGGCGGCTCGGGACGTGGAGGAGTCGAGCCTGCTGTCGCGTACCGGCGGCGCGCCCACACTCGCCGTCGGGGTCTCGCAGATCTTCTCCGAGGTGACCGGCGGAAGCCTCAAGGCCTTCTGGTATCACTTCGCGATCATGTTCGAGGCGCTGTTCATCCTGACCGCGCTGGACGCCGGCACGCGCGTCGGCCGCTTCATGCTCCAGGACACCCTGGGCAACGTCTACCGGCCCTTCAGGAACGTGAGCTGGAAGCCCGGCCTGCTCATCACCAGCGGCATCGTGTGCGGGCTGTGGGGCTACTTCCTGTGGGTCGGCGTCCATGAGCCGCTCGGCGGAATCAACCAGCTCTTCCCGATCTTCGGCATCTCCAACCAGCTGCTGGCCGCGGTCGCGCTGGCCGTCTGCACGACCCTGCTGGTGAAGTCCGGACGCCTCAAGTGGGCCTGGATCACCGGAGTTCCGCTGGCCTGGGACGCGACGGTCACCCTGACCGCCAGCTGGCAGAAGGTGTTCTCGTCCGATCCGAAGGTGGGCTTCTTCAAGCAACGCCAGGTGTTCCAGGACGCCATCGACCGGGGCGAGGTGCTGGCGCCCGCCAAGTCGATGGACGACATGCGCACCGTGGTCACCAACTCCACGGTGGACGGCGTCCTCACGGCCGTCCTCGCGCTGCTCATCGTCATCGTGATCGTCGACTCGACCCGTGTCTGCGTCCGGCATGTCCGCCGCCCGGCGCTGTCCACGCTGAGCGAGACGCCGTACGTCGAGTCGAAGATCGTCGCCCCGGCCGGGCTGTTCCCGACCCGGGAGGAGAAGGAGGAGGAGGCGCGCGATGCGGTCGGCAGTGGCACGGGCTCTTAGGGGCGTGCGCTGGTACGTGCGGGAGCTGACCGACGAGTCGGCGTACGACCGCTATGTCGCGCATGTTCGCAAAGATCACCCCCAGGCCGAGGTTCCGTCCCGGCGCGACTTCGAGCGGATGCGCACGGACCGGCAGGAGGCGGACCCGCGCCAGGGCTTCCGCTGCTGCTGAAGGCAGACGCCCGGCCGCTCAGGGCAGACACAGAACCGCCACATACCGATATGCGGACGAGGGCTTCCGCTTTCCTGACACCGTCGCCTAGATTGCCTGCGCGTTACACAGGTGATCAGTGAGGGGACGGAGCCGCGGTATGTCAGAAGTGCCTGAAGCGAGACCGCCGGTGGTGACACCGGTCCGGGTGATCATCGGTCTCTGCCTCTTCGCCCCGTTTGTGGCGATGCTGTGGGTCGGTTCGTACGCCAAGACGGACCCGGCCTTCATCGGCATCCCGTTCTTCTACTGGTACCAGATGGCGTGGGTGCTGATCTCCACGGCGCTGACGATGATCGCGTACAAGCTGTGGCAGCGCGACCAGCGTGCCCGCCAGGGAGGTGCCGCCAAGTGAAGGACGGCGTGAACGGCGTCGCACTCGCCGTCTTCATCATCTTCTTCCTGGCCGTCACGGTCATGGGCTTCCTGGCCGCGCGCTGGCGCCGGTCCGACGAGCAGAGCCTGGACGAATGGGGCCTGGGCGGACGGTCGTTCGGCACCTGGGTCACCTGGTTCCTGCTCGGCGGCGACCTCTACACCGCGTACACCTTCGTCGCCGTACCGGCGGCGATCTACGCGGCGGGCGCGGCCGGCTTCTTCGCGGTGCCCTACACGATCCTGGTCTACCCGCTGATCTTCACGTTCCTGCCCCGCCTGTGGTCGGTCTCGCACAAGCACGGATACGTGACGACCTCCGACTTCGTACGCGGCCGGTTCGGCTCGAAGGGCCTGTCCCTCGCCGTGGCCGTCACCGGCATCCTCGCGACGATGCCGTACATCGCGCTCCAGCTGGTCGGCATCCAGGCCGTCCTGGACGTGATGGGCGTCGGCGGCGGCGAGAACACCAACTGGTTCGTCAAGGACCTGCCGCTGCTGATCGCGTTCGGTGTGCTGGCCGCCTACACCTATTCGTCGGGGCTGCGCGCACCCGCGCTGATCGCGTTCGTGAAGGACACGCTGATCTACATCGTCATCGCGGTGGCGATCATCTACATCCCGATCAAGCTGGGCGGGTTCGACGACATCTTCGCCAAGGCGGGCGAGGCGTTCAGCCAGACCAACCCGGCGACGGGTGCGCCGCGCGGGGCGCTGGCTCCGGGCGAGGCGGGACAGTGGACGTACGCCACGCTGGCGTTGGGATCCGCCCTCGCGCTCTTCATGTACCCGCACTCGATCACGGCGACGCTGTCCTCCAAGAGCCGTGAGGTGATCCGCCGCAACACGACCATCCTGCCGCTGTACTCGCTGATGCTCGGCCTGCTGGCGCTGCTGGGCTTCATGGCGATCGCGGCCGGAGTCAAGGTCAGCAACGGGCAGTTGGCGATCCCGCAGCTCTTCGAGGACATGTTCCCGTCCTGGTTCGCGGGCGTGGCCTTCGCGGCGATCGGCATCGGCGCGCTGGTGCCGGCGGCCATCATGTCCATCGCGGCCGCGAATCTCTTCACCCGCAACATCTACAAGGACTTCATCAAGCCGGACGCCACGCCGGCGCAGGAGACCAAGGTCTCCAAGCTGGTGTCCCTGCTGGTGAAGGTGGGTGCGCTGGTCTTCGTCCTGACCATGGACAAGACGGTCGCCATCAACTTCCAGCTCCTGGGCGGCATCTGGATCCTCCAGACCTTCCCGGCCCTGGTCGGCGGCCTCTTCACCCGCTGGTTCCACCGCTGGGCCCTGCTGGCGGGCTGGGCGGTCGGCATGCTCTACGGCACCATCGCCGCCTACGGGGTCGCCTCCCCGACCCAGAAGCACTTCGGCGGCTCGTCGAAGGAGATCCCCGGCATCGGCGAGATCGGCTACATCGGCCTCACCGCGTTCGTGCTGAACGTGCTGGTGACGGTGGTGCTGACCTTCGTGCTCAAGGCCGTCAAGGCACCTGAGGGCATCGACGAGACGTCCCCGGCGGACTACACGGCGGACTCGGGGGACCCCGGCGTCCAGGTCGACCTGCCTCCGGCGACCGCCGGCGCCGCTCACTGAGCCGTACGTCAGGACACGGGCCGTCGGAGAAATCCGGCGGCCCGTTGTCGTACCCCTGATGCACACTGCCCGGCATGGACATCCTCATCCGGCGAGCACGACCCGCCGAATACGAAACCCTCGGCGACATCACCGCCCAGGCCTACCTCCAGGACGGCCTCCTGACCTTCGGCGAGAACGACTGGTACCTCGGCGAACTGAAGGACGTGGCCAAGCGAGCGGCCGCCGCCGACGTACTCGTGGCCATACAGGGCGACCGACTCCTCGGCGGAGTCACCTTCGTACCCTCTCCCGGCCCCATGGCCGACCTGGCCCGCGCGGGGGAGGCGGAGATCCGCATGCTGGCCGTGGCGCAGGCGGCCCGCGGCAGAGGCGCCGGAGAGGCCCTCGTGCGAGCCTGCGTCGACCGGGCACGCAGCGCGGAGCGCACCGGCATGGTCCTGTCGACCCAGGACTTGATGCACGCGGCCCACCGCATCTACGAACGCCTCGGCTTCACGCGGGCCCCGGAGCGCGACTGGCACCCGATCCCGGAGCACCCCGAGTTCACTCTCCTCACCTATCAGTTGACGCTCTGAAGCCGACACGACACAACATATGGTGGTGCTGTTCTCACCCGGCACAAGATGTATGCTCGTGCTCGCTGTCGCCGCAGGGGAATCCGGTGCGAATCCGGAACTGTCCCGCAACGGTGTACTTGTGCATGTTCTGTGCACATGGTCAGTCCGAGGACCTGCCGACGGCGCACCCGACCACCCGGTCCGGGTGCGAGACGTCCGGGCCTCGTGGAATGGGCCGGTGGACGCGACGCCGTGTGCGCTCGTGAGCTGCCCCCTGCCCTCCGCAAGGCCCCGTGCCGAGCGAGGGAGAGCCCCAAGTGACCATCGCGCCAGCCGAACCGGCCTCAGCGATCCAGGACCCCGACGGCCCGGGAACCGCAGTGTTGCGGACCCTGACCGAGCTGACCGCCGACCTCCCCGACGCCGACCCCGGCCGGGTCGCCGCCGCCGCGCTGCGCGGCCGGTCCGCGCGGGCGGACGAGTCGGAGCTGCGCGAGCTGGCCACCGAGGCGGCGGCCGGCCTCATCTCCGAGGACCCCGTCTACTCCCGGCTGGCCGCCCGGCTGCTGACCGTCAGCATCGCCGCCGAGGCCGCCTCACAGGGCGTCATCTCGTTCTCCCAGTCGGTCGCCGTCGGCCACCGCGAGGGTCTCATCGCCGACCGCACCGCCGAGTTCGTACGGCTGCACACGGACCGCCTCGACGACCTGATCGACCGGACCGCCGACGACCGCTTCGGCTACTTCGGCCTGCGCACGCTGTACAGCCGCTACCTCCTGAGGCACCCCATCACCCGCAAGGTGATCGAGACGCCCCAGCACTTCATGCTGCGCGTCGCCGCCGGTCTCGCCGAGGACGACACCACCAGGTCGGTCGACGAAGTCGCCGCGCTCTACCGGCTGATGAGCCGCCTCGACTACCTCCCCTCCTCCCCCACGCTCTTCAACTCCGGCACCCGGCACCCCCAGATGTCGTCCTGCTACCTGCTCGACTCCCCCAAGGACGAGCTGGACTCCATCTACGACCGCTACCACCAGGTGGCCCGGCTCTCGAAGCACGCCGGCGGCATCGGCATCGCGTACTCCCGTATCCGCTCCCGCGGTTCACTGATCCGCGGCACGAACGGGCACTCGAACGGCATCGTCCCGTTCCTGAAGACCCTCGACGCCTCGGTGGCCGCCGTGAACCAGGGCGGCCGGCGCAAGGGTGCGGCCGCGGTCTACCTGGAGACCTGGCACTCCGACATCGAGGAGTTCCTGGAGCTGCGTGACAACACCGGTGAGGACGCCCGCCGTACGCACAATCTGAACCTCGCGCACTGGATCCCGGACGAGTTCATGCGCCGGGTCGACACGGACGGCCTCTGGTCGCTCTTCTCCCCGGCCGACGTGCCCGAGCTGGTCGACCTGTGGGGCGCGGAGTTCGACGCGGCGTACCGCAAGGCCGAGGCAGCGGGCCTCGCGAAGAAGACCATCCCGGCCCGTGACCTGTACGGCCGCATGATGCGCACCCTCGCGCAGACCGGCAACGGCTGGATGACCTTCAAGGACGCGGCCAACCGCACCGCCAACCAGACGGCCGAGCCGGGCCACGTCGTCCACTCCTCCAACCTCTGCACGGAGATCCTGGAGGTCACGGACGACGGCGAGACGGCCGTGTGCAATCTGGGCTCGGTCAACCTGGGTGCCTTCGTCGACACGGCGGCCGGCGACATCGACTGGGAGCGCCTGGACGAAACCGTCCGCACCGCGGTCACCTTCCTCGACCGCGTCGTCGACATCAACTTCTACCCGACGGAGCAGGCGGGCCGGTCCAACGCGAAGTGGCGCCCCGTCGGGCTCGGCGCGATGGGCCTCCAGGACGTCTTCTTCAAGCTGCGCCTGCCCTTCGACTCACCCGAGGCCAAGGCCCTCTCCACCCGTATCGCCGAGCGCATCATGCTGGCCTCGTACGAGGCCTCCGCCGACCTCGCCGAGCGCAACGGGCCTCTCCCCGCCTGGCAGAAGACCCGTACCGCCAAGGGCGTCCTGCACCCCGACCACTACGACGTCGAACTGACCTGGCCGGAGCGCTGGGCGGCCCTGCGGGAACGCATCGCCGCCGTCGGCATGCGCAACTCGCTGCTCCTGGCCATCGCCCCCACCGCCACCATCGCGTCCATCGCCGGCGTGTACGAGTGCATCGAGCCGCAGGTCTCCAACCTCTTCAAGCGGGAGACGCTGTCCGGCGAGTTCCTCCAGGTCAACTCGTACCTGGTGGACGAGCTGAAGGCGCTGGGCGTCTGGGACGCGCGCAGCCGTGAGGCGCTGCGCGAGTCGGGCGGCTCGGTGCAGGAGTTCGCCTGGATCCCGGCGGACGTACGGGCGCTGTACCGCACGGCGTGGGAGATCCCGCAGCGCGGTTTGATCGACATGGCGGCCGCCCGTACCCCGTATCTGGACCAGTCCCAGTCGCTGAATCTCTTCCTGGAGACGCCGACCATCGGAAAGCTCTCCTCGATGTACGCGTACGCCTGGAAGCAGGGCCTGAAAACGACGTACTACCTGCGCTCGCGCCCGGCGACGAGGATCGCCCGCGCCGCGCAGGCCCAAGCCACCGTCCCCGTACAGGCAACCGCCGAAGACGCCGTCGCCTGCTCCCTGGAAAACCCCGAGTCCTGCGAGGCCTGCCAGTAATGCCCAGCAACAATCAGAATCTCCTCGACCCCGGCTTCGAGCTCACCCTCCGCCCGATGCGCTACCCCGACTTCTACGAGCGCTACCGGGACGCCATCAAGAACACCTGGACCGTGGAGGAGGTCGACCTCCACTCGGACGTCGCCGACCTCGCCAAGCTCACGCCCGCCGAGCAGCATCTGATCGGCCGGCTGGTCGCGTTCTTCGCGACGGGCGACTCGATCGTGGCGAACAACCTCGTGCTGACGCTCTACAAGCACATCAACTCCCCCGAGGCGCGGCTGTACTTGTCCCGCCAGCTCTTCGAGGAGGCCGTCCACGTCCAGTTCTATCTGACGCTGCTGGACACCTACCTCCCGGACCCGGAGGACAGGGCCGCCGCCTTCGACGCGGTGGAGAACATCCCCTCCATCCGCGAGAAGGCCGAGTTCTGCTTCAAGTGGATCAACGAGGTGGAGAAGCTGGACCGCCTGGAGAGCCAGGCCGACCGCCGCCGCTTCCTGCTCAACCTCATCTGCTTCGCCGCGTGCATCGAGGGCCTGTTCTTCTACGGGGCCTTCGCGTACGTCTACTGGCTCCGCAGCCGGGGTCTGCTGCACGGCCTGGCGACCGGCACCAACTGGGTGTTCCGCGACGAGACCATGCACATGAGCTTCGCGTTCGACGTGGTCGACACCGTCCGCAAGGAGGAGCCGGAGCTCTTCGACGACCGGCTTCAGCAGCAGGTCACCGACATGCTGAGGGAGGCCGTCGAGGCCGAGCTGCAGTTCGCGCGCGACCTCTGTGGTGACGGCCTCCCGGGGATGAACACGGAATCGATGCGCCAGTACCTGGAGTGTGTCGCCGACCAGCGACTGAGCCGCCTCGGTTTCGCGCCGGTGTACGGCTCCGAGAACCCCTTCTCCTTCATGGAGTTGCAGGGGGTTCAGGAGCTCACCAACTTCTTCGAACGTCGTCCTTCGGCGTACCAGGTGGCGGTGGAGGGCACCGTCGACCTGGACGAGGACTTCTGAGTCCGGGACTGGTTCTTCCGTTCCGCCTGCCTCAGCTGCCGGTCGATCCGGCGCTCGTGGATCGCCCCCACGAGCGCCGGGCCCCCGAGGAGGGAGAAGAGGATCACGATGGCCATGTACTCGAGGAATGTGTTCATGCGGTAAGTCTCGTACTGGCAAGACACTCATGACAGTGGCAGGACTGTCGCACACCCTCGAATTACTGCCAGATCTAAGGCACACTGGCAGCATGCTGAGGAACGTGGCCGTCGCCCTGCTCGACGGCGTTCATCCCTTCGAACTCGGTGTGGTCTGCGAGGTGTTCGGCCTCGACCGCAGCGACGAGGGGCTGCCGGTGTACGACTTCGCGGTCGTCTCGGCGGAGGGCCCCGCGCTGCGCACACATGTCCCCGGGTTCACGGTCTCCACGCCGTACGGCCTCGATCGGCTCGACGAGGCGGATCTGATCGCCGTACCCGCGGGCAGCGACTACATCGGGCGGGACTATCCGGACGAGCTGCTGGACGCCCTGGTCAGAGCGACGGACCGGGGTGCCCGGGTGCTCAGCGTCTGCTCCGGCGTCTTTGTGCTCGGTGCCGCCGGACTGCTCGACGGGCGGCGCTGCACGGTGCACTGGCGGCAGGCGGACGAGCTGGCCCGGCGCTATCCGCGCGCGATCATCGAGCCCGATGTGCTGTACGTGGACGAGGACCCGGTGATCACCTCCGCGGGCACCGCGTCCGGTATCGACGCCTGTCTGCACATCGTGCGCAAGGAGCAGGGCCCGGAGGTGGCCAACAAGATCGCCCGGCGCATGGTCGTACCGCCGCACCGGGACGGCGGACAGGCCCAGTACATCGAGCGGCCGCTGCCCCGGTCGCAGTGCGACACCGTCGGCGAGGTGCTGGTGTGGATGGAGGGGCACCTCGACGAGGAGGTCACCGTCGAACAGCTCGCCATCCGCGCCCATATGTCCCCGCGCACCTTCGCCCGCCGCTTCCAGCAGGAGACCGGCACGACTCCCTACCGCTGGATCCTGCGCCAACGTGTACTGCTGGCACAGCGGTTGCTGGAGGCGACGGACGAGACGGTGGACGCGATCGCGGCCCGAACGGGATTCGGTACCGCGGCCGCGCTGCGCCATCAGTTCGTACGGTCGATCGGGACGACCCCGAACGCCTACCGGCGGACATTCCGGGGCCCCGAAGCGGCCTGACGCCTCACCTCTGTACGGGCCTCAACAGCAGTTTGTGCGGGCGCAGTGTGATGCCCACCCGGGTCCCGTCCTGGGATCCGGACACCTGCTCGAAGCGGTACTTGGTGGCCAGCGCCGCCGTGATCAGCGTCAGCTGGGCCATCGAGAAGTGGTCGCTGGGACACTTGCGGTTGCCCACGCTGAAGGGGCTCATGGCGTATTTCGGGACGTCCTTGACCCGGTCGGGCAGCCAGCGGTCGGGGTCGAACTCCAGGTTGTGCGCATAGGAGTGCGCATCGCGCTGGATCGCGTACGGGCTGTACACGATGTCGGCCCCGGCCGGAATGCGGTAGCCACCGAGTTCCGTGTCGGTCACCGCCCGTCGCGTCAATATCCATACGGCAGGGCGCAAACGCATGGCTTCGACGACGACATTGTTGGTGTGCCTGAGCTTGCGGACGTCATCGAATGCGACGGGCCGGCCGCCGGTGACGGATTCGACCTCAGCCTTCACCTTGTCCGCGTGTTCGGGTTGTTCCGCGAGCATGTGCAGCAGCCACATGATCGTGGACGCCACCGTTTCGCTTCCGGGGGTGAGTATCGCGACGACCTGGTCGTGGATCTCCTGTTCCCCGATGGGGTCGCCATTGTCGTCCTTTGCCTCCAGCAAGGCCGTCAGCAAATCGTCCGGCTTTTGACCGGATGCCCGGCGTTCGGCGACGATCTCGTCGACGAGGAGATGCAAATCGGCCAGCGCCCGGTTGAATTTGCGGTTGGGCGGGAGGGGCAGCCGGTAGAGCGGTCCGAGCGGGACGACCATCCTCCGGTACATCCCGCGGAAGACGGTCGCGAGCGCGACACACAGCCGCTCCGCCCGCTCGTCCATGTAGTCACCGCGCAGCAGACAGCGGGCGGCGATCCGCACGGCTGTCCGGAAGGACTCGGAGGTGCAGTCGACGGTCTGCCCCGGCTGCCAGCGCTCGGTCAGCGCATGCGCCTCCTCCTCCATGATCGGCCCGTACGCCGGGATGGCGTCGAGCCGGAACGCGGGCTGGATGGTGCGCCGCTGACGCCGGTGCCGCGGGCCGTTCGCGGTGGCCACGCCCTCCTTGCCGAGCAGTCCTTCGAGCGACTCCCACAGCGGGCCGTCGATCTTGAAGTCGGTGCTCAGTGCCAGCGCTCCGGTGAGTGCCGGGGTGGTGACGGCGTACACCGTCTTCGGGCCGAGCCTCAACCGGACGACGTCGCCGTGCTCGCGCAACCGGGCCATGAAGGCCAGCGGGTCGCGGACCAGCTTGAGGCCGTGGCCCAGGCCAGGGATCCCGCCGCCCGCGAGGGGCGGCTCATGCAGCTCCGAGGCCCCGAGTTGCGGGGCTTCGGGCTTCACGGACTCGACGGTCATTTCTCACCTGCCGCTTCGTTGTTGACGTACGGGGGCGTGGACCGGTCGTCCCACGAGTCGACCATGTACCGGCCGGACTCGTGGTGGAACCAATAGACGGTGCTGAACCAGTTCCGCATATTGCAGACACAGGCCCGCACGGCAGCGCTCAGTTCCTTTCCCTGCACGGTTCCTTCGTCGAGGTCGTCGGCGAAGCGCAGGGCCTTGTTTTCGGCGACCAGGAAGTCGGATATGCATTCCTCGACACGTCGCCTTACTTCCCCGATCGCCGCTTCCAGCGTCATCCCCTCATGCTTGATGAGGCTGATTCCGAGATTGTGCACCTCATCGCCCGCGATTTCCTTGGGCAGCGAACAGAGGTCGTTGTACCAGGCGGCGAATTCCTGGCTCAGCAGAGCCGCCCTGCGGTAGGCCGGGTGTTTCCGTACGGCGTCCGGCAGTTCGAGTCCCGCGCTCGGCTCCAGCAGATCCGTCCAGATCCAGTGCGCGAACGTGAGACGGCGCAGTGCGAGATATTCCTCGACCGTCGGGACGACTCCCTCGGTACGGTTGTGGAATTCGCGGTCGTACGCCTCGATCACCCTGTGGAAGTGCCGGGCGAACCGTGCGTTCCATGTCTCGGGCAGGAACGAGTACAACCGCACCATGCTGTCCGCGAACCCCGCGACCAGGGGATCCTCGTGATGCAGATGGTCCTCGGGGGAATCGAGAGCCGTATGCAACCGGAACCTCAGCCGCCGCCAGGCGGCGGGCCGGCCGTGCACGATGTCACGGTCGTGCCGGTCGTCCCAGACGAAGAACCACGCGCTGTAGTCCGCAATCGCCTGGAGGACCTCCTCGGGGGCGCCAATGTAGTAGCCCGCCATGAGGTCGGTGTAGCAAAGGCCGTCGGCATATTCCTCCACCTTGTTCGCCGGCATGAGCCGTTTTTCCAGTAGCCAGGTGCGGGTCTTCTCCTGGAGCCTGGGCCAATACGGATGGAGTTGCCTGGGAAACGCTGTCTCGATCACCGGTAGAGAGAGCGATGGTGGAACCGCGACCGCCGTCGGTGTCGATGTGGTGCTGTGCGAGAAAGCATGCACGAACAAACCCCTCTCAGCCGCCAGTTGACACACACCCCTCCCGCTGTGCCGGGCGTGCGCCGTTGCGTATCCCCGCTCTTCCATTCAGCACCACAACTGACCGATCTGGGAACGCATTTGCTCCATTCACTACCCCAGGGTGCCGAGAACGTCCCCTTGTGTGACTGAATATGGGTCACTGGATGCACGCATACGATCGAACGTGCGACGCACACGCGAACGGCGCCTGGTCAGGAAGGGAATCCTGAACAGACGCCGTACGGATGGGACTTGTGGGGCCCCAGTCGACTTCGGACAGCCTCAGTCGGCCTCAGTCGTTCGCGACCACGGGGTAGCGGGGCTCGTTCTCGGCCATCTGCCGCAGCGCGTCCTTGCGCTCGCGCTTGGAGAGCCGGTCGATGTAGAGGTAGCCGTACAGATGGTCGGTCTCGTGCTGCAAACACCGCGAGAAGTACCCGGTGCCGCGCACCTTGATCGGATTGCCCCGCTCGTCCTGCCCGGTCACCTCGGCGTAGTCCGGCCGGGCGAGCGGCGCGTAGGCCGTGGGCACCGACAGACAGCCCTCGTTGCTGTCGTCCAGCCGACGCTCCTCGGCGGGCAGCTCGACGAGGACCGGGTTGCAGACGACGCCCACGTGCCGGACGCCCTGGTCGTCCTGGCAGTCGTAGACGAAGACCTTCAGGTCGACGCCGATCTGGTTGGCGGCCAGGCCCACGCCCTCGGCGGTGTGCTGCGAGGCGAACATGTCCGCGACCAGCTGCTGGAGCTCCTCGCCGAACTCGGTGACGTCCCTGCACTCCTTGTGCAGCACCGGGTTCCCGACGACCGTGATCGGCCGCGAGGTACCACGCTCACGCCAGGCGTTCTCGCGCTCCTCCGCGTCCTCGGTGTCGATGACGAAACCCTCGTCGTCCACGGGGAGCACGCCCACGTGCTGCTGATCGGTGTCCTGCTGCGCCATGACCGACGTATGCCCTTCCTAAACAAAAACAGGGGGTGACTGCTGATACAGGGTAAGGGGGACGCGCCCCCTCAGGGGCGCGGGGAACTGCGCGACCAGCCACAACGGACCCGCAGCAGAACGACGACCTAGCAAACCTCTTCCAAATCCCGCCAGTCCCTGGAATCCGGGCTGTCGGCAACCCACCCGTCCAACAGCCCCCGCACCAACGTCGCCGGCGCCGCAACGCCACACTCCCGCTCCGGCACCCACAGCTGCCCGTCGGTCCGATGCCCGAGCGGCCCGGGATGCCCCGGCTCACTGTGATCGTGCGGATCGAGATGCTCCCCGTCGCCCTCGTCGGACGGCATCCGCGACTCGGAGCACATCCGGCACAGCAGCCGCACGGAGGACGACCAGTCCTCCGCGGCGAACCCCGCATCGGCGGCCAACTGCTCCAGTGCGTCCCGGTCCGCCTCGCTCGCGGCCTCCAGCAGCACGACCCACGTCGGCACCGGAGACGGCGCCCACAGCTCGATCTCGTCGAAGACGGGATAGGCGTGCCCCGCGGCGGTCGTCCGCTCGCCGTGCGGGACGCCGTCGTGCAGCACGACCTCGCCCCAGCGCCGCCCCGACGACGGCAGCGGAATGGACAGCACCTCGATCCGCGCGGGATCGAGCCGCCGCCCCCACACGACCTCGGCCTCGCCCTCCGGCGACAGCCGTACGGCCGCACTGCCCAGGTCCATCCCGACGGGCTCCCCGGCGGCACCCGGAGCACCGGGCACCCGCAGCCCGTAGGCCTGCCAGGCCCGCCGGGCCAGCGGCCAGTCCTGGAGCGCGGTGGCGGCGATGCCGACGTTCCACCAGTCAGGTGCGCCGGTCTCCCGGTCGAGCAGTGCGACGGCCCTGAGGCCCGCCGCCCGGGCCTGCTCCCAGTCGTGCCGGAACTTGTGCAGCAGGGCGAGGTTGAACCAGGACTCGGAAAGCCAGGGCTCCAGATCGGCGGCCCGTGTGAGCAGCGCGCCCGCGTCCTCGTACCGACCGTCCCCGATCAGTGTGAACGCGCGGTCTGTGGCCTGCCGCCAGGAGGCGGAGGGCCGGTGCCTTCCCTTGCCGAAGATCCTCACGATTCCCGCCTGCCAGTTCCGTGGAGTGGGCTGGCTGTGCCTTTCGCGCCCCCGGACACCCTCTCCTGCGCATCAAACCACGTACGGCCGGAGGGGCGCTCATTACCCATGGGTTACCCAACCACGGGCAACGTAAGACTGTCCCTCGACAGCACCCTGGCCAGCGCTTCCACCACCTCGGGCGCGTACTCCCCGGCCGTCGCGAGCCGTAGCTCCTCCAGGGCCGTCAGTTGCCCTCCGGGCCCGGCGTCGCGTGCCTTCTCCTCGTAGGCGTTCACCGCCCGTACGATCCGCGCGGCCACCGGCTGTTCCCGGCAGGGGTCGGCCTGCCGTTCCACGACGGTCGCGACCTGCGGACTCACCCCGGTCTGCCGTACGACGGCTCCGCCGAGCAGCGCGATCCGCCGCTGCTCGGACGGTGGGAGCACGGCCGTGGCCCCCGCCGGGACCGGGTCGACGAGGCTGAGCTGACCGATGTCGTGCATGAGTGCGGCGTACTCCAGGACGGTGAGGTCGGGCCCGGACAGTCCCATGTCGCGTCCGACGGCCTCACTGAGCGCGGCCACCCGTCGGGCGTGCCCGGCGGGTGTGTAGCCGGCGATCTCGGTGGCGCGGGCGAGGGAGGCGATGGTCTGCCGGTAGGTCGTACGGACGGCGGCGTACCGCCGGAAGGACAGCTGGGTGAGCAGCAGCGGGAGCGAGAACACGGGCAGCGCCCACAGCCCGACGACGGCCACCGCGAGCGCCATCACCACGCCCGTCGCACCCACCGCCGACCCGATCCCGAGCATGCCCCGCAGCTCGTCCCGCAGCAGCGGTCCGAAGGGCCAGCGGGTGCGGGAGCGGGCGAGAGCGGCCGCGAGGACGGCGTCGCAGAGCGTGGTGAGCGTGAGCAGCGCGACGAGCAGCAGCGCGTAGGCGGGACCGGCGCCCTTGCCGAACGCGCCCTGGCTGTACAGGGGTTGGAAGCAGAAGGCGGCGAAGGCGACGGTCAGCACCCGCCGGGCCAGATGATCGACCGTCGGCCCCTGTCCTCGTGCGACGTGCGGGACGCTCCCGACGAGCGAGGCGGCGAGCACGACGGTGACGACCTGCGGGACGCCGTGCTCCGTGGCCCGTCCCGCGTCCTCCCCGAGCAGCGCGTACGCGAGCGCCCCCGCGGCCGCGAGCGGCGCGGCCTCCCTGCCCTCGGCCCCGCTCCACCGGGCGAGCTCGCCGAGGGCGACGAGGACGGCGAAGGCGAGGGCCACGGAGCGGTCGTCGAGGCCGGTCCAGAGGGTGACGGCGAGGGAGCCGACGGCCAGGCAGAGCGCGGCGGCGTGGATGAGCAGCATCAGCGGAGGCCGGCGTGGACTCATCGGTGTGCTCCGGGCCGGCTCTGGGCGGTGCGGGCCGGTGGGACGGTGTGTGGTTCCTCCCCCGCGGTGACCGCGGGGTGCCAGCCGTTTCTGCCCAGCGACCGGACCAGCGCCGTGACCATCCGGGGGTCGAACTGCGCCCCCGCACACCGCTGGAGCTCCTCCAGCGCGGTCGCGACCGGCCGGGCCCGGCGGTAGGACCGCGTGGACGTCATCGCGTCGAAGGCGTCGGCGACCGCCACCACCCGCGCGCATTCCGGGATCTGGGTTCCCACCAGCCCGTACGGATACCCGCTCCCGTCCAGCCGCTCGTGGTGGTGCAGCACCGCCGCCCGTGCCTCACCCAGAAAGGCGATCCCGCGCACCATCTCGTGCCCGTACTCCGGATGCAGCTCGATGACCCGCCGCTCCTCGGGAGTGAGCGGCCCGTCCTTGCGCAGCAGCCGGGTCGGCACGCCCAGCTTGCCCACGTCGTGCAGGATCCCGGCGAACCGCAGGACTTCGACGCCCTCGTCGTCCATCCCCAGCTCACGCGCGATCATCATCGACGCCTGTCCGACCCGCTCACTGTGCCCGCGCGTGTACCCGTCCTTGATGTCGACGGCCTGCACCAGCGCCCGGATGGTCGCCTGATGCGCCGCCCGCTCCCGGTGGACCTGCGCGAACACCCAGGCCGACACGCACATCGGCAGCAGCACGAGCAGCGCGGCGAACGGCCCGTACGGGCTGCGCCACAGGACGGCCATCATCAGCCCGGCGAGCCCGTGGACGCCGATCGGCGCAAGGGAACGTAGGAACAGACCGCGCCAGGCCCGCCGTACCGGCACCCGCTCGGCGAGGGTCAGAATGCCGCCGTCCAGCACGCTGAGCACCAGGCAGAACGCGAAGACCGCGCCCAGGGCGGGCAGCAGGGCGTACGGGAAGTCGGACGCCACGACCGCGTCCCGCCCGCCGAGCGTCCAGTGGACGCCGGCCGCGGCCCAGACGGCGACGACCAGTTCGGCCGCCCGCCAGATGCGCCGCAACATCCGCGGCCGCCCCGCGACGGGAGACAGCAGTGCTCCGGGCACCGCGACCAGCGCGGCGGCGGGCGGCGGCAGCAGGAAGGCCGCGGCCAGCAGGACGGGATAGAACGTGCCGAGCAGCCGCCACCGGGTGATCTGCTCGCATCCGGCGTAGAGCGCGGCGAGCAGCGCGACCGCCCACCAGGGCGTGCGCACGGAGGACAGCGGGAGAAGGCAGAGCAGCGCACCCAGGGCGACGCAGGCGACATACGCGCGTGCCCGCGCTGGAATCGCCTCCATGACGCCCCTCCCCGACCGTGCCCGTACCGGCTCAGGAGCCTAGGGCGGCGGGTGAGGCTGCCGCGGGCCGATGACCCGCGGTTAGCACATTCGAGTGACGACAGCCCGTTCCCGGGCGGGAGTTCAGGACTCCTGCGGTGTCACGGTGACGTCGTGGTCCGGCACGGCCTGCCCGGAGCGGATCAGATCGAGCCGCCCCAGGACCTTGGCGCGCAGGTCCGTGGGCACGTCGTCATGCCCGCAGCACCGCTTGACCAGCTTCTTCACGGCCTCTTCCAGGCCGTACTTCTCCAGGCACGGCGAGCACTCCGTGAAGTGCTGCTTGAACTTGTCGCGATCGACGTCCGGCATCTCACTGTCGAGGAACTCGTAGAGATGATCGAGTACCTCACTGCAGTCCGTCTCGTGCGGCTCTCCGCAGCTCATGAGCCCGAGCCTTTCGCTTCGTTCGACTCTCCGGCGCCGGCCGGGACCAGTCCCCGCTCGCGGGCGTAGTCCTCGAGCATGCCGCGCAGTTGACGGCGGCCCCTGTGCAGGCGGGACATCACCGTACCGATGGGTGTCCCCATGATGTCCGCGATCTCCTTGTACGCAAAGCCCTCTACGTCCGCGAGATAGACGGCGATGCGGAATTCCTCGGGGATCGCCTGCAACGCTTCCTTCACGTCCGAGTCGGGCAGGTGGTCGAGCGCCTGCGACTCGGCGGAGCGCAGACCGGTCGACATGTGCGACTCGGCGCGCGCCAGCTGCCAGTCCTCGATCTCCTCGGCCGCGGAGCGCTGGGGCTCGCGCTGCTTCTTGCGGTACGAGTTGATGAAGGTGTTGGTGAGGATCCGGTACAGCCACGCCTTGAGGTTGGTGCCCTCGCGGAACTGGTGGAAGGACGCGTACGCCTTCGCGTACGTCTCCTGCACCAGGTCCTCGGCGTCGGCCGGGTTGCGCGTCATGCGCAGCGCGGCCGAATACATCTGGTCGAGGAATTCGAGCGCGTCCCGCTCGAAGCGCGCGGTGCGCTCCGCCGTGGACTCCGTGCTCGTGCCCTGGCCCTCGGGCTGCTCCGCCTGGCCGTTGTCGGTCCCTGCGTCGATCCCAGTGACCGGACCCACCTCCTCAAGATTCCGGGCAGCACCGAAACCGGTGTCGCCAGACTCGGAGGATAGACGACGACCCGTCCCCGCCGCCCCTCGAATAGGGGTGGTCTTGGCCGCGTGCAGCACCGTCCAGTCCAGGTCAGTGCGGCTGTCACGGCTCGGGCAGATGGTCGAACCCATGCGGCGGACTCCCTTTCCCACGACGTAGGTGCCGGTACTTCGGCACTCTGCTCCGCACAACAGTGGTCCGCAGCTCAACATTCCCGGGCCTTTACCCCAGTGACCCGGCCCACTTCACGACCGCGTCGGTGATGATCGCCACGACTTCGTCCGGCCCGATCCCGGCCCGCTTCGGCACCGCGAATCCATGATCGCCGTACGGGACCTCGACCAGTTCACAGGCGCCCTTCGGGAACTCCTCCGGCCTGCCGAACGGGTCGTTGCCGCCCTGCACGACGAGCGTCGGCACCCCGGCGCCCAGCAGCTCGTCGGCGCGGGACTTCTCGGGCCTGCCGGGCGGGTGCAGCGGGAAGCTGAGGGCGAGGACGGCATGGGCGCCGAGTTCCGTCGCCGTACGGCAGGCGACGCGGGCGCCGGCGCTGCGGCCACCGGCGATCACGGGAAGCCCGGGCTTGGCGAGCGCCGGCCACAGGCCCCGCCACCCCACGTCCAGCGTCTTCGGCGCGGGCGCCAGCTTCTTCCCGGCCACGCGCCAGGGCTGCTCGACGAGCGCGACGGTCACGCCGTGCCCCGGCAGCTCGGCGGCGATCGCCCGGAGGTCGCGCGCCTCGATGCCGCCGCCCGCGCCATGGCTCACCGCCAGCACGAGCCGCGCCTTCCTCGCCCGGTGCCAGGTGATGCGGGCGTCCCCCGCGTCGGTGCTGATGATCTCGGTCGTCACACTAGAAGAGTGTGCCCTCCTCGGGCCCCTCCAGCTCTTTCAGCAGCTCCGGGCCGTTGTTGCGGACATTGCTGACCGCGGTGGTCACGGGGTAGGCGCGCATCCGTCCGGGCGGCGGCGGGGCGAGCAGTTCGCGCAGGTCGTCGAGGTCGGTGCGGGCCGGGTCGAGCCAGGTGTCCCAGCGGTCGGGCGTCAGCATCAGCGGCATCCGGGGGTGGATGTCGGACAGCGCGAACGGCCCGTCGGCGGGGGCCACGGCCAGCGGGGTCTGCTCCGCCTCCGTCGTGATCACCGAGCAGGTCACCCACCAGGCCTGCGGATGGTCGTCGGGCAGCGTCTTGTCCCGCCAGAACTCGTACAGCCCCGCCATGGCGAAGACCGACCCGTCGGCCGGGAGCACGAAGTACGGCTGCTTGCGCGGCCGCTTCTTCTTCCCCTCGACCTCCAGGTCCCGCTCCTGCGTGCCGGTGACCCACTCGTAGTAGCCGTCGGCGGGCAGGATGCAGCGCCGGGTGGTGAAGGCACGGCGGTACGACGGCTTCTCGTGCACGGTCTCCGCGCGGGCGTTGATCATCCGGGCGCCGCCCTCGGGCGTCTTCGACCAGGACGGGACGAGCCCCCACTTGAGCTTGCGCAGCTGCCGAACCGGTCGCTTCTCGTCCGCGTCTTTCAAGGGACGGTCCAGGACCGCGTAGACCTCTTTGGTCGGTGCCACGTTGAAATCGGGCTCCAAGGTCTCCTCGGGCTCCCACTTCTCGATCTCAAAGATTCCTGCGAGATCCTCGGGCCTACGACTCGATGCATACCGTCCGCACATACGTGCCACACTGCCAGACTCCGTATGAACCGAGGGAGCACCCCGGACACATGAACAGCAGCACAGCGACCTCTCTGTGGGACGAGCTCATCGGCACCCAGACCGACCCCGACCTGTGGGTGGTGATCGGGACCCTCGTCGCCGCGGTCGCCGTGGTCGTCCCGCACGGCCTGTGGCGCATCGCCCGCAACGCCATCACCATCGCCCACGAGGGCGGCCACGGTCTGGTCGCGCTGGTCACCGGCCGGCAGCTCACCGGCATACGCCTGCACTCCGACACCAGCGGCCTCACGGTCAGCCGCGGCAAGCCGTACGGCCTCGGCATGATCCTCACCGCCTCCGCCGGCTACACCGCACCCCCACTCCTCGGCCTCGGCGGCGCCGCCCTCCTCGGCGCCGGCCGCATCACCCTCCTCCTCTGGCTGGCCACAGCCCTCCTGCTGGCCATGCTGGTCATGATCCGCAACGCCTACGGCGCCCTCACCGTCGTCCTCACCGGCGGCACCTTCGTGCTGGTGTCCTGGCTGGCCGGTCCCCAGGTACAGGCGGCGTTCGCCTACGCGGTCGTCTGGTTCCTCCTGATCGGCGGCGTACGCCCGGCGTTCGAGTTGCAGGCGAAGCGGTCGCGCGGCGGCGCGGGCGACTCGGACGCGGACCAGCTCTCGAGGCTGACGCATGTACCGGCGGGCCTTTGGCTGTTCCTGTTCCACGCGGTGAGCCTGTGCTCACTGATAGGCGGGGGCAGGTGGTTGCTGGCGATGTGACGCGCCCCGAAGGGGCAGCGTCACAGGGGCGCGGGGAACTGCGCGACCAGCCACAACGGCGCCGCACCGGATAGACCACCCCCTACTAAAGTGGACCCCATGTCCTTGAACCCCGCACGCACCGCCCTCTGGCCCGCCCCCCACGCGACCGGAGCCGTCGACGCGACGGTCCACGTGCCGGGGTCCAAGTCCGTCACCAACAGGGCCCTCGTGCTGGCCGCTCTCGCCAGCGAGCCCGGCTGGATCCGCCGCCCCCTCCGCTCCCGCGACACGCTCCTGATGGCCGGCGCCCTGCGCGAGATGGGCGTGGGCATCGAGGAGGGCGTGGGCCCCAACGGCACGGGTGAGACCTGGCGTGTGCTGCCCGCAGGGCTCCGCGGCCCGGCCACGGTCGACGTCGGCAACGCCGGCACCGTCATGCGCTTCCTGCCCCCCGTCGCCGCCCTCGCCGACGGCGAAATCCGCTTCGACGGCGACCCGAGGTCGTACGAGCGCCCCCTGAACGGCGTGATCGACGCCCTGCGCGTCCTCGGCGCCCGTATCGACGACGACGGCCGCGGCGCGCTGCCGCTGACCGTGCACGGCGGCGGGGCGCTGGACGGCGGTCCGGTGGAGATCGACGCGTCCTCGTCGTCCCAGTTCGTCAGCGCGCTGCTGCTCTCCGGCCCGCGTTTCAACCAGGGCATCGAGGTCCGCCACACCGGCTCGGCCCTGCCCTCCGTCCCGCACATCCGGATGACCGTGGACATGCTGCGCGCGGTCGGTGCCCAGGTGGACACCCCGGAGTCGGGCGGCGAGCCGAACGTCTGGCGGGTCACGCCGGGTGCGCTGCTCGGCCGGGACCTGACGGTGGAGCCGGATCTCTCCAACGCCCAGCCGTTCCTGGCGGCGGCGCTGGTGACCGGCGGCAAGGTGCTCGTCCCGGACTGGCCGGCGCGTACCACCCAGCCCGGTGACCGGCTGCGCGAGATCTTCACCGAGATGGGCGGTTCCTGCCAACTGACCGAGTACGGCCTGGAGTTCACCGGTTCGGGTGCGATTCATGGCATCGATGTCGACCTGGGTGACGTAGGTGAACTCACGCCCGGTGTCGCGGCCGTGGCCGCCCTCGCCGACTCGCCCTCCACGCTCCGCGGTGTCGCGCATCTGCGGCTGCACGAGACGGACCGGCTGGCCGCGCTCACCAAGGAGGTCAACGAACTCGGCGGCGATGTCACCGAGACCGCCGACGGTCTGCACATCCGCCCGCGCCGGCTGCACGGCGGGATCTTCCACACGTACGAGGACCACCGCATGGCCACCGCGGGCGCGATCATCGGCCTGGCCGTGGAGGGCGTGCAGATCGAGAACGTGGCCACGACGGCGAAGACCCTGCCGGACTTCCCCGACCTCTGGACCGGGATGCTCGGGGCGTAGGGGTCACGCAATGCGCCGCTACGGCAAGAACACCGACGAGGACGACATCCGCAGCCGCCCCAACCGCAAGGGCAACCGGCCGCGTACGAACATCCGCCCCAAGCACGAGGACGCGGTCGAGGGCATGGTCCTCACCGTCGACCGCGGTCGTCTGACCTGCCTCGTCGACGACCGCATCGTGATGGCGGTCAAGGCTCGCGAACTGGGCCGCAAGGCCGCGATCGTCGGCGACCGGGTGGCCATCATCGGCGACATGTCCGGCAAGAAGGACTCCCTCGCACGCATCGTCCGTATCGAGGAGCGCACTTCGGTGCTGCGCCGCACGGCGGACGACGACGACCCGTACGAGCGCGTGGTCGTCGCCAACGCCGACCAACTCGCCGTCGTCACCGCCCTCGCCGACCCCGAACCGCGCCCACGCCTCATCGACCGCTGTCTGGTGGCGGCGTACGACGGCGGCCTGGAACCGCTCCTCGTGCTCACGAAGTCGGACCTCGCTCCGCCCGACGAGCTCCTGGAGCTGTACGGCGCCCTGGACATCCCGTATGTCGTCACCAGCCGTGAGGAGTTGGAGAACGGCAATGCGGCGGACCGGGTGCGCGAGCAACTGGACGGCAAGATCACGGCGTTCGTGGGCCACTCCGGCGTGGGCAAGACCACGCTGGTCAACGCGCTGGTGCCGAAGGACCGTCGGCGCAGCACCGGACATGTGAACGCGGTGACGGGCCGCGGCCGGCACACCACGACCTCGGCGCTCGCACTGCCGCTGCTCGGTGGCGGCTGGGTCATCGACACCCCGGGCGTACGGTCCTTCGGGCTGCACCACGTGGATCCGTCCCGGGTCATCCACGCCTTCCCCGACCTGGAGCCGGGCACCGAGGGCTGTCCGCGCGCATGCAGTCACGACGAGCCCGACTGCGCGCTGGACGCATGGGTGGCCGAGGGTCATGCGGACCCGTCACGGCTGTACTCCCTGCGCCGACTGCTGGCCACGAGGGAACGGAAGGAAGGCGACTGACCTCCGCGTTGTTTGTCTGCACGCAAGGTCGGTAAGTGCATAATCGCACCGAGTCCGATCCAAGCCAGACGAAGCAGTCGACGTGTACACACGGGAGGACAAGACATGGCGTGGCTGCTGGTGGTTGTGGCGGGACTTCTCGAAACCGGATTCGCCGTCTGTCTGAAGCTGTCGCACGGCTTCACCAGGCTGTGGCCGACGGTCGCGTTCTGCATCTTCGCGCTCGGCAGCTTCGGCCTGCTGACGCTGTCTCTGAAGAAGCTCGACGTGGGCCCGGCCTACGCGGTGTGGACGGGCATCGGCGCGGCGGGCACCGCCATCTACGGCATGATCTTCCTGGGCGACCTCGTGTCGACGCTGAAGCTCATCTCGATCAGCCTGGTGATCGTGGGCGTCATCGGACTCCAGCTGTCGGGCTCGGCACACTGATTCACGACGCGCGCCGCTCAGACCAACTGCCGGTACAGCGCGCTCCGTACGAGATCCGCGACGCCACCCTCGCCGGGCGGGGCCGCCACGCAGGACAGTGCCAGTCGGACGACCAGTTCGCAGGAACGGGCCAGTTCGGCGGTGTCCGACTTGCGGGCGCCGGGTCCGGACAGCACCACCACGGCACGGTCACGGACGAGGGCCACGAAGTCGCCGGGTGAGGGCAGCGGCCCGTCCGCCCGCCGCTGGGCCGGCACCGCCGAGGAGGACGGCACCGCCGAGAGCGTCGGCGAGGGCAGCCGCTCGCTCCAGCAGCCGGTGAGCATGGCGCCCACGAGCGCGTTCTCGCGGGCCACCGAGGCGGTCCACTCGGCGGTGGCGGTGAGCCGCTCGCGCGCGTCGTTGTGGGTGGCGAGGGCCCGGTCGACACCGGCGAGATAGGCGTCGGCCTCTCTCCGTACGAGCGCCCGGGCCAGCCCTTCCTTGCTGCCGAACTCGTTGTAGAGCGTCTGCCGGGACACCCCGGCCGCCGCGGCCACATCCACCATCCGCACCGCGGCCCATGGCCGCCGCGCCAGCGCCGTGTAAGCGGCGTCCAGCAGGGATTCCCGCGCTGCAGGCATCATCGCCTCCCGAGCCCGACCGACTCTGGCCCCAGATTTGACGCGCACGGGGGCACTGTCAAGGGTTCGCGAGGGCACAAGGGGGCGCACGACCCCCTTCGTAGGCACTCGGGTGATCGTACGGCTGTGCACACCTTTCCCCCACATTCGCCTGTAGCCCGGCCGCGACCGCGAAAGATACGGTTCACACATGCCCGACTACCTCGACGACCTCCGCTTCGCCCACGTCCTCGCGGACGCCGCCGACGCAACGACCATGGCCCGCTTCAAGGCCCTCGACCTGAAGGTCGAGACGAAGCCGGACATGACTCCGGTCAGCGAGGCGGACAAGGCCGCCGAGGAACTCATCCGCGGCCAGTTGCAGCGCGCCCGCCCCCGGGACGCGGTCCTCGGCGAGGAGTACGGCATCGAGGGCACCGGCCCCCGGCGCTGGGTCATCGACCCGATCGACGGCACCAAGAACTACGTACGCGGCGTCCCTGTCTGGGCCACGCTCATCTCCCTGACGGAGGCCGTCGAGGGAGGCTTCGAGCCCGTCGTCGGCCTGGTCTCCGCCCCCGCGCTCGGCCGCCGCTGGTGGGCCGCGAAGGGACACGGCGCCTTCACCGGCCGCAGCCTCTCCCAGGCGTCCCGGCTGCGCGTCTCCGGCGTGTCCAGCCTCACCGACGCCTCCTTCGCGTACTCCTCGCTCACCGGCTGGGAGGACCAGGGCCGGCTGGGCGGCTTCCTCGACCTGACCCGCGAGGTCTGGCGCACGCGCGCGTACGGCGACTTCTGGCCGTACATGCTGGTCGCCGAGGGAGCCGTCGACATCTGCGCCGAGCCCGAGCTGTCGCTGTGGGACATGGCCGCGAACGCGATCATCGTGACGGAGGCGGGCGGCGCCTTCACCGGCCTCGACGGCCGCCCGGGCCCGCACAGCGGCAACGCGGCCGCGTCGAATGGCCTGCTGCACGACGAGCTCCTGGGCTATCTGAACGAGCGGTACTGACCAACACCCTCCCTCTTGTTGACCCTCTCTTTGCCTGTCACTCTGAGAGTCCCGCCCCTTGTGAATTTGTGAAACGGTGAACAAGCGGCGGAGACCCTCAGGAGGTGGCTGCATCCATGCTCGTCCGCGACGCCATGAGCACAGTGGTCCTCACCATCGGCCCGACCCACACCCTTCGCCAGGCCGCCGCGCTGATGTCCACCCGCCGGGTGGGCGCAGCCGTCGTCCTCGATCCCGACGCCGGCGGTATCGGCATCCTCACCGAACGCGACATCCTGATCTCCGTCGGCCTGGGCCAGGACCCGGACACGGAGCCCGCCGACGCCCACACCACCAACGACGTCGTGTTCGCCGCCCCGTCCTGGACGCTGGAAGAGGCCGCGCACGCCATGGCACACGGCGGCTTCCGCCATCTGATCGTGCTCGACCACGACGAGCCCGTCGGCATCGTCTCGGTCCGCGACATCATCCGCTGCTGGGCACCGCTGCGGCAGCAGGTACCGGCCTGAGCCCATGCGAACGGGCCGGACTTCCTGATGTCAGGAAGTCCGGCCCGCTTCGACAAGCGATCCAGTGCTGGTGGGTGTGTCAGCCGCGAAGGGCCTGGACCGCGGCCTCCAGCCGCTTGCCGAAGTCACCGTCCGCCTGACGGAAGTTGTCGATCGCACGCTCGGCGATGTCATCGCGCGAGACCTTGGCGATGAAGCCCGCCAGGTTGCCGATCAGACGCTCCTTCTCGTCCTCGGACATGAGCCGGTAGAGGTTGCCCGCCTGCACGAAGTCGTCGTCCTCGGCGTGCACAGGGGCAGGGTGGTTGCCCGTGCCGCCGTTCACCGCAGCGGCGGACCACAACGGGCGGTCCGTCTGGACCGGCCCCCCGAAGCTGTTCGGCTCGTAGTTCTTGGCGCCCTTGTGGCGGCCGTCGTACAGGGAACCGTCACGGGAGTTGGTGCGCGCCTCAGTGGCGTGCGGGCGGTTGACCGGCAGGTGGTCGGCGTTGATGCCGACGCGGTAGCGGTGGGCGTCGCCGTACGCGAAGAGGCGGCCCTGGAGCATCTTGTCCGGGGACGGGCCGATGCCCGGCACGAAGTGGGCGGGGCTGAAGATCGACTGCTCCACCTCCGCGAAGATGTTCTCCGGGTTGCGGTTGAGCTCCAGCCTGCCGATCTCGATCGGCGGGTAGTCCTCGTGCGGCCACACCTTGGTGAGGTCGAACGGATTGAAGCGGTACGTCGCCGCGTCCGCCGCCGGCATGATCTGCACCTGCACGGTCCAGGTCGGGAACTCGCCCCGCTCGATGGACTCACGCAGATCGCGCTGATGGCTGTCCGGGTCCGCACCGGCGAGCCTGTCGGCCTCCGCCTGCGTGAGGTTCTTGATCCCCTGGTCGGTCTTGAAGTGGTACTTGACCCAGAAGACCTCGCCGGCCTCGTTGTTCCACTGGTAGGTGTGCGAGCCGTACCCGTTCATGTGGCGGTACGACGCCGGGATGCCGCGGTCGCCGAACAGCCAGGTCACCTGGTGGGTGCTCTCGGGGCTGAGCCCCCAGAAGTCCCAGACGTTGTCCCCTTCCTGGCTGCCCGTGTACGGGTCGCGCTTCTGGGTGTGGATGAAGTCCGGGAACTTGATGGCGTCCTTGATGAAGAACACCGGGGTGTTGTTGCCGACGAGGTCGTAGTTGCCCTCCTCGGTGTAGAACTTCAGCGCCCAGCCACGCGGGTCGCGCACCGCGTCGGCCGCACCGAGGTTGCCCGCGACCGTGGAGAAGCGCAGGAAGGTCTCGGTCTGCTTGCCGACCTCCGAAAGGAACCCGGCGCGCGTGTACTTCGTCACGTCGGCGGTCACCGTGAAGGTGCCGTAGGCACCGGCGCCGCGGGCGTGCACCACCCGCTCCGGGATGCGCTCACGGTTGAAGTGGGCCAGCTTCTCCAGCAGGAGCTGGTCCTGGACGAGGACCGGGCCGCCGATGCCCGCGGTCTCACTGTTCTGGTTGTCGGCGACCGGAGCACCGGCCTCCGTGGTAAGCGGTCCCTGCGTCACGTGCGCCTCCTGCGTCGGTTCTGCCCCTGAGCCGTTCCTCTGCCCCCGAGCCGTTCTGAACCGATCCTACATTGGACTTAATCCAAATCAAGCAGTGCTCCAAATTCACACCTATTCGGATTCTGGTCCCCTGCTGTTAAGCTGGTCCGCATGAGCGACCTTCTGGAACGACTGCGCGGCCGCGGCTGGCGGATGACCGCGCAGCGGCGCGTCGTGGCCGAGGTCCTCGACGGCGAACACGTCCATCTGACGGCCGACGAGGTCCACGCGCGAGCTGTGACCAAGCTGCCCGAGATCTCCCGGGCGACCGTCTACAACACCCTGGGCGAGCTGGTCTCCCTCGGCGAGGTGCTGGAGGTCGCCACCGACAAGCGCGCCAAGCGGTACGACCCGAACGCCCACCAACCGCACCACCACCTGGTCTGCGCCCACTGCGGTTCCATCCGGGACGTCCACCCCACCGGCAACCCGCTGGCCGACCTCCCCGACTCGGAGCGCTTCGGCTTCACGGTCTCGGACGTCGAGGTGACGTACCGCGGGCTGTGCCCCAACTGCGCGACGGCGTAACACAACGGCGTAATACGTACTGCTGCGAGCCCCCGGCACTGATCCAGTGCCGGGGGTTTTCTGCTGCGCACGACCTTCCCGTATCTGACGGGTCGTCATATCGTCGGCGGCGCCCACCAGTCCGTTCCGCACTCCGCGAGGAGACACCGTGGGAGAGCCGTATCCGAAACTCAAGTCCAGTGATCTGACCAGAACCTTCGGCCGGGGCCCCGGGGCCGTCCACGCCCTCGGCCCCCTCGATCTGGCCGTCGCCCCCGGCGAGTTCGTCTGCCTCGTCGGCCCCTCGGGCTGCGGCAAGTCCACGCTGCTGCGGATCGCCGCCGGCCTGCTCCGCCCGAGCACGGGCCGCCTGGAGATCCGTACCTCCACCCCTCGCCCGGCCGCCATGATCTTCCAGGACTACGGCATCTACGACTGGAAGACCGTCCGCGCGAACGTCCGCTTCGGCCTGGACATCCAGCGCGTCCCGCGCCGCGAGGCGAACGCGCGCGCCGAGTCCTGGCTGGCCCGCATGGGCCTGGCCGACTTCGCAGACGCCTACCCGGCGACCCTCTCCGGGGGCATGCGCCAACGTGTCGCGATCGCCCGGGCGCTCGCGGTGGAACCCGAACTCCTCCTCATGGACGAGCCGTTCGCCGCACTCGACGCCCAGCTCCGCATGATCCTCCAGGACGAACTCCTGGGCATCACCCAGTCGCTGAGGACGACGACCCTCTTCATCACCCACAGCCTGGAGGAGGCGATCGTCCTCGGGGACCGCGTCCTGGTGATGTCGGCCCGTCCGGGGCGGCTCATCGCCGAACGCCACCCCCCGTTCCCGCGCCCGCGCACCGGCGACATCCGCTCCGCCCCCGAATTCACGACTCTGAAGACCGAGTTGTGGGACCTGCTGCGAAAGGAGGCGGTGCCGGCATGACGACGATCGCTCCCGAACGGGAATCGGTCCTGGTCCGCGCGCCGGGCCCGCACGAAATCCATCCCGTACGCACCCACCGCCGCCGACGCGCCCTGGAACTGTCCCTGGCTGTGGCCGTCCCCGTCCTGCTGGTCCTGCTCTGGCAACTGGCCGCCACCCGGGCCTGGATCGACGACCGCGTCTACCCGGCCCCGTCCACCATCTTCGCGGACGGCTGGGACCGGGCCGCGGCCGGCGACCTGTGGCCGGACGTGTGGGCGACCCTGAAACGCGTCCTGGCGGGCTACGCGGTCGGCACCGCGGCAGGCTACGCCCTGGGCCTGCTGATGGGCTCCCTGTCGCTGGTACGGGCCGCCCTGGAGCCGCTCCTGGACGCCCTGTACGTCGTACCGAAGCTGGCCCTGCTGCCCATCTTCCTGAACATGTTCGGCCTGGGCGAGGGACCGCAGGTGGCCCTGGTGGCGGCGACGGTCTTCTTCTTCGTCTGGATCTCGACGATGTCCGCGGTCATGTCGATCCCCTCCGGCCACCGCGACGCGGGCCAGGTCTTCGGGGCCTCGCCCTGGCAGATGTTCCGGCACGTCCTGCTGCCCGCCTCCCTCCCAGCGGTCCTGGTCGGCGCGCGGATCGCGGCGGGCGTGGCGGTCCTCGTCATCGTCGCGTCGGAACAGATCGCCGCCACGAACGGCCTGGGCCACCTCATCTTCGACTCCCGCGCGCTCTTCCAGAACGACGTCATGTTCGTCGGCATCGTCTGCGTGGCCGTCCTGGGCGTGCTCTTCTCCGAACTGGTGCGTGTCGTGGGCCGGTTGCTCACACCATGGGCGCCACGGGACCGGGGACGGGGGCAGTCATGAGACTTCGTCCGTACGGTGTCATGGTCGTCGTTGCCGGTCTGCTGGCGTCGGCGGGCTGCTCGGCGTCCTCCTCGTCCCGCTCGGAACCCCGTCAGGCGGCGGCGTCACGCACGATCCGCCCGGTGCAGGGCTGCGGGGACACGTCCTGGACCGACCCTGCCGACATGTCTCCGAAGCGACAACCGGCGCGTTGCGAGCCGGGGTCTCCTCAGCCCCGGCCGCTGTCCGAGCCACGGAAGCTGACGATCGCGACGGGGACGCTGAGCGCGGAGTATGTGGCGCCGCTGCAAGTCGCCCTCGACAAGGGCGAGTTCAAGCGGGAGGGCCTGGACGTCACCCTGAAGGTGCTGCCGACGCCGGACGCGCTGCCGTTGCTGGCCAAGGGCGAGATCGACGCGCTCTGGGCGGCCCCGGAGGCGGCGGTGATGAACGGACTGCGGGGCGGCTTCGACATCAAGTGGGTCGCCGGGAACTTCTCCCCCGACCCCGAGTCGAAGAGCGGCCTCTGGGTCCGCCTGAAGGACGGCGAGAGCGCGGACCGGGTGGCCATGGCCGGCCGCAAGCTGGGCACGATGATCGGCAAGGGTTCGGTGATCGCGTACCCGATGGAGCAGGCCCTGGAGCAGCACGGCGGCGGCCTGGACAAGATCCAGTACCAGCAGTTGGGCTCCGCCGACGTCCTCACCGCCCTCCAGAACGGTGGCGTCGACTCCGCCTGGCTCCTCGACCCGGTCTGGCGCAAGGTCGACGGCACGCCCGGATACGCCTTCCTGGGCGGCCAGCCCCTCGGCGAGCCCCTGGGCGGCATGCTGTACGGCCCGAGCCTGCTGAACGACGACGTGGACGCGGGGGTGGCCCTGATCCGGGCCTACATCCGCACGGTGAACTCGTACTTCGCATCCGACTACAAGAAGAATGCGACCTTCGTCACATACTTGGCGAATCTTCTGAAGGCCGACCAGGAGATCCTCGAATCGACGCCGTCCCTCCGCATGGACTGGGAGATCCGCGCGGGCACGACGGACCGCCTCCAGTCCGCGTACGGCGCCCAGGGCGTCGCGGACGGCGATCCCCTACCGGAATCCCGGACGGTGGACCGGTCCCTCTACGAGGAGGCAGTGGGCCATCGCCCCTGACACACACCCAGGGCCCGGATCAAATGATCCGGGCCCTGGGCCTTCAGTAGCGGGGACAGGATTTGAACCTGCGACCTCTGGGTTATGAGCCCAGCGAGCTACCGAGCTGCTCCACCCCGCGTCGATGAATGGAACATTACGTCAAGGACGCGGACAGAGGCAAATCGCTTTACGGCGCCGCTGAGCTGGGGGGGTGGAGGGCAGGCGCGGCGTCACGCCGACAGCTCCTCCCGCAGAGCGTCCCGCAACCGCCTCGCCCGTTCGGACACCTCGGCCGGCCCGAGCGTCACCGCCCGATCCGCCCAGCGCTTCCCCTCCGCGAGCTCGCCACGACGCGCGTAGACCAGGGCAAGCCGCAACGCCGCCCGCCCATGCCCCGCGTCGGCGGCCCGAGCCCACCACACCGCCGCCTCGGGCTCACTCCCCTCCCGAACCAACAGCAGCCCGAGATTGAACGCCCCGTTGCGGGACCCGGCCTCGGCGGCCTCCCGGTACCACCGGGCCGCCTCCACCACATCGCCCCGCGCGGCGGCCAGCATTCCGACCCGCACCTGCGCCCGACGGTGCCCTTGGGACGCCGCCCGCTCGTACCACTCCTCGCACTCGGTCCGCTCCCGCACCGGCTCCCCGAGCTCATGCGCGGGCTCGGGCGGCCGCCGCGCATCCAGCACGGTCGCCAGCCGATACGCGGCCTCGGCGCTGCCGCCGCCCGCCGCACACCTCAGATGCCGCTCGGCCGCCCGCTCGTCCCCCTCCCGCAGCCGCGCCATACCGACCTGAAGCGCCGCCTCCGTGTGCCCGGCGGCCGCGGCACGCTCGTAGCACCGCAGCGCGACCCCGTCCTCACCCCGCCCGGCGTACAGGATCCCGAGGTTGAACGCCGCGTCCACGCTCCCGGCCTCCGCGGCCTTGGAGAACCACGGTTCGGCGCCCGCCGTGTCGCCGCCCTGGAGCAGCAGGATCGCGAGCGCGTTCGCCGCCTCGCGGTGCCCTGCGTACGCCGCACGCCGGTACCACTGCTCGGCCTGGGCGGTCCTGCCCTGCTCGGCGCAGAGCAGCCCGAGGTTGTACGCGCCGTTGACGTCACCGGCGTCCATCGCGGCCCGGTACCACCGCTCGGCGGTCTGGGTCTCGCCGCGCTCGGCGTGCAGCGCGCCCAGTGCGTTGGCCGCGTTGCCGTCGCCGTCCTGGGCGGCCCGCAGCCACCACACGGCGGCGCTCTCGGAGTCGCCGGCGTCCCGCAGCAGGAACCCGAGCGCGCAGGCGGCCCGCGCCTCCCCGTCCTTGGCGGACGTCAGATACCAGCGCCCGGCCTCCTTGAGTTGACCGCGCTTCTCCAGGATCGCCCCGAGGTGCAGCGCGGCCCGCCGGTGTCCGCGCGCGGCGGCCTGCCGGTACCACTGCTCGGCCTCCGCCACGAGGGAGGCGCCAACGCCGTCGTCCGAGCCGTTCTCCCCCTCGCTCACGGCGTTGCGATCGATCGTCCGCGCCAGCCGGTATGCCGCCTCCCGGTGCCCCCGCTCGGCGGCGGCCCGCATCCAGGCCTCGGCTCCGTCGTCGCCGCGGTGCTCCAGCAGGTCGGCGAGCGCGTACGCGCCGAGGGCATGGCCCTGTTCGGCGGACTGGCGCAGCCAGTACTCGGAGGCGGGCTCGTCGCCGCGCTCCCGGTGGTGACGGCCCAGGGCGTGCGCGGCCGCCGCGGACCCGGCGACGGCGGCGATGCGCCACCAGCCGGCGGCCTCGTCGGCGTACCCCCGCTGGTGCAGGAGGACACCCAGGTTGTTGGCGGCGGCCCGGTCGCCTGCGGCGGTGGCGGCACGCAGATGGGCTTCGGCTCCGTCGAGATCACCGCGGCGCAGCAGCATGGCACCGAGGACGCTCATCGCCTCGACGTCGCCCGTCTCGGCGGCGAGCCGCTGGCGGGCCTCCTCGGCGGCCTCACCGGTTTCGTCCCGGTCCGCGGACTGAACGAAATCGCTCACACGACGCTCGAAGTCGGTCGCCTGCTGCTCGAAGTCGCCCACCGGCTGCGTGAGTCCGGTCGCGGGCCGGGGGATTCCGGGCACGGACATTTCGCCCGTCGACTGCGAAACGTCGGCAGGCTCCCCAAACCGCCCTGTCTCCAACAGAGTTGCCTTGTCCCCCATAACGTCCATCGTCGCACCACCTGCAACCTGGGTACACCTGGTATACCGCAGCCAGTGAGGTCACTTCAGCGTTTTGTCGACATGCCCACAGAACGACAAGTCAAACACACATCCCTCAACTCCCCACGGCGGCGGGGCCATCCCACATGTCGGCACATGCGTTCGCACACACGTCGAAGGCCCGGATCCCTTAAGGATCCGGGCCTTCGACTTCAGTAGCGGGGACAGGATTTGAACCTGCGACCTCTGGGTTATGAGCCCAGCGAGCTACCGAGCTGCTCCACCCCGCGCCGTTGTTCGGCAACCGTATCACGGCGCGGGACGGACTCGATCAACTGGTGTCCGGGCTCCCACTGGGACTCGGACTGCCGCTCGGACTGCCGCTGGGACTGGGGCTGGAGCCGCTGTTCCCGCCGCCGGTCTTGTCGGCCTGCGCCTGCGCTTCCTCGGCCCGCTGCAACGCGTCCTCGAGGTCCTTCTGCGCCCTGCCGTACGCCTCCCAGTCGTTCTTCTTCAGGGCTTCCTGGCCGGCGTCGAAGGCCTCCTGGGCGTCGTTCAACGCCTCCTGGACGGTCGGGTTGGTGGACGTCGGTGGCGGAGTCGTCGTATCCCCGCCCTCGTCCGGTGGCTCGGTCGGCGCGCCCTCCGCTCCGAAGACCTTGTTCAGGGCCTCGCCGAGCGTGTCCTCGAAGGCGGTATTGCCGCCGTAGGTCACCAACACCTTGCGCAGCAGTGGATATTTGAGTCCGCCACCACGGACGTAGACGGGTTCGACGTACAACAGTCCCCCGTCGAGTGGAACCGTCAGCAGGTTGCCGTACTCGACTTCGGAGTCGCCGCCCTGCAGTAGCCTGATCTGCTCGGCGATGTCCTGTTCGGAGTTGAACTGGCTCTGGACCTGTTTGGGTCCGTTGACGGTCGTACTCGTCGGCAGTTTCAGGACTCTGATCTTGCCGTAGTCACTGGTGCCCGCCTCGGCGTCGACCGACATGAACGCGCTGAGGTTGTCCCGTCCGTTGGGCGTGAACGTCGTCGTCAGCGAGAACGCCTGCGCCTGCTGATCGGGCATCTTCAGGCTCTGGTAGTACGGCGGTACCGCGTTGCCCGACTTGTTGGTCGGGTCGTCCGGCACCTGCCACACCTCGCTGCCGCTGAGGAACGTGTCCGCGTCCTCCACGTGGTAGCGGGTCAGCAGCTCACGCTGGACCTTGAACAGGTCCTGCGGGTACCGGAGATGGGCCATCAGGTCCTTGGAGATGTCGCTCTTGGACTCCACCGTGCCCGGGAACGCCTTCATCCAGGTCTTCAGGACCGGGTCCTCGGTGTCCCACTGGTAGAGCTTGACCTCGCCGGTGTACGCGTCGACGGTCGCCTTCACCGAGTTGCGGATGTAGTTGACCTGGTTCTGCTGGGCCACCACCGCGCGCGAGTTGTTGGTCGCGGTCAGCGAGTCGGCCGTCGAGGAACCGAGCGTCGTACGGGACGCGTACGGATAGCCGTTCGTCGTCGTGTACGCGTCCACGATCCACTGGATCTTGCCGTTCACGACCGCCGGATAGGCGTCGCCGTCGATGGTCAGCCAGGGCGCCACCGCCTCGACGCGCTCCTTGGGCGTGCGGTTGTAGAGGATCCGGGAACCCTCGCCGATCGCACCGGAGTAGAGGATCTGCGGCTCGCTGAACGCCACCGCGTAGGCCGCCCGGTTGACCGGGTTGGCGAGGTTGACGCCGCTCTTTGCCTCGTAGCTGTACGTCTTCTCGCCGCTGTCGTCGGAGTAGTCGATCTCCTTCTGGGGACCGCCGACGATCGAGTACTCGCTCGTCTTCTCGCCGTAGTAGACCCGCTGCTGATACGTCCCCAGGTCGCCCTTGGACGGCAGGTCGGACTCCGTGAACACCGGGCGGCCCTCGGCGTCGACCTCGGTGCCCTTGGCCGCGACCACGCCGTACCCGTGGGTGTAGCGGAAGTGGTCGTTGATCCAGTTGTTCTTCGGAATGCCGTTGAGGTTCAGCTCACGCAGACCGATGACCGTGTCCTGGTCCTTGCCGTTCTCGCTGTAGCGGTCGACGTCCAGGTTGGTCGGGAACGCGTAGTAGTTCCTGATCTGCTGGAGCTGCTGGAACGTGGGCGAGACGATGTTCGGGTCCATGATGCGGACGCTTGCCGTGGCATCGACGTCGTCCCGCAGCTTGGTCTTGTCCTCGGTCTTGCTGACACCGCTGTAGTCGGTGACCTTGGCGTTGTCGATGCCGTACGCCTGGCGCGTCGCCTCGAGGTTCTTCGTGACGTACGGCGCTTCCTTGGCCTGCTCGTTGGGCTGGACCTGGAACTTCTGGACGATCGCCGGATACAGACCGCCGATGAGGATCGCCGACAGCACCATCAGACCGAAGCCGATCAGGGGCAGCTGCCAGGTGCGCCGCCACAGGGTGGCGAAGAACAGCAGCGCGCAGATGACGGCGATGCAGAACAGGATCGTCTTGGCGGGCAGATAGGCGTTCGCGTCGACGTACCTCAGGCCGGTCCAGTTGTCGGTCGCCTTGAAGTCGCTGGACTTCACCGCGAGGCCGTACCGGTCGAGCCAGTACGCGACCGCCTTCAGGGCGACGAAGATGCCGATGAGCACCGACAGATGACTGGTGGCCGCGGCGGTGGCGCGCGCGCCCGGGCTGGTGATGCGCAGCCCGCCGTAGAGGTAGTGGGTGAGCGCGGCGGCGATCAGGGAGAGGATCGCGGCGGCGAAGCCGAAGCCGAGCAGGAAGCGGTACCAGGGCAGGTCGAACGCGTAGAAGGCCACGTCGAGGTGGAACTGCGGGTCCTTCTGGTTGAAGGGCACGCCGTTGACCCACATCAGCCAGGTCCGCCACTGCCCCGACGCCGACGCGCCCGCGATCAGACCGACCAGGGCGGTGATGCCGAGCAGCAGCCACCTCTTGTACGGCGCGATGCCCATCCGGTAGCGGTCGAGGTTCTGCTGTTCCATCGACATGGCGCTCAGCGGCGGGCGCAGCCGGTGGGCCAGCCAGATGTTGAAGCCGACCGCGAGAGCCATCAGCAGACCGAAGACGAAGAACAGTCCGATCTTGGTCCACAGCGTGGTCGTGAACACGGACGAGTAGTTCACCGACCGGTACCAGAGCCAGTCGGTCCAGAAGCCCGCGAACATGGTGAACGCCATGCCGAGAACGGCAAGGACGCCCAGCGTCATGAGCAGGGTCCGGACACGCCGCGACGGGCGGCCCACTCTGATCCGCGGCCCCGTCGGGCCTCCGCCGCGGTCCGGCATCTGGAAAGCCAAGGTGCGCACCTCGAAGTTCGCTGTTGGTCTGTCGGGCCCCCGAGTTCACGGGCCGTCCGAAGGGCCACGTGATCGTAGGCCCTCACCTATGCAACTTACTCACGCTTTACTCGGTTCCCGATTCCGGTAGGGAACGAGGCAGGATTGTGACCATGTCCAACACTCCCATGGCAGCGAGCCCTCTGACCCGGGCCGTACTCGAGATCGACGAGTACGTGTCCGGCCTCGGCTGGGACCAGCCCGCGCGCCTCTTCGCCCTCGTCGACACCGCCCGGCTCCGGGCCGAACAGCCCTCGCTCGCGGACCGGCTCGGCCTTCAGGACGAACCCGAGGCCACCGGTCTCACCCCGATCGAGCAGGACGAGATTCCGGCGGGCAAGCAGCTCGACGAGTTCCTCGGCACCATCGCCTGGCCCGACGCGGTGGTCGGCTGTGCGCTCACCGTGGAACGCCTGATGCTGCCGCCGTCCGCGGAGGCGTCCGTTCCGGAGGGCCTCGGTGAGAAGAAGCTCGCCCGGTGGGTCGCCGACCATCCCGACCGCCAGGAGGTCCGGATGACGGTCGCGGTGCTGCGGGACGGCGCACGCGACTCGGCTCTGCGGCTGCGCGAGAAGGACTCCCCGACGGACGTCCTCACGGGTTCCCAACTGGTGCCGGGGCTGGCGGAGGCGCTGGCGGCGACGTTCGAGGAGTAGCTCGGTCGGCTACTTCGTACTGCACTTCGGCAGGTCGGCGGTGTCGCCGCTGCGGATGTCCTTGAGGGCGCCGAGGGCGTCGTCGATGGTGTTCACCTTGACCAGGGTGAGGCCCTTGGGGGTGTCGTCGGCGGCGGCCGCGCAGTTGTCGGCGGGCGTCAGGAAGTACCGGGCGCCCTTCTCGCGGGCACCGACCGTCTTCATCTCGATGCCGCCGATCGGGCCGACCTTGCCGGCGTCGTCGATGGTGCCGGTGCCGGCGACGAACGTCCCGCCGGTGAGGCTGCCCGGCGTGAGCTTGTCGTAGATGCCGAGCGCGAACATCAGACCGGCGCTCGGTCCGCCGACGTCGGCGAGCTTGATGTCGATGGTGAACGGGAACGTGTGGTCGGTCCCGGCGGAGATCCCGACGATGGCGCGGTTCTCGCCGGTGTCGGCGGAGTTCGTGGTCGTGATCGTGACCTTGTCGGTCTTGGTCGCCGCCCGCTGCTCCTTCTCGGCGGCCGCCTGCTCCTCGGCGGGCACGATGGTGAAGTCGACGTCCTCACCGGGCTTGTGCTTCGTCACCAGTTCGGCGACGTCCTCGGGCTTCTTCACGGCCGTGCCGTCGACCGCCTTGATCACATCGCCGGCGTGCAGCTTGCCCTCGGCCGGGGAGTTCTTGAGGACGGTCGAGACGATCACCCAGGACTGCACCGGTACTTTCAGCGCCTTCAGGGCGGCGACCTTGGCGCTCTCCTGGGACTGGCTGAACTCCTCGGCGTTCTCCTGGGTCGACTGCTCCTCGGTCTTGCCGTCCGGGTAGAGCGTGTCGTGCGGCACGACCTTGTTGTCGTGCGCGAGCCAGCCGTAGACGGCCTCGACGAGGTTCATCCGGTAGTCGGCGCTGGTGACCCGCACGGTGGTCATGTTCAGATGCCCGCTCGTCGCGTACGTCTTGCGCCCGTCGATCTGGAGCACCGGCTCACCGTCGTGGTCCCCGAGCGTGTTCACCGTCGGCCCCGGTGACATCTCCGAATACGGCACGGTGATGAAGACTCCCGCGCACAGGAGCGCGATCAGTATCAGGGTGGAGGCGAGCATCGTCGCAGTGCGGCGTGGCATGGAACGACAGTACGGGACGCTCCTGTCAGCGGACCGTCAGGGCCGTCCGTCCGGGCGGCCGCCCCCGTCACGTACGGGTGGGGGGCTTCTCCATGGCCTCGCGGAAACGCGCGTACCCGTCGAGCTCGGGCCCGTCGCTGCGCGCCTTTCGGGTCCGGTTGGCCCAACTGCCCCACAGACCGGCGGCGATCGCAGCCACAAACGGAATCAGCAACCAGGCGAGCGCCGCCATGCCGTCCTCCCAGCCCCAATGCGTGACCGCAACTGACTGATCAGCAGATTAACCATCTGCCGTGACAACGCTCACGCCGGGGGGCAGGTTACGCAACCGGAGGGAGGCGGGGGTCCGGTCAGCAGGCGCCGACCCATTCCTCGGCACCGTCCGAGAACTTCTGGTGCTTCCAGATCGGCACTTCGTGCTTGAGGTCGTCGATGAGCTTCCGGCAGGCCTCGAAGGCCTCACCCCGATGCGGGCAGGACACGGCGACGACGACGGCGAGGTCCCCCACCTTGAGGTCTCCGACCCGATGGACGGCCGCGAGCGCCCGCACCGGATACTCGGCGACGACCTTCTCGGCGATCCGCCGCATCTCGGCCTCGGCACTGGGGTGGCAGGAGTACCCGAGCTCATCGACATCGGCACCCCCGTCGTGATTCCGCACGGTCCCCACGAAAAGGGCGGTGCCACCGGCCGCGTCGTCCCCGACGGCCCGGAAGACCTCGTCGAGGGAGAGGGCCGTCTCCCGGATGGCTATCAGCTTGACGGGATCCTGCGCTGCCTGCTCACCGGGATGGTCGTTCGTGGGTGCCATGCCTCCATCGTGCCCCACGCCACTGACAACCCGGAACTCCTGCGGGGCTCCCCCCTCAGACCCGCCCCTCAGACCCGCCGCCGGGCCTTCCGCGCCCGTCGCACCACGGCCGCCGCACCCAGCAGCGCCACCGTCGCCCCCGCGGCCCCAGCCGCGGTCGCGTCCTTGCGACCCAGCCGCCGTCCGGCGACCGTGTGGCGTCCGGCAGCCTCCTCCAACAGCTCCGCCAGCACCTCTTCGTTCGTCCACTGCGGCCGCCATCCGGCCTCGTGCAGCCGGCTCCCGCTCACCACCCACGGATACATCGTGTACGCCAGGTCCCCCGCCGGAGACGGTGTGAGCCCGATGCGGTGCAGCCGGGCGGCCGCCCCCAGCGCGACGGTGGACGGCAGTTCCATCCGCCGGATCCCGCTCAGCTCCTCGACCTCCTCCTGCTCCAGCCACCCGTCGCATCCGACGGCCAGTTCCCCGTCGACCTTCTCCAGAACGGCGTACTCCAGAGCACTGCACAGATCCTCGACATGGCAGAACTGCCAGGCGGGCCGGGAACCGGCGACGACCAGCAGCCGAGGCGACTCGAAATACCTGGTCAGCGCGGTGTCGGTGCCCCCGACGAGCACTGCGGGCCGTACGACGGTGACATTGAGTCCGGGATGCGCCCGTGGAGCCCGCCGCGCGAGCCGCTCGATCTCCAGCAGATCCCCGACGCCGGTCGCCTCGGCCGTGGCCCGCAGCTCCGCGTCCTCGGCCAACGGAAGCTCGTTGTCCGGCAGCGCTCCGTAGACCATCGCGGACGTGCACAGCACCACCCGGTGCACACCGGCCGCCGCGGCCGCGGTCAGCACGGTCTGTGTCCCCCGTACGTTGTACGCCGTACGGGCGGCGCCATCGGTCTCCAGATCCAGGTCGAGCGCCAGATGCACCACCACGTCCGCGCCCCGCAGCTTGTCCGCGATCGCCGGATCCCGCACGTCGAGGATGTGCCACTGGGCGGCCGCGCACTCGCCGCGCCGCTCGTCGATGGCGATGACCTGCTTGATCTCCTCGGACGCGGCGAGCCGCTCGGTGAGCAGCGCGCCGACCCCGGACGCGGCGCCGGTGACCGCGACGACGGGCCCGCGTACGGCGGGGGCGGGCGGGGTTGAGTGGTTTCGCGCTGCGCGAACCTGTGGATCTGGGGAACTCACCGGGCGTCTCCAGCGGTTGTCTTCAGTACGAGCGCGAGTGACGCGTGCGTACCAGGTGCATCCATCCTGCCGCAGGCCAAGTGTCGGCGGAGCACCGAGGCCCGAACGGCCGCGGGTGTCTACGCTGGGTGGTGTTATCGGGCAGTCGTGCCGCCGGAGCCAACCGGTGGCCTTAACAGCCGAGGAATCCCGTGAGTGACACCCCATTCGGATTCGGCCTTCCGCCGGAGGAGCCGGACGACGGCGACGAGGGCAAGAAGAAGGACCAGCAGAGCGGTGGTGGTCAGGGCCCGGCCAACCCGTTCGGTTTCGGCGGGCTGCCCGGTGCCTCGGGCGCCGGTGCGGACAATCCGTTCGCGGCCATGTTCGGCTCGCTGAACCCCACCGACCTGGGCGCCGCATTCCAGCAGCTCGGCCAGATGCTCTCGTACGAGGGCGGGCCGGTGAACTGGGACATGGCCAAGCAGATCGCCCGCCAGACGGTCTCCCAGGGCACGTCGGACGGCACGAAGGACGCGAGCGTCGGCCCCGCCGAGCGCACCGCGGTCCAGGAGGCCGTCCGCCTGGCCGACCTGTGGCTGGACGACGCGACATCGCTGCCGTCCGGCGCGGGCACCGCCGTGGCGTGGAGCCGCGCGGAGTGGGTCGAGGCGACCCTGCCCGCGTGGACGGAGCTGGTCGACCCGGTCGCCGAGCGCGTCGGCGCGGCCATGGGCGACGTCCTGCCGGAGGAGATGCAGGCCATGGCCGGCCCGCTGATCGGCATGATGCGATCCATGGGCGGCGCCATGTTCGGCACGCAGATCGGGCAGGCCGTGGGCGTCCTCGCGGGCGAGGTCGTCGGCTCGACCGACATCGGCCTGCCGCTCGGCCCGGCCGGCAAGGCCGCGCTGCTGCCGGTGAACATCGAGGCGTTCGGCAAGGACCTGGGCGTGCCCAAGGAGGAGGTGCGGCTGTATCTCGCCCTGCGCGAGGCCGCCCACCAGCGCCTCTTCGCGCATGTGCCGTGGCTGCGCTCGCACCTGTTCGGCGCGGTCGACGGGTACGCGCGCGGGATCAAGGTCGACACCGCGAAGCTGGAGGACGTGGTCGGCCAGTTCGACCCGCAGAACCCGGAGCAGCTTCAGGACGCCCTCCAGCAGGGCATGTTCCAGCCGGAGGACACGCCCGAGCAGAAGGCCGCCCTGGCCCGTCTGGAGACGGCTCTCGCGCTCGTCGAGGGCTGGGTCGACGCAGTGGTGCACGCGGCCGCGAAACCGCGTCTGTCGTCCGCCGACGCGCTGCGCGAGACCCTGCGCCGCCGCCGTGCCACGGGCGGTCCGGCCGAGCAGACGTTCGCCACGCTGATCGGCCTCGAGCTGCGCCCCAGGCGCCTGCGTGACGCCTCCCGGCTGTGGGCCTCGCTCACGGACGCGCGCGGTGTCGACGGCCGTGACGGCCTGTGGGCCCACCCGGACATGCTCCCCACCGCATCCGACCTGGACGACCCGGACGGCTTCGTGCACCGCGAGCAGCTGGACTTCTCCGAGCTGGACAAGATGCTCGGCGAGGCCGCAGACAAGCCCGACCTGAAGAAGCGGGACAAGGGCGAGGACGAAGACACCGAGTGAGCCTGTACGACGACGCGGTCCTCGTACTGAAGGGCTACGAGGACCAGGAAGAGCTGCGCGGGACCTATCTGGACCATCTCGAGGCGCATCCGGACGGCCTGTGGAAGGCCTGCGGGGACGGGCACATCACGGCGAGTGCCCTGGTGGTCGACCCGTCGCGAGGGCGTGTGCTGCTGACACTCCACAAGAAGCTGCGCATGTGGCTTCAGATGGGCGGCCACTGCGAGCCGGCCGATGAGACGCTGGCGGCGGCCGCCCTGCGCGAGGCGACGGAGGAGTCGGGCATCGCGGGCCTGGCCCTGCTGCCGGGCGGCCCGGTGCGTCTCGACCGCCATCACACGCCCTGCGCCTGGCACCTCGACGTCCAGTACGCGGCGCTCGCTCCGGCCGGAGCCGTGGAGGCCATCAGCGACGAGTCGCTCGACCTGCGCTGGTTCGGGTACGACGAGGTGGCGACCGTGGCGGACGAGTCGGTCGTACGACTGCTGGAAGCGACCCGCGCCAGGCTGTGAGCTCGGGATGCGTGACGTGTGACGTGTAAGGGGCGCCCGCCATTGCGGTCGCCCCTTACGTCTGCTGCTTCCTGGACCGTCAGCTCCAGACGTTGCCCTGGTTCTGCCCCCGCGCCCCGTGCTGTCCCATGCCGAACTGGGCGGCGGCGCCGGAGCCGATCTGAGCGTTCTGCGGCGGCAGCAGCTCGCTGGGCTGGACGAGCGCGTAGCCGCTGCCCATGAAGCTGAGCTCCCAGCCCTCACCGGTGTTGCCGCGACGACGCCAGATCCCGGAGGAGTGCGTCTGGGCCTGCATCTGCACCCGCAGGCTGGTCGACCAGGCCACGATGGCGTCGGCATCGCAGTTGACGTACTTGTCGGGTGTCACCTGCATCAGCAGCGGGGCACCCGAGGTCATCAGCGCGACCCTGCCGCGGCCGGAGATGTTGAGCTGGTACTTCCCGGAGCCGGAGATGCCGTAGAGGCTGTCGACGGCGATGACCTCGTGATGCAGCGTGGAGTCCATGGCGAGGACGTAGCTGCTGTCGACGGTCAGCCCGTCCTGCTCGACGTCCATCACATGGACGTGCTGCTTGAGGTTGGCGAGGTAGACCGTGCCCTGCCCGTGGCAGCGCATCAGGTCCAGGCCCTCGCCGGTGCGCGCACGCGCGCGTCCCTGACCGCGGCTCTGGTACTCGGCGTCGAACTCGACGAGGCCCTGGTAGGCGACCATCGTGCCCTTGCGGGCGAGGAGGTCGTCGTGGCCCTCCAGGGTGACGCGGAGCATCTGCTTGTTCTGCAGGCTCCAACGGTCCTGGGTCTGCTGGTCGTTGTAGGCGAAAAGCGGACTCTGCATGGTGTGGTGCTCCCCCTCAGCCCCGGACCCGGAGACGGTCGGTGCTGTCCTCGCTGGGCTGGACGACGACGATGCCCTGGCCGGAGAAGGCCATCTGGAAGGCCTCACCGCTGCCCCGGCCGATGAGCGACTGCGCCTTGAAGCTGCGCTTGCCCTTCACCTTGAGATTCGGGGACCAGGCGACGAGCGCGTCCGGGTCGACGTACGTCTCGTCCTCGCCACCGCCGCAGTCGACGACGATCGGCTTGCCCCGGGAGGTCAGCGCGACCCACCCCTGCCCGGTGATCTTGGTGTTCCACAGGCCCTGCCCGGCGAACTTCGCCAGCCCCTTCACCCGCTCCACGCCCCAGGTGAGGTGGGCGTCGAAGGCGAGCAGGTTGGTGGCGTTGACGGAGATCCCGTCGCCGTTGAGGTTGATCACGACGACGTTGGCGCCGTAGTCGGCGAGGTAGAGCAGACCGTCGCCGGAGCACTTCATCAGGGGCGCGCCCTCGCCGGTCGCCCAGTCACGGGCGATCTGACGGACGGCGGGCGGGTTGGGCTCGTACTGGACGAACCCTTCGTAGGCGACCATCGAACCCACGCGCGCGAGGAGGTCGTTTCCGGTCTGCATGGCGACCTTCAGCATGTGGTTGCCGTGGTTCTCCATGCGGGCGGTGACGGGTGCGGGGGCGAAGCCCGCGAGTGGCTGGTTCATGACGGGCTCCCTCAGATCTCGTACGGCTGGACGACGATGAAGTTGCCGGGAGCGGCCCGGAACTGGAGGTTCACGCTCTCTCCGGTGTCGCCGGGGTAGGCGTTGCGGCGCATCCGTACCTGGCTGGAGACGATCACCTGGGCTGCGGACGACCAGGCGACCACGGCGTTGGCGTCGGCGAACGTCGTGGGCGTGACCGGCAGCACCACGGGTGTGCCGTGCGTCTTGACGACGATCGTGCCGGTGCCGGTGAACTGCATCGTGAACAGCGCGCCTCCGGGGATGCCGTGTCCCTCGACTCGGCGGACCTCGTACTGAAGGCCCTCGTCGAAGGCGAGGACGTTCTCGGCGGAGACACAGATGCCGTCGCCCTGGAGCTCGATGGGGTGCAGCATCGCGGAGTTCTCGGCGAGGAACACCTGGCCCTGGCCGGTACAGCGCATCAGCTGCATCTCCTGGCCGGTGGCGTTGCCCGCGATCCGGCCGGCGAAGCCCGCGCCCTTGTAGCTGAAGTCGACCTTGCCCTGGTAGAGCACCATGCTGCCCTGCCGGGCCAGCACGGGCTGGCCGCCGACGCCGAGGTCGACGCGGACCATCTTCTTGTTCTGCTGCGTCCAGCGCTGTCCGGTGGGCGTCTCCTTGAACTGCTGGAGCGCGGCGGCCACGCCGGGTGCCTGCGGAGTTCCCTGGGGGGCGCCGCCGTAGGGGGCCGTCTGCTGTCCGGGGACCTGGCCGAACTGCGGTTGCTGTCCGTAGCCCGGAGGCGGGGTCGGCTGTCCGTAGCCGGGCGGCGGCGTCGGGGCCTGGGGTGCCTGCGGCGCCTGGGGCTGTCCGTAGCCGGGCGGCAGCGGGGCGGTCTGGCCGGGGGGCTGTCCGTAGGGCGCGGGGACGGGGCCCGGGGGCGGCACCTGGGCGCCGCCGGGCGGTGTCATGGGGGCGATGATGGTGGGCGCGGCGTGCACGGAGGGTGCGGGCGCCGGCGCCGGGGGCGGGCTTGCTGCCGGCGGAGTCGCTCCGGGCGGCGGCGCGAAGCCCTGGGCGGGCTGCGGTGCCGGCGGCGCGGGGGCCGGTGCCGGGGCGGACGGTGCGCCGAAGGCGGGCGGCGCGGAGGCCTGAGCGGGCGGGGCGAAACCGGGAGCGGCGCCGGACTGGGCAGCCTGCTGCGGCGGCTCGGGCGTCTCCTCTTCGAGGACCTCGCCACCGAAGTTCTTCAGCAGCGCGTCGAGGCCGCCGTCGAAGCCCTGACCGACCGCGGCGAACCGCCAGACGTCCTTCAGATAGAAGTCGCCCAGCATCACGGCCCGTTCGGTGGTGAACTCCGAGCCGTTGAAGGAGTACCGGGCCACTTCCTCGCCGCCGGCGACGATGCGGATGTATCCGGGAGCGATCTGCGACATCTGCCCGGCGCCGTCGAGCGTCGCCGTGAAGGACAGCTTCTGGATCTGCGGCGGGATCCGGTCGAGCGTGACCCGGAAGGACTCCGTGTCGCCGGCCTGCGCCCCCAGCAGCTGGATGGACTCCTCGGGTGACTTCGGCTGGTTGAAGAAGACGAAGTAGGCTTCGTCCGAGAGCCGTTCATCGGCGTCGAGGCCGAAGCAGCTGATGTCGAAGGTCAGCCCGGGGCCCGAGATCTGCACACCTACGTACAGATCCGTGCCCGCGGTGAGATCACTGATCCTGGCCTTGTGGCCGCGTTGGAATTCCCTGGCCATGCGTAACGACCGTCCCCCATCCCGAATGCGATTGCGTCGCGTCAGGCTAACGGCAAACTCGGACACCGGACGAAGTCGGTACAGACCCGGTACACAACCATCTCTCGACGGCGCTTCGCCGCTCCGCGGTCCGCGGCGGTCACTCGTCGCGCGCGCCGGGCAGTTGCGGCAGGCGGTCGGCGGCGACCACCCCTTCGAGGTAGCCGCGGGCCCGCTCGGTCCGCGGATACGCCTCCAGCAGGCGCCAGAACCGGGGCCCGTGTCCGGGCACGAGCAGATGCGCGAGCTCATGGAGCAGGACGTAGTCGATGACGTACTCGGGCATGCCCTGAAGACGGTGCGAGAGCCGGATACTGCCCTCGGCGGGGGTGCACGAACCCCAGCGTGTGTTCTGGTTGGTGACCCAGCGTACGGAGGAGGGGCAGGCCCGGCCGTCGAAGTACTGCTCCGACAGCCGTTCGGCGCGCTCGGCGAGTTCGGTGTCGCCGAGTTGTCGCTTGCTCTCCTGCGCGGCGAGCTTGTCGAGCATGACGTTCACCCAGCGCTGCTCCTCCGCCTCGGACATCCGGGCAGGGATGAGCACGACGGTGCGATCGCCCTCGCGGTAAGCGGAGACCGTCCTGCGTCGACGGGCGCTCCGGCGTACCTCGATCACGCTCGCCCCCGGGCCGCTCGGTGGCGGGCTCGTCGTGCTGCGCTGTGGAGTTCCGGCGCGGTGCAGTGGGTCTGCGGACACGCCCCGACGTTACCCGCTGCACATGCGGGAAGTCCCGCCTCCGGGACGGTTCGGTTCCGATCCCCCACCGAGCGTCTGTTTTGTACGACGAATATCCACGACCTGTGGATAACTTTCGGCGCCGGGCAGCAGGGGCGGGCATGCTGGCACTCGTCGGCGGATCACTGAGAGCTCCACCGACGAACGGGGACGTACGGAGATGTACAAGGACGTACGGGGATCTTTAACGGGGCTACGGGGGCCTGACATGCATCCGAGGGTGAAGCCCGCGCTCAGGCGCGGCTGGCGCGACCTCAACACCGTGCAGTTCGGGATGACACCGGCGCACGCGATGACGCTGGGTCCGATGGACACGGCGACGGGCAGCTTTCTCGATCTGCTCAACGGCACGCGAGGACTTCCGCTGCTGCGCGAAGAGGGACGGCGGATGGATCTTCCGGACGGTCATGTCGACGAGCTGGTGGAGCGGCTGGCGCGGGCCGGCCTCGTCGACGACGCACAGGGCGGCGGCCCGGCGGCCGACGAACTGCGCGGGAAGAAGGAGGTCCTCGACCGGCTGCGGCCCGATCTGGCCTCCCTGACCCTGACCACCTCCGGACCGGGCGACGCCCTACGACAACTGGCGGCCCGCCGCTCCCTGCGCGTCCAGGTGCGGGGCGCGGGCCGGGTGGGAGCGGTCCTGGCCTCCCTGCTGTCGGGCGCGGGCGTCGGCGAAGTGGACGTGCTCGACGGCGGCCTCGTCGAGCCATGGGACATCGCACCGGGCGGGCTGCCCGCCGAGTCGGTCGGCGAGCGCAGGGCCGACGCGGCTCGCCGGGCCGCACGCCGGGCGGCACCGGACCGCCCGCCACGCCGTGGCCCGCAGTCCCCGCCCGATGACGGCGACCCGGGCTTCTCCCTGGTCGTCCTCGCCCCACGGGACGACGTCGGCGTGCACGCACCCGTCCCCGCCACCGCCGAACCACTGATCACCTCCGGTACGCCTCATCTGTACGCCGGTGTAGTCGAGGGAACCGGCATGGTCGGCCCCCTCGTCCTGCCCGGGGAGACCGGCTGCGCCGGCTGTCTGCACGAGGGGCGCACGGACCGGGATCCGGCCTGGCCGCGCCTGGTGGCCCAGTGGCGCTCGGGGAAACAACGGCAGGTGGGACCCTGTGATCTGGCGCTGGCCACCACGGTCGCCGGGCTCGCGGCCACGCATGCACTTGCCTTTCTGGACGGCCACCTGCCATCGAGCGCCGGGGCCCGCTGGGAGGTCTCCCTGCCCGGCCTCCACTGGCATGCGCGCCCGATCTGGGCCCATCCCGCATGCCCGTGCGGCGCCGCGGAGAAAGCTAAAGGGGCACACTCCTCGGAGGACGAGGAGTCACACGAGACAATGGCAGAGCAACGACCGTCGAAGGAGTTACGCCGTACGACACACGCGGCGCGGCTGGCTGGGACCTGGAGGGCGCATGTCTGATCTTCCCCGGAAGGCGGTCACCCGGACCGCCAAGCTCGCCGCGCTCCCGCTCGGCTTCGCCGGGCGGGCGACCTGGGGACTCGGCAAGCGGATCGTCGGTGAGTCCGCGGAGATCGTCGGCCGCGAACTGCAACAACGCACCGCGGAGCAGCTGTTCAAGGTCCTCGGCGAGCTGAAAGGCGGGGCGATGAAGTTCGGACAGGCCATGTCCGTCTTCGAGTCCGCGCTGCCCGAGGAAGTCGCCGGCCCCTACCGGGCGGCACTGACCAAGCTCCAGGACGCGGCCCCGCCGATGCCGACCCGCACCGTGCACACCGTGCTGGCGGAGCGGCTCGGCGAGGACTGGCACGACCTGTTCCTCGAATTCGAGGACAAGCCCTCCGCGGCGGCGTCGATCGGCCAGGTGCACCGGGGGGTGTGGCATGACGGCCGCGAGGTGGCGGTCAAGGTGCAGTACCCGGGCGCCGGCGAGGCCCTGCTGTCCGATCTCAACCAACTGAGCCGTTTTGCCCGCCTGTTGGGCCCACTCATCCCGGGGATGGACATCAAGCCCCTCATCGCGGAGCTGCGTGACCGGGTCTCGGAGGAACTGGACTACGACCTGGAGGCCCAGGCTCAGCAGGTCCACGCCGATGAGTTCGCGGACGACCCGGACTTCATGGTGCCCGGCGTGGTCCACCAGTGCGAGCAGGTCCTGATCACCGAGTGGATCGACGGCACCCCGCTGTCGGAGATCATCTCGGACGGCACCCAGGACCAGCGCGACCGCGCCGGCCAGCTCCTGGCCCGCTTCCTCTTCTCCGGCCCCGCCCGCACCGGCCTCCTGCACGCCGACCCCCACCCGGGCAACTTCCGTCTCCTGCCCGGCGGCCCGGACGGCAAGGACGACTGGCGTCTGGGTGTGCTGGACTTCGGCACGGTCGACCGTCTCCCGGGCGGACTGCCGACCCCTATCGGCGACTCCCTGCGCATGACCCTCGACGGCGAGGCGGAGGCGGTCTACGAACTCCTGTGCACGGAGGGCTTCGTCAAGGAGACGATAGAGCTGGACCCCGACGCGGTCCTCGACTATCTCCTCCCGATCATCGAGCCGGCCCGCGTCGATGAGTTCACCTTCGCCCGCGGCTGGATGCGCAGCCAGGCAGCCCGGGTCGCCGACCCCCGCTCCCCCGCATACCAGCTGGGCAAGCAGCTCAACCTTCCCCCGGCGTACCTCCTGATACACCGTGTGACCCTCAGCACGATCGGTGTGCTGTGCCAGCTCGGCGCGACGGTACGACTGCGTGAGGAACTGGAGGAGTGGCTGCCGGGGTTTGTACCGCAGGAGGTTCTGGACGAGGAGGAGACGGCCGCGGAGGCGTGAGCCGGCTCACCACCAGGCCGAGTCCAGCCGACCCTCGATCGCCCTGAGGTTGTCCCGGGAGCAGGTGTCGCAGAAGTACTGGCGGGTTCCGTTCTCCACGGAGCAGGTCCAGGTGGGCTGCGGGTCCGGGGACCGGGTGCCGCAGCGGGCGCACACGAGGGAGGTCGGCTCCGTGGCGGAGCCGCTGTTGTCACTGCCTCCGGGAAGACTCGTCACCCGGTGACGATATCGCCGTGACCGGCCGATCGGCGGGCACAACGCACCGCGGGGGCCGGTCCGTTCGGACGGACCGGCCCCCGCGGGAAAGCTGTTGCCTCCTGGTCGGGAGGCCACCGCTTCAGGTGTTCTCGATCACTGCATGACGGCCACGGCAAGCGCACGACGGGCGCGCAGCGAGGCACGCTCCGCTCGGCGCTGCATCCGGCGGGCAGCCACCAGGCGCACGGCCTGGCGGTCCCGCTCGGCCTCTTGCAGGCGCTCGTGCATATGCGCACGGGCGAGCGCTTCTGGGATGAGTTGCATCTCTCGGGTCCTGTTCTGACGCGAGTCGATCGCGCCGGTGGTGGTGACGTCTTCGGTCGCGGAGCCTGCGGGCTCGTTGGTGGACGGCTTCATCGGGGCCTGCTTCTTGGGGTCGTGCGTATGGGGGCGGTCGATCGTTCCTGCGGTGTTCATGCCGTGACCGGGTTCTTGCGCGGGCGACCACGCGGCCGCTTCCGGGCAACGACGACACCCTGGACGAACAGCTCGCCACCCCAGACGCCCCAGGGCTCACGCCGCTCCTTGGCGCCGGCGAGGCAGGCCTCGATCAGCGGGCAGGTGCGGCAGAGGGACTTGGCGTACTCGACGTCCGCCGGCGACTCGGCGAAGAAGACCTCCGGGTCGTAGGAACGGCAGGGGACGGGCACGCCGAGGTTCTCGATGGCGTCGTCAAGCGCGGTGAGCGCAGTGAGCGGAGTGAGCGGGGTCAAGGTGGAGTCCTCCGTGGGGCCGGGCTTGGGGATCGTGTCGGAAGGCGGTACGGACGGGGCGTGCGCTTCGAGTTGCACGGTTGGTCTTCCTCGTCTGGTCGGTCCGGCCCTGTTGGGCCGGTGGTCGGCTGGTACCGGGTTCTGCTCTTGTCCCGAGGCCCCTTCGCTCTGCCGTCCCTGGTCGGGGACAAACAAAAGGGCCGCGGATCCCGGATGGGGTTCCGCGGCCCTGAAGGCGCCGGCCTGATCAATCAGGCTGGATCACTCCAGGGTTCTGGCCCACGGAAGGCCCACATCTGGTGGTGCTGCGTCGTCTGCTTCCGGAATCCGGCACCGGTCGCCGCAGAGGCATAGGCCTTCGCCTGTGCCACTACTGCCGCTTCCAGTGCCTTGGTCGGTCGCTCATTGCGCTCGCTCACGGGAAGGCCCGCAGGAGACACGGAGGACGCCGGACGCGCGGCACGAATGCCGGACAGACCGGTGCCCAGGTTCGAGGCGCCGAGCATGCACAGGGAGGCGACGACCGAGCGATCGGTCATTTTCACGGTGCTGATGGAGCTGGCGTTGATGCTGATCACTGGACTCGCCTCCTCTCGGCGTCTCGGGGGACTGGATGAACCAGTCCGACGGGTATGCAAGTACAACACGGAATTGGGGCCTCCGAGAAGGCCTCCGCTGCCGTGGTTAAGAACCTATGGGGATTGCTGGGGCATGCGCAAACTATTTTTTCGACGAGTTCGAGTCAGTCCTCGTCTTCCTCCCCCGGCCCCTCCCGGCCTGCGCAGATGGCCAGCACATCGGCGCCGTAGCGCTTGAGCTTGCGCATGCCGACGCCCGGGATCCGCGCCAACTCGCCGTCGTCGTCGGGCACGGTCTCGGCGATGGCCATCAGTGTCTTGTCGGTGAAGACGCAGAAGGCGGGTTGGCCGCTGCGCTGCGCCTGCTCCGCGCGCCATTCGCGCAACCGCTCGTAGAGGCCTTCGTCCATGTCGGAGGGACAGTCCTCGCAGCGCATCAGCTTCATCTCGCCGGCCTCGGTGAGGGTGCGCCCGCACACCCGGCAGCGGGCCGGACTGCGCTGCGTGCGTCGCGGCACGACGGCAGTGGAGCCGGTGGTGGTGAAGCCGCGCTCGACGCCTCCGGCGCCACCTGCTGCGGCGCGACCGGCGACGGTGGTCGAACCGGGGCGCAGCCCGTCGAGGAAAGGGCTCGGCTTGCGGCTCGGGCGACCGCCGGGCGCGCGAGACATCGCCCAGGAAACATGTAGCCGTTCTCTAGCGCGAGTCACGCCGACGTAGAGGAGCCGGCGTTCCTCCTCGATCTGCTCGTCGGTCTTCGCATAGGTGATCGGCATCATGCCGTCGGCGACGCCCACCAGAAAGACGACATCCCATTCGAGGCCCTTGGCCGAGTGCAGGGAGGCGAGCGTGACGCCCTGGACGGTCGGGGCGTGCTGGGCGTTCGCCCGCTCGTCCAGCTCCGCGACGAGGTCGCCGAGGGTGGCGCCGGGTCTGGCGACGACGAAGTCCTCCGCGAGGTTCACCAGCGCGGCCAGTGACTCCCACCGCTCCCTGACCGCACCGGACCCCGCCGGGGGCCGTGGCGTCCAGCCCTCGCCGGAGAGCACGGCACGCACCTGGGAGGGAAGGTCGACGGCGTCATCGAGCAGGGAGTCGTTGCCGCCGAAGCGGGCCGCTCCCCGCAGGGCGACGCCCGCCTTGCGGACCTCGGGCCGGTCGAAGAACCGCTCGGCGCCCCGCAACTGGTAGGGCACTCCGACGTCGGCGAGGGCCTGTTCGTAGGTCTCGGACTGGGAGTTCGTGCGGAACAGGATCGCGATCTCGCTCGCCGGGGTGCCCGCGGCGATGAGCTCGCGGATGCGACGGGCGGCGCCCTCGGCCTCGGCGGGCTCGTCGTCGTACTGGGTGTACCCGGGCTCGGGACCGGGAGCGCGCTGGGAGATCAGCTCCAGGCGATGGTCGGCGGCGCGACCGCGGGCCTGGGCGAGCAGGCCGTTGGCCAGATGGACGACCTGCGGGGTGGAGCGGTAGTCACGGACCAGCTTGACGACGGTGGCACCGGGGTGGCGGGTGCGGAAGTCGAGCAGGTGGTCCGGGGTTGCTCCCGTGAACGAATAGATCGTCTGGCTGGCGTCGCCGACCACGCACAGGCTCTCCCGGTCGCCGAGCCACAGCTCCAGCAGGCGCTGCTGGAGCGGGCTGACGTCCTGGTACTCGTCGACCACGAAGTGCTGGTACTGGGCGCGGACCTGTTCGGCGATGTCGTGCCGGTCCTGGAGGACGGCGACGGTCAGCAGCAGGACGTCCTCGAAGTCGATGAGGGCGCGGCCGCGCTTGATGTCCTCGTAGGCGGCGTAGAGCTGGGCGATCTCGGCCGGGTGGCGGGGGATTTCGCGGCCGGCCTTTGCGGCGGCGGGCGCGTAGTCGGCGGGGACGGTCTGGGTGACCTTGGACCACTCGATCTCGGCGGTGACGTCCCGCAGCTCTCCCCGGTCGAGGCGGATGCTGCAAGCGGCGGCCGCGTCGGCGACCAGCTGGATCTTGCGATCGACGAGCCGGGGCATGGAGCCGCCGATCGCCTTCGGCCAGAAGTACTGGAGCTGGCGCAGGGCGGCCGAGTGGAAGGTGCGGGCCTGGACTCCGGCGGCGCCGAGCTGGCGCAGGCGTCCGCGCATCTCCCCGGCGGCACGGTTGGTGAAGGTGACGGCCAGCACGGTGGACGGCTGGAGGATTCCGGCACGCACTCCGTAGGCGATGCGGTGGGTGATCGCCCGTGTCTTGCCCGTGCCGGCGCCCGCCAGCACGCACACCGGGCCGGTCAGGGCGGTGGCCACCTCGCGCTGCTCGGGGTCGAGCCCTTCGAGCACCGCGTCGGCCGAGTCCGGTACCTGCGGGAAAAGGGTGGAGTGCGTTGCTGCTGTCACACGGCCATGCTGCCAGGTCGCCGGAGACGGGTGAGTCGGTTGTCCACAGGCAGGCACCCGTAGTCGTACTAATGCGGCAGGCGTCACGTCCGCGGGCATACCCCCGGCGGGAATGGTGGCCCGGTCGCGTACGTTCCCTCTCTGCGACCACCCGTCCCCCGAGCCGCTGAGGAGCGCGAGACACATGTCGGGCACTGTGACGATGTACAGCACCACGTGGTGCGGCTACTGCCGTCGGCTGAAGAGCCAGCTGGACCGCGAGGGCATCACGTACAACGAGATCAACATCGAGCAGGACCCGGCGTCGGCCGCGTTCGTGGAGAAGGCGAACGGCGGAAACCAGACGGTGCCCACCGTGCTCTTCCCCGACGGCTCGACGCTCACGAACCCTTCGCTGGCCCAGGTCAAGCAGAAGATCGGCGCGTAACCGCAGCACCGCGCAACGCCGGAAGGCGGTCTCCGAGACGGCTCGGGACCGCCTTTCGGCGTGTCAGAACGTGCTGCGGGTCGGCAGCGGCTTGCCGTACCAGAGCTCGATCAGGCGGGCCGCGATCGAGATGCCGTACGGCGGGAGGACGGCGCCGGAGTCGAAGGCGGCGCGCAGTTCGTCGCGGGAGAACCAGCGGGCCTCGTGGATCTCGTCTCCGTCGACGTTGATCTCGGTCGTGGTCGCGCGGGCCATGAAGCCGAGCATCAGGCTGGACGGGAAGGGCCAGGGCTGGCTGGCGACGTACTCGACCTGGCCGACGGTGATGCCGGCCTCCTCGAAGACCTCCCGGCGCACGGACTGTTCGATGGACTCGCCGGGCTCGACGAAGCCGGCCAGCGTGGAGAAGCGGCCCTCGGGCCAGTGGACCTGGCGGCCGAGCAGGATGCGGTCCTCGTCGTCCGTGACGGCCATGATCACGGCCGGGTCGGTGCGCGGGTAGTGCTCGGCGCCGCAGGCCTGGCAGCGGCGGATGTGGCCGGCCGCGGCGATGACCGTGCGCTCGCCGCAGCGGGAGCAGAAGCGGTGGGTGCGCTGCCAGTTCTCCAGGCCGACCGCGTGGACCATCAGGCCCGCGTCGCGCGCTGACAGCAGCAGGCCCGCCTCGCGCAGACCGGCCGGGCGTGCGGACTGGTCGATACGGCCGGGGAGCGCGTCCTTCTGGAGGGCGAAGTAGCTGACGCCGTCCTCGTCGATGCCGAGGAAGTAGCGGTGTGCCTCGGTGAGGGGGGCTTCGAAGGAGGGCGTCATGACGATTTCGGTGCGCCCGTCGGACGTCTCGTCTATGAGGACCTGGCCGCCGGAGACCACGAAGCAGCGGGTGGTGGGGTGGCTCCATGCCGCCGCGAGCCAGGCCTCGTCGAGCCGGTGGTGTGCGGCGCGGTCGATGCCGCTGGGGGCGGTGAGCGAGATGGGTCGATCGGCGGTGTGGTCGGTCCAGGTGGTCACGGGTGCTTCCAACTCCCCCGGTGCTGCGGATTGTTTCGGCGAGCGGTTCGACGGGATCTGCGGCGGGTGGTGACGGCTTGGCGGTGCGGGGCGGCCTTTCCAGTGTGCCCCGCGCGGGGCACATCTCCGGGTGGGGCGGAAGTCTCAGGGAGCATGGAGCCGGTTCTCCGCGAGGTCGTCCCACAGGTACGCGCTGGTCTCGACGCCCTTGAGGAGGAGATCCAGCTCGATCTTCTCGTTCGGGGCGTGCCAGCCGTCGGACGGGACGGAGATGCCCAGGAAGAGCACGGGCGCGCCGAGAACTTCCTGGAGGTCGGCGGCCGGTCCCGAGCCGCCCACGCGCGTGAAGCGCACCGGTTTTTCGAAAGCGCGGCCCATGGCGCGGACGACGGACTGCAGGGCCGGGTGGTCCAGCGGCGTCAGACACGGGCGGGTGGCGGGGGCGAACGTGATCTCGTGCCGGATCCCGGCGGGCACTTGATCGGCCGCCCAGGCTCTCACGGCCTGCTCGATGCGGTCGGGGTCCTGGCCCGCGACGAGCCGGAAGGAGAGCTTCACCATGGCGGACGAGGGGATGATCGTCTTGCTGCCGGGCCCTTGGTAGCCGCCGCCGATGCCGTTGACCTCGGCGGTGGGGCGGGTCCAGATGCGCTCCAGGGTGGTGCGCCCGGCCTCGCCCTCGGTGGCGTACGACTTGGCCGTGCGCAGCCACTGTTCCTCGTCGAAGGGCAGCTCGGCGAAGAGTTCGCGCTCACGGTCGGTGAGTTCGACGATGCCGTCGTAGAAGCCGGGGATCGCCACGCGCGCGTGCTCGTCGTGCAGCGCGGCGACGAGACGGGCGGCGGCGGTCGCCGGGTTGGGTACGGCACCGCCGAAGGCACCGGAGTGGATGTCCTGGTCGGGGCCGTGGAACTGGATCTCGCACTCGGCGAGGCCGCGCATGCCGGTGCACACGGTGGGGGTGTCCTCGTCCCACATGCCGGTGTCGGAGACGATCACGGCGTCGGCGGCGAGCCGGTCGGAGTGCTCCTCGACGAGTGCACGGAAGTGCGGGGAGCCGGACTCCTCCTCACCCTCGATCAGCAGCTTCAGGTGCACGGCGGGGGCGGTGCGGCCGGTCGCGGCGAGGTGGGCGCGGACGCCGAGTGTGTGGAAGAACACCTGGCCCTTGTCGTCGGCAGCCCCGCGCGCGTAGAGGCGGTTCTCCCGGATGACGGGCTCGAAGGGGTCGCTGTCCCAGCCGTCCTCGCGGGCCGCGGGCTGGACGTCGTGATGACCGTAGACGAGGACCGTGGGCGCCTCGGGGTCGTCGGCGGGCCACTCGGCGAAGACGGCGGGGGCGCCGGGGGTCTGCCAGACCTCGGTCGCGGGGAAGCCGGTCTCCTTGAGTTTGGCGGCGAGCCAGTCGGCGCTGCGGCGCACGTCGGGGGCGTGGTCGGGTTGCGCCGATACGGACGGGATGCGCAGCCACTCGGCGAGGTCGTCGAGGAAGGCGGCGCGGTGCCGCTCGATGTACGTGCGGACGGCGCTGACGGCACTGTCAACGGACTGGCTCATGGTCACGAGCCTATCGGCCCGCACCGACATCCTCGCTGGGCGGTTCGTCACACGACGGCTCGTCCGTCAGCAGCCGCTCCAGTGCGGCCCGGTCCGGGAGGTCCCGCGGATGTACGACGTCACCGCTGCGTACGTAGACGAACGCGGCGTTGACGGACTCCAGGGGCACGCCCTGCTGCTCGGCCCAGGCCAGCCGGTACACGGCGAGCTGGAGCGGGTCGGCGGTGCGGGTGGGGCTGGTCTTCCAGTCGACGATCTCGTACGACGTCCCGTCGCCGTCGCCCTCCCGGTAGACGGCGTCGATCCGGCCCCGGATCACGCGTCCGGCGAGCGCGAGCTGGAAGGGGGCCTCCACGCGGTAGGGCGTGCGGTGCGCGTACGCGGTGCGCTCGAAGGCGTCCTTCAGGGCTTCCAGGTCGCGTTCGTCGGCGATCTCGGCCTCGCTGCCGGGCAGCTCCTCCGGATCCAGCATGGGCAGCGTCAGTTCCTCGAAGCGGGCTTCGACCCAGGCATGGAAGCGGGTGCCGCGGCGTGCGGCCGGCTGCGGCGGGCGGGGCATGGGGCGGGCCAGCTCCTGTGCGAAGCCGTCCGGGTCGGCGGCCAGGCGCAGCAGCTGTGACGCGGTCAGGGTCGTCGGCAGGGGCACGTCGGTGCCGCCCTGCCGGGCGCGCAGGAGTTCGCCGGTGAGGGCGTCGAGGTCGCGGTCCCAGGAGGCGATGGTGCGGGCGTCCTCGGGGGTGAGGCGGGTGTGGGAGGGCTCGGGCTCCTGGGCCTGAGGGGCCGAGGGGTGGGCGCGCGGGAGTTCCGTGCCGCCGGAGGGCTCGGTGAGGTGCGGGGCCGTCGCCTGGTGCGGGACGGTGGGACGGTTCGCGGTCCAGGCGTCCCAGTCGGCCGAGTCCTCCTCCGGTGGGATGTCCCCCTCGTCGAAGGGGGCGTCGTCCTCATAGAGGGCGTCCTCATAGGGGGCGTCGTCGTCCGGCGGTGGAGGCCAGTCCGGGTCGTCGTAGGTGTCCGGGTCGTGCGTGGCCGCCGGGTGGCCGTCGGTGTGGGAGGCGAGGTCCTCCAGGTGGGCCAGGACGGTCTCGGCGGCGGCCCGACGGCGGGCGAGGGCCGTGTCGTCGAGCGGCAGGGGCCAGACCTGGTCGGCGTTCGCCCGGTGCAGGGCCGGGTTCTCCTCGTCCTCGGCGGGTTCGTCCGCCCAGGCCTCGGTCTCGCCGTACCCGGCGATGCAGTGGTCGTACAGCGCCTGGAGGAAGTCGGACGGTCCGCGGGGCTTCTTCTGCGAGGGCCCCCACCAGTGGCCGGAGCCGAGGAGCAGGGAGCGGGGGCGGGTGAACGTGACGTAGCCGAGGCGGAGTTCCTCGGTGTGCTGGTGCTCCTTCATGGCCTCCTGGAAGGCCTTCAGGCCCCGGGAGTCCCAGGCCTCGACGTCCGGCAGGGTGTCGGTGTCGCCGCGCAGTTCGTGCGGCAGCACCTTGCTCTGGGCGGTCCACTTCTCGCGGCCCTGCGTGCTGGGGAAGGTGCCGGTGACGAGGCCGGGGACGGCCACGACGTCCCACTCCAGGCCCTTGGACTTGTGCGCGGTGAGCACCTTGACGGTGTTCTCTCCGCCGGGGAGGGCGTTGTCGAGGCCCTTCTCGTACTGCGCGGCGGTGCGCAGGAAGCCGAGGAAGGCCAGCAGGGTGGCCTCGCCGTCGCCCGCGGCGAACGAGGCGGCGATGTCCAGGAAGTTGGAGAGGGTCTCTCGGCGGCGGGCGGCCAGGGCGTGCGGGGACGCCGACAGTTCGACCTCCAGGCCGGTGACCGCGAGCACGCGGTGCAGTACGTCCATCAGCGGGTCGGACAGGGAGCGGCGCAGGTCGCGCAGTTCGGCGGCGAGCCGGGCGAACCGCACGCGCGCGTCCGGCGAGAACGGCAACCCGTCGTCCTCCCTCTCGGCCTCGAACGGCATCTCCAGGAAGGTGTCGAGGGCGTCCGCGAGCGAGATCACCTCGGAGGGGTCGACGCCCTCGACGGCCTCGGCGAGGCGGCGGTCCGGGTCGTCGTCGGCCCCCACGCGCGCGTGCGACACGAGAAGCCGGGCGCGGCGGCCGAGGAGGGCGAGGTCGCGTGGGCCGATGCGCCAGCGCGGGCCGGTCAGCAGCCTGACGAGGGAGGCATTGGCGCCGGGATCCTGGAGGACTTCGCAGACGGCGACGAGGTCGGCGATCTCGGGCAGGTGCAGCAGCCCGGACAGGCCGACGACCTCGACCGGGATGTCGCGGGCGACGAGCGCGCCCTGGATCTCGGCGAAGTCGGTCGCCGTACGGCACAGGACGGCGATCTCGCCGGGCGACTTCCCGGTGCGTACGAGATGGGCGATGGAGTCGGCGACCCAGTCGATCTCCTCGGCGTGGGTGCGCAGCAGGGCGCAGCGGACCAGGCCGTCCCGCTCGGCGCCGGGGGCCGGGCGGAGGGCCTCCACGCCCGCGTGCAGGGCGCGCAGGGGCTCGGCGAGGCCGTTGGCGAGGTCGAGGAGGCGGCCGCCGCTGCGGCGGTTCTCGCTGAGCGCCTGACGGGTGGCGGGACGGCCGTCGGAGTGGGCGAAGTGCTCGGGGAAGTCGTCGAGGTTGGCGACGGAGGCACCGCGCCAGCCGTAGATCGCCTGGCAGGGATCGCCGACGGCGGTCACCGGGTGGCCCGTGCCGCCGCCGAACAGGCCTGCCAGGAGGACGCGTTGGGCGACCGACGTGTCCTGGTACTCGTCGAGCAGCACCACGCGGAACTCGTCGCGCAGGATGCGGCCCACCTCCGGCAGCCCGGCGAGGGTGGCCGACAGGGCGATCTGGTCGCCGAAGTCGAGCAGATCGCGCTCGCGCTTGGCGGACCGGTAGCGGACCACCAGCTCCGCGAGTTCGCGGCGCGCGGCGGCCGCCTCGGGGACCTTGCGCAGGTCGGCGTTGGTGAGCTTGGTGCGCTCCAGGGTGTGCAGCAGCTCGGCGTCGTACGCACGCAGCTCCTCGGGCCGTACGAGGTGTTCGGCGAGCTCGGCGTCGAGGGTGAGGAGGTCGCCGACCAGGTCGGGGAAGGAGCGGGTCAGAGCCGGGTAGGGCCCCGGTGCCTCGCGCAGGACGCGCGCGGCGAGCAGGTAGCGGGTGGCATCGGCAAGCAGGCGGGAGGTCGGTTCGAGGCCGATACGCAGGCCGTGGTCGGTCAACAGGCGGCCCGCGAAGGCGTGGTACGTCGAGATCACCGGCTCGCCCGGGGGGTTGTCCGGGTCGATGACATCGGGGTCGGTGACGCCCGCCTTGATCAGTGCCTTGCGGACGCGCTCGGCGAGTTCGCCGGCGGCCTTGTTGGTGAAGGTGAGGCCGAGGACCTGCTCGGGGGCGACCTGCCCGGTGCCGACGAGCCACACCACGCGGGCTGCCATCACCGTCGTCTTGCCCGACCCGGCTCCGGCCACGATCACCTGCGGGGCGGGCGGCGCGGTGATGCAAGCCGTCTGCTCCGGGGTGAACGGGATGCCGAGGAGCTCCTTGAGCTGATCGGGATCGGTGATACGGGCGGGCATCTCAGAGAGGCTAGCGGCGGCCACTGACAGTGGATGCCGAATCGGCCACCGGGGTGGAGGAAGTGCAGGTCAGCACGTGTGGTGCCGTTCCTCACTCCACCACGTGACGTCCCTCGGGGCGCGCGCTGCACGATGCCCGGAACGCGCAGTGGGTGCAGTGCTGGCCGGATGTCGGCGTGAACCGCTCGTCCAGGACCTTGCCGGCGGCGGTGGCCAGCAGGTCGCCGACCCACTCCCCCTCCAGCGGCTCCTGGGCCTGCACCTTGGGCAGGGTCTCGCCCCCGTCCCGCTTGGCGGCGCCCTGCCGCAGCTGGACGAGTTCGGCGCCGCCCGGCTCCGGGTGAAGCCCGTCGAAGGCCTCGTCGACGGCGCCCTCGCGGACCGCGAGTTGGTAGACGGCGAGCTGGGGATGGTGGGTGACCTCGGCCGCGGTGGGCGCCTGTTTGCCGGTCTTGAAGTCGACGACATAGGCGCGGCCCTCGCCGTCCGCCTCGACGCGGTCCATCTGGCCGCGGATGCGCACCTCGTAGTCGCCCGCTTCGAGGGTGACGTCGAAGTCGTGCTCACTGGCGACCGGAGTGCGTCCCGTGCGGGCTCCACTGGAATCGACGTGCCACTTCAGGAACCGTTCGAGCGCCACGCGCGCGTGCTCCTTCTCCTGCGTGGACTTCCAGGGCGCGTCGAAGGCGAGCGCGTTCCACACCGAGTCCAGGCGCTCCATGAGGACGGCGAGGTCGGCGGGGGTGTGGCCGGAGGCAACCTCGTCGGCGAGGACGTGCACCACGTTGCCGAAGCCCTGGGCGGCGGTGGCAGGCGCGTCCGCCTTGACCTCGCGGCCCAGGAACCACTGGAGGGCGCAGGTGTTGGCGAGTTGGTCGAGAGCGCTGCCGGAGAGGACGACGGGCTGGTCGCGGTTGCGCAACGGCACCTTGCTCTCGGTCGGCTCGAACATGCCCCACCAGCGGTAGGGGTGCGCGGACGGCACCAGGGGGCGGCCGTCCTCGTCGGCGAGTGCGGCGAGCCGGGCCAGCCGGCGGGCGGCGGCCTCCCTGAGGGTGTCGGAGACGCGCGGGTCCACTGTCGTGGCGCGCAGTTCGGCCACGAGCGCCGCGACGGACAGCGGGCGGCGCGGGCGGCCCGTCACGTCCCTGGGTTCGACGCCCAGTTCGGTCAGGAAGCGGGACGGCTGGTCGCCGTCGTCCGCGGGTGCCTTCACGGCGGTGACGACGAGGCGTTCACGCGCACGCGTGGCGGCGACGTAGAACAGGCGTCGTTCCTCGGCGAGCAGGGCCCCCGGGGTGAGTGGTTCGGCGAGTCCGTCGCGGCCGATGCGGTCGGCCTCAAGGAGGGAGCCGCGACGGCGCAGATCCGGCCACAGGCCCTCCTGGACGCCCGCCACGACCACCAGGCGCCACTCCAGGCCCTTCGAGCGGTGCGCGGTCATCAGGCGCACCGCGTCCGGTCGTACGGCACGCCGCGTGAGCGTGTCGGCGGCGATGTCCTCGGCCTCGATCTCCTCCAGGAAGTTCAGGGCGCCCCGGCCGCCGGTGCGCTCCTCCGCGCGGGACGCGGTGGCGAACAGCGCGCATACGGCGTCCAGGTCGCGGTCCGCGTTGCGTCCGGCCGCGCCTCCGCGCCGGGCGGCCCGCTCCAGGCGCGCGGGCCACGGAGTGCCGTCCCACAGGTCCCAGAGGGCCTCCTCGGCCGTACCACCGCCGGCCAGGCGCTCACGCGCCTTGCGCAGCAGCGCGCCGAGGCGCTGGGCGCCCCGCGCGTACGCCGGATCGTGCGCGATCAGCCGCTCCGGCTCGGCCAGCGCCCGCGCGAGCAGGTCGTCCGAGGGCGGCGGCAGCGCATTGCCCGCGACCCGCTCCTCCTCGCGCAGCGCGCGCCCGAGGCGTCGCAGGTCGGCGGCGTCCATGCCCGCGAGCGGGGAGGCCAGCAGGGTGAGAGCGGTTTCGGTGTCGAGCCAGGAGGTGTCCGAGGCGGCCTCGGCAGAGGCTTCGGCACCATCTGACGCGCCGGCTTCCTCAGAGGCTTCGGCACCATCTGACGCGCCAACTTCCTCAGAGGCTCCGGCTACTTCAGACGCGCCGGCCCCCTCGGAAGCCATCTCAGGACCGCCGGCCCCACCTTCCCCGTCATCCCGCACGCCCCCCTCAGCCGCCTCCGCCCTCGCCACCGCCCGCAACGCCGTCAGCAGTGGTGCCACCGAGGGCTCGTGTCGGAGGGGCAGGTCGTCGCCGTCTATGTCCAAGGGAACGCCGGCTGCCGTCAACGCCCGGCGGACCGTCGGGATGGTGCGGGACCCGGCGCGCACCAGGACGGCCATGTCGGTCCAGGGGACGCCGTCCTCCAGATGTGCCCTGCGGAGGATGTCGGCGATGTTGTCCAGCTCGGTGCCGGGCGTCGGGTACGTGTAGGCCTCGACGCGGCCGCCGTCGCGGACCGGGGTGAGCTCACGGTGGGCCCGGACCCTGTCGGCGGGCAGACGGGTCAGCGGCATGCGCTGGGTCAGCAGCCGGGTCGCGCCCAGCAGGGCCGCGCCGGAGCGACGTGAGGTGCGCAGGACCTCCACGGGCGCCGGTCGGCCGTCCGCGCGCGGGAAGGCATCCGGGAACTCCAGGACGCCGTTCACATCGGCGCCCCGGAACGCGTAGATCGACTGGTCGGGGTCGCCGAAGGCGACGAGGGTGCGGCCGCCGCCGGCCAGTGCGTGCAGCAGCCGTACCTGGGCCGGGTCGGTGTCCTGGTACTCGTCGACGAACACGGCGTCGTACTGGGCGGCCAGCCGGGCGGCGGTCTCAGGGGCTCGCGCCAGGAGCACCGCACGGTGGACGAGTTCCGCGTAGTCGAGCACGCCCTGGAGATCGAGCACGTCGAGGTACTCGGCGAGGAAGGCTGCCGCGGCCCGCCAGTCGGGGCGGCCGATACGGCGGGCGAAGGCATCCAGGGCATCGGGGCCGAGGCCCAGCTCGCGGCTGCGGGCGAGGACCGCGCGGACCTCGTCGGCGAAACCGCGGGTGGTGAGACAGGCGCGCAGCTCGTCCGGCCAGCGCACATGGGCGAGGCCGAGCCGCTCCAGGTCGGGCTGGCCGGCGAGCAGTTCCCGGACGGCGACGTCCTGCTCGGGGCCCGACAGCAGTCGTAGGGGCTCCACGAACAGCTCACTGTCCTGGTGGGCGCGGACCAGGGCGTAGCAGAACGAGTGGAAGGTGGTCGCCTGCGGCGCGCGCGCCGCCCCTATGCGCAGTGCCATACGGTCGCGCAGTTCGACGGCCGCCTTGCGGCTGAACGTCAGGACGAGGACCCGCTCGGGGTGCGTGCCCCGGCCGATCCTGGCCGCGACGGACTCGACGAGCGTGGTCGTCTTGCCGGTGCCCGGTCCGGCGAGGACGAGCAGCGGACCGGTGCCGTGGTCAACCACGGAGCGCTGTGCAGCGTCCAGATGAGGGGGACCCACTCGCGCCGGCGGGGTACGCACCAGCCGGTAAGCGCCACGGCTCCCCTGTCGCACCTGGGTGTGCGACAGGCGCCTGGTGGAGGAAGAGGAGCTCACGTGGTTCGCCGGTCCTGGTGGGTGTGCTTGTGAGAGGGGGGACGCGTGCAGCCGACGCTACGCCGACAGAAGGTACGGAAGCAGAGCTTCCGCTTGCCACGCCCGTCCCGTCGGGCCGCTCACGGCTCGTGCGTCCCTCGCCTCACGAACGTACGGCATGCCACAGACGTGCCCTTCTTCCCCCGTACGGGCCACGGGTTGCCCCTGGGTGGGTCCGATGGCGGAAGCTGTCAGGTGTGAGCCTTCGCGTGTTCGCCGCCGTCCCACCGCGCCCGCTTCATGTCGATGCGCGGCAGGTGGCCCTCGGCGGCCCTGCTCGCCTCCTTCAGCGGTGTGCCCTCCGCGCGGTAGTGGTCGAGCGCCCGCAGTTCATGGCCGGGGAGCAGGACGCCGTCCGCGCGTATGACGCGCCACCACGGGACGGCTCCTCCGTAGAGCGCCATCACCCGGCCGACCTGCCGCGGGCCGCCCACCTGAAGCCACTCGGCGACGTCGCCGTACGTCATCACGCGTCCGGGCGGAATCAGCTCGGCCACCTCAAGGACCCGCTCTGCGTACTCCGGCAACGCGTCCGCGTACTCGGGGCGGGCGTCCTGGGCGTCCTGGGCATCCGACGGAAGGCTCTCCTCGCTCATCCGTCCCATCTTGCCGCACACCACCGACAGTGTGACCGGGGTGTGACTGTGCGTATCCCTCGCCCCCGAGCGGGGCTTCGGGCAGACTGTGCGCCCCCGCGTTTGCACCCTGATGCCCCCGTGTGTCGGTGCGGCATGCCACCATCGTGCGGGCGGTGATCGGTGATACGAGATCAAGAAGAGACGATGAAGCAGCAGGGTGTGCACCCGGAGGAAGCAAAGAGCACCTCTGACGCTTCGTCGCGCCCGGACACCGCCGACACGGACGAGAACGACACGAAGGACGTCGCCGAGAAGGGCGACGCGCGGGTCTCGGGCCCCGGCGCCGAGCACATCGACGAGACCCACCCCGACGAGGCGGAAACGTACACCGACGAGGTCGAGGGCGACGAACCGCTCCTCCCCGCGCGCGTGCACCGCCCGTCCGACCTGATGCGGCTCCTGGTGGGCGTGCTGGCCGTCGCCATTCTGCTGGCGATCGCCGCGTTCGCGCACGGCACCACCTCGGGCCTCGAACAGGACATCAACAAGGGCACCGGGCAGGCACCCGACCTACTGATCAAGATCGCGGGGCTGGCGTCCAGCATCGCGATCCTCCTGGTGCCGGTCGCGTTCGCGATCGAGCGGCTGATCAAACGGGACGGACTGCGCATCGCCGACGGTGTGCTCGCGGCGGTCCTCGCGCACGGAGTGACGCTCGCCACCGATCTATGGGTCGCCAAGGCCGCGCCCGACTCGATCCAGGAGGCGCTGACCCAGCCCTCCCCCGGCGACATACACGCACTCACCGACCCCGTGCACGGCTATCTCGCCCCGGTCATCGCGTACATGACGGCCGTCGGCATGTCGCGTCGGCCGCGCTGGCGCGCGGTGCTGTGGATCGTGCTGCTCCTGGACGCCTTCTCGATGCTCGTCACCGGTTACACCACGCCGTTCTCGATCATCCTGACGGTGCTGATCGGCTGGACCGTCGCCTACGGCACGCTGTACGCGGTCGGCTCGCCCAATGTGCGTCCCACCGGGCGGACGCTGATGGCGGGCCTGCGGCACGTGGGGTTCCGTCCGGTGACGGCATCCCGCGAGGAGACACAGGAGACGGCGGAGAGCGGCGACCGCGGCCGACGTTACTTCGTCACCCTGGAGGACGGTCCGCCGCTGGACGTCACGGTCGTCGACCGCGAGCAGCAGGCGCAGGGCTTCTTCTACCGGGTGTGGCGCAACCTGACGCTGCGCGGCATCGCCACCCGCCGCAGTCTCCAGTCGCTGCGCCAGGCGCTGGAGCAGGAGGCGCTGCTCGCCTACGCAGCCATCGCGGCCGGCGCCAACGCTCCCAAGCTGATCGCGACCTCCGAACTCGGACCGGACGCCGTGATGCTCGTCTACGAGCACACCGGCGGACGCACGCTCGACTCGCTGGAGGACGAGGAGATCACCGACGGGCTGCTGCGCAGCACCTGGCACCAGGTGCAGGCGCTTCAGTCGCGGCGTATCGCTCACCGGCGGCTCGCGGGCGACGCGATTCTGGTGGATCGTTCCGGCACGGTGATCCTCACCGATCTGCGCGGCGGCGAGATCGCGGCCGGTGAACTCCTGCTGCGCATGGACGTCGCCCAGCTGGTGACGACGCTGGGACTGCGCGTGGGCGCCGAACGCGCGGTGGCCTCCGCGGTCGAGGTCCTCGGTCCCGACGCCGTGGCCGACTGTCTGCCGATGCTCCAGCCCATCGCCCTGACGCGCTCCACGCGCGCGACGCTGCGGAAACTGGCCCGGGAGCGGGCCCAGCGCGAGCGCGACGCCGTCCTGGAGGCGTCCCGGCAGGCCAAGCAGGCCCGGCTGGACGAGGCGCACGAGAGCCACGAGACCCACCAGGACACGAAGCCCGTACTGGAGAAGCTCGACAAGCTCGACAAGAAGGCCGTACGAGCGGAGCAGCGGGCCGAGAAGCGTGCCCTCGACGATGCCCTGGAAGAGGCGCGCGAGGAAGATCTGCTCACGCAGATCCGCCACCAGGTACTGCTGATCAGGCCCCAGGCGCCGGTCGAGCCGGCCCGCCTGGAGCGGGTGCGTCCGCGTACGCTGATCAGCCTCATCGCCGGTGCGATCGGCGCGTACTTCCTGCTGACGCAGCTCACGCACATCGAGTTCGGCCCGCTGATCTCCAACGCCGAATGGGGCTGGGTCGCCGCGGCGGCGCTGTTCTCAGCGGCCAGCTACTTCGCTGCGGCGATGGCGCTGCTGGGGTTCGTGCCGGAGCGGGTGCCGTTCGTGCGCACCGTGGCCGCCCAGGTCGCCGGGTCGTTCGTGAAGATCGTCGCCCCGGCCGCGGTGGGCGGCGTGGCGCTGAACACACGGTTCCTGCAACGCGAGGGGGTGCGCCCGGGGCTTGCGGTGGCGAGTGTCGGAGCCTCCCAGCTGTTCGGGCTCGGCGCGCACATCATGATGCTGCTGGCCTTCGGGTATCTGACCGGCACCGAGAAGACGCCGTCGCTGTCGCCGTCCCGGACGGTCATCGCGGGTCTGCTGACCGTGGCGGTGCTGGTGCTCGTGGTGACCTCCGTGCCGTTCCTGCGGAAATTCGTCTCCACGCGCGTGAGGTCACTGTTCGCGGGTGTCGTGCCGCGCATGCTCGACGTGCTCCAGCGGCCACAGAAGCTGCTGACCGGCATCGGCGGCATGCTCCTGCTGACAGCCTGCTTCGTGATGTGCCTGGACGCGTCGATCCGGGCGTTCGGCACCGAGTCGTCCTCGATCAGCATCGCCAGCGTCGCCGTCGTCTTCCTCGCCGGCAACGCACTGGGGTCCGCCGCTCCGACACCGGGCGGTGTGGGTGCGGTCGAGGCGACCCTGACGGTCGGTCTGATCGCCGTGGGACTGCCCAGCGAGGTCGCCGCCCCTGCGGTGCTGCTGTACCGGCTGTTGACGCTGTGGCTGCCGGTGCTGCCGGGCTGGCTGGCCTTCAACCACCTGACGCGCAAGGGCGCCCTGTAGGGCGTACCTCTTACGGCTCGCGCCCCGAGCGCACATCCGTACGCGACCGCAGGATGGGGACATGCCCAACCCCTTCCGGCTGCGCGCCACTGCCCTGACCGCCACCGCCGTTCTGCTGTCCGCCGCGCTGGCGGGCTGCGGCGACGACTCCCAGGACGAGGACCCGACGGCCCAGAAGCTGAGCTGGAAGGACTGCCCCGCCCCGTCCGAGGCGGAGGGCGGAGGAAGCGCCCCGTCACCGCTGGCGAACGGCGACAAATGGCAGTGCGCCACCCTGAAGGCGCCGCTCGACTGGGACGAGCCCAAGGGCGACACCATCGACATCGCACTGATCCGCGCGAAGGCGAGCGGCGAGGAGAGCAAGCGCATCGGCTCGCTGATCTTCAACTTCGGCGGCCCCGGCGGCTCCGGTGTCACCACGCTGCCCGCCTTCGGCGAGGACTACGCGAAGCTGCGCACCCGCTACGACCTGGTGAGCTTCGACCCGCGCGGGGTCGGCCGCAGCGCCCCTGTGAAGTGCGAGAACGACCAGCAGCTCGACGCGTACTTCCAACAGGACGCAACCCCCGAGGACGCTGCCGAGCGCACCGAGCTGCTGGACAACACCAAGGAGTTCAACGCGGCCTGCGAGAAGAACTCCAAGAAGATCCTGCCGCATGTGCGCACCACCGACGCGGCCCGCGACATGGACCTGATGCGCCAGGTCCTCGGCGACGACGAGCTGCACTACTTCGGCATCTCCTACGGCACCGAACTCGGCGGCGTCTACGCCCACCTGTTCCCGAAGAACGTCGGCCGCGCCGTGTTCGACGCGGTCGTCGACCCGACGCAGAACCCGGAGCAGGGCTCGCTCGGGCAGACCGAGGGCTTCCAGCTCGCGCTCGACAACTTCGCCGAGCACTGCACCTCCCAAGCCGAGGACTGTCCGATCGGCGACAGCGCGCAGGACGTCAAGGACCGCATCGCCAAGCTGCTGAAGGACCTCGACAGCAAGCCGATCCCCGGCATCTTCCCCCGCGAGCTGACCCAGACCGCGGCGACCAGCGGTATCGCACAGGCGCTGTACTCGCAGGATTTCTGGGAGTACCTGACCGAGGGCCTGGAGCAGGCGTACGACGGCAACGGCCAGACCTTGATGCTGCTGTCCGACTCGCTGAACGGGCGCAACGAGAACGGCGAGTACAGCAACCTCACGGCCGCCAACGTCTCCATCAACTGCGCCGACGACAAGCCGCGTTACACCCCCGAGTACGTGGAGCAGAAGCTGCCGGAGTTCCGGGCCGCCTCGCCGGTGTTCGGCGACTATCTCGCCTGGTCCATGGTCAGCTGCACGGACTGGGCCGTGGCGGGCTCCGCCGACCATCCGGACGTGAGCGCGCCGGGCGCGGCACCGATCCTGGTCGTGGGCAACACCGGCGACCCGGCCACACCGTACGAGGGCGCGCGGAAGATGGTGCAGGCGCTGGGCAAGGGCGTCGGCGTCGAGCTGACGTACAAGGGACAGGGGCACGGTGCCTACGACAGCAAGAACAAGTGCGTGCAGAGCGCGGTGAACGGCTATCTGCTGGACGGCAAGATCCCGGCGGCCGGGACCGTCTGCTCCTGACATCAAGGTCGAAATCAGGTAAACGCGCAGGTCAAAAGGTTATCCACAGGCCCCGACGGGCGCTGCTCGATCCGCCTACCATGGCCTGACCGCCATCCGTGGATCGCTGCGGACGGGGCTTGCGAGGGGGAAGTGCACATGGCTCGTATCGTCCGATGGACGGCTCTGACGGCCGCCGCCGCATTGTTGGCGGCGGGCTGCAGCAGCGGCTCGTCCGACGACGGCAAGGACGGGGAGAAGTCGAGCAGAGGCCAGACCGCGGCTGCGGCGCCCTGGACCGGTTCCTCGGGTACAGCGGTGCCGCTGCCGTCCTCGCTGACCTCGCAGAAGCTGGACTGGGGACGCTGTGAAGCCACCGCGGGCTCGTCCGAGCCGGGCAGCGACTGGCAGTGCGCGACGCTCAAGGTGCCGCTGGACTGGGCGAAGCCGGACGGCGAGACGATCGGCCTCGCGCTGATCCGCGCCAAGGCCACCGGGGACGACCGCATCGGCTCACTGCTGTTCAACTTCGGCGGCCCGGGCGGCTCGGGTGTCTCCGCCCTGCCGTCGTTCTCGTCGTCGTTCTCCCTGCTCCGCGAGCGCTACGACCTGGTGAGCTGGGACCCGCGCGGGGTCGCCGCCAGCCAGGGTGTCCGCTGCCGCGGCGACAAGGACATCCAGGCCGCCGAGGCGATCGACACCACACCGGACACCGCGGCCGAGGAAAGGGCCTACTTCCAGGACGCCGCCGACTTCGGCGAGGGCTGCGAGAAGGACGCCGGAAAGCTGCTGGCGCATGTGTCCACCACGGACACCGCCCGCGACATGGACCTGATGCGCCAGGTCCTCGGCGACGACGAGCTGCACTACTTCGGCATCTCCTACGGCACCGAACTCGGCGGCGTCTACGCCCACTTGTTCCCGAAGAAGGTGGGGCGGCTGGTCCTCGACGCGGTCGTCGACCCGACCGCCGGGACAGTGGGCCACGCAGAGAACCAGACCAGGGGCTTTCAACGCGCGCTGGACAACTACCTGAAGTCCACCGGTCAGGACCCGGAGGAAGGCTCGCAAAAGATCGCGGACCTGCTGGACCGGATCGACAGGGAGCCACTGTCGACCTCGACCGGGCGGAAGCTGACGCAGACCCTCGCCCTCACCGGCGTCTTCCTGCCCCTGTACGACGAGTCGTCCTGGCCCGTTCTGACCAGCGCCCTGGACGCGGCGGAGGACGGCGACGGCTCCGAGCTCCTGGCGCTCGCCGACGGCTACAACGAGCGCGACCCGTCGGGGCACTACAGCACGGGGACCCACTCGCAACGGGTCATATCGTGCTTGGACGACAAGGGGCGGCCGACGCCCGCCGAGACGAAGAAGCTGCTGCCCAGGTTCGAGAAGATCTCACCGGTGTTCGGGGCCTTCCTCGGCTGGGACACGGCCGGCTGGTGCCACGACTGGCCGGTGCCCGGGCAACACGAGGACGCCGAGGTGAGCGCGCCGGAAGCGGCCCCGATCCTGGTGGTCGGCAACACCGGCGACTCGGCGACGCCGTACGAGGGTGCCCCGAGAATGGCGGACGAGCTGGGCAAGGACGTCGGTGTGCTGCTGACCTGGAAGGGCCAGGGACACGGCGCGTACGGCAGCGGGAGCGACTGCGTCGACTCGACAGTGAACGCGTATCTGCTGAACGGCCGGGCGCCGAAGGACGGCAAGGTCTGCTCATGACGACGGCGGGGGCCGCACGCACCCGTGGTGCATGCGACCCCCGCCGTACGGGAGATCCGAGGTCAGTAGACCGGCTTGCTCGGTTCGATCTGGTTGACCCAGCCGATCACGCCACCGCCGACGTGCACCGCGTCCGCGAAGCCCGCGGACTTGAGCACGGCGAGGACTTCCGCACTGCGGACACCCGTCTTGCAGTGCAGGACGATCTTCTTGTCCTGCGGGAGGGTCTCCAGGGCGGTGCCCATGAGGAACTCGTTCTTCGGGATCAGCTTGGCACCGGGGATCGAGACGATCTCGTACTCGTTGATCTCGCGGACGTCGATGATCTCGATGTTCTCGCCGTCGTCGATCCACTCCTTGAGCTGCTTGGGAGTGATCGTCGAACCGGCCGCGGCCTCCTGGGCCTCCTCGGAGACGACGCCGCAGAAGGCCTCGTAGTCGATGAGCTCGGTGACGGTCGGGTTCTCGCCGCAGACCGCGCAGCCCGGGTCCTTTCGGACCTTGACCTGGCGGTACTGCATCTCCAGGGCGTCGTAGATCATCAGGCGGCCGACGAGCGGCTCACCGATGCCCGCGAGCAGCTTGATGGCCTCGTTGACCTGGATGGAGCCGATGGACGCGCACAGCACGCCCAGGACGCCGCCCTCGGCGCAGGAGGGGACCATGCCGGGGGGCGGGGGCTCCGGGTAGAGGCAGCGGTAGCAGGGGCCGTGCTCGGACCAGAAGACGGAGGCCTGGCCGTCGAAGCGGTAGATCGAACCCCATACGTACGGCTTGTTCAGCAGCACGCAGGCGTCGTTGACCAGGTAGCGGGTCGCGAAGTTGTCCGTGCCGTCGACGATCAGGTCGTACTGGCTGAAGATGTCCATCACGTTGTCGGCCTCGAGCCGCTCCTCGTGAAGGACCACGTTCACGTACGGGTTGATGCCCTTGACGGAGTCACGGGCCGACTCGGCCTTGGAGCGGCCGATGTCCGCCTGGCTGTGGATGATCTGGCGCTGCAGGTTCGACTCGTCGACCTCGTCGAACTCCACGATGCCGAGGGTGCCGACACCCGCGGCGGCCAGGTACATCAGCGCCGGCGAGCCCAGGCCGCCGGCGCCCACACAGAGCACCTTGGCGTTCTTCAGTCGCTTCTGCCCGTCCATCCCGACATCGGGGATGATCAGGTGGCGCGAGTACCTGCGGACCTCGTCTACGGTGAGCTCAGGAGCTGGCTCGACCAGGGGTGGCAGCGACACGGGGGCTCCGTTGGTCGGTCAATCACTACAGTTGTTCTCCCCGTAACAGTGCCACGCCCTTTTTCATTCCGAGACACCCGTTCCGATCCGCGAGACGATCTCGTCCCAGTAGCCGGGCATCGTCTCCCAGGGGTCGGTCCGGCCGCCGTGATCCGTGCGGTCGGTGAAGTAGATCGTCGAGGCTCCTTGCCAGCGGGCGATGCGCAGAGCCTCGTCGAGGTGGCCGAGGGGCACACCGTGCACGAAGTGGCAGAAGCGCTCGGGCGGATGGTCTGCGGTCCACTCCGCCACCTGCGACCAGCGGTAGTCGCTCCACGGGCCGGAGAAGGTGACCAACTGGTCGGCGGTCTCGGCGTAGCCGTGGTGGGGGTGGGTGCCATGGCCGAGAACGATGTGGGGCTCGTCACTGATCGCGCGGAGCGTGGCGACCGTGCGGCGGATCTCCGGGAGCGAGGCGCGTTCGACGGGACAGCGGTCCAGGAGGAAGCCGTCGACCTGGTACCAGTCGAGATAGCGGTGCGCTTCGGAGATCAGCTCGCCGAAGGCTCGGGCACCGTGCGTGGTGTCGAGGTGGCCGAGGACGCGCAGGCCCGCGTTGCGGAGCCGGCCCGCCGCCTCCAGACAGTGCGGATCGGGGCGACTGCCGGGACCGTCGGCGACATTGAGGGCGGCCCAGTGCACGGGTGTGCCGGGGCGGCTGAGTTCGGCCCACTCGGCCCGGGCGACGAGGGGGTGCGCAAACCCCGGGATGCCGAAGCCGGTGCGCAGGTCTGTGCTCGCGGCGCTCCGTTTGGTGCTGGTCAGATGCGGCATGCCGCCTCCATCCAGATGTCTGCGAGGGACTCTTCGAGGTTGATCCGGGGGCGCCAGCCGAGCCGGTCGCGTGCGGTGCGCACATCGGCCTGCTGCCAGCTGCCGCAGCCGTCCGGGTACGGATACGCGACCGGGGCCGCGTGGTCCGACTCGGAGCGGGGGTGGCCGATGGTCGCCCTCAAGGGACCGGCGTGTCCGTCGAGTTCGTGGAGGGCTCCGCCGTATCCGGCGACCCGCGCGAGGACCGCGGCGGCGTCACGGAGCCGGACGGCGCGGCCCGAGCCGATGTTGATGACGCCCTGGGCGGCGGAGAGCGAGGCGGCGTGCACGGCGCGGGCGACATCGCGTACGTCGACGAAGTCCCGCTGCGCACCGAGGCCGCCGAGTTTCAGCTCGCCGTCCCCGGACTGCATGGCGCGGCGCATGGCTTCTGCCAGGCGGCCGAGCGGAGAGCCCGCGGGCGTGCCGGGACCCGCCGGTGAGAAGACGCGGAGGACCACGGCGTCCAGGCCGGAGCCGAGGACGAGTTCGGTGGCGGCCAGTTTGCTGACGCCGTACGGACCGCCGGGGCGGGGCACGGCGTCCTCGGCCGTGGAGGAGCCGGGCTGGCTCGGTCCGTACTCGGCGCCGCAGCCGATCTGGACGAGTCGCGCCCCGCAGCCACTGCGCCGGAGGGCCTCGCAGACCGTGGCCACGGCGACGGTGTTGTGGCGGGCGAGGTCGCGGGCACCGCCTCGGGTGGCGCCGGCGCAGTTGACGACGACGCCGGGGTGGACCGCGTCGAGGAAGCGGGTGAGCGCGCCGGGACTGCCGGACGCGAGGTCGAAGCGGACGTCGGCGTCGTCTCCGCGGCCGAGTGCGGTGAGCTGGACGGCCGGGTCGGCGAGCAGACGGTCAGCGACGAAGCGGCCGAGGTAGCCGTTGGCTCCGATCAGCAGGACCCTCATCGGGCGGCTCCCGGGGCCGAGGTTCCGGGTCGGGAGGTGATCATCTGGGGTTCTCCTTCTCGGGGGTGGTGGTTCGGGGCGGTCGGCATGCATCGGGGCGGCGGAGGTACCTGTCGCCTGCTGTCATCCGGCCGGTGGGGATGTCTGGCGCCTGCTGTCGCGACGTGTCTCATGGCGACGACCCGTCCGATCGGGCGTGGGCCGATGCCTTGGTCAGCCTTCGGGTCGCGTGGAGCAGGAGGGTCAGGGCCGCGGCTCCGCAGGCGAGAGCCGGGATGCTGCCGGGGCCCCAGGTGTGGACGAGCGTGTCGACGGGGGTGGCGAGAAAGCCGCAGCCGGGGAGACGGCCCGCGAAGACCGTGGCCAGGGCGGCTCCCTCGACGGTCGCCGTGGCGGTGAGGACGACTGCGGGGGCGTGGGTGAAGCCGTGTGCGGTGAGGAGGCGCGCGAGGAACAGGAGGGCTCCCAGGGTGATGGCCTGGGCGTAGGCCGCGGGCTCGGCCAGGGCCGCGCCGGTCAGGGTGAGGAGGCCCGTCAACGCGCACAGATACAGGGCGACCGTGCCGAACAGCAGGGGCTGCACGGAGGCGGTGAACTCCTCCAGACCCCGGGTGGTCGTCAGTTTGCGGCGGGCCCGTGCGGCGAAGAGGTGGGCGCTCCATGCCGCGGGGGCGTAGGCCAGTGTGAGGGCCAGGATCGGCGCGGTGGCCAGGGGCCAGGGGCCGTCCATGGCGCCGGTCGGCAGGCCGTCGGGGCCACCGGCCACGGCTGCGCGGAGGAGTCCGTCGCCGAGGACGGCGTAGGCGACGAGCCAGCAGATCCAGGTGCCGCTGCCCGGTGCGGGCGTCCGGCCCTTCGTGCCGAGCGGCCCGCGGGACAGGACCGCCCGGACGGCCATGGTCACGGCCAGGACGCCCACGGCCACCGCGATCAGGCGCGATTGGCCCTGGGTGAGGCGGAGACCGGCGAACGTGGCTGCGCACAGCGCGCCCGGCAACAGGGTGAGCAGCACCCGGTCGGCTCGGGGCCGGGGGGCTTTCGGCGGCGTGGGGCGGTGGGAGGTCTCGCCGTCACGCGGGACGCGGGCGTACAACTCCTCCGCCAGGGAGAAGACATCCCGGTGCCGGAAGCGGGAGGCGGTGCGGTCGGTGACGCCGTGTGCCTCCAGGCCGGCCGCGATCTCCAAGGGGTCCACGGCCCGTTCGCACAGCTCGCGGTGACGGTGCATCAGCGCCTTCACCGGGTCCGCTGCGGCGGCACGGCGGGCCGGGGCAGGGGCGGAGCCACGTTCGAGGGCGACATCGCCGACGGGCTGCTTCTCGCGCTCCTGCTCACCTCGCGCGTACGGCTCTTCCGCACCCCGCGGGTTCAACTCCCCGGCACGATGCGGGATCGACTCCCCGTCACGATGCGCGGTCGACTCCCGGTCACCGTGTGGGTACGGCTCCCCGTCACCCAGTGGGTACGGCTCCACCGCACCATGCGGGTACGGCTCCACCGCCAGCCACTCCTCCGAGCGCGCGTCCCACGCACCGGGGCCGACCGGCGTCCCGGGGCGGTCGAGTTCGCCCAAGTCGCTCATCGCGCCCCCTCCGTCGCGGGTACGGGACCGCCCGCCCGCACCGGCCGTCCCGTCGCCCAGCCGGGACCGCCGCGGGCCGCGACGCGCGCGGCCGGGTCGGTCCAGCTGCCGGGGACGTGGGCCTCGGCGGGGACGCCGAACGGCAGGGGTTCCCCGGTGTCGTCGAGGACGACCCGGCGGACCGGGCATTGCGAGACGATCTCCAGGTAAATGCCGTGAAATGCCGCGACGTTCTGCTCGACGGTGAAGAGTTCGAGAGCCCGGGCGCGGGCGGCGGCACCCAGGCGTTCACGCCGCTCGGGGTCGCGCAGCAGCGCCACGCACGCCTCCGCGAGCGCCCGCGGATTGCGCGGCGGCACGACGAGTCCGGTGCCGCCGATGACCTCCACAACGGCGCCGACGTCGGTGGACACCGTCGCGCGGCCGCAGAGCATGGCCTCGACGAGGCTGATCGGGAAGCCCTCGACGACGCTCGACAGGGCGATCACCGCGCCCCCCGCGTACGCCTCGGCGAGCGTGGGGACTTCGGGGGCGCCGATCTCCTCGAAGGTCACCGGGTTGCGGCCGACCGCATGCCGGCCCTCCGCCTCGTCCGGGAAGAGCTGGGCGGCCAGGGCCTTGCAGTGGGCCAGGTAGGCGGCGCCCTCGGCGCCCGAGGGGGTGCCGACGATCCGCAGACGGGTCTTCGGTTCCTCCTTGCGGACCTCCGCGAAGGCGTGCAGCAGGGAGACCAGGTCCTTGGTGGGTTCGACCCGGCCGACCCAGACCAGCGTGTCCGGGTCGGCGCACTCCAGGGACTCGCCGACGTCCGTGAAGCGGGCCGCCTCCATACCCGGGTAGACCGTGCGCAGCTTCTCGCGGTCGGCGCCGCAGTGTTCCTGCCAGCGGCGGGCATGGGAGTTGCCGGGTGTGATGACGGCCGCCCGACGGTAGATCTCGGCGGCGAGCTGTCCGTGGAAGGCCGCGAGCAGGGCCCGTTCGGCCGGTGGGGCGTCGCCCGTGGTCAGGTAGTGCGTGCGCAGCTGCACGCCGTACTCGGTCACCAGCAGCGGCACGCCCGAGAAGTGGCGGGCGACCAGTCCGGGGAGGGCGGCCGGGCCGCCGGACGCCGCGTGGCACAGGTCTACGGAGCCGAGGCCGTCGTCCTCGTACCAGTCGAGCGAGAGGGGGCGCAGGGCACGTTCCAAGTGCGCGACGACGGCGAGGAGATCCGGTACGCGCGCCTCCCGCGCGGCGCGCAGGGCGCCGGGCGCGCGACAGGCGCGTTCCAGGGCGCGTACGGCGGTCTCGGAGCGGAGCGCTCCCACCAGGCCGCCCTCGTCGCGAGCGAGTTCGGCGAGCCCGTACAGCGCGTTGCCGAAACGGTCCGCCTCAGGGGTGGTCCCTGCCCCGGTTCCACTCGTGCACACGACGGTCACCAACTCGCCGTAGCTGTCGGCGAAACGGCGTCGTGCCCGTCGGCCGTACCCGGCGCCGTCGTCCTCGGCCGTCCACAGCGGAGCCGTGCGCACCCGGCTGACCTGCGACGGCAGCGGCACCCAGCCCTCGTCCTCCTGGCGCTCGCTGCGACTGAGCGCGTAGATGTCGAACTCGTGCTGCCCCAACCCGCGCACGAGCCGGTCGCACCAGAGCCTGGCGTCACCGCTCACGTACGGATAGCCACCCTCCGTAAGCAGTCCGATGCGCACGAGCGCACCCCCGTTCTCCCGTATGGGGAGCCGTCGTTGACTCGACGGCTCGCAGCGGGACGAACGTATGCGGACATGACGGTGGCGCGACGGACGGTTGTCCATCACGCCACCAAAAGGGGTGAACGGTCGTAACTTTCCCGTGCGGGTCGCGTTCGATCGCGCTAAGAGATCAAGCGGTTACGTTTCGTTAGGTCGCCGCCAACTCCCGCCGAGTCACGGCCAGCTCCCGTCTGACCGCTCTGCGCCGGGCCGCCACCTGCGGGTCGAGCGCGGGCACTGCGGCCAGGAGCTGCTTGGTGTACGGGTCCTGGGGGGAGTCGTAGACCTCGTCGGCGGGGCCGGACTCGACGATCCGGCCCTTGCGCATCACCGCGACCCGGTCGCTGACCTGGCGTACGACGGCCAGGTCGTGGGCGACGAAGATCAGCGCGAGTCCGAGTTCGCGCTGCAACTCGCCGAGCAGGGCGACCACTTGCGCCTGGGTGGTGACGTCGAGCGCGGAGACGGGCTCGTCGCAGACGATGACGCGCGGGTCGGCCGCGAGCGCCCGCGCGATGCCGACGCGCTGGCGCTGACCGCCGCTGAACTCGTGCGGGTAGCGGTCGTAGTGCGCCGCTTCGAGCCCCACGCGCTCCAGCAGCTCCCGCACGCGCTCCCCGTCCCGTTCTCCCCGCGCGCGTATCGGATCGGCAATCGACTCACCCACGCTGCGCCGGGGGTTGAGCGAGGACACGGGGTCCTGGAAGACCATCTGCACCGCCGGATTCACCCCCGCGCGCGCGTGGCCCTCGTAACGGACCTCCCCCGCCGTCGGTTCGAGGAGCCCGACGAGCATCCGTCCCAGCGTCGTCTTCCCGCTCCCGCTCTCGCCCACGATGCCGAGCGTCTCGCCCCGATGGACCGTCAGCGACACGTCGTCCACGGCCGCGAACGACCGCTTGCCGCGCCCGAACTCGCGCCTGAGGCCGGTCGCGTCGAGGACGACCTCGTCCGACGCCACGGAGGCGGTGCGGGCGGCGTCCACGCGCGGGACCGCGCTCAGGAGTTCACGGGTGTACGTCTTCGAAGGCGCCCCCAGGACGGCGCCGACCAGACCGTGCTCCACCGCACGCCCGTGCCGCATGACCAGCACCTCGTCGACGCTCTCGGCGGCGACACCCACGTCATGGGTGACGAGGAGCAGGCCCAGGCCGGTCTCCTCGCGCAGCGTGTGCACCAGGTCGAGGATCTGGGCCTGGACGGTCACGTCGAGCGCGGTGGTCGGCTCGTCGGCGATCAGCAGATCGGGCTCGCAGGCCAGCGCCATGGCGATCAGGGCGCGTTGGCGCATACCGCCGCTGAACTCGTGCGGGCGCGAACGGGACCGTCGTCGTGCGTCCGGAATGCCCACCCGGTCCAGCACCTCCACGGCACGCGCGCGTGCCGCCCGGCGTGACACGCGCGCGTGCACGCGATGCACCTCGGCGATCTGGTCGCCGATCGCGTAGTACGGGTCGAGGGACGACAGCGGGTCCTGGAAGACCATGGCGGCCTTCCCGCCGCGCAGCCGCCGCAGCTCCTCGTCGGACGCCTGCTGTACGTCGACGCCGGCCACCTGCACCGCGCCGCCCACCGCCGCTCCGGTCCCCCGGTGCAGTCCCAACAGGGCCGACGCGACCGTGGACTTGCCCGAGCCGGACTCGCCGACGAGCGCGAGGGCGGCGCCCTGCTCCAGCCGGAAGGAGAGGCCGTCGACGGCCCGAAGGGACCCGAACTCGACGGTCAGGTCCGTCACTTCCACCAGGCTCATGCCAGCACCACCCGTCGGTCGGCCACCGCGTACAGCACGTCCGCGACGGCGTTGGCGACGACCACGAAGAAGCCGATGACCAGGACCATGCCGACGACGACCGGAAGGTCGACCACATTGACCGCATGGACCAGTTCCTGTCCGATGCCGGGCAGGCCGAAGAGCGTCTCGGTGAGCACCGCGCCGCCGACCGCCGAGCCCACGTTGTTGGCATTGAGGGCGATGACCGGGGCGAGCGCCCCGCGCAGCGCGTGCCGCCCGATGACCGACCGCTCGCCGACGCCGTACGCCCGGAAGGTCCTGATGTGGTCCTCGGCCAGCGTCTCCAGCATCGACGCCCTGGTCAGCCGGGCGAAGGCGGCGGCCTCGATCAGGGCGAGGGACAGCCAGGGCAGCAGCAGGTTCCACGCCCACTGCTCGGGGTCGTCGGTGAAGGCCACGTACTGCGGGAACGGCAGCAGTTGCAGCTGCCCGCAGACGACGATCATCAGGACCAGGCCGATGACGAAGACCGGCGTGGCCACGCCCGCGAGGGTGATGCCGGTGAGCAGCCGCTCGGTGAGGCGACCGCGCCGCCAGGCGGAGAGGACGCCGGTGCCGACGCCGAGGATCAGCCACAGCACCATCGCGCCGACCACGAGCGACAGACTGACCGGCAGTTTCGCCAGGATCAGCGCGGTGACCTGCTGGTCGCTCTGGTACGACAGCCCGAGGCAGGGCGCCGAGCAGTGCTCCACGGAGGTGCCCGTGGAGTAGTCCCGGCCGACGACGAGGCCCTCCAGGAAGTGCCAGTAGCGCGTGAACAGCGGGTCGTCGAGGTGCAGTTGCCCGGCGACCTGCTGTACCTGGGCGGGCGAGCAGCGGGGACCGCAGGTGATCTGGGCGACGTTGCCCGGGGTGGCGTAGAAGACGACGTAGACGATCACCGAGATGGCGAACAGGGTGACGAAGGCGCCGATGGTCCGGCGCAGGACGAATCCGGTGAAGCCGCTCATGCCTTGGCCTCCCTCTTGCGGCCCGTGCCGACGCGCAGCCGGGACGCGGCGCGCGGGTCGAGCGCGGTGCGCACGCCGTCACCGAGGACGGTCAGGGCGAGGACGGTCACGAAGAGCGCTCCGGCGGGCAGCAGCAGATACTGCGGGGCTGCCTGGTACCAGACGTCGGCGGCGGTGAGCATCTGTCCCCACGACGGCGTCGGCGGCTTCACACCGACGCCGAGGAAGGACAGGGCGGCCTCCACGGTGATGTTCGACGGAACGAGCAGCGCCGCGTACGTGATGACCGGCGCGGCGATGCCGGGCAGCAGTTCGCGGCGGGCGATCCGCCAGGTGCTCCAGCCGCTGAGCCGGGCTGCGGAGACGTAGTCGAGCCCCTTGAGGGTGAGCGTCTGGGCGCGCACGATCTTCGCGATGCTGCCCCATCCGATCAGGCCGATGACGAAGGCGACGAGGACGGGCCGGGGGAAGCTCGACGGCACGATCGCCAGCAGCGCCAACGCCATGATCATCAGCGGCATGGCGACGATGATCTCGGTGAAGCGGCTCAACAGTTGATCAACCCATCGGTTGCCGAGCGCCGCCGCGACGCCGACGACGACACCGATGAGGACCTGTACGACGGTGGCCGCCAGCGCGACACCCAGCGAGACCCGGGCGCCGTAGACGAGTCGCGCGAACAGGTCCCGCCCGGTCTGTGGCTCCACACCGAGCCAGTGCTCCCCGCTGATGCCACCGAAGGACCCGATCGGCACCCCGCCGCGCGCGGAGTCCACCAGAGACGGGTGGTAGGTGGTCGGATCCTGGCCCTCGATCGCGGTGAGCAGCGGCGCGGCGAGCGCGATCAGGACGAGCAGTGCGACGACGACCGCCGCGACCAGGGCGGCGCGCTGCGTCCGCAGCCGCCGCCAGAACTGACGGGCCCCCGAGGCTCCCGAGGCGGGTGCCTCGGGAGCCCGGGTGGCGACAAGTACCTCGCTCACGGCGCTACTTCACCGCGACCTGCGAGATGTCCAACACACCGGTCCAGTCGCTGATCACGACGTTCTTGATGTCGTCGCCGTACAGCCGCTTGTAGACCGGGTGGAACAGCGGCACGGTCAGCGCCTGCTCACCGATCTTCTTGTCCAGTGCGCCCCATCGCTTGGCGGCAGCGTCAAGATCGGTCAACTTGTTGATCGCGTCAATCTCGTCATTGACCGACTTGTCGTTCAACAGGCCCGTGTTGAAGTTCGATCCATCCTTGACGATCTGACGGCCGTCGAAGATCGGGGCGAGGAAGGGACCGCCGGAGGGCCAGTCGGCACCCCAGTGGGCGAGGAAGAAGCCGGGCTCGGTCTTCACGTTGTGGATCTTGTCCGAGTAGTCGTTGTCCTCCAGACCCTCCAGCTTGACGGTGATACCGGCCTTCTTGAGCGCGTCCTGGATGGCCGTCGCGATCTCCGGGCTGGTCTCGAAGTCCTTGGCGTTGGAGTGGGTCAGCGTGACGGTGAGCCCGTTCGGGTAACCGGCCTCCTTCAGCAGCTCCTTGGCCTTGGCGGCATCGCCGGCCTCGCCCGCCGGGAACAGGTCGTACGGGGTGTAGCCGAAGGACTTCTGGTCCGGCAGGAAGGTGGTGGCGGCCTCGGCGAGCGCCGATCCACCGGCCGCGTTGACCACGGACGACCGGTCGATGGCGTACGAGATCGCCTGCCGCACCTTGACGTTGTCGAACGGCTTGACCGTCGGGTTGAACGCTATGTAGTTGGTGTAGCCGAAGTGTCCGGTACCGACGCGAGCAGCAAGCTCCTTGTCACCGCTCACCTTGGCGAGCTCGGCCGGGCCGAGGTTGGTGTCCGTGGTGACCGCGGCCGCGTCCGCGCCCTGCGACGAGGAGAGCCGCTGGTTGATCACGGACGAGTCGAGCCCGGACCGTACGTCGATCCTGTCCGGGTACGCCTTGCGCTCGGCGTCCGTCGAGGCGGACCAGTGGGTGTTGCGCGCCAGCACGAGCCGCTCACCGTCGTTCTCGTTCGAGACGACCTTGTACGGCCCGGACGAGACCGGGTGCTCCTCGTACTTCGTCCCCGTGTCCTTGGCCTTCGGGACGGGCGTGAACTGGGTCTGCGTGGCCAGGTACGGGAACTCGCCCTCGGGCTTGTTCAGACGGAAGACGATCGTGCGGGAGTCCGGCGTCTCGATCGAGTCGAGCCCGCCCTTGTCCTTGTACGGCCCCTGGTAGTCGGCGCCGCCGATCAGCCAGTCCCTCAGATAGGGCGCACCGCCGGAGAGCTCGGCGGCGAAGGAGCGCTCGATGCCGTACTTGATGTCGGCCGAGGTGATCGCGGTGCCGTCCTCGTACTTGAGGCCCTTCTTCAGGGTGTACGTCCACACCGTCGCGTCCTTGTTGGGGCGCCCGGTGTCGGTGGCGAGGTCCGGGACGACCTCGGCGCCGGCCGCGCCGTCCTCCCGGTTGCGGGTGGTGAGCGTACGGAAGACCAGGGAGGGCACGTTGCCGCCGCCGGAGGTGTACAGCCGGGCCGGGTCGAAGTCCTGCTGCGGGTTGGAGTTCAGGACCGTGAGCGTGCCGCCCTTGTGGGGCGTGGAGTCGCCGCCGGAGCTCTTGGCATCGTTGTCCTCAGGCCCGCAGGCGGCGGCGCCCGCTGCCAGGACCAGGGCCAGCGAAACGCTCGCCATGCGGGCGCTGTGTACGGACGGTTGACGCATCGGAGACGACCTCTCGGATGATGAGTCCCGGACCGATCTCGGATCGCGAGACAGATTGACAAGGGGTGAGACGAAAGTGAACAGACGTCTGCCCCGGCGTCGGGTCGTCGAAGAAGTCGAAGGACCGTGACTCCGTCACGGGAAGAACGAAATTCGCGACGCGCGCCTGGAGGCGGGCGTCAGCGACAGAGAATGTCGGCCACGCAGAGCGGGGTCACACCGATCAGCGCCAGCTCGATGGCGGCGCGCACGGAGGCGGGACGGGGCGACATGCGCAGAAATATGTACGACTTTTCTGCGCATGTCAACGTGACGTCGGTGCCGTGCGTCAACTCCCGGGATACGGCCAGGCATTGGCCCGGCAGTGGATCCCGTCATGGTCGAGGAACTTGGTCTGCTGCTGCATGACCGGGGCGAGGTCGCCGTCCTTGTCACAGGTGACGTGGCTGTAGCCGAGCCGGTGGCCGACCTCATGATTGATCAACATTTGCCGGTACGCATACATCTTGTCGCCGTATGTCTTCGACCCCTGCGCCCATCGATACGCATTGATCATCACGCGGTCCGTGGAGGCCGAGTCACAGGACACGTTGTCCTCGGTCGTGTCCAGGCCGGACTTGGCGCACCAGTCGGCGGTGGTGCCGGGGCTGGCGAGCGTGATCACGAAGTCGGGCTTGCCGGAGTAGACGCGCTCGAAGGTGCGGGCGCCGTTGTGGGCCCAGCTCCGGTCGTCGTTGAGCGTCTTCTGCACGGCCTGCGCGAAGAGTTCGCCGTCGAGGCCGAGCCCCTGCTCCACGTCCACGCGGTACGTGTACTTCTGCCCCGCGCCGGGCGCCCGGTCGACGCCGGCGATCGCGTCGAACTTGCCGGAGCCGTCGAGCGTGGCGCTGAGCGCGTACTTCTTGTCCATCTGCTGCGCGTACGTCAGCGTCGCCGCGCTCGGCGAGGTGGAGGGCGTCGGCCGTCCGTCCGCTCGCGAGGTGCCGTCACGGGCGTCCCGGGCCTGGTCGGTGGCCGACTGCGTCCGTACGTCGTCGCGCCCGTCGGCGACCTGACCGGCCACGACGACGGCCAGCACCGTCGTGACGGCGAGGGCCGCGATCCCCGCGAAGGTCCGCCCCTTGCCGCCCTTGGCCTGCGCGGGCCTACCGGTGGGCGGCGGGTTGTCGGCGTCTGCCTGGGTGTCGTTCTCGATGCCCGTCGTCCCGGCCCAGTCGGTGACGGAGGCGTACGGGTCGGAGCCGGACGTACGCGGCGAGAAGACGTCGTCTTCCTCTTCGAAGGCGTCGACGTAGTCCTGACGCGGTCCGCCCGGACGCGCCTGTCGCTGCCGCGGTATCTGGACGCCGGGCCCGGCCGGAGCCTCGTGCCCGACCCCGCCCCGACCCCTCGACTCGCCCCAGCCGCCCCCGGGTTCACGCTGCTCGGGATGCGCACCCCGAACTTGGGAGACACCGCGCGCGGGCGTGGCGTCGGCGTAACGGGGGAAGCCGTGCGCGGGCGTGCCGTCGGGAAGCCTCGGAAAGCCGTGGGCAGGCGTGCCGTCGGGAAGGCGCGGCACACCCCGAGCCGGCGTCCCGTCAGGAAGCCTCGGAAAGCCATGCGCGGGCGTCCCGTCAGGAAGCCTCGGAAAGCCATGCGCGGGCGTCCCGTCAGGAAGCCTCGGAAAACCGTGCGCCGGCGTCCCGTCAGAAAACCTCGGTGCACCTCGATCAGAGGAACCGTCAGAAACCCTCGGTGCACCGCGACCAGAGGAACCGTCAGAAAGCCCTGACGCACCTCGATCCGAGGGCCCAGGCACCCTCGGCACACCCCGAGCCGGAGTACCCTCCGAACCGCCCTTGACCGCGCCCTTGGGCGCAGCCCCCCGCCGACTGTGGCGTCCCACCTCGCCCCTCAGCTCCCCGCGCTCTCGACGGCGGCCCCCGCCACTGCGCTCAACTCGCCGGTGTCGGTGAGGAGTTCACGGAAGGCCCGCGCCACCTCTTCGGGGTACTCCATCATCGCCACGTGCCCGGCATCCGGCAAGGACAGCAGCCGGGCGGCGGGAAAGGAGCGGGCCGCCTTCTGGCTCATGCGGTAGCCGACGAGCTGGTCCCGGCCGCCGTAGATGAGAAGGGTCGGCGCGAGGACCCGCTCGGCCTGGCGCCACAGTCCGTGCTGGCCACCCAGCGTGTAGGCGTTGACGATCCCGCGCGCGGAGCGTGCCATCGCGTCCCAGAAGTACGGCAGTTGCAGCCGCCGCGACATCTCCTCCACGGCGTTGTCGAATTCCTCGGGCGTCACGCGCCCGCGATCGCCGTAGCAGAGCGCCATCACCCCGCGCACCCGCTGCTCCGCGGACCAGTCCCTGCTGTACCGGGTGAACAGGGTCGCCACGCCGGGCAGCGCCAGCAGCGCCGTGGGTACGGCGGTGGGCTGGATGCGCAGCTCCGGAAGGGCGGGCGACACGAGCGTGAGCGTGCGGACGAGATCGGGGCGCACGGCGGCGACCCGGGTGGTGACCGCGCCGCCCAGCGAGTTGCCGAGCAGGTGCACGGGCCCGCGCGCGGAGGAGTCCAGATAGCGGATCACCGCGCGGGCGTGCGCGGTGATCGAGTAGTCGCCGTCGTCCGGTGGTGGGGAGTCGCCGAAGCCGGGGAGGTCGAGGGCCTCGCTGTCGACGTACTCGTCGAGCAGGGGCATCAGCCCCGACCAGTTCTGCGAGGAGCCGCCGAGTCCATGGACGTACAGCGCGGGCGGCAGGCCTTCACGCGCCGGCGGTCTCGACCGCACCGTCAGCGTGATTCCCGGCAACCCCACCGACCTCAGCCGCTCACCCTCGGCGACCCTGACGGGCGACACCTTCGGGAGCGCACTGCTGGCCGGTGCGGACGGGAACTCGGTCGAAGACATGCAGCAATGTTACGAGACGATCACGCAGTGGTTCATGTGTTCGCCATCACAGGCCCCGCCCGGATCACGAACGGCCCACGCCCCGCGCCACTCGGACGCACCGCGTCACGATCCGGACGCGGATCGCATAGCGTCCGGATCAGGTGTCTCCTAGGCTCGTATTGAGGGCACCCGCATGTGGCCCCTGCTTCCCCAGGGACGTTCCTAGGAAGGGAGCCCGTCATGGCCGTAGACCCGACAGACCCCGAGACGTTCGAGGACTTCGAGGTGGGCGAGGAGGAGATCGACGTCGAGGCCCCGGAAGGCGATGCCGCCGAGCAGCAGGCCGAGATCGCGGCGGACCGCGACGACTCACTGACCGGCGCCGACCCGGACCGGGGCAGCGAGGCGGACCTCATCGAACAGGCCCGCGTGGTCTCACTGGACGAGGACGACTATCGGTGAGCAGCGGCAAGGCGGCATAATGCCCGACCCACCCCTGTTTAAAACCTTTCATACCGCTTTCGTAGCCGTCCGGTCCGTGAAATTCTGCGCTCGCACCGCGCACACCACGGTTACCGAAAAGTACGATGGCCGCGCGGCGCACACCGCATGTGGACGACATTGGGAGGCGGCGTGACAGCCATCGAGCAGACAGAGGCGGCACGCCCGCGGGGCACACGCCTGCCGCGCCGTGCCCGACGGAACCAACTGCTGGGCGCCGCCCAGGAAGTCTTCGTGGCGCAGGGCTACCACGCGGCCGCGATGGACGACATCGCCGAGCGCGCCGGCGTCAGCAAGCCGGTGCTCTACCAGCACTTCCCGGGCAAGCTCGACCTGTATCTCGCCCTCCTGGACCAGCACTGCGAATCGCTGATCCAGTCCGTACGGAGCGCGCTGGCGTCGACGACCGACAACAAGCAGCGCGTACGGGCGACGATGGACGCGTACTTCGCGTACGTCGAGGACGACGGCGGCGCCTTCCGTCTGGTCTTCGAGTCCGACCTGACGAACGAGCCCGCCGTGCGCGAGCGCGTCGACAAGGTCACCAACGAGTGTGCCGAGGCGATCTGTGAGGTCATCGCCGAGGACACCGGGCTCTCGCGTGCCGAGTCCATGCTGCTCGCGTCCGGCCTCGGCGGACTCGCCCAGGTGGTGGCGCGTTCCTGGCTGCACAGCGACCGCAGCGTCCCGCGCGATCAGGCGGTCCAGCTGCTCGCCTCGCTGGCCTGGCGGGGCATCGCCGGTTTCCCGCTGCACGGCAGCGAGCACCACTGACCGCCCGTTTGTTCCCACCCGCTGTTCGCTCCTGGCGTTCCCCTGCGCAACGTGCGGATCCCCTCACCGGGCTAATGTGTGCTGCGTACGGCGCGCAGGGTCGCGCACTTCACTGACCGTCGGAGGGACATAGCCGTGGAGGTCAAGATCGGCGTGCTGCACACGCCCCGCGAGATCGTTCTGGAGAGCGGGCAGAGTGCCGAGGAGGTCGAGCGGGTGGTGGCCGAGGCCCTCGCCGGCAAGTCGCAGCTGCTGAGCCTCGTGGACGAGCACGGCCGCAAGATCCTGGTCCCGGCCGACCGTCTCGCATACGTCGAGATCGGCGAGCCGGCCCCGCGCAAGGTGGGCTTCGGCGCGCTGTAGTTCACGCCTGAGGGGAAGGGCCCGGCGGTCGGTCGACCGCCGGGTCCTTCCCCTTTTCCCGCACCCGCCGCAGGCGGCGAATTCCTTCACGGACGGAGCACATCCCGCGCACAGGGGAGGATTGCATTCCGCAGGTCACGGGTATGACGGGCTACGTCCGTGGTGCGCAGGCAGGCCGTGTGGGAGGGACCCCGTCATGATCTTGGAAGCGCTTGGCTCCGCCGTGCTCGGCCTGGTGTTGGCCTCGGCCGCGATCCATCGCCTCTCGCACCGCCTCCCCGTCCGCTCGCTGGTCCTCTCGACAGGCATCGCCGGCGGCCTCTTCGGCGCCTTCCTCACCCACAGCGCGCTGGGCGCGGGCCACGTCCTGCTGATCATGGCCGGCGCGGTGGCCGTCTCCGCGGCCTCGCTGTCGCTGCTGCTGCGCCCCGCGGGAAGACTGCGCCGCCGATCGGCGACGGCGTAAAGGACAACCGCGCGGAACCTTGAGAACGCCGTCTGGGAAGCGCCCCGAAAGGGGCGCGGGGCTGTGCCGATATGCGGCTCCGCCGCGCGAGCGCGACCAGCCCCCGCGGACCCGCAGCCGCGAAACAACCGAAGCACCCCCGAGCGGAGCGCTACGCAGCCAAGCCCAGCGCAGCCATCCGCTTGGTGTGCGCCTCGGTGATCCGCGAGAACATCCTGCCGACCTCGGCGAGGTCGAACCCGTCGGCCACCCCGCCCACGAGCATCGTCGACAGGGCGTCCCGGTCGGCGACGACCCGCTGGGACTGCGACAGGGCCTCGCCCATCAACCGCCGCGCCCACAGCGCGAGCCGACCACCCACACGAGGGTCGGCGTCGATCGCCGCCCGCACCTTCTCCACGGCGAAACCGGCGTGCCCGGTGTCGTCGAGCACGGCCAGGACGAGTTCACGGCTGTCCGAGTCGAGCCGGGCGGCGACCTCGCGGTAGAAGTCACTGGCGATCGAGTCGCCGACGTAGGCCTTGACCAGGCCCTCCAGCCAGTCCGAGGGCGCCGTCTGCTTATGGAAGCCGTCGAGCGCGGCCACGAACGGCTCCATCGCCCGGGTCGGCTCCTCGCCGATCTCCGTGAGCCGGTCCCGCAGCCTCTCGAAGTGGTGGAACTCGGCCGACGCCATCTTCGCCAGCTCCGCCTTGTCCGCCAGGGTCGGCGCCAGCTTGGCGTCCTCCGCCAGCCGCTCGAACGCCGCCAGCTCTCCGTACGCGAGCGCACCGAGCAGGTCGACGACCGCGGCGCGGTACTGCGGGTCGGCGGCGGCCTTCGCCCAGCCCTGGGCGGCGACTCCGGTGTGTGCTGCGGGGTCGGCGGCTGCGCCGGAGGTCTCCGAGGCGTTTTCAGGCTTGTCAGAGGTCGTCATGAAGCGCACAATAGCCCGCTCGCCGCACGAGGGAAGTCCCTGGTCAGTCACTGTGACGACGACGACGCGAAGTGGTGTGACGACCACAACGTGACCGAATCGGCCATCGCATGTGCGCGTTTCCGGGGTATGGTGGTAATGCGCCTGCTGAGTACTTCGACGTAGCTCGACGGTATCTCGACGGGCCGCACGTATGAGGATGCCCGGTCGGTGGCCCGATCGGCTCCGACCTGACAGCTCTCCACGGCCGTACGTCACTCTGCGTACGAAGCTTGGAGGGACCCTCAGCGGTTCGAGCGCTAGAGCGTCGGCAGAGGTCTCCCGTGCCATACGGCTCGCCGTAAGGCAGCCGACGTCCCCGGCACGGTCTGACACGACCCCCGCGCTCGCCTCGCGCCGCGTACACAGAAGAGGCAGCACCCTGACTACGACTTTCCGAGAGCTCGGGATCCTTTCCGAGACCGCCGAGGCCCTTGAAGCCGTCGGCATCATCAATCCGTTCCCCATCCAGGAGATGACGCTCCCCGTCGCCCTCTCGGGCACCGACGTCATCGGCCAGGCCAAGACCGGCACCGGCAAGACGCTGGGCTTCGGCCTTCCGCTTCTCGAGCGCGTCACCGTCCCCGCCGACGTCGAGGCCGGGCGCGCCAAGCCCGAGGCCCTCACCGACGCCCCGCAGGCACTCGTCGTCGTCCCGACGCGCGAGCTGTGCACACAGGTGACGAACGACCTGCTGACCGCGGGCAAGGTGCGCAACGTCCGCGTCCTCGCCATCTACGGCGGCCGGGCCTACGAGCCTCAGGTCGAGGCCCTCAAGAAGGGCGTCGACGTGATCGTCGGCACCCCGGGCCGGCTGCTGGACCTCGCGGGCCAGAAGAAGCTCAACCTCAAGCACATCAAGGCGCTCGTCCTCGACGAGGCCGACGAGATGCTCGACCTGGGCTTCCTGCCCGACGTCGAGAAGATCATCAACATGCTGCCGGCCCGTCGTCAGACGATGCTGTTCTCGGCGACCATGCCGGGCGCGGTCATCGGTCTCGCGCGCCGCTACATGTCGCAGCCCACGCACATCCGCGCCACGGCGCCGGACGACGAGGGCCAGACGGTCCGCAACACCGAGCAGTTCGTCTACCGCGCGCACAACATGGACAAGCCGGAGATGGTCTCGCGGATACTGCAGGCCGACGGCCGCGGTCTCGTGATGGTCTTCTGCCGCACCAAGCGCACGGCGGCGGACCTCGCCGACCAGCTTCAGCAGCGCGGCTTCGCCTCCGGCGCGGTCCACGGCGACCTCGGCCAGGGCGCCCGTGAGCAGGCGCTGCGCGCCTTCCGCAACGGCAAGGTGGACGTACTGGTCTGCACCGACGTCGCCGCCCGCGGCATCGACGTCGAGGGCGTCACGCACGTCATCAACTACCAGTCCCCCGAGGACGAGAAGACGTACCTGCACCGCATCGGCCGTACGGGCCGTGCGGGTGCCAAGGGCATCGCGATCACCCTCGTCGACTGGGACGACATCCCGCGCTGGCAGCTCATCAACAAGGCGCTGGACCTCGGTTTCAACGACCCGCCGGAGACGTACTCCACGTCCCCGCACCTCTTCGAGGAACTGAACATCCCCGCGGGCACCAAGGGTGTCCTGCCGCGCTCGGAGCGCACGCGCGCCGGGCTCGCGGCCGAGGAGGTCGAGGACCTCGGTGAGACGGGCGGCCGCGGTCCGCGCGGCCGCGGTGGTCGCGGCGACCGGGGCGAGTCCCGTTCCGCCGACCGCGAGCGCCCGGCCCGTACGCCGCGTCGTCGCCGTCGTACGCGCGGCGGGTCCACGCTGGACGACACGGCTCCCGCCGGGACCGCCCCCGCCCCCGCGGCGGAGACCACCTCGGACGAGGTGACCGGTCCCCGCACCCCGAGGCGCCGTCGCCGTACCCGCGCCGGAGGTGCCGAGCCGGTGGCGACGGCCACGCAAGCGATCAACGAGCCCGCGGAAAGCGCCGTGGCGACGGCGGAGGGTCCGGCCCTGGACGCCTCCGAGGCCCCGGTGAAGCAGCGCCGCCGCCGTACGCGCAAGTCGGCGGAGCCGGAGGTCACGGTCGAGTCGGCTGTACAGGTGTCGGAGGCTCCGGCGGCTGCCGAGGCCCCCGAGGCTCCGGCCCCGCGCCGCCGCACCCGCAAGGCCGCCGCCACGGCCGCGGCCGAGACCGCGGTCGACACGGCGGAAGGCGCGGAGGAGACCAAGCCGCGCCGCACCCGCAAGGCCACCGCCACCGCCGAGACGGTGGAGGCCACGGAAGCGAAGCCGCGCCGCACCCGCAAGACCGCGGCCACGGCCGAGGCCGCGGTGGACACCGCAGAGGGCACGGAGGAGGCCAAGCCGCGCCGCCGCACCCGTAAGACCGCGGCTGCCGCGGAAGCGGCGGTCGACACGGCCGAGGGCACGGAGGCCAAGCCCAAGGTCCGCCGCACCCGCAAGGCCGCCGTCGCCACCGAGGCGCCGGACGCCGTGGAGGCCAAGCCGCGCCGTACGCGCAAGGCCGCCGCGACCACCGAGGCGCCGGAGGCCACCGAGCCGAAGGCGCGCCGTACTCGGAAGACCGCGGCCGAGGCAGCGGTCGACACCGCCGACGGTACGGAGGCCAAGCCCAAGGTCCGCCGCACCCGCAAGGCCGTCGCGACCGCCGAGACGGCGGAGATTCCGGCGCAGGCCACGCAGGAGCCGGAGACCGCCCCGCGCCGCCGTACCCGCAAGGCGACGACGGCCACCGAGGCACCGGAATCCACGGAGCCCAAGCCGCGCCGCACCCGCAAGGCCACGGCCGCCGCGGAGCCCGCGGAGAGCTGACCTCGCACCCCGATATGGCCCGGCCCCGCATCTCGCGGGACCGGGCCATCGGCGTTCTAGGGCGGGCAGAGACCAGAAGACGCCAACACCACCGCGGGCACGCAAGCCACAGTCGACTCGCACGGCACCCGCACCGCCCGCCCGCCCCCACGACGGCCAGGAACCGGCCTCCGGCGGAGTCGCCCCGCCCGATAGCCTCACCCCGTGACCAGCTCAGCGCCCGCCCCCCTGCCGGCCGTTCCCCCGCCGCCCGGCGCCCGTCTGCACCGGCTGCGCACCGCTCGCGGTGAGTTCGCTGCCGTCGACTCGCCCGTGTCCTCCGGTGTCGAGCCGAGGGGTGTCGTGCTGATGCTGCCCGGATTCACGGGCAGCAAGGAGGACTTCACGCTGCTGCACGAGCCGCTGACCGTACGCGGTTACCGGGTCGTGGCTCTGGACGGACGCGGACAGTACGAGTCCGACGGTCCGGAGAGCGATGAATCGGCGTATGCACAGGACGAGTTGGCGAAGGACGTCCTCGCGCAGGCTGCGGCACTCGGCACGCCCGTGCACCTTGTCGGGCACTCCCTCGGCGGCCAGATCGCCCGCGCCGCAGTCCTCGTCGACCACACCCCCTTTCGCTCGCTCACCCTCGTCTCCTCGGGCCCGGCGCAGGTCTCCGACTCCCAGCGGCAGCGCGTCAAACTGCTGCGGGACACACTCGCGGTGCTGACGATGACCGAGGTGTGGGAGGCGATCCTGGCCATGGGCCCCCCGGAGGAGGTCGGCGGTCCGGCCCGCGGACTCGGCGACATGGACCAGCTCCGCCGCCGCTGGCTGGGCAACAAGCCCGCCCAACTCATCGCGACGGGCCGTCAGTTGTGCACCGAGCCGGACCGCGTGGCCGAACTCGCCACCGTCCCGCTCCCGTTCCACGTGCTGTCGGGCTCCCGCGACGACACCTGGCCGGTGACCCTCCTCGACGACATGGCCGTGACGCTGAAGGCGCGCCGCACGGTCGTGGCCGGCGCGGAGCACTCACCCAACATGGACCAGCCACTCCCCACAGCCCACGCCCTGGCGGACTTCTGGGACACGACCGACCACCGATGAAACACAGGGCCGCGGGGCTGTATCGATGTGCGGCTCCGCCGCGTGGGCCCGCCCAGCCACGACGCACCCGCAGACGACCGAACGACCCGTCGCGGAGCGCTCAGTACTGCGTCTGAAGGTGCTCCCAGAACCCATCCCGCAGCGCCCGCCGCAGATCCGCCTGGCCGCGCAGCGAGTACTGGAGAAGCCCCTCCGCCTCCACCAGCAGGTCCTGGTCCACCGACCCGGGCAGATACGGATGCCCGGGCAACAGCTCCACCAGCGACTCCCGGCCGCGCGCCGCCAGCCACTTCGCCGCGATCTGCGCGCCGACGAACCGCACGTCCTCACGGCTGGGCCGGGTCGCCGTGGCGTCGTAGGCGGTTGCGGTGCGCCGGGCGACGTACGGCTTGAAGAAGTCGAGGTCGAAGGTGCGCTGGCTGTCGACCTCCCAGAGCAGCGGCTCCGCCTGGTTGCGGCCCTCCGGTGCCTCGATGCCCCACAGGTGCACCCGCGCGCCGTACCCTTGCGCCGCCTCCACGGCCGACACCAGGTCCTCGTCGCCGCCGAGCAGGGCCGCGTCGCTGATCGCGCGGTGCCGGGCGAGTGACTCGAGGTCGGAGCGGATCAATGAATCCACGCCCTTTTGCTGGTTGTTGGCGTTGAGGTTGCCCAGGCGGACCTTGACGTCGGGGAGTTCGGCGATGGACTGCTGCTCGGCCGTGTGGATGCGGCGCCGGGCGCCGTCGTACCAGTAGACCCGCAGCAGCCGGCTGTCCGCGAAGATCGTGCGGGCCTTGTCGATGAGTGCCTCGATCAGTCCCTCGGCGTCGAGGTCGAAGGCCCGCCGGTCCTCGGTCCCGGCGACGAGCCGGCCCGCGGCCGCGTACAGATACCCGGCGTCGACGAAGATCGCATGCGTCGAGGGCGTCTTCGCCACCTCGGCGAGCATGCGCTGGAGCAGCTCGTTGGTGCGGTCGATGCGGGCGCCGAGCGCCGCGAGGTCGTCGTTCATCGCCTCCATTGTCCCGGCGGTCACGCTGCGAACACAACCGGTCCCAATGGGTCTCCGAAGACTCCTATACCAGTCAGTAGTTAGCCGTTCGAAAAATTTCTTTAGCGTAGGGAATGTTTGTAACACGCAGCTCGTTGACTACGCATGTAAAGCAATTCTCCTCAGGAGGATGACCAGACGAAGGGAGAAGCCATGCGCTTCGAAATCATGCGACTCGACGACGTCGACGGCACGCCCGTGGACTGCACCGTTGTGGACGCCGCCTCCGTCAACCGGATCGTTCAGCAGGCCGCGGCCATAGGCCAGCGGCTGTGGATCCGTCCGGCCGACACCACGGCCTCGTAACAGACGCGGATCACCGCAGAAGCTTCAGAGCCCCCGCCCGGCACCTACGCCGGACGGGGGCTCTGCGCTTGCACGGGGTTCAGCTCCCCTGGACCACCTGCGTGACACCGTTGATGATCTGCTGCACGGCGATCGCGGACAGCATCATTCCCGCGAGCCGGGTCACCAGGACCACGCCGCCGTCCTTGATGACCCTGATGATCAGCAGCGAGTACCGCATCACCAGCCACAGCACGACATGGATGGCCACGATCGCCGACCACACCGACACCTGAGTGGCGACGCTGTCGGCCTTCTGCACCGCGAGGATGACGGAGACGATCGCACCGGGCCCGGCGAGCAGCGGCATGCCGAGCGGTACGAGCGCGACGTTCACGTCCTTCGTCTGCTTCGGCTCGTCCGTCTTGCCGGTGAGCAGGTCGAGCGCGATCAGCAGAAGCAGCAGCCCGCCCGCGATCATCAGGGCGGGGACGGAGACGTGCAGGTAGTCGAGGATCTGATGGCCCAGGAGCCCGAACACGGTGATCACACCGCCGGCGACACAGACGGCCTGGAAGGCCATCCGCTTCTGCACCTTGACGGGGCGGCCCGAGGTCAGCGCAAGGAAGATCGGGGTGATCCCGGGGGGATCCATGATGACAAAAAGGGTGAGGAAGAGAGAGCCGAAGACGGCGACGTCGAACATGGGTGAGCCTTGCGGAAGAGGGGGACTGGTCAGCGGGGTCGAGCCTCAGGCTCCGCCGGTCCCCGGCACGGGAAACGCCCCCGTCGCCCGGCGCGTGATCTCCCCGTACACCTCGGGGTCCGTCGTGTACTCGCCGAGCAGAACCGTCTTCCGGCTGCCGTGGTAGTCGCTGGAGCCGGTCGTCAGCAGACCCAGCTCCTTCGCCAGGCCCCGCAGCCGCTCGCGCGCCTCCGGGTCGTGGTCCATGTGGTCGACCTCGATGCCGTCGAGACCCGCGGCCGCCATCTCGGCGATCGCGGAGTCCGGCACCGTGCGCCCCCGCTTGCCGGCGGCCGGGTGCGCGAACACCGTGACCCCGCCCGCGGCCTTGACCAGCCGGATCGCCTCGAAGGGATCGGTCTCGTGCTTCTCGACGTACGCCCGTCCGCCGTCGGCCAGCCAGTCCTCGGTGAAGGCGTCCCCCACGGTCGGTACGACACCCAGCTCGACCAGCGCGGAGGCGACATGCGGCCGCCCGACGGACCCGTCTTGGGCGATGCGCTCGACCTGCTCCCAGGTCACCGGCACACCCAGCTCATTGAGCTTGGCGATCATCCCCTTGGCCCGCGGCACCCGGTCGTCCCGCACCAGCTCACGCTCCGCAAGCAGCGCCGGCTCCTCGGCGTCGAACAGGTAGGCCAGCATGTGCATGCTGACCCCGTCGATACGACAGGACAGCTCGGCCCCGGTGACGAGCGTCAGCCCCTCGGGCAGCGCGGCGATCGCCTCGCCGTACCCACGGGTGGTGTCGTGATCGGTCAGCGCAACGACGTCCAGCCCGGCAGCGGCAGCGTTCCGCACCAGCTCAGCGGGGGAATCCGTACCGTCGGAAGCGGTGGAGTGGGTGTGCAGGTCTATACGCACGAGTGCGAACTCCAGCGGGTGACGGCAGGGAAGGGGACACCCAAGACTAACGGCTCCCCCACCCACCCAGGGGCGCGGGGAACTGCGCGATCAGCCACAACGGGCGAGCACCCGCACGACAACGCGAGCCACCCGAGCTCTTGGGCGCCCTACGGCTCAAGCAAGCGCGGCGAAAGCGCCCCGCAGGGAACCAGATCCACCTCGGCCCCCGCATCGCGCAGATCCGTCAGCACCAGCTCGTCGTACATCAGCAGCCCCGACTGCTCGGGCCACACAACGGCCCACAGCCACAACCCCCGCGCCTCACCGGCGAACACCGCACGGTCATCGGGCGAGTCGGCGACATGCCACATCGGCGTCGGCCGCCCCGCCGCCAGCACCTTGGCCTGCGGCGGCTTCTCGACGTTCATGGAGGGCCCCGGGTCCGGCCCGTCGATGCCCGCGTAGCGCGCCCCGAGCCCCACGCCGAGCTCCTCGGCGACCAGGATCAACTCCCCCATGCCGCCCAGCGGCCCCGGCCCCGAGCACGCCACGGCCGTCGCACGACCCCCGCTGCGATCGTCGCCCGCGCAGGCCACGCCGGTGAACAACCAGCCGACCGGAAGCGGCCAGGGCATCCACACCGGTACCTGGGTGCGATGCACCACGACGCTGAGGGCCTCGACGCTGGGCGGGATCACGGGCTGCAGCGGATGCACGGTGCCGTGCACATCGCACTGCCAGGAATCGGCGAAGAGTCCGGGAGCCCTGACCCGGCCACCACACTTCGGGCAACTGGGTTCGCCCCTCATAGGGCCCCACGGTCCTACCCCTGCTCCGTCACGTCAAGGACGATCACCCGTCCGGACGGAACGCCTGACCCGCGAAAATAGATGTAGCTTGCATTAATTAGCCGAGCTAACTTAGTATGTGCATATACCAACTATCTTCAGTGGGGAGTGAGGGAACCATGGACCCATTCGACGCGGGAGCCGGCGGCATCCTGCGGCAGCCGAAGGCGGTCTGGGCGACCGCGGGCGCGTCCGTCGTCGCCTTCATGGGCATCGGGCTCGTCGACCCGATCCTGCCGTCGATCGCTCAGGGCCTGGACGCCACGGCCAGCCAGGTCTCTCTGCTCTTCACCTCGTACTTCCTGATCACCGCCGTGGCGATGCTGATCACCGGCTTCGTCTCCAGCCGTATCGGCGGCCGTAAGACCCTGCTGCTCGGCCTCGCGTTCGTCGTGGTCTTCGCGGCCCTCGCGGGTACCTCGAACTCGGTCGCCGAACTCGTCGGGTTCCGGGCCGGCTGGGGACTCGGCAACGCGCTCTTCGTCTCCACCGCCCTCGCGGTCATCGTCGGCGCGAATTCAATAGAGCCGCGCGCAGCGCGTCGGACAAGGGTGGTGGCGGGCGACGGGCGGGAGGGCGGCAGTGCGGCGGCGATCCTGCTCTACGAGTCCGCCCTGGGCCTCGGCATGGCGTGCGGGCCCCTGCTGGGCGCGCTGCTCGGGGACGCCAACTGGCGCTACCCGTTCTTCGGCACCGCGGCCCTGATGGCGGTCGGCTTCCTGTGCATCACGGCGTTCCTCAAGGAGCAGCCGAGGCCGGCGCAGAAGACGTCACTGCTCGACCCGATCAGGGCGCTCGGCCACGGCGGACTGGCCTCCGCGGCGGTCTCCTCCTTCTTCTACAACTACACGTTCTTCACGGTCCTGGCCTTCACGCCCTTCGTGCTGGACATGACCCCGTACAAGTCGGGTGCCGTGTTCTTCGCCTGGGGTGTGCTGCTCGCCGTCTTCTCGGTGCTCGTGGCGCCGCGGCTGCAGGAGCGGTTCGGTTCGCTGAAGGTGCTCGGCGGCTCGCTGGTGCTGCTCGCCGTCGACGTACTGGTCCTCGGCTACGGGAGCCACACGACGGCCGTCGTCTGCACGATCCTGTCCGGCGCGTTCATCGGCGTGAACAACACCGTCTACACAGAGCTGGCGCTGGGCGTCTCGGACGCCCCTCGCCCGGTCGCCAGCGCGGGCTACAACTTCGTGCGCTGGTTCGCGGCCGCGGCCGCACCGTTCTTCGCGCCGAAGATCGAGGAGTGGAGCAACATCCACATCCCGTTCGTGGTGGCGGCGGCCACCGCCGTCCTGGGCGCCGCGGTGGTCGTCGTACGACGGAAGGCCCTCGCGCACGAGGCGGAGGAGCTGGAGCCGAGGCACGCCACGGAGGACAGCGTCACGGTGTTCGCCAACTGAGCGATTCCAGCGACCGGTTGGTGAGTTCGGTCACCTTGGCCGGTCAGTCCAGCGGAACGGACTTGCGGGACGGATCCCGCAGGTCCGTTCCGTTCGTCAGCCAGCGCTCCTGGAGGGCCTGGGCGCCGTGCACACGCTTCCAGGCGGCCTCGTTCGGCGTCATGGGGAGCAGCGGCAGAAACCGTACGGGGTCGAGGGGCTCGTCCAGGTCCAGGTCCTCGACCAGGCCACCCGGCTCGGCGACCAGGACCGAGGTGAAGGGAGCGCCGGGCCAGATCGGATCGCCCACGTCCAGGGAGGCGCCGGGGGCCACGACCAGCCCCTCCATCTGCGGAGACGCGGCGAGCACGGCGAGGGGGCGGAGCGCCTTGTCGGTGTCGGCGAGCCCGGATCGTACGGAGAGCACCAGCTCGGCGCGGGGGCCCTCGACCGGGTCGGCGAGGACCGCGGTGGGGTCGGCCATGGGGTGTGCGGACATCCCGAGCGTGGCGTAGCGGACGATGTCGTCCTGCTGGAAACGGAGCACCTCGATGCGGTCGGTACCGAGGAAGGTGACCGCGGCGCGGGCGTCCGGTTCGCCCAGTGCGGTACGCAACCGGGCCTCTACCAGAGCAAGAACATCAACCATGCGGCGAGCATAGAACTCGTCAGTGCCGGGCAAAGCAGCGCCTTGACACTTCAGTCGGCTGATACTCTTGCCCGGTGGTTCGGGGCAGCACGCAGCAGCGTCGCAGTCAAGTCCCGACACCGACGACACTCCCCCACGGGGGACCGGCCGGAGGAGGTGGGGCTGCAATGGATCGAAGTCGACCGTGCAGTAGCACCCGCTCTTCCCGCCGCTGACGTAGCCGCTCTGCTTCTCTAGTCGGCCGCCACCTCTCGCACGCATTTCACCGCGGAAGAGCCTTCGTTCGTATTGCCTGATCTGTCTGTCCCGCAGCAGTAGCTGAATCAGCAGCGAAGCTCACCACCGCGATGGTGCGGTGCTCCCCGCTTTGTGGACGTGCCAAACATCCGCAGTCAGGACGTCCTCATTCCGGGTTGTTCCACCCCTCCTCGGAGGCTTTCGCTGCCTGCCCGCGAAGGAGCCTGCCATGTCGATGATCCGCGACCTGCGTGCCGCCGTCCGTCCGTCCCGTCCCTCGCTCCGCAAGGACACCGCCGGGTACGACACGACGCGCGACCCGTCGACGCCCTCGGCCGTGGTCGACTGCGCCATCTACCGCGACGGCGCCCGCATCGAGACCCCGGCACCGCTGACGCCGCACGAGGCGATGCGCCAGGTGCGGCGCGACGGAGGCTTCGTCTGGATCGGGCTGCACGAGCCCACCGAGGCCGAATTCTCCGGTATCGCAGGCGAGTTCGGGCTGCACCCGCTGGCCGTCGAGGACGCCGTCCAGGCCCACCAGCGGCCCAAGCTGGAGCGCTACGACGACTCCCTGTTCACGGTCTTCAAGACCATCCACTACATCGAGCACGACGAACTCACCGCCAGCAGCGAGATCGTCGAGACCGGTGAGGTCATGTGCTTCACCGGACGTGACTTCTTCATCACCGTCCGGCACGGCGGACAGGGCTCGCTACGGGCGCTTCGGCACCGGTTGCAGGACGACCCCGAGCTGCTCGCCAAGGGCCCCTCGGCGGTGCTGCACGCGATCGCCGACCATGTCGTCGACGGGTATGTCGCGGTCGCCGACGCCGTGCAGGACGACATCGACGAGGTCGAGACCGAGGTGTTCTCGCCGGGGCGCAAGGGCACCCCGCGCGGCACGGACGCCGGCCGGATCTACCAACTCAAGCGTGAGGTGCTGGAGTTCAAGCGCGCCGTCGCGCCCCTGCTCCGTCCGATGCTGCTGCTCAGCGAGCGGCCGATGCGGCTGATCGACCCCGACATCCAGAAGTACTTCCGTGATGTCGCCGACCACCTGGCCCGGGTGCAGGAGCAGGTCGTCGGCTTCGACGAACTGCTCAACTCGATCCTCCAGGCCAATCTCGCCCAGGCGTCCGTCGCACAGAACGAGGACATGCGGAAGATCACGTCCTGGGCGGCCATCATCGCCGTACCGACGATGGTCTGTGGCGTGTACGGCATGAACTTCGACTACATGCCGGAGACGCACTGGAAGTTCGGCTACCCGGTGATCATGGCCATCACCGGCGCCATCTGCCTGGGCATCCACCGCACCCTGAAGCGCAACGGCTGGCTGTGAGCGCGTCTGGCTAGGCTGGGCGCATGACAAGTGAGCTGCTCGACCAGGCCCTCGTCGAGGAGGCCACCAAGAAGTCCGGCCTCATCTGGGTCAAGGGGCCCGGCGGACCGGCCCGCGCGCTGTGGCACGTGTGGCACGAGGGTGCCGCCTGTCTGATCGGCGACGGGCCGGGCGAGCAGCCGCTGCCGGGGCTGGCCGACGGAGCCGCCGCCGAGGTGACCGTCCGCAGCAAGGACAAGGGCGGTCGGCTGGTCTCCTGGGCGGCGAAGGTCGTCGAGCTCACGCCGGGGTCCGAGCAGTGGGACGCGACGGTCGCCGAGCTCAAGGGCAAGCGGCTGAACGCCCCCGACGGGGAGGCGATGACGCTCCGCTGGTCCCGCGAGTGCCGGGTGCTGCGGCTGGAGCCCACGGGGGCGACGACCGCCTTGCCCGACGGCAATCTGGCGGCGGCGCCGCTGCCTACGCCGGCGACCACGCGGGAGCCGATGCCTGCCGGGCTCCCGAGGTTGTTGATGAAGAAGCGTCGGCGCAAGTAGCCGCTAGGACGTCGGCAGCTGCTTGCCGTAGTCCACCGTCTCGTCCTGCTTCGGTTCCTCGATCTTGAAGTCCTTGCCCCAGTCCGTGAAGAGCAGGGTGCCGGCGCTCCCCGCTCGCACCAGGCGGAGCGGATACGGCTGTCCCTCCAGGGAGACGTCCAGGGTGCCTCCGGAGCCCTTGTCGCCGGCGATGCGGATGGCGCGGGTGCCGGACTGCTCGTGGTGCCCGTCCGTCTCCAGCGTGCCGTGCAGGGTCAGCAGGCCGTCGAGGAGGACGTCCTTGTCGGTGAAGCCGCTGAACTTCTTGTACGAGGGGTCGCCCTGCGGCACCTTCACGAACTTGCCGTCGAGCTTGTCGGCGGCGGCCGTGTCCGAGTCCGTGCCGCCGGAGTCGCCGTCCTTGGAGTTCTCGGGGTGCCAGAACTCCGCGTCCGCCTTGAGGAACAGCTGCTCGCCGACGCGCAGCAGCCGGAAGGTCGTGCCCCCGGCGGTGACCGACCCGGTGCCGCCGTCGGACTTCAGGCGCATGTCGAGTTCGTAGGTGCGTCCGCTGGTGACCACGGTTCCGGAGAGGTGGAGCGCGGTGGCGGACCCGGCGGCCGTACGGGTCCTGGCCTGGATCTTGTCGGCCGACAGCTTGCCGACCCCGTTCGTGCCCGCGTCGGGGTCCTCGCTGCATCCCGACAGTGCCGCCGTTCCCGTCACGACCAGGGCACACATCGCGCTCACCAGCGTGGCTCTGCGGGCACGGCCCCGGGGAATCGCAGTCACAGGTGGAGCTGCCTTTCTGACGAGGGTCCTTCAGCGGCGTACGGCAGAGTACCGGGGTCGCGCGGGCCCGGCGGAGCCAGTGGGTCCGTACCGCTCACCAGGGCGTATCCGATCGGGACGGGCCGGTCCGAAGGCCGTTCGAACGAGCAATTCGGAACAAAGGAGCTTCAGGGCCGACAGGAGGGGCACAGCGTATTCCCGGCAGAACGGTCGCACGGACGTGACGTAGACGACCGGTGACGGGGCTTACCGGGGCACCTGTGCAGCGCCGTACCATCGTCCTTATGGCTACGGAAGACGCGGTGCGTGAAGCACTGGCGACGGTGAACGACCCCGAGATCAACCGACCCATCACCGAACTCGGGATGGTCAAGTCGGTGCAGATCGGCGCGGACGGAGCGGTCGCGGTCGCCGTGTACCTGACGGTGTCCGGCTGTCCGATGCGCGACACGATCACGCAGCGGGTGACGGAGGCGGTCTCGCGGGTAGACGGCGTCACCCGTGTCGACGTCGAGCTCGACGTCATGAGCGACGAACAGCGCAAGGAGCTGGCCTCCGCGCTGCGCGGCGGCACGGCCGAGCGGGAGGTCCCCTTCGCCAAGCCCGGCTCCCTCACCCGCGTGTACGCGGTCGCCTCCGGCAAGGGCGGCGTCGGCAAGTCGTCCGTGACCGTCAACCTGGCGGCGGCGATGGCGGCGGACGGCCTCAAGGTGGGCGTGGTCGACGCCGACATCTACGGCCACTCGGTGCCGCGCATGCTGGGTGCCGACGGGCGTCCCACCCAGGTCGAGAACATGATCATGCCGCCGTCCGCGAACGGCGTGAAGGTCATCTCCATCGGCATGTTCACGCCCGGCAACGCCCCTGTGGTCTGGCGCGGCCCGATGCTCCACCGCGCACTTCAGCAGTTCCTGGCGGACGTGTACTGGGGCGACCTGGACGTCCTGCTCCTGGACCTGCCCCCGGGCACGGGCGACATCGCCATCTCCGTGGCCCAGCTCGTGCCGAACGCCGAGATCCTCGTCGTCACGACCCCGCAGCAGGCGGCGGCCGAGGTCGCCGAGCGCGCGGGCTCCATCGCCGTCCAGACCCACCAGAAGATCGTGGGCGTCGTCGAGAACATGTCCGGCCTTCCCTGCCCCCACTGCGGCGAGATGGTCGACGTGTTCGGCACGGGCGGCGGCCAGTCCGTCGCCGACGGCCTCACCCGCACGACCGGCGCGAACGTCCCCGTCCTCGGCAGCATCCCCATCGACGTCCGCCTCCGCGAGGGCGGCGACGAGGGCAAGCCAGTGGTCCTGACGGACCCGGACTCCCCGGCGGGGGCCGCGCTGCGGGCCATCGCGGGGAAGCTGGGGGGACGGCAGAGGGGCCTGTCGGGCATGTCGCTGGGGATCACGCCGAGGAACAAGTTCTGAGAGGGCGCTGGGGGATGCCCTGAGAGGGATGCCCTTAGGGGCGCCGAGATCCACCGGCGCCCCTGCTGTCATGCGTAGGCCGCTACGTCCTTGATCACGGCGAACCCCAACCCGTACGCGCTCATCCCCCGCCCGTACGCCCCCACGTGCACCCCTTCCGGCGTGGACCCGGCAAGCACCCACCCGAACTCGGACTCGCGGTAGTGGAAGGGCGTGGGCACCCCGTCCACGGGCAGGGACAGCGTCGACCACGCCGGACCGGCGAGATCGTCGGCCAGGGCCCACGCCGTCTCCGTCTGCTGCTCCAGCCAGTCGTCCCGCAGGGAGTGGTCCATCTGCCCGGGCCAGGTGAAGGACAGCAGCCCCACCCCGGCCAGCCAGGCCGCCGAGGACACCGACGTGGCCTCCAGCAGGCCCGTGCCGTCGGCGCTCCGCCGGGACGGATTCGCCGCGACGGTCACCACGACCGCGAACTTCTCCTTGGCATCGGCAGCGGCAGAGTTCTCGTTGCGGACGGAGGGCTCGTCACCATGTCCGATCGACCCGTGCTCCACGGCCCCGTCGGCCGCCGTCCCCACCTGCATCAGCCAGCGCGGCCCCGTGAAGGCCTCGTCGAGGCCGTACCACGGGAAGGGCGCCAGCAGGTAGCCGTCGACCGTGCGCCGGGCAGAGGGGACCTGTTGTCCGCCCTCCGCGGCCGCTGGCTGCGCGACTCGACTCGTCGTCTCCATGTGCCGGACGCCTCCTCGCTCGTGTCGGACCGGGACGGCCCGCCCCCCTGGTTCTCGTCGGACCGGGACGGCCCGCCCCCCTTCGGGCGTAGTCGTCCGGTCCGCACAACAACTCGGCAGCATATCCACACCACTCGGGGCAGCCGGGAAATCGCCCGGCGCGTGGGCCGCTCGGACGTGGTGTTCAGGCCGCAGGGCGCAGGGTGCGAGGGCGGATTACGAGCGGAGTATGAAACGCGTCACGTACGACGCCGAGGGGCGCCTCGGTCGTACGGCTCAGGTGGCGTCGTAGTCGAAAGGCGGGCGCTCGTCGCCCGGGCCCTCGGGCTTCTTGGTCATGTCGACGCGGGCGCCCGACGAACCGGAAGCGGCGGCGGACGACGAACTCGACGCGTCGGCGTCACGGCCGTGGACCGCGTCCGTGACGTCGGCCATCTCCTTCTTCAGGTCGAAGCCGTTGCGGATCTCCTTGAGCCCCAGTTCGTCGTTGTCCAGCTGCTTGCGGATGAACGTCTTGGGGTTGAGATCCTCGAACTCGAAGTCCTTGAACTCCGGGCCGAGTTCGCTGCGGATGTCTTCCTTGGCGCTGTCCGAGAACTCACGGATCTTGCGCACGGTCCGCATGACGTCCTGGATGACCTTCGGAAGCTTGTCCGGACCGAAGACGAGCACGGCGAGGACAACGAGCGTGATCAGCTCGAGCGGTCCTATGTCATTGAACACCTGAAGCTCCTTGCGATGTCCTCGGTCCTCGGCCCTCGGTGGTCTGTGTGGGTCTTCCGTGGTCCGGGCCGGATCCACGGTACCCGGCGATGGTGTACGACCGGTACTGTCCCGAGGCCTCCGAATGCGGGTGGGAGGGGGGTTTTCGGAACTGTTTGCCTTGTGGCAGCCCAGATGGCGCAGCTGGACGGGCCTGGACTGTGACGTTTCTGTGAGTCTCCACGGTTGTCAGTTTTCGGAGTGTTTCAGTCGGCGTCGGACGAGCCGAGCACCAGCGAGATCTGCATCTCCTTGCCGCCGCGTTCCAACGTCAGCTCCAGCCGGTCGCCGGGCCGGTGGGCGCGTGTCTTGACGATCAGTTCCTCTCCGGAGTGGACGCGCTGGCCGTCGACCTCGGTGATGACGTCTCCCGCCTTGATACCGGCCTGGTCGCCGGGGCCGCCCGCATTGACCGCGGGGCCGCCGCCACTGCCCTCCGTGCCGACCCTGGCGCCGTCGCCGCTGTAGTCCATGTCGAGGGTGACGCCGATGACGGGGTGGGTGGCCTTGCCGGTGTTGATCAGCTCTTCGGCGACGCGCTTGGCCTGGTTGACGGGGATGGCGAAGCCGAGCCCTATCGAACCGGCCTGTCCGCCGTCCAGCTCCGAGCCGTCGCCGGCCGAGCGGATGGCGGAGTTGATGCCGATGACGCGGGCCTTGGCGTCGAGCAGCGGCCCGCCGGAGTTGCCCGGGTTGATGGGCGCGTCGGTCTGCAAGGCGTCGACGTACGAGACATCGCTTCCGTCGCCGCTCTCGCCGCCGGCCGTGATGGGCCGCTCCTTGGCGCTGATGATGCCGGAGGTGACGGTGCCGGCCAGGTCGAAGGGGGCGCCGATGGCGACGACGGGGTCGCCGACCTGGACGTTGTCGGAGTTGCCGAGCGTCATGGGCCTGAGCCCTGTGACACCGCTGACCTTGACGACGGCGAGGTCGTAGCCGCTGTCCCGGCCGACGACGGTGGCCTTGGCGGTGTCGCCGCTGTGGAAGGTCACCGAGATCTCGCCGTCGGATCCGGCGGGTTCCACGACGTGGTTGTTGGTGAGGATGTGGCCGCGGTCGTCGAGCACGAATCCGGTGCCGGTGCCCTGTGCGGCGGTGCCGCTCACATGCAGGGTCACCACACTGGGCAGCGCCCGCGCGGCGATCCCCGCCACGCTGTCCGGAGCCCGCCCGGCGGCCTCCACCCCGGCCTGGGGCAACTCCACGCCCCCGACGCCGCCGTTCCGCTCGAGATACGTCCCTACGACACCACCGACGCCCCCCGACACCAGCGCCAGCAACACGGCTCCGCCGACCAGAGCCTTGCGTACCCGCTTGCGTCGCTGGGTGGTGGTGGGTACGGCCGCCCCGTTCTGCTGGAGGGGGCCGGTGACCGGGGCCCAGGGGTCGTAGTTCTGCCAGGGGTTGGCGGCGGGCGGCGCGGGCGGCGGAACGGGGGTTCCGTGAGCCGGCATGGACATGGGCATCGGCGCGTCGTGCGTCGGAGCGGGCGGCGGCATCGCCGTGCCCTGCGCCGGTGTGGTCACCGGGTGCTGGACCGGCGGAGCGGGGGCCCAGGGTCCGGAGGAGCCGTACGGCGGGGTGCTGTCCGGACCGGGATCGTGCGCGGGCCGGGGATGCTCGGCGGCGGGCGCGGATTCCTCACCGGCCCGCGGAACCGGCATCTCAGCAGGCGGCTCCAGCTCGAAGTCACCCCCGGACGAAGCCGCGTCGCCGCCCTCGGCATCCCCTGGCCGACCCAGCTCGAAGTCGCGCTCAGCCGAAGCACCATCACGGCCCTCAACGACGACCGGCCGGCCCAGCTCGAAGTCGCCCTCGGACGATTCCCCGTCACCGCCCTGGACAGCCCCCGGCCGACTCAACTCGAAGTCGCCCTCGGCCGAAGGCCCGTCACCGCCCCGCGCCGCCGTCGGCCGGGCACGCGCGAAGTCGTCGTCGGCGGGCACTACGTCGGTCACCGGATCCTGCGGTGTCGCCTCGGCCGGTGCCAGGGAAGCCTCCGGCGCCCGGCCCGCAGGGATCTGCGGGCGAGGTCGGCTCCACCACTTCGGCTTCGTGGGCTTCCCCTCGTTCATGCTCTCCCCACAGCTGGCCGCGGCACGGCTCGTCGGCGGTGGCCGCAGATCGTCTACTCCGCGCCCGGCAGCCTGCCTGGGCGCGGCCCACCCCGGATTCAACCAGGTTCATGCGCAGTGGCGCAGAGGCCGGGTCAGTGACCCGTGCCGGAGGAGCCGGAAGAGGTTGTGGGGGACGAGGTCGTGTCGGGGACGGGCGCGGCGAACAGCCCGGGGGCCGTGATCTCCGGGACGGTGGACCACGAGGTGAGGGTGAGCGTCGGGGTGGAGCTGAGCGGACGTATCAGCGGGGACATGGCGGCGGCACCGGCGACCACCGGCGTGGTCAGCGGATGCGCCGCGGCCTGCTGGACCTGTCCGGCGGCGGGGGCCGGAACGCCGGGCAGCAGCGGGGCCGACACCTCGGTCGGGGAGACCGGGGTGTCGCCGAGCGGTGTCTGCTGGCTGCCCTGGGCGAGCAGTGGGCCGACACCTCGGCGGCGCTGGCTCTCGGGTGCCGTCGAGGCTCCCGTGCCCTGCGTCCGCATCGGGGTCACATTGCTGCCGCCGGAGCCGTCGCGCGCGGCATTCGTGGTCTCGCCGGCGCCGGTGGTGACGCCGCCGAGCGCGATCGCGGCCAGGGACACCGCCCCGGCGGCGACGAACGCGAACCGCATTCCGCGCGAGGCCGACCGCTCCGCCTCGTGACGGCTGACGTCATGTATACGGAAGCCCCGGTCCGCCGACGCCATCAAGGGGTCGTGCGCGCGGGCGGGGACATAGCCGAACTCGAAGCGCTCGCTCCGCTTCATCCCGAAGACGCCGGCGGCCGCGGGCCGTCCGGAGAGTGCGTCACCGAACCCGTCCAGCGGTGAGCCGCCGTCGCCGTCACCTCCACCGGGCAGCCCTTGAAGACGGGCCAGGAAGCTCTCGGAAGGAGGCGGCGGGGCCGCTTCCGCGAAGACGTTCTTCAGGCGGCGCTGCGCGTCGGCCTCGGCCTTGCACTTCGTGCAGGTGGCCAGATGCGAGAGAACGCGCTCGCGCGCCTCATGACCGAGCTCACCGTCGACCAGCGCGGCGAGTCGGTCTCCCAGGTGCTGTTCCGCGAGGTGCCCCTCTGCGGGTTTGGGCCGTGATCCACTCACGCGGACGCGCCCCCTCCCCCCAGTACGGGGACACGCGCCGCGAAGGAGCGGCGCTCGGCCCGGGCCTCGGGCGACCGGTGCGCCAGAGCCTTGCGCAGCTGCGAGCGGCCGCGGTGAATACGGGACCGGACAGTGCCGAGCTTGACTCCGAGGGTCGCGGCGATCTCCTCGTACGACAGTCCTTCGATGTCGCACAGGACGACCGCGGCGCGGAACTCGGGCGCGAGGGTGTCGAGGGCCTGCTGGACGTCCGCGTCGAAGTGCGCGTCGTTGAAGATCTGCTGCGGGTTCGGCTCGCGGCTGGGCAGGCGCTCCGCCGCGTCGTCGCCGAGCGCGTCGAAACGGATGCGCTGCTTGCGGCGGACCATGTCCAGGAACAGGTTCGTGGTGATGCGGTGCAGCCAGCCCTCGAAAGTGCCCGGAGTGTAGGTCGACAGAGAGCGGAAGACGCGGACGAAGACCTCCTGGGTGAGGTCCTCGGCGTCGTGCTGGTTGCCGGTGAGGCGGTAGGCCAGGCGGTAGACCCGGCCGCTGTGGGTGCTGACGATCTCCTCCCAGGTGGGCGGAGTCCACGCCTGCCCGTCCGCGTCGCTGGAGAAGGTCGCGGTCTGGGCGTAGTCGCCGGCGTGGCTATGGTCAGCAGCGGTGTTGTTCACGGATTTCGGCTTGCCTGCCGATCCGAGGAAGCGCCGCAGCACTCCTCCCCGATCCCCAGGCGCAGCCGCACCTCCCCTGTCGGCTCTGGTGGTGTCCAGTGGAGCCCCTACCATAGCCACCTCGCCCGTTAGCTCCGGATAAGCGGTTTTACGAGAAATTGATCTGGGCTGATACGGCTCATACGGCTGCGTCAGCACTTGCTCGCCGTCCTGCACCTCATCGTGATCCATCCGTGTCCCCCGCTCTTCTCTCCCACCCCTTAAACGCCCGGTCCCATCTGCGGGTTCCCGGCCGCAACGGATACAGTCACGCCCAGGCACACACGGGGACAGGAGAGGGTCATTACCGGCAACCGGCAGACGAGCTGGGCGTTCGCCGACGCCTATGTCGCCGAGGACGAAGCCCTGCGCTGGGCCCGTGACCGGGCCCGCGAGGCGGGGCTGCGCTCGGTGTCGCCCGGCACGGGCGCCGCGCTGCGGTTGCTCGCCGCCACCGTGGACGCCAAGGCGATCGCGGAGATCGGTACCGGCACGGGCGTCTCCGGGATCCATCTGCTGCACGGTATGCGGCCGGACGGCGTGCTGACCACCGTCGACCCCGAGCCGGAGCACCAGCAGTTCGCCCGCCAGGCCTTCCGTGCCTCCGGCTTCGCCAGCAACCGGGCCCGCTTCATCCCCGGCTCCGCCCTGGACGTGCTGCCCCGTCTCGCCGACGCCGGCTACGACCTGGTCTTCTGCGACGGCGACCGACTGGAGTTCCTGGACTATCTCGCTGAATCGTTGCGCCTGCTGCGCCCCGGCGGCCTGATCGTCTTCGAGGGCGTCTTCGCCAACGGCCGGACCGTGGACTCCGGTCCGCAGCCCACCGAGGTGCTGCGGCTGCGGGAGCTGCTGCGCGCCGTGCGCGAGAGCCAGGACCTGCTGCCGTCGCTGCTGCCGGTGGGCGACGGGCTGCTGTGCGCGGTCAAGCGCTGACGGTCGTAGGGCACTGACGGTCGTTGGACGCTGAGGGTCGTAGAGCGTCGTACGGCCGTTGCGGTCATGCAAACAGCCGCCCCGGCATCTCTGCGATGCCGGGGCGGCTGAAAGGGTATGGTCGCTTGCGCTTCAGCCGACGACCTTCTTGAGGGCATCGCCCAGCGCGTCGGCCTCGTCAGGGGTCAGCTCGACGACGAGCCGACCGCCGCCTTCGAGCGGAACGCGCATGACGATGCCCCGCCCCTCCTTGGTCACCTCGAGCGGGCCATCGCCCGTCCGCGGCTTCATGGCCGCCATGCTCGTTCCCCTTCCTGAAACCAGCTCATCGTCAAAGCCGACGGCCCTGGAGGGCATGCGCGGCCCCTGCCTGAAAAGGCGCAGGACACGCGACACCGGCATCGAACACATTGCTTCCAAGCCATTATCCCGCATCTCAGGACCCGATGACCAACATCAGTCGGCATCGCTTGGGCAACGCGCGCGAGCAAAACCACTCAATTCGGCGATGTGACTGCGATACTGCGCCGCCGCTCGCCCCTTCCGCCGCACAAACCCGGTCACGAATTCTTTGACGCAGGTCACACGTCCGTTCCGGTCTGTCACCGGTGATCTACGCCATGCTGTCCTCAGACAAGGACGTACCGGCGAGTACGTCGGAGCCGCAGCACCGGAGGGGATACGCCATGGCCGACACCGTGCTCTACGAGGTGAGCGACGGGCTCGCGACGATCACGCTGAACCGCCCCGAGGCGATGAACGCGCTGAACATCGCCACCAAGGTCGCCCTGCGGGACGCGGTTCGGGCGGCGGCCGCCGACGACGCCGTACGGGCGGTGCTGCTGACCTCCGCCGGTGACCGGGCGTTCTGCGTGGGGCAGGACCTCAAGGAGCACATCGGCCTGCTGGCGGCTGACCGGGAGACGGGCTCGGGGCAGACGATGAGCACCGTTCGGGAGCACTACAACCCGATCGTGCGGGCACTTACGGAGATGCCGAAGCCGGTGGTGGCCGGGGTGAACGGCGTCGCGGCGGGGGCGGGATTCGGTTTCACGCTTGCCGCGGACTACCGGGTCGTGGCCGACACGGCTGCCTTCAACACGTCGTTCGCGGGCGTCGCACTGACCGCCGACTCCGGAATCTCCTGGACGCTGCCGCGTGTCGTCGGGCCCGGGCGCGCCGCCGACCTTCTGCTCTTCCCGCGCAGCATCAGCGCCCAGGAGGCGTACGAACTGGGTATCGCGAACCGGGTCGTGCCGGCCGGCGAGCTGCGGGCCGAGGCCGAGAAGACGGCGCGGGCGCTTGCCGCGGGGCCGACGGTGGCGTACGGCGCGATCAAGGAAGCCGTTGCCTACGGGATGGCGCACTCGCTCGCCGAGACGTTGGAGAAGGAGGACGAGTTGCAGATGCGGGCTGGGGCCTCCGAGGATCACGCGATCGCCGTGCAGGCGTTTGTGAACAAGGAGAAGCCGAAGTACTTGGGCCGGTGAGCTCGGGAGGGACCACAGCACCAGTCCCCCGCACCCCTACGGGGCGCTTCTGGCGACGCAGGATTCCAAGTGATCGTCCACCAAGCCGCACGCCTGCATCAACGCGTACGCCGTCGTCGGGCCCACGAAGCGCAGGCCCCGCTTCTTGAGGGCCTTGGACAGGGCCGTCGACTCCGGGGTGACCGCGGGGACGTCGGCCAGGGTCTTCGGGGTCGGGCGGGTCGTCGGGTCCGGGGCGTGGGACCAGATCAGGTCGTCCAGGTCGCCCGGGAACCAGTCGGCGAGGACGCGGGCGTTGGCCAGCGTTGCGTCGATCTTGGCGCGGTTGCGGATGATCCCCGGGTCGGCGAGGAGGCGCTCGCGGTCGGCGTCCGTGAACGCGGCGACCTCCGCGATCCTGAAGTCGGCGAAGGCGGCGCGGAAGCCGGGGCGGCGGCGCAGGATGGTGATCCAGGACAGGCCCGACTGGAAGGCCTCCAGGCTGAGACGCTCGAAGAGGGCTTCGTCGCCGTGGACCGGGCGGCCCCACTCCTCGTCGTGATAGGTCACATAGTCCGGGGTGGACAGGGCCCAGGGGCAGCGCAGGGCGCCGTCCGGACCGGCGATCGCCGTGCCCTCGCTCACTGCTGCTCCCCCTCGGCGCGCTTGTCCATGGAGAGACGGGCCGCCTGCGCGCCGGCCAGTGCGGACTCCAGGTCGGCGATACGGGCGTCGCGCTCGGCGAGCTCGGCGCCGAGGCGGCTGAGGGCGTCGTCCACGTCGGCCATGCGGTAGCCGCGGGCGGCGAGCGGGAAGCGGAGGCCCTCGACATCGCCGCGGCCGACCGGGCGGTCCAGCGGCAGCGGGTCCGCCAGCCGCTCGGGGGCGGCCTCGGGCAGCGGGCCGTTCTCACCGCCGCCCAGCACGGCGAGGGTCACCGCGGCGACGACGACGGCGAGCGCGACGACCAGGAACAAGAACATAACCATCGCTGAGGGTCCCCACGAGATCGGTCGGTTGGGTCGGGTGGTTCGGAATCGGATGCTCCGAAGCCGAGGTGTCAGGTGTGTCAGGGTCCGATCGTGCCATGCGAGTCTGACAGTTAGGGTCGCAGGCGGCCCAAGGCGGTGCTGCACCAAGGACGTACTAGGAGAGGTCACAGGGGATGCTCAGGCTGGGCAGGCGGGAATTCGAGCCGCACGAGCCGGTGATCATGGCGATCGTGAACCGGACCCCGGACTCCTTCTACGACCAGGGGGCCACCTTCCACGACGAGGCAGCCCTCGCGCGCGTGGAGCAGGCGGTGTCGGAGGGGGCTGCCATCGTCGACATCGGCGGGGTCAAGGCCGGGCCCGGGGAAGAGGTGTCCGCCACGGAGGAGGCCCGGCGGACGGTCGGGTTCGTGGCGGAGGTGCGGCGGCGCTTCCCGGACGTGATCATCAGCGTGGACACCTGGCGGCACGACGTCGGTGAGGCGGTGTGCGAGGCCGGGGCGGATGTGCTGAACGACGCGTGGGGCGGGGTCGATCCGCGGCTCGCGGAGGTCGCGGCGCGGTACGGGGTGGGGTTGGTGTGCACGCATGCCGGTGGGGCGGAGCCGCGGACTCGGCCGCATCGGGTGACGTACGACGATGTCGTGGCCGACATCCTGCGGGTGACGCTGGGGCTGGCCGAGCGGGCGGTGTCGCTCGGGGTGCCGCGGGAGTCGGTGATGATCGATCCCGGGCATGACTTCGGGAAGAACACGCGGCACAGTCTTGAGGCGACGCGGAGGCTGGGAGAGATGGTGGAGACGGGGTGGTCGGTGTTGGTCTCCCTGTCCAACAAGGATTTCGTGGGCGAGACGCTGGATCGGCCCCTGAAGGAGCGGGTGGTGGGGACGCTGGCGACGACTGCGGTGTCCGCGTGGTTGGGGGCGCAGGTGTATCGGGTGCATGAGGTGGCCGAGACCCGTCAGGTGCTGGACATGGTCGCGTCCATCGCGGGGCATCGGCCTCCGGCGGTCGCCCGGCGGGGGCTGGCGTAAGCGTTCTCGCCCCCGCCGCCCCTACCCGTCCCATCCTGAAGGGGCTCCGCCCCTTCGACCCCGTTCGGGGGCCGGCCCCCGGACCCCCGCTCTCAAACGCCGGAGGGGCTGATTATTAGCGGCCCGCCTCCTTCGACACCAGTGCCACCGCCTCGTCCACGTCGTCCGTCACGTGGAACAGCATCAGGTCCTTCTCGGATGCCTTGCCCTGGGCGATCAGGGTGTTCTTGAGCCAGTCGATGAGGCCGCCCCAGTAGGCGCTGCCGAAGAGGACGATGGGGAAGCGGGTGACCTTCTGGGTCTGGACGAGGGTGAGGGCCTCGAAGAGTTCGTCGAGGGTGCCGAGGCCGCCGGGGAGGACCACGAAGCCCTGGGCGTACTTGACGAACATCATCTTCCGGACGAAGAAGTAGCGGAAGTTGAGGCCGATGTCGACGTAGGGGTTGAGGCCCTGCTCGAAGGGGAGCTCGATGCCCAGGCCGACGGAGATGCCCTTGGCCTCGCACGCGCCCTTGTTCGCCGCCTCCATGGCGCCGGGGCCGCCGCCGGTGATCACCGCCCAGCCCGCCTCCACCAGGCCGCGGCCCAGCCGTACGCCCGCGTCGTACTCCGGCGAGTCAGCCGGCGTACGGGCGGAGCCGAACACGCTGATGGCGGGCGGGAGTTCGGCGAGGGTGCCGAAGCCTTCGATGAACTCCGACTGGATGCGCAGGACGCGCCAGGGGTCGGTGTGGACCCAGTCCGAGGGGCCGCCCGCGTCCAGCAGCCGCTGGTCCGTCGTGCTCGCCGTGACCTGGCCCCGCCTTCGGAGGACCGGTCCCAGGCGCTGCTCCTCCGGTGGCTGCTGCTTGCCCTCGGGGTTCCCGGTAGCCATGTGCGCTCCCTCCGCTTGCGGTCTTTCCACCTCAGCGTAGATCTACGCGGGTTACGGACGGGGGACATCGGCATGTCCGACGCCCGCATCCGCCGCGTCGTCACGCCGTCAGCCAGGCCTTCAGGCGCTCTTCGCCCGCCAGGATCTTCGCCGTCTCCACGCGCTCGTCCCGCTTGTGCGCCAGGTGCGGGTTCCCCGGACCGTAGTTCACCGCCGGGACGCCGAGCGCGCTGAAGCGGGAGACGTCCGTCCAGCCGTACTTGGGCATCGGGGTGCCGCCGACCGCCTCGATGAACGCCGCTGCCGCCGGGTGGGACAGGCCGGGGAGCGCCGCGCCGCTGTGGTCGTCCACCACGAACTCCGTGACCCCGCAGTCCGCGAACACCTCGTGGACGTGGGCGATCGCCTCGTCCTCCGAGCGGTCCGGCGCATAGCGGAAGTTCACTGTGACAACGCATTCGTCCGGGATGACGTTCCCGGCCACACCGCCCGAGATGCCGACCGCGTTCAGGCCCTCGCGGTACTCCAGGCCGTCGATCACCGGGTAGCGAGGCTCGTAGGCCGCCAGCTTCGCCAGGATCGGGGCCGCCGCGTGGATGGCGTTCGAGCCCATCCAGCCGCGCGCGGAGTGGGCCCGCTCGCCGCTGGTCTTCAGCAGCACGCGCAGGGTGCCCTGGCAGCCGCCCTCGACCTGGCCGTCCGACGGCTCCAGCAGCACCGCGAAGTCGCCCTCGAGCCACTCGGGGCGCTCCTCGGCCACATGCCTGAGGCCGTTGAGCTCCGCCGCCACCTCTTCGTTGTCGTAGAAGACGAAGGTCAGGTCGCGGTTCGGGGCGGGGACGGTGGCCGCGATGCGCAGTTGGACCGCGACGCCCGACTTCATGTCGCAGGTGCCGCAGCCCCACAGGACGCCGTCCTCGTCCAGGCGCGAGGGGACGTTCTCGGCGATGGGGACCGTGTCGATGTGGCCGGCGAGGATCACACGCTCGGCGCGGCCCAGGTTCGTACGGGCGACGACGTTGTTGCCGTACCGCTCGACCGTCAGGTGCTCCAGCGCGCTCAGCGCGGTCTCGATCGCGTCGGCGAGGGGCTTCTCGGTGCCGCTCTCGGACGGGAAATCGACGAGCTGCGCGGTCAGCCGCGCGGCGTCCAGCGTGAGGTCAAGTGGGGTGTCGGCCATGGAGTCGACCCTAACGCGCCAGCTCTGCCCCACTGTCCCCACCCGGCACGGGGGACACAGCGACACCCAGTACCTTGTGGGGATGCCAGCGTCGCCCCCTGCTCGTCAGCGCCGTGGCCGCCTCTTCCGTTTCGGGGCGGCCTTTGTGGTACTGCTCTCCGTCGCCGGGTATCTCGTGATGCAGTACATCACCGGAGGCACGGGCACACCGGGCTGCAAGGTGGTGTCGGAGCGGAACGGCACAACGGCGTACGAGTTCACGCCGGAGCAGGCCGTGAACGCGGCGACGATCACCGCCGTCGGCACCGCCCGGGGCCTGCCCGAGCGGGCCGTGACGATAGCCCTGGCGACCGCGCTCCAGGAGTCGGCGCTGCGCAACATCAGCCACGGCGACCGGGACTCGCTGGGCCTCTTCCAGCAGCGGCCCTCCCAGGGCTGGGGCACAAAGAAGCAGATCATGGATCCGAAGTACGCGGCCGGCAGCTTCTACGCGCATCTGGTCAAGGTTCCCGACTACACCGGCCTCCCGCTCACCGTCGCCGCGCAGCGCGTGCAGCGCAGCGGCTTTCCCCAGGCCTACGCCAAGCACGAGCCCGACGCCACGCTGCTCGCCGCCGCCCTCACCGGACGCTCGGCGGCCACCCTGACCTGTGCGGGCCGCCCGGGTGCCACCCGCACGGAAGGTCCGGACGCGGTGCGGTCCGCGCTGGCGCGGGACTTCGGGCGCGACGCACTGGAGCCGGCCGGGGCCGTGGTGGGCGGCACGGCGTCGACACCGACGCCCTCCGCGACCGTCGAGAGCAACGGACGGACCCTGACACTGCCCGTGACCGACGACGCCGACGGCGGCAAGCGGCGCAGCCTGAGTCAGCGCGGCTGGCAGCTGGCGCACTGGGCCGTGGCCAACGCCTCCGACCTGCACATCGAACGCGTTTCGTACGCCGGGCGGGAGTGGACCGCCGGGAACACGGACAGCCGATGGCTCACGGCGGGCGGGGCGGGCACCGCCCGGGCCGAGAAGGACACGGCCGATGTGGTCCGTGTCGTGACCGCGCAGTAGTACGGACGGTCACCCGCGGGAGCTACGCGCGGCGCGTGCGGGCGACCGTGTGCTCAGGTTTTCGCGCCGTCACCCCCGCATACGCCAAAGCCCTTGAGAACAAAGGGCTGTAAGGATTCGGCGGACTTTCGGGCCGGGCACCGTTTGCCCGCTTTTATCCGCAGCCGATAATGCGACGCATTGCCAACTCTTTACGTTGGCCCGCCGCAACCTTCGCGGGCTTCGAGCGGTAGTCACTGCGTCCGAGCCCGGACGATCAACCACCGCGGACCGACGGCCAGTCGGTCGCGGAGGGAGTTCAACTGCCGGGCACGGTCGGACACTCCAACGTACTCTCCCGTCAAAGGAGCATTATGTCCCTCCCCCTGACCCGCCGGATCGCCCGTACCGCGCTGCTCGTCGCAGCGGGAGCGGCAGCCGGGGTCGGTGCGGCCGGCTCCGCCAGCGCGGCCCCCGAACTGCCGGCCACCCCGAACCTCGGCGGGCTGACCGCCCTGGACGGGGCGAGCGTCGGCGACAGCGTCGACGGTGCGGCTCAGCACGTCACCGGCCTCGCGGGTGACGCCGGCAGCAAGGCGGTCAAGACCGCGGTGCCGGCCGCGGGCAAGACCAGCGGCAAGGCGCTCAAGAAGGCGGCGCCCGCGGCGCAGAAGACCGCCGGTGACGCGGCCGGGTCGGCCGGGGCCCTCCTCGGCGACGCGACGGCCGCGGCCACGGAAGGCGGCGTCTCCACGGGCTCCCTCACCCAGGGCGGGCTGCCGGCAGCGCCGTCCGTGCCGGTCAAGGGCCTGCCGATCGGCTGACGGTTCGCTGCGCGGCTCGTACGTCGACGGGGTCCAGGGAGTTTCCCTGGACCCCGTCCTTGTGCGTGCCCGCACCGGTCACGCCAGGCGCTTCACCGCCGCCTGCACCCGCTCGTCCGTCGCCGTGAGAGCCACGCGTACGAACTTCTCGCCCGCCTCGCCGTAGAAGTCGCCCGGTGCGACCAGGATGCCGAGGTCGGCCAGGTGGGCGAGCGTGTCCCAGCAGGACTCGCCTCGCGTCGCCCAGAGGTAGAGGCTCGCCTCGCTGTGCTCGATGCGGAAGCCGTGGCCGACCAGGGCCGCGCGGAGCGCCTCGCGACGGGCCGCGTAGCGCTCGCGTTGGACGCGGACGTGCTCGTCGTCGGAGAGGGCCGCGATCACCGCCGCCTGGGTGGGCGCCGAGGTCATCATGCCGCCGTGCTTGCGGATCTCCAGCAGGGGACCGAGGACCGCCGGGTCACCGGCCAGGAAGGCCGCGCGGTAGCCCGCCAGGTTGGACCGCTTGGAGAGGGAGTGGACGGCGACGACACCCTCGTACGAGCCGCCGTTCACGTCCGGGTGGAGGACCGAGACCGGGTCGGCCTCCCAGCCCAGTTCGAGGTAGCACTCGTCGGAGAAGAGCAGCACGCCGTGCTCGCGGGCCCAGGCGACGATCCGGGTCAGCTCGGCCTTGGACAGCACCTTGCCCGTCGGGTTCGACGGGGAGTTGAGCCAGAGTAGCTTGAGGCCACGGGGGTCCAGGTCAGTGGGGTCGTCGTAGACCTCGTAGTCGGCGCGGGCCAGTCGCGCGCCCACCTCGTACGTCGGGTAGGCCAGACGCGGGTACGCGACCCGGTCACCGGGGCCGAGGCCCAGCTGGGTCGGGAGCCAGGCGACCAGTTCCTTGGAGCCGACGATCGGCAGGACGTGATGGTGGGTGACGTCGCGGGCGCCCAGCCGACGCTCGACCCAGCCGGTGATCGCGTCGCGCAGCTCGGGCGTGCCCCAGACGGTCGGATAGCCCGGGGAGTCGGCCGCGGCGATCAGCGCTTTCTGGATCAGCTCGGGGACCGGGTCGACCGGGGTGCCGACGGACAGGTCGACGATGCCCTCCGGGTGGGCGGCGGCCGTTTTCTTGTACGGCGCCAGCTTGTCCCAGGGGAAGGTGGGGAGTCGGTCGGAGACTGCGGACACGGCTTCTGGCTCACTTTCTGGTACGGCAAACGCCTCGGTCCCGTACGGCGGCGCGATGATCAAGGCGATCAGGCCGTACGGGACCGAGGCGGCGCGGTGGTGCGGGCCGCTTGCGGATTACTCGGCCTGCGGCGGCAGCGCGGCGACGAAGGGGTGGTCGCGCTCGATCAGGCCCAGCTTGCTTGCGCCGCCGGGGGAGCCGAGCTCGTCGAAGAACTCGACGTTCGCCTTGTAGTAGTCCTTCCACTCCTCCGGAGTGTCGTCTTCGTAGAAGATCGCCTCGACCGGGCAGACCGGCTCACAGGCTCCACAGTCGACGCATTCGTCCGGGTGGATGTACAAGGACCGCTGGCCCTCGTAGATGCAGTCGACCGGGCACTCCTCGATGCACGCCTTGTCCTTGACGTCGACACAAGGCTGCGCGATGACGTAGGTCACGCTGTCGTTCCTCCTCGATAGGGCGCTGGCGGGCCTCCTCAGGCTCCGCCGCCTGGCGCGCGGGAGCGCGGCGTCGTCGATGCCCGCACCTAGTATCTCCGTTCTTGGGCATGATCCGAACAGGAGGGGTGAACTGACCTGTGGAAATCTCCGCTACCGGGCGCCTCGAGATCCGTATCACCACTGCTGACGTGGGCAAACGTGTCTCGGTGCGACGCTTGAGTGGGCCTGGAAGCACGCACGAGAAATTCACCGACACGGTGGGTGTTCTCACATCATGGGACGACGGTGTGCTGGTGATCACTCGGCGGGGCGGGGAGTCCGTTCGGATTCCGGAGAGTTCGCTGGTGGCGGGCAAGGTGGTGCCGTCCGCACCCGCCCGTCGGCGCGGTCCCGCCGCCTCGTACGAGGAGCTGGCCCATGTCGCCTCGCGCGCCTGGCGGCCGGTGGAGAGCGAGCGGCTCGGCGAGTGGGAGCTGCGGGCCGCCTCCGGATTCACCCGCCGGGCCAATTCCGTGCTGCCGCTCGGCGACCCCGGGCTGCCGCTCGACGAGGCGCTCACCGCCGTACGGCGGTGGTACGGCGACCGTGGGCTGCCCGCGTACATCCAGACCGCGACGGGGGCCGAGGGTACGCAGGAGCTGCTGTGCGCCGAGTTGGAACGGCGGGGGTGGACGCGGGAGGTGACGGCCGAGATGTGGGTCGGCGGGCTGGCGCCGGTCGCCGACCGGGCGGCGGGAGCCGGGGTCGCGCTGTCCAGGGCCGCCGATGCGGCGTGGCTGGGGCGCTATCAGCGCAAGGGCGTGAGTGACGTGGCCCTGAAGGTGCTGGGGGGAGGGCCGTCGGTGTGGTTCGCGACGGTGCCCGGTGCGGGCGGGGCCGCGCCGGCCGCCATCGGGCGGTGTGTCGTGGACGGGCGGTGGGCCGGGTTCGCGGCCGTCGAGGTGGATCCCGAGCGGCGGCGGGAAGGGCTGGCCACCGAGGTCATGGCCGCGCTGGCCAGGAAGGCCCTCGACGAGGGCGCGTCGGCTGCGTGGCTCCAGGTCGAGGCGGACAATGAGGGGGCGCGGGCGTTGTACGGCGGGATGGGCTTCGGCGCGCATCACGCATACCACCACTATCGCGAGCCGGCCGCGGACGATGTGGCGACGGACGTGACGACCGACGTCGGCCGGTACGGATCGCTGTGAGAGGGCACGAGCCAGCTATGCGTCCCCCCAACCCTCCCCCGCCGGAACGCTCCGCCGAGCTGCGGCGGCGGTTCGCCGAAGAGGCGCGCTCGGAACGGCCCGATCTGTCGACGCTGTGCCTGCTGGTGGGCGCGGAGGCGGACGGGACGCTGGACGAGGCGGGGATCGATGCCGCGCAGATCGAGCTGGACGGGCTGGCGGGGCAGCTGCCGTTCAGACCCGGGGGGCCTCGGTCGTGGGCGGTGGCGTTGCGGGAGCTGCTCGGCGACCGGTGCGGGTTTCGCGGCTCCGCCGCGGACTACCAGCGCCTTGAGTCGTCGCTGCTGCATGAGGTGCTTCGGCGGCAGCGCGGGCTGCCGATCCTGCTGTCGGTGGTGTGGATGGAGGTCGCGCGGCGCGCGGGGGCCCATGTGTACGGCGTGGCGCTGCCGGGGCACTTCGTGGTCGGGTTCGGGCCCGCGGAGGAGCAGGTGCTGGCCGATCCGTTCGACGGGGGGCGGGTACTGACGGCTTCGGACGCCGAGTTGCTCGTGGCGGGCGCCACGGGAGCGCCGTTGCATGCGTCGATGTTGACGCCGGCTGATCCGCTGGAGGTCATGGTGCGGATCCTGAACAACGTACGGGCCTGGGCCGCGGCTCGACCCGAGCGGTCGGATGTGGCGCTGTGGGGGGTGGAGTTGTCCCTGCTGATGCCCTCGCATCCGGCTCGGCTGCGGTACGAGCGGGCGCAGCTGCTTGTGCAGCGGGGTGACTTCGTCGATGGGGCCGCGGAGTTGGAGGCGTACGCGGAGTTGGTGGGGGCCGTTGATGAGGGTGCAGCTGCGAAGGTGCGGAGGCAGGCGCACGCCGCGCGTGCCATGTTGAACTGAGCGGGCGGGTGCGGGTGTGTGGGGGCCGGTCGCGCCCACGCGGCGGAGCCGCACATCGATACAGCCCCGCGCCCCTGGGTGGGTTGCGGCCGGCCTGCGTCTACAGCCAGCCCTTTTCCCTCGCAATCCTTACCGCCTCCGCCCTGTTCCGTGCCGCCAGTTTCTGGATCGCCGTCGACAGGTAGTTGCGGATCGTGCCCTGCGACAGGTGCAGGGCCGCCGCCAGTTCGGCGTTGGTGGAGCCGTCCTCCGCTGCTCGCAGGATCTCTCGCTCGCGGTCCGTCAGAGGGTTGGCGCCCTCCGCGAGAGCCGCTGCCGCGAGCGTCGGGTCGATGACCCGCTCCCCTGCCAGCACCTTCCTGATCGCCTGGGCCAGTTGGGCGGCGGGGGCGTCCTTGACCAGGAAGGCGTGGGCGCCCGCTTCCATGGCGCTGCGGAGGTAGCCGGGGCGGCCGAAGGTGGTCAGGACGACGAGCTTCACGTCCGGCCGCTCGGCGTGCACCGCGGCGGCCGCCTCGATGCCTGTGGCGCCCGGCATCTCGATGTCCAGCAGGGCCACGTCCACGTCGTGCCGCCGCACCGCCGCCAACACCTCGTCGCCTCTCGCCACTTGCGCCACGACCTCGATGTCGTCCTCCAGGCCGAGCAGGGCGGCCAGGGCCTCGCGGACCATCGACTGGTCCTCGGCCAGGAGCACCTTGATCGTGCGGCTCATGCGCCGGATCCTACGTCCGTGGCCTGGCCGGCGGGGGCCCGGGCGACCAGGCGGAAGCCGTGTCTGACGCGGCCCGCCTCCAGGCTGCCGCCCGCCTTGTCGAGGCGCTCGGTGAGGCCCATGAGGCCGTTGCCGGGACCGCTGCCCGGACCGCCGGAGCCGTCGTCCTCCACGGAGAGTTCGAGCATCGGGCCGTCGAGGGTCTGTCGGCGCAGCAGTTCCACCGTGCAGCGGCGGGCGCCGCTGTGCCGTACGACGTTGGTGACCGCCTCGCGCAGAGCCCAGGCGAGGGCCGTCTCGCTGCCCTCCGGGACACCGGTGAGGTCGGGTTCGGCGGGCAGGTCGGCGGTGACCCCGGCTGCGGTCAACGCGACCTGGGCGCCCGCGATCTCGGCGGAGAGACGGGGGCGGCGGTAGCCCGACACCGCCTCCCGTACGTCGACCATGGCCTGGCGGCTGACCTGTTCGATGTCGGCGACCTGCTGGGCCGCCTTGTCGGGCTGGGCGGGGAGCATCCGGCCGGCGAGTTCGCTCTTCAGCGTGATCAGCGACAGCGAGTGGCCCAGCAGGTCGTGCAGATCGCGGGCCAGGCGCAGACGTTCCTCGTTGGCGGCCAGTTGGGCGACCGTGGCGCGGGCCTCGTGCAACTCGACGGTCGTACGGATGAGTTCGCGTACGCCGGTCATGGCGAAGCCGCCGAGGAGGGCCGGGAAGAGCAGTCCGGCGAGGAACGAGACGCCGCCCGGGACGACCAGGGCGACCGCGGTCATCAGGGCGGACACCGCGGGGATGGTCCAGCGGGCGAACTGGATGGGGAGGGCTGCGCCGGAGGAGATCGCCACGTACACGTACAGGACGAGCCACTCGCGGCCCAGGGTGAGGGAGAGGACGGTCGACTGGGCGGCCAGGACCGCCACCGAGCCGAGCACCAGGGCGTTGGTCTCGCCGCGTCCGGTGCGGAAGATCAGGGCGAAGTACCAGGAGACGAAGGCGACCAGGCCGATCCAGCCGAGGACGCGGACGCCGGCGCTGTGCCCGCCGTGCAGCAGGTCGGAGACGGGTGCACTCAGGTAGACGAGCCAGATGCCGATCCACAGCAGCTTGACGGCCTTCTGTCTGCGGTTCTGGGGCCGCTGCCCGATGCCGATGCCGCTCACGCCTTCAGCGTGTCCTTCCGGTACAGCCAGGCCGCGCCGCCGGTGAACAGGGCGAAGAAGACAGCGAGGACGGCGATGTCCTTGGCGTGCGGGGCCTGGCTCTGCTCGATCGCCTGCCCCAGGGCAGCGTACGCGTGCGTGGGCACCCACTTGGCGATGTCCTGGAGCCACGTCGGGAAGGTCGTCGTCGGGATCCACAGACCGCCGAGGATGGACAGCCCGAAGTAGGTGATCATCGTGATCGGGCGGACCGCGTCCCCGCTCGCGAGGTAGCCGATGGCCACGCCGAGCGCCGCGAAGACGAGGCTGCCGGCCCAGATCGCGCCGGTGAGGGCGAGCCACTGCCAGGCGTCCAGTCGTACGTCCTTCACGACCGCGGCGACGGCGAAGACGACCACGATCGACGGCAGGCTGACCACGGCCGCGCTCGCCGTCTTCGCAAGGACGTAGCCGCGGCCCGGCAGCGAGGTGAGCCGCAGCTGCCGTACCCAGCCGTTCTCCCGCTCCTTGGCGATGCGTTCGCTGTTGCCCATGAGGACCGCGGTGAGGGCGCCGAAGGACGCCATGGAGACCATCATGTAGGTGGGCAGGGTCAGGCCCGTCCCGTCGACCTTCGTGGTGCTGTCGGCGTTGCCCGCGATGAGCAGGAACAGGATCGACGGGTACAGCACGGAGAAGAACAGGAACTTCCTGTTGCGCAGGGCGCGGGTCAGTTCGAGCTTGATCAGGCCGTTCATGACGTACGGGCCTCCTCGGCCTCGGTGATGGCCACGAACGCCTGCTCCAGGCCGAGCCCGGCGACCTCGATGTTGCGGGGGTAGAGGCCTAGGCCGTAGAGGGCGTGGACGGTGGCGTCGGCGTCGGAGGACCGGATGCGGACGGTGTGGCCGGACACGTCGAGATACGTCAGGAAGGGCAGCGCCCGCAGCACTGTCTCGTCGACGGCGTCCCGCAGGTCGAAGGAGATCCTGCGTGCCCCCGCCTTCGCCTTGATCTCGGCCGCCGTGCCGTCGGCCAGCAGTCGGCCGCGGTGCAGCACCAGCACCCGGTCGGCGATGGCGTCGGCCTCCTCCAGGTAGTGCGTGGCGAACAGCACGGTCCGCCCTTGGTCGGCCTGCTCGCGCATGGTGGCCCAGAAGGCCTGGCGGGCGGTGACGTCCATGCCGGTGGTCGGCTCGTCCAGGACGATCAGGTCACTGTCGCCCGCGGTCGCGAGGGCGAAGCGGACACGCTGGGCCTGGCCGCCGGAGAGCTTGTCGACCTTGCGGTCGGCGATCTGCGAGATCCCGGCCCGGGCGAGGACGTCGTTCGCCGGGGACGGCTTCGGGTGCAGGGCGCAGGCCAGCCGCACCAGTTCGGCGACCGTGACCTCGTCCATCAGCCCGCCGCTCTGCAGCATCGCGCCCACCCGCCCGGCGACGATGGCCTCGCGCGGACTCGTGCCGAAGACGCGGACCGAGCCGGTGTCCGGCTGCTTGAGGCCGAGCAGCAGGTCGAGGGTGGTCGATTTGCCGGCACCGTTGGGACCCAGCAGCGCCACGGTCTCTCCGGGGCGCAGGGTCAGGGTCAGGCCGTCCACGGCCCGGACGGTGCCGTATGTCTTGCTCACCTGGTCGAACGCGACCACTGTCGTTGTCATGTGGTCCAGAGTGGCGCTCCGGACCCGTCGCCCGGCAGTGTCGGCGGTCCTGACTGCCATATGACAGATGTCATGACGGCCCACGGCGGCCGACCAGCCGTCGGCTCAGGTCAGCGGAGGACCTGGGCCGCCTTCCGCAGAGCGTTCCGCCACATCTGCCGAACGTCTTCGAGCTCCTGCTTGTTGGCCTTGATGATCTTGTTCTGGTAAGCGGTCTCGACGGACTGCCAAACCGTCACGTAGTCGACCTGCTGCTTGCACTTCACATCGGCCACCGCGGTGGCGATCTCGCGAGCGCCGACCTTCTTCGGAGCGGCGGAGTCCCCCTCGCCCTTGCCCCACCAGGCCGGGTCGCCGGCGGCGGCATGGGGATCCGCGTAGGTGTGGCCGACCTTCTTCATACAGGCACTCCACTTGGCGTTCACGGCCTTGGCCCGGCTGTCCACCTCTGTACGTTTCCAGCCTTGCTGCTGCGCAAGGTCGACGGCGGTCAACGCCTCCAGCCGGAGCAGGCCCATCTGCTTGAGGGCCTCGCCTCGGCAGCCGCCCGTGAGGCTCGTTCCGGTCGTCGCCCCGTCACGGCCGGTGTAGGCCTTGGTGAGCGCATCCGTCATGAGGGCCTTGCGCTTCTTCTCCTGCCGGGCTTCCTCGGCCAGTTGCTCGACCGTCACGCCGACCGGCGGGGCCAGATGATAGCCGTACACGCGCACGGCTTCGGGGTCGATGACCCCGTAGCGCCGCTCATTGGCCGAGCGTGCCACACCAAGCCGCTTCAGACGAGCGGGCCAGGTATGTCCCTTCGCCTTCATACACGTCCCGGCCAGTTCGTCGACGGCCTGGTCGAGAACGGCTCGCTGCTCCGCGCTGACACCATAGGAATCAAGGGGAAGGACCGGTACCGGAACACCGGCCACGGTCTTCGTGGCCGGGGAAGAAGAAGTCTCGGGCTTGCTCGCCGTCCGGCCACCCGATTGACATGCCGACAGCACCACAACGGAGAGGGCGGCAACGCCGACGGCCACTGAACTCTTCCGCATCACGTCAGACACTTTCTTCGATGGAGAAGCCCCGAACGGGATGCGCCCCGGGAAAGGGGCGCATCGTCGCGTTCAGTTCGGGCAGGCGGAGTTCGAGCCGAAGCAGTGCGAACTCGCCGTGTTGTCGTTGGCCACCTGATTGATCTGCTCGCCCGGGGGAAAAGCGGTGAGGTTACCGGTGTAACCGGAGTATTGGTAGAAGTACACCAAGGTGTCGGGGTCCATGTTCTTCACTGAGGACATGGTGTTGTCGATGAGGGTGCTGGTGCCGTAGTAAGTGCTGCCGTTGTAGTCGGACTTGCTGTAGAGCGTGTCGTACAGGCCGCCGCTGTAGTTCGCGAGTCTGTAAATGCAGACCTCGCCGCCATTCGAGGACTCACACACACCGTTGTAGCTGCCGGCGGACGCGGTGCCGCTGAACCCCAAAACCAGCGCCGCGCTCGCCAGGCCCACGAGGGCTTTCTTCCTTGCGCTCATCCACTCACCATTCCTGTACTCGTACCCGCTGAAGTCGGCAGGGCGCTGGAATGAGCGCACGACGAATCCCCGACCCCATGGGGTGAACTTGGTTCGGCCCATGCGCTGAAGTGATCTTAGAAGGCCATATGGGCACAGAAGCGATCAGTTTCGGTCATTCGCAAGCAGTATCTGGACACCCTCCGAACGTGAGGGGGCGCCCCGGCCATGGACCGGGGCGCCCCCTCAAACTGCTCGCCGCTAACTCGGGTTCGTCTCGATGGTGACATCCCGGTTGGTCGTGCTCAGCAGGGCCTGGCGGAGAGCGCCGTAGACGTCCTGGGGAGTGACGGCCGTCTTCTCGCCGGTGCTCCGCGTGATCAGCACGCCGTCGAAGGTCTGGCCGTACAGCCCCTTGAGCGCGTTCAGGTCGGGACTGTCGACGAGCTTGCCCTCCACGGCCTTCACCCTGAGGAACTTCCACAAGGAGTTCTGCGGGCTGAACTCAATGAAGTGGGTGGCATCCGTCCTCACGATGACGTTGGCCGACATCGCGGGCGTCGCGAAGGCTTTCATCTCCCGGTCGACCTCGGCGTTCGAGACCGTCGGCTGCTGCGTGGTCGTCGGCAGCTTGACCGGCGTCGACGTGCCGGACTCCACCTGGGCGCGGTAGGCCTCCTCGACCGCCTCGGTCGACTGGGCCACGCTGATGCCCTTGCCCGCCTTGCCGTACACGGCGACGGCCTTGCCGCTCTGGAACTTGATCGTGCCCTCGGTCACCGATCCTGCGCCGCCCGCGGCGCCCTCCAGGGAGGCCTTGAGCTTCTCCTCGTCGACCGGCATGACCGGGTCGACGAGACGGTGGTTGCCGAAGAGCGAGCCGATGACCGACACCGGGTTGTAGTCGCTGCCCGCGGCCGCACGGACGGTGGCCTGCTCGTCGAACTGGAGGCCAGCCTGGTCCGGCTTGAGCGACACCGTGTTGCCGTCGACGCTCAGCTTCAGCGCCTTGTTCGTACGGTCGCCGAAGGCGTCGTCGAGCTTCTTGACGGCGTCGTCGCGGGTGCCGCCGCCGATGTCGACGCCGAGCACGGTGGTGCCCTTGGGTACGTCCGAGTGGTTCATCAGCAGGCCGGCGCCGTAGGCGACACCGGCGACGACGAACACGCCGCCACCGATCAGGGCCAGCTTGTTGCGCCCCTTCTTCTTCCGGGGCGCCGCCGCGGGCGCGTCCTGCGAGGCCGGCTCGGGCCGCTTCGCAGGCGTGTGCGGCAGCGGTCCGTCGGGGTGGGTGCCGGGCGCGAACGGGGAGTTGGCGGCGCCGGCCGGCACGACGGGGATGCCACTGGTGACGGTGTGTCCGGAGACGTTGTCCGGGGCCGGGTAGCCCGGCTCGGGGGCCGGCTTCTGCGGCGTGAGGATCGCGGTGTCGTCGCTCAGACCACCGCCGGGGCCGAGCCCTGCGGGCGCCGAGCCCGGACCGCCGAGGCCGGCGCGGGGGACGCCGCCGGGGGGCGTACCGGGACCGCCGGGGCCGGAGGGGCCGGTGGGTCCACCCGGCCCGCGCGGCGCACCGCCTGGGCCGGCGTAACCAGCGGGAGCACCGCCAGGGCCGCCGGGACCGCCGAAGTCACCGCCCGGTCCGCCCGGTCCGCCCGGAGCGCCGAAGTCGTGTGTGAAGCCGCTGGGCGCGCCGCCGAACCCGTCGGGTCCACGGCCGCCGGGCCCTACGCCGATCGGGGGCACGATCGGACCGTCACCGGTGACGGGGCCGCCGGTCGGGCCCGCGGGTCCCTGCGGTCCGCCGGAGCCACTGCGACCGCCCGGCCCGCTGAAGCCGCTCGGCCCGCCGGGGCCGGCGGGGCCGCCCTGGCCGTTCCGGCCGCCGTAGCCGCCCGGTCCGCCCGAACCGCCCTGGGGGCCGCGGTCGTTGTCCGAGAAGTACGGCAGGTCGTCACGCGTCGGTTCGGCGCCGCCCGACCCGGGGCGAGCCCCGTTTCCGGCGGCCAGCGCTTCGGTCACGTCGAAGGAGCCGGTGCCGCCGCCATGACCGGGAGCCACGGGCCCACCGGTGGCGCCGGGCAGCCCGGAACCGTTCGTACCGCCCGGCCGGGACCCGCCCGGCGCGCTCATGGAACCGACCACACCGCCGGGACGACCGGTACCGGGAGCGCTCGGACGCACAGCACCGGGAGCGCCCGCGCCACCGGAGGGGCCGGGACCCGAACCACCGGACGGCGCACCCCCGTTGGTGGAGCCACCGCCCTGACCGCCCTTGCCCTTCGCGGACGGACGCGGGGCGAACCAGTCGCTCGTCTTCTCCTCGGCGGCGCCCTGGGGGGCGGCCGGCTCGGCAGGCGGCGCGACGGTGCCCGTGCCCGTCGCCGTCGCCGAACCGGGCGCCGGGGAAGGGGCGTCTCTGTCGTCCGCGGTGTCGGCGTCCGCGACGGGTGTGCGCACGACGACCGGCGGAATGGGCCGCGATCCGGGGATGTTGATCCGGACCCGGGTCGTCAGCGTGGTCTCGGTCTTGCGTTCCTCCGGCTGCGCGGCCGCACGGCCCGTGTCCGGACCGTCGCCGGGGACCGCGGGGATCCCGTACGGCGGCGTACCCGAGGGGTAGGCGGCTCCGCCGCGCCCGTTGGGCCCGGAGGACGGACTGTCAGTTTCACGACTCAAGGCAGGTTCTCCCGGTTGGCTCCGCCGCCCGTTTCGACCTCAACACTGTTCGGGCGGCTCGGCGGCGGCACCACCATACTGGCCACTTCCCACCCGTATCCCACGACCGCCTGGGAAACCCACACCGGACCAACACGAGCACGCTGTGCTTTGTGGGGGACACCCCCACACCTCCGAAAGGCGAAGTGTTACGTCATTTGCCAAGTCGGACGGCATCGCCACCCGGTTGCCGCCCTGGGCCAAGGGTGGCGCAGATCACAGCCACAGCCATACCGCCGAGGAGGAAGAGATAGGAGCCGCCTCCCGCGGAGAACACGAAGTCACCCTCGGGACGGCTTGCGGTGAGCAGGATGACGGCGAGCATCCAGCCGCCGGCCGGCGCGACGGCCCCGCCCCGGCTGCGTGCGGCGAGCGCCCCGCCGAGCAGGGCCCCGGCCTCACCGGCGAGGGCGAGCAGCAGCCCGCCCGGGGTCCACGCGGACTGCACCAGCGCCCCGGCCACACCGACGATCGCGCCGAGCACGAAGAGGCCCAGATAGGCGACGGCCCGCCCGGCGGACGGGCGGTGCAGGGGCTGGGCGAGCATGGAGCCCGGCTGGCCCTGCCGGGTCATGACGCCTCCCCGAGGCCGGCGAACAGATCCGTCTCCCGCGGCTCGCCACGCTCCCCGCGCACCAACTCGTAGTACTCACTGGTGACGAGGGGTTGTGCCAGTTCGTTGGAGAGCGCGAAGCAGCCGTCCGCCACCTCGATCTGCGTGGCGTGCGCGCGCATCGCGGCGGCCTTGGCGCGCACAAAAGCCCTGCCGTCGATCTCGGTGGTGATGCGCTCGTCGGGCACCACACCGGGCACGTCGGCCACGGCGGCGACCTTGGAGAAGGGCAGGGACGGCAGATCCTTCGCAACCCGGGCGAGGGTGGCTTCGGCCACCGAACGCGGCACGCGGTTCCAGTAGACCTTGGGGATCCGCCAGCCCGCCTCGGCGGCCAGTTCGGCGGCGCGCATGGCGACGCGGTGGGCCTGGATGTGGTCGGGGTGGCCGTACCCGCCGTTGTCGTCATAAGTGACGAGGACCTGCGGACGCACCTCCAGGATCACGGCCACCAGACAACGGGCCGCTTCGTCGACGTCCGCCTGCCAGAAGCAGGCCGGGTCGTCGTTGTCGGGCAGGCCCATCATCCCGGAGTCGGTGTAGCGGCCCACGCCGCCCAGCAGCCTGAAGTCCTCGACGCCGAGTGCGCGCATCGCCTCGGCCAGCTCGCGCCGCCGGTGCTCGCCGAGGGCGGCGCCGGTGAGATGCCGCAGTTCGGGCGGGATGACCTCACCGCGTTCGCCGAGGGTGCAGGTGACCAGGGTCACCTGGGCGCCCTGGGCGGCGTACTCGGCCATGGTGGTGCCGTTGTTGATCGACTCGTCGTCCGGGTGCGCGTGCACCAGCAGCAGACGCCGAGCGGGCAGGTCCGTCATGGACCCCACCCTACGAGGCCTCAGAACTTGATGCTGCTGATCATCCCGGCGATGTTCGTCGTCAGGTCGCTGATGGTGGGAGCGATGGTCGAAGAGGCGAGATAGAAGCCCAGCAACATGCAGACGACCGCGTGTCCCGCTTTCAGGCCTGACTTCTTGACCAGCAGGAAGACGACGATGGCCAGCAGCACAACCGCCGAGATCGAGAGTGCCACGGCGGCTCACCTCCAGTCAGAGCAGGGCACCTTGTAAATCCATACGACAGCCAGCAGGTTCATACCCACGCAGCGGTAGTGATCATAACTATCGGTGCGTGCGCATTCGTCGGCGCACGACCGCACAAGGGGGCGCATGGCCAATATGGTCGGGGCATGACGACAGAGCCCGACTCCTTCCCCCGACGGCATGCCCGCACCCAGCGCTTCACGCTCGGCGCACCGCGGTCGTTCACCGTGGCGCCCGACGGTTCCCGTGTCGTTTTCCTGCGCTCGGGTTCCGGGACAGACCGGGTGAATTCGCTCTGGGTGCTCGACCTCCCGGACGCCGGGGAGCGCGTGGCGGCCGACCCGCGCGCCCTGCTGGGCGACACGTCGGAGAACCTCTCGCCCGAGGAGCGGGCGCGCCGCGAGCGCAGCCGTGAGTCCGGCGGCGGCATCGTCGGCTACGCCACCGACACGGCCGTCGAGTTGGCCTCCTTCGCGCTGTCGGGGCGGCTGTTCACGGCGGAGCTGCGGGCCGGCACGGCACGCGAACTCCCCGCCCCCGGACCGGTGATCGACCCGCGCCCCTCCCCCGACGGACGGCACATCGCCTACGTCGTCCAGGGCGCCCTGCGGGTCGTGGGCGCCGAGGGCGAGGGCGACCGGGCGCTCGCGGAGCCGGAGTCGGAGCAAGTGACGTACGGACTGGCCGAGTTCATCGCGGCCGAGGAGATGGGCCGCTCCCGCGGCTTCTGGTGGGCGCCGGACGCGGACCGGCTGCTGGTCGCGCGGGCGGACGACACGCCGGTGCAGCGGTGGTGGATCTCCGACCCGGCCCATCCGGAACGTGACCCGGACCACGTCGCGTACCCGAGGGCGGGCAGCGCCAACGCGGAGGTCCGGCTGTTCGTGATCGGGCTCGACGGGACCCGCACGGAGGTCGTCTGGGACCGGAAGCGCTACCCGTATCTGGCGCATGTGCACTGGTCAGCGGCGGGTGCGCCGCTGTTGCTCGTCCAGGCCCGGGACCAGCGCAGCCAGCTCTTCCTGGCCGTGGAACCGGACACCGGCGCGACCCGTATGGTGCACGCGGACGAAGATCCAACATGGCTTGAACTTTTCCCCGGGGTGCCCTGCTGGACCCCCTCCGGACGACTGGTGCGGATCGTCGACGAGGGCGGCGCCCGTGCCCTCGCGGTCGGTGAACGCCCGCTGACCGGACCGCAGTTGCATCTGCGCGCGGTACTGGACGTCTCGGACGACGACGTGCTGGTCTCGGCGTCGGCGGGCGAGGACGCGGCCGACCCCGAGACCGGCGAGGTGCACGTCTACCGGGTGAACGAGCTCGGCATGGAGCGCATCTCACAGGAGCCCGGCGTGCACTCGGCGGTGCGCTCCGGGGGCGTGACCGTGCTGGCGTCGGCGGTGCCGGACACGCCCGGGGCGCAGGTGCAGGTGCTGCGCGACGGAAAGCGGGCGGCGACCGTCACGTCGTACGCCGAAGATCCCGGAATGTCCCCGCGCGTGGTCCTCACCGAAGGGGGCGCACGGCGTATCCCATGCGCCGTGTTGTTGCCTCATGACTACCAGGGGGACGCCCCCCTTCCGGTCTTGCTGGATCCATATGGCGGTCCGCACGGGCCGCGTGTGGTCGCCGCGCACAACGCGCACCTCACCTCGCAGTGGTTCGCCGACCAGGGCTTCGCGGTGGTCGTCGCCGACGGCCGCGGCACCCCCGGCCGCTCCCCCGCCTGGGAGAAGGCGATCCACCACGACCTCACGGTCTCCCTCGACGACCAGATCGAGGCGTTGCAGGATCTCGCGAAGAGCCACCCCCTGGATCTGACCCGGGTGGCCATCCGCGGCTGGTCGTACGGCGGCTGGCTCGCCGCGCTGGCGGTGCTGCGCCGTCCGGACGTCTTCCACGCGGGCATCGCGGGCGCCCCGGTCACGGACTGGCGGCTGTACGACACGCACTACACGGAGCGTTATCTGGGCGACCCGGCCACGCACCCGGAGTCGTACGCGAAGAGTTCCCTGATCACCGACGACGGTCTGTCCGCACCCGCCGAGCAGCACCGGCCGCTGATGATCGTGCACGGGCTGGCCGACGACAACGTCGTGTTCGCGCACGCCCTGCGACTGTCCTCGGCCCTGCTGTCGGCCGGCCGTCCGCACGAGGTGCTGCCGCTGTCGGGGGTCACGCACATGACGCCGCAGGAGCAGGTCGCCGAGAATCTGCTGCTGCTCCAGGTGGACTTCCTGAAGCGGGCGCTGGGGTCGGCCTAGACGGCAACGGGCCGGGGCGACATGGCGCGCCCCGGCCCGTTTACGGCACCCGCACGGCCGTACGTCGTAGAGATTGACTCGTCCGTATATCGGAAACGGGTCGGCGGAGTTGCCTCTGTGTTACTCCGTGTTCTCGACCGGTACGACCTGTTTCTCCTCCGCGAAGTGGCACGCGGAGTCGTGCGCAGCCGGGCCGCCGGCGAACCGGAACTCCGCGGGCACCGCGAGCGCGGGCACCTCCAGTTCGCAGCGCTCCTGCGCCTTCCAGCAGCGGGTGCGGAAGCGGCAGCCGGAGGGGATGTTCGTCGGGGACGGGACATCGCCCGCGAGGATGATCCGCTCCCGGTGCTCACGGGCGTCGGGGTCCGGGACGGGCACGGCGGACAGCAGCGCCTGCGTGTAGGGGTGGGTCGGATGGTCGTAGATCTCGGCGTCCCGTCCGGTCTCCACGATCCGCCCGAGGTACATCACCCCGACCCGGTCCGAGATGTGCCGGACGATGGACAGGTCGTGCGCGATGAAGAGGTACGACAGCTCGAACTCGTCCTGGAGCCTGTCCATCAGGTTGATCACCTGCGCCTGGACCGAGACGTCCAGCGCCGACACCGGCTCGTCGGCGACGATCACCTCGGGGCGCAGGGCCAACCCCCTTGCGATGCCGATGCGTTGGCGCTGGCCGCCCGAGAACTGGTGCGGGTAGCGGTTGATGTACTCCGGGTTGAGACCGACGACGTCCAGCAGGTCCTGGACCCGCTTGCGCCGGTCGCCCTTCGGGGCCACCTCGGGGTGGATGTCGTACGGCTCACCGATGATGTCGCCGACCGTCATCCGCGGGTTGAGCGAGGTGTACGGGTCCTGGAACACCATCTGGATGTTGCGACGGACCGCCTTGAGCGCCTTGCCCGACAGCTTGGTGATGTCCTCGCCCTTGTACCGGATCGACCCGGCGGTCGGCTTCTCCAGGTTGACCAGCATCTTGGCGACCGTGGACTTGCCGCAGCCGGACTCGCCGACGATGCCGAGGGTTTCGCCGCGGGCGAGTTCGAAGTCGACGCCGTCGACGGCCTTGACGGCGCCGACCTGCTTCTTGAAGAGGATGCCGGTGGTGAGCGGGTAGTGCTTGACGAGGCCGCTGACCTCCAGGATGGGCTCAGCCATGCAGGCACTCCCTCCAGAAGTGGCAGGCGCTGCCCCGCTCTTCGGACACCTCGAACAGCGGCGGCTCGTCCGTGCGGCACACGTCCTGCGCCATGGGGCAGCGCGGGTTGAAGGCGCAGCCGGGCGGGATGTTCATGAGGTTCGGCGGCAGGCCCTTGATGGCGTAGAGCTCCTGGCCCTTCTGGTCCAGGCGCGGGATGGAGTCCAGCAGACCGCGGGTGTACGGGTGGGCGGGCGCCTTGTAGATGTCGTGGACCGGCGCCGACTCGACGATCCGGCCCGCGTACATCACGGCGATCCGGTCGGCGACGTCGGCGACCACGCCGAGGTCGTGGGTGATGAGGATCAGGCCCATGTTGTACTCGCGCTGCAACTCGGCGAGCAGATCCATGACCTGGGCCTGGACGGTGACGTCGAGGGCGGTGGTCGGCTCGTCGGCGATGATCAGGGCGGGCTCCAGGGCCATCGCCATCGCGATCATGATGCGCTGGCGCATACCGCCGGAGAACTGGTGGGGATAGTCGCGCACGCGCTGTCCGGCGCCCGGGATGCGGACCCGGTCCATCAGCTCGATCGCCTTGGCCCGCGCGTCCTTCCTCGACAGGCCCCGGTGCACCACGAACATCTCGCCGAGCTGGTCGCCCACGGAGAGCACGGGGTTCAGCGAGGACAGCGCGTCCTGGAAGATCATCGCCATCTCTGCCCCGCGGATCCTCCGCCTCTCCTCCTCCTTCAGCTTCAGCAGGTCCTTGCCCTGGAAGAGCACCTCACCGCCGGTGACCCGGCCCGGCGGCATGTCCAGAATCCCCATGATCGTCTGCGCGGTCACGGACTTCCCCGACCCCGACTCACCGAGCACGGCGAGCGTCTCGCCCGCCTCCACGCCGTAACTGACCCCGTTGACCGCCTTGGCGATCCCGTCCCTGGTCCTGAACTCCACCTGCAGATCCCGCACTTCGAGCAGCATGCGGCGTCACCTCAGCTTCGGGTCGAGGGCGTCGCGTACGGCGTCGCCGAGCATGATGAAGGCGAGGACCGTGAGGGCGAGGGCTCCGGAGGGCCAGAGCAGGGCGTGGGGGGCGTTGCGGATGTACGGGGAGGCGGCGGAGATGTCGATGCCCCAGCTGACCGTCGGCGGCTTCAGCCCGACGCCGAGGTACGACAGGGTCGCCTCCAGGGCGATGTAGGTGCCGAGCGCGATGGTCGCCACGACGATCACCGGTGCTACGGCGTTGGGTGTGATGTGGCGTAGGAGAAGGCGGGAGTTGGAGGCGCCGAGGGCGCGGGCGGCCTGGACGTAGTCGTTCTGTTTGGCGGTGATGACGGAGCCGCGGGCGATCCGGGAGATCTGCGGCCAGCCGAGCAGCACCATGAATCCGATGACCGGCCAGATGGTGCTGCTGGTGACCACCGACAGCAGTACGAGCCCGCCGAGCACGACCGGGATCGCGAAGAAGATGTCGGTGATCCGGGACAGGAACGAGTCGCCGACCCCGCCGAAGAACCCGGCCAGCCCGCCGAGCACGCTGCCGAGGAGCGCGACCCCGAGCGTGGCGCAGACGCCGACCGAGACGGATGTACGGGCGCCGTAGACGACGCGTGTGTAGACGTTGCAGCCCTGGCCGTCGTACCCGAAGGGCGCTCCGGGCTGGGAGCCCTCCTGGGCCTTGGCGAGGTCGCACTTGAGGGGGTTGCCGGAGGCGATCAGGGACGGCCAGATCGAGATCACGACCAGGAAGAGGATCACCAGCCCCGAGATGATGAAGACGGGGTTGCGGCGCAGGTCGCGCCAGGCGTCGGACCAGAGGCTGCGGGCCTTGTCCTGGGGGCCGGTGCCCTCCGGGCCGCCCGGCGTCCGCTCCAGCGTCTCCGCCTCGCTCGCCGCCAGGTCCATCGCGCCTCCCGCGCCGGTGCCGGCGATGGCGCCCTCGGGCTCCTTCGGTTCAGGCATAGCGGATCCTCGGGTCGAGTACGGCGTACAGGAGGTCCACGAGCAGGTTGGCCACCAGGAAGACGAGGACGAGGACCGTCACGAAGCCGACGACGGTCTGGGTGTTCTGCCGGAGGATGCCCTGGTAGAGCTGGTAGCCGACGCCGTGGATGTTGAAGATCCGCTCGGTGACGATCGCGCCGCCCATCAGGGCACCGATGTCGGTGCCGATGAAGGTGACGACGGGGATGAGCGAGTTGCGCAGCAGGTGCCGGGTGATGACCCGGCGTCGGGGCAGGCCCTTGGCGACCGCTGTACGGACGTAGTCGGACCGCTTGTTCTCGGCGATGGAGGTGCGGGTCAGCCGGGTGACGTAGGCGAGGGAGACCGAGGCGAGGACCAGGCCGGGGACGATCAGCTCGCCGAAGGTCGCCTCCGTGGAGACGGACGGTTTGATCCAGCCCCACTCGACGCCCAGGAGCAGTTGGAGCAGCAGACCGGTGACGAAGGTGGGGACGGAGATGACGACGAGGGTGACCAGCAGGACGGAGGTGTCGACCGGGCGGCCGCGGCGCAGGCCCGTCACCACGCCCAGGGTGATGCCGATGACGATCTCGAAGAAGATGGCGACGATCGTCAGCCGGATGGTCACCGGGAACGCGCTCGCCATCAGCTCGGTGACCGGCTGGCCGTTGAACGCCGTGCCGAAGTCGCCGGTGAAGACGTTGCCCATGTAGGTCAGGTACTGCTGCACGACCGGCTTATCGAGGCCGAACTCCTTCCTCAGCTGGGCTGCCGTCGCCGGATCGCACTGCCGGTCGCCGCACAGGCCCGCGATGGGGTCGCCCATCACGTTCACCATCAGGAAGATCAGCAGCGTGGCTCCGATGAAGACGGGGATCATCTGGAGCAGTCGCCGGACGACGTACCGTCCCACGGCGGTTCAGCTGACCTTGATCTCGTTGTAGACGGGGACGCTGAACGGATTGAGCTTCACGTCCGACAGCCGCTCCGAGTAGCCGGCGCTGCCGTTCTGGTACCAGAGCGGGATGGCGGCCATGTTGTCGCGGACGACCTCCTCGGCGTCCTGGAAGAGTCCGACGGCCTTGGCGGTGTCGGTCTCGGCGTTGGCCTGGTCGACGAGGTTGTCGAAGTCCTCGTTGGACCACTTGCCGTCGTTGGAGGAGGCGTTGGTGTAGTAGAGCGGCTGGAGGAAGTTCTGGATGAGCGGGTAGTCCATCTGCCAGCCCGCCCGGAACGGACCGCTCATCTTCCGGTCGGTGATCTGGCTGCGGAAGTCGGCGAAGGTGCCGACCGGGTTGCCGACACAGGCCCGGTCGTTGCCGAGCGCGTTGTTGATGGAGTTGCAGACGGCGTCGACCCACTGCTTGTGCGAGCCGGTGTCCGCGTTGTACGTGATCTTGACCTGGCCGCCGGGAAGCCCGCCGCCCTCCTCGATGAGCTTCTTGGCCTCGGCGGCGTCGTACTCGCAGGCGTCGCCGCACAGGCCTTCCTTGAAGCCGCCGTCCTCACCGAGGACCGGGGAGGTCCAGTCGGTGGCGGGGGTGCGGGTCTTCTGGAAGATGGTGTCGGTGATCTGGTCGCGGTCGATGGCCCGGGACAGACCTGTACGGACCTTCTCGCTCCCGGCCTTGTTCCAGTTCTTGTCGTAGAAGGGGAAGGCGAGGGTCTGGATGATGCCGGCGGGAGTGTTGAGGTAGCGGTCGCCGAGGTCGGCCTTGACGTTCTTGAGCTGGGAGGCGGGGACGTCGTCGACGAGGTCGAGGTTGCCGGCCATCAGGTCGGTGTACGCGGTGTTGTTGTCGGTGTAGACCTTGAGGTCGACGCCGCCGTTCTGCGCCTTGTCGGTGCCGGGGTAGGCGTCCCAGGCCCGCAGCGACATCTGTGAGCCCTTGGTGTACGAGTCGACGGTGTACGGGCCGTTGCCGACCGGCTTGCTCAGCCAGGCGTCGTGGTCGTCGAAGAACGCCTGCGGAAGCGGGGCGTAGGCGGGGTAGCCGAGGGTGTCCGGGAAGGTCGAGAACTTCTGGCTGAGCTGGACGGTGAAGGTCCTGTCGCCCGTGACCTTCAGGCCGGAGAGGGTGTCGGCGGACTGCTTGCTGCCGTCCTCCGGGTGCGTCTTGTCGTAGCCCTGGATGTAGCCGAAGAAGTACGCGTTCCGCTGGTTGTTCTTCAGACTCGCGCCGTAGTTCCAGGCGTCGACGAAGGACTTCGCGGTGACCTGCTCGCCGTTGCTGAAGGTCCAGCCGTCCTTGACGGTGACGGTGAAGTTCTGCGAGTCGGTCGTCTCGATCTTCTCGGCGAGCATGTCTTTGGCCTCGCCGGTCTCCGGGTCGTACCGCTTCAGCCCGCGGAAGATCATGTCGAGGACCTTGCCGCCCTGCACCTCGTTGGTGTTGGCCGGCTCCAGCGGGTTCTGCGGGTCACCCCAGGAGGAGCTGAGCACCGCGCCGCTGTCACTGCCGCCGCTGCCGCCGTCCCCACCCCCGCAGGCGGACGCCGCGAGCGCTACCACCGCCGCGCCTGCGGCCCATGTGGCGTGCGTGGCTCTGCGCATGGAGTGCCTCCTGGTGGGGTCCAAGTGAAGGTCCGTCCGTTATCGGCCAATATCGACCTGGAATGGATCACTCGCACGTCAGCTCCACCCGTCCGGGTGCACACAGGGCACAAACAGGCCGCCAGTCCCTCACCAGGGAGCCTTCACCGGTCTGGACCTCTGAGGGTGTCAGTCATATCAACTTGTTATTTCCGCAGGCCACCAGGGGTGCAGGCGCCATTGACGGGTCCGGAGCGGCGCTGATAGACACCGGAAAACCGTCCCCAGTGCGAACGATGACGCGAGGTCAGGTTCCATGCAGCTGAAGAGACACGTCGGACTCCGGACCCGCATTCCCCTGATGGTGGCCGCACTTCTCACGATGTCGGCGGTCCTCGTACCCCAGTCGGCCACGGCCGCGGACGACAAGAAGGTCCTCACCGTCGCCGTCTCGCAGAGCATGGACTCGCTGAGCCCGTTCCTGGCGAGCCGTCTGGTCAGCACCAGCGTCCACCGGCTGATGTACGAGTACCTCACCAACTACGACCCCAAGGACGCCCACGCGATCCCGGGTCTGGCCACCAAGTGGACGCCGTCCGCCGACAAGCTCACCTGGACGTACACGATCCGCTCCGGCACCAAGTGGTCCGACGGCAAGCCGGTCACCGCCGAGGACGCGGCCTGGACGTTCAACAAGATGATGACCGACGAGAACGCCGCCACCGCGAACGGCAGCTTCGTCTCCAACTTCAAAAAGGTGACGGCTCCGAGCCCCACCGAGCTGGTCATAGAGCTGGACAAGCCGCAGGCCACGATGGCCGCCCTCGATGTGCCGATCGTGCCCAAGCACATCTGGGAGAAGGTCAAGGACTTCTCCAAGTTCAACAACGACAAGGAATTCCCCATTGTCGGCAACGGCCCGTTCGTCCTCACCGGATACAAGGCCGACAGCTATGTGCGTCTCGAGCCCAACAAAAGCTTCTGGCGCGGGGCTCCGAAGTTCGACGAACTGCTCTTCAAGTACTACAAGGACGGTGACGCGGCCGTAGCGGCCCTCCAGAAGGGCGAGGTGTCCTTCGTCGGTGACCTGACACCCGCACAGGCGTCCGCGCTCAAGAGCCAGCAGGACATCAAGGTCAACGACGCGCCCGGCCGCCGCTTCTACGCCCTCGCCACCAACCCGGGCGCACAGGCCGCGAACGGCGACAAGTTCGGCAACGGCGACGCATCGCTCCTGGACCAGCGGGTACGGCAGGCGCTCTTCATGGCCGTCGACCGTACGACCCTCGTCGACAGGGTCTTCCAGGGTCACGCCGTCGAGGGCGAGGGGTACATCCCGCCGCGCTTCTCGACGTACTACTGGAAACCGTCGGCGAACCAGGAGATCGGCTACGACCCCGCGAAGGCGGCCCGGCTCCTGGACCAGGCGGGCTACAAGAAGAACGGCGACGGCAAGCGGGTCGGCAAGGACGGCAAGCCGCTCGACTACCGCATCCTGTGCCACGCCACCGACCCGGAGGACAAGGCCGTCGGCCAGTACCTCAAGGAGTGGTGGGCCGACCTCGGCATCGGCGTCACGCTGGACTGCCTGGACAACGTGAGCGATCCCTGGCTCGCGGGCGACTACGACCTGGCCTTCGACGGCTGGTCCGTCAACCCCGACCCCGACTTCGTGCTGTCCATCCACACCTGCGGCGCCCTCCCCGCCACCCCTGACGACGTGGGCGCGACCGACAACTTCATCTGCGACAAGTCGTACGACAAGCTCTACGCGCAGCAGCTCGCCGAGTACGACGCGGCCAAACGGGCCGACATAGTGAAGAAGATGGAGTCACGGCTGTACGACCTCGGGTACATGAACGTCATGGCGTACCCGAACGCGGTCGAGGCCTACCGCACCGACCAGATCAAGTCGATCACCACCATGCCTCAGGAGGCGGGCAACATCTTCGGTCAGGACGGCTACTGGAGCTGGTGGTCGGCGGTACCGGCCGCCTCCGGTTCCGGTGACTCCGACGGCTCGGGCTCGACGGGCGTGGTCGTGGGCATCGTGGCCGGCGTGGTCGTCCTCGTGGGTGCGGGCGTGTTCTTCGGGCTGCGGCGGCGGGCGACCGCCGAGGACCGTGAGTAGCGTTCATGGCGGCTGAGACAGCGGCGGCGACGGCGCCGAAGACCGCGCGCCCCGGCACCGGGTATGTGCGCTACGGGGCGGGCAAGGTGGGCGGCGCCCTCGTCTCGCTCTTCGCCGTCCTCGTCACCAGCTTCTTCCTGTTCCGGCTGATCCCCGGCGACCCGGTGAAGTACATGACCGGCGGCCGTCAGGTGTCGAACGAGCAGCTGGCCGCGTACCGCCGGGAGTTCGGCCTCGATCTGCCGATGTGGGAGCAGTTCGTCGACTACTGCGGCAAGGCTCTCACCGGGGATCTGGGCACGTCGTACCAGTTCCGGACCCCCGTCATCGACAAGATCACCGAAGCGCTCCCGAACACGCTGATCCTCACCGGTACGGCATTCGTCCTCTACACCGCGCTGGGCATCTTCCTCGGCACCCGCTCGGCCTGGCGGCACGGCGGGCTCGGCGACCGCCTCAACACCGGCCTGGCGCTGACGTTGTACTCCATCCCCTCCTTCTGGCTCGGGCTGCTGCTCATCATCGTGTTCGCGGTGGGCATCGGCCCGATCCCGGGGCTGTTCCCGACCGGTGGCATGGAGTCGGGGGGTGAGGAGGGCTTCGCGTACGTCGTCGATGTCGCCCACCATCTCGTGCTGCCGGTGATCACCCTGGTCGCGGTCGAGTACGGCCAGACGCTGCTGGTCACCCGCTCGGCGCTGCTGGACGAGATGGGCAGCGACTATCTGACGACCGCACGCGCCAAGGGGCTCAGAGACGATCTGGTCCGGCGGCGGCATGCCGTACCCAACGCCATGCTGCCGACCGTGACGCTGATCTTCGTGAACCTGGGCCGGACGGTCGCGGGCGTGATCCTGGTGGAGACGGTGTTCTCCTGGCCCGGCCTGGGCGGGCTCTTCTACCAGGCGCTGAGCGTGCCCGATCTCCCCCTGGTCCAGGGCCTGTTCTTCGTCTTCGCCGCGGTGGTGATCGTGATGAACACGCTGGCCGATCTGATCTATCCGCTGCTCGATCCCCGGGTTGGCCGATGACGACTTCTGACACTCCGCTCAAGGCGGGGCCACGCACGCTGGCCTGGCAGCGGCGGCGGGACTCCGCGGCCCGCTTCTGGAAGCAGTACCGGACCCATCGCGCCGGGCTGCTGGGCCTGGGCGCGCTCGCGCTGTTCGTCGTTCTCGCGCTGACCGCGCCGCTGACGGTCGGCTCGGACGTCGCGAGCGTGACGGACGCGCCGGGCCGTCCGATGGAGAGCCCGAGCACCGAATTCCCGCTCGGCACCGACCGGTTCGGGCGCGATCTGCTGGGACTGCTGGTGTGGGGCTCGCGGGTCTCGCTGCTCGTGGGGCTGCTGGCGGCGGTGCTGTCGGTGCTGATCGGCGGGCTGGTCGGCATCACGGCCGGGCACTTCCGTGGACCGTACGCCACCGTGGTGATGCGGATCACGGACTGGTTCCTGGTGATGCCGACGCTGGTCCTGGCGATCGCGCTCGCCACCGTGATGTCCCGTTCGCTCGGCACGATCATCCTGGCGATCGGCGTGACCATCTGGCCCACGACGGCCCGCCTTGTACGGGCGCAGACGCTGGCGGTGGAGTCACGGCCGTACATCGAACGCGCGAAGGCGCTCGGCGGCGGGCACTGGCACATCATGTCCCGGCATGTGCTGCCCAATGTGATGCCGCTGATCCTGGCGCAGACGACCCTGATGATCTCCACCTCCATCCTCGCCGAGGCCACGCTGGCCTTCCTCGGCCTCGGTGATCCGACAGTCGTGTCCTGGGGCGGCATGCTCCAGGAGGCCCGTGAGGCGGGCGCGGTCAGCTCCGGCGACTGGTGGTACCTGGTGCCGCCGGGTGTCGCGATCGCCGTGATCGCGCTGGCGTTCACGCTGTGCGGGCGTGCGGTGGAGTCCGTTCTCAACCCCAGGCTGGGGGTGGCCCGTTGACGCTGCTGGAGGTCCGGAACCTGGAGGTGACCTACCCCGGCGGGGCGGCCGCGGTGCGGGGCGTCGACCTGACGCTGGCGGCGGGCCAGAAGCTGGGTCTCGCGGGCGAGTCCGGGTGCGGGAAGTCGACGCTGGCCCTCGCCCTGCTGAGGCTGCTGCCGGCCGGGACCCGGATCACCGGTTCGGTGCTGCTGGACGGCGAGGACGTGCTGACCATGCGGTGGGGGCGGGTGCGAGCGGTGCGCTGGGCGGGCGCCTCGATCGTCTTCCAGGGCGCGATGCACTCCCTCAACGCCGTGCACCGCATCGGCGACCAGATCGCCGAGCCGATCCTGCTGCACGGCGGGGGGACCGCGGCGGCGGCGCGGCGTCGGACGGGCGAGCTGCTGGAGCACGTGGGCCTGCCGGCGGCGCGTGCCTCCGCCTACCCGCACGAACTCTCCGGCGGCCAGCGCCAGCGCGTGATGATCGCCATGGCGCTGGCCTGCGATCCCCAGCTGGTCGTCGCCGACGAACCCACCACCGCCCTGGACGTGATGATCCAGGCCCAGATCCTCCGCCTGATCGAGGGGCTCGTCGCCGAACAGGACCTCGGCCTCATCATGATCAGCCACGACCTGGCCGTCCTCGCCGACACCTGCGACCGGCTCGCGGTGATGTACGCGGGCCGCGTGGTCGAGGAAGGCCCCGCCCGGGAGATCTACGAGAACGCCCACCACCCGTACGCCGAAGCGCTGTCGTCCGCGTTCCCGCGCATCGGCGACCCGTCGTCCCGGTTCGCTCCGCGGGGCTTGGCGGGCGACCCACCGGATCCGTCCGATCTGCCGTCGGGGTGCGCGTTCCATCCGCGGTGCGGGGTGGCGCTGGACGAGTGCGCCTCGGAGGACCAGGTGCTGCGGGAGGCGGGGCAGGGGCGGCGTGCGGCGTGCGTGCATGTGGCGGCGACGCGGGTGTCCGAGACGCTCGCGGGCGGTCCTGGGGAGGTGGACGGAGACGCAGCCATGAGGGCTGGCGCGACAGGGTCCGCCCACGCGGCAGAGGCCTCCCAGGCACCGGACACCGACGGCCCGGCGACGGGGACGGGTGGGCCGACGACCGCGGTCGGCGCGACAGGGCACGCCGGCACGGCCGAGAACCCCCCAGCCCCGGACACCGGCGACTCGGCGCCAGGGACGAATGGACCGGCGACCGCGGCAGGTACGACAGGCCACGCCCGCACGGCCGAGAACTCCCGAGCACCGGCCACCGGCAACCCGCCGGCGGGACCGGCAGAGGCGACGACCGCGGTCGGTACGACAGGCCACGCCCGCACAGCCGAGAACCCCCCAGCCCCGGACACCGGCAACCCGCCGGCAGAGACGAAAGGACCGGCGACCGCAGCAGGTACGACAGGCCACGCCCGCACGGCCGAGAACCCCCCAGCCCCGGACACCGGCAACCCGCCGGCGGGACCGGCAGAGGCGACGACCGCGGTCGGTACGGCAGGCCACGCCCGCACAGCCGAGAACCCCCGACCCCCGGACACCGGCAACCCGCCGGCAGGGACGAAAGGACCGGCGACCGCGGCAGGTACGACAGGCCACGCCCGCACAGCCGAGAACCCCCCAGCCCCGGACACCGGCAACCCGCCGGCAGGACCGGCAGAGGCGACGACCGCGGTCGGTGCGGCAGGGCCCGTTAGCGCAGGCGAGGACCTCCCGCACCCGCCCACGGCCACGCGCGACGCCGGTGGTTCTACCGCTGCCGGTGACCCGAGGAGTGCTTCATGACGACATCGCCGCCGCCCCTGCTCACCGCCCAGGGTCTGCACGTCACCTTCCCCGGGCGGCACGGTGCCGCTCCCGCTCGGGCCGTTGACGGTGTCGACCTCGACATCCGGGCCGGGGAGATCGTCGCGCTGGTCGGTGAGTCGGGATGCGGCAAGACGACACTCGCCCGGACGCTGCTCGGCCTGGTGACGCCGACCGGGGGGCGGGTCAGCTTTGCCGGGGAGCCGCTGTCGTACAACTCCCGGGCGCTGAAGGCCTACCGCAGGCGGGTGCAGTTGGTGCTCCAGGATCCGTCCGGCTCGCTCAACCCACGGCACACGGTGTACGACGCGGTGGCCGAGGGGCTGCGGATCCACGGATACGGCGGTGACGAGCGGGAGGCGGTCGCGCAGGCCCTGTCCCGGGCCGGGCTACGGCCACCCGAGCGCTTCTTCCTGCGCTACCCGCACGAGCTGTCCGGCGGCCAGCGGCAGCGTGTCGTGATCGCGGGAGCGTTGGTACTGGACCCCGAACTCATCGTCGCCGACGAGCCGGTGGCGTCCCTCGACGCCTCCGTGCGCGGCGAGATCCTCGCCCTGCTGCTGCGGCTGCGCAACGAACTGGGCCTGGCGGCACTGGTGGTGACCCACGACCTGGGCCTGGCGTGGAACATCGCCGACCGGGTGGCGGTGATGTACCTGGGCCGGATCGTGGAGACGGGCGCCGTTGAGGACGTCCTGACCTCACCGCAACACCCGTACACCCAGGCACTGTTGTCCGTCGTCCCGGAGGCGCCCGGGGACCCGGTCGTCCTCACCGGCGAGCCCCCCGACCCTGCCCGTATCCCCTCCGGCTGCCGCTTCCACGCCCGCTGCCAGGTCCTGGCCGGCGGCGAGGCGGAGACGGCGGGTGTCGCGGACGCCTGCCGGACCCTGGACCTGGAGGTCCTGGACGGGGGCGGCGGGGCGCAGGTGGCGTGTCATTGGGCGCGGTCCCGGGTCATCGCTACGTGACAGCCACCAACTCGACCTCGAAACCGTCGGTGTTGGCGAGGTAGGCCGCGTAGTGCTCGGGGCCGCCCGCGTGCGGGTAGCGGTCCGCGAAGAGCGGCGTCCAGCCGTGAGCGTGGGCTTCGGCGGCCAGCACGTCGACCTGCTCGCGGCTTCCGGCGTGGAACGCGAGGTGGTTGAGGCCGGGGCGCGTCCGGTCGTGTTCAACGCCGTCGGTCATGGCCGGTGACTGTTCGACGACGAGATACGCCGTCCCCTGGCGCCAGCTGCGACCGTGCTCCCACTCCTGGTACGGCCCGTAGCCGATCCTGCCGAGCAGCCAGCCCCATTCCCGTGTCGCGCGCGGCAGGTCGGGAACCCACAGCTCGATGTGGTGAAGCATCCGCCTCTCCCGTGAAAACGCCGGTTCCCGGCACCTGCTGTGAGGTGCCGGGAACCGGTGCGGAGGTGTTCACGCCGCGTGGACGACGTCCTTCTCCTCGGCGAAGTGACAGGCCGACTCGTGCGCCGCCGGGGTGTCCTCGCCCCGGAACCGCTCGGGGACCGCGAGGATCGGGACCTCCTGCGCGCACTTGTCCTGCGCCTTCCAGCAGCGGGTGCGGAAGCGGCAGCCGGACGGCGGATTGGCCGGCGACGGCACATCGCCGGTCAGGATGATCCGCTCGCGGTGGTCACGGGCGTCCGGGTCCGGGACGGGGACCGCCGACAGCAGCGCCTGGGTGTAGGGGTGCGTCGGGTGGTCGTAGATCTGCTCGTCGGAGCCGATCTCCGCCATCTTCCCGAGGTACATGACGCCCACGCGGTCCGAGATGTGCCGGACGATCGACAGGTCGTGCGCGATGAAGAGGTAGGAGAGGTTGAACTCGTCCTGGAGTCGCTCCATCAGGTTGATGACCTGCGCCTGGACCGAGACGTCCAGCGCCGACACCGGCTCGTCGCAGATGATGATCTCGGGGTTGAGCGCCAACCCGCGCGCGATACCGATGCGCTGACGCTGACCGCCCGAGAACTGGTGCGGGTAGCGGTTGATGTACTCCGGGTTGAGACCGACGACGTCCAGCAGGTCCTGGACCCGCTTGCGCCGGTCGCCCTTCGGGGCCACCTCGGGGTGGATGTCGTACGGCTCACCGATGATGTCGCCGACCGTCATCCGCGGGTTGAGCGAGGTGTACGGGTCCTGGAACACCATCTGGATGTTGCGGCGGACCGCCTTCAGGGCACGACCGGACAACTTGGTGATGTCCTGGCCCTTGTAGAAGATCTCGCCGGCGGTGGCCCTCTCCAGGTTCATCAGGAGCTTGGCGACCGTGGACTTGCCGCAGCCGGACTCGCCCACGATGCCCAGGGTCTCGCCCTGGTACAGGTCGAAGGAGATGCCGTCGACGGCTTTGACGGCGCCGATCTGTTTCTTGAACAGGATGCCCTGGGTGAGCGGGAAGTGTTTCACCAGGTTGCGCACCTGGAGAATCGGCTCACCGCGTTCGACCGGGGCCTCGATGGCCGCGACGGCCTCCGACTCGGAGTCGGCGGCCACGGTCTCCACGTCGGAGACGTTCGGCGTGGCGTCCTGCGGCTCGTCGTTCTTGCCGAACTCAGCCATGGATCGTCTCCTTCCAGAAGTGGCAGGCCGAACCGCGGCCCACCAACTCGGTGCCGTCCTGCTCGGTGACCGGCTTCAGATCCGGCACCTCCGTACGGCACAGGTCCGTCGCCTTGGGGCAGCGCGGGTTGAAGGCGCAACCGGACGGAATGCGCAGCAGGTTGGGCGGCAGACCCTTGATCGCGTAGAGCTCCTGGCCCTTCTGGTCCAGGCGCGGGATCGAGTCCAGTAGACCGCGCGTGTACGGGTGCGCGGGGCGCTTGTACAGCTCGTGGACCGGGGCACGCTCCACGATCCGGCCCGCGTACATCACGGCGATCTTGTCGGCGACGTCGGCGACCACGCCGAGGTCGTGGGTGATCAGGATCAGGCCCATGTTGTACTCGCGCTGCAAGTCGGCGAGCAGATCCATGACCTGGGCCTGGACGGTCACGTCGAGGGCCGTGGTCGGTTCGTCGGCGATGATCAGATCCGGTTCCAGGGCCAGCGCCATCGCGATCATGATGCGCTGGCGCATACCGCCGGAGAACTGGTGCGGGTAGTCGCCCACCCGCGCCGCGGCGGCCGGGATCTTCACCCGGTCCATCAGCTCGATCGCCTTGGCCTTGGCGTCCTTCTTGGACATGCCCTGGTGCACGCGGAACATCTCGCCGAGCTGGTAGCCGACGCTGAGCACCGGGTTCAGCGAGCTGAGCGCGTCCTGGAAGATCATGGCGATCTTCTGGCCGCGGATCTTACGGCGCTCCTCGCCGGACATCGTCAGCATGTCCTGGCCGCGGAAGAGGATCTCGCCCTTGGGGATCCGGGCCGGGGGCATGTCGAGGATGCCCATGATGGCCTGTGCGGTCACGGACTTGCCGGAGCCGGACTCGCCGAGCACGGCGAGGGTCTCGCCCGCGCTGACGCTGTAGTTGACGCCGTTGACGGCCTTGGCCAGGCCCTCGCGGGTGTGGAACTCGACGTGCAGGTCACGCACTTCGAGCAGCGGGGAGCCATCGCCGTCGCGAGGCGAGGGCACGGATACTTCTTCGATGACGGTCACGTACGCCTCCCTCAGCGCATCTTCGGGTCGAGGGCGTTGCGTACGGCCTCACCGAGCATGATGAATGCCAGCACCGTGATGCTGAGCATGATCGACGGGTAGAGCATGATCCACTGGGCGACACGGATCTGGTTGCCGCCGTCGGAGATGTCATTGCCCCACGAGACTCCGCTGAGCCCGAGGCCCAGGAAGGACAGCGTCGCCTCGGCCGTGATGTAGACGCCGAGCGAGATGGTGGCGACGACGATCACCGGGGCCATGGTGTTCGGCAGGATGTGCCGGAACATGATCCGCGGAGTGCTCGCGCCCAGGGCCTTGGCCGCCTGCACGTAGTCGGACTGCTTGGTGGTGATCACCGCGCCGCGCATCACACGGGAGATCTGCGTCCAGCCGAAGAAGCCCAGCGCGCCGATGACGATCCAGGTCGTGCGCTCCGCGAAGGAGTTGAGGAAGACCATGGTGCCGAGCAGGAACGGAATACCGAAGAAGACGTCCGTCAGCCGCGACAGGATCGAGTCGACGATGCCGCCGAAGTACCCGGCGATCATGCCCACCAGACCGCCCACGAGCGTGACGAGGACGGTGGTGCCGAAGCCGACGGCTATGGAGGCCCGGGTGCCGTAGATGACACGGGCGTACACGCTGCGGCCCTGCTGGTCGTAGCCGAGCCAGTCGGCCGAACCGACCTCGCCCAGCTTGGGCTTCTGCAGATAGTGATTGGAGAGGTCGCCGAGGATCGGCTGCGCGCTGGTGAACCACCCGGGGAAGAAGGTGATCAGCAGCAGGATGAAGATGAGCACGCTGGAGATGATGAAGATCCAGCTGCGGCGGAGGTCGGCCCAGGCGTCGCCCCACAGGCTGCGGGCCTTCTCCGGTTTGGCCCCGGGCGTCAGCTCCGGATACGCGGGGTCCACCGGGTTCACCGCACCGGCCTTGACGTCGGTCTTGGTCACATCAGGCATAGCGAATCCTCGGGTCAAGGACCGCGTAGAGCAGGTCGACGAGCAGGTTGGCGAGGAGATAGATGAGCACCAGGACCGTCACGAGGCCGACCAGGGTGGTTCCCTCGCGGCGCACGATCGACTGGTAGATCGTGAGCCCGATGCCCTGGATGTTGAACAGGCCCTCGGTGACGACGGCGCCGCCCATCAGCGCGCCGATGTCGGTGCCCAGGTAGGTGATCACCGGGATCATCGAGTTGCGCATGAGGTGGACGCCCACCACACGGCTCCTGGGCAGACCCTTGGCGATCGCGGTGCGGATGTAGTCCGCGCGCCGGTTCTCGGCGATCGAGGTCCGGGTCAGCCGGGTCACATACGCCAGTGACGCTGTCGCCAGCACAATCGCCGGCATCAGCAACTGACCGTAGTCCGAGGAGTCGTTGACGTTCGGCTCCAGCCACCCCAACTGCTCGGCGAAGACCAGCTTGCAGATGAAGCCGAGGACGAAGACGGGGACCGAGATGAACAGCAGCGCGACCGCCAGGACCGCGTTGTCCGTGAACCGCCCGGCGCGCAGGCCCGCGGCGACGCCCAGGGCGATACCCAGGACGAGCTCGATGGCGAAGGCCAGGGACGCGAGGCGGATCGTCACCGGGAAGGCGTCGCCCAGTACGTCCGTGACGGGGCGCCCACTGGCGATCTGGGTGCCGAAGTCGCCATGCAGGATCATGTCCTTCATGTAATTCCAGTACTGCACCAGGATCGGCTGGTCCAGGCCGTACTCATGTCTCAGCGCCGCGATGACCTGCGGGCTGCCGGCCTTGTCGCCGAAGAGGCCGCGCACGGGGTCACCGGGCAGGGCGTAGACCATGAGAAAGATCAGCAGAGTTGTCCCGATGAACACCGGGATCATCTGGAGCAGTCGTCGTGCGACGTAGCGCCCCATCGTGCCTCCATGTCAGTCACGGCGGCAGCCAACGGGCCCTTTCCCCGCGCATCACCTGAAGATGCGGGTGGAAAGGGCCCCCCGGCCGCTGCCGTTCCCCGGGCGGGTCACGCCGCGCCCGGGACAACGGTCGTTGCGGTTACTTCTTGACCTCTACGCCGGTCAGGATCGGGTCACCGTCCTGGGCGTACTTGACGCCGCTGACCTTCTCCGAGTAGCCCGCGTTGACCTTGTAGTACCAGAGCGGAATGCTCGGCATGTACTCGGGGAGCTTCTTCTCGAGCTGCTGGTACAGCTTCTCCGACTCCTCCTGCGTCTTGGCGGCGTCGGCGTCCTTGATCAGCTTGTCGACCTCCGGGTTGGAGAAGCCGCTCTGGTTTCCGGACGAGTTGGTGCCGAACAGGTCGCGGAGGAAGTTGGCGTTGAACGGGTAGTCGAGCACCCAGCCGGAGCGGTACATCGACTTGACCTCCTTCGCGTCACGCGCGTCGAGGTCGGCCTGGAAGTCGGCCTTGGAGTCGCCGGTGCAGGCGACGCCGGTGGCCTTGGTGATGGAGCCGCAGACCGCCTCCACCCACTCCTTGTGACCGCCGTCCGCGTTGAACTGGATGGAGATCTTGTTGCCCGGAACGCCGCCGCCCTCCTTGATGAGCGCCTTGGCCTTGGCCGGGTCGTACGTGAAGATGTCGGTGCCCAGGCTCGGCTGGTAGCCGAGGACGCCCTTGGCGACCCAGCCGGTGGCGGGCTCGCGGGTGCCCTGGAGCACGGTCTTGGTGATGGTGTTGCGGTCGATCGCCATCGACAGGCCCTGAAGGACCTTGGGGTCGATGTCCTTCCACTGGTCGGTGTAGAAGGCCGGGGCGATCGTCTGGATCGCGGAGTAGGCCTGGTCGACCGCGCGGTCGCCGAGGTCCTGCTTGTAGACGGGCAGGTCGCGGGGGGCGATCTGGCGCAGGACGTCCACGTTGCCGGACTTCAGGTCCTCGTAGGCCGTCTCCAGGTTGGTGTAGTTCTTGAAGATCACACCACCGTTCTTGGCCTTGTTCGGACCCTGGTAGTCGTCGTTGCGGGCGACCTCGATCTGCTTCTTGTGGTCCCAGCTGACGAACTTGTAGGGGCCGTTGCCGACCGGCTTCTCGCCCGCGGCCGCGGGGTCCTTGTAGAAGGACTCGGGGAGCGGCGAGAAGACCTCGTAGCCCAGCTTGTAGACGAAGTAGGGCAGCGGCGTGGTGAGCGTGATGGTGAAGGTCGAGTCGTCGACGACCTTCAGGCCCTTCATCTCCGTGGCCGTGGCCTTGCCCTTCTCGGGCGCGACGTCGGAGTAGCCCTCGATGTCGGAGAACCAGAAGCTGTTGGTCTGCTTGTTGTCCGGGTTCGCGGCCCAGTTCCACGCCTTGACGTAGGACTCGGCGGTCACGGGGGTGCCGTCGTGGAACTTCCAGCCGGACTTCAGCTTGACCGTGAACGTCTTGTTGTCGGTGGAGTCCACCGACTGCGCGTTCATCATGACGATCTTGCCGGAGGAGTCGTAGTCCACCAGCCCGGTGAACAGCGCCTTGGTGACAATGCTGCCGTTGGACTCCATGGTGTTGGCCGGCTGCAGCGGGTTCTGCGGCTCGCCCACCTCGATGGAGAACTTGCCGTTCGGATCGACGGCGGCATTGCTGTCGTCGCCGCTGCCGCTGTCACTGCCACCACAGGCGGTCGCGGCAAGCGCCACAACCGCGGCTATCGCGACCCACTTGGCGCTCTTGGCACCACGCATGGGTTCCTCCTCATGAGTCCATTGGTTCACCGCAAGGGGGAGCACGAGACACGCCACCGTCACCGGTGCCGGAGATAGTCAAGTGCCCCCACGCTCGTGAGTCGGCGCCACCTGAAGCGCGTGACCCGTAAATCCGAGCTCTACGCGCCTAACTATCTGCCATGGGCCGATGGCCGAACCACACTCCCAAGGTCTCGGTTCGATCACACCTGGCGCCTACTTCTTCCAAAATCCGGACAAAGGGTTTGCCGAAAGATCCCTGCGAAACGGACTTGTTACACATCTATCGGTCGGGGGCGTCCGTATTCCGGACGAAGCGGAGGAGAAAACCAGTTGCGCTTGCGGCGGCCCGCGCGCGTGGTGCCGTCGACAGGTCCGCGAGGCTCCGGACGCGCGGCCTCTGACAAGACATCAGGGCGAGAACAGGGCGCGTCGGCAGCAGGGTAGTCCGATTCGGGCGGCCTGTGAGCCTGCTGAGCGAAGAAGGAGGGTTTTCCCTATGTCCGCCCGAACGCAGCCGTGCCGGGCCCCTCCACGTCGTGGAGGGGCCCGGCACGGTCGTACGACGCGGTGGGTCAGCCGTGCTTGGCGCGGCTCGCGGAGCGGGCGCGCTCGCGGGCGTCCAGGTTCACCTTGCGGATGCGCACGGCCTCCGGGGTGACCTCGACGCACTCGTCGTCGCGGCAGAACTCCAGGGACTGCTCCAGGGAGAGCTTGCGCGGCGGGACGATCGCCTCGAAGGAGTCGGCCGAGGACGACCGCATGTTGGTGAGCTTCTTCTCCTTGGTGATGTTCACGTCCATGTCGTCGGAGCGCGAGTTCTCGCCGACGATCATGCCCTCGTACACCTCGGTGCCGGGGTCGGTGAACAGCACGCCGCGCTCCTGGAGGTTCGTCATCGCGAAGGCGGTGACGGCGCCGGCGCGGTCGGCGACGAGCGAGCCGTTGTTACGGGTCGCCAGCACGCCGAACCACGGCTCGTGGCCCTCGTGGATGGAGTGGGCGATGCCCGTGCCGCGCGTGCCGGTCAGGAACTCCGTACGGAAGCCGATGAGACCGCGGGACGGGACGACGAACTCCATGCGGACCCAGCCGGAGCCGTGGTTCGACATGTTGTCCATACGGCCCTTGCGGACACCCATGAGCTGCGTGACCGCACCCATGTGCTCCTCGGGCACGTCGATCGTCATGCGCTCGACGGGCTCGTGGACCTTGCCGTCGATCTCCTGGGTGACCACCTGCGGCTTGCCGATGGTCAGCTCGAAGCCCTCGCGGCGCATCTGCTCGACCAGGATGGCCAGCGCCAGCTCGCCGCGGCCCTGCACCTCCCAGGCGTCCGGACGCTCGGTGTCGAGCACGCGCAGCGAGACGTTACCGACCAGCTCGCGGTCGAGGCGGTCCTTGACCTGGCGGGCGGTGACCTTGCGGTCCTTGACCGCGGCCTTGTTCTCCGCGCCCTTGCCGGTGCCGCCACGGCCGACCAGCGGCGAGGTGTTGGTGCCGATGGTCATGGAGATCGCCGGCTCGTCGACCGTGATGAGCGGCAGCGCGATGGGGTTCTCGGGGTCGGCGAGGGTCTCGCCGATCATGATGTCCGGGATACCGGCCACGGCACAGATGTCACCGGGGCCCGCCATCTCCGCGGGCTTGCGGGTGAGCGCCTCGGTCATCAGCAGCTCGGTGATACGGACGTTGGACATGGTGCCGTCGCGCTTGATCCACGTGACGCTCTGGCCCTTGCGCAGCTCGCCCTGCTCGACGCGGAGCAGCGCGATACGGCCGAGGAAGTTGTCGGCGTCCAGGTTGGTGACGTGCGCCTGGAGCGGGGCCTCCGAGTCGAACTCCGGAGCCGGGACGTGCGAGAGGATCGTGGAGAAGAACGGCTCCAGGCTGTCGCTGTCCTGCGGGACGGTGCCGTCCTCGGGCTTGGTCAGCGAGGCCACGCCGTCACGCGCACACGCGTAGACGATGGGGAACTCGATCTGGTCCTCGTCGGCGTCGAGGTCGAGGAAGAGGTCGTAGGCCTCGTTCACGACCTCGTCGATGCGCGAGTCGGGGCGGTCCGTCTTGTTGATGCACAGGATGACGGGCAGACGGGCCTGAAGCGCCTTGCGCAGCACGAAGCGGGTCTGGGGCAGCGGGCCCTCGGAGGCGTCGACCAGCAGCACCACGGCGTCCACCATCGACAGACCGCGCTCGACCTCGCCACCGAAGTCGGCGTGGCCCGGGGTGTCGATGATGTTGATGGTGATGACGTCGCCGCCATCCTTCGGGTGGTACTTCACGGCCGTGTTCTTGGCCAGGATCGTGATGCCCTTCTCACGTTCCAGGTCGTTCGAGTCCATCATTCGGTCGTCGAGCGACTCGGCGGCGTGCGCGGCGAAGGCACCGGCCTGCTTGAGCATGGCGTCGACGAGGGTCGTCTTGCCGTGGTCGACGTGGGCGACGATGGCTACGTTGCGGATGTCGTGGCGCGTGGCCATGATGTGGCGTACTCCCGGAGTGGTGAGGACGGCCTACGCGTACGTCTGTGTCACGCGGGCCCTGCCGGGCTGGACATGCCACGGCCTTACCCCATCGTACGGGGGTCCCGCGGTGAGGGCCTCCGCGGGACCGTGCACCCGACGCAGCCGAGGGCCTCCGGTCCTGGTCAGGCGCCCTCCACAGCCCTACTTCTTCGACGGGCTAGCCGACACCTTCGCCCCCTTCTTCAGGAACCCCATGTCCTCATAGACCGGCGTCTGGAAGCCGAAGGCGCCCGTGTTGGCCGTGTTCTTCCTGGCGGCGGTCAGTTGGGGGCGCTGGTAGAGGGGAATGGAGCCGGCGGTGGCCCAGATGCGGGAGTCGGCCTTGCGGATCAGGGAGCGGGTCTCGGACTCGTCGAGGGTGGAGACGGCCTGGTCGAAGAGCTGGTCGACCTGGTCGGTGCCGACGCGGGTGTAGTTCTGCTCGACGTTGAGGGAGCCGTCGGCGGCCGGGACGGGCTTGGCGTAGATGGGGCGGGCGTCGGTGGCGGGGAAGGCGGAGGCGGGCCAGGAGTAGAGGGCGAGGTCGTACTGGCCGGACGCGATGTGGTCCTTGAAGTAGCTCTCGTCGGAGACCTTCTTCAGTTCGGTGCGGATACCGACCCGGTCCAGCATCCGGCGGATCTGGTCGGCCACCGTACGCAGCGTCTCGGAGCCGACGCCCGACGGCAGCACGAAGGTGAGGGTGAGCGGCTTGCCGTTCTTGGCGAGCGGACCGGCGGGGGCACCCGCGGGGGCGGCGGTGCCCATGGGGGCGTACGCGCCGGGCGCACCGCCCTGCTTGAGCTGCTGCTTGCCGTCCTGGGCGAGGTGCTCCTGGCCCTTCTTCTCCCGGTCGGCCTCGCCCGGCGCCTTGTGGTCCGACGCATGCGACTTGCCGTCCTCGCCGACGATGTACGTACCGTCGTCGCCGCCCTCGGACTCGTCCTCGGCGTTCCCGCCCTCGGGGCCGGCCGCCTTCTCGCCCTTCTTCTGCTGCTGCTTGACGGGTCCGCCCGGCACCCACCCGGCGTCCGCGAGCAGCGCCTGGGCCTCCTTGGTGTCCTGGTCGCCGAGGGCGCCGCTGTTGTCGGCGTAGGCGGCCTGGCCGGAGAGCGCGAGATGGCTGCCGACGGGAACGGCGGGCAGGCCCAGCGGCTTGAGGACGGCCTTGGCCAGTGCCTTGCGGTCGAGGGCGCGGGCCACGGCGCGGCGGACGCGCTCGTCGGCGAGCGGGCCGTCGGCGCCGTTGAGGGCGAGCTGTGTGTAGGCCGGCTCGAAGGACTTGCGGACCTCGAAGCCACGCAGGGGGGCCGCGCCGCCGGGGCCCTGGAGCGGGGTGCTCGTGCCCTGCGGACGGGCGGCGAGGGTGATACGGCGCGACACATCGGCGTCGATGTCGGCCAGGTCCAGCTTGCCCGCGGCCAGCTGGGCGGACCGCTCGTCGCGCGGTACGGAGCGCAGCACGATCTGGGAGAGCTTGGCGGGCCGCCCCCACCAGCGCGGATTGCGGGCGAGGGTGATCTGGTCGGCGGCGCGGTCGATCTTCTTCAGCATGAAGGGGCCCGCGGTGACCTTGAGCTTGCGCCGCGCTCCGTCGTTGAAGGAGTCCGGCGTGCCCATGACCTCCTTCGGGTACAGCGGCGTGAACAGCGACTGCCAGTCGGCGTAGGGCCGGGCGAAGGTGACCTTGACCTCGAGGTCGTTGGCGCCGCGCTGGATCCGCTCGATGCGGTCGTAGCCGGCGTTGCGGGCGGTCCAGTAGGCGCTGTCCTTGCCGGACAGGGCGCGCCACTGGGCGGCGAAGTCGGCGGCGCCGATCTCCCGGCCGTTGCTCCAGACCGCCTGCTGGTTGAGCTTGTAGAGGACGACCTGCTTGGGCTCGGTGTCGACGACCTTCGCGGACTCCAGGTAGCCGGGGTTGATCTGCGGGCGGCCGTTCACGTCGAGCCGGAACATCGACGGCAGGACGGCCTGGGCGACGCGGGTGGTGGTGGCGTCGGCGTCGGCCTGGAAGGTGTTCAGGGTCTCCGGTACGGAGTCCACGGCCCAGCGCAGGGTGCCGCCGTCGGAGACCAGGGCACGGCCGGCGGGCGCGATGTCCTGCCCGGCGAGGGGTTTGCCGGCCTGGTCCTCGGAACTGCAACCGGTGAGCGCGAGTGCGCCCGCCGTGAGGAAGGCCACGGAGCGCATGACCTGGCGCTGTCCGACGCCGTCGTGGGACATCTCTTACCTCCGGAGGACACAGGGCGTTATGATCACTTTTGGCGGTATATGGAGCTGATCACACGTATGCGGCCACCTAAGAGGAAAGGGTTCAGCAACGGAGTGCGACACGGCGGCGGGCAGCAGAAGGCCACCCGCCCGGCCCAATCGGCTCGCACCTGTGAACGCCGGTCGGGCGCTGTAGGCCCGTCCGGCGCTTGAGGACGAGGCCCTTCGGGCCGCGGCGGGTCCGGGGGCGCGGCCCCCGGGGTCGGCGCCCCCGCACGCACCTGCACACACCAACAGACCTCAGCCAATCGATGCACACGGCTTCCCACCGGCCGGTGTGACGCGCAACACTCGCAGGCGCATGAACGTTGCCACCCACGGCCGCCCGGCCCATGGAAGTGAGGAAACGTCATGTCCGTACACGACGAACTGACGTCCATCCAGCGCAGCATCGACGACCTGTCCAAGTCCGTCGGCCGCCTGGAGCAGCAGATGGGGAGCGGCGGGCTGGACATCCGCCGGGTCCGCACCGACTGCGATCATCTGCGCGAGAGCGCCGCGCTGCTCCGGGACGCAACCTCCGCCCCCACCGCACCCAAGCGCCCCGAACTCGTCACCATCCCCGACACCCCGTACGACGACTCGCTTTGGATCGACACGGACGACGAGGGACTCGGCGCCCGTGACCGGCACGCCCCCTGAGCCCTCGAACGGATCGACCCGACCGGAGTCATGAGTTGGCCACTGGTACGGAACCACCGACAACAGAATCCCATCCCCCCGGCGGCGGCGTACGGACCGGTACGCGTGCCGCGATCGACGCCCCGCATCTGCGGACCGATCGCTGGTGGCTGGCGCCCGCCGCCACCGCGGCCGGTCTGCTGGCGTTCATCGTCTACTCGACCTGGCGGGCCTTCGCCGACGCGGACTACTACGCGGCGCCGTATGTCTCGCCGTTCTACTCCCCCTGTCTGGCGGAGCGCTGCGAGCCGATGCACGCCGGCCCCAACTGGGAGATCTTCGGCAGCTGGTGGGGCATCTCCCCCGCGATCATCATCCTGATCTTCCCGCTCGGCTTCCGCCTGACCTGCTACTACTACCGCAAGGCCTACTACCGGGGCTTCTGGGCCTCGCCCCCGGCCTGCGCGGTGGCGGAGCCGCACAAGAAGTACTCCGGTGAGACCCGCTTCCCGCTGATCCTTCAGAACATCCACCGGTACTTCTTCTACGCCGCGATCCTGGTCGCCGGGATCCTGTCGTACGACACCGTGCTCGCGTTCCGCAACGAGCACTACGAGTGGGGCCACATGGGCCTCGGCACGCTGGTGTTCCTGGTCAACATCGTGCTGATCTGGGCGTACACCCTGTCCTGCCACTCCTGCCGGCACATCGTCGGCGGCAAGCTCAAGCACTTCTCCCGGCATCCCGTGCGCTACCGGATGTGGCAGTGGGTCGGGAAACTGAACGCCCGTCACATGCTGCTCGCCTGGGCGTCGTTGGTGAGCGTGGCGCTCTCCGACTTCTACGTCTATCTGGTCGCGTCCGGCGCTTTCGACGATCCGAGGTTCTTCTGATGTCCGTGGTCGACCGCCAGGAATGGGACGTCGTCGTGGTCGGCGCCGGGGGCGCCGGCCTCAGGGCAGCGATCGAGGCGCGCGAGCGGGGCGCCCGTACGGCCGTGATCTGCAAGTCGCTGTTCGGCAAGGCGCACACGGTGATGGCCGAGGGCGGCATCGCCGCGGCGATGGCCAACGCGAACCCGCACGACAACTGGCAGGTCCACTTCCGCGACACCATGCGCGGCGGCAAGTTCCTCAACCAGTGGCGGATGGCCGAGCTGCACGCGCAGGAGGCGCCCGACCGGGTCTGGGAGCTGGAGACCTGGGGCGCCCTGTTCGACCGCACGAAGGACGGCCGGATCTCCCAGCGCAACTTCGGCGGCCACGAGTACCCGCGCCTCGCGCACGTCGGCGACCGCACCGGCCTGGAGCTGATCCGGACGCTCCAGCAGAAGATCGTCTCCTTGCAGCAGCAGGACATGAAGGAGACCGGGGACTACGAGTCGCGCCTGAAGGTCTTTCAGGAGTGCACGGTCACCCGGGTGTTGAAGGACGGCAGCCGAGTCTCCGGGGTCTTCGCCTACGACCGTGAGACCGGCCGTTTCTTCGTCCTGGAAGCGCCCTCCGTCGTGATCGCGACGGGCGGCATCGGCAAGTCCTTCAAGGTGACGTCGAACTCGTGGGAGTACACCGGCGACGGACACGCGCTGGCGCTGCTCGCCGGGGCGCCCCTGTTGAACATGGAGTTCGTGCAGTTCCACCCGACGGGCATGGTCTGGCCGCCGTCGGTGAAGGGCATTCTCGTCACGGAGTCGGTGCGCGGCGACGGAGGAGTGCTCAGGAACTCCGACGGCAAGCGGTTCATGTTCGACTACATCCCCGACGTGTTCAAGGAGAAGTACGCCGAGTCGGAGGCGGAGGGCGACCGCTGGTACGAGGACCCGGACAACAACCGGCGCCCCCCGGAGCTGCTGCCCCGTGACGAGGTCGCGCGCGCGATCAACTCCGAGGTCAAGGCCGGGCGCGGCTCCCCGCACGGCGGGGTGTTCCTGGACGTGTCGACGCGGATGCCCGCCGAGGTGATCAAGCGTCGGCTGCCGTCCATGTACCACCAGTTCAAGGAGCTGGCCGACGTCGACATCACGGCGGAGGCGATGGAGGTCGGGCCCACCTGTCACTACGTGATGGGCGGCATCGCGGTCGAGTCCGACACGGCGGCCGCGCGCGGGGTGCCGGGGCTGTACGCGGCGGGTGAAGTCGCCGGCGGTATGCACGGCTCGAACCGGCTCGGCGGCAACTCCCTGTCCGACCTGCTGGTGTTCGGGCGCCGGGCGGGCCGGCACGCGGCCGAGTACGCGGCGGGCCAGGCCTTCGAGCGTCCGCCCGTGGACGACGTCCAGGTCGACGCGGCGGCCGCGGAGGCGCTGCGCCCGTTCTCCGCGGAGGGCCCGGTCGAGGGCACGCCGGAGAACCCGTACACCCTCCACCAGGAACTCCAGCAGACCATGAACGACCTGGTCGGCATCATCCGCCGCGAGGGCGAGATGCAGCATGCGCTGGAGAAGCTCGCCGAGTTGCGCGTACGCGCCCGGCGGGCCGGCGTCGAGGGCCACCGCCAGTTCAACCCGGGCTGGCATCTCGCCCTGGACCTGCGGAACATGCTGCTGGTCAGCGAGTGCGTGGCACGGGCGGCGCTGGAGCGCACGGAGTCGCGCGGCGGCCACACCCGCGAGGACCACCCGACGATGGACCGCAAGTGGCGCCCGATCAACCTGCTGTGCCAACTGGCTGATCCCACCGGCGGGTTGGCCGCCACGGACCCCGTGCGCGGCCAGATCGACCTGCTCCGTGAGACCACCGACCCCATCCGTCACGACCTGCTCGCCCTCTTCGACAAGGAGGAGCTGGTCAAGTACCTCGCCGAAGAGGAGCTCTACGAGTGAGCAGCTACGAGGCCCGCTTCAAGGTGTGGCGGGGCGATGTCGAGGGCGGCGGCCTGGAGGACTTCGAGGTCGAGGTCAACGACGGCGAAGTGGTCCTGGACATCATCCACCGCATCCAGGCCACCCAGGCCCCCGACCTGGCGGTCCGCTGGAACTGCAAGGCGGGCAAGTGCGGTTCGTGCTCGGCGGAGATCAACGGACGACCGCGGCTGATGTGCATGACGCGGATGTCGGTGTTCACGCCCGAGGACACGATCACCGTGACTCCGCTCCGCGCCTTCCCGGTGGTCCGCGACCTCGTCACGGACGTCGGCTTCAACTACACCAAGGCGCGCGAGGTCCCGGCGTTCGTGCCGCCCGCCGATCTCGGGCCCGGTGAGTACCGGATGATGCAGGAGGACGTGGACCGCTCGCAGGAGTTCCGCAAGTGCATCGAGTGCTTCCTGTGCCAGGACACCTGCCATGTGGTGCGCGACCACGAGGAGAACAAGCCGGCGTTCGCCGGGCCCCGCTTCCTCATGCGGGTCGCGGAGCTCGACATGCACCCGCTGGACGCCGCCGGTGAGTCCGGCCTGGACCGCAAACGCACGGCCCAGGACGAACACGGTCTCGGCTACTGCAACATCACCAAGTGCTGCACGGAGGTCTGCCCCGAAGGCATCAAGATCACGGACAATGCGCTGATTCCCTTGAAGGAAAGGGCAGTCGACCGCAAGTACGACCCGCTGGTGTGGCTGGGGTCGAAGATCCGCCGACGGCCCGCGTCAGGCTGAGGCGGCCCGCAGATACCCCGAGTGGGCCACCTGGCCGAGGAAGGTGAACCGGGTGTCCGTGGTCATGTGCTTCTCGAAGGCCTCCTTGATCCCGGACCACTTGGGGTGCCCGAAGTCGTCGAGTACGACGATGCCGCCGGGCGCGACGATCTGCTCGGCCCACTCCAGGTCGGCGGCGACACCGGCCGCGGAGTGGTCGCCGTCGACGATGACCACGCCGTAGGAGCGGTCGGAGACCAGGGCGCGCACCTCCGGGTCCTCGGAGAAGCCCTGCTGGATCCGGGCGGCGGCGCCGGCCGCACCCGCGAGGGCCAGATTGGTGCGTACGGCGGCGCCGTTCACCGGGGTGCCGGAGGCGTCGTTGCCCATGGTGGCGCCGGGCTGGAGCTGGGTACCGGCGAGCGGATCGACGATGGTCAGGCTCGGCGCACGCCCCGCCCGCTCCATCATCCGGATCAGCGCCGCGCTGAACATCCCGTACAGCGTCCCGATTTCGAGGATCTCGTCGTTCGGCGGATCGAGCAGCGGTACGGCGGACAGCTTGCCGACGATGTTCATCGTGCCGCCCGCTATTCGCCCGACGCCGAGCGCCTCCATCGCGATGAGCAGCCGGAACGCCTGGGCGACATTGCGTTCGGCGGCATCCCTGTTCCCGCCGGAGACCTCCGCCAACTCCGCGATGGTGCGGTTGAGGTGAGGCGCCGACGGCAGCCGTGACGCCCCGCGCCCGGTCCCGTCGAAGAACAGCTCAAGCGGCCGCTGACGGTTACGCAGCCTCTTCAGTTCCTCATGCGTCACATCGGCCCGGGCACTCTCCTGAACGACACGGCGGACCTGACGCTCTATGCGCTGGTCGATGAGTTCGACGATCGGACGCAGGGCGCGCCGGGCAGCCTTGCTGGTGATTAGCGCTCGCATGAATGTGCGACCTCACAGGGATCGGAGATGTGGACCGTAGGACGGGCACAGCACGTTCACAACAAACTAGGGGGCCCGAAGGGGGAAAGTCCGCACGACGGCTGGATGGCGAGATGGTTACGTCATCCACGCGGCGCGGATCACGGCTTGTCCACCCAGCCCTCCCGGTACGCCGTCCAGTCCTCCGCGGTCGCGGCGAAGTCGACATACAGGGCGACGCCGAAGTTCGGGCGGTCCGCGTCCGTGCGGGACAGGCCCAGGCGGACACCGCGGACGGCGGCGGGGACGGTTTCGGCGTGTGCCCAGTGGCCGAAGCGGTTCTCATGGAAGAAGGGCAGACCCATCAGCAGGTCGGTGGTGGGCGGGGTGACCTCCAGGGCGAGGGAGGTCTGCTGGGCGACATAGCCGCCGTAGGTGCTCTCGAGCGGCTGCATGGTGTCGTACGACATGACGGCGATCTGGTCGACGCGGCGGGCCACCTGGCCGAAGAACTCCTGCGACCACCATTTCGGGTGGCCGGTGGTCGCGCCCCAGAAGGAGTGGAAGCCGGGGAGCGGGTCGATCTGGTGGGCGGCGACGGAGAGCGGGGCGCCCTGGGCGCGGGTGACGCGGTGCAGGGCGTCGAGGAGCGTGAGGTAGTCGCCGTCGTCCGAGTGGAGGGGCTCCAGGTCGAAGTGGACCCCGTCGAAGCCGGCCGCCAGGATCTGCCGGGTGGAGGCGACCACGGCCGCCCTGGTCTCCGGGCGCTCCAGGCGCATGCCGTCGGGGCTTTCGGTGGCCAGTACGTCGCCGAGCCAGGCCTGGACGCGGATGCCGGGGATTTCCTTGTGCACGGCGTCGATGAACCAACCGGCCTTCGGATACACCGACTCGGGCAGCGTTCCGTCGTGCTCCAGGGGGCCCGCGTGGACGTAGAGGTCCTTGATGCCGGTGGTTTCGAGTTGCCGGGCGAGGGCGGTGACGTCGGCGGCCTTCTTCCGACCGTCGACCCAGGCGTGGCCCAGCCAGAGCGCGTCACGGTTGCGGGTGTGGGTGCCGGAGGCCAGGTCGCCGGTGTAGTTCAGGCGGAGGGCCGTCTCGGCTGCGAGGAGGGGGAGGAGCAGGGCGAGGAGGAGGGCGAGAAGGGTGCGGCGGGTGCGTCTGGGCCATCTTCTTCTCCCAACCGCACCACCCGTGCCGCTTTCGTCGTCGGGCGCGGGTGGCCCCTGCGGGCCGTCCTCGCCGCCGGCGGCTGTCGGTTCGTCGGGCGTGTCAGCGGTGGGTTCCTCTGCGGTCTGTTCCATCGTCGTGTCCCCTCCCTCATCGAGGCCCCACCCCGCCTGACGCACCCCGGTCGCGCGGGCCCATACCGGGTCATACGCTCCGAAATGTGACGTCATCCTTGTTCCGGGGCCGGCCGCGGCGTGCCGCCTCGCACATATCCGTGCGGGTGGCGCATGCCGTGCTGGGTGGTGCGGCCGGGCTGGTGTGGCTCGTGCTGCCGGGGATGACGATCAATGCCGAGGATCCGGTTCCGGCGGTGCGGGCGGGTGAGGTCGCGCAGGAAGAGGACGAGACATCCACCTCCGACCTCGTCCTGCCGCTGGTCGCGGCGAGCGCGGCGGTCGCGCTCGCCGGATACGCATACGTACGCCGCACCCGGCGAATGCGCACCCGTACGACGCCGGGCGGCGCCACGGTCGTGGCCGCGGCCCCGTTCGCCTCTGAACTCGACGAGCGTGCGAGGGCGTTGCTGATCGAGGCCGACGACAGCGTCCGCACCAGCCGTGAGGAACTCGGCTTCGCCGAGGCCCTGTCGGGTACGGCGGCCGTGGCGCCCTACGCGCAGGCGCTCCTGGACGCGGAGTCCGAGCTGTCGTCCGCCTTCCGGATGCGGCAGCAGTACGACGACGGTGTTCCGGCCGATCAGGCGTCCCGGCGGCACGCGCTCGCCGGGATCGTCGGGCGGTGCCAGGAGGTGGGACGGCGACTGGACGCGGAGGCGGCCGGCTTCGACCAACTGCGCGGGCTGGAGCGGGGGGTGGGCGAGGCGCTGGAGGTCGCAGAGACGCGGTTCCGAGAGCTGGCGGGCCGCACGGGCGCCGTGGAGGCAACCCTCGCCGCCCTGGCCAAACGGTACGCACACGCCGCGACCGCCCCTCTCACCGGCGACGTCGAACAGGCCAAGGACCGACTGGTGTTCGCCACATCCCGCCTCAACGAGGCCCGCCAGGCCGCCGACTCCAGCGACTCCCAACGCGCAGCCCGCCACCTCCGCGCCGCCGAGTCCGCCATCACCCAGGCCACGGTCTTCCTCGACACCATCAACCACCTCGCCCAAGCCCTGAGAGAGGCAGAAACCCTCGTCCCGGCCACCCTCACCGGCGCGGAGGCGGAGATCGCGGGAGCGCGGGGGCGGCTGGCGGAGGCGGGGGGTGGGGTGGGGGCCACGGATGGCGGAGGGGGTGAGGTGGAGGAGGCGACGGGGGGTGAGGGGGGCACCGGAAACGGCACGGGCAGCTCAGGCACCCCGACCGATCGCGGCGTCAGCAGCCCAGGCACCCCACCCGATCGCAGCGGCGGCAGCGCAGGCACCCCACCCGCCCGCGGCGCAGTCACGCCCGCGGCGTTCGGCGGGCTTCCCTTCGGTCAGGTGGGCGGCGGTCTTGTGGATGTGACCGTCGGTGAGTTGCGGGCGCGGATTCGGCATGCCGATGCGGTGCTGGCCGGCGTGCGGGAGGAGTTGATCGGTGGGCCGTACGACCCGCTGGACGCTCTGCGTCGGATGGTGCGGGCGACCGTGCCGGTGGCGTCGGGGCGGGCGGGGGTGTTGCCGGTCGCTGCCCTGCTCGCCGCCCGTGCGTCGGTGGCCCTTGCGGACGGGTTCGTCGTGACGCACCGGGGTGCGGTGGGCAGCGAGGCCCGAACGCTGCTGGCGGAGGCGGAGCGGCTGCTCTCGGCGGGGCCCGAGGAGCGTGCGGCCGCCGGGCTCCGGGCGAGGAGCGGGGGCCGTACGCCTGGCGTGGGGCGGCTGACGTCCCCCGAGCGCACGGTGACCGGTGATCGCGCCACGGCCGACACCCTCGCCCGGCACGCCCGTGCCCTCGCCGAACAGGACGTCCGTGTGCACGGCAACCCGGTCGCCGGGACGGCCCGTGAGACGGGGGTCGGCGGGGCGGTCCTCGGCGGGATCCTGCTGGGCGGCGCGCCCGCGAGCTTCGGCGGGCCGCACAGCCGCAGCCGCCGAGGAGGCCCAGCGGCGAAGTAGGGCGACGGAAGGCTCGCGAACCCCGCCCCCTCAGAACAGGCTCAGCAACGCCTCCGCCGGATCCGTCAGGCCCGTTTCGCCGTCCGGCAGGGGGAGTTCGAACCAGACCGTCTTGCCGCGCGGGGTACGCCGGGAGCCCCAGGCGGCGGAGAGGAGGCCGACGAGTTGGAGGCCCCGGCCGCCCTCGTCCGTGTCGCGGGCGCGACGGCGGCGTGGCTGGACCAGGCCCGCGTCCCAGACCTCGCAGACCAGGGTGCGGTCCAGCAGGAGCCGTAGCCGGATCTCGCCCTCGCCGTACCTCAACGCGTTGGTGACCAACTCGCTGACCAGCAGCTCCGTCGTGTCGACGAGCGGCTCCAGGTCCCAGCTCAGCAGCTGCCCGCGCGCGTACTCACGGGCGCGGCCCACGCTGCGGGGCTCGCGGGGCAGGGTCCAGTCGCCCACGGAGTCGGCCGGCAGGCCCTGGACCCGGGCCATCAGCAGGGCGATGTCGTCCTCGCCGTGGTGGGTGTCGAGGGTGTTGAGGACGTGGTCGCAGACGTCCTCCAGCGGTTCGGAGGGGTCGGTCAGCGCGCCCACGAACGCCTGGAGGCCCTCGTCGAGGGGGTGGTCGCGGGATTCGACCAGTCCATCCGTGTAGAGCGCCAACAGGGCGCCTTCGGGTAGTTCGACCTCCACCTCCTCGAAGGGCTCCCCGCCGACGCCCAGCGGCATGCCCGGCGGCACGTCCAGCATCAGCGCGTCCTCGCCGGGTTCGACCAGGACGGGAGGCAGATGGCCCGCGTTCGCGAAGGTGCAGCGCCTGGTCACCGAGTCGTAGACCGCGTACACACAGGTCGCCAGATACACCTCGGACAGGTCCGCCTCGCGGGGACGGCGGGCGGCCCGGGTCGCCTGCTGGACGCCGCCCGGCGCCCCGAGGCCCCGCGCGATCTCGTCCAAGGCCGACAGAACTTCCGCCGGTTCGAGGTCCAGCAGCGCCAGGGTCCGTACCGCGGACCGGAGTTCACCCATCGCCACCGCCGCGCGCAGGCCGCGTCCCATCACGTCGCCGACCACCAAGGCCGTGCGATGGCCGGGCAGTTCGATGACGTCGAACCAGTCGCCGCCCACCTCGCTGGGCCGGTCGGCGGAGCTGTTGCCGGGCAGATAGCGGCAGGCGATGTCCAGGCCGGCGGCCACCGGGTCGCCCGGCGGGAGCAGGGACCGCTGCAGTATCAGGGCCCGTTCGTGCTCACGGCGGTACAGGCGGGCGTTGTCGATACAGACCGCCGCCCGCGCCGCCAGCTCCACCGCGAGATCCCGGTCCCGGTCGCCGAACGGCTCGCTGCCCTTCGTACGGGAGAACTGAGCGAGTCCTACGACGGTGTCGTGGGCGACCATCGGTACGGCGAACGTGGACTGGACGAGACCGCCCTCCTCGGGCGGGACGCGCCGCGGCTTGGCGGTGCGCAGGGCGTCCGCGCAAGGGGAGTTGAAGGGGTAGTGGTGGACGGCGCCGACGGCGACCGGTGCACCGCCGCCGATGAAGGGTGCGTCGGAGACCGCGCTGGCGAAGGCGACCCGGCGCAGCTCCGCGCTGCCGTCGGCGAGCCCGGGCGGGGTCTCGTCGCCGGCCAGCAGACCTTGGTAGAGGTCGACCGTCGCCAGGTCGCAGAAGCCGGGGACGACGACGTCGAGGAGTTCGCGGGCCGTGGTCTCCAGATCGAGGGAGTTGCCGATACGGGCGCCCGCGTCATTGAGAAGGGCGAGATTGCGCCGGGCGGCGGCGGCCTCGCGGGCGGCGGCGCGACGGGCGGTGATGTCGGTTCCGAGCCAGGCGATGCCGATGGGGCGGCCGGTGCCGCTGTGCACGCGGAAGAGGTTGATGGACCAGTGGCGGCGCTCGTCGGATCCCGGCAGAAATCCCGTGACGTGCATGTCCGTGATGTTCTCGCCGGTCTCCAGGACACGGCGCAGCACGGCGGCGACCCGCTCGGCCTCCGGCCGGGGCAGATAGTCGTTTACTCCGCGGCCGCGGTGGTCGTCGGGGGTGCCGCCGAAGACGGAGGCGAACCGCATGTTGGCGCGCCGAACCCGCAGGTCGGGGTCGATCAGCAGGAAGCCGTAAGGAGATTGACCGAAAATCGACTGCGAGGCGGCGAGGTCGGTCTCGATCCGGCGCAGGGTGCGGACGTCGACGACGATGCAGACGGCGGCCTTCTCGCCGTCCTCGGTGCGCGTCGGCATGACATAGACCTCGGCGAGGCCATCGCCGCTCCGATCGCCGCCGGCCGTCTCCGGTTTCCGGAACGGGACGACACCGGTCCACTCCCGGCCGTCGAGGATCTCGGCCATCTTCCGCTGGCCCTCCTCGCGCAGGTCCGGGTCGATGAACGCCTCGATGGGGTCCATGCCGACGGCCCGCTCGGCGGGGATGCCGAAGAGCTGCTCGGCGCGCAGGCTCCACTGGTCGACGAGGCCGTCGGCGCCGATGGAGAAGGACGCGACCTTGATGTAGTCGTAGATGGAGCCGGGCGGGCTGCTCTGCCACATGGCGTCACCAGCGGGCATGTCGGCGAACGGCGCGTCGCCGGGCCGCCCGGCGGCGCCGGAGGCTCTCGTCGCGTCGGCCGCGACGGCAGCCGCGGCCCCCGTCCTCGCGCCGTCCGACGGGTCCTCGGACTCCGTGGCCTTCGCTGGTATCTCGCTCACGCGAACCGTCCCCTCCAGCTCACCGCGTCCGGCACCGGTCACCGGAGGCGGCTGCCCGCAGTATCCAGCACTACGACGCCGCACGACACGGTGTTCACGATCACAGCACGGTCCCGACGGTTTTCGGTCCGCACTGCGACAACACCTACAGTCTTCTAACCAGCGGACACGTCGTCGAATCACGCGACTCGACAACCGCCAGTGGCCTGAACCAGCCACCGGACAGTGCGACCTGGGCTGTACACCCGGTTCAGCCCGGTACCGCCAGTTCGAACCACACCGTCTTGCCCGCGGCGCCGGGCCGGGTTCCCCAGCGGCGCGAGGAGAGGGCGACGAGTTGGAGTCCGCGTCCGCTCTCGTCCTCGGGCAGGGCCGCACGCTCGCGCGGCGGGTCCGGGAGGGGGTCGGAGACCTCGACGAGGAGCACACCGTCCGGGCCCGTGGGGCGGACCAGCCGTACACCGATGGGACCCGTGGCGTGCCGCAGGGAGTTGGTGACCAGCTCGCTGACCAGCAGGGCCGTGATGTCGGAGACGCTGTCGAGAGCCCAGTCGCGCAGCCGGCTGCGGACGGCTGCACGGGCGGCGCGCACGGCGCCCGGGTCCGCGGGAAAGGTCCACTCGGCGCGGTCGCCTTCGGTGTCGATCACGCCCGATCACTTCCCAGGCCAGCCAGCCCACCATGTCCGGTTTTGTGGGGTTAATGGGCACATACCCGGTATCGAGGCGCCAGTACCGTCCTGCTCCGCGGGTTCGCCGAGTGCGCCTAAGAGCTCGGGAGGTTCGGTCGCGTTGCGGGTGCGGGTGCATTGTGGTTGGTCGCGCAGTTCCCCGCGCCCCTAGGTGGCTACAGCCGAGCCGCGATACCCCGGACCGCTTCTACATCCTGGTCCAGCCAGGGCACGTTCCAGATCTCGGCCCGGGTCAGCCAGCGCAGGTCGTCGTGGTCTTGTAGGGGCTTGGGGTCGAGTGAGCCTGGGAGCAGTCGCGCCGTCCAGACCTGGAGGACGTACGGGGATCTTAGGGGCCACTCCCCCGGGACGCGGTCGGCGATCTCGGTCTCGACGCCGAGTTCCTCGCGCAGTTCGCGCACGAGGGCCGCTTCGGAGGTCTCGCCGGGTTCGACCTTGCCGCCGGGCAGCTCCCAGCGTCCGGCCAGCTCGGGGGGTGCGCTGCGGCGGGCGGCGAGCAGCCGTCCGCCGTCGATGAGTGCGGCTCCCACGACCACGATCGGTTCCGTCATGCGCGGGAGCCTACGGGAGGGGTGCGGGGCTCACGCACGCCTGCTCAGTCGAGCGGGCTCGCCCCGTTCGGCCCGATCCGCTCGACCCAGTACAGCTGCTTGTGTCCGCGGATGTCGAGGCTGTCGGCGATCTTCTGGGCCTCGGCCCGGGTCGCGTACCGGCCCACGCGATAGCGATTGCCGTTGTCGTCCTGCCGTATCACGAGCCAGGGAAGAGTGATCGTGCCGTCGTTCATCCCGCCCCACCGCTCCTTCCCGCCCACGACCGCACGAGTCCCGCCCGCGGCCTGTGCCGTGCCCCACCCGCCAAGGAAACCGCAATCCGCATATGCCTGAGCCTACGCCTAACCTTCACGCAGCGAATACGGCTTTTCACAAAGAGGTACGCAACCAGCCAAGACGCAGGGGGCGCACGACGACGAGTGCGCCGTGCGGGCGTGTTCGCGCATCCGGTCAGCGAGCTGCCGCACCCTCCTGGGCGACCTGGGAGAACGACCGGAATCCAACGCCACGCGGACAGGCGCCCGTTGAGCGCGCGCCGGGGCAACCGCCGTGACGGCGTGCGCTACTTCACAGGAAGGTGATAGGCGACCTGGTAGCGGTCGGCCGGGATGACCACGTCGGCCGTCTCCACCGGGCGGCCCGAGGCGTAGTACGTGCGCGAGACGACGAGGACGACATGGCCGGGGACGCCGCCCAGCGCGAGCAGCTCCTCGGCGAGGCCCGGACGCGCGCCGACCTCCTCCGTCACGTTGTCCACGACGACGTCGATGGCGGCCATGCGCTCGACGACTCCCATGCCGCCGAGGGGGCCCTCCTCGGGCAGCATCACGGGCGTACGACCGGTGACGGCGAGGGGCTCCCAGGAGGTGGAGAGCATCATCGCCTCGCCGGCCTCCCGGAAGACGTACTTGGTGCACATCACCCGGTCCCCGGACTGGATGGCGAGCCGCTCGGCGACGGCACCGCTCGCCTCGGCCTGCCGGCTGCTGGACTCCCAGGTGCCGCGTGTCTCGCCGTCGGCCTGCTCCTGCCGGAACGGCGTCGCGCCCCCGGCAGGCCGGAACCCGGAGCGGGCGATACGGCGGGGCACCGGCCGCTCGCGCACATACGTCCCGGAGCCGGAGCGGCCCTCGACCAGGCCCTCGGCCATCAGCACCTTGCGCGCCTCGAGGGCGACGGTGTCCGAGACTCCGTACTCCTCACGGATCCTGGCCTGTGACGGGAGGCGGGTGTGCGGAGGCAGTGAACCGTCGACGATCTTCTTGCGGAGATCACCCGCGACACGCAGGTATGCCGGCTGCTCACCGAATGTCACTGGCCGCTCCCATCAGGTTGTACAGACAGCAACAGCGTGGCAACCGTGGGTTGTCCGGTGCAAGCAAAGGCCAGAGAATCACTCGATGTGATGACTTGCGTGCAGTGCGGGCCTACGCAGGCACTTTCTCCCCGCTACAGCCGCGATCACACCTCGATCCCGGCGTCTCCTCCCCCGCTGTCCGAACCGTCACCGCTGTCGCCGTACGACGGCGGGGTCGTCGCCAGCCCCAGAGCCTTGCGCGCGGTGACCGACTGCTCCGGGACGATGAGTTCGTAGCCCGTGTCGTAGTGCTCGTAGAAGGCGTCCACGTCGGCGGCCTCGGCGGCCAGGGCCCACTCCTTCCGGGCGGCCTCCAGGTCCTCGACGAGATCCCCGACCGGCTTCTCGGCGCGGGCGGGCCACCGGTGGTCGCGGAGCATGCCGGCCTGCTCGGTCAGCGCGTCCGCGACCCGCCCCGCCCACGCCTTGTGACCGGGCAGGTCGTCCTCGACGTACTCCTCGGCGGGCGCGGAGTCCATGGCCGTGTTGAGGACGTCCGCCGCCTTCAAGTACACGACCTGGTCGGCGTCGAGCGTCGTCTCGTCGTTGCGCAGCGAGCCGGTCAGACCGCTCCTGCCGTCCGTGTGGCCGAACACGCAGGTGATCTCGCGGTCACCGAGCCGCCAGCTCTGCCGGGTCGGGGTCAGGTAGTAGACGTCGACGGTGTCGGGCAGGGCCCAGGCGTCCAGTGCGTAACTGCCCTGGAGGGCATAGCACTTGTCGTCGGCGACCTCCGTGACCTTGTCGTCCCCCGGAAAGGAGCCGCCGGGCATCTCGACGACCGCGAACACCTCGCCGTCGTGCCGGCCTGCGCAGGGCACGGACTCGACGTCGTATGTGAAGCCCTCCATCCCGCCGGGCGAGTCGAAGCACTCGCCCTTCTCCAGCGAGAGGCTCGAGTTGTCGCGCGCCCCCTCCTTGAACCCCTCCCAGAAGTCGGACGCGGCCCCGGTCGACAGTGTCACCGCCCACAGCGCCAGCCCGACGGACGACAGCACCGACCCGGCGATCGCCATGCCCTTCCCGCGCTCGCCCCGCTTCTTGATCTGGCTCAGCGCGATGAGCCCGAGGACCAGACCCACCGCCGGCACGAAGCAGAGGATGCCGGTGACCAGCGAGGCGATGGCGAAGCCGTTGACGGGCGCGGGGCGGTTGAAGGAGCCGTAGCCCTGCCCCCACGGCTGGTACGGCATCCCGTAGTACGGGCCTTGTTGATACTGCGGAGCCTGCGGGTACTGCTGCCCTTGGGGCTCCTGCGGCTGGTGGGGCCCGGGGGGCGGGGGTATGGACACGGGTACCGTGCTCCTGGTTCGGGCGGCGGTGCGCAGACGATGCGGACCGGGGTTCGCTTGGCGTTGCGCGAATGGTACGAGACTGTCCATGACATGCCTCGTCCTCGGGGCGGGCCGGGTCACAGACCCGGAGCCGCTCCCGAGGACGAGGGTGCCTGTGTCACGTCATCCGTGCCGGAATCCGTGACGGAGTGCGTGCCTGAATGCGTGACCGATCAGAATTGCAGCGCCCAGGCGTCGATCCGCCCGGTGTCGACCGCCGCGTTGTCGCTGACCCGCAGCTTCCACGAGCCGTTCGCGACCTCCGACGAGGCGTTCACGGAGTACGTGGTGTCGATGTTGTCCGCACTGCCGCCGGTGCCGTACGCCTTGAGCGTGTAGGCGGTGCCGTCGGGGGCGATCAACTGGACCTGGAGGTCGCCGATGTACGTATGGACGATGTGGACCTCGACGGCGAGGGCGGCCGGCGCGTTGCCGGTGACCCCGGAGACGGTCAGCGGGGACTCGACCGTGGAGTTGTCGCTGATCGTGTAGTCGCCGGTGTTGTCGAAGCGCGGGCCCGGAGGAGTCGTCGTACCGCCGCCCACGTTGAGGAGGCGGTTGGGCGAGCCGGTGCCCGGGCTGGTGACGACGCCGGTCGAGGAGGCGTTCACCAGGGCCGTGGACACCTGGGCGGGCGTGGCCGTGGGATTGTCGGCCAGGTAGAGCGCCGCCGCTCCGGCGACGTGCGGGGTCGCCATCGACGTACCGGAGATGGTGTTGGTGGCCGAGTCGCCGGTGTTCCAGGACGAGGTGATGGACGAACCCGGGGCGAACAGGTCCAGGACCGTGCCGAAGTTGGAGTAGCTCGCCTTGGCGTCGGTCGAGGTGGTGGCGCCGACCGTGATGGCCTCCGTCACGCGTGCGGGGGACCTGGTGGAGGCGTTGACGGACTCGTTGCCGGCCGCGACGGCGAAGGTGACGCCGGAGGCGATGGCGTTGCGTACGGCGGTGTCGAGGGCGGTGTCGGCGCCGCCGCCGAGGGACATGTTGGCGACGGCCGGCTTGACCGCGTTCCGGGCGACCCAGTCGATGCCGGCGACGACCTGGGCGGTCGTACCGGACCCGGCGTTGTTCAGCACGCGGACGCCGACGACCTTGGCCTTCTTGGCGACGCCGTACGCGTTGCCCGCGACCGTGCCGGCGACGTGGGTGCCGTGGCCGTTGCCGTCCTGGGCGGTGTTGTCGTTGTCGATGGCGTCGTAGCCGTAGGAGGCACGGCCGCCGAAGTCGCTGTGGGTGATGCGGACGCCGGTGTCGATGACGTACGCCGTCACGCCGGTCCCTGCCGAGTCCGGGTAGGTGTAACTGCTGTTGAGCGGAAGCGTCTTCTGGTCGATGCGGTCCAGGCCCCAGGAGGGCGGGTTGGGCTGGGTCGCCTCGATGTGGAAGGTGCGGTTCTGAATGACGGAGGCGACGGCCGGGTCGGCGGCGAGACGTTTCGCCTCGGTCTCGGAGGCCTCGATCGCATAGCCGTTGAGGGCCTTGGAGTAGGTGCGCTCGATGTCGGCGCCGTACTCCTCGGCAAGAGCCTTGCCCTGGGCGGAGCCTGCCTTGGTGTCCGCCTTCAGCGTCACGATGTAGCTGTCGGCGACGGCGTTCGCGGCGCCCTGGTACTGGATACGGCCTTCGGGAGCGGCCGCGGCGGGGAGGGCGGAGACGAGGCCCGCGGTGAGTGCCGCGGTGGCTGCCACGCTGATCGCTGCCAGTCTTCGCCGGGTCTGACGCATCACTGCCATCTGAGGGATCCTCCTCAATCGGTGGTGCGCTGGTGGGGGGTGGTGCGGGTGCGCACAGAGCCGGAACAGAACCCAGAGCGGGCATGATCATGTCAATTTCCTGTGCCGCACCTGTGCGTCAGCCGAAAGATTGAGGCTTCCACAGGAATTGCACAAGCCCCGTGCACGGACGTAACAGACCTGCCATACACGTACCGTGACTTTCCTCGCCCCGCTGCTGGTCGCCACGCTCCTGCTGCCCATGACCCCGGCATACGACTCGCCCTCGGACAACGGCTGCGAAGCCCGCGGCTGGGCCCCCGCCGCCACCGCGATCGACCCGGAGGACACCCACCACCCGTACGTCGGCAACGGCTACCTCGCCACCCGCGTCCCGCCCACCGGCACCGGCTACGCCGCCTCCGGCGAGAAGACCGGCTGGCCCCTGTACACCCCGCGCTACGACGGCACCTTCGTCTCCGGCCTCTACGCCCGTGGCCCCGAGAACACCGCGGGGCGCGAGGCGCTCGCCGCCCTGCCCACCTGGACGGGTCTCGACGTCACCGCCGGCAAGGAGACCTACGGCGAGCGCAGCCGCGTCAGCCGCTACCGCCAGACCCTCTCCCTGCGCTGCGGCTACCTCCGCACCGCCCTCACCTGGACCGCCTCCGACGGGCGCCGCACAGACCTGACGTACGACGTCCTCACCTCCCGCGACGACCCGCACACCGGCGCCGTACGCCTGCGCCTCACGCCGCACTGGGACGGCGAACTCACCCTCACCGACCGGATCGACGGCCGCGGGGCTCGCCGGGTCGTGCAGCGGGACGCCGGTCGTGTCGACGCGCGCACGGTCGGGGTGGCGTTCCGTACGGAGGGCACGGGTGTCGACGGCGCGGTGGCTTCCACGCTGGACGCGCCGCACGGGCGCCCCCAACAGGCCGGTGCGGCCGAGCCGTTGAGCGCCAGTCGGTCGGTGCGCCTGCGCGTCCGCTCCGGCCGCGCCTACACCGCCACCAAGTACGTCGGCGTCGACACCGCCCTCACCTCCCGCCGTCCGCGCGCGTCCGCCCGGGAGGCGTCGCTGCGTGCCGCCGGCCGCGGCTGGGCGGAGCTGCTCGCCTCGCACACCGCGGCATGGCGGGATCTGTGGACCTCCGACATCCAGGTGCCCGGCCATCCGGACCTGCAACTCTGGGTCCGCTCCGCCCAGTACGGCCTGCTGTCCTCGCTCCGTCCCGGCGCCCGCGACAGCATCGCGCCGACCGGTCTGACCAGTGACAACTACGCGGGCATGGTCTTCTGGGACGCGGAGACCTGGATGTTCCCGTCGCTTCTGGCCACCCACCCCGATCTCGCCCGCCCGATCCTCGAATACCGCCACCGCACGCGCGGCGCGGCCGCCGACAACGCCGCCGGGACTGCGGTGAAGGGCCTGTTCTACCCGTGGACCAGCGCGAGCCGCGGGCGGCTGTGGAGCGAGTGCCAGAGCTGGATGCCGCCGCACTGCGTCACCCAGAACCACCTCCAGGGCGACATCGCGCTGGCCGCCTGGCAGTACTACCTCTCCACCGGCGACCGCGACTGGCTCCGCACCCGCGGGTGGCCCCTCCTGGGCGGTCTCGCCCAGTACTGGACTTCACGCGTCACCCCCAACACCGACGGCTCGTACTCCATCAAGGAGGTCGCCGGCCCCGACGAGTACAGCAACGGCGTCACCGACGGCGCCTACACCAACGCGGTCGCCGCCACCGCCCTGCGCGCCGCGACCTCCGCGGCCCGGGTCCTGGGCACGCCCGCCCCCGCCGACTGGGCGCGTGTCGCGGGACGCCTGCGCATCCCGTACGACGCGAAACGCAAGGTCTTTCTCCAGTACGCGGGTTACGACGGCTCCGAGATCAAGCAGGCGGACACCGCGCTGCTGATCTACCCACTCCAGTGGCCGATGCCGGACGGCGCCGCGGCCGCCACCCTCGACCACTACACCGAGCGCACCGACCCCGACGGCCCCGCCATGACGGACTCCGTGCACGCGATCGGCGCCGCCGCGATCGGTGAGCCGGGCTGCGCCGCGTACACCTTCCTGCGGCGGGCCTACCAGCCGTTCGCCCGCGGCCCGTTCGCGCTCTTCTCCGAGTCCCGCGGCGAGAAGGCGGGCGCCTCCGACCCCCTCGCCGGCTCCCCCGCGCAGGACTTCCTCACCGGCAAGGGCGGCTTCCTCCAGATCTTCACGCACGGCCTGACGGGCCTGCGGCTGCGCGAGGACGCCCTGCACCTCGACCCGACGCTGCCGCCCCAGCTGTCCGACGGCGTACGGCTGTCCGGGCTGCGCTGGCGCGGTCGTACGTACGACATCTCGATCGGGCCGGAGACGACGACCGTACGGCTGCGCTCCGGGGCGCCCTTCACGCTGGACACCCCGGAGGGCCGCCTCCGGCTCGACGGCACGGCCACCCTCAAGACCCGCCGCCCCGATCTGGTCCCCACCCCCGACGTCGCGCGCTGCCGACCGGTGACGGCGACCTCCTCGGAACCCGGCCTCTACCCGGCGGCCGCCGTGGACGGCAGTCCGGCGACCGCGTGGTCGCCGGAGGCCGAACAAGGGTCGCTGAAGGTCGACTTGGGGCGGCCGGTGCGGGTGTCCTCCGTGCGTCCGGTGTGGAAGGAGCGGCCCGCGTCGTCCACCGTCGAGGTGTCGGCGGACGGGCGGGCGTGGCACACGGTGGACGGGAGCCGGGTGCGGTTCGTGCGGGTCGGGGTGCGGGGGGCCGCCGGGCTCGGGGAGCTCGGGGTGCGGTCGTGAGGGTCTGCTCTCCACGGCCCGCTCGTGAGGGCTTGCTCTTGAGGGCCGGTTCCGTCAGTCGTCGAACGCCGTGGCCCGGGTCTGCTTCTCCCAGGCGACGACCTCCTGGCGGACCTGGTCGAGATGGCCGAGGACCGCGCTGACGCCGTCGTCGCCGAGGGGCAGCCGCAGCGGGGTGTCCTCGGCGTCCAGGGCGGCCCGGATGAGGTCCGCGGCCTTCGCCGGGTCGCCGGCCTGGGTGCCGTCGCCGCCGGAGACGAAGCCGCGGGTCTCGTCCACCTTGGAGTAGAGGCCGCTGTTCGAGCTGGCCCCGGCCCGGTTCGGGTCGAACAGCGCGGTGCGGAAGGAGCCCGGCTCGACGATCAGCACCTTGATGCCGAACTCCGCGACCTCGTCCGCGAGCCCCTCGGACAGCCCCTCCAGCGCGAACTTCGTGCCGCTGTACGCCGAGAAGCCCGCGAAGGACATCTGCCCTCCCATGCTGCTCAGTTGCACGATCGCCCCGGAGCGCCGCTCACGCATGCCCGGCAGCACCGCACGCGTCAGGGCGACGGGCCCGAAGACATGCACCTCGAACAGGGCGCGCAGCTCGTCCTCGGTGGTCTCCTCGAAGGCGCCGACATGCGTCCGGCCCGCGCTGTTCACCAGGACGTCGATCCGCCCGTGCCGCGCCAGCACATCCTGTACGGCGGCCTCGGCGGCCCCCGTGTCGGCGACATCGAGCCGCAGCGCCTCCACCTGGTCGGGATGCGCGGCGACCAGGTCGGCCAGCCCCTCCGGCCGCCGGGCCGCGCCGACGACCACGTCCCCCGCCGCCACCGCCGCCTCGGCGATCGCCCGCCCGAACCCGCTGGTGGCACCGGTGACAAGCCAGACCTTGTTCATGGCCACTCCTGTATCCGTCGTCGTCGTGTCACCAGCTTGTGCGCTCCCCCGGTGGCGCGTCCAAGACCCTTCGTGATAACCGATGGTTATGGCGACTTCCGATGTCCATGGCCGCGATCTGCGCTACTTCGTGACAGTGGCCGAGGAGCTGCACTTCACCCGCGCCGCCGAGCGGCTCTACGTCTCCCAGCCCGCGCTCAGCAAGCAGATCCGGGCGCTGGAGCGGCAGTTGGGGGTGGAGCTGTTCGCCCGGGACCGGCAGGGCGTGACGCTGACCGAGGCGGGCGAGGCGCTGCTGGCGCCCGCCCGGCGGGTGCTCGCCGCCTGGGAGGAGGCCGCGGTCGCGGTCGAGAAGGCCAGGGCGGCCCAGCGCAGCACGCTGACCGTCGGGATGTCCACCAGCCCGGGCCGCGGCGGCCTGCTGCCCGCGATCCGCTCCCGTTTCACGGCCGCCCACCCGGAGTCGACCCTGCGGGTGCGGCAGATCAGCTGGGAGGACCCCACGGCGGGCCTCGCGGACGGCTCGACGGACGTCGCCTTCGTCTGGCTGCCGCTGCCCGACCAGGACCGCTACGCCTGGACGGTGCTCGCCGAGGAACCCCGTCTGGTCGCCCTCCCCGACACCCACCCGCTCGCCACCCGCACCGACCTCGCCTTCACGGACCTCCTCGACGAGCCCTTCCTCGCCCTCCCGCGCAGCGCCGGCGTCCTGCGCGACCACTGGCTCGCCCTCGACGCCCGGGCCGGCCGCCCGCCCCGCATCGGCTCGGAGATCGCCGGTACGGAGGAGACGTACGAGGCCCTGGTCGCGGGCCTCGGCATCTGCCTGGTCGCGGAGGGCAACGCCCCGCTGATCACCTTGGGCGGTGTGACGACCCGGCCGGTGCGGGGGCTCTCCCCCAGCCGCTACACGCTCGCCTGGCGTCAGGAGGACGGGGAGCGGCCGTTGGTGCGGGGGTATGCGCGGGCCTGCCGGGAGGTCACGGGGTGACGGCCGCTCACTGGGACCCGGCGGGCTCCTCGTGACCGCCCGTTCCCAGTCGCGCCTGCTCCTCCTCCACGATGCGGCGGGCCAGCGCGACATCCGAGACGTCGACGGCGTCGGGCGTCGACTCGGCGACCGCGCTGCGGCGAGCGTAGGCGTCGAACAGACGCGCCTTGTTCTCCAGCATCCGCACCATGCGCTCGTCCACCCCGCCGGTGGCGAGCAGACGGTGCACGCGCACCGAACGGACCTGGCCCATACGGTGTGTTCGGGCCACCGCCTGATGCTCGACGGTCGGCTTGATCTGCGGTTCGCAGATGACCACGACGGAAGCGGCCTGCATATTGAGTCCCACGCCGCCCGCCTCGATCTGCGCCAGCAGCACCGCATGGCCGGGGGCGGCGGCGAACTCGTCGACGAGCTGCTGACGGCGTACGGGCGGCACACTTCCGGAGAGCGGGCCGAACAGCGCTCCGTCAACCGCGTCCCGGCTCTCGCCGAGGGCGTCCTTCACCACCCCGAGAACATCCCGGAACTGCGAGAACACCACCACCTTGAGTCCGTTCTCGGCGGCCTCCGCGACGATCTCGCGCAGCCGGTTCAGCTTCGCCGACTTCTCCGGGCGCGCATACGCCGCCCTGCGCATCGCCATGAAGTTGCCGGCCCCCACGGCCTCGCGGTAGGCGTCCTCGTCCGACGGGCTGAGCTCCTCCCACTCGTCCGTGTGCTGGAGCGCGGGCAGTTCGGTCAGGACGTCCTGCTGGTTCCGGCGCAGATACGCCGGGGCGACCGCTTTCCGGAACGCCTTGGATCCGGCGACGCCGGCCCGGTCGCCGATGGCGTCGGCGAGGCCGGGCTGGAGCACGGACACCAGGTTGCGGAACTCCGAGACACGGTTCTCCATCGGCGTACCGGTGAGGAAGACGACGCGGTCGCAGTGCTCAGCCCATTCGGTCACCGTCATGGAGCGGCGGGCCTGCGGATTCTTGACGTAGTGGGCCTCGTCGACGACGAGCATCCCCAACTCCCCGCCTCCGGGCACCGGGAAGCCGCGCAGCGCGTCGAAGGTGGTGACGCCGACGCCGCCGCGGCCCTTCCAGTCGGCGAACGCCTCGCGCCGGTCGGGCCCGTGCAGCGGCATCGCACGCAGGGTGCTGCGCTTGTCGATCTCGCGGGTCCAGTTGATGAGCACGCTGGCCGGACACACCACCATGAAGTGGCTCTGCCCTTCGGCGGCCAGGTGAGCCAGTGCGGCGATGGCCTGGATGGTCTTGCCGAGACCCATCTCGTCGCCGAGGATCACCCGGCGCTGCGCGAGGGTGAAGCGGGCTCCGAACGCCTGGTAGCCGCGCAGGGAGACTCTGCGGTGGGTGTCGTCGAGCGTCTGGGCCCTGACCCGCTCGGCCACGTCGTCGGGCAGAAAGCCCTCGGACGCGGCGGGGTCGGGCCGGCGGCCGGAGATCTCGGCCAGCAGGCTGTAGTACTCGGCGGAGCGGAGCTCGAAGTCGACCAGGGCCGCGATGTCGGACGCTGGGCCGCGCAGCAGATCCACCGAGGCCTGGGCGAGGAGTTCCGGCACCCCGTGCTGCTCGGCCTCCGCGGTCAGCCTGCGGATCTCCACGACGGCCGCCAGTGCCCGCTCCCGCCGGGACTGCCCCGCGATGAGCATGCGCAGCCGCCCGGAGGCGGGCCTGGCCTCGGTGACCAGGGGCCCGAGCCGTTCCACCAGCGCCGCGGCCGCGTCCACGGCACGCCGCGCGTCCGGGCCCGCCTCGACCAGCACGTGCAGGGCGGCCACCAGCGCGGTGATCCGCGGTTCCGGCCGGTCGACGTCGATATGGACGGCGACGGTGTCCCGGACGGCCTCGGCGATCTGCCGGGCCGCGGCAACGGTCTGGGCCGCGGTCTGCTGTCCGACCCCCGGTATCTGGCGCAGCCGGTAAGGGCCCGCGTCGAGTACCTCCCGGACCGTCCGGAAGCCGCCCTTCTCGACCTCGCCGAGCCTCAGTCTTCCCTCGGTGACATCCCTCAGCCGCGCCACCGGGATGGCGTCCAGCTCGCGCTGCGCGAGGTCCTCGCAGATCGGCTCCAGGGCCGCCCGTACGGCGTCGACGGCACGCGCATGGTCGGCGACCACGGCATGCGCCGCCTCGCACAGCCGCCCGCCCCGGGCAACCGCCTCCCGTTCACCCCGCCCCATCCGCCCGGCCCCTCTCCTCCAGTCCCCGCATCCTGCCATCAGCGGGCCTGCGGGAGTCAGCCGCGCGAGGTGGTTTCCCTGACCCAGGGCAGCGCGAACCGCTCCAGCAGCACCAGGGCGAAGTAGAGCAGGATGCTCATCAGCCCGATCAGGATGATCGCCGCCCAGGCGGTGGCGGTGTCGCCGACCCCGCCGGCCTGCACGATCAGATAGCCCAGCCCGCTCTCACCGGCCTGGAACTCACCGATGACCGCGCCGATCGCGGCCAGCGGCATGGCCACCTTCAGCCCGACGAAGATCTGCGGCAGCGCGGCGGGCAGCCGAACCTTCCTGAACGCCTGCCAGCGCGAGGCGTCCAGCGAGCGCGCCAGCTCGGCCAGGTCAGCCGGGGTCGAGGTGAGGCCGGTCGCGGTGGACAGCACGATCGGGAAGAAGCAGAGCAGGAAGACCATGGTCAGGACCGGCTTCTGCCCCCAGCCGAGCGCCCCGACCAGCAGCGGCCCGAGCGCGATCTTCGGCACCGCGTTGACGGCGACCAGCAGCGGCGTGAACATGCGCTCCAGTACCCGCGAGCCGGCCAGGGACAGTCCGATCAGAACTCCGCAGGCGCTGGAGAGTACGAACCCGACGACCGTCTCCACCGTGGTGTCGCCGGTGTGCTCCAGGAACCGGGCCGGGGCCGCGGTGAACGCCGAGAGCACGGCGCCGGGCGGGGGCAGGATCGCCGGGTGGATCACCTCCAGCACCGACGTGAGAAACCACCACAGGCCGACCGCGACCAGCAGTCCGGCCAACGGGAGCAGGACGGCGCCGAGGCCCGTCCCGCCGCTGCGGTCAGGCTTTCGGTACGAGATCGAAGTCGATGATCTGTTCAGGGGTCATTCCTTCCGGCAGCGCTCCCGCGTTCTTCAGCAGCGCGATGCTCTTCGCGACCCGCGCGGAGTCCAGCGTCCCGATCGCCGCGTCGGAACCCGCCGGCTTGACGTACGCGGCCATCAACTCCAACTCGGCGGCAGCGGCGGCCGGATTCGTGGCGTCCACGTTCCGCTTGAGGATCTCGGCGGCCTCCTTGGAGTTGGCCAGGCTGTACTCCAGGCCCTTGAGCAGCGCGCCGGAGAACCGCTTCACCATCTCCGGCTCCTGCTTGGCGAGCTTCGCCGACGTGATCAGCACGTTTCCGTAGAGATCGGGGATCACATCGCTGTACGGGAGCAGGACGGCCTTCTTCTTGGTCACCGCCTCGATGGTCGGCTTGCCCACCACGAACTGGCCGATGCCGTCCACCGAACCACTGGCGAGCGTGCCCATCAGCGTCTGTGCGTCGCCGTTGACCCAGGTCACCTTGGACGAGTCGACTCCGGCCAGCCGGGCGTACGTCGGGAAGAGGTTGCGCACGACCGAGCCGGGTGTGTCGGCGAGCCGTTTGCCCTCGAGGTCCTTCGGTTCGGCGATGCCGTTGCCCTCGGTGGTGGCGATGGCGGCCATGGTGTGCTGCTGGATGGCGGCCACCGCGACGAAGTCCTTCGCCTGGCCGCTGCTCATCTGAAGCAGACCGCCCGTCAGGTCGATCGGGCCGAACTGCGCCTGGTCACTGACGATGGCCGGAATCACACCGCCGGTGCCCTGGCCGGGCTTGATCTCCACGTCGAAACCGGCCTCTTCGAAGTACCCCTTGTCCTTGGCGACCCAGGCGTAGGCGTCCCGGCCGAAGTTGCCGAACGAGGTCAGGTAGGTCACCTTCTCCAGCGCCTTGCCGTCCGCACCGGCATCGTCGTCGGAGTCCGACCCGCCACACCCCGACACCAGTGCCAGCGCCGTGGCCAGGGCCACCGTGGCGACCGTACGGGTGAGCCTGTTGATGCGCACAGTGTTGTCCTTTCGACCGCCGGCCGGGCCGGTGGAGGGGGCGTCGAAACGGAACGGAACGGCGTATCGAACCGTCGGGTGCATGACACTTCGTGCGGACAACAGCGTACGAGAGCAGGGCAGTTGCAGGCCAGATGTACGGAATTCACCGACAGAACGACAGGTACCGTTTTGCGGCCCGTCCCCGGTAGCCTGACCGGGCGTTACGAACCGGCCGGCAATTTTGCGATCGCCAGTGGATGGGGAGACCGCCGGATGATCAGACTCACCGGTGTGTCCCGGAGCTTCACCAGCCGGTCCGGTTCGACGGTGGCGCTCCAGGGCATCGACCTTCCCATCGCCGAGGGCGAGTTCGTGGCCGTGGTGGGCCGGTCCGGGTGCGGCAAGTCCACACTGCTCCGGCTGATCGCCGGGCTGCTGCCGGTCACCGAGGGCGAGATCACCATCGGCGGCGAGCGGGTCACCGGAGCCCGGCGGGATGTCGCCATGCTGTTCCAGCGGCCGGCCCTGCTGCCCTGGCGGTCCGTCCTCGACAACGTCCTGCTGCCCGTGGAGATCTTCGGCTGGCGCAAGTCCGAGTACCGCGACCGGGCCCGCCGGCTGCTGGAGACAGCCGGACTGAGCGGCTTCGAGGAGCACCGGCCGCACGAACTCTCCGGCGGAATGCAGCAACGGGTCTCCCTGTGCCGGTCGTTGATGGGCGAGCCGCGGGTGCTGCTCATGGACGAGCCGTTCTCCGCACTCGACGCGCTGACCCGCGCGGAACTCGCGGTGGAGCTGCAACGCGTCCACATCGAGAACTCCGCCACCGTCGTCTTCGTCACCCACTCGATAGACGAGGCCGTGCTGCTCGCCGACCGGGTGGTGGTGCTCACCCCGCGCCCGGGCCGGATCCGCAAGATCGTCGACATCGGCATCCCCCGGCCGCGGACGCTGGGCCGTACCGCGCATCTCGACGAGGTGGCCCGGTGCACCGCCGATCTGCACGAGCTGCTGATGGAGCAGACCGTGCCCACCCCGGCCGAAACGGAGGGGCGATGACCCTGCGGATCTGCGTCTTCATCGAGCCGCACCGCGGCGCCGACCACGACGATCAGCTGCGGTTCGCGCAACGCGCCGAGGCCTGCGGTTTCGAGGGCTTCTTCCGGGCCGACCACTACCAGACCATGGGCGCCGATCCCGGGCTGCCCGGCCCCACCGACGCCTGGCTCACCCTGGCCGCGCTCGCCCGGGAGACCTCCCGCATCCGGCTGGGCACCCTGGTCACACCGGTCACCTTCCGACTGCCCGGCCCGCTGGCCCTGATGGTGGCGCAGGTCGACCGGATGAGCGGCGGGCGGGTCGAACTCGGCCTCGGCGCCGGGTGGTACGAACGGGAGCACATCTCGTACGGCATCCCGTTCCCGGCCGCCTCGGAGCGCTTCGACCGGCTGGAGGAACAGCTCTCCGTCATCACCGGCCTGTGGCGAACACCGGTCGGCGAGACCTTCAGCCACCGCGGCAACCACTACCGGCTGCTCGACGCACCTGCCCTGCCGAAGCCCGTGCAGGTGCCCGGCCCGCCGATCATCGTCGGCGGCCGCGGACCCAAGCGCACCCCGGAGCTCGCCGCCCGATACGCCGACGAGTTCAACATGCCCTTCAAGTCGGTGACCGAGACGGCCCGGGCCTACCGCCGGGTCACCGAGGCCTCCGCCCGCACCGGCCGCGCCGACACCGGTCGTCCACCACTGGTGCTCTCGGCCGGCGTCGTCGTCGCCATCGGCCGCACCCCCGCGGACGCCCGGCGACGCGCCGCCCCACTGCACACCGAGAGCGCGCTGCCGCCGGAGGATCCCCTGATCGGCTCCCCGTCCCAACTCGTCGACCGCCTGGGCGAGTTCGCCACCATCGGCGCCAGCCGGATCCACCTGCGCCTGACCGACTTCACCGACCTCGACCACCTGGAACTCATCGCCGGGGAGGTGCTTCCGCAACTGGGCACGTGAATCAGGAGGACCCTCGGGGCCACCACGCCCGTACGAGGTCCTCCGGCCCCCAGTGCGCGGTGAGCGGCAGATCATCGGCCACCCCGGAGCGGGATACCGCGACCAGCGGAGTGTCCGTGGCGGCACCGGGGACGGCGAGCATGTCACGTACCAGGGCGTCGTACTCATGACGGCCGAAGGGCTGGGTCTCCAGCCACTTGACCGAGCCGACGAAGTGCACCTGCCGCGCCACCGGTTCGCGGTCTGCGCCGACGAGGTCGATCTCGGGGTTGTTCTGACGGTTCCACCAACCGCCGATGGCCTCGGTCTCGGGCCACTCGTCGTCGGGCATCAGACGCAGCAGGGACTCGCGGATCAGCGGCTCGACCGCCCGCCCGCGCCACGTGGTCCATGACCGCTCGATGCGTTCCAGCGCCAAGTCACCGCGGCCGCGCTCGATGAGCGGGATCGCACGGGCCACGAACGCCAGCCAGAACCGCAGATACGGGTCGGCGATCCGGTAGCGCTTGTTCTTGCTGTCCGCCTTGACGGACAGGGGAAGATCAGCGGCCAGGACTCGTTTGGCCTGGAGCACGGCCAGCAGCGGGGAGAGCGTGCCCGACGGCAGTGCGCCTGCGCCGCCGGCCCTGGCCGCGATGGCACTGAACGTACGCTCACCACTGCCCACCGCTTCCAGCACGGCCCGCGAGAGCGAAGCCTCCGGGAATTCGCCCAGCAGGGACAGCTCGCCGGCCACCAGCAGGGGCGAGAGAGGGTTGGAGACCGAAGCCTGCAAGAAGTCCGTACGCCCCATTCCCGGCCGCCATGACTGCACGATCTCGGGGAATCCACCAGTGATCAACTGGGCGTCCACGGCCCCGGCGGCGTCGAGCTCGGTCATGGCCTGCACATCGGCCAGGTTCAACGGACGGACTGTCATCTTCGCCGCCCGGCCGAAGAACGGACGCCCGTACGACTGCAGAGCCTCCATCACCGACGTATCGCTGCCGACCAGCAGCAGAAGCACGGGCTTGGAAGACAGATGACGGTCCCAGACCGTCTGAAGCGCGCCCTCGAATTCCTGATCCTGCTCGACCAGCCAGGGCACCTCGTCAATCACGGCGATGCTGGGAGAGTCATCGGGTACCGCGAGCGCCAGCGAGCGCAGGGCCTGGTTCCAGTCCTGCGCCTGAAGCCCGGCGACCAGCTCCGCCCCCGGCAGCACCGACTGCGCGAGCGTCGCGGCAAAGTCGGCGCGCTCCGTCACAGGGTTACGCCCCCGGGTGGCCTGGAACACCATGTACGGCGCTCCCGACCGGTCGCAGAACTCCTGGACCAGCCGCGACTTCCCCACTCGGCGCCGACCGGTCATGATCACGGCCCGCCCCCGAGTGGCCCCGCCCCCCTCTGCCACCGTCCGGTACTGCTCGGCCAGCAGTTCAAGATCTCCGGCGCGACCTTGGAACTCCACGAGGCACTCCCTGGGGGAATTAACGTAGACAGATCCTTACGTAGATTGAATCTTACTTCACCTCGCGACGCGGCGGCGACGAAGGGCTGGACCGCGCGGCGCTCGATGCGTACCTCAATAGGGCAGCGGCGTCGCCGTGAAGACTCCCTGCGGATCGTAGGTCTGCTTGGCAGCGAGCAGACGTGCCGCATGCGCGCCATAAGCGTGCGCGACCTGGTCGGTCTGCTCCGGCAGCAGGAAGTTGGGGTAGCCGCCGGGCAGGGCGTGCGGCTCCAGTGCCGACCTGACGTCCTCGACCCACGTGCGGTACGGGCCTGCCTCATCGTCCGGGCCGCGGCCGGCCGAGATCTCGACCACGACGTGGGGTGTGCGCAGGCCGAAGGCGGTGTCGTCGGCACCGACGCGGGTGGCGGCGCCATGGAACTGCCGCAGCCCAATGCCCGCTCCCGGCCCGGGACGTGCCTCCGCGAAGCCGGTCAGGAGGTCGATGATCTCAGGCGTCAGCTCCGCGATGGTGCGGGTGCGGATGTCCCAGTGCATACCGGTCGGGACGGCCTGGTCGAACTGCGCCAGCAGGTCCTGCTGCGTGGTCGGGCCGACGGTCGTGTTGAGCGCGGTGCCGAGCCGGTGCACATCGGCGATGGCGGCGTCGGCGTGCTCCGGCTCGCCGGACCAGACCGGCACGGCGAGCAGACAGGACCCGATGCCGGGGACGAAGGTCATCTCGACCAGGAGGGTCAGCCCATCGCGGCCGCTCGCGGTCAGCTCCGCGTACCCGGCCAGCACCTTCGCCGCCTCGTCCCAGGGGAAGATGACCATGCCGCCGACGAGCCCGCGGTCGGGGTGCAGGCGGATCCGCATCGACGTCACCACACCGAAGTTCCCGCCACCACCGCGCAGCGCCCACAGCAGCCCGGGGTCGTCAGCGGTGGAGACGAGCCGGCCGTCGGGGAGTGCGACCTCGGCGCCGAGCAGATTGTCGGCGGCCAGGCCTGCCGTGCCGAGCAGCAGGCCGTAGCCACCGCCGAGGGTGAGCCCGGCCATGCCGACCAGGCCGGCGGTCCCGGTGGCGACGTTCGCGCCGGCCGGGGCGGCGGCCGCGACGACATCACCGGCGAGACTGCCGCCGCCGGCCACGGCGGTGTCGCCCTCGACCCGTACCTCGCGCATCGCGCCGAGGTCGATCGTCAGCCCGCCCTCGCGCAGCGACCGCCCCGCCCAGTCGTGGCCGCCACCGCGTACCGAGAGACCGACGCCGAACTCCTGCGCCGCGGTGACGGACGCGGCGACCTCGGTGCCCGTGCGGGGCCGCACGACCAGCGCCGGCTGTGTGGTCACGGCGCCGTTCCAGAGCGTCGATGCGTCGGTGTGCGCCTGGTCGCCGGGCCGGTGCACGCGGTCCGGCGACAGCCGCTCCCCGAGCCGGCGGGCCAGTTGGTCGACCGCATTCGCGGAACTCATGGTGTGCCTTTCCGGGTGCTGATGATCTCCGTCCTGCGATGCCGATCGTACGAACTGCGACTCCGTTTACGCTTGAACGTCAGTGCCAGACCAATGGAACGCCAGCGTCGCGGGGAACACGGGGCAAGCATGACGGTGCCGGATACGGTGGAATCGCGCTTCGGCGACTTCTGGCGCGGCTGGGAGGAACAGCTCGGCACCCAGCTGCCGGCCCCCGAGTTCACGCCGGGCAGCGGCGGGGACTTCGGGATGAGCGCCCGAGCCGTCACGGTGGCTGATGCGGTGATCGCCGATGTCCGCGGCGAGTCGCTGAGCGGCACGGCCAGCAGCTCGGCCCAGGAAGGTGACGCACAGGTGGTGCTGCACGTCGTACGCCGGAACACCTGGCGCTTCGGCCGGCCCCGGCAGGACGAATTCACCGTCCCCGCCGGGCACTTCATGTTCCACCGCTCCGGCCCACCGACCTTCGAGGAAGCCCGCGGGACCACCGCGACCGTACTCCTCCTCCCCGCCGCCCCGCTGTCCCACTTGATCCAGGACCGCCTCATCCCAGGACCTGCGTCCTCAGCCGAGATGCGCCTGCTCCTGGGCCAGCTCCACCTGGTCGAGCGGACGGCCCAGGACCTCACCCCGGCCGGCGCCCTGGCCGCCCGCAGCGCCCTCCTCGAACTGGCCAAAGGCGTGCTGAGCCGGCAGCCCGACGGCACCGAGCCCCAACTACGCCGCGCACTGGCCCAAGCGGCAATGGACCTCGCCGACAGCCGCCTCGCCGACCCGGACCTCTCGGCCGCAATGCTGGCCCGCGAACTGAAGGTTTCCATACGCACATTGCACCGCGCATTCGCAGCAGCCGAGGAAACCGTCCGCGCCTACATCCGCCGCCGCCGCCTCGAACAGGCCCGCCTCGAACTCCTCAGCCCAGCGGCCCGGCCGAGCGTCTCGGAGCTGGCCGCCCACTGGCACTTCTCCGACAGCAGCCACTTCATCCGAGCTTTCAAGAGCCGGTACGGTCAGACGCCGGCCGAGTTCGCCCGTACGGCCGGCCGTGGAGCACGCACATCCCACTGACGCCGTACGCCACCCGGCGCGCTCGCGGCCGCGGCCTTCGCACGGGCGGAAGGTGGAGATCGGCAAGCTGCCGGGCGGGAAGGCGGTGGAGCAGCTACTTCTTCCCGCTCCCGGACGTTCCTCCATGCCGGAACTCCACCACATCCCCGTCCTGCATCACGTAGTCCTTGCCCTCCATCCGCGCCTTGCCCTTCGCGCGGGCCTCGGCGACCGAGCCGGTTTCGACGAGGTCGGTGAAGGAGATGACCTCGGCCTTGATGAAGCCCTTTTGGAAGTCGGTGTGGATGACGCCGGCGGCCTCGGGGGCGGTCGCGCCCTTCTTGATGGTCCAGGCGCGGGATTCCTTGGGACCGGCCGTGAGATAGGTCTGGAGGCCGAGGGTGTTGAAGCCGACGCGGGCGAGGATGGCGAGGCCGGGCTCGTCGGCGCCGACGGACTGGAGGAGCTCCAGGGCGTCTTCCTCGTCCAGCTCGGCGAGGTCCGCCTCCAGCTTGGCGTTGAGGAAGATGGCCTCGGCGGGGGCGACCAGGGCGCGCTGCTCGTTCTTGAAGTCGTCGTCCATCAGCTCGTCCTCGTCGACGTTGAACACGTAGAGGAAGGGCTTGGTGGTCAGGAGGTGGAGGTCGTGGAGGAGCTCCTCGTTGCCGGAGCCCTGCACGATGCCCGCCGAGAACAGGGTGTCGCCCTTGTCCAGGATCTCCTTGGCGGCCTCGACCGCGGCGACCTTGGGCGCGATGTCCTTCTTGATCCGCGACTCCTTCTGGAGGCGCGGCAGGACCTTCTCGATGGTCTGGAGGTCGGCGAGGATCAGCTCGGTGTTGATCGTCTCGATGTCGTCCTTGGGCGAGACCTTGCCGTCGACGTGCACGACGTTCTCGTCCTTGAAGGCGCGGATGACCTGGCAGATCGCGTCGGACTCGCGGATGTTCGCGAGGAACTTGTTGCCCAGGCCCTCGCCCTCGGACGCACCACGCACGATGCCCGCGATGTCCACGAAGTCGACCGTGGCCGGGAGGATCTTCTGCGAGGCGAAGATCTCGGCCAGCTTCGCCAGACGCGGGTCGGGGACGCCGACGACACCCACGTTCGGCTCGATCGTGGCGAACGGGTAGTTGGCCGCCAGCACGTCGTTCTTGGTCAGGGCGTTGAACAGGGTCGACTTGCCGACATTCGGCAGACCGACGATTCCGATCGTGAGCGACACGTTGCGACTTCCCGTACGTGAGTGGACGTGAGAGGACAGGAGACCTGAGGGCCGATCCACCAGTCTACGGGCTGCCGCACCGGCCATCCGCGTCGTATCGAACGCTTGGCCAACGTCTCCCCAACGGCGTGTCTGACGGCCTATTCGGCACATAAGCCGACCTAGGTTGGACCAGTGGAGCAACACAGGACGCGGTCCCCCCGGTACGGAACACCACGGGGCGCCCCCCGCCTGCCCCCGCAGGGCCGGGGCGCGGGCGCGGATGGCCGGCCGCAGCGTCGTCCGGCGGCGGCAGTCGTACGGCGGCCCGCCCCGCCGGTGGTGCTGGCCGTACGGCGGATCGCCCGGGCCGTACGCCGGATGCCGAACCCTCGGCTCACCGGGCTCGGCGGCGGGGTGTTCTGCGGAGCGGTGATGCTCGTTCTGGGCTGTCTCGACTGGCTGCTGTTCGGGTCGTCGCTGACGGTGTACAGCGTGCTGTTCCTGCCGGTGTGCACGCTGACGGCGGTGTGGATCCGCAAGGCGGACCTGGTGACGGCGCCCGTCGTGGTGCCGATCGCCTTCGCCGTGGGGCTGCTGCCCGTGGCCAATGGGAGCAACGGGGCCGACGGGCTGCTGATGGGGCTGGTCACCGCGCTCGCGACGCAGGCGGGGTGGTTGTACGGGGGGACTCTGATCGCCGGCTTGATCGTGCTGGTGCGGAGGATCCGCATGATGCGCCGCCGACGGGCATAGCCCCCCTTGCCCCTCTCGCCCTAGCCTTCCTTCGCCGCCCGCATCGCCGCCCCCACGATGCCCGCGTTGTTCTGGAGCTGCGCCGGGACGATCTCGGCCTTGATGTCCTCGATGAAGTGCAGGAACTTCTCCGCCTTGCGGCTGACTCCACCGCCGATGATGAACAGCTCGGGCGAGAACAGCATCTCGACGTGGGCGAGGTAGGTCTGGACGCGGTGGGCCCAGTGCTCCCACGACAGGTCGTGGTCCTCCTTGGCCTTGCTGGAGGCGCGCTTCTCCGCGTCGTGGCCGTGCAGTTCGAGATGGCCCAGCTCGGTGTTGGGGACGAGGACGCCGTCGATGAAGAGGGCGCTGCCGATGCCGGTGCCGAAGGTCAGCATGATCACCGTGCCCCGGCGGTCGCGGCCCGCGCCGAACTGCATCTCGGCGACGCCCGCTGCGTCCGCGTCGTTGATCACGGTCACCGGGAGGCCGCCGAGGCGGTCGCCGAGCAGGGCGCGCGCGTCGGTGTCGATCCAGGTCTTGTCCACGTTCGCCGCGGTGCGGATCGTCGCGCCGCCGGTGACCACACCCGGGAAGGTGATGCCGACCGGGCCGGTCCAGCCGAAGTGGTCGACGACCTCCTTCACGCCGTCGGCCACGGTGTCGGGCGTCGCCGGGTGCGGAGTGAGTACTTTGAGGCGCTCCTGAGCCAGGTCGCCCCTGTCCAGGTCCACAGGGGCGCCCTTGATCCCGGATCCACCGATGTCCACGCCGAAGATCTGCATGGCTCTACGCTACGACGGTGGACTGACAGTCACTCCCCGGAGGTACCCGACTCGGTGCCCGACCCGGTGCCCGACCCGGTGCCGGAGGACTCCGTGCCCGCCCCGCCGCGCTCCGAGACCAGCGCCGCCGCCTCCTCGCGCAGATCACGACGGAGTTCCTTCGGCAGCGAGAAGGTGATGGACTCCTCGGCCGCCTTCACGAGCTCCACGTCCTCGAAACCGCGCTGGGACAGCCACTCCAGCACCTGCTCGACGAGGAGCTCGGGGACCGAGGCGCCGGAGGTGACACCCACCGTCGTCACGCCCTCGAGCCACGCCTCTTCGATCTCGTCGGCGAAGTCCACCAGATACGCCTCGCGCGAACCCGCGAGCTTGGCGACCTCGACGAGCCGCTTGGAGTTGGAGGAGTTCCGGGAGCCGACCACGATCACCAGCTCGGCCTGCGCGCCCATCTGCTTCACCGCGAGCTGACGGTTCTGCGTGGCGTAGCAGATGTCGTCGCTGGGCGGTGAGATGAGCTGCGGGAACTTCTCCTTCAGGGCGTCGACGGTCTCCATCGTCTCGTCGACGGAGAGGGTGGTCTGGGAGAGCCAGACGACCTTCGACTCATCGCGGACCTCGACCTTGGCGACGTCCTCCGGGCCGTCGACCAGCGTGATGTGCTCGGGGGCCTCACCGGAGGTGCCGATGACCTCTTCGTGGCCCTCGTGCCCGATCAGGAGGATGTCGTAGTCGTCGTTGGCGAAGCGGACGGCTTCCTTGTGGACCTTGGTGACGAGCGGGCAGGTCGCGTCGATGGTGGCGAGCCGGCCGCGCTCCGCCTCTTCGTGGACCACGGGGGCGACGCCGTGCGCGGAGAACATGACGATGTTCCCGGGCGGGACCTCCTCCGTCTGCTCGACGAAGATGGCGCCCTTCTTCTCCAGGGTCTGCACGACGTACTTGTTGTGCACGATCTCGTGCCGGACGTAGACGGGAGCCCCGTACTGCTCCAGGGCTTTCTCGACGGCGATCACGGCGCGGTCCACACCCGCGCAGTAGCCCCGGGGGGCGGCGAGCAGGACACGGCGGCCAGGCGAAGCAGTCATGCGTCCCATCGTAAGGCCGCGCTCGGCGGGTCAAAGATCGCGTCCTTGGGGAGACTGATCGTGGACTGGGAGGGGTGGGGAAGCACACGACTGGCGAGGTGTGATGTCCGAGACCGGCACGGCAGCGCGAACCGTCGATCACGAGCATGAGCTGCGGCGCAGTCTCGGTTTCCGGGATCTCGTCGTCTACGGACTGCTTTTCATCGCACCCATGGCGCCCGTCGGCGTGTTCGGCACCCTGGACGCCAAGTCGCACGGCGCGGTCGCGCTCGTCTACATCGTCGCCACGGTCGCCATGGCGTTCACCGCGTTCAGCTACGCGCAGATGGTGCGGGTCGTCCCTCAGGCGGGCTCGGTGTTCGCGTACGCGCGCGTGGCGCTCGGGCGGGATGCCGGGTTCATCGCCGGCTGGATGGCGATGCTGGACTATCTGCTGATCCCGGCGGTGGCCTATCTGTTCTCCGGCATCGCGATGAACGCCCTTGTGCCGGAGGTCTCGCGGTGGGTGTGGACGGCGCTGGCGGTCGTCGTCACGACGCTGCTGAACCTGTGGGGCGTACGGGCCGCCGCCCGCGTGGGCTTCCTGGTGCTGGCGATGGAGATCGTGGTGCTGGTCGTCTTCGTCGTGTCGGCCGTCGTCGTCCTTGCGCGGGACGGGGCGGAGCGGGGGTGGCTTTCGCCGCTGTCCGGGGACGGCACGCAGGGCGCGTTCGCGCTGTCGGCGGTGATCGGCGCGGTGTCGGTCGCGGTGCTGTCGTACCTCGGCTTCGACGCGATCGTGTCTTTCGCCGAGGAAGTCACGGGCGGGTCGGAGAAGGTGGCGCGGGCGGTCCTGTTCTGTCTGGCGCTGGCCGGTGTGCTGTTCGTCGCCCAGGCGTATCTGGTGGCGCTGCTGGAGCCCGTGTCGTCGGCGGAGCTGGCGGCGGATCCGGTGAAGCAGGGGTCCGCCTTCTACGACGCCGTGGACGTGTCGGTGGGGACCTGGCTGCACGACCTGGTCGCCGCGAGCAAGGCCATCGGTGCCGCGTTCGCCGCGCTGGCCGGACAGGCGGCCGCGGGGCGGCTGTTGTTCGCGATGGGGCGGGACCGGCGGTTGCCGCGGGCGCTGTCGAGGACCGACGCCGGTGTGCCGCGGGTGGCGTTGCTGTGCGCGGCGGTGATCACGCTGGTGGCCGCGGTGTGGGCCGCTCGACGGGACGACGGGATGGATCACCTGGTGTCGGTCGTCGACATCGGGGCGCTCACCGCGTTCACGTTGCTGCACGCGAGCGTGGTGGGGTGGTTCGCGGTGCGGCGGCGAGGCGGGCCGGTCGTCTGGTGGCGGCATGTGCTGGTGCCGGTGGTGGGGGCGGCGATCACGGTCGCGGTGATCGTGGAGGCCTCGGGGGCGGCGCAGGTGGTCGGGGCCGTGTGGTTTGTGGTGGGGGTCCTGGTGTTGGTGGCGCAGCGGGGGCGCACGGCCGACGTGCCCGGCTAGCCGGGCGGTGAGGCGGCGGTGTCCGAGGCGACGGCTACGCTCGCCGCATGGCCTTGAACACGTCCGCGGAAACGCCCCTGCCCGTCGGTGAGGTGTCGCGGCTCATCGGGGGTTGGATCGACCGGCTCGGGGCGGTGTGGGTCGAGGGGCAGATCACCCAGCTCTCGCGGCGGCCCGGTGCCGGGGTGGTGTTTCTGACCCTGCGGGATCCGTCGTACGACATCTCGGTCAGCGTCACCTGTTATCGGCAGGTGTTCGATGCCGTGGCGGACGTGGTGAGTGAGGGCGCCCGGGTCGTCGTACTCGCGAAGCCGGAGTGGTACGCCCCGCGGGGCCAACTGTCGTTGCGGGCCGCCGAGATAAGGCCCGTGGGGGTCGGGGAGCTGCTCGCCCGGCTGGAGCAGCTGAAGAAGGCGCTGGCCGCGGAGGGGCTGTTCGCGGCCGAGCGGAAGAAGCCGCTGCCCTTCCTGCCGCAGCTCATCGGGCTTGTGTGCGGACGGGCCTCCGCCGCCGAGCGCGACGTCCTGGAGAACGCCCGGCACCGCTGGCCGGCCGTCCGTTTCGAGGTGCGCAACGTCCCGGTGCAGGGCGTGCACGCCGTGCCGCAGGTCGTACAGGCGGTGAAGGACCTGGACGCGATCGACGACGTGGACGTGATCATCGTCGCGCGCGGCGGCGGCAGCGTGGAGGACCTCCTGCCCTTCTCCGACGAGCAGCTCCTGCGGGCGGTCGCGTCCTGTCGTACTCCCGTGGTGTCCGCCATCGGGCACGAGCCCGACACCCCGCTGCTCGACTACGTGGCCGATCTGCGCGCCTCCACCCCCACCGACGCCGCCAAGAAGGTCGTGCCCGACGTGGGCGAGGAGTACGAGCGGGTGCGGATGCTGCGCGACCGGGCCCGGCGGTGTGTCGAGGCGTTCATCGACCGTGAGGAGCGGGGGCTCGCCCATGCGCTGGCCCGTCCGTCGATAGAGGATCCGCACCGGATGATCGACGAGCGGGCCGATCATGTGGCGTCCCTGCTCGACCGCGGCCGGCGCACCCTCGGCCACCTCCTCGACCGGGCCGACTCGGAACTGACGCACACGCACGCGCGCGTGGTGGCCCTGTCCCCCGCGGCGACCCTGAAGCGGGGATACGCGGTGCTCCAGAAGTCCGACGGGCATGTGGTCCGGGATCCCGGTGAGGTGACGGCGGACGAGGCACTGCGGGCGCGGGTCGCCGAGGGTGAGTTCGCTGTCCGAGTCGACCAATAAGGTGGGCGGATGACCGGCAAGGTGGAGGAGAGCGTGGCCGCGGGCGAGGCGCTGGGGTACGAGCAGGCTCGGGACGAGCTGATCGAGGTCGTACGGCGGCTGGAGGCGGGCGGTACGACGCTGGAGGAGTCCCTCGCGCTCTGGGAACGGGGCGAGGAGCTGGCGAAGGTGTGCCGGCGCTGGCTGGAAGGGGCGCGGGCCCGGCTGGACGCCGCGCTGGCCGAGGAGGAAGCGGCCGAGACCGAGGACGACTCGGAGTAAGCAACCTGGGCGATCTGTGATGTGGATCACCACGCCCTGGTTTTAGTTGAAGCTTGAACTTCAGCGGCGTACGGTCGGGAGCGTCAACCGGACCCCGGTCCGCTTCCGGGGTCGACGTACATACCGAGAAGGTTCACGCATGTCTCTTGTTCTCGACCCCACCGCCCAGGACCTGCTGTTCCGCGAGGCCCGCACCGCGAACACCTTCACCGACGAGCCGGTGACCGACGAGCAGGTTCAGGCGATCTACGACCTGGTCAAGTACGGCCCGACCTCCATGAACCAGTCGCCGCTGCGCATCACGCTGGTCCGCTCCACCGAAGCCCGCGAGCGCCTGGTGCGTCACCTGGCCGAGGGCAACCAGTCCAAGACCGCGGCTGCCCCGCTGGTCGCGATCCTTTCCGCGGACAACGAGTTCCACGAGGAGCTGCCGCACCTCTTCCCGCACTTCCCGCAGGCCAAGGACGCCGTCTTCGGCGAGCGTGCGGTCCGGGAGAGCAACGCCTCGCTGAACGCGGCCCTCCAGGCCGCGTACTTCGTCATCGGCATCCGCGCCGCGGGCCTCGCCGCCGGCCCGATGACCGGCCTGGACTTCGAGGGCGTCCGCAAGGAGTTCCTGGACGACGACCACACCCCGCTGATGGTCGTCAACATCGGCAAGCCGGGCGAGGACGCCTGGTTCCCGCGCTCCCCGCGACTGGAGTTCGAGCAGGTCGTCACCACCGTCTGACCGACGGCGCGGTGAACGTACGGAGGGCCCCCGGCGTCACCGCCGGGGGCCCTCCGTACGTTCATCGCGCCTGAAGCCCGTTCACGGCGTCCTCAGCGCCTGCGCCATCTCCGTCAGCAGCTTGAACGAGCCCGTGCCGGCCACCACGGTCGTCGCCCCGTCGGCCTCGTGGACGAGCGCGTCGTACCGGCCGCCGGTGTACCGCGTCCACGTCCGGCCGCCGATCTCCTGCTTGGCGTCCGCTTCCTCCGAGCCCTGTGTGGTCTCGTCGATGAACGTCGACGGCTTCTGAGTCGACTGCTCGATCTGGACGTACTCACCGTCGGGAGTATGGAAGCCGAGATGCCAGGAGTCGAAGTCGTCGCCCTGGAAGCGGACGGAAGTCGCCTTCCAGGTCGTCGGCAGGCCCTCCGGCGCGGCCACCGGGTAGGCCGCCGCACGGCGGGCCGTGAGCAGCTCGACGCGGTAGTCCACCCGCTTGATGTCGGGCTCCGAGTCGTCGTGCGGGATGAAGAGGTAGATGACCCCCGCCATGATCCCGATCAGGCCCAGGGAGAGAACCATGTCCCGGACCGTCTTCTGCTTGCCGTTCGAACCTGCCACGCCCTCTATCGTCGCAGGTGCCCCGGTCCGCTCATCCGTGGGGCCCCCTGCTCATTCTGTCGACCTGACGATAGAGTCATGACCATCACCCTCATCCGGCCGTCGCCGTATCAGAAAGGTGCGTTCCGATGACCGAGAATCATCATCTGCCGTCCGAGCTCGAAGTTCCCTCCGAGGCCCCCGACCGCAACCTCGCCCTGGAACTGGTCAGGGTCACCGAAGCCGCGGCGATGGCCGCGGGCCGCTGGGTCGGGCGCGGCGACAAGATCGGCGCCGACGGTGCTGCCGTACGCGCCATGCGGACCCTAGTCTCCACCGTCTCGATGAACGGCGTCGTCGTCATCGGCGAGGGCGAGAAGGACGAAGCCCCGATGCTCTTCAACGGGGAGCGGGTCGGTGACGGGACCGGGCCCGAGTGCGACATCGCCGTCGACCCGATCGACGGCACCACGCTGACCGCCAAGGGCATGCCGAACGCGATCGCGGTACTCGCGGCCGCCGACCGCGGGTCGATGTTCGACCCGTCCGCCGTCTTCTACATGGACAAGCTGGTCACCGGCCCCGAGGCCGCCGACTTCGTGGACATCAACGCGCCCGTGGCGGTGAACATCCGCCGGGTCGCCAAGGCGAAGCGGTCCACGCCGGAGGACGTGACCGTGGTCATCCTGGACCGGCCCCGCCACGAGGGCATCATCAAGGAGATCCGGGAGGCCGGCGCGCGCATCAAGCTGATCTCCGACGGCGATGTCGCGGGCTCGATCTACGCGCTGCGCGAGGGCACCGGCGTCGACATGCTGCTCGGCATCGGCGGCACCCCCGAGGGCATCATCTCGGCCTGCGCCGTGAGGTGCCTCGGTGGCACGATCCAGGGCAAGCTGTGGCCCAAGGACAACGAGGAGCGGCAGCGGGCGCTCGATGCCGGGCACGACCTGGACCGCGTGCTGCTGACCGAGGACCTGGTCTCCGGGGAGAACGTCTTCTTCGTCGCGACCGGCATCACCGACGGTGAGCTGCTGCGAGGTGTGCGGTATCGGTCGGAGAACGCCACGACCGACTCGATCGTGATGCGGTCGAAGTCGGGGACCGTGCGGAGGATCGACTCCGAGCACCGGTTGAGCAAGCTGCGGGCGTACAGCGCGATCGACTTCGATCGGGCGAAGTAGGTCGGCAGGTCGGTGGACTCACCGGCATCGAAAGGGCGCCCCCGGTGCGGTGGGGGCGCCCTTCGTTTGCTTCTCAGCCCGCCTGCGCTATGCGGCCCGCCGCCCTCGCCGTCTTCTTCAGTTCCATGTCGCGGCGGCGGCGCCGGGCGAGGACCACGCGGCGCTCGGCGGCGGTGAGGCCGCCCCAGACGCCGTAGGGCTCGGGTTGCAGGAGCGCGTGCTCGCGGCACTCGACCATGACCGGGCAGCGCGCACAGACTCGCTTGGCCGCCTCCTCCCGGGAGAGGCGGGCGGCGGTGGGCTCCTTGGAGGGGGCGAAGAACAGGCCGGCCTCATCGCGCCGGCACACCGCCTCGGTGTGCCAAGGGGCGTCTTGGTCCCTGTCTCGCACTGGCACCCGCTGGGCCGGAACGGCAGCGACCTGCAGGGACGAATGCGGCGGTTGCAGCACGGTCTACTCCTGACGACGGCTTCGCGAGCGAGAGACGATGCAGCAAGGGATACCCGCTGTGCGCACGCCTATGCACTGTGTTCCGAACCGCTGGAATACGGCGCTTCGTGCGCGATGCCGTACGGCCGCCGAATGTCTTCAAACCCCCTTCGAAGGCAGAGACTTCACAACCGTCAACGATCCAAATGCTTCCGCAAACTCTTGTCGACCTTGCGATGCACCCGATCCAGAATGTCCGCAACCGCCTTGCCCCGCTTGGGCCTTGCCTCGATGTTGCCGAGGACGGCCCAGCCGTCGACGTACACAACCGGAGCATCGGGTTCGACCGAATCGAGCGTGTCCACCTCGAAGTTGCCGAGGACGCCGCCGCCGGTGCCGCGCAACGACACGTTCTCCGGGACGCGGACCTCGACGTTGCCGAAGACCGAGATGGCCTTGATCACGATCTGCCGGTACTCGAAGAGCGCCTCGCTGAGGTCTATCTCGACGCTGCCGAAGATCGCGTACGCATGGATACGGCGGCCCGCGCGCCAGCGGCCCTTGCGGACGGCGGCGCTGAAGACGGCCACCACATTGTCGTCAGGGTCGGTGGGTATCGCGTCGGTGGGGCGGTTCGGGGCCGGGGTGTAGGCCGGGGCGGTGCGTCGCTCGTGCGCGGCCGGCAGGTCCCGGATGAAGACCTCCAGCTCGCCCACCGTCTTGGCGCTCAGCACCCCCTCGACCCGCTCGGCGTGCTCGTCCGCGGTGAGGCGGCCCTCGGCCAGGGCCTCGCGCAGGATGTCGGCGATGCGGTCGCGGTCGGCGTCCGAGGCGCGGAGCTCGGTCGCCGCGGGCGCGGGTTCGGTGTGCTTCTGAAGGTCCACGACAGCAGACTACCGAAACGCGATAGATCGCGACCAGGCCTGTGGGCAACCAACTGAGCCTTACCTCACAAGCTTCCGTCCTTGGACAGGTTCTAGGCTGGTGAGGCCCGCCAATGGAGGTGGGCAGCCGTCTGCCGAGTGAGGAATGGGCTGAGATGCCGCGTACTTCCCCCCCGCCCAACCCTGCGTTCGCGTACACCGATCTGCTCCCCATGGGAGAGGACACCACCCCGTACCGGCTGGTGACCTCCGAGGGTGTCTCCACCTTCGAGGCCGACGGGCGGACGTTCCTCAAGGTCGAGCCGGAGGCGCTGCGCAAGCTCTCCGAGGAGGCCATCCACGACATCCAGCACTATCTGCGGCCCGCGCACCTCGCCCAGCTGCGGCGGATCATCGACGATCCCGAGGCGTCGAGCAACGACAAGTTCGTGGCGCTGGACCTGCTGAAGAACGCGAACATCGCGGCCGCGGGTGTGCTGCCCATGTGCCAGGACACCGGTACGGCGATCGTCATGGGCAAGCGCGGGCAGAACGTGCTCACCGAGGGCGGGGACGAGGCGGCGCTGTCGCGCGGCATCCACGACGCGTATCTGAACCTCAACCTGCGCTACTCCCAGATGGCCCCGCTGACCATGTGGGACGAGAAGAACACCGGCTCCAACCTCCCGGCCCAGATCGAGCTGTACGCCACCGACGGCGGCGCCTACAAGTTCCTCTTCATGGCCAAGGGCGGCGGCTCGGCCAACAAGTCGTTCCTCTACCAGGAGACGAAGGCCGTTCTGAACGAGGCCTCCATGATGAAGTTCCTGGAGGAGAAGATCCGTTCGCTGGGTACGGCCGCCTGTCCGCCGTACCACCTGGCGATCGTCGTCGGTGGTACCTCCGCCGAGTACGCGCTAAAGACCGCCAAGTACGCCTCCGCGCACTACCTCGACGAGATCCCGGCCGAGGGCTCGCCGCTCGGGCACGGGTTCCGGGACAAGGAGCTGGAGGAGAAGGTCTTCGAGCTGACGCAGCAGATCGGGATCGGGGCGCAGTTCGGCGGCAAGTACTTCTGCCATGACGTGCGGGTGGTGCGGCTGCCGCGGCACGGGGCCTCGTGTCCGGTTGCGATCGCCGTGTCCTGCTCCGCCGACCGGCAGGCCCTCGCGAAGATCACCACCGAGGGGGTCTTCCTGGAGCAGCTCGAGACGGACCCGGCGCGGTTCCTGCCGGAGACGACGGACGAGCACCTCGACGAGTCCTCCGACGTCGTCAAGATCGACCTCAACCAGCCGATGGACGACATCCTCGCCGAGCTGACCAAGTACCCGGTCAAGACCCGGCTCTCGCTCACCGGTCCGCTGGTCGTGGCGCGTGACATCGCGCATGCCAAGATCAAGGAGCGTCTTGACGCGGGTGAGGAGATGCCGCAGTACCTGAAGGACCACCCGGTGTACTACGCGGGGCCGGCCAAGACGCCGGAGGGGTACGCGTCGGGGTCCTTCGGGCCGACGACCGCCGGGCGGATGGACTCCTACGTCGAGCAGTTCCAGGCGGCCGGGGGGTCGAAGGTGATGCTCGCCAAGGGCAACCGGAGCAAGCAGGTCACTGACGCCTGTGGCTCTCACGGTGGCTTCTATCTCGGCTCCATCGGGGGGCCCGCGGCCCGTCTTGCGCAGGACTGCATCAAGAAGGTCGAGGTCGTCGAGTACGAGGAGCTCGGCATGGAGGCGGTCTGGAAGATCGAGGTCGAGGACTTTCCGGCGTTCGTCGTGGTGGACGACAAGGGCAACGACTTCTTCCAGGATCCGGCGCCTGCGCCGACGTTCACGTCGATTCCTGTGCGGGGGCCTGGGCTGGTGTAGTGCCTGGTGGGGTGCGGGGGGGGGGTGGATTTTCGCCCCCGCCGCCCCTACCCGTCCCGTCCTGAAGGGGCTCCGCCCCTTCGACCCCGGGGGGGGGGGGCCCCCCCCCCGCCCCCCCCCCCCCCGAACCGCCCCGGGCGCAAAACCCCCCCCCGCCGGGGACGTGGCGGGGGTGTCCGTCCTCGGCACGGCGCGGAATCGGTCTCTTGGAGAGGTGCCCGTGTTGACGCGCCAACCGCTGCGGGCGGACACCCCCGCCACGTCCCC
>NZ_JBIUCC010000006.1:0-787156 GCF_044593495.1 Streptomyces sp. NPDC051963 | reverse complement strand
GACGGCAGCCGACTGATAGCCACACCCAGCACCCCTGGGCGACCCAACCCTACGAATGGCTCGATCAACCCGATCAAGAAGGTAGAGCCGACTGAATCCGGTGAATGGGGTTAACCGGGACGGGCGGGGAACCGTACGTCCCTGACCCTGACGGAGGAGACATGGCACTGGTGGAAGCCGGCCTTGTGGTGCTCGACTGTGCCGAGCCCGAGAGGCTGGCTGAGTTCTACAAGGAGTTGCTGGAGGCGGAGCAGACGCACGAGACCGCCAACCGGGTGGAGATCATGGGCGCCGGCGGAACACGGATGGCGTTCCGCCGCGACGTGAACGCCACGCCGCCGAGCTGGCCGCGCCCCGAGAACTCCCTCCAGGCCCACGTCGACTTCGTCGTGACGGATCTCGACGAGGCCGAGCGCAAAGTCGTGGGACTCGGCGGTCGCCCGCTGGAGGCCAAGGGCGTCTCGGGCCCGCACGAGGAGCGCGGCTACGCCGACCCGGCCGGCCACTCCTTCACCCTGCGCTGCGTCCCGCCGACGGCACCGAAGCAGGGCTAGTCGCCCCGCCGGAAGGCCGGTGCGTCACTCGGGCCCTTCGGCCTTCTTGCTCTTGTCCACGGCGGGCCATACACCGGTGGAGCGTTCGACGGCCTTCGCGCCCGTGCGGTTCACGGCGCTGCGCACCACGGAGAAGATGGCGCCCTGGATGGCGGCGGCCAGCAGGATCTCGCCCCAGCCGCGCTCCCGGTCCAGCGGGTCGGGGGCGTCGTCCTCGTGCCGGATCGCCTTCCACGTCGTCCTGAAGGCGACGCCCGCCAGCGCCCCGCCCGCCCAGCCGATCACGAACCCGAGGGGTTTGTAGGCGAGGGGGAGTTTGAGCTTCTGCTGCTTCTTGCCCACGACTGCCTCCTGTGTGGTCAGGGCCGCCCTCGCGCCGGAACCTCCTCGGCCGCGGGCACCGGCCCGGGCGGCGTACCCTCACCGAACGGCCGGCCGCCCAGCCGCTCCCGGTGATGCGGGGTCCGCCAGCCGGACAGGTCCGGTCCGAGGGGCACGATGCCGGTCGGATTGATGCCGGTGTGCACCTGGTAGTAGTGCCGCTTGATGTGGTCGAAGTCGACGGTGTCACCGAAACCGGGTGTCTGGTAGAGGTCGCGGGCGTATGCCCACAGCACCGGATTCTCCGACAGCTTCCAGAGGTTGCACTTGAAGTGGCCGTGATAGACGGCGTCGAAACGCACCAGCGTGGTGAACAGCCGGATGTCCGCCTCGGTGATCGTGTCGCCGACCAGATAGCGCTGCCCCGTCAGTCGCCGCGACAGCAGGTCCAGCCGCCGGAACAGGCCCGCGCAGGCCACCTCGTAGGCCTCCTGCTCCGCGGCGAACCCGGCCCGGTACACGCCGTTGTTGACGTCCTCGTAGACCTCCGCCAGGACCGTGTCGATCTCGTCCCGCAACACACGCGGGTACAGATCGGGCGCCCCGTCCCGGTGCAGGGCCGTCCACTGCGTGGCGAGGTCCAGGGTGATCTGCTGGTAGTCGTTGGTCACCAGCTTCCCGCTCGGTACGTCCACGATCGCGGGCACGCTCACACCGCCGGGGTAGCCGGTCTCGCGCCGGTCGTACGCCTCGCTGAGGAATCGGATGCCGAGGACCGGATCACGGCCGTCGGGGTCGAGGGTGAAGCGCCAGCTGCGGTCGTCCTGGATCGGGTCCGTGACGGCCGACGGCAGGGCGTCCTCCAGGCCCAGCAGCCGCCGGGAGATCAGCGCCCGGCTCGCCCACGGACAGGCGCGGCTCACCACCAGCCGGTAGCGGCCCGGCTCCACCGGCCAGCCGTCCCGGGCGTCCGCGGTGATCCGGTCCGCGAAATGGGCCTTGGACCGCTTGAAGGGCTTCCTGCCGTAGGCGCTGTTGCCGTCGTCCCCGCTGCTCATGAGCCGCTCCTCAACTCCGACTACCCCTCCGGTTTCCCCGATTTCCGCAGACGAGACGGTGTGAGCCGGGGTGAGAAGGGCAGTCGGCGAAGGTGAGCGGGATACGGTCGGCGGCTTCCTCGCGGGTCGCCCGCCTTGCTGTCGGAGGCGGCGCACTCCGTGGCCGACAGCCTGAACGAGGTGTTCCTGCTCGGCTGCTTCTCCTTCTTCGAGGGCTTCGAGGTCCTCAGGAACGGCGCTGAGGAGAAGTTCAGCGGATATGTGGCCGGACTGATCGTGCTGGGCGTCGCGTTCGTCGCCGAGGGCGCCTCACTGGCACGGGCGCTGTACCAGGCGCACCGGCAGGGCGGCCGGGATCGGCTGCGCGATCCGGCCCTGCGCACGGTGATCGCCGAGGACGGCACCGCAGTCCTGGGCGTGACCCTGGCCGCGGCCGGCATGGCGCTGCACATGGCGACCGGGCAGGTGGTGTGGGAGGCGTCCGCGTCGTTCGCGATCGGTGCGCTGCTGGTGTACGTCGCCTACCGGCTGGGCCGCGACGCGCGCGACCAGCTGATCGGGGAGGCCGCCGACCCCGAGGCCGCCGCGCGGATCCGCGCCGTGCTGGAGGCGCAGCCCGAGATCGACAGCGTGGAGGCGCTGTAGACGATGAAGGTCGGGCTCGACATGCCCCTGGTCGCCGACCGCATCAAGCGCACCGTCGACCGTACCGTCCCCGAGGCGGGTGAGATCTTCTTCGACGTGACCGACCGGCCCGCCCGTGAGGCACGGGAAAGCCCCGCCGCGACGGGGGAGCGCGGCGGGGCCTGACGCACGGATGCCCTACGGGCGCTGGTTCATGCGTCCTGCGGGACAAGATTCTTTACGCGGTCACGTGCCGGAGGTCGGCTCCAGCACGAACACCGGGATCTCCCGGTCCGTCTTCTTCTGGTAGTCGGCGTACGGCGGATAGGCCGCCACGGCACGCTCCCACCACTCGGCCTTCTCGGCGCCGGTCACCTCGCGGGCCGTCATGTCCTGCTTGACCGGGCCGTCCTGGAGCTCCACATGGGGGTCGGACTGGACGTTGAAGTACCAGACGGGGTGCTTGGGAGCGCCACCGAGCGAGGCGACCACGGCGTAACGTCCCTCGTGCTCGACCCGCATCAGCGGCGTCTTGCGCAGCTTGCCGCTCTTCGCGCCAAGGGTCGACAGCAGAATGACGGGCAACCCCGTGTCCATCAGGGTCGTTCCCTTGGTGCCGCCGGAGCTCTCGTACAGCTCCACCTGCTCACGCACCCACTGAGTCGGGCTGGGTTCGTACTCGCCCTCAAGAGGCATGGCATCCGTCCCTTTCTCGGCTACTGACAGTCACCCCACTTCAACACCGTCGCGCGCGGGATTCATCCACACCACGCGCCGGTTTCTCTTTCGGCGCACGCCGACCACCGGCCCGCGCCACCCGCGCCGACGAGATCCGGCGGAAGAGCCGTCCGTCACGACGGCGACACCACCATCCCCACGGCCAACGCCATGATCACGCAGCTCGACACCAACGCCGTCACGAGCCGCCCCCGCCGGCCCGTCAGCGCGCGGCCGAGCAGCGCGCCGCTTCCGGCGAGCGCCAGTTGCCAGCTGGCGGACGCGATGAAGGCGGCCAGGACGAACACCGCTTGTTCCAGGGGTTGGACGGTGTCCGAGGTCCGGGTGCCGAGTACGAGGGCCGCGAAGTAGATGACGGTGGTGGGGTTGAGGAGGGTGATGCCGAGCAGCCCCAGATAGGCCCGCGTGGGGCTCGGGGGCGGCGGCGCGGAGCGGGTGGTGTGGTGTTGGGCGCGGTACTGGCGTACGGCCGTGGCCGCACCCCAGAGCGCCAGCGCGACCAGCACCACGACGGAGGCCCAGCGCAGCGGCGCGAGGGCCGGCAGCAGGGCGGCGGCGAGCGCGGCGCCCCCGAGCGTCGCCACCAGGGCGTAGAGCCCGTCCGCGGTCGCGACGCCGAGCGCGGCGCAGGCGCCGGTCCGCAGGGACGTGCGGGCGGTGAGGGAGACGAGGTAGGTCCCGACGGCGCCGACCGGCACGGCGATGCCGTAGCCCGCGATCAGCCCCGAGACGAGCGCGCCGGTCATGACGCGACGAGCGTGGGCCTCCAGAGGTGGCCGGGCTGCTGCTGGCACCGCACCGAAGGAACGGCGACGGTCAGCGGCAGGAAGGCGAGAATCGTAGGCATGGCCGGATTCTGTGGTTCGTAGCCCGCCACCGGCAACCGAATTTCCCCGCCTTGGGAGGGGGTGGAAGGACGTCGTGATCGATGGAGCCGGGGCACGTAAGCGGATTGTCGTCGGCAGAGGCCGGTGTTGTGGGGGATGTGGTTCCGGAAGCGGCCGGGCGACCGGTGTCGGCGTCCCTGGCGACACCGCTTCCGGGCGACGATCCCCGGCCACTTTCCCCGGCGAGGCCAACTGGCTGAACTTGTCGTGGTCTTGCTAGATGCCCCGGGCATCTAATGGCGAACGGAACGACGCACAACTTCGTCTGCGAGGTCTCCATGACGGAAACGGAACCCGTCGCCTTCCCCCAGGACCGGACCTGCCCGTACCAGCCGCCGACCGCCTACGACCCGCTGCGCGCCGCGCGCCCGCTGACCCGTGTCGAGCTCTACGACGGCCGCCCGGCCTGGCTGGTCACCGGGCACGCCCTCGCCCGCAACCTGCTCGCCGACCCACGCCTGTCGACCGACCGCACCCATCCGGACTTCCCGGCCCCCACCGCCCGTTTCGCGGCGGTGCGCAACCGCAGGACCGCGCTGCTGGGCGTCGACGACCCCGAGCACCGCACCCAGCGGCGGATGATGATCCCCAGCTTCACTCTCAAACGCGCCACCGAACTCCGCCCGCGGATCCAGCAGATCGTGGACGAACGGCTCGACGCGATGATCGCGCAGGGACCGCCCGCCGAGCTGGTCACCGCCTTCGCGCTGCCCGTGCCCTCGATGGTGATCTGCGCACTGCTCGGCGTCCCCTACGCCGACCACCACTTCTTCGAGGGACAGTCACGAAGGCTGCTGCGCGGCCCGACGGCCGCCGACACCCAGGACGCACGCGACCAACTCGAGGCGTACTTCGACGAGTTGATCGACAGCAAGGAGAAGGAGCCCGGCGACGGCATCCTCGACGAACTCGTCCATCTGAGCGAGGGGGCGCCGTCCCGCCAGGAGCTGATCTCCCTGGCGGTCATCCTGCTGGTCGCGGGGCACGAGACGACCGCCAACATGATCTCGCTGGGCACGTACACCCTCCTCCAGCACCCCGAACGCCTGACGGAGTTGCGCACGGATCCGGCGCTGCTCCCCACCGCGGTCGAGGAGCTGCTGCGTCTGCTGTCGATCGCCGACGGGCTGCTGCGCCGCGCCACCGTGGACATCGAGGTGGACGGCACGACGATCCGCGAGGGCGACGGTGTCCTCTTCTCGACGTCGGTCATCAACCGCGACGAGGCCGTCTACGCCGAACCCGATGCCCTGGACTGGCACCGCTCGGCCCGCCACCACGTGGCGTTCGGCTTCGGCATCCATCAGTGCCTCGGTCAGAACCTGGCCCGCGCCGAGCTGGAGATCGCCCTGCACGCCCTGTTCGACCGTCTGCCCGGGCTCCGCCTCGACGCGCCGGCGGACGAGATCCCCTTCAAACCCGGCGACACGGTCCAGGGGATGCTGGAACTCCCCGTGACCTGGTAAGAGGCTCCCCTCATGCATATCGACATCGACACGGACGTCTGCATCGGCGCGGGCCAGTGCGCCCTGGCCGCCCCGGGCGTCTTCACCCAGGACGACGACGGATTCAGCACCCTGCTGCCGGGCCGGGAGGACGGCGGCGGCGACCCCATGGCGCGCGAGGCGGCCCGGGCCTGCCCGGTCGGCGCCATCACCGTCTCCGATACGGCGAGTTGAACCCGGCCCGCCTTCAAGGGCGGGACGCGAGCAGCAGCCGTACCGCCTCCCGTGCCTGAGCCGCGGGCGCCGTGCTCCCGGTGATTCCCGCCGTGACCATGGCGCCCTCGGCCAGCAGATACACGCCCGGAGCGAGCGCGGGGTCCAGCCCCGCCTCGTCCACCAGCACCCCGACGTAGTCCCGGAACGCCTGCTTGTGCGCCCGGACCCGTTCGGCCACACGAGTGGATGTCGCGCCCAGTTCGCCGTACGAGTTGATCCACGCGCAGCCGCGGAAGCCGGCCTCGCCGAACCACAGCTCCAGCCAGTCGAAGACGGCCGGGATCCGCTGCCCGGGATCCTCGTGTCCCGCCACGAACTCGGCCAGCCGCCCGCGCCAGCGCAAGTCCCGGCGCTCCAGATACGCCTCGACCAGCTGCTCCTTCGCCGGGAAGAGCTGGTAGAGCCGCTTGAGCGAGACCCCCGAGGCGCCGCGGATGTCGTCCATGCCGACGGACTGGATGCCCCGTCCGTAGAACAGCTCCTCGGCGGCGTCCAGCGCCTGCTCCCGGGCGACTGCGCTGTCCATGAACCGACCACTCCTTGACGCGAGAACGAGCGTTCTCCTACGGTAGCAGCCGACCCGGAGAACGCACGTTCTCCGCCTGATCGAGGAGGAGCCGTGACCGAACGCCCGCCCCTGCCGCCGTTCACCCGGGAGACCGCCGCGCAGAAGGTCCAGGCCGCCGAGGACGCATGGAACACCCGTGACCCGCACCGGGTCTCGCTCGCCTACTCGGAGGACTCGGTCTGGCGCAACCGCGACACCTTCGTCACCGGCCGGGAGGAGATCGTCGAGTTCCTCACCGCCAAGTGGGAGCGCGAGCGGGACTACGCGCTCCGCAAGGACCTGTGGGCCTTCGACGGCGACCGCATCGCGGTCCGTTTCCAGTACGAGTGCCGGGACGTCGACGGCCAGTGGTGGCGCTCGTACGGCAACGAGCTCTGGGAGTTCGACGCGCAGGGGCTGATGACCCGGCGGGAGGCCAGCATCAACGACCTACGGATCGAGGAGCGGCAGCGGCGCGTCTTCGGCGCCCGGCCCGAAGCCGAACGCGGGCGGTCCTTCCCGCTTGAGTAGGGTTCCCGCGTGACCCAACCGGACGGGAAGCCCTTCCTCTACGTCGTCGTCTGCGCGGCCGGGATCGCCGCGGACGTCAGCAAGCTGATCACCGCCGCGCAGGAACGGAACTGGGAGGTCGGCGTCATCGCGACACCCGTCGCGCTGGGCGGCTTCTTCGACACCGCGGCGGTCGAGGCGCAGACCGGCCGCCCCATCCGCTCCGCCTGGCGCACCCCCGGCGATCCGCGCCCGTTCCCGCCGCCCGACGCCGTCGTGGTCGCGCCCGCCACCTTCAACACCGTCAACAAGTGGGCGGCGGGCCTCGCCGACACCCTCGCCGTGGCCACCTTGTGCGAGGCGTACGGCCTGGGTGTCCCCGTCGCCGTACTGCCGTGTGTCGCCGACGCGTTGGCCGCCCACCCCGCCTACAACGACAGCCTCACCCGGCTGCGCGGCATGGGCGTCCGCTTCGGCGAGCCGTACTCGGGGGAGCCGGACGAACACGGCAGGCGGCCGGAGTTCGGCTGGGAGCGGGCACTGGACCTCCTGGACCCCTGAGCTACCCGCAGCCGACCGTCGGCCCCACGAGCATGCCGCCGGTGTACACGGCCTGGCCCTGCGGCATCCAGTAGCCCACCTTGGAGACGACGGTGGAGCAGGTGTCCTTGACCGCGACGCGCACCACGACCGTGGCGGGATTCCCCGGCTGGAGGTCGGTGAGCGCGCAGTCGAGGGCGTACATCTGCCGCGTCTTCGACGGGTGGCGGCCGGTCAGCGGATTGACGCAGCGGGCGTCGGCGGTGGTCAGCTCTACCCCTGAGGCCTCCTCACCGATGAGCCCGAAGCGTGCGCTGCCGTCGCCGCGGTCGCTGTCGCGCGAGACGGTGTACGTCACCGTGGTCACGGAGCCGGACCGCAGCGTGTTCCGGTCGACCCGGACGCTGTGCGTCGGCTCCGGCTTCGCGGCGGTCAGGGTCAGCGTGGCCCGGACGGTGCCGTGCAGGTCCACGTCCGCCGGCGCGGACCGTACGCGGACTTCGGCCTCGATGTCGTAGGTCCCCGGGCCGGGGTAGGCCTGCGAGCCGGGAAGCGGCCCGGACGCCACCGTCGTCCCGTCGCGGCGGGCCGTCCAGGTGCCCGAGGTGAGACACGCGGACCGACGGCAGGTCGCGGGTGCCGAGACGGCCATCGTCGGGGTGCCGCTGCCCGCGCACAGGCTGACCGAGGCCCGCTGGCCGCCCGGGCCCCGGAGGGTTCCCGCGGGCGCACACAGCGTGGCCGGGGCGTCGGCCGCCGGTGCCTGTTCCGGGTGCGGCCGTGCCCAGGCCGGCGAGACGAGGCCGAGGGCCAGCACCGCCAGCCCGAGCAGTGTCCTCAGCGTTGTCAGCGTTCTGAGACGTGTCCGCACCCTGTGCCTCCCGCACGGCCACGACCGGCCGGACGCCGGTCGTCTGCGCCGAGAATGCGGGACCGGGCCGACCGCCCGGCCGCTCCCACGCCGGTCGGTCACCTACAGGCAGCAACGGGGGTTCAGCGGGTCCGGCGCACGTACCCCTTGCTGCCCGGCGTCGTCACCATCACGTCCCTGCGCACGATGCTCAGCCGGTCGCCGAAGCCCGAAAGGGCCTTCCGCAGGCCGCTGTCGGTGTACTCGACGTCGACCACCCGATCGTCGAAGACCTCGGCGTACACTCCGCACTCGTCGTACTGCCCGCACTCCTCGGCGACCGCGAAGTCGAGCCCGGCCTTCTTCCGCTGTCCGGCCAGCTCCACGGTGTTCTTCTGGCCGATGGCGAGATGACGGGCGTGGGCGTGCCGGGAGAGCAGGGCGATGAAGGCGGTGGCGTCGTCCGCGGTGAGCAGGCCGTCCGAGCGGGTGTAGCTGTCGTAGTTGTCCGGCTCGACGGCGTCGAAGCCCTTGTCGGCACAGCCGTCGATCCACTCGTCGACCCGCTCGGCGATCCGTTCGCGCTTGGCCGCCGTACCGATGTCCAGCAGCGCCTCGTCCCAGTCCTCGTCGATGACGGCCTCGCCGTCCGCGTCGCGCAGCAACAGGTCGGCGGGCCACTCCTGTTCGGCGTCCGGCTGAGCCTGGAAGGCGTTGACGTAGCAGATGTTGTACAGGCCGGGGGCCGGGGACGCCGAACGGTCGCGGGCGACGATGCGGACGCCGGACGGCGGTTTGTAGGCGCCGCCGATCTGGTAGTCGAAGCCGGCGTTGCGCGGAGGGAGCCGCATCTCGGCGGACGTCGCGTCGCCGGAAGACCCGCAGGCAGTCATGGCGAGGAGGAGACCCGCGACCGCTCCGAGGGCTCCGACCCGGGTGACTGCTCTGACGTTCTGCGGCACGTCGATGATCAAATCTCCTGCGCGCGGGCGCAGTCAAGCGTGGGTCAGGCCGTCCGGAGGGGAACGGTGAAGGCATGGGCCGGCGGGACGACGACGTACCCTCCGCTCTGGTAGCCACCCCCGAAGGCAGGAGCACCAGCGATGCAGTACGTGAAGCTCGGTTCGACGGGTCTGGACGTCTCGCGGATCTGTCTGGGCTGCATGACCTACGGTCTGCCGGACCGCGGCGTGCACGAGTGGACCCTCGACGAGGAGGCGTCACGCCCGCTGATACGGCAGGCGCTGGACGCCGGGATCAACTTCTTCGACACCGCGAACGTCTACTCCGACGGCACGAGCGAGGAGATCGTCGGCAAGGCGTTGAAGGACTTCGCGGTACGTGACGAGATTGTGCTGGCGACGAAGGTGAACGGCCGGATGCATGCCGGCCCCAACGGCCGCGGACTCTCCCGCAAGGCGATCATGGCGGAGATCGACCACAGCCTCAGCCGCCTCGGCACCGACTACGTCGACCTCTACCAGATCCACCGCTTCGATCCGGACACGCCGGTCGAGGAGACGATGGAGGCGCTGCACGACCTGGTGAAAGCGGGCAAGGTCCGCTATCTCGGGGCGAGTTCGATGTACGCCTGGCAGTTCTCGAAGATGCAGTACACGGCTGAGCGGCACGGCTGGACGAAGTTCGTCGCCATGCAGAACCACTACAACCTCCTCTACCGCGAGGAGGAGCGCGAGGTGCTGCCCCTCTGCGCCGACCAGGGCGTCGGCGTCCTGCCCTGGAGCCCGCTGGCCCGCGGCCGCCTCACCCGGGACTGGGGCACCGTCACCGAGCGCAGCGCCGGCGACAACTTCGGCCGCCGCCTCTATCCGGACAGCGACCGCACGATCGTCGAGGCCGTGACGCGCATCGCCGACGACCGGGGTGTCCCACGCGCCCAGGTCGCGCTCGCCTGGCTGCTCCACCAGGACACGGTGGCGGCACCGATCGTGGGCGCCGCCAGGCCCGGGCACATCGAGGACGCGGTGGCGGCGGTCGAACTCGAGCTCAGCGACAAGGAGATCGAAGAGCTGGAGCAGCCCTACGCTCCGCATCCGATCGTCGGCCACTGACCTCAATGGGGCCCGTGCGGTGCGAACTCCGTGCCGCACGGACCCCCGCCCTCGCTCTCCGCGAGCGGCACCCGCTCGCCGCTCATCGCCAGCGTGCGGTAGTAGTGCCCGATGCGTTCGGCCGAGCGGCCGACATAGTGGCCGATGAAGGAGCGGCGGAACCGGTCGGGGGTGCGGTTGGGCTGTGAGCCGTGCACCAGGCTGCCGTTGAAGAACAGGACGTCCCCGGGCTCCAGGTCGACCGGTACGGCCGCCAAGCCGGCCGGGGGCGGCACGTACTCCCGGGCGAAGGACAGCTCGGAGTCCGCCTCCTCGGGACAGAAGAGGTCCATCCGGTGCGTGCCCGGCACGACCTCCAGGCCGCCGTTGTCGCGGTCGATCACCTCGCAGGCCACCCACGCGGCAACGCAGGTGCCCGGCTCGACCCGCAGATAGAAGTTGTCCTGGTGCAGCGCCTGGCCCCGGGCCCCCGGCGGCTTGAAATAGAACATGCTCTGCGCGGCCAGTACCTCCTCGCCCAGCAGGATTTCGAGCACCTCACGCAGCCGCCGATCCAGCAGCATGCGCAGCGCGAGCTCGTTGATCTCGTGCGGCTGCATCACCCTCGGATGGGTGAGCAGGGGGTCGGCGGACGCGCACGGCTCGAAGTGCCCCGGCACCGGCCCGGCCGCGTGCAGCGCCGCGAACTCATCACACAGCCGGTCGATCTCGTCGTACCCGAACAGTCCGCGCACGACCGTGAAGCCGTCCTCCTGGAAGCGTGTCAGGCCGGCCTCGGTCAGGATGGGAGCGCCGGTGGCGCCGATGTCCGTGGCTGTCATGCGTCCACTCCTCGGTCGGGTGTCCTCGGTACATCACGCTAGGCCGCCGTGCGCATCAGGAGGATGCCCATGAGTGCTGACGGATTGCCCGAGGCTGCTGTCCCCGGCGACCCGGCGCCGCCGCCCGGCCTGGTGGTGGTCGGCCGCTTCGAGCAGGGCGAGGGCTACGCCGTCCACCGCCCGCGCGGCGCGGACAGCTGGCTGTTCACCTGGACGACCGGGGGGCGGGGATGGCTGCGTCAGGGGAGCGCCCGGGTGCAGGCGGCAGCCGGGGACCTCGTCGTGCTCGCGCCGGGCGTCCGGCACGGCTACGGGGTCGAACCGGGCGCCGGGCGCTGGGAGTTCTGGTGGGTGCACTGCCAGGCCCGTCCGTCCTGGCCGTCCTGGCTGAGCCCGTACGACACCGGGGACGGGATGTACGTCGTCACCCCCACGCCGGCCGGGGTGCACGGCCGGGTCGAGGCCGCGTTCCGGCGGATGCTCGCCGACGGTCGCTGGACGGGCACCGGGACACCGCCGGCGACCGGGCCCGGCGACGACCGGGTGGCCGTCGCCCACGGCACCGCCGCCCGGGAGCTCGCGCTGTGCTCGCTGGAGGAGATCGTCCTGCTCACGGCGGCCACCGCGCGGACGCCGTCGTCCCGGCCCGGTGTGGATCCCCGGGTGCGTCGGGCTCAGGCGTTGATCGCCGCCGACCCGGGCGCCCCGCACACCGTTCGCTCGCTGGCCGAGCAGGTGGCGCTGTCGCCGTCCCGGTTCGCGCACCTGTTCACTCGGACGTTCGGGCAGTCGCCGATGAGGGCATTGCGCGAGGCTCGGCTGCTGCATGCCGCCCGGCTGCTGGAGAGCACCGATCTGACGGTGGAGCGGGTGGCTGCGGCCTCGGGCTTTGCCAGCCCCTTCCATTTCAATCGGGTGTTCCGGGAGCGGTACGGGGTGCCGCCCGGGGCGTACCGAATGGCGCCCGCTATTTCTATGTCGATACAGCGCCAATCGGTTATGGATCCCCATAAGCTCCCCGATTGACATTCGGTCAAGTCTCCCCCATGGGCGGGCAATCCACAAAACCGCGAGATCCCTTGTTCCGCCTCGCTGAGCTGTGCAAAGGTGTGCCTTGTCGGCGTACAGACAGAAATGATCATGCACATACCCCTTGGTATGTACTTTATGTCGCATGCCTTGAGAGGAATGCAGCCGTGAAAGACGCAGGCCTGCCGAATTCCCCCACGCCCGCGCCGCACTTCGGGGCGACGGACGAACACCTGAGCACCGAGCTGAGGAAATGGACGGGAACGGCACCCGCGCTGCACCCCGTCGGTGAACTCCTCGACCGGCACTGGGAAGCGGCCTTCGCCTATGCGCGACTGTGCACCGACGGCCCGCGTCCCGCCGGCATGCTCACCACGGCGGCCTTCACGAGGCTCTTCGGGGAATCCCTGCGGCAGACCGGGCCGACCGCCGCCTGGCGGCCCCATCTGCTCGTCACGGTGCGCCGGATCGCCGCCGAGTGGGACAGCGACCACAGACGCGAACTGCTCCACCCCGAGCTGAGAGCCGAGGGCGAGAGCGGGGACCGCGCAGCTGCCCGGCTGCTCCCGGCCCCGGACCGGCGCCTGCTGTCCGGGGCCTTCCAGCGGCTGCCCCAGTCGGCCCGCTGCGTGCTCTGGCACATCGAGGTGGAGGCCGAACCGCTGCGCGTACCGGCCGCGTTGCTCGGCCTGGACGAACCGGACGCGCGCGTCGAACTGCGGCGCGCGCGGGAGCGGCTTCGCGAGGAGTGCCTCCACGTCCACCGCGAACTCGCCCCCGAGCAGGAGTGCCTGCAATTCCAGCGGATGCTCGACGTCACCTACCGGCGCGGTGGAGTCGACGTCGACCCGGACCTGCGCGCGCACTTGGAAGGCTGCAAGCACTGCCGCCACACAGCCGACCAGCTCGGCCATTTCAACGGCGCGCTCGGCCTGGCACTCGCCGAAGCAGTCCTCGGCTGGGGCGCGCGGGCCTACATGGAGGCCAGGGCCGGGGTGCCCGAAGCGGTTGACATGGTGTCTCCGGAGGCGGTGTCCCCCGAGGCGGTGTCACCTGGCGTGATGTCCTCCGGGGTGGTGTCCTCCGGGGTGGCGTCCCCCGGGGTGTTCTCCTTCCCGCAACCGCCTGTCGCGGGCGAGGAGTGGGCTCCTGCGGTGCCCGCCGCGCGCCCGCCCTCTCCGCGCTCGGCCCACAAGGCCGCCCGCCGCGCCGCGCGCCGCCGCAACGTCACCACGGCCGTCGCGATCGTGAGCGGCCTGATCGTCCTTCCCCTGGTCCTGTGGTCCGCGTTCGGCTCGGGGGACGACACCACGCCGGCCGACGGCGACCGCCCCTCCGAGGCGCCCGCCACCGGCGCGGGCACATCGGCCGGCAACCCCTCCTGGGTCGGGGCGGGCGAGGACACGGACGGCGCTTTGCGCGGACGGCTGCACAACGTCGACTCCGGCCTGTGCATCGCCGTCAAGGGCAAGAAGGCCGTCGACGGCGCGGAGGCCGAGGCCACCACGTGCTCCTCCGTGGCCGCCCAGCAGTGGTCGTACGAGCCCGACGGACTCCTGCGCAACGTCGCCGACCCCGACCTCTGCCTCGACTCCCACCTCGGCTACTCCATCAAGCTCGCCCCCTGCACCGGGACGTCCCGGCCGGACACGAAGAACGTCCGCTACGACTTCACCCTCCAGGGCAGCCTGATACCCCGCTGGGCCCAGGACCTCGCCCTCACCTCCGCCGCCGACGACGGGACCGGGGCGCTGGTACTCAAGAACCGCGACGACAGCGCGGCCCAGCGCTGGGTGATCGACACGGCCGAGGCCGACCTCCAGATGGAGGTCGTCAACTGGGCCGCCGGAACCGCCTCGAAGTCCCCCACCCCGGCGACACCTTCGAAGACGCCCACGCGGACCGCCACGCCCAAGCCGACCCCGACCGCCACACCGTCGACCGCACAGCCCACGCCGACCGCGTATCCGACCTGCTACTACGACTACTACTGCTCGTGGAACGGCCAGTACGGCTGGGACGGATACGGAGACGGGCACGGGGACGGCGATGGGTACGGCGACGGCGACGGCCACCGGCATGACGGTGGGCATCGCTGACCGCGGAGCGTCAGTCGCCGGTGCCGGGACTGAACGCCGTCAGACGCACCGAGGACGCGTTGCCGCCCACGGGCACCTCACCGGACGTCCACGCGACCTTGAGCGAGTCGCGCTCGTCCGGCGGGGTCACGAGCAGGTCGGCCGGCGTGGCCGTCCGGGCCCCGCTGATCTCGGGGTTGGAGTACGTCAGACCGGCCCACGCGCTGCTGCCCGGCTTCAGAGTGACCGTGGTGGGTGAGTCGGACGAGCGCACCGGGTCCGGTCCCAGCTGCTTGCCGGACGCGTCGATGAAGGCGGCGCCCGGGTAGCCGCGCACGGTGCAGGTCCGGGACGAGGTGTTGGTCAGCACGATCGGGTAGTTCTCCTGTCCGGCCCCCGGGTTGTTGCGGCCGACGGACGCGCTCAGCTCGGAGGTGTGGCAGCGGGTGCCGGTGGCGGGTTCCTCGGTGCCCTTCGTGGGGGACGACGAAGGCGTCGTGCTCCCCGGAGCCTCGGTGGTGGCACTCGGCCGCGTGGTCGAGGGGGCGCCCGAGGCGGGGGTGCTGGTGCCGGTCGCGGGACCTGCCGTGCCGGGCAGGGTCTGCGGAGTGCTCGCGGTGTTGCTGCTGTCGCTGCCGTTGCCGCAGCCGGTCAGCAGCCCCAGCACCGCGACGGCACTGACCAGCAGGGTCGCCGGGCGTACGGACCGGTAGGTGTTCGCCATGGTTCTCAACGCTCCTGAGGTGTCCCGCACCCGTCGTGACGTGTGCGTACGGCGCCTTGTGCCCCGTCACTCCTGTCCGATGCGCGAGGAGCGGAAAAAGTTCGCGCCCTTCACCCGTTCCCCCGCACCGAGTCCAGGATGCGCCCTGACCGGGAGGGATCGCCGTTCTGGCGGATCTGTACATAGACCTGAGGCTGCGCGTCGCCGTCGGCCGGGGTGAGACCGGCCTCCGTGATCGAACCCTTGCCGTCCGCACAGTCGGTCCAGGTGCGGACCCGGCCGTGCCACTGCGCGCCGGTGTACGCGCGGCCGCCGTCGTAGTGGCAGCCGGTGTGGGCGAGCGCGTTCACCCGCCCGGTGACATCGCCCTGCTCGCTCAGGCCGACGAACACGCCGTTCACGTCCGAGGCCAGGTCCTGCCACTTCGCCAGGTCGTCGGCGACGGCGAACCCCGGCTCGCGCCCCGAGCGCAGGCCGATCGACGCCGGATCCCACCCCGAGTCGCGGACCTGCCGAGCCCACTCGCCGGGCACCTCGGCCACCACCCGGCCGGTGGAGTCCACGACGCGGATGTCCGGCGCCGGCGTCTCACGGGTCACCAGCACCAGGGGCACGGTGACGGCAGCGGCGAGCAGCAGCGCGGAGGCGGCCAGAACCATGGCCCTACGGGGGCGCCGGGGGCGTGGGGCCAGGGATGCCAGCCGTTCGATCTCCTCGGCGAAGGCCCGGGCCGTGGGCCAGCGGCGCCCGCGGTCCGGTTCCAGCGCGCGCAACAGGGCCCGCTGCACGCCGAGGTCGAGGTCGGGGCGGAGCCGCACCGGCGGTACGACCTGCCCGGGCTCACCCGGGACCGTGCCGGTGACGAGGTGGTAGCCGACCGCGCCCAGGCTGTACACGTCGGCCCGCTCGTCGATACCCGCGCCGGGCCCTGCCTGCTCGGGCGGCCGGTATCCGGCCGAACCCGCGGCCAGGGTGAGACCGGACGCCTCCGCCAGGCTCTTGGCCAGCCCGAGGTCGGCGAGCAGCACCCGCCAGGCGCCGCCGGGGGAGGTGCGCAGCAGCACGTTGGACGGCTTGATGTCCCGGTGCACGATCCCCGCCTCGTGCAGCGCGGCAGCACCCCGGGCCGCCGACGCCGTCAGCCGCAGCGCCTCAGGCACGGGCAGCGGACCGTCGGTGAGGAGGTCGGCGAGGGTGCCGCCGTCGGCGTACTCCATCACGAAGTACGGTCTGCCATCCGGGAGCTCCCCGATGTCGTAGACCTGGACGACCCGGTCGGAGCCGGCCCGGCGCAGCATCCGCGCCTCGGACAGGAAGCGTTCGCGGACGTCCAGCCGGTGCGCCCAGTTGTCGGCGAGCACCTTCACAGCCACCGGGGCCTCGAGATCGTCGTCGTGGGCGAGCCAGACGGTGCCGAACGCCCCGGTGCCCAGACGGCGTTCGAGGCGGTAGCGCCCGATCCGCTCGACGGAGTGCATACGACTATCATGCCTGGCCTCAGATCCACATCGAAGATCCGTACCGAATACCGGGGGAGCCCACGTGCCCGACGCCGCGCCGACCGAGGACCTGGCCCGGCGAGCGGCCGCGGGCGACGCCGCCGCCCTCGACGAGCTGCTCCAGGCGATCCGGCCCGAAGTCGTCCGGCGCTGCGGGCGGTTCCTGCCCAACCGCGAGGACGCCGAGGAGGCCGCGCAGGACGTCCTCCTCCAGGTGGCCCGGAAGATCACCGGGTTCGAGGGCCGCAGCCGCTTCAGCACCTGGCTCTACACCGTCGTCGCCAACTGCGCCCGCCAGAAGTACCGCGAACTCAAGCGGCGGGCCGCCGAACAGCCCGCCCCGATCGACGCCGCGCAGTACGTCGACCCGCGGACGACCAGTGTGATCGCCGGTTCCCGCGTCGACCTGCTGGACGCGCTGGACCGGCTGGAGCGCGAACATCCGCATCTGGTGGCGCCGTTGGTGTACCGCGACATCTGCCAGCTGGACTACGCCGAGGCCGCCGAACGCGCCGGCATCCCGCTGGGCACCCTCAAGTCCCGACTGCACGAGGCACGCAAACAGGTCCGTCCCTGGCTGTCCGACACGCCCTGACCGCGCCCCGGCGCGTCACGCGTCGTCGAGCAGTCCGATCTCCGCCCAGATGGTCTTGCCGTCCGCGGTGTGCCGGCTGCCCCAGCGCTGGGTGAGCTGGGCGACCAGCAGGAGACCGCGGCCGCCCTCGTCCCAGGTCTTGGCGCGCCGCAGATGCGGAGCCGTGTGGTTGGTGTCGGACACCTCGCAGATCAGCGTGGTCGTGTCATGGATGAGTCGCAGCCGTATGGGGTGGGCGCCGTACCGGATGGCGTTGGTGACCAGCTCGCTCACCACCAGTTCCGCCGTGAAGGAGGCCTCGGGCAGCTCCCAGATGTCGAGCTGACCGAGGACCTGCTTGCGGATCGGGGCGACCAGCGCCGGGTCGGCCGGGATGTCCCAGGTCGCGACGCGGGAGGCGGGCAGCCCCTGGGTACGGGCGAGCAGCAGGGCCACGTCGTCGGAGGCGCCGCCCGTGGGGAGCAGGGTGTGCAGGACGCGGTCGCAGGTCTCGTCCAGGGAACCGGAAGGGGCGGCGAGGGCATCGCAGAGCAGTGCGTGGCCGACGTCGACGTCCCGCTCACGGGACTCGATCAGCCCGTCGGTGTAGAGCGAGAGCACCGTGCCCTCGGGCAGCTCGACCTCGGCCGACTCGAACGGCAGCCCGCCCAGGCCCAGCGGCGGTCCCGCGGGCAGGTCGACCTGCCGGGGCCGGCCGCCGGGCGGCAGCATGACGGGTGGCGGATGCCCGGCGCGGGCCAGTGTGCAACGCCGTGAGACCGGGTCGTACACGGCGTACAGACAGGTCGCTCCCACTTCGCCGGTGCTGCCTTCGCTGCCGGCCTCCGCGGACAGCCGTACGACCAGGTCGTCGAGGTGGGTGAGCAGCTCGTCCGGGGCCAGGTCGATGTCGGCGAGGGTGCGGACGGCGGTGCGCAGGCGCCCCATGGTGGCCGAGGCCTGGATGCCGTGACCGACGACGTCCCCCACGACCATCGCGACCCGCATCCCGGACAGCGGGATCACATCGAACCAGTCGCCGCCCACTCCGGCCCGGGCCGCGGGAAGGTAGCGCGAGGCGGCTTCCACGGCGGCCGTGCGCGGCAGTGACTGGGGGAGCAGGCTGCGCTGGAGGGCGAGGGCCGTGGCGCGCTCGCGGGAGTAGCGGCGGGCGTTGTCGATGCAGACGGCGGCGCGGGCCGTGATCTCCTCGGCCAGCAGTGCGTCGTCCGGTGTGAAGGGGCCCGGGCGGCGGAAGCGGGTGAGGACCGCGACGCCCAGGGTCGCGCCACGGGCCCGGATCGGCACGGACATCGTGGCGTGGATGCCCAAGTCGCCGACCTGCTCCATTCGGGCCTTGTCCCAGGTCAGCCATTTGGTGAGGCCGCCGGAGGGCACCGCGGCGACGATCGTGCGGCCGGCCAGCAACGAGTCCGCCTGGGGCGAGGCCGTCGGATACACGTCCACCTGGCCAGGCTTGAGGACGGCCTCGGGGCTGCCCGGATTCACCGACTGATGAGCCGCCCGACGGAGCGTGACCGGCGCGGTCACCGGCCGGGTGGAGGGCTCGCCCTCGGGCTCGGGCGGGTCCAGGAGGTCGATGCTGACGAAGTCGGCGAGCGCGGGCACGCAGACGTCCGCGAGCTCCTGTGCCGTGCGGGTGATGTCGAGGGTCGTGCCGATGCGGACGCTCGCCTCGTTGACCAGCTGGAGCCGCTCCCGTGCCTCGTACTGCTCGGTGAAGTCGTGCACCGCGATGCACACCCCGCGCGCCCGCCCCGCGGCATCGGTGATCGGCGCCATCCGGGCCAGCCAGGCGTTGATCCGGCCGTACACGCCCATCGGCACATAGGCACGTACGTCGTCCCCGCGGCCGGTCGTCAGCACCCGGTGCAGCTGCTGTTCGATCGTGTCGCCGTCCGCCCGGCCGCTGAGCTCGGGCACGCGCAGCCCCCGCACCCGCTCCTCGGGCAGTCCGAGCACCTCGGCCATGGCGGCGTTGATCCGGTACAGCCGTAGCCGCTCGTCGTAGATCGCGACGGCACAGGGGGACTGGGCGAGACCGGCCTGCTCCAGTGGATCGTCCGCCGGATGCGGCCGGTCGCCCTCCAGGGGTGTGACGACGAGCCAGTCGCGGGTACCGCCGTCCCGGGGTGGCCGGTGGTGGACGAGCAACCACACGGTCACCGTACGGCCGTCCCGGTGGCGCAAAGTGACCGTTCCGTTCCAGCGGGATCGCCGGACGGCGGGCGGCGGGCCCTCGATCAGTTCGGCGACGGGGCGTCCCACGACCTCGTCGGCCGTCCAGCCCAGCAGTCGCCGGGCTCCCTCGCCCCACTCGGTCACCGTGCCCTCGCCGTCTAGGACAGCCCGGGCCGTGGCGGCCTCGTCGAACGGATACACCGGGCTCATCGTCGTCGCTCCATCGCGCGTACGCACAGTGAACAGCTGAATCACTTCAGTTCCAGCCTAGTGCGTCGCAGCCGCGCGCGAACGGGCACCCGGTGCCGTCCGGCATTTCGAGTCAAGAGAGCGATTCGGCCGAAGTCTCCGGTGGAGGAGAAGCACCTCGCACGACCCTTGACGTCCGCGCGTGGCCCGCCGTCAGAATCTGTTTGTTCACGATCAGTTGTGAGTACTTCTGGGCCCTGATGAGGGAGAGCCGCCATGACGGTCACTCGCAGATCGGTTTTGATCGCCTCTACGACCGCACCCGCGGCCGGGGTGCTGCTGGGCGCCCCGGTGGCACGGGCCGCCGAGGCGGTCGCGGGCGCATCCGGCCGCCGTACGGTCGCCCTGCGGGACGGCTGGCGTTTCGCGCTGGTCAACCCGGGCGGCATCACCGACCCGACCGGCGCCTACGCCGACGCCGCCGCACCCGGATACGACGACTCGGCCTGGCGCGAGCTCGCCGTCCCGCACGACTGGAGCATCGAGCAGACCCCGACCACCGAGCACGGCACGACCAGCGGCACCGGCTTCCTCCCCGGCGGCCTCGGCTGGTACCGCCTCGCCTTCACCCTGCCGCCCGCGTTCGCGGGCCGCCGGATCTCGGTGGAGTTCGACGGCGTCTACATGGACTCGTACGTCTACTGCAACGGCACGGAAGTCGGCCGCCACCCCTACGGCTACACCGGCTTCGCCTTCGATCTCACCGACCTGCTGCACACCGACGGCACGACCGAGAACGTCATCGCGGTCAAGGTGCAGAACCAGCTCCCCAGCAGCCGCTGGTACTCGGGCAGCGGCATCTACCGCGAAGCCCGGCTGGTCGTCACCGAGCCGGTGCACGTCGAGCGCTGGGGCACGTACGTCACGACGCCGGACGTCACGGGGGAGCGGGCCGTCGTACGGGTGCTGACGTCCGTGCTGAACGCGTCGGGCGCCGCGCAGGAGGTCGAGGTGAGATCGAAGGTCGTCGACGCCGACGGCCGCGCGGTCGCCCGGGCGTCCACCACCGTCGCGATCGGCGACCGCGCGACGGAAACCCATGAACTCACCGTCGCACGACCCAGGTTGTGGGACTTCACCGACCCACACCGCTACACCCTCCACACCGAACTCCGGGTCGGCGGCAAGGCGGTCGACACCTACCGCACCCCCTTCGGCATCCGCACCTTCCGCCTCGATCCGGACGAGGGCTTCCACCTCAACGGCGTCCACGCCAAGCTCAAGGGCGTCGACCTGCACCACGACCTGGGCGCGCTCGGCGCGGCGGTGAGCAAGGACGCGGTCCGCAGACAGATGACCATCATGAAGTCGATGGGAGTCAACGCCCTGCGCACCTCCCACAACCCGCCGGCACCGGAGGCCATCGAGGTCTGCGAGGAACTGGGCATCGTGCTGCTGGTGGAGAACTTCGACTGCTGGCGCACCGGGAAGAACCGCTACGACTACGGCCGGTTCTTCGACGAGTGGTGCGAGAAGGACACCACCGAGATGGTCCGGGCCGCCCGCAACTCGCCCGCCGTCATCATGTGGTCCATCGGCAACGAGGTCCCCGACTCCACGACCACCGCCGGACTCGCCATGGCGGACCGCATCATCTCCGCCATCAAGGCCGCCGACGACACCCGCCCGCTCGTCATCGGCTCCGACAAATACCGCCGCCTGCCGGCCAAGGGCTCGGCGGCCGACCTCATGCTGGCCAAGCTCGACGGACTCGGCCTGAACTACAACACCGCCAAGTCCGTGGACGAACTGCACGCCGCCTACCCCCACTTGTTCCTGTTCGAGTCGGAGTCATCCTCGGAGACCTCCACCCGCGGGACCTACCAGGAGCCGGAGCGCCTCAACACCGGCGAGAACCACACCCCGGGCAGGCGGGCGACCTCCTCCTACGACAACAACCTCGCGTCCTGGACGATGAGCGGCGAGTACGGCCACAAGAAGGACCGGGACCGGAAGTGGTTCACGGGACAGTTCCTGTGGTCCGGCATCGACTACATCGGGGAGCCCACGCCGTACAACGTCTTCCCGGTGAAGGCGTCCTTCTTCGGCGCGGTCGACACCGCCGGCTTCCCGAAGGACATGTACCACCTGTTCCGGAGCCAGTGGATCAGTGAGCCGATGGTGCATCTGCTGCCGATGACCTGGAACCACGAGGAGGGGGATGTCGTCGAGGTCTGGGCGTACGCCAACGTCGACACCGTCGAGTTGTTCCTCAACGGCAAGTCGCTCGGAGTGCGGCGGTTCGACACGAAGAAGACCGTCGACGGCCGCGGGTACCTGGAGACCACCGAGGCGACCGGTGACGACAAGACCTTCACCGACGGTCCCTACCCCGGCAGTTACACCAGCCCGAACGGCAGCGCGGGCAAGCTCCACCTGACGTGGAAAGTGCCGTACACGCCCGGCGAGTTGAAGGCCGTGGCACGCAGCGACGGCAAGGCGGTCGCCACGGATGTGCTGCGCACGGCCGGCAGGCCCGCTGCCGTACGACTCACCCCTGACCGCAAGTCCCTTGCCGCCGACGGCCGTTCGCTGGTCTTCCTCACCGCGGAGGTCGTGGACGCCCGTGGTGTGGTCGTGCCGGACGCCGGGCATCTGATCACCTTCGACGTGACGGGCGGCTCCCTCGCCGGGCTCGACAACGGCCGCCAGGAGAGTGCCGAGCGCTACCAGGCCAGTACCCGGACCGCCTTCCACGGCAAGGCGCTCGCCATGGTCCGGTCCGGTACGAAGCCGGGCACGCTGAAGGTGACGGCGCGGGCGGAGGGCTTGCGCTCGGATACGGCAGCCGTGCGCACGACCCCCGTCCGCTCGGCCGCCGTCACCCCACCGGCCGCGTTCCGGCCGGACCTTCCGGCACCTCCGAACTCCCCTTATGCGGACGCCAGTTACTCCGGCCGCCCCGACACCCTGCCCGCCGCGATGCTCGACGGCGACCCGGCCACCGGCTGGTCCAACGGCTTCGCCAAGGCGGCCACGGCCTTGCTGCCCGCCTTCGACGGGGCCAGGGGGGAGGACTGGGTCTCGGTGGACTGGGGACGGGCCCGGACGCTGGACCGGGTGGAGGTCTCGTTCACCGTGGACACGACGCACTCCCTGCCCGCCTCGGTGGAGGTCGCCGTGTGGGACGGCCGCCGGTATGTGCCGGTGGACGGGGCGGCCGTCGACTGGGCCGCCGCCTCGGACGAGCCGACCATGATCACCTTCGACGCCGTGCGCGGCTCGCGGTTGCGCCTCATCATGACCAGTAGGCATCCGGGCGAGGCCCGCGGGGCGGTACGCATCAGCAGGCTGGAGGCACCGGCCGGCTGACCGGCGCTCGCGGTCCGGACGGGAAGGCGCATCCACAGGCGCATCCAACCCGTCCCGTCCGGACCGTTGACGGGGTGTCACCACTGACACAAGCATGGTTTGCGTCCGCATCTGGGAGCGCTCCCACCACGGGGCGTCACCCGTACCTCTCCCGAGGAGCCCAGACGTGAAAAGACGCAAGTCCGCCCTGTTGTCCCTGACGGCACTGCTGGCGGCGGCGCTCACGGCGCTGCCCGCCGCGGCCGACGAGATCGAACAGCTCAAGAACGGCACCTTCGACACCACCACCGCCCCGTGGTGGACGACGAGCAACGTCACCGCCGCACTCTCCGGCGGACAGCTCTGCGCCGACGTACCGGGCGGCACCGTCAACCGCTGGGACGCGGCCGTCGGCCAGAACGACATCACCCTCGTGAAGGGGGAGTCGTACCGGATCTCCTTCACCGCGAACGGCGCGCCCGAGGGCAACGTGGTGCGTGCCGTCGTCGGGTCGTCGGTGGCGCCGTACGAGACCTGGTTCGAGGTGAGCCCGCAGCTGAGCGGATCCGGCACCGACTATGCCTACACCTTCACCTCCCCCGTCGACACCACCCAGGGCCAGGTCGGCTTCCAGCTGGGCGGCCAGGCGGACGACTGGCGCTTCTGCATGGACGACGCGTCGCTGCTGGGCGGGGTGGAGCCGGAGCCGTACGAGCCGGACACCGGGCCGCGCATGCGCGTCAACCAGGTGGCCTATCTGCCCTCCGGGCCCAAGAACGCCACGCTGGTCACCGACGCCACCGGCAGGCTGCCCTGGCAGCTGAAGAACGCCGCCGGGACGACGGTCGCCCACGGCTGGACCGTGCCCCGCGGCACCGACGTGTCGTCCGCGCAGAACGTCCAGTCGATCGACTTCGGCGCCCACCGCGGCCGGGGGCAGGGCTTCACGCTGGTCGCGGACGGGGAGGCGAGCCGCCCGTTCGACATCGACGCGCGCGCCTATGAGCAGCTGCGCCTGGACTCGGTGAAGTACTACTACACGCAGCGCAGCGGCCTCGCGATCCGCGACGACCTGCGGCCCGGCTACGCACGCCCCGCCGGTCATGTGAACGTCGCACCCAACCAGGGCGACGCGAACGTGCCCTGCCAGGCAGGCGTGTGCGACTACACGCTCGACGTCACCGGCGGCTGGTACGACGCCGGCGACCACGGCAAGTACGTCGTCAACGGCGGCATCTCCACCTGGGAGGTGCTCAGCACCTACGAACGCTCCCTGCTGGCCCGCACCGGACACCCGGCGAAGCTCGGCGACGGCACACTCGCCATCCCGGAGAGCCGCAACAAGGTGCCGGACATCCTCGACGAGGCCCGCTGGGAGCTGGAGTTCCTGCTGAAGATGCAGGTGCCCGCGGGACAGCCGCTGGCGGGCATGGCCCATCACAAGATGCACGACGAGCAGTGGACGGGCCTGCCGCTGCTGCCCAGCGACGATCCGCAGAAACGGGAGCTGCATCCGGCGACCACCCAGGCGACCCTGAACCTGGCGGCGACGGCCGCACAGGCGGCGCGGCTGTACCGTCCCTACGACCGCCGGTTCGCGACCCAGGCGCTGGCGGCCGCCCGCAAGGCATGGTCGGCGGCGCTCGCCCACCCCGCGGTGTACCCCGACCCGAACGACGGCACCGGAGGCGGCGCCTACCCCGACACCGACGCGACCGACGAGTTCTACTGGGCCGCCGCCGAGCTGTATCTCACCACCGGGGAGAAGGACTTCGAGCGGCACATCCTGAACTCGCCGGTGCACACGGCCGACATCTTCGGCCCCCTCGGCTACGACTGGGCCAGGACGGCGGCCGCCGGCCGACTGGACCTGGCGACCGTCCCGAGCAGACTGCCCGGCCGGGACAAGGTGCGCCAGTCGGTGATCAAGGGCGCGGACACCTACCTGGCCACGTCGAAGTCACAGGCGTACGGGATGCCGTACGCCCCACCGGACAACCTCTACGACTGGGGTTCCAACCACCAGATCCTGCACAACGCGGTCGTCATCGCCACCGCCCACGACATCACCGGTGCCTCGAAGTACCGGGACGGGGCGCTCCAGAGCATGGACTACATCCTGGGCCGCAACGCACTGAACATCTCGTACGTCACCGGCTACGGCGAGGTCGACTCCCACAACCAGCACAGCCGTTGGTACGCCCACCAGCTCGACCCGGATCTGCCCGCCCCGCCGAGAGGCACGCTCGCCGGCGGCCCCAATTCGAGCATCCAGGACCCCTACGCACAGAGCAAACTCCAGGGCTGTGTCGGCCAGTTCTGCTACATCGACGACATCCAGTCCTGGTCGACGAACGAGCACACGATCAACTGGAACTCCGCCCTGACCCGGATGGCGTCCTTCGTGGCGGATCAGGGCTGAGGCTCACCCGCTCTGCCTCCACCAGTTCCCCTGGCCGCTCGTGGGCGGTCAGGGTGTGGAGCCGGGCCTGATCGAGCGGCTGGTGCACCTCGACGTACTCGCCGTGCGGCAGCCGCTTGATCACGCCGGTCGCCCGGCCGTGCGCCACCAGCTCCTTGTCCCTGAGCTGGAGTCCGAGGCAGATACGGCGGGTGACGACGAACACGACCATCGGGACGACGAACACGGCGATCCTGACCGCCCACGTCACCGTGTTGATCGACAGATGGAGCCGGGTCGCCACGATGTCGTTGCCGCCGCCCGCCAGCAGGACCAGATAGAGACTGACCCAGGCCGCCCCGATCGCCGTACGCACGGGACGGTTGCGCGGGCGGTCCAGGATGTGGTGCTCCCGCTTGTCGCCGGTGATCCGGGCCTCCACGAACGGATACACGCCGATGAAGAGCAGGAGCAGCGGGAAGACGACGATCGGGATCAGTACGCCCAGGACGAGGGTGTGACCCCACAGCGTGATCTCCCAGCCCGGCATGATCCGGAGCATTCCCTCGGCGAAGCCCAGATACCAGTCGGGCTGGGCTCCGGTGGAGACCTGGTCGGCGCGGTAGGGGCCGTACTGCCAGACCGGGTTGACGGTCGCGACGGCCGAGACCAGCGTCAGGACGCCGAAGACCAGGAAGAAGAAGCCCCCCGCCTTCGCCAGGTACACCGGCATGAAGGGGGAGCCCACGACATTGCGCTCGGTTCGGCCGGGGCCCGCGAACTGCGTGTGCTTGTGGTAGACGACCAGCAGGATGTGCGCCACGACGAGCGCGGCCATGATGCCGGGGATCACCAGGATGTGCAGCGAGTAGAGGCGGGGCACGATGTCGTCGCCGGGGAACTCGCCGCCGAACAGGAACATCGACAGATACGTCCCCACGATCGGCACCGCCAGCAGGGAGCCCTCGATCAGCCGCATTCCGGCTCCCGACAGCAGGTCGTCCGGCAGCGAGTAGCCGAAGAGGCCCTCGAACAGGCCGAGGAACAGCAGAGTCCAGCCGAACAGCCAGTTGAGCTCACGCGGCTTGCGGAACGAACCCGTGAAGAAGTGCCGCATCATGTGCGTCAGCATCGCGGCCACGAAGATCAGCGCCGCCCAGTGGTGCAGCTGCCGGATCAGCAGACCGCCGCGTACGTCGAAGCTGATCTCCAGGGTGGAGGCGTACGCCTCGGACATGCGGACGCCGTTCAGCGGTACATAACTGCCGTGGTACACCACCTCGTTCATCGACGGGTGGAAGAAGAACGTGAGCCACACACCGGACAGGATCAGTACGACGAAGCTGTACAGACAGATCTCGCCGAGCAGGAAGGACCAGTGGTCGGGGAACACCTTGCGCAGGTACTTCCTGCCGAGCGTGTGGGTGCCGAGGCGGCCGTCGAACCAGTCGGCGAGCCGCTCGCCCTTCCCGGGCTGCCTGGCGTTGGTCACTCCTCCTCCTTGTGGACGTGGCCGAGCTTGTCCGGATTGGTGACGATGTAGACGCCGGACACCCGGTCGCCCTCGGGCGTGAGGTCCATGACCATCACCGCGTACGGCTCGTCGCCCTGGAACAGGACCATCGCTGCGTCGCCGTTGACGCGGCGGTAGCGCAGCTCAAGGCTCTCCGCGGTACCTCGGGTGCGGAGCGAGGTGATGAGGCGGACCGCCTTGTCCCGGCCCTGCACCGGGCGAAGTCCCGCGCCCCTGCGCTTGCCGCCGCCGTCGGACCACACCGTCACATCAGGTGCGAGGATCTCCATCAGCGCGGCGATGTCCCCGCCGAGGGCCGCCTGCACGAATCGCTCGGTCGCCTCCCGGCGCACCCGCGGATGTGCCTGGTACAGCGGCCGCCGCGCGTGCACATGAGCCCGCGCCCGGTGCGCCAACTGCCGTACGGCGGCCGGGGTGCGCTCGATGATCTCCGCGATCTCGGTGTGGGGGTAGCCGAACACCTCGTTGAGCACGAACACCGCGCGCTCCAGCGGAGTGAGCGACTCCAGCACCACCAGCATCGCCATCGACACGGACTCGGCGCGCAGGGCGGGATCGTCGGCGCCGTCGTCCTCGTCGACCAGTGGTTCGGGCAGCCAGGGGCCGACGTATGTCTCACGGCGGCGGCTGAGGGTGGCCCGGCGTTGGAGTGCGTGGTTGACGGAGATACGGACCAGATACGCCCGGGGGTTGTCGATCTTGTCGAGGTCGCGGCCCCGGCCCCGCGCCGTCCACGACAACCAGGTCTCCTGGAGCACGTCCTCGGTGTCCGCGACACTGCCCAGCAGGTTGTAGACGAGGGCGAACAACAGCTCACGGTGATCGACGAAGACTCCGGTCGCCGCATCGAGTCGGTCGTCGGTGTCGGGCACAGGGATCTCGGACATGGGCAGGCCTCCGCAGTGGTGCGCTCTCTACTGCGAGGGGCGGCGGGGGCCGGATTGTGACATCGACGGACGGAATGTGACCCACGTCTCGTCATCGACCCGTGCGGGCCTCAGGACGCGTCGTGGAAGACCAGCCCCAGTGAGTGCCGGCGGCCGGAACGCACGGTGCTCACCCCGTGCCGCATCGCCCCGGCCGACCGGCCGCGCCGGGAGTGCACCGGCCGGTCCCGGGTGGTGAACACCAGACCGTGGCCCTGCTCCAGCACGGTCGCGATTCCCCGGGACTGGGCCCTGGGCCGCTGCTCCACCATCAGGAACTCGCCGCCGGTGTAGTCGGTGCCGTACTCGTCCAGTCCGACGACCACTTGGAGCGGGAACAGCATCTCGCCGAACACATCGCGGTGCAGCGCGTTCCAGTCGCCCTCGCCGTAGCGCAGCAGGATCTGCGCCGACCGGTCCTGTCCGGCCGCCCAGTCACGGGCGATCGGCAGCAGCCGCGGATAGAGCGCGGCGCGCAGGGCGGTCACCGGGGCGGGCAAATCATGGGTAAGTAGCGGTACTCACCGGCGCCGAAACGGTGCCGAGCCATGTCGACGGTGGTCCGGAACAACTCCGGCTTCTCGTACAGCGCCACGAGGTCACGGCACTCCGCAGGGGTCAGCAGCCGTGCCGTCCGCGCGCTGCCGTACGCGTCCAACTCCCCGGCGAGGGCAGCCCAGTCGGTTCCGTCGACGCGCCGGCTGGCCCGGTCCGTGTGAACGTCATGAGATGGTCACCCTCGGACCTGGTGTTCCAACCTCCTCGGTACCGTCGGACAGGTGGTTTGACCTGGTGGTATTTACGAGTAAGTACCCGCGCGGTACCGTGAAGGACATGCCAGCTCTCAACGTGGAGTTCAGTGACCGCGAACTGGAGGACCTGCGACAGATCGCCAAGGAGCGGGGTACGTCGATGAAGGCCCTCGTGCGTGAGGCCGCCGCCGCCGACATAGCCCGCCACCGCGCGCTCCAGGAGGGCGCGGAGGCCTTCCGTCGATTCTTCGCGTCCCATGCCGACGAGTTCGCGGCGGCCTTCCCCGACGACGAACCGACCGCCAAGGACGAGGGGCGGGTCGCCTGACCTATGGCTCCCGTCGTCCATATCGACGTGCCGTGGCTGCTCCAGCGCCACGAAGAGGTCCTGCCCGACCAGCCCACCGTCAACGACTTCTCGGCCCTGGTCGCCGCCGTCGCCCGTCACCGTGTCGACCCGCCGCGGCTCGGTGTGGACTCCGACCCCGCCTGGCGGGCCGCCGCGCTGCTGCACACCCTCGCCCTGCTCAAGCCGCTGCCGTCGGCCAACGCCCGGTTCGCCTGCGCCACCGCCGTGGCCTACATGTTCGTCAGCGACGTCGGTATCGACCCGCCCTACGGCGCCCTCGTCGACCTCGCCCGCGACCTGATCTCCGGCAAGACGGACGTCTACGGCGCGGCCGATCGGCTGCGCTCCTGGCAGATCTGATGGCGTTCCCGGCAGTTCTGAGACCCGTCGGACAGGGAACGGCCTCCCGCCCCGGGGGCCGCCGGCCGAGGGCGGGAGGAACTGGGCCGGCGGCCGGGTCGCGCAGGAGAGCCGCCGTCCTGCGCGCGGCCTTCCGAGGTGGGCCGCCTCCAGTGGACTACGCGCGGGCGTGCGCCGGGGAGCGTGCGCGGCGCATCGGCGAGGGCGTCTGATTCACACGGGGCGCATGGAAAAACAGGAAAACAGGTGCCCAGAGATGAGTCGGCGCCGTTTCTGACTTTCTTTCAATGAGGCGGATGTTGCCCAAGTGCCTTGTTGGTCATGAGTGTGTTGTGCAAGGGTGAACAGCGCATGCGGGGGGCATTGGCCGGGTCGCATTCGTCCTGGGGGGAACAGGGCCGGATGGGCGCTCGTGAATTCACGCTCCCCGCGTCGTCGCCCAAAAGGTACGCATCAACCCGGAGTTCCTTTTTCGGCGGCCAGAACTTCTGAGAGTCACCTGCGCGTGGGAAGGAATCCGCTCAGTGCCCACCCCCCACCCCCCTCGTCCGCCCTACCCCCCGCCCGGCGGGGTTCCCGGAGAATCCGACGAGGGCCTCGCCGCCCGGCTGAGAGGTCGCACGGACACCGAGGCCGGTTCTTCCGTCGCACTGCTCATGGCACGGCACTATCGGCCCGCCCACGAGTACGCGGTCATCTGCCTCGCCTCGAAGTCGGAGACCGCCTCCATGGTCACCGGCGCCGCATTCCACCAGGTCCTCGACCGGCTGGCGCTGGGCGAGCCGGCCGACGCGGTGCGCCCGCGGTTCCTTGTGGCCGTGCGGGACACGGTCAGACAGTGGTCCGCGGAGGAGCGAATATCCGGTGTTCTGCCTGAGTTGGTGAAACCCGCCGGCGGTCGCGGTATGCGCGCCGCGAAGTCCATGACGCCGGAAAATCGCAAGTTGGCCGAGCGTTCATTCCATGCCCTTCCCGGACTCGCTCGGTGTCTGCTGTGGCACACCGAGGTCGAGGCGGAACCGATAACCATTCCCGCCGGACTGCTGGGCATGGACACCGAGACCGCGTCGGCGGCTCTCGAGCAGGCACGTGAAAAACTCCGCGAGGGTTGTGTACATGCCCATCGGGAACTCGCGCCGAGCAAGGATTGCCGCTTCTACAACCGCCTCCTCGATGTCCCGATCCGCCGGGGCGGAGCGTTGCTGCCGGATGTGCAGAAGCATCTCGGAGAGTGCCGCTACTGCCGTTTCGCCGCCGAACAGCTGAGCCATTTCGAGGGCGGATTGGGTGTGCTGCTCGCCGAAGCGGTGCTCGGCTGGGGCGCACGCCGCTACCTCGACTCGCGTCCGGGCCGCACCCAGCGCGGCGCTCAGACCCGCGGCGGCCGCTCGGCCCGGCACAGCAGGGCGCGCCAGCGGATCCTGTCCCGCATCCCGGCGCCGGCCCGGCAGCGCCTCACTCAGGTGCCGGCATCCACCCGGGTGCTGATCACCGGCGTGGGCATCGCCTCCGCCGGGCTGCTGGCCGGCGTGCTCGTCTCCAGTCTGTGGGTGTCGGACAGCGGGACCGACCCGACCGCCTCCGCCGCCGCGACGGGCGACCCGGGAACCGCCTCCCGGCCGGGTACCGCCCACCTGCCCGCCGCACCGCTTCAGTCCACGCTGCGCAACGACGCGGCAGACCTGTGCCTGGACATCGACGGCGAGGTCGAGGCCGGTGCCGGGACCGAACTGGCCGCCTGCTCGTCCGCCGAAACCCAGCAGTGGTCGTACGAGGTCGACGGACTGCTGCGCAGCGCGGCCGACCCGGAACTGTGCCTGGACTCGCACGTCGACGCCGGCGTCGTCATCCTGGGCGCCTGCGCCACCGCGGACTCCGAGCGCGGTGACGACGTGCGCTACGACCTCACCGTGCAGGGCGAGTTGCTGGCCCGCTGGCAGGAGGGGCTCGCGCTGTCGTCCGCCACGAAGGACGAAGGCTCCGACATCGTCGTCAAGGTCCGTGACGGTTCCGCCGAGCAGCGCTGGCTGACGGACCCGGCCTCGGCCGACACCGGTTCGCTGTCGATCACCGGCACCGACGTCCCCTCCGTGCCGCCCGCCCGGCTCTCGGACCGGACCGCCTGAGGGGCGCGGTTCCCGGTCGTGCACACGGCGACGGAGCGGGAGCGGGCGGCCGCCGCGTCGACGTGGTCGAAGCCATGGCCGGCGCACTGCACCAGCTCCAATTCCGGTACGGCGGCGATGTGTTCGTCCGTCACCGGGGCGAGCGCTGTGACGATGACATGCGCCGCGCGCAGGGCGGCCGGGTCCTCGCCGGTGGTCTCGACGACGGTGACGTGGGCCTCGCCGGGAAACACGGTGGCGAGGCCGGCACCTGCGGCGCGGCTGCCGACGTGGGGTGGGACGACAGCGAGGACGTTCTTCTGGGTGCCGGTCATACGGGGTTCTCGATGAGGTCGGCGCGTCCCACCGTGGCAGGCGTGGCGTGTCCGGACAGGGCGAGGGTGAGGTCGAACTCGGCGAGCAGAGAGCGGATCACGTGCTCGACGCCCGCCTGTCCGTCGAGGCCGAGCCCGTACGCGTACGGCCGTCCGAGGAGCACCGCTCGAGCGCCGAGCGCGAGCGCCTTGAAGATGTCGTCGCCGGTGCGCACCCCGCTGTCGAACAGGACGGTCAGCCGGTCGCCGACCGCTTCGACCACTCCGGGCAGCGCATCGGCCGCGGCGACGGAACCTGCCACCTGGCGGCCGCCGTGGTTGGACACCACGACGCCGTCCATCCCGGCGTCGGCGGCGAGCCGGGCGTCGTCGGGGTGCAGGATGCCCTTGAGGACGATCGGGCCGTCCCAGTGCTCCCGCAGGAACGCCAGGTCCGGCCACGTCTTGCTCGGGTCCGCGAACATGCCGACGAAGTGCATCACCGCCGCGTTCGGATCCTCGTGCACCGGCTTGGCCAGGCCCGCCCGGAACGCCGGATCCGAGAAGTGGTTGGCGGTGCCCACACCGTGCAGGAACGGCAGATACGCCTGGTCGAGGTCGCGCGGCCGCCACGCCAGGATCGGTGTGTCCAGCGTGACGACCAGCACCGAGTACCCGGTCGCCTTCGCCCGGTTCAGGAAGCTCCGGGTCACCTCGCGATCCTTGGCCCAGTACAGCTGGAACCAGCGCTCGGCGTCGCCCATCGCCTCTGCGACCTGCTCGATCGGTGTACTCGACGCGGACGACAGGATGTACGGCACACCCTGCGCGGCGGCGGCACGGGCGGCGGCCGGCTCCGCATCCGGGTGCATGATCGACAGCACGCCGACCGGGGCCAGCGCCAGCGGGGCGGGCAGGGCGCGACCCAGCACCTCGACCGACAGATCCCGCTCGTGCACGTCCCGCAGCATGCGCGGCACGATCCGGCGGCGGTCAAGGGCGGCCCGGTTGGCGCGGGCCGTGCTTCCGTTGCCGGCACTGCCCGCCACGTAGCCGACGGGGCCGGGGCCGAGCCGTTGCTCGGTGAGTTCTTCCAGTCGGGTCAGATCCGTGGGCAGCCGGGGCACGGCGTTGAGATAGATCTCGTACTGGAAGTCCGCCCAGTGCTTGGCCATCGCCTACATCCCGCCTCTCGTCGCTGAGAACGCGCAGTACGCAGACCATACCGACCGGTAGGCAGGACGGGGCGATCAGGGGCGGTCCGCCGACTCGTCCAGGATGCGGGCGAGTTCGCGCGGCTGGGAGAGCATGGGCCAGTGGCCGGTGTTCATGGTGACCAGCTCCCAGCGGTCGCTCTTGAGGAGTTCGGCGACATCGTCGCCCGGCTCGGGCCAGTCCAGCAGGCACTTGACGTAGGTCGTCGGCATCTCGGCGAGCGAGTGGGTCAGGACGGCCGGCTCGGTGAGCGAGGCGCCGGGGTGGGGCGTGGAGTCGCGCACCAACCGGGCGATCTGCTCGTCGGTGAGGTCCTGTTCCGCCAGATCCTCGGCCTCAAAGGGCGCCCAGAAGCCGTCGTTCGCCTCGATGGCCGCCCGCACCCCGTCGCTCGGCCACCCCCACAGGAACGACTTTCCGTCGGCCGGGACGCTCGCGTCGACGTACACCACCCGCCTCAGCCGGTCACCGATCCGCTGGGCGGCCTGTCCGACCGGTATGCCCGAGTAGCTGTGCCCGACCAGCACCACGTCCCGTACGTCGAGACGCTCCACCGCCTCGACGATGTCCTGGACATGGGTCTGCTGCCCGGCCGGCGTGCCCCGCTTCTCCGCGAGTCCGGACAGGGTCAGCGCGTGCACCTCGTGCCCGGCCGCCCGCAACTCGGGCACCACCTCGTCCCATGCCCATGCACCCAGCTTCGCGCCTGCCACCAGAATGAATTCAGTCATGAGTGCAACGTAGTCGAGGGCACTGACAACGCCCCCGGCCCCGTGATCGGCGGCACCGGCACCTCGACCGTCCGGGCCAGCCGTGCACCCTCCGGCCCGTACGCGGCGCGCGGTTCCGGGAACAGCCTGAGCAGTGTCAGGAAGAGCACCGCGGCCACGATCAGCGCCAGCGGCAGACCGATGTCGACGCCGTTCGCCAGATCGCCCAGCGGGCCGACGAACTGGCCGGGGATGTTGGTGAAGAGCACGCCGATCAGCGCGGCCACCCACCATGCGGTCATGCCCCGCCAGTTCCAGCCGTGCGCGAACCAGTAACGGCCGCCGCGCTGACGCCTGTTGAAGACCTGGAGGGCGTCCGGGTCGTACCAGCCGCGCCGGGTGTAGAAGCCCAGCATCATCACGACCATCCACGGCGTGGTGCAGGTGATGATCATGGTGGCGAAGGTCGAGATCGACTGCACCAGGTCGAGGCCGAACCGTCCGATGAAGATGAAGGCGATCGACGCCGCGCCGACCAGCAGCGTCGCCTGCACCCGGGACAGCCGCGGGAAGACGGAGGAGAAGTCCAGCCCGGTGCCGTACAGCGCGGTCGTGCCCGTCGACATGCCGCCGATCAGCGCCAGCAGACACACCGGCAGGAAGAACCAGCCCGGTGAGATCGCCAGCAGCCCGCCCACGAAGTCGGGGGCGGCCGGATCGACGTAGTCCGGTGCCTTCGTCGCGATGATGCTCGCGGTCGCCAGGCCGAAGAGGAAGGGGAGCAGCGTCGCGATCTGCGACAGGAAGGCCGCGCCGATCACCCTGCGGCGCGGGGTGCTCGCGGGGATGTAGCGCGACCAGTCGCCCAGGAACGCTCCGAACGACACCGGATTGGACAGCACGATCAGGGTCGCGCCGATGAACGACGGCCAGAACAGGGACTGCGTCGCCGCGTCCGCGGAGTCCGTGAAGACACCGGCGTACGACGGGTCGAAGTCGCCGGCGAACGCGAAAGCGCCGACCAGGAACAGCGCGGTCGCCGAGGTCACCGCGACCTTGTTGACGAACAGCATGAACCGGAAGCCGTACACACAGACCGCGAGGACCAGTACCGCGAACAGCGCGTACGCGACGACGTACGACGGAGTGGAGCGGTCCAGGCCGAACAGGCGGTGCGCGCCGCCTACCAGGGCGTCGCCGGAGCTCCACACGGAGATGGAGAAGAAGGCGATGGCGGTGAGCAGGGACAGGAACGAGCCGACCACCCGCCCGTGCACACCCAGGTGTGCCGATGACGAGACCGCGTTGTTCGTGCCGTTCACCGGGCCGAACACGGCCATCGGGCACAGGATCAGGGCACCGACGACGACCCCGAGGAGCGTGGCCGCGAGCCCCTGCCAGAAGGACAGGCCGAACAGGATCGGGAACGCGCCGAGGACGCAGGTGGAGAAGGTGTTGGCGCCGCCGAAGGCGAGGCGGAACAGATCGAGCGGGGTCGCGGTGCGGTCCGCGTCGGGGATGCGGTCGATGCCATGGGTCTCGACCTCGGTCAGAGACGGGGGCGGCGTCGGGGAGGGGGCGGGCTGCGGGGACAAGGGGGCTCCAGCGAGGGCACGGCGGTGGAGCGCGGGGTGGCGCGGCGGCGTCGGGGAAGGGACGGGCGGTCGCTGTCGCTGGGGTGTGCGGCGGGAACGGGTGCCGTCCTCTCGGGGGTCTGCCGACGGTACGGCCGGGTACGGGACGCACACCAGAGGACGATTCATCCACCTTTCCGGCCGGGAGTGGATGAACTCTCCATCACCCGCCTACTCGTCGTCCTTGGGAGTGTCCTCGGGCTCTGCGTCCGGTCCCTGGGCGCGCACCCGCTGGACGTGTTCCAGGGAGTCCCTGAGTTCGGTGAGCCAGCCGTCGGCGTGCCGCTGCACCAGGCGTACACACCAGGCGAGGGCGTCGCTGCGGCTGCGGGCGACCCCGCCGGCGATGAGCGTGTCCAGGACCTGACGCTCGGGCTGGCGCAGCCGCGTCATCACGGGCGCGGCCACATGAGTGAACAGGGCGCGCTCGCCGCCGCACTCCACTCCCCAGGACACCTTCCGGCGGAACCGGTGCTCGGCCTCGCGGGCCACCTCGATCCGGGCCTCGCGCGTGCGTTCCCGGAACTCCTCGATCCGACCCTGCAGGGCCGCCTCACGCTCGGCCGCCGGGGCGTCCTTGGCCAAGCGCGGCTCGGGGATGCGGCCGATGACGGTGATCTCCTCGCGGTCCACCCTCACCTCGACCAGTTCCTCGAAGAGATCGTCGGACAGTCGGCCGGCGAACCAGCCGCGAAGCTTCTCCTGTTGCTCTGTTGTAACCATGTAATCACCATTACTCGCTAATCGAGTGAAGGCAAGGGGGGGTGCGCCCAGGGCTGAACCGGAATGTTTCAGGACGATTAACGAGCACGGGCAAACCGGCCACTCAAGCGCTTTCGGTGATCAAGAGTGGCTTGGTTATGGGCTTGGAACGTTCGAATTCCGTGACTTCACGCCACTGATTCAACACGCAAGGTTACTGAAACCCATGGGGTCGATGTGACCTCCGGCGGTGGACTCGGCAGACTCGCGCTCGCCGATCCGGCACCGATCGAGCCGGCTGAGGCACACCCTCAATTTCGAGCGGAAGGATGCACACAATGCGGAACACCGCGCGCTGGGCAGCAACCCTGGGTCTCACGGTCACCGCCGTCTGCGGACCCCTCACCGGGGCCGCGCTCGCCACCCCGGCCACCGCCCCCGCCGCCCCCGCCGCGCTCTACGCCCCCTCGGCTCTGGTGCTCACCACCGGCCACGGCGAAAGCGCCGCCACCGTCACCCCGGAACGCGCGGTCACCCTGACCTGCGCGCCAACGGCCTCCGGCACCCATCCGGTGGCTGCCTGGGCCTGCGCCGAACTGCGCGGCGCCGGCGGGGACTTCGACGCCCTGACCACCAGAGCCGGCGTGCTGTGCACCAAGCAGTACGACCCGGTGCTCGTCACCGTCGACGGTGTCTGGCAGGGCAAGCGTGTCTCCTACGAGCGCACGTTCTCCAACGAGTGCGTGAAGAACTCCTACGGGACCAGCGTCTTCACGTTCTGAAGGACCGGGATCGCACGGTCCTCGTGAGCAACGACAGTGGCGCGTAGCTGGGGAGTGCGAGCCCTGTGACGAGGTCTCCTGCGATCTCGCAATAGGCCGGCGGACGGAGTGGGGCCGTCCGCCGGCCCTTCATGTCACTCACCGTCCCCCGGGATGCCGGGCAGCGGAGGAAACCGGTCCAGCAGCCCCGCTGCGCGCAGCAGTCGGCGCAGTCGGGGATCGCCGGTGACGATCCGCAGCCGGCCGTCGCGCGCCGCTGCCCGGGCCTCTGCCCGGCACAGCACGCGCAGACCGGAGCAGTCGAGGAAGTCCACGCGCCGCAGGTCGGCCAGCACGTCCGGCTCCGGGCCGGCGGTCGCGGGATCGAGATGCTCCGTGAGGAATGCGGCGGTCGCCAGGTCGATGTCACCGGTCACCTCGACCACGGTGAACCGACCGTGAGTCCGGGTGCGGGCATGGGTGTTCGGAGCTGGTCCGGCGGACGTGGAGGAGCCCACGGTCGTGCCCTCGACCGGTTCGTGAGCACGGTCGTCGGTTTCGGGCGTCATGTCCGCTCCACCTCGCCAGAGGGCGCGTTCGATCTCGGGATCTACCCATAGGGACGCTCGACCACCCCTGGAGTGAGCGTCCGCAAGCACTGGTTCACTCGACGTGGTGAATTCCCGGCGCGAGGAGTTGACTTTCGGGGCTGGGGCCTTCGTGTCACTCACCGCGACAGGGTCGTCGAGGGGCAGGAGGGGCCGCTGTCTCCCTGCAGACGACGGCCCCTCGGTCATGCGGTCAAGAGGCGGCACGGATCACATGTGGACGACCGGTGCGGCGTCCGGGTCCTGCTGCGGCACGCCGCGGCGGTAGAGCAGGAACGCGATCACGGTGCCCGCCGCGAAGAGGCCCGCCGACCACCAGAAGGCGGTGGTGTAGCTCTCGATCGTGGCCTGTGCCTGCACCAGCTTGTTCGTGGCGTCCCGGCCGACGAGGTAGCTGGTCGCGGCGCTCGCGGCGAGCGTGTTGAGCAGCGCCGTACCGATCGAACCGCCCACCTGCTGCATGGCGTTGACGGTGGCGGAGGCCACGCCCGCGTCCTCGGCCGCGACCCCTCCGGTCGCCATCTGCATGGCCGGCGGCATCACGAGGCCCAGTCCCAGGCCGATGACGATCAGCTGGGGCAGCACCGCGCTCATGTAGTCCGAGCCGAGCCCGATCCCGGTCAGCCAGGCCATGCCGCCCGTGGCGATCGCGAAGCCCAGCGGGATCACGGCCTTGGGGCCGAGCCGCGGCACCAGCCTCGTGGTGCCGAGCTGAGCCGCGATCATCAGCGCTCCGACCATCGGCAGGAAGGCCACGCCGGTCTTCGTCGGGCTGAAGCCCAGGTTCAGCTGGAGGTAGTAGGTGAGGAACAGGAACACACCGAACATGCCGGCGCCGGAGACCAGCACGGCCAGGAACGACGCCCCGCGGTCGCGGTCGAGCAGGATGCGCAGCGGCAGCAGCGGGTGCGACGTACGGGTCTGCCACCAGGCGAAGGCCGCCAGCAGCACACCGCCGGCGATCAGGAAGCCCCACGTCATCGGCGAGGACCAGTCGTGCGTCTCGGCGTTCGAGAAGCCGAAGACCAGGCCGAACAGACCACCGGCGACCAGGATCGTGCCCGGCACGTCCAGCTTGGAGTTCACGGCGTCGCGGTGGTTGCTCAGGAGCATCCAGCCACCGACGAAGGCGGCGACGGCGATGACCACGTTGACGTAGAGGGTCCAGCGCCAGTCGAAGGCGTCGGTGAGTATGCCGCCGAGCAGCAGGCCCACCGCACCGCCGGCGCCCGCGATGGCGCCGTACACGCTGAACGCCTTGGCGCGCTCCCGGGCATCGGTGAACGTCGTGTTGAGGAGGGAGAGCGCGGCGGGCGCGAGCAGGGCGCCGAAGACACCCTGGAGGGCGCGGGCGACGACCAGCATCTCGAAGCTGGTCGCGGCGCCGCCCAGCGCGGACACGGCGCCGAAGCCGACGACCCCGACGAGGAAGGCGGGCTTGCGGCCGAACAGGTCGGCGATCCGTCCGCCGAGCAGCAGCAGGGAGGCGAACGCGAGCGCATACGCGGTCACGATCCACTGCCGGTTGCCGTCGGAGAAGCCGAGGTCGGCCTGGGCCGACGGCAGGGCGATGTTCACGATCGTGGCGTCGAGAACAACCATCAACTGTGCGAGCGCGATGATCGCGAGGATCCACCACCGCTTGGGGGAGGCCTCGGTCGGCGCTCCGGCACCCGTGCGGGCGCCTTCGGCCAAAGTCTTCTGGGACATCGGGGAACCACTCCAGGGAAGTCGCTCGAAGGTCAAGACACCGTAAACGAAACGGTTTCGTACACATCGAGGCTAGAACAGTTCCAGCGAAACGGCAACGTTTCGCTGAGGGGAGAGGATGTGGCGTGGGTAACGACGTGCTCGAGGTCGACGGGGCCGAGTTGTACTACGAGGTGCGGGGGAGGGGGCCGGCGCTGCTGATGATCAGCGGGGCCGGAGGGGACGCCGGTTACTACACGGACGTGGCCCGGGCGCTCGCGGACGCCTTCACCGTGATCACCTATGACCGGCGAGGCAACTCCCGCAGCACGGGTCGGTCCGCCGACCCGATGGACCTCGCTCAGCAGGCGTCCGACGCCCGCGCGCTGATCGAGGGTCCGGCGGGCGGCCGGGCGCTGGTGTTCGGCAACAGCGGTGGCGCGATCATCGGCCTCACGCTGGCCGCGCTGCACCCGGATGTGATGGCGGGCCTGATCGCGCACGAGCCGCCCGCGGTGAACGTCCTGCCCGACGGCGACCCGGCCCGCGCCTTCTTCGTCGACATGACCGCGCTGTACGCGGAGGGCGGTGCCCCGGCCGCGGGGCGCCGGTTCGCGGAGACGACGCGCGGGGAGGGGACGTACCGCTGGCCCGGCGATCTGTGGAAGCGGTTCCTCGGGAACCAGGACCACCTCTTCGGCGCGGAGTGGCCCGGTTTCGCCGCCTTCCGTCCCGACGAGGCCGCGCTGAGGGCGGTGCCCTTCCCGGTCGTGCTCGGGGCCGGCGCCGAGGACCGCGGTACGTACTACGCCCTGCCGTCCATCGAGATCGCCTGCCGGATCGGTGCGCCCTGGGCGGAGTTCCCCGGCATCCATATGGAGTTCCTGCGGAACCCGGCCGTCTTCGCCGCCGCCCTTCGGGTGCTGGCGACGCAGCTCAGTTGCCGGGAGGGTCGGGTGCCCGCGGAGTGGTCCTAGTATTCCTTGACGGGAATATAACCGCCGAGGCATATTGTACTCATGTCCGACGCCGCCCTCTGGACCGCCCTCGCCGACCCCCACCGGCGGGCCATCGTCGCGCTGCTCCTGGAGCGGCCGCGGCCCGTCGGGGAGATCGTGGAGGCATGCGGTCTGAGCCAGCCGAGCACCTCGAAGCATCTGCGGGTGCTGCGTGATGCCGGTCTGGTGCGGGTACGACAGGACGCGCAGCGTCGCGTCTACGCCCTCGACCCGGCGCCGATCGAGGAACTCGACGCCTGGCTGGCCCCGTACCGCAGGCTCTGGAACCGCAGCCTGGACGCCCTGGGCCGCCGCCTGGACGAGACGTCGGACGACCCCACCGAGGACCCCTCTCCAAAGGACTGATCCACCATGTCCGTCGAACGCACCGGCACCTATCTGACCCTCGACGACGGCCGCCCGGCCGTCCGCTTCACCCGTACCTACGACCATCCCGTCGAGCGCGTCTGGCAGTTCGTGACCGACGCCGACGAACTCGTCCACTGGTTCCCGTCCCGCGCCGAGATCGAACTGCGCCCCGGGGGCGCGATCAAGTTCAGCGGTGACCCGGGCATGGAGGACTCCACGGGCCGGGTGCTCGCGGTCGAGGCGCCGCGGCACCTGTCCTTCGAGTGGGGCGGCGACGAACTCCACTTCGACCTGGAGGCGCTGGACGACAAGCGCACCCGCTTCACGCTCACCAACATCCTGCTCGCCGAGAACACCGCCGCCCGCAACGGCGCCGGCTGGGACGTCTGCCTCTCCGCCCTCGACGCCAGGGCCCGGGGCGAGCACTTCGAGGGCCCGCACGCCGGGACGAACGCCCCCTGGGAGGCGGTCTACGCAAGCTGGGTCGAGGCCGGAGTCCCCTCCGGCGCGCCGATCCCCGGCGCCTGAGCCCGGGCCTTCTACGCCATCTGCCGCCGCACCAGTTCGTGCAGCCGCCCGCCCGTGTCCGCGAGCAACTGCGCGGGCGGGCCCTGCTGGGCGACCTTTCCGTCCTCCATCACGATGATGCGATCGGCGTCCAGCACCGTCGACAGACGGTGGGCGATGACGATGCGGGTGGCGTTGAGGGCCTTGGTGCTCTCGATGACCGTGCGCTGCGTCTCGTTGTCGAGGGCGCTGGTCGCCTCGTCGAAGAAGAGGATGCGGGGCCGCCGGATCAGCGCCTGGGCGATCATCAGCCGCTGGCGCTGGCCGCCGGATATCGCGCCGTTGCCCGCGACGATCGTGTGCAGACCCATCGGCATCCGCTGGATGTCCTCGGCAAGCCCCGCCATCGCGGCCGCCGCCATCGCCTCCTCGGGCGTGTAGGGCTCGGTGCCGCAGATGACGTCCAGGATGGAGCCGGTGAACGGCTGCGCATGCTGGAGCACCACACCGCACTGCCGGCGTACGGCGGACTGGTCGAGGGCCGCGAGGTCCTGGCCGTCGTACAGCACACTGCCCGAGACGGGCTTGTCGAAGCCGATGAGCAGCCGCAGCAGCGTCGACTTTCCGCAGCCGCTCGGGCCGACGATCGCCACGAACTCGCCCGGCCGCACTTCGAACGACACATCGTCCAGGACCAGCGGGCCGTCGTCCGAGTACCGGAACGACAGCCGCCGCGTCTCGATCCCCCCGGACAGCGGCCCCGGGCGGGTGCTGGCCGTCCGCACCTCGGGCGTCGCGTCGAGGACCGGCCTGATCTCCTCGAACAGCGGCAGCGCGGCCACCGCAGAGACGAAGGCGCCGGTCAGCTGGGTGACGGAGGTGAGCAGCATCGTCACCGAGGTGCTGAAGGTGAGGAAGGCCGCCGCCGACATCGAGCCGCGTGCCGGTCCGGCAAGGAGCATGAACATCAGCAGCGTGCACAGCGGCAGATACACCGCGCTCAGCACCGCGTTGAGGTTCTTGATGTGGCCGGCCTTCTGCTGGAGCTCGCGGCTGCGCGCGAACTCCGACGCCCAGGCGCCGTACGCGTAGTTCTCGGCCGCCGCCACCCGCAGCTTCGGCAGGCCGCGCAGCGTCTGGAACGCCTGGTTGTTCAGCTTGTTGCCGAGTACGACAAGGCGGCGCTGCCAGCGCACCTGCCACAGCCCGAGCCCCAGGAACACGGCGGCGATGACCACCAGCATGCCGATCGCGGCGAAGGCCATCGGCACGCTGTACCAGAACAGCAGCGCCAGGTTCATCACGCCGACCGTCAGCGACTGGGCGACCACCGGGCCGACTCCCGCCATCAGACGGCGAATCGAGCTGATGCCCATGGCGGCGCTGGCCAGCTCGCCCGTCGACCGTTCGGTGAAGAACTTGGTCGGCAGCCGCAACAGGCGATCCCAGACCGCCGGTTGGAGGGTCGCCTCTATTCGGCCCTCCAGACGCAGGATCGTCAGGTTCTGCAACAGCATGAAGGCGGCGGCCACCACGCTGCTGACCATCACGGCCAGACAGACCTGAACGATCAGGCCGGTCTGGGCCTTCGGCACGAACTCACCGAGCACCTTGCCGGTCGCGATCGGCACCAGCGCGCCGATGGCCACCGTGACGAGGCCGCTGAGGATGAGGTTCGTCAGATCGCCGCCCGTGCCCCGCATGCTGAACCGCAGCAGTCGCAGCGGACTGAGCCTGCGCTCCGGCAGCGGACGGTAGAACATCACCGCGCGCGGTTCGAACTCCTCCGCGTTGGCCTTCTCGATCGGGGTCTCCCGGCCGGTCGCCGGATGCACCGCCACATATCCGCCGCGCCGCCACAGCAGCGCGACCGGCGCTCCGGACAGCGCCCGGTGGCCGATCATCGGGCCGACGTTGTCCCGCCACCAGCGGCCGTCCAGGCGTACGGCCCTGGTACGGACACGGGAGGCGATCGCGACGCGCTCGACCGGGTCGAGGCGGTCGCTGCCGGTGCCGGCCTGGGTTGGCTCCGTGAGGGGGATCCCCGCGGCCTTGGCGACCAGCTTGCAGGCCGCGTACGAGGCGTCCGCGTCGGCGGCCGTGGCGCGCTTCGACGACGACTTGCCGATGGACGCCAGCAGCGTACGGTCGGCCTCCGCGCGTACGGCCTCACCGGCCTTGATACCGGCCGCCGTCCGGGTCTCGTGGCTGCGTTCCAGCTGTTCGATCCAGCGGTCCAGCGTGGCAAGGAGCCGGTACTGCTGATCGACCATGCCCTGCCAGACACCCGGGTCCATCAGCAGGTCGGCGGCCGCCTCCGCGCCGTACAGCGAGCCGTACTGCACGCTGCCCGGCGGCACCTGCATCCAGAACACGTCGTCGTCGGTGGGCGCGGCGGCCGAGTCACCGGCCATCGGCGCCTGGAAGAGGATGGACAGGCTGCGGCCGACGCCGAGCGCGAGGGCGTACTCGAGCGGGCTCGTCGTGGGCGGGACGTACTGGGGGTTGCCGTACTCGTCGTACGACCAGGTCTCGGTGTTCGCGGGCTGGTACAGCTCGCGCAGGCCTATGCGGTGCACCACGCAGTCGCGCGACGGGCGGGCGACCAGGGTGTGCTGGGGGCCCGGGACCGGGCCGAGCAGCAGCGAGCCCGTCTCCAGGCGGCCGAGGTGGTGCCAGTGACCCTGCTGCCCGGCGTCGACCGCGAACAGGTCCATGGCACCGGACGCGACCAGCCACAGCACCTGCGGGCCTTCGAGGTCGAGGCGGTTGAGCCCGGTGCAGTCGATCGGCGTGCCCAGCGAACCGAGCGCGCCGAGGACCAGGTCGCCCTCGTGAACGGACGTCATCTCAACGCTCCTTGACCAGCGCGGCGTAGGCGCCGCCCGCTGCGACCAGGGCGTCGTGCCGCCCGCGTTCCACGATCGTGCCGTGCTGGAGTACGACGATCTCGTCGCTGTCGCGCACGGTGCTGAGCCGGTGGGCGATCACCACGCAGGCGCAGCCCCGCTTGCGCAGGTTGTCCATGACCGTCAACTCGGTCTCGGCGTCCAGGGCGCTCGTCACCTCGTCCAGGACGAGAATGCTAGGCCTGCGCACCAGCGCCCTGGCGATCTCCAGACGTTGCCGCTGCCCGCCGGAGAAGTTCCGGCCGTCCTGTTCCACCCGGCTCTGGATCCCGCCCGGCCGGCGCATGACGACGTCGTACAGCGCCGCGTCCCGCAGCGCCTCCACCACCGCCTCGTCGGAGATCGACGGGTCCCACAGCGCCACGTTGTCGCGGACGCTGCCCTCGAAGAGGAAGACGTCCTGGTCGACGAAGGAGACGGAGGCGGCGAGCGCGCCGCGCGGGATGTCGTCGAGGCGCCGGCCGTCGATGCGGATCACGCCGTCCCAGGGCGTGTACAGGCCCGAGATCAGCCGGGACACCGTGGATTTGCCGCTGCCCGAGCCGCCGACCAGCGCGACCTGCTGGCCGGGGCCGACGGTCAGGTCGAAGCCGGTCAGCAGGGGCTTGTCGAGAGGGTTGTAGCCGAAGGTGATGTTCTGGAGCTCGACATGACCGTGCAGACGGCGCGTCGAGTCGCCGGTGCCGGAGCGGGCGTAGAGCGGGTCGGCCTGGAAGTTCTCGACGTCCTTCAGACGGGCCACGTCGGCGGCGAAGTCCTGGATGCGGCCCGCGACGCCGTTGAGGCGGGTGATCGGCGCGGTGAAGCGGGTGACCAGCGCCTGGAAGGCGACCAGCAGGCCGATGGATATGCCGCCCTCCACCGCCCGCATGCCGCCGATCCACAGGATGAGCGCGCTGTTGAGGCTCGCGAGGGTGGGCGCGACCACGCCGAGCCAGGCGCTCGGCACGCCGAGCCGCTGCTGTTCCTCCAGCGTGGTGGCGTGCTGTCCGGCCCACTTGCGGAAGTAGCCGTCCTCGCCGCCGGTCGCCTTCATCGTCTCGATCAGCTGAAGGCCGGTGTAGGCGGTGTTGGTGAGCCGGGCGCTGTCCGCGCGCAGCTTCGCCGTGCGGGTCGCGCGCAGCCGGATGACGACCCGCATCGCCACCACGTTCAGCAGCGCCACCCCGATGCCGACGGCCGTGAGCTGCGGATCGTAGGTGTAGAGCAGGATCGCGTAGAGCACGACGACCACCGCGTCCACGCCCGCCGCCGCGAGGTCGCGGGCCAGCGTCTCCGCCACCTGGTCGTTGGACTGGAGCCGCTGGACGAGGTCGGCGGGGCTGCGCTGGGAGAAGAACGTCACCGGCAGCCGCAGCAGATGGCGCAGGAAGCGGGCGCTGGAGAGGGTCGAGGAGATGATCCGGCCGCGCAGCAGGTTCGCCTGCTGGAGCCAGGTCAGCACCAGCGTGAGCAGGACGCAGGTCCCCATCGACGCGAACAGCACCCCGAGCAGGGAGGTCTGCCCCCCGATCAGGAACATGTCGATGTACGTGCGGCTCAGAGCGGGCACCGACGCGCCGACCACGACCAGCAGCAGGCTCGCCAGCACCGCGGCGGGCATCGTGCCCGCGGTGCCGCGCAGCCGGGCGGGCATCGCGCCCAGGACGCCCGGCTTGCGGCCGCCCTTCTCGAAGTCCTCGCCCGGCTCCATGACCAGGACGACGCCGGTGAAGCTGGAGTCGAAGTCCTCCATCGGCACAAAGCGGCGGCCCTTGCCGGGGTCGTTGATGTAGACCCCGCGGCGGCCGAAGCGGCGCCCCATGCCGTCGTAGACGACGTAGTGGTTGAACTCCCAGAACAGGATCGCCGGCGCCTTCACCCCGGCGAGCGCCGCGGTGTCCATCTGCATGCCCTTGGCCGTCAGGCCGTAACTGCGCGCCGCCTTCAGCAGGTTGCTGGCGCGCGAGCCGTCCCGGGACACGCCGCACGCGATGCGCAGCTCCTCCAGCGGGACATGCCGTCCGAAGTGGCCGAGCACCATCGCGAGCGAGGCGGCGCCGCACTCGACGGCCTCCATCTGGAGCACGGTCGGCGTACGGACCGTCTTGACCCGGCCCTTGGGCACCGGGCGCTTCGGCGGCGCGGCACGGCGCCGGCTGCGGGTCTCCTGTGCGGCGCTCACGGCAGCAGCCAGTCGACGGGACGCTGATCGGTCAGCCGGATCTGGCCTTCGGCCGCGGTCATCGAAGTGAGGGTGAACGGCGGCCCGTCCGCGGACGACCACTTGTAGCCGCTCTTGGTGCTCTTCCTCTTGTCGAGCTGGACGAGCACGGCGACCGGCCTGCCGTCCTTGGTGAACTGCTCGCCCAGCTGGCTGTCGCCGAGGAACGAGGCGATCTGCTGCGCCGACTGCGCCGAGCGGTCCACCGACTTCACATGGCCGCGCAGCACTCCGTACTCCTGGGTCGGCACCGACTGGACGGTCAGGTCGACGGCCGCGTTCGCGGGGATGGAGGCCGCGTTCTCGGCGGGGACGTACACCGTCGCGTACAGCGGGTCCTTGGTGTGGGCGACCTTCTCCACGGCGGCGACGTTCGCGCCGGTGGAGATGATCTGCCCGATGGTGGCGGCGAGCGCGGTGAGGCGGCCCGCGGCGATCGTGCGGACGACGGTGTCGCCCTGGCTCGTACGGACCTTCAGCACCGGCGAGTTCGCGGGCAGTTGCTTGCCCTCCTCGGCGAGGATCGCCGTGACCTGGCCCGCGACCGGGCTCTGGAGGATGTAGCTGCCCTGGCCGTGCGTGAGGATGGCGGGCGCGCTGACCGTGGAGGCCACCGAACCGGTCACCGCCCACACCGAAGCGGCCGCCATGACGACCACCGTCACGGAGAGGACGAGCCAGCCCTGCGGGCGGGCGAAACGCACCGGAAGGTCCAGCTCTTCCGGTGACTGGAGCTTGGCGAGGGCCTGCTGGCGGAACTGCACGGAACTTCCCTCACCTGCAAACGACAACGGACCGGCTCTTACGAGCCGGCTGGATGATGACATCCGAAAGACCCGGAGCCATGGCTCGGCTCCGGGACTCTACGGCACAGGGTGCGATCAGAGACCGGCGACCAGGCTGGTGACCGGCGCGGTGTTCAGGCCGGTGACACCCTCGACGGTGCCGACGACCGTGTCGACCAGGCCGGAAACCGGAGCAATGCCGTCGATGATGCCGGTGACGGTGCCAAGGGCGTTCACGGACAGGCCGCCGGAGACGTTGTCCAGCTCGGCGTCCGAGATCTCGACGGTCTCAACCTGGGGGGTGGAGTTCATGATGGAACTTCCCTTCGTATGGATATTTCACAAGGGGGGAGCGGCCCCCTTCTGGGGACAGACCGAAGGCCGCGAACCGCAGGTGCCGGGCACCCGTCTCCGGGTTCCCTTCGCGGCCCCCGCGGTGCAACGGATCAAAGCACGGGGCCACCGTGGGCTTCCAATCAACCAACCGCCTCACCAGGGCACTTGAGTCACACAGGCCCCGATCCGTGCAGGAGTGCGCACGGCACAGTGGCGAGTTCTTCACATCCGGCACGGCATTGGTGCGTGCCGCCCCCTTACGGGTTTGCAGGCGAATCAGACACTCCGGCCGCAAAGGCGTGCCGGGGGGCGTGGGTTTGTGCAGAACCCTCGCTTCAGGTGACTTGGTTGCGTATTCAATGTGCAGATTCGCTGAAGCCGGGATTCCGATCGTGATTCGAAACAGACCGTCAGTGATCGAATACTGAACGTGTCAGCCCAGAAGGGCATACACGGTGGTCGCGTGTGCGGCGAGCTCACCCGAACTCGCATCGGTCATCGAGATGTCGGCGAACGCCATACGGCGGCCCAGCTTGGTCACCACCGATTCGATCAAGACATCCGCGCCGGTCACCGCCCGCTGGAAGGACGTGGACTGCTGCACCGTCGTCATCGGCCCATAGGCGCCCCGTGCCGCCGACACGGCGATCACGGTGGCCGTGTCCGCGGCGGCCATCAGCGCCTGCCCCGACAGCGCGCCGCCCTCCCGGGCCAGCCGCTGTGACCAGGGCAGACGCAGGACCGCGCGGTGGGCGGAGTCGTGACCGCCCACCGCTTCCACCGACAGGCCCAGTTCCAGGACCCAGGGGGCGAAGTTGTCGGCGAGGATCTTGTCGGCTTCGGCGGTCGTCATCGTCATATGGGCGATTGTTCCCGGCACCGGGCCGCCGAACGCCGGTCGTGGCCGAATCGGCGCTCACCGTAAGGGGAATTGAACGCCCCGCACGCCCCCTGCGTACCTCCTGCCATCCAGGCGCCCCAAGAGTTGCCGCCCGGCAGCGCAGACCCCGTCCCCCCAGGAGGTCGAGAAGTTTGAGTCACAAGCGAATTCCGAAGCGCAAGGCCGCGATAGCGGCGGGCAGCGTCGTGGCGCTCGGCGCGGCCGCGATTCTGCTGCCCCACGCGAACGCGTCCCAGGACGGCGCGTCGGACGCCGCCGCGCCCAAGACTCTGAAGGCGGCGGACGCCTCGGATCTCGCCTCGCAGCTCTCAGGGCTGCTCGGCGACGCCTTCGCCGGCTCGTACTACGACGCCGCCGAGCAGCAGCTGATCATCAACGTGATCGGCGACAACAACCAGGTGATCGTGGCGGCCGAGGAGGCCGGCGCGAAGGTCCGCCAGGTCGAGAACAGCATGGCCGAACTGGAGTCCGGCGCCCAGACCTTGAAGGCCGAGGCGACCATCCCGGGCACCGCATGGGCCGTCGACCCGCGCACCAACAAGATCCAGGTCACCGCCGACTCCACGGTCACCGGCGCCAATTGGGACAGACTGGAGTCGACCGTCCAGGGCCTCGGTGCGGACATGGCGACCGTCAAGAAGTCCGCGGGCACCTTCAAGACGTTCGCGTCGGGCGGTGACGCCATCTTCGGCGGCGGCGCACGCTGCTCGCTCGGCTTCAACGTCACGGCCGGCGACGGCAGCCCCGCCTTCCTCACCGCGGGCCACTGCGGTGTCGCCGCCGCCGAGTGGTCGGACTCCGAGGCCGGGGCGCCGGTCGCCACCGTCGACCAGGCCGTCTTCCCCGGCGAGGGCGACTTCGCGCTCGTCAAGTACGACGACCCGGCGACCGAGGCCCCGAGCGAGGTCAACCTCGGCGACCAGACCGTCCCGATCACCCAGGCCGCCGAAGCCGCCGTCGGTCAGGAAGTCTTCCGGATGGGCAGCACCACCGGCCTCGCCGACGGCACCGTCACCGGTCTCAACGCCACGGTGAACTACCCCGAGGGCACCGTCACCGGGCTCATCCAGACGGACGTCTGTGCCGAGCCCGGCGACAGCGGCGGCTCGATGTTCACCCAGGAAGGCAGTGCCATCGGCCTGACCTCCGGTGGCAGCGGCGACTGCACGGTCGGCGGCGAGACGTTCTTCCAGCCGGTCACCACCGCGCTGGAGGCGGTCGGTGCGACCCTCGGCGACGCGGCGGGCGCGGGCGACGAGGCCGGAGCGGGCGAGGAAGCCGGCGCCGGTGAAGAGGCCGGTGCCGGTGACGAGGTCGCCCCCGGTGAGGAAGTCGGCGGCGAAGAGGTTTCTCCCGGTGAAGAGGTCGGCACCGGCACGGAGGACCAGTCCGGGCTGACCCAGAACAACTGACCCGAGCCGCCTCGCAGAGCTCAGCGGTCCGGCCCTCCGGCGGGAGGACCGGACCGCTGTTGTGCACCGATGTTTCGTGCTGACGGCGATCGAGCCCTCTCACTCCCGCGCCCGCAGCAGCAGCAACGCCACGTCGTCCAGCCGTTCCTCGGTCGCCGCGCTCCGTTCCACGAGCCGGTCCGCCAACTCGTCCAGCGGCAGGTCACCGGCGTCACCGAGGCGCTGCCCGAGATCGGCGAGCGCGTCCTCGATGTCGATGCCGGGGGATTCGATCAGCCCGTCGGTGTAGAGGACGAGCACAGAGCCGGGAGCGAGGTCGACCTCCGTCGTCGGATACGTGGCGGAGGCGTCGATGCCCAGCAGCGGACCGCCCGCCAGATCGAGCACCCGCACCCGCCCGTCGGGCCGGCGCAGCAGCGGCGGCGGATGTCCCGCCCGCGCCATCACGGCCCGCCCCCGAGCCGGATCGAGCCGCAGATACAGACAGCTGGCGAACAGGTCGGCGCCCAGGTCGATCATCAGCCGGTTCGTGCTGCGCATGACCTCCTCGGGAGCCTGACCGACGGCCGTGTACGCACGCACCGCGGTACGCAGCTGCCCCATCAGCCCCGCCGCCGTCACGTTGTGCCCCTGCACGTCCCCGATCACCGCGGCGGCCAGCGGCCGGGTCGGCACCAGGTCGTAGAAGTCGCCGCCGATCTCCATGCCCCGGGTCGCCGGCAGATAGCGCGCCGCCGCGTCGATGCCGGGCAGCCGCGGCAGCGAGTGCGGCAGCAGCGCCGCCTGAAGTCCATGGGCGAGCTGGTGCTTGGCGTCGTAGAGCAGCGCCCGCTCCAGCGCCTGCGCGATCAGCCCGCCCAGGCTGTTGAGTACGGCCCGTTCGTCGGCGGGGAAGGGGTGCGGCTCGGCGTAGGCGAGCACACAGGTGCCCACCGGCCGGCCGGAGGCGATCAGCGGCAGATAGGCCCAGGCCGCGAAGCCGTCCGGGGTCGCGTGCCGCACCGGATACAGCCGCTCCATGTGCTGCCGGGACTCGAAGAACGCGGGTACCCCGCTGATCAGGGCATGTGTGCCCGGCGTCCGCTCGGCCAGCGGCAGCCCGTCGAACCGCTCCACGACATGCGGGTCTGGGTAGCCCCGATGCCCCAGCACATGCAACCGGCCCCTACGCGAGCCGAGGACCACCAGGGCCTGGCTGCCCACCGCCGGTGCGATCTCGTCGGCGACCAGTTGCACCACGTCCTGCACGCTCACCGCCTCGGTGAGCGCGCCGGCCAGGCTCAGTACCTGGGAGATGGTGACCAGCCGGGAGGGAGCGTCGCCCGGCTGCGGCCCGCTTCTGCTCATCTCGGCGACGGCCCGCGCCCGGCTGATGCGCACGCTCAGCCCGGTCGTGCTCGGATACATCCGGAACGACAGCCAGTCGCCCGGAGGCCGCAGCGCCACGAACGACGTGGTCTGCTGGCTGAGCAGCGCGGCCCGGTAGCGGTCCTCGTACACGGGGTCGTTCAGCCAGGGCACCGCCGCCCACAGCGGCGTGCCCAGCAGCCCGCTCACCGGCACCCCGATCAGCTCGGCCGCCGCCGCGTTGGCGAAACAGATCCGCCCGTGGAGATCGAGCGAACACAGCCCGTACGGCAGCCGCGCCACCATCCGCGCCGCCTCGACGGTGCCGAGCGTGGTGGCCGTCCCGCCGGCCAGCGGCGCCGCGAGCAGATCCGGCTCGTGGTGCGGCGGGCGGTTGTCCTGCACGGCGCGTTCCAGTCGCACCGCGAGCCGGTCGCAGGCGGCGGTCAGATGGTCCCGCTCACGGTCGGACAGCTCCGGCGGATGCGCGCCGGGCCAGGTGACGAAAACGGCCCCGTAATTGGTCGACGACGTTGCCACCGGCAGCGCCGCCAGCGCGAACGGATAGGGGAGCACCACGGCGATACGGGGATAGCGGCGTGCCATCTCCTCCTCGCCGCCGACCCAGACCAGCCGCCGTTCGCGCAGCGCCTCCGACACCGGAATGGGGGCGCTCAGACCCACCCGCTCCCACGGGGCGGCGAACGCGCGGGGCAGTCCCGCCATGACCGCCATCTCCAGCACCGGCTCGTCGGCGGCCAGCAGATACACCGCGCCGGAGTGCGCGTGGACCTCGTCCATCATCGACGCCAGCGCGAGCGACAGCAGCGGACGGCCGACCCGCGTTCTCGCGGCCGCCGGCGCCTGGGCGGACCACTGCTGCCCGTCCGACACGCCGACCACCTCCTCGCACGGCCGCGCTGACGGGTCCCGGGATCAAATCTCTCTCCTGCCGGGCCGTCCCGCACGGCGAGCGCATCACGATCAAGGAGCGGTACGCATGCGTGAAGGCGCTGTCGCATCGAACGGTCACAGGGGCTGCGTAAGCGCCCCATACGCGCTGTAATGACGGACGTGGTCACTGAGGGCGATGCGGGACGCGGAACGCGAACCCTGCGTGCCGAATCCGCTCTCAAGACGCTCACGGCCGATGCCGACTCGCCCGATCGGCTGCGGCGGATCCTCGAACAGGTACTCGTCTTCGCCCGAGCGTCGTTCGCCGCCGTGTACACCCCGAGCGAGGACGGCGAGATGCTGTGCCTGGTGGAGTCGGCAGGGGTGCCCAGGACGCTGTACGGAGTACGCGACAGCTATCCGGTGTCCGGACGGTCCGCGGTGGCCGACGTCCACCGCACGGGCCGGCCCGTGTGGCTCGGCCCGCAGGAACTCGCCGAGGGCCCCGAGTCACGGCGGGTGCCCTCCCGGGACTTCTTCCTGGCCGCCCTGCCGGTACAGGGCGACGGCGGTGGCTGTCTCGTCGCCCTGAGTGACAGCCCCGACGGCTACGACGCCGATGACCGCGCCTGCCTCGAACTGATCGCCGACGCCGCCGTCACCCCCGTCCCGGCCGCGTCCGCCGAGGGCGGCGAACTGCCCGCCGGCGAGTTCAGCCTCGCGATGGACACCGGCCGCGTCGAGGTCGGCGACGACATCCTGGAGCTGTTCGGCCTCGACGCGGCCGACTTCGACGGCCGGGTCGAGACCCTTCTGGGCCTGACCGTCCCCGAGGACCTGCCCTCCCTGATGTCCGTCGTCGAGGCCGACCACATGTCCATCGGCGACCGCGAGCTGGAGTTCCGGGTCCTTCAGCCCGCCGGACCGCCGAAGTGGCTGCGGCTGCGCGGCCGCCTGCTGCCCGGCGGCGAGGGCCGCCCGGCCCGGCTCATGGGCACGGTCGCCGACGCGTCCAAGCTGCGCTCCGACGTCACCGACGTGGCCCGCGTACAGCGGCTGGCCGCCGCACTGGCCGTCGCAGGGACCGTGCGTGACGTCGGCCACGCCGTCGTGACGGCGCTGCGCGGACCGCTGCGCGCCGATCGGATCGCGCTCGCCGAGCTGGAGGGCGACCGGCTCGTCGTCATGGTCCTCGACCCGCCCGAACCGGAGTCCTGGCCCGAGGTGTGGCGCACGGAGTGGCGTACCGAGTGGCCCGACGCGCCCGTGCGCGCGATGCCCACCCTCGGTGCCGCCCTGCGCGAGGGCCGCGCCCAGATCTGGCCCGCCGGCACCGCCCTGGAGCCCGCGCTCGCCGAGGTCGGTCCCGGCGGCCTCGCGGTGCTGCCGCTGCCCGCCGCGGGCCGCATGGCCGGCGCCTGTCTGATCGGCTGGGACACCCCGCACGACTTCGGCCCCGACGAACGCGCCCTGCTCACCGCCGCCGCCGGCCTCGCCGGACAGGCCCTGAACCGGGCCCGCGCCTTCGACGCCGAGCACGAACTCGTCGGCATGCTCCAGCGCCAGCTGCTGCCGCGCCGTCTGCCCCGACTGCCGGGCGCGGAAGCCGTCGCCCGCTATCTGCCCAGCACGGCGGGGCTGGAGCTCGGCGGCGACTGGTACGACCTGATCCCCCTGCCCGACAACCATGTCGCCCTCGTCATCGGCGACGTCCAGGGCCACAGCGCCGCGGCCGCCACCCTCATGGGACAGATGCGCACGGCACTGCGCGCGTACGCCGCCGAGGGGCACCCGCCCGACGTCGTGGTCTCCCACGCCAACCGGCTCCTGATGGAGCTGGAGACCGACCTCTTCGCCACCTGCTGCTACGTCGACATCGCGATGGAGGAGGGCTCCGCCTGGTGCGTCCGCGCCGGCCATCTGCCGCCGGTGCTGCGCCACCCGGACGGCAGCACGGAGATCGCCGAGGCGGAGGGCGGCCCGCCGCTCGGCGTGGTGACGCAGGCCGACTTCCCGATGAGCCCGCTCAGGCTCCAGCCCGGCACCCTGGTCGCCCTGACCACGGACGGTCTCGTCGAGTCCGTCGATGCCGACATCGACGAGGGCATGGACCGGTTCGCGCGCGAACTCGCCGCCTGCGACCCCACCCATCTCGGGCTCGTCGCCGACGCCCTTCTCGGCAACGCCCGCCGCAGCGACGACGTGGCCCTGCTCCTGCTGCGCTACGACGGCATGGCCGTGCTCCCGCTGAGGGAGAGCTGGACGGTGTGGCGCGTGCCCGAGGCCGTCCGGCACGCCCGCCGCTTCACCCGGCGCACCCTGCGGACCTGGGGCGTGACCGGGGAACAGGACGCCGTTCAGCTCGTGGTCTCCGAGCTCGTCACCAACGCTCTCGTGCATACCGACGGCCAGGTACGTCTCGACCTCACCCTCGTCAACCACCGGCTGCGCGTCGCGGTCGCCGACGCCTCGCCCCGCACCCCCGTCAAGCCGACCAGCATCGGTTGGGAGGCCACCGGCGGTCGCGGCCTCCTCCTGGTCGAGGCGATGTCGGCGGCCTGGGGGACCGTCCCGGTCAGCGGTGGCAAGCAGGTGTGGAGCGAGATCACTCTGGAGGGGAACAAATAAAGGGTTAACGTTCCCTTTCCGCCGATCGAGGCTATGGTGAACCGATGAAGGCTCTCGTACTGTCCGGGGGCGCCGGTACGCGGTTGAGGCCGATCACCCACACCTCGGCCAAGCAACTCGTCCCGGTGGCCAACAAGGCTGTGTTGTTCTACGGGTTGGAGTCCATCGCCGCCGCCGGCGTGACCGAGGTGGGCATGATCGTCGGCGACACCGCGGCCGAGATCCAGGACGCGGTCGGCGACGGATCGACCTTCGGCCTGAAGGTCACCTACATCCCCCAGGAACAACCGCTCGGACTGGCCCACGCGGTGCTGATAGCGCGTGACTATCTCGGCGACGACGACTTCGTGATGTATCTCGGCGACAACTTCATCGTCGGCGGCATCACCGACCTCGTCGACGGCTTCCGCAGAAACCGCCCCGACGCCCAGATCCTGCTCACCCACGTCCCCGACCCGCGCGCCTTCGGCGTCGCCGAACTCGACGCGTCCGGGCAGGTGATCGGCCTGGAGGAGAAGCCGGAACACCCCAAGAGCGACCTCGCGCTGGTCGGCGTCTATCTGTTCACCCCGATGATCCACGAGGCCGTACGGGCCATCGAGCCGTCCTGGCGCGGCGAGTTGGAGATCACCCACGCCATCCAGCACCTGATCGACGCCCGCGCCGACGTCCGCTCCACGGTCATCAAGGGCTACTGGAAGGACACCGGGAACGTCGTCGACATGCTCGAGGTGAACCGCACGGTCCTGGAGGGCCTCGACCGCCGCATCGACGGCGACGTGGACGAACGCTCCGAGACCATCGGGCGGGTCGTGGTCGAGGAGGGCGCGCGCGTCGTCAACTCACGCGTCGTCGGCCCCTGCATCATCGGCGCCGGCACGGTCGTGAGCGACTCGTACGTCGGCCCCTTCACCTCCGTCGCGGAGAACTGCCGTATCACCGACAGCGAGTTGGAGTTCTCCATCGTCCTGCGGGACTCCTCGATCGACGGAGTGGGCCGGATCGAGAGCTCCCTGATCGGCCGGCACGTCGAGGTGACCCCGGCGCCCAATGTGCCCAGCGCCCACCGACTTGTCCTCGGAGACCACAGCAAGGTGCAGATCCATACATGAACCTCCTCGTCACCGGCGCCGCCGGGTTCATCGGTTCGACGTACGTCCGCAATCTGCTCGCCGCGGACGGGCCCGACATCACGGTGCTCGACAAGCTCACCTACGCGGGCACGCTCGACAACCTCGAACTCGACCATCCACGGCTGGAGTTCGTGCAGGGCGACATCTGCGACGCCGAACTCGTGAACAAGCTGATGTCCCAGGCCGACCAGGTGGTGCACTTCGCGGCGGAGTCCCATGTGGACCGCTCGATCAGCGGCGCCGCCGACTTCGTACGCACCAATGTCCTGGGCACCCAGACCCTGCTGGACGCCGCACTGCGGCACGGCATCGGCCCGTTCGTGCACGTCTCCACGGACGAGGTCTACGGCTCCATCGCGTCCGGATCGTGGCCGGAGGACCACCCGCTGAGCCCCAACTCGCCCTACTCCGCCTCCAAGGCCTCCTCCGACCTGCTCGCCCTCGCCTACCACCGCACCCACGGCCTGGACGTGCGGGTCACCCGCTGCTCCAACAACTACGGCCCGCACCAGTTCCCCGAGAAGGTCATCCCGCTGTTCGTCACCAACCTCCTCGACGGCAAGAAGGTCCCGCTGTACGGCGAGGGCCTCAACGTCCGGGACTGGCTGCACGTCGACGACCACTGCCAGGGCGTGGAACTCGTCCGCACCGAGGGCCGCCCCGGCGAGGTCTACAACATCGGCGGCGGCACCGAGTTGAGCAACAAGGAACTCACCGGCCTGCTCCTGGAGGCCTGCGGCGCGGACTGGGCCATGGTGGAACACGTCGAGGACCGCAAGGGCCACGACCTGCGCTACTCGGTGGACTGCGGCAAGGCCCGCTCCGAGCTCGGCTACCGACCGCGGCACGACTTCGCTACCGGCCTCGCCGACACCGTCGCCTGGTACCGCGAGAACCGCGCCTGGTGGGAACCGCTCAAGCGGCGCGTCGGCGGGGAGCGCGTATGAAGTGGCTGGTCACCGGGGCGGGCGGGATGCTCGGTCGCGACCTGGTCGAGGAACTCCGCGGACGGGGCGAGCCGGTGATCCCCCTGGACCGCGCCGCCCTCGACATCACCGTGCCCGACGCCGTATCGGCCGCCTTCGCCGAGCACCGCCCGGACGTGGTCGTCAACTGCGCGGCGTACACGGCCGTCGACGACGCCGAGACCGACGAGGAGCGGGCCCTGCGGATCAACGGCCACGGACCACGGCTGCTGGCCCGCGCCTGCGCGGCGGGCGGCGCCCGGCTGGTCCACGTCTCCACCGACTACGTCTTCGCCGGCGACGACATGGGCACCCCCTACGCGGAGGACCATCCGCCCGCCCCGCGCACCGCGTACGGCCGCACCAAACTGGCCGGGGAGCGGGCTGTGCTGGAGGAACTCCCGGCCGCGGGTGCCGTGGTGCGCACCGCCTGGCTGTACGGCGTCCACGGCCGCAACTTCGTCCGTACGATGATCGAGCTCGAGGCCCGTCGGGACACCCTCGACGTCGTCGACGACCAGCGTGGACAGCCCACCTGGAGCGCCGACGTCGCCGCGACGATCGCCGACCTCGGACCCCGCGTCGGCCCCGCCGTGCACGGCGTGTTCCACGCCACCAGCTCCGGCGACGCCACCTGGTACGAACTGGCCCGGGAGGTGTTCCGGCTCCTCGGCGCCGACCCGGACCGGGTGCGCCCCACCGGCACCGAGGCCTTCCCCCGGCCCGCGCCGCGCCCTGCCTACAGCGTGCTCGCGCACGGCCGGTGGCAGCAGATCGGGCTGCCGGTCCCGCGCGACTGGCGTGCCGCCCTGAATGAAGCAATGCCCCTGATTCGCAAGGAGATTACGTCGTGAAACGTCATGAGTTCCTGCGGGAACTCCACAAGGTCAGCGCGAACCGCAACTACCTGGAGATCGGTGTCAACGACGGCCGCAGCCTGACACTGTCGCGAGTGCCCAGCATCGCGATCGATCCCGCGTTCAAGGTGGTCTCGGAGATCCGCTGCGACGTCCATCTGGCGAAGGCGACCAGCGACGACTTCTTCGCCCGCCAGAACCCGCTGGGGCATTTGAAGGGCGGCCGGCACCCGCTGCGCAACCTGGCCCGCAACCGCAGCCCGTTCGGCTACTGGCGGGGCACCACCCTCGATCTGTCGTTCATCGACGGCATGCACCTCTTCGAGTACGCGCTGCGCGACTTCATCAACGTCGAGAAGCACTCCGACTGGGCGAGCGTCATCGTCCTGGACGACATGCTGCCGCGCAGCGTCGACGAGGCGGCCCGGGACCGGCACACCAACGCCTGGACCGGCGACGTCTACAAGATGATCGAGGTGCTGAACCGGTACCGGCCCGATCTGGTGACGGTCCTCGTCGACACCCAGCCGACCGGCCAGCTCGTCGTTTTCGGCGCCGACCCCGGCAACACCGTCCTGAAGGACAAGTACGACGAGATCGTCGCCGAGTACGTCGTCCCCGACCCGCAGAAGGTGCCGGAGACGGTTCTGGAACGGGCCTCCGCGGTGACGCCCGAGACGCTGGTGGGCTCCGGCTTCTGGGCCCCGCTCGTGCGGGCCCGCAACCGCGGAACCAAGCGGTCCCGCGGCTGGGAGCCCCTGCGTCGCAGCCTGGAGCAGCTCAGCGTCAGTCGCTGAGCCCGCGCAGCCGCCGGTAGTGGGCGGAGCAGTCCTCGTACGACGGCAGCAGCCCGGACCGCTCCGCCTCCGCCAGCGACGGCGCCTGTGCATCCTTCTCGGAGAGCACCGGCGGGATGTCCCGGGGCCACTCGATCCCCAGATCCGGATCCAGCGGATCCACCCCGTGCTCGCGCCCGGGGGCGTACCCGGTCGAGCACAGGTACACCACCGTGGCGTCGTCGGTGAGCGCCATGAAGGCGTGCCCGAGCCCTTCCGCGAGGAACACGGCATGCCGGGTGTCGTCGTCGAGCCGTACCGCCTCCCACTGCCCGAAGGTCGGTGACCCCACGCGGATGTCGGCCACCACGTCGAGCACGGCCCCGCGCACACACGTGAGGTACTTGGCCTGGCCGGGTGGTACATCGGCGAAGTGCAGGCCGCGCAGCACGCCTCGGCGGGAGACCGAGCAGTTGGCCTGGGCGAGGGTCAGGTCGTAGCCGGTGGCCTCGCGGAACTCCTCGCCGCGGTACCACTCGTGGAAGTTGCCCCGCTCGTCCGGAAACACCTTGGGCTCCAGTACCCAGGCGCCCGTGATCCCCAGTGGTCGCATGCCGTCACGCCTTTCGATCCCTGATCCTGGCCGCCGCCTTCCGTACGGCCCTGCCGAACTCGCGCCGCAGCCGCCGCAGCACGCTGGGAGGCTGCTTGCGCACCACGCGGACTCCGCCGACACCCGCCCTGAGCGTGAACGGCAGCAGCAGGAAGCGCGGCTCGGCGACGCTCGGGCTGATCGCCACCCGCCAGGTCGTGCCCTTCACGCCGTGGCCGGGCAGGGCGGCCTCCAGCCGTGCTCCGGATCCGTCCGCGGACAGGGTTCCCGGCACATCGACGGCGCCCGTGGCCGCGGCGCCGGCGTCGAGGCGCAGCAGCACGTCCGTGTCACCGGCGACGTACAGCGGCAGCGTCGCCCGGAGCCGCCCGCCGGAGACCGAGACGCCGTCCGTCGGCAGGTCGCCGAGGCCGAGGCGCTTGGTCGCGCGGTCGACGTCCAGCGAGAGGTTGGCGTGCGGATCGGTCCAGTACGGCAGCACCACACGGCCGCCGACGACGCCTGCGGGCGGGGTCGGACCCGTCTCCCGGGAGACCGGGCCGAGCCGGCACTCCTTGGTCCAGCCGCCCAGCCGGACGCGGACGAACGCGTCCCACACACCGCCGGACAGCGGGGCGTCGCCCGTCGCTGTGGTGGGATCCACGGTGCCCGTGGCGCGCAGCACCAGCCGGACGCTCTCGCCTTCCGGGAGCTTTTCGCGGGTGAACTCCACCGGCTGGAAGTACTGGGCGGCACTGGACCGCTCGCGCAGCAGCAGATCGACCCGGGCCTCGCCGAACCGGGCGACGGTGTCCACGCCCACCCACGCGACCGCCTCCGACACGTCCTGCGGCGGCCCCTCCAGCGGCGCGCGGGCCCCGTCGGCGGGCAGCAGCAGCGGCGTCCGGCCGGAGTGGTACTCGGCGGTGAAGTCGATCCGCAGCTTGCCGTCCTGCCAGGCCACGCCCTTCGGCGCGCCCTTCGGTACGACGGCGGCCTCCCATTCGGCGAAGGCCTCGACGTCGGCGTACCGGTCGGCGGCGATCAGCGCGGCGACGACCTGCTGGGTCGCCGGGAGCCCGGCCGCGACACCTGGGCCGAAGCGCTCCACGATGACGCCGCGCATCTCGTCGAACAACTCCTTGCGGTACTCGGCGGGCATCGCCAGCAGCCGGCGTCCGCGCATCCGCTCGACGATCTCCACCCGCAGCCAGCGGCGGTGCAGCCGATCCCGTACCGGCCCCGGCTCGGTGTACTGGTCGACGACATCGAGCGCCTCGCGGAGGTTCTTGAAGTACCCGGCGGGGTCGAAGCGCTGGAAGCCGGCGTTCGAGGCGTCGTCCCGCTTGACGTGGTAGTAGCAGACGTAGTCGCTGAGGACCGAGACGTTGTCCGCGCGCACATACGCCTCGGCGATGAAGACATGGTCCTCAAGCCGTCGCCGACCCTCGGGAAAGCGCAGGCCGATCCGGTCGAGGAAGTCACGGCGGATCATCTTGTGCGGGGTGAGACTGTCGATCAGCGGGGCGTTCTCGACGGTGGCGTGCGGGTGGTTGCGGCGGAAAAGTTCCACCGGGACGCCGCGACCCTTGCCGGCCATCTTTCCGACGACGACGTCGGCGCCGTTGGCCACGCCGTAGTCGTACATCCGCTCCAGGGCCTCGTCGCCCAGGTAGTCGTCGTTGTCGACGAACATCACGAACTCGCCCTTTGCGGCCGCGATGCCGACGTTGCGGGGCTTGCCCGACCAGCCGGAGTTCTCCTGATGGATCACCTGGACCAGGTCCGGGCGGTCGGCGGCGAGTGCGTCGAGGCGGGCCGGGGTCTCGTCGGTGGAGCCGTCGTCGACGAAGATCACCTCGTACTCGTCGGGCGGCAGCGACTGCCTGAGCAGCGAGGCGATGCAGTCCTCGACATACGGCCCGGGGTTGTACACCGGGATGACCACGCTGACTTTGACCGGCATCCGGTTGAAGCCCCCTTAGTTCGCTTCCCGTTTCCACTGTGGCACGGTGAGCGTTGCCCGATGCTAACCCGTTTGCCCGGGTCGACGCCCGCAGGGTCAACCGCGTGGCGCCGATCATCGCGGCTTAGGCTGACGACGTGCGCCTGCTTCTGATGTCCGACACCCATCTCCCCAAGCGTGCCAAGGCGTTGCCCGCGCGGCTGATCGCCGAACTCGCGCACTCCGACGTCGTGTTCCACGCAGGCGACTGGGTCGACGCGGCCACGCTCGACCTGCTGGAGACCCACAGTCGCAGACTGATCGGTGTGTACGGCAACAACGACGGCCCCGATCTGCGGGCCCGGCTCCCCGAGGTCGCCTACGCGGAACTGGGCGGCCTGCGTTTCGGAGCCGTCCATGAGACGGGCCCCGCCCAGGGCAGGGAGGCCCGCTGCGCGGCGCGCTTCCCCGACCTGGACGTGCTGGTCTTCGGCCACAGTCACATCCCGTGGGACACCACCGCCCCGAGCGGCCTGCGCCTGCTCAACCCCGGCTCCCCGACCGACCGGCGACGCCAGCCGCACTGCACCTACATGACGGCGACGGTGACCGACGGCGACCTCCGGGACGTGGAGCTGCACCGGCTGCCGGTGCGCTGAGCCTGCGGGTCTTCGACGCCGTGGGGGGACGCTGCCGCCGAGATCAGGTCCGACCGCGCCCGAGGGCCCGTCGTACGCCCACGACGACCAGCACCACCACGGCCACCGCCCCGACCACCCCGGCTGCCCGCTTGGCGACCGGTACCCCGATCATGCGGAACACGTCCAGTGGCTCGTCCGGGTACTCCTCGGCCTCCTCGGCGCCCGCCGACTCGCCCAGCCGTTCGGAGAGACACGTGGCGAACTGGCCCACGATCCGGTCGCCGACCTCTGCCATGACCCCCCGCCCGAACTGCGCCGGACGTCCGGTGACCGTCAGATCGGTGCGTACCGACACGGCCGTACCGCCGTCGCGTTCACTCAGCGTGCCCGTCACCGTGGCCCGTGCGGTGCCCTGGCCGCGGGTCTCCCGGCCGCTGGCGATCAGGACCATGCGGTGCGCCGACTCGTCCTGTTCCTCGAAGACGGCCGTGCCCTTGTAGGTCACGGTGATCGGACCGACCTTGACCTTCACCGAACCGGTCACGGTCTTGCCGTCGTACTCCTCGACGCTCGCCCCCGGCATGCACGGCGCGACCCGCTCGATGTCGAGGAGCGTCCGCCACGCGTCGTCGACCGAGACGGGCACGGTGAACTCGTGGTGCAGCTCCATGACTTCCTCCTTCACGCTCTCTGCGGATGGATGGCCCCGGCCGTCCCCGCCAGTGGGGCCCCCGTCCCGCCCCACCGCAGCGCGACGATCTCGGCGGCGACGGACACGGCGACCTCCTGGGGCGTACGGGCGCCCAGGTCGAGCCCGACCGGCGAGCGCAGCCGGGACAGCTCGCGCTCGGTGAATCCGGCCTCCGTGAGTCGTTTCGTGCGGTCGTCGTGCGTACGGCGGCTGCCCATCGCCCCGATGTACGCGGCCGGCCGGCGCAGCGCCTCCTGAAGCAGCGGTACGTCGAACTTCGGGTCGTGGGTGAGCACGCAGATCACCGTGCGCTCGTCGGTGTCGGTGGACCGTAGATAGCGGTGCGGCCAGTCCACGATCACCTCCACTCCCGCCGGGAAGCGCTTCGGCGTGGCGAAGACCGGGCGGGCGTCGCAGACGGTGACCCGGTAGCCGAGGAAGTCGCCGATGCGGGCGACCGCCGCCGCGTAGTCGATGGCGCCGAAGACCAGCATCCTCGGGGGTGGGGCGAAGGAGTGCAGGAACACCGTGACGGCGTCCTCGCGCCGCTCCCCGCGCGGGCCGTAGTGGCGCAATCCCGTTGCCCCGAGGGCGAGTTCGCCGCGGGCGTCGGCGGTGACGGCCACGTCCAGGCCCTCGGCGCCCAGCGTGCCGGACACCGTGTCGGGCCAGACGGCGAGCGTGGCCCCGCGCAGCGCGGGCCCGTCGGTCACCGTGGCGACGGTCACCGGGCGGTGCGCGGCGACCGATTCGGCGACCGCGGCGAAGGAGGGGTCCACGGCGGCCGTCACGGGACGCACGAGAAGAGTGATCTCACCGCCACAGGTCAGCCCGACCGCGAACGCGTCCTCGTCGCTGTAACCGAAGGTCTCCAGCCGGGCCTGACCGCTCGCCACGACCTCCTGGGCCAGCTCGAAGACGGCCCCCTCCACACAGCCGCCGGACACACTGCCCACGACCTCGTCGTCCGGGCCCACGGCCATGGCCGCACCGGGATCGCGCGGCGCACTGCGGCTCGTGGCGACGACCGTGGCGAGCCCGAACGGGACCCGTGCCGTGTACCAGCCGTGCAGCACCGGGAGGATGTCACGCATCGTCGGCTCCTTTCACCACCGCCGCCAGCCGCTCCAACGCGGCCACGCTGTGCCCCTCGACGAACGCGTCCACGCTCGGCAGCGCCGCCGCCATCCCGGCGGCCAGTGGTGCGTAACCGGGCCGCGCCTTGCGGGGGTTGGCCCAGATCACCCGATGGGCCAGCCGGTGCAGACGGCGCATCTGGTCCGCGAGCAGCTCCGGGTCGCCGCGCTCCCAGCCGTCCGAGAGCAGGACCACCACCGCGCCGCGCGCCAGCCCGCGCTGTCCCCAGCGGTTCAGGAACTCCCGCAGCAGCTCGCCCAGTCGGGTGCCGCCGCGCCAGTCCGGCACGGCCGCCGCGACCGCGGTCATCGCCAAGTCCGGGTCGCGGTGCGACAGTTCACGGGTGACCTGAGTCAGCCGGGTACCGATCGTGAACACTTCCGTGCGGGTGCCGCGGGCGGCGGCGTGGGCGGCGGCGTGGGCGAAGCGCAGCAGCGCGTCGGCGTACGGCGCCATGGAGCCGCTGACGTCCACCAGCAGCACGACCCGTCGCGGCCGCTCGGCCCGCGCATGCCGCCGCAGCCGTGCGGGCTCCCCGCCGCGCCGCAGCAGCTCCCGTACCGTCCGGTGCGGATCGACCTCCCCGCGCCGGGCCGGCCGCCGACGCGCGGTGCGCCGGGTCTGCCCGCGCAGTGCGAACGCGGCCAGCAGTCGGCGCACCTGCTCGCGCTCCGCGGCGTCCAGCTCGGCGACATCGCGGTGCCGGAGGACCTCGGCGGGGCTGGCCAGGGTGGCGGCGGGCGGTCCCTGCCGACCGTCGGCGCTCCGGCCCCCGACGTGCGCGTCCCGGACGACCAGGCGCAGCCGGGGCGGGGGAGTGGCCCGTACCGTCTCGACGGTGAGCGGGCCGGAGCCGAAGTACGCGGCGAACACCCGCTCGTACCGCTCCAGGTCGTCATGGCCCCCGCACAGTGTCAGCCGCCCCGCCCAGTACACGTCCGCCCGCATCCGGGGCCGCAGTACGTCCACCGATCGCAGGAACGCGTGCAGCCGTTCCGTGCTCGCGTCGACGCCGGCCGCGCGCAGCGCACGGGCGAAGCCGAGGAGGGCGGCGTCCGCGGCGAGCACGGCGCTCACGCCCCTCGTGCGGCGAGCACCGCCGTCAGATCCAGCCCCCGCGCCCGCTCCGCGTCCTCCCGGTACTTCAGCACCGACCCGAGCGTGGCCACCGCCAGTTCGGCGTCCACTTCGGTCGCGCCGAGCGCGTCCAGGGCCTGCGCCCAGTCGATCGTCTCGGCCACGCCCGGCGGTTTGAGCAGGTCCTCGCCGCGCAGCGCCTGCACCAGGGCGGTCACCTGCTCGGCCAGGCGTGCCGACACACCCGGCAACCGCCGTCGCACGATGGCCAGTTCGCGGGCGAAGCCGGGGTGGTCGAACCAGTGGTAGAGGCAGCGCCGCTTGAGTGCGTCGTGCACCTCGCGGGTGCGGTTGGAGGTCAGTACGACGACCGGCGGCCGCTCGGCACGCAATGTGCCCAGCTCGGGAATCGTGACCGAGAACTCGGACAGCAGCTCCAGCAGGAACGCCTCGAACTCGTCGTCCGCGCGGTCGATCTCGTCGACCAGCAGCACCGACGGATGGGTCTCCAGGGCGTGCAGCAGCGGCCGGGCGATCAGGAACCGCCGGTCGTACAGCTCGCCCTCCAGCCGGTCGGCGTCGGTGATCCCGGCCGCCTCCGCGGCCCGCAGGTGAAGCAGCTGGCGCGGGAAGTCCCAGTCGTACAGGGCCTGCGAGGCGTCGATGCCCTCGTGGCACTGCAAGCGGATCAACGGGGCGTCGAGCGCCTCGGCGAGGGCGGACGCGAGCGCGGTCTTGCCGACGCCGGCGTCCCCCTCGCAGAACAGCGGCCGGTGCAGGCGCAGGGCCAGGAAGCAGGCGACGGCAAGTCCCTCGTCGACGAGGTACCCCGTCTCCTCCAGCCGGGCCCGCACCTGCGCCGGGCCGTCGATGTGCGTGATCGGCCCTCACCCCATTCCGGCGGCGGCCAGCACGGCCCGCCTGGTGAGTACGCGTGCGAGATGCGCCCGGTACTCCGGCGAGGCGGATGTGTCCCGCGAGGGCTGGGTGCCTTCGGCCGCCGACTCCGCGGCCCCGGCCACGGCCTGTGGGTCACCCGCACCCGGCAGGGCGTTCTCGGTCGCGGACGCGCGCAGCGGCCTCGAGCCCATGTTGGTCAGACCCACGCGTGCCTCGGCGATCCGCCCGTTGTCTCGGCGCACCAGCGCGGCCACGCCGACGATCGCATAGGCCTGCGCCGACTGGTGGAACTTCTCGTAGTGGAAGCCCCAGCCGTCCGCCTTCGGCAGCCGCACCTCGAGGAGGAGCTCGTCGGGTTCCAGCGCGGACTGGAGGTAGTCGACGAAGAACTCAGCGGCCGGGACGGTCCGCCGGCCCCGCGGACCCTGCGCCACCAGCTCGCCGTCCATCGCCAGCACCACGGCGGGCAGGTCCCCGGCCGGGTCGGCGTGCGCGAGCGAGCCGCCGAGGGTTCCCCGGTGCCGTACGGCGGGATCCGCGACCGTGGCGGTGGCGGCCGCCAACAGTCCCGCGTGCCGGCGGACGAGCGGGTCCCGGACGACGTCGTGGTGGGTGGTCATCGCGCCGATGACGAGGGTGTCCCCGTCCTCGCGCACCCCGCGCAGCTCGGGGATGCGGCCGACGTCGACGACCAGTTCGGGGAAGGCCAGCCTGAGCCGCAGCAGCGGCAGCAGGCTCTGTCCGCCGGCCAGCACCTTCGCGTCCTCGCCCGCGTCGGCGAGCACACGCACCGCCTCGTCGACGCTGCTCGGCCGGGCGTAGTCGAATGCCGGGGGAATCATCGCGCCGCCTCCTCGATCGCTTCCCACACCCGCCGCGGGGAGCAGGGCATCCGCACGTCGCCGACGCCCAGCGGGCGCAGCGCGTCCACGACCGCGTTGACCACGGCCGGCGTCGAGGCGATGGTGCCCGCCTCGCCGACTCCCTTGACGCCCAGGGGGTTCTGCGTCGAGGGCGTCTCCGTGCGGTCGGTCACGAAGTCGGGCAGGTCCGCCGCCGACGGCACGAGGTAGTCGGTCATGGTTCCGGAGACCAGGTTGCCCTCGTCGTCGTACACCGCCTCCTCGTACAGCGCCTGCGCGATGCCCTGGGCGAGTCCGCCGTGCACCTGGCCCTCGACGATCATCGGGTTGACGACCTTGCCGACGTCGTCGACACAGACGTACGACCGGATCCGTGTCTGTCCGGTCTCGGTGTCGATCTCGACGGCGCACAGGTGGGTGCCGTGCGGGTAGGAGAAGTTCTCCGGGTCGACGAGGTGCTCGGCGTTGATGGTGGGCTCCATGCCGTCGGGCAGGTCGTGCGAGGAGAACGTCTCGAAGGCGACCTCCTGGATGGTCTTGCGCGCCTCCGGCGAGCCCTTCACCGAGAAGACGCCGTTCGTGAACTCCAGGTCGTTCTCGCTGGCTTCGAGCAGATGCGCGGCGACCTTCCGGGCCTTGGCCACCACCTTCTCGGCCGCGTGGTGCACGGCGATCCCGCCGACGACCAGCGACCGCGACCCGTAGGTGTCCATGCCCTGCGGGACGGCCCGGGTGTCGCCGTGCACGACCTCGACGTCCTCGAACGGCACGCCCAGCGCGTCGGCGGCGATCTGGCTCCAGCAGGTCGCGTGTCCCTGCCCGTGCGGGCTGGTGCCGGTGACGACCTCGACCTTGCCGGTCGGCAGCATGCGGATGGTGGCCGCCTCCCAGCCGCCGGCCGCGTACCTGAGGTCCCTGAGCACCCGGCTCGGCGCGAGCCCGCACATCTCGGTGTACGTCGACACGCCGATGCCGAGTCGTACGGTGTCGCCGCGTTCGTTGCGGTCCGCCTGCTCGGCGCGCAGCTTGTCGTAGCCGAAGAGCCCGAGCGCCTTCTCGGTCGCAGCCTCGTAGTTGCCGCTGTCGTAGGTGAGACCCGCGACGGAGGTGTACGGGAAGTCCTCGTGCCGGATCCAGTTGCGGCGCCGCAACTCCAGGGGGTCCAGGCCGAGTTCGGCGGCCAGATCGTCCATGATCCGTTCGATGGCGAACGTCGCCTCGGGCCGGCCCGCGCCCCGGTAGGCGTCGGTCGGCGTGCGGGTGGTGAAGACGCCGGTACAGGTGAAGTCGTAGGCGTCCATCTTGTAGATCCCCGGGTACATGAAGGCGCCCAGCAGCGGGGTTCCCGGGGTGATGATCATCAGGTAGGCGCCCATGTCGGCCAGCAGGTCGACCTTCAGGCCGAGCAGCTTGCCGTCGCGGGTGGCGGCGATCTCGATGTCCTGGATCTGACCGCGTCCGTGGTGGGTGGCCAGGTAGTTCTCGGAGCGGGACTCGGTCCACTTCACCGGCCGGCCCAGCTTGCGCGCCACGGTCAGCGCGAGCGCCTCCTCGCCGTACACCTGGAGCTTCGAACCGAAGCCGCCGCCCACGTCGGGGGCGATCACCCGCAGCTTCTGCTCGGGGATGCCGGTGACCATGGCCAGCAGCAGCCGTGCGATGTGCGGGACCTGGGTGGAGGAGTACATCGTGTACTCGCCGGAGGCCGCGATCGGGGTGACGACCACCGCGCGGGGCTCCATCGCGTTGGGGATCAGGCGTTGCTGCGTGTACCGCCGCTTCAGCACGACGTCGGCGCGCTCGCGCACCGCGTCGAAGCTCTCGCCGGTGGCGAGCGGCCAGACGTAGCAGCGGTTGGTGCCCTTGTCGGAGTGGACCAGCGGGGCGCCCTCGGCGAGCGCGGCCTCCAGGTCGAGCACCGGGGGCAGCGGTGTGTAGTCGACCTCGATCGACTCCAGCGCGTCCGCCGCCGTGTACCGGTCCCGTGCCACGACGACCGCGATCGGGTCGCCCGCGTGGCGCACCTCGTCGACCGCCACGGCCGGATGGTCCGGCATGACGATGTCCTCGGTGACCGGCCACACGCACGGCATCGTGCCCATGCCGTCGGCGAGGTCGCGTCCGGTGAACGCGGCGACGACGCCCGGTCGGTCGAGGGCCGCGGAGACGTCGACGCGGTCGAGGCGGGCGTGCGCCATGGGGCTGCGCAGGATCGCCAGGTGAAGCAGGCCGCTGACCTGGATGTTGTCGGTCCAGGTGGTCTGCCCCGTGATCAGGTGGGCGTCCTCCTTGCGGGGACGGGAACGGCCGACCTCGGACTCGGTCGTCCGGTCGGTCATCTGGTCGGTCATGCCGGAACCTCCTGTCCGGAGGCGGCGAGGACCGCGCGCACGATGTTCTGGTAGCCGGTGCACCGGCAGAGGTTGCCCTCCAGGGCCTGGCGTACCTCGTCGGAGGTCGGGCTGGGGTTCTCCCGCAGCAGATCCCGGGCCGCCATGATCATGCCGGGGGTGCAGTAGCCGCACTGCAGGCCGTGCTGCTCGTGGAACGCCTTCTGGAGGTCGGTCCACTCGCCGTCCCGGGCCAGTCCCTGGACCGTGGTCACTTCGCTCCCGTCCGCCTGGACGGCCAGGACCGAGCAGCTCTTGGTGCTCTCCCCGTCCAGGTCGACCGTGCAGGCCCCGCAGTTGGAGGTGTCGCAGCCGATCGGGGTGCCGGTGAGGCCGAGCCGGTCGCGCAGGTAGTGGATCAGCAGCAGACGGGGTTCGACCTCGTCCTCGTACGTCGTGCCGTCCACCTTCACCGAGATGTGAGTCATGTGCCCTCCAGGCCGTGCGGCGGGAGCGAGGGAAGTCAGCGACGGAACGTGATGTAGGTCACTTGATGTACGTCACTCTATGACTGCGCCCTGACGGCGGCGAGTGCTGCGGCGGGCTTCGTTGACGGTTAATCCATTGCCCCGGTGCGCCCGGCTCTGCTGCACTTCATGACACCGACCGCGTCGTCACACAAGGAGCACAGATGCGCACTGCGTGCATGTCCACCCAGGAAGGAATCCCTCCGATGACCAAGGACATGACGCTCAGTGCATTTGCTCAATCTCGGCATTCTGGCGCACGTAGACGCCGGTAAGACCAGCCTGACCGAACGGCTGCTGTACGCCGCCGGAGTCGTCGACGAGATCGGCAGCGTCGACGCCGGCTCCACGCAGACCGACTCCCTCGCGCTGGAGAAGCAGCGCGGGATCACCATCAAGTCCGCCGTCGTCTCGTTCCCTCTGGACGATGTGACGGTCAACCTCATCGACACGCCCGGCCACCCGGACTTCATCGCCGAGGTCGAGCGGGTGCTCGGCGTGCTCGACGGCGCCGTGCTGGTCGTCTCGGCGGTCGAGGGCGTCCAGCCGCAGACCCGCGTCCTGATGCGCACCCTGCGCCGACTGCGCATCCCCACGCTGATCTTCGTCAACAAGATCGACCGGCGTGGAGCGCAGGACGACGGCGTGCTCCGGGCCATCGCCGAGCGGCTCACGGCGGCGGTCGTGCCGATGGGATCGGTGACCGCACTCGGCACCCGTGACGCCCAGGTCACGCCCGGGCTCGCCCCGGCCGCGATCGACGTCCTGACCGACCACGACGACGACCTGCTGTCCGCCTACGTCGAGGACGCGGTCTCGTACGACCGTCTGCGCGCCGTGCTCGCCGACCAGACCCGGCAGGCCCTCGTGCACCCCGTGTACTTCGGGTCCGCCATCACGGGCGCGGGCGTGGACCCGCTCGTCGCAGGTATCAAGGAACTGCTGCCCGCCGCCGAAGGCGATCCGGACGGACCGGTGTCGGGCACCGTCTTCAAGGTCGAGCGTGGCCCGGCGGGGGAGAAGATCGCCTACGCGCGGCTCTTCTCCGGGACCCTCCGTGTCCGCGACCGGATCCATTTCGGCGACGACGGCGGGGAAGAGGGCAGGATCACCGCGATCGGCGTCTTCGAAGAGGGCGCGCACGCCCGTGCCGAGACGGTCCCGGCGGGCCGGATCGCCAAGCTCTGGGGCCTCGACGCTGTCCGGATCGGCGACGCGATCGGGGCACCGCGCAAGGCGTACGACCACTTCTTCGCCCCGCCCACCCTCGAAACGGTCGTCGTCCCCGGCGCGGGCGTGGACAAGCGGTCCCTGCACCTCGCGCTCACCCAACTCGCCGAGCAGGACCCGCTGATCGGCCTCCGTCACGACGAGATCCGGCAGGAGATCTCCGTGTCCCTCTACGGCGAGGTGCAGAAGGAGGTCATCCAGGCCACGCTCGCCGACGACTTCGGCCTGGACGTCACCTTCCGGGAGACGTCGACGATCTGCGTCGAGCGGCCCGTGGGCACGGGAGCGGCGGTCGAGTTCAACAAGAAGGACGCCAACCCGTTCCTCGCGACGGTCGGCCTGCGCGTCGACCCGGCACCGACCGGCTCGGGCGTCGAGTTCCGGCTGGAGGTGGAACTCGGCGCCATGCCGTACGCCTTCTTCAAGGCCGTCGAGGACACCGTGCGCGAGACCCTCGGACAGGGCCTGAACGGCTGGCAGGTCACCGACTGCACGGTCACCATGACCCACTCCGGCTACTCGCCCCGGCAGAGCCACGCCCACCAGGGCTTCGACAAGAGCATGTCCAGCACCGGCGCCGACTTCCGGGGCGTGACGCCGCTGGTCCTGATCGAGGCGCTGCGCCGAGCGGGCACCCAGGTGTACGAGCCCATGCACCGCTTCCGCATCGAGGCACCGGTGGACACCCTGGGGGCGCTGCTCCCGGTGCTGGCCGCGCTGCGGGCGGTACCGCAGACCACCGGCACCCGGGGCGGCACCTGTGTGCTGGAGGGCGCGGTCCCGGCGGGGCGGGTGCATGAGCTGGAGCAGCGGCTGCCGGGGCTCACCCGGGGCGAGGGCGAGCTGGAGAGCGCCTTCGACCACTACGCGCCGATCGCCCGTGGCACGGTCCGGCGGCGGTCGCGCACCGACCACAACCCGCTCAATCGCAAGGAGTATCTGTTGAACGTGACGCGCAGGGTGGGTGGCTGAGCCCGCCCATCGCTCCCATGGTGGTTCCCCATGTGAATTCGCCAAGTGCTGTGTGGTGCAAGGCCATTGCCGTTGCGGACCGATGCCGTTCATGATCTCGGCCACTGCATATCCGGCCCGTACGCCTCAGGGCCCCCACCCCTCACTGGAGATACCCATGGCAGTGTTGCCCTCGCGTGGGCCCGATCCGAAGACCGGGAGGGAGAACTGGCTGGCGCGCCTCGCCCTGCGCTTCACCGCCTTCACCGAGAAGTGGCTGCCCGACGCCCTGGGCTTCGTGCTGGTGGGCACGTTCGCCGTCTTCGCGCTCGGACTCGCCACCGGCGAGAAGCTCACCGGCTCCCCGTCCGACCCGGAGGCGACGACCGGCTTCGGTCTCGTCGACGCGTGGGGCCAGGGCTTCTGGTCCCTGATCACCTTCACCCTTCAGATGGCGATGATCGTGATCGCCGGGTACGCGGTCGCCGTCTCCCCGCCCGTGGGCCGGCTGATCGCGCGGATCGCGCAGGTGCCCGCCACTCCACGCGGCGCCATCGCGTTCACCGCGGCCGTGGCCATGGTCACCTCCTACCTGAACTGGGCGTTCAGCCTGATCTTCACGGCGATCCTGGCCAAGGAGATCGCGCGCCGGGTGGCTGGCGTGGACTACCGGGCGCTCGGCGCGATGGCCTTCCTTGGGCTGGGCACCGTGTGGGCCCAGGGCCTGTCCGGGTCGGCGGCGCTCCAGGTGGCGAGCGCGGAGTCCAGCCCGCCCGCCGTGCAGGAGGTCATCGCCGAGGGACGCGGCAGCGGACTCATCCCGCTGACCGAGACGATCTTCCTGTGGCAGGGAATCGTCGCCACCGCGGTCGTCTTCTGTGTCGGCGTCGGCATGGCCTGGTTCCTGTCGCCCTCTCCGGAGAATGCCAAGACCGCCGAACAGCTCGGCGTGGACCTGGGCCCGGGCGTCGGCCAGGAACGCACGCCGGTGGGGCGCGGCCGGCCCGGGGAGTGGATCGAGTCCAGCCCGTTCTTCGCGATCCTGCTGTTCCTGCTCGGCGTGTGGTACCTGGTGCGCCACTTCGCGGAGGCGGAGGGCAACGCCCTCAACGCGCTCGACCTGAACACCGTCAACCTGATCCTCATCCTGCTGGCGCTCATCCTGCACTGGCGTCCGGTCCGCCTCGCCCAGGCGGTCAAGGAGGGTACGCCCGCGGCCTCCGGCGTACTGCTCCAGTTCCCGCTGTACGGCGGCATCTTCGGGATGATCGCCTTCACCGGATTGAGCAAGACCATCGCCGGCTGGCTGGTGTCGGTGTCGAACCAGTTCTTCTATCCGGCCTTCATCGCCATGTACAGCTGCGTCCTGGGCGTGTTCGTGCCCAGTGGCGGCAGCAAGTGGGTCATCGAGGCGCCCTACGTGATGGACGCGGCCAACCAACTCCAGGTGAACCAGGGGTGGGTGGTCGTGGTGTACGACCTCGGCGAGGCCAGTGCCAACCTCCTCCAGCCGTTCTGGATGCTGCCCACGCTGACCATCCTCGGGCTCAAGGCGCGCGACATCATGGGCTACACGTTCGCCATGTTCCTGGCCTGCTTCCCGGTCGTCCTGATCCTGGTCACGCTGTTCGCGCGCACGTTGCCCTTCCCGTGAGCGACGAACTTACTCCCGGGTCAGTGGTGTTGACGGTGTTCTGAAATCACCGGACTGTAGTGGACATGCCGAATAAACGTGCGCGTGTGCTCGTTGTTCTGGTTCTCCTCTGTGGGTTCCTGTCGGTTGCGGGCGCTCGCCCCGCCACCGCCGCGACCGCCGTCCCCGACTCCCTCTGGTTCGACGACTCCCCGCTCACCGTGCAGAACGGCCGTTTCACCGACGGCCATGGCCGCGAGGTCGTGCTGCGCGGCTACAACGTCTCCGGCGAGACCAAGCTGAAGGAGAAGAACGGCCTGCCCTTCGCGTCGGTCGCCGACGCCCGGAAGTCCGCGACCGCGCTGAGAGCGCTCGGCGGCGGCAACTCGGTCCGCTTCCTGCTGTCCTGGGCGTACGCGGAGCCCGTGCGCGGCCAGGTGGACAGCGCCTACCTGGCCGCCGCCACGGCCCAGATCGGTGCGTTCCTCGATGCCGGGATCCGCGTGTACCCCGACTTCCACCAGGACCTCTACTCCCGCTGGCTCTTCGACTCGGACAGCTGGTACACCGGCGACGGCGCCCCCAAGTGGGCCGTGGACCTCGGTGACTATCCGGACGAGTACTGCGGGATCTGCCCCTTCTGGGGCCAGAACATCACCTCGAACGCGGCCGTGACGGAGTCGACGTACGACTTCTGGCACAACACCTACGGTCTTCAGGACGCCTTCCTCACCACCGCCCAGAAGACGATGACGTACCTCAAGCAGAACCTCACCACCGCCCGGTTCGCGGGCATCGTCGGCTTCGACCCGTACAACGAACCCCATGCGGGCGTCTACGACTCGGGCCAGACCAGCCGGGCCTGGGAGAAGGACGTCCTGTGGCCCTTCTATGTGAAGTTCCGGGCGCGGATGGACGCGGCCGGCTGGCAGGACAAGCCCGCCTTCGTCGAACCGAACCTGTTCTGGAACGCCAACATCGACTTCCAGAAGCAGGAGGGCGGCCTGCTCGACATCGGCACGCTGGGCCCGCGCTTCGTCTACAACACCCATTTCTACGACCAGAAGGCGATCTCCGGGGTCTTCATGTGGGGCAAGGCGGAGGACGGCCAGTACGCGGGTGACTTCGGTACGGTGCGCGACCGGGCCTCCGCCACCGGAACGACCGCGATCGTCAGCGAGTTCGGCCACCCGCTGACCGGTACCGTCTCCGACAAGGCCCCCACGGTCCTCAAGGCGATGTACCAGGCCCTCGACTCCCGGGTGCGGGGGGCGAGTTGGTGGACGAACCCGGCCGGCTCCGGTCCCGTCCTGTCCGGCAGCCAGTGGCAGTGGGACATCTACAACGGCCGCCACCACGAGCTGATGAACGACAACCCCGACAAGGTGCAGACCGAGGGCGACGCCTGGAACGGCGAGGACCTGTCAGCCGTCCGCCTCGACGACTCCGGTACGGCCGTCCTGAGCCAGGACGCACGCCTGCTCGACCGTGTCTACCCGAGCGCCACCTCCGGCACCACCGTCGCCTTCACCTACGAGGACCGTTCCCGCGACGGCTCCACCACCCTCACCTGGAACCCCGTCCCGAGCTCGCTGCCCAACGTCGCGCAGCTGGTCGGGTCGGGGCAGTACAGCCTGCTCGTGTGGCGCTCGGGCAGCGGCTCGGCACCCACCGAACTGCACCTCCCGGCGTCCTTCCCGACCTCGACCACCACCGTCGTGTCCGACCTGGGCACGGCGTACGCCCCGCCGTCGTACACGTCCACGACCCCGATCGCCGCGGCCCCCGAACCCGGCGGCACCGGCAGCCGCCGACTGCTGCTCACCGACACGGACTCCGGTGCGCTGCACTACGCGCTGGTGACCAACGGGTCCACCGCACCCTCCGCGTCCCTCCTGAGTGCCGCCAAGTCCGAACTGGCGGCCTGGGCGGCGCAGAAGGTCGGTTGACCCTCCCCTTACGTCAGGGGGGACGCTGAACCCTGACGAAAGGGCAGGTGAATGAGCTACTCCGTGAGGCAGGTCGCGTCCTTCGCCGGAGTGACGGTGCGCACGCTGCACCACTACGACCGGACGGGCCTGCTCACGCCCAGCACTCGCAGCCGGGCCGGATACCGGCTCTACGACGACGCCGATCTGGCCCGGTTGCAGCAGATCCTCTTCTACCGCGAACTCGGCTTCTCTCTGGACGAGATCACCGCCATCCTCAAGGATCCGCAGGCGAACGCCCTGGAACAGCTGCGCGCCCGGCAACGGCAGTTGAGCGAGGAGATCGCCAGGCTCCAGCGGCTCGCCGAGGTCGCCGAGCGGGCCATCGAGGTCCACCAGACCGGGTTGCCCCTGACCCCCGAGGAACGTTTCGAGGTCTTCGGCGAGATCACCTTCGACCTCAGCTACGCCACCGAGGCACAGCTCAAGTGGGCCGACTCGGCAGGGCAGCGCGAGTCGATGGCACGTGCCGCCGTGCACAGCAAGGAGGACTGGCGGCAGCTGATGGCGCAGGCCGCGGCCTGGCGCGCGGAGCTGCTCGACGCCTTCGACGCGCAGGAGCCCGCTGACGGTGCGCGGGCCATGGACCTCGCCGAGGAGCATCGGCAGCACATCACGCGTTGGTTCACCACCTGCCCGCCGGACATGCACCGGCGTATCGCGGACGACTTCGTGGCCGACCCGCGCGCTTTCGCCCTGGTGGTGCCGCCGTCACAGCAACGGCCCGGCCTCGCCGCGTACTTGGGCAAGGCGGCCCACGCCAATGCGTCGCGCCTGACCGATTCCCCGGAGGAGAGATGAGAATCCTGATCGTCGCGGCCGGATCGCGCGGCGACGTCGCGCCCTACACGGGCCTCGGCGCCGAACTGCTCCGGTCCGGCCACGAGGTGGCGCTCGCCACGACGGACGCCTTCGCCCCGCTGGCGCGGGAGGCCGGGCTGGAGTTCCGTGGCCTCCCGGCCCGGACCTCGCCCATGGGCGGGAGCCGACGTGAACTGATGCGCGCCGCCGCAGAGTTCGTCACCGAGCTCGGCCGGGGTTTCGCAGAGGCGGTGGGCCAGGGCACGGATCTCCTCCTGCTGACGACCACGACGGCGCCACTCGGCTGGCATCTGGCCGAGGCCACCGGCACGCCGGCGATCGGCGCGTACCTCCAGCCCACCGCACCGACCGGCGAATTCCCGCCCGTTGTCACCGGCGCCCGCAGTCTGGGCGGCCTCGGCAACCGCGCGGCCGGACGCTTCGCGCTGCGCATGGCCGACCGCGTCTACGCCCGGGCGGTCGCCGACCTGTGCCGCCGCCTGGGCCGGCCCCCGGTCGCGCCCCACGCGATGCGCCGCCGCCATGAGCTGGCGGACTGGCCCGTGCTCCACGGCTTCAGCACAGCGCTGGTGCCCCGCCCGTCCGACTGGCGGCCGGGCCTCGAAGTCGTCGGCCCCTGGTGGCCGTACCTGGCCCCGGACCGTCGACTGCCCACACGGCTGGAGGAGTTCCTGGCCGCCGGGGAGCGCCCGGTGTTCATCGGCTTCGGCAGCATGGCCGCCGGCCACGGCGAACGGCTGAGCGACATCGCCGTGGGGGCGCTTCGAAGGGCCGGGCTGCGCGGGATCCTCCAGACCGGTGGCGCGGGGCTCGCGGCCGACGGCGACGACGTCCTGACGGTCGGCGACCTGCCCCATGCGCTGCTGTTCCCGCGCGTCGCCGCCGTGGTCCACCATGCCGGGGCCGGCACCACGGCGGCCGGGCTGCGCGCCGGGGTGCCGGCGGTGCCGGTGCCGGTGACGGCGGACCAGCCGTTCTGGGCCCGGCGCCTCACCGCCCTCGGTGCCGCCGCCGCGCCCATCCCCTTCGGCGCTCTGACCACCGCGCGGCTCGCGGACGCGCTCGATCGTGTCGTGAAGGAGCAGTCCTGCTCCCGCGCCGCCGCGACCGCCGCCCGGCACATGGCGACCGAGGACGGAGCGGGGCAGGTGCTCAAGGCCGTGCAGCGGGTGACAGGGTGAGCCACCCCGGAGCGAGCGCCTGCATGCCGGGGCGCAGGACATGGGAGGGAGTCGTAGGAGATGGGAAGGAGTCGTAGGATCGCCCACCGCTGACGGGCACATCTCCGGGGGAGACGACGTTGCAACGACCCGACGACCGCCGGGCAGCCGTTCCGCGCTTCGCGACCGAACTCGTCGCCTGGGTGGCCACGCCCTGGGCGCTGGCCGGGTACTCCTGGCTCCTCGCGGCGCTGTCCGTGGTCGTGCTGATCGGTCTGCCGACCGTCTTCACCACACCAGGGGACAAGGCCCACGGGATCGTGCCGGTGCCCGGGCCGGTCACGATCCTGCTGGTGCTGCTCCAACTGGCCGCCGCCGTGGTCTGCGCATGGCTGGCCTGGCCCGTGTGGGCGGCGGTCGTGGTGTCGCTGCTGGCCGCCACCACCCTGGTCACGGAACGCCCGCGGTGGCGGTGGCTGGTGTCCCGGCACCGCGCCACCGCCTGAACCGCTCCGGTCTCAGCCGGAGGTTCCCGTCCAGTCCGCGGCCACCCGGCCCAGCCGGACCCGCTGCGGATGGTCGCCGACCGGCACCGACACCGTCTTCCGGCCGGTGGCGAAGTCGATGGCCGTGACCTGGTCGGAGCCGCTCTCGGAGACCACGCAGGCCTTGCCGTCGCCGCTGACCGTGGCCCAGTACGGCTTGGCGGCCGTGACGAGCGGGCCCTCCTGGAGCGTCGAGCGGTCGACCACCGTCGCGTAGTCGTCCATCGTGCCCGCGACGCACAGTTTGCTGCCGTCGGGGCTCATCGAAATGCCGTGGTGGCGTGAGTCGTTGACGAACGTGGTGCGGTCGTCACTGGTCGCCGGGTTCTTCGGCAGCGTCTTCGTACGGGTGATCCTGTCCGTCGCGATGTCGTACTCGAAGAAGCCGTTGAAGAACGAGACCTGGAAGTACAGCTTGGACTCGTCGGGCGAGAACACGGCGGGCCGGACGGCGTCGGAGTAGTCGGTGAGGCCGATCGCGTCCAGCCGCTGCCGCATGTCGATGACCTTGACCTGCTGGTACGTGGTCGCGTCGACGACCGTGATGTAACGGTTGCCCTTCGTCCAGTCCAGCCATGGCGCGTCGGTCGCGGTGTTCACATCGCCGATGCCCATGTTCCAGAGGTGCTTGCCGTCCTTGGTGAAGATGTTCTCGTGCGGCTTGTCGGCCGTGGCGATCGAACCGAGCTGTTTGCCGGTGGCTATGTCCAGCACATGCACGGTGTTGGAGGTCGAGGCCGACACGGCGACGCGCTTGCCGTCGGGGGAGACCGCCATGTGGTCGGAGCGGTAACCCGACACGGGGAAGCGCCAGTTGATGTCTCCGGTGGCCAGGTCGATCGAGACTACGTCGGCGAAGCTCGGGCGGGAGACGACCACCGACGTGCCGTCCGGGGTGGTGTACATGTCGTCCACGAACTGGTCGTGGCCCTCGCCGACGCCGTTGCGGATGGCCATGAAGTAGATCCACTTGATCGGATCCGCGTTGATCTGCGCCATCCGTTCGTCCTTGTCGGGGATGACGTTGATCCTGCCGATCTTCGCGAGGTCGCCGGAGGACTTGATGACGTCGGCGGTGCCGTCCCAGTTGTTGCCGACGAACAGCACCTCGCGCAGGGCGGCGGCATCGGTGGCCGCGGTGGCGGCGGTTGCGGCGGTCGCGGGGGCGGCGACGGTCAGGACGAGGGCGGCGGCCATGGAGCAAAGGTGCCTGGGTCTGAAGACAGGCATGGGTGCTCTCTCCTCTGGATGGCGGGTGTCGTGAGTGGGACATGCCAAGGTGGAGTGCCGAATCTGAACAGAGGCGATTTCAGAGTGGGCTTACTGAAAAGTAAGGAGCGGGTGTCCTTTCCGGCAAGACCGCGTACACGACAAGATTGGCTGTCGGGTGGACGAGGGAACGGGAGGGCACCGTGGCGGGCAGGCTCAGGGCGCCGACCGGCCGGTACGGAGGCAAGACCGCCGAGGAGCGGCAGGCCGATCGCCGGCGCCGCTTTCTGGACGCCGCGCTCCAGCTGTTCGGCGACACACCCGGCTACCGGTCCACGACCGTCGCCGCACTCAGCGAGGCCGCCGGGCTCTCGACCCGCCAGTTCTACGAGGAGTTCCGCGCCCTCGAGGATGTGCTGGCGGCCCTCCATCTCCAGGTCAACGACTGGGCCGAGGAGGCCGTGCTGGCCGCGGTGGCCGAGGCGGACGGCCTTCCGCTCACCGACCGGGCCACCGCGATCTTCCGCGCCTACGCCGCCAACGTCACCGCCGATCCACGCCGCATCCGCATCACCTTCGTCGAGATCATCGGCGTCAGCCCGCGGCTGGAACACCAGCGGCTGGCCCGCCGCGCCCGCTGGGTCGACCTGGTCTGCGCCGAGGCGCAGGCCGCCGTCACCCGAGGCGAAGCGGCCCCCCGCGACTACCGGATCGCCGCCACGGCCTTCATCGGCAGCGTCAACGGCCTGCTCCACGACTGGAGCGCCGGGTGGGTGGACGCCACCCTGGAAGAGGCGGTGGACGAACTGGTCCGGCAACTCCTGGGGATTCTGCGACCGGCAGGGTGGGAGGAAGGGGAGGGCGAGCCGATCTGCGGCTGAGCCGATGTGCCCCGCCCCGTCAGTTGCCTGGCTGGTTCACCCAGTCGGGACCGGTGCGACTCCGTCCTTGTCGCGGATTCGGCCCCCCAGGGTCCCGCGGGCGTGTCGATGCTGAGGCCGGGCAGTGCAGGGCGGTCCGCGTTGATGTGCCCTGGCGTTCAGTCGCCCAGCCGGTTCAGCGCAGCCAGGACCGGTGCGATCCCGTCCTCGTTGCGGATCCGGACGCCCAGCGCCCGTGCCCGTTGCGCGTACCCGGGACCCTGGGTGGCCCGCGGCGGCGTGTCGATGCTGAGGCCGGGCAGTGCAGGGCGGTCCGCGTTGATGTGCCCTGGCGTTCAGTCGCCCAGCCGGTTCAGCGCAGCCAGGACCGGTGCGATCCCGTCCTCGGCGCGGATCCGGACGCCCAGCGCCCGTGCCCGTTGCGCGTACCCGGGACCCTGGGTGGCGCGGGTCAGTGCCGAGGCCAGCGTGTCGATGCTGAGGTGGCGCAGGGGGACGGCCTGCGGGGCCACGCCCAGGGTTACCAGGCGGGCCGCCCAGAAGCCCTCGTCGAACTGGATGGGTACGGGCACGGCTGGTACCCCGGCGCGCAGCCCGGCTGCGGTGGTGCCGGCGCCCGTGTGGTGGACGACGGCGGCCATGCGTGGGAAGAGCGCGGAGTGCGGGACCTCGTCGATGGTGAGCATGTCGTCGCCGGTGGCCCCGAGGCCGCCCCAGCCGCGCTGGATGACGCCGCGCAGTCCGGCCCGGCGCAGGGCGCCCACGATGGTCGTGCTGAGCTGTTCGGGATCGGGCACGGTTGCGCTGCCCAGGCCGACGAAGACCGGTGGTGGGCCCGCGTCCAGGAAGTCCCGTAGCTGCTGCGGGAGTTGGGTCTTCGGGTCGTACGGCCACCAGTAGCCCGCCACTTCCAGCCCTGTACGCCAGTCGCGCGGCCGGGTGACCACCAGCGGGCTGAAGCCGTGCTGGACCGGCCATCCCTGCCGCTCCCGGCGCCGCAGCCCCGCCGTCGCCCGGGCGCGTGGCAGCCCCAGTCGGGCCCCTACCTCGGGGACGGTCGAGGCGAAGATGTGTTCCACGGCCAGGCTCACGCCGTGTCCGGCGATGCGGTTGCCGACCGCACCCCAGGAACCGCCGCCGAGCACGGCGGGCGCGAACTCCCGCGTGGCGGCGACCGGTTGGAGGTAGACGCCCATGCTCGGCAGCGACAGACCCTCTGCGACGGTGTGCCCGAGCGGAGCCAACGAGCTGGACAGCAAAAGCACATCGCTTGCCCGAGCGGCCGCGACGAGGTCGTCCGTCATCCGCCCGACCAGCGCCCGCGCCATGGCGACGACCCGCGCGAGCTTGCCGACGCCGGTCGCGCTGCGATGCAGCCCCCGCCCGCGCGAGGACTCCAACTCCGCCCGGGGGTCCAGCGGAAGGGGGATGAAAACCGAGCCCCGCCCCCGCCACCAGCGGCTCGAAGCAGCCGTGGGTGACCAGGGTGACCTCATGCCCGGCCTGCGAAAGCCCGTGCCCGAGGCCGGTGTAGGGGGCCACGTCGCCCCGGGAGCCCGCTGTCATGATCGCTACGCGCACGTCCGCCAGTGTTCCGCCGGGACGGGACCGCGCGCAATCCCACCCCCGCACGTGTCACAGCCGTTGACTTCCGTCCCCGGCGGCTCTAATTTCAGCGCGCCGTCTCGTTCGGATAACCGATCCTTGTTCGATATCTCGGCAAAGGAGCCGCATGTTCCGCACCCTTGTCCTGCGTACGGTCGCCTTACTGGCGGCCGTGGCAGCCGTACTCCTCGTCGCAAACCCGAGTGCGCCCCTCAAGGCGGCCCCCGCCGCCGTGGCGACCCGTCAGATACCCGTGCCCACCGCCCCGATGGGCTGGGCCTCCTGGAACAGCTTCGCCGCGGTGATCGACTACAACGTGATCAAGCGGCAGGTCGACGCGTTCGTCGCCGCCGGTCTGCCGGAAGCCGGCTACAAGTACATCAACCTCGACGAAGGCTGGTGGCAGGGCACGCGCGACAGCGCGGGCAACATCACCATCGACGAGGCCGAGTGGCCGGGCGGCATGAGTGCCATCACCGACTACATCCACAGCAAGGGCCTGAAGGCGGGTATCTACACCGACGCCGGCAAGGACGGGTGCGGCTACTACTACCCGACGGGCCGTCCCGCCGCGCCGGGTTCGGGCAGCGAGGGCCACTACGAGCAGGACATGCTCCAGTTCTCGAAGTGGGGCTTCGACTTCGTCAAGGTCGACTGGTGCGGCGGCGACGCCGAGGGGCTCGACGCACCGTCGACGTACCGGGCCATCAGCGACGCGGTCACCAAGGCCGCCGCCACCACGGGCCGTCCGCTCACCCTCTCCATCTGCAACTGGGGCAAGCAGAATCCGTGGAACTGGGCGCCGGGCATGGCCCCGATGTGGCGTACCAGCACCGACATCATCTTCTGGGGCAACAACCCGTCGATGACGAATTTGCTGTCCAACTTCGACCAGACCCTGCACCCCACGGCCCAGCACACCGGCTACTACAACGACCCCGACATGCTGATGGTCGGCATGGACGGCTTCACCGCCGCCCAGAACCGCACCCATATGAACCTGTGGGCGATCTCCGGCGCCCCGCTCCTCGCCGGCAACAACCTCGCGACGATGACCACCGAGACCGCGAACATCCTCAAGAACCCCGAGGTCATCGCCGTGGACCAGGACCCGCGCGGTCTCCAGGGCGTCGAGGTCGCCGAGGACACCACGGGAGCGCAGGTCTACGGCAAGGTCCTGTCCGGCACCGGCAACCGCGCCGTCGTCCTGCTCAACCGCACCTCCGCCGCGCGCAACATCACCGTCCGCTGGAGCGACCTCGGCCTGGCGAACGCCTCCGCGACCGTCCGTGACCTGTGGGCGCGGCAGAACGTGGGGTCGTCCGCCACCGGCTACACGGCCAGCGTCCCGGCGGGCGGCTCGGTGATGCTCACGGTCACCGGCGGCACGGAGGCGACGGGCAGCACGTACGCGCCCGCCACCACGGGACGCTTCACCGGCGTGACCGCGGCGAACACGGGCGTGAAGGTCGTGGACGTCTCCTACACCAACAACACCTCCGCGACCCGCACGGCGACCCTCCAGGTCAACGGGCAGACCAGCACCACGGTCGCCTTCCCGCCGACCGGATCCACCGCGGGCACCGTCTCCGTCCAGGTCTCCCTCGCCAAGGGCTCCGCCAACACGCTCACCTTCACGGGCGGGCCCACGGTCGAGGGCATCGCGGTGCGGCCCCTGTCGGGAACGAACGGCTCACTCGTCGTCGGCACCCAGTCGTCCCGCTGCCTGGACATCAACAACAGCACGATCACCAACGGCACCCAGGCCGAGCTGTGGGACTGCAACGGCGGCCGCAACCAGTCCTGGACGTACACCTCGCGCAAGGAGCTCGTGGTGTACGGCAACAAGTGCCTGGACGCCTACAACCTCGGCACGACCAACGGCACCAAGGTCGCGATCTGGGACTGCAACGGCCAGGCCAACCAGCAGTGGAACGTGAACAGTGACGGCACGATCACCAATGTCAACGCGGGTCTGTGCCTCGACGCCTACAACGCGGGCACGGCCAACCGCACCCCGCTCGTGCTGTGGTCCTGCGGCAGTGGCACCAACCAGAAGTGGACGCTGACGTAGCGACTGCGGGCATCGCTCGGTCCCGCCGGCCGCGAGGTCGGGCGGGACCGAGCGGCTCCCGGCCTCGACGTGCTCGGCCTCACCTGTGGCGCTTTGCGCGCGTGATGTGGTCCGGCTTCGCGGCGAGCCGGCGGGAGCGTGCCGCTCGGAGCACCGTCCGCAGCAGAACGGCGGACGCCCGCACGCCCGCTGCGGAAACCGGCAGTCGCCGCCGAGGGGGGTGCGGGCCGGGCCGTCCCAGCCCGGCCCGGGCAGAGAAGGTCCAGTTCAGCCGGGTGGTGATCTCGACCCTCGGAAGCCTCCTGGCTACTCGTCCCATGCCTGGATCATGGTCTGCTGGACGATCTTGCCGTCGCGCAGCGAGACCATCGACTCGGAGAGGACCCGGACCCCGTCCGAGTACTCGCAGGATTCGCTGAACGCGACGTCGTCGCCCTGGACGACGCATCGATCCAGCTTATGGGCCTTGATGTCACGGCTGTACACGTCGGTGAGCATCTCGGCGATTTCGTCCCGGCCGTGCAGGACCTTTGGGTGGCTCGGCTGTGTGTTGCGGTCCACGATCCGCAGCTCGGCGTCGTCCGCGTAGAGCGAGAGCAGCGGCTGTTCATTGTGTCCTTCGATGGCCTGGCGCAGTGTGTTGCTGTCGAACGTGCCCATCGTTGACCTCCTTCGAAGGCCGCGGCCCGACGAGGAGCGGGCCGAAAGAGGCCTCCCTTCCGAGACTCCTCCGACCCGCTGGGCCGGGCAAGCGCAGCCGGGGCCCGCGGGCCTTGACATCGCTGCCCCCGGCTCGCAGCATGCGCATATAGTGGATCAACTTTCACACGGCGAACACAGAGGTCGGCAGCATGCCCATCACCCGTGAACTGTTCATCGGCGGCAAGGACGTGCCCGCCGCCTCCGGTCGTACCACCGAGGACCTCAATCCGTACACGGGTGGGGTGTACGCGACGGTCGCAGCCGCGGGCCCCGAGGATGTCCGCCGGGCCGTGGACGCAGCCGACGCGGCGTTCGAGGAGTGGGCGGCCCTCGCGCCCTTCGCGCGCCGGGCGATCTTCCTGAAGGCGGCCGACCTGCTGGACGCACGGGGTGATCAGGTCGCCGAGCTGATGGCGAACGAGGCGGGCGGCACCCGCCCCTGGGCGTACTTCAACGTGGCCCTCGCGGCCAACATGCTGCGTGAGGCGGCGGCCGCCGTCACCGCGCCGCGCGGCGAGGTGCTGAGCGCCCAGGAGCAGGGCGCGTTGGGTCTGGCGGTCCGTGAACCGCTGGGTGTGGTCGCCGCGTTCGCCCCGTGGAACGCTCCCGTCATCCTCGGTGCACGAGCCGTCGCGGCGCCGCTCGCCGCGGGCAACACCGTGGTGGTCAAGGCGAGCGAGGACGCGCCGATCGCCTGCGCGCTGCTGGTCGCCGACGTACTGCGCGAGGCCGGACTCCCGGACGGCGTGCTGAACGTCATCACCAACGCCCGTGAGGACGCCGCCGAGATCGCCGAGGCGTTGATCGCGGACGAGCGGGTGCGGGGGGTGAACTTCACCGGCTCCACCGGCGTGGGCCGCATCATCGGCGAGCACGCCGCCCGTCATCTCAAGCCCGCCGTCCTGGAGCTGGGCGGCAAGAACGCGGTGATCGTGCTCGACGACGCGGACGTGGAGTACGCCGTCAACGCCGCCGTGTTCAGCGTCTTCATGAACGCCGGGCAGATCTGTATGTCCGGAGACCGCATCCTCGTCCACGAATCGCTCGCCGAGGAGTTCACCGAGCGATTCACGGCGAAGGTGGCCTCACTCCCGTCCGGTGACCCGGGCGACCCGCACACCGTGGTCGGCCCGCTGGTCGCCGCGTCGTCCGCGCAGCGCGTGGCCGGCCTGGTGCGGGACGCCGTCGCCAAGGGGGCGAAGGTCCTCGTCGGCGGCGGTGAGCCGGAGGGAGCGGTGCACCCGGCGACCGTCCTCACGGAGGTTCCGAAGGGCGCCGACCTCTACCACGCCGAGGCCTTCGGACCGGTGTGCGTGGTGCAGTCGTTCGCCGACGACGCCACCGCGGTCACCCTCGCCAACGACACGGAGAACGGCCTGACCTGCGGCATCATCACCGAGAACGCCACCCACGGGCTGGCCGTCGCCCGCTGGATCCGCACCGGGATCGTGCACGTCAACGACCAGTCGGTGGCCGACGAACCGCACGCCCCGTTCGGTGGGGCGAATGCCTCCGGATACGGCCGGTTCGGCGGCCGCTGGGGCATCGAGGCCTTCTCCAACACCCGCTGGGTGACCATCGCCACCCAGCAGGCCCACTACCCCTTCTGAGCGCCGCTTCAGCCGGCCGTGGCCAGGAACTGGGTCGCCGCCAGCTCCGCGTACAGCGGGTCGGCGGCCACGAGTTCGCGGTGCGTGCCCACCGCGCGCACCTGGCCCGCGTCCATCACGACTATCCGGTCGGCCATGGTCACCGTCGACAGCCGGTGGGCGACCACCAGCACCGTCGTCGTACGGGCGACATCGGCGACGGTGTCGCGCAGCGCCGCCTCGTTCACCGCGTCCAGCTGCGAGGTCGCCTCGTCCAGGAGCAGCAGCCGGGGGCGGCGCAGCAGGGCGCGCGCGATGGCGACCCGTTGACGCTCGCCGCCGGACAGCTTGGTGCCGCGGTGCCCGACGAGCGTCTCGATGCCGCTCGGCAGCTTGGCCACCAGACCGTCGAGACGGGTCGTCTTCAGCACCCGCGCCAGGGCCGCGTCGTCCGCGTCCGGGTTTCCCAGCAGCAGGTTGTCCCGCATCGAGCCCGAGAGGACCGGCGCGTCCTGCTCGACGTAGCCGATGGCGGAACGCAGCTGGGTCAGCTCCCAGTCCGCGAGATCACGGCCGTCGACGGTGATCACGCCGGACTCGGGGTCGTAGAACCGCTCGATGAGGGAGAACACGGTGGTCTTGCCCGCGCCGGACGGGCCGACGAACGCCGTCATGCCCTGGGCGGGCACCTCGAAGGTCACCCCGTGGTGCACGTACGGCAGGTCGTCGGAGTACCGGAAGCGGACGTCCGCGAAGGCGAGCGCGGCCGGTTCCGTGCCGGGCGACGGCAACGGGGCGGGCAGGGACGCCGGTTCGGCGGGCAGGGCCAGTGCCTCCTGGATGCGGGATAGGGCCGCGGCGCCCGTCTGGTACTGGGTGATCGCGCCGACGACCTGCTGGATCGGCGACATCAGATAGAAGACGTACAGCAGGAACGCCACCAGCGTGGCGACGTCCACGGCGCCGGTCGCGACCCGTGCACCGCCCACCGCGAGCACGGTGATGAACGCGACCTGCATCGCGAGACCGGCCGTATTGCCCGCCGCCGCCGACCACTTGGCGGCCCGCACACTCTGCCGCCACGACTCCTCGGCCGCCGAGTGCAGCGTCTGCTCCTCGCGGTGCTCGGCACCGGACGCCTTCACCGTGCGCAGCGCGCCCAGGATCCGCTCCAGCGAGGCGCCCATGACGCCGACGGCGTCCTGCGCCTGCTTGCTCGCCCGGTTGATGTGCGGCACGATCACGCCGAGGATCGTGCCCGCGCCGGCGATCACGGCCAGGGTGACCCCGAGCAGGACCGGATCGACCAGGCCCATCATCACGATCGTCGCGACGAGGGTGAGCCCTCCCGTGCCCAGGCCCACGAGCGAGTCGGTGGTGACCTCGCGCAGCAGCGTGGTGTCCGAGGTGATCCGGGCCATCAGGTCGCCCGGCTCGCTGCGGTCCACGGCCGCGATCCGCAGCCGCAGCAGATACGACGACAGGGTGCGCCGCGCGCCGAGCACCACCGACTCGGCGGTGCGCCGCAGCACATACCCGCCCAGCGCGCCCACCGCGGCGTTGGCCACCACCAGACCCGACATGGCGATCAGCGCCCCGGTGATGGTCCGGTCGTGCGAGAGGTCGTCGATCAACTCCCGCGCCACCAGCGGCAGCAGCAGTCCGGTGGCGCCCGCGGCGAGCGAGAGCACGGCACCTGTCAGCAGGGCCCAGCGGTGGGGTCGTACATAGCCGAGGAGCAGCCGCCACGTGGGCGGGCTGCTCTTCGTCGCGGCGATGCTCACGGCGCTCCTTGGGAGTGGCTGAGCACTCAGGCTACGTCGGCCCCGGCGCGCACCGGAGCCGTACTCGCGTAGGGTCGGAACGACGTGCAGGTCAGCGACAGAAGGGGTCAGGCCCATGGCGCAACAGGTCCGTGGAGTGATCGCACCGGGCAAGGACGAGCCCGTCCGGGTGGAGACGATCGTGGTGCCCGACCCGGCGCCGGGCGAGGCCGTCGTCCAGGTGCAGGCCTGCGGGGTGTGCCATACCGACCTCCACTACAAGCAGGGCGGCATCAACGACGAGTTTCCCTTCCTGCTGGGCCACGAGGCCGCCGGCGTCGTGGAGTCGGTCGGGGACGGGGTGACGGACGTCGCGCCCGGTGACTTCGTGATCCTCAACTGGCGTGCGGTGTGCGGTCTTTGCCGGGCGTGTCTGCGGGGCCGCCCCTGGTACTGCTTCGACACCCACAACGCCGGACAGAAGATGACGCTCGCCTCGACCGGGCAGGAGCTGTCCCCGGCCCTCGGCATCGGGGCCTTCGCCGAGAAGACGCTGGTCGCCGCCGGACAGTGCACCAAGGTCGACCCGTCGGTGTCGCCCGCCGTGGCCGGGCTCCTCGGCTGCGGTGTGATGGCGGGCATCGGGGCCGCGATCAACACCGGCAACGTCGGACGCGGCGACACGGTCGCGGTCATCGGCTGCGGCGGTGTGGGCGACGCGGCGATCGCCGGGTCGAACCTGGCAGGAGCCGCGAAGATCATCGCCGTGGACATCGACGACCGGAAGCTGGCCACCGCCCGGACGATGGGCGCCACCCACACGGTCAACTCCAAGGAGACCGACCCGGTCGAGGCGATCCGCGAGCTCACCGGCGGCTTCGGCGCCGACGTCGTCATCGAGGCCGTCGGCCGACCGGAGACGTACCAGCAGGCCTTCTACGCCCGTGACCTCGCCGGAACGGTCGTCCTCGTCGGCGTGCCGACCCCCGAGATGAAGCTCGAACTGCCCCTGCTCGACGTCTTCGGACGCGGCGGTGCGCTCAAGTCCTCCTGGTACGGGGACTGTCTGCCCTCCCGCGACTTCCCCATGCTCATCGACCTGCATCAGCAGGGGCGCCTGGACCTGGGGGCGTTCGTGACGGAGACGATCCAACTCGACGAGGTGGAGAAGGCGTTCGAGCGGATGCACCACGGAGACGTCCTGCGCTCGGTGGTGGTGCTGTGATGGCCGCCCGTATCGAACGCCTCGTCACCTCGGGGCACTTCACCCTCGACGGCGGCACCTGGGACGTCGACAACAACGTGTGGATCGTCGGCGACGATCACGAGGCCATCGTCATCGACGCCGCCCACGACGCCGACGCCATCGCCGAGGCCGTCGGAGACCGCCGTCTGACGGCGATCGTGTGCACCCACGCCCACAACGACCACATCGACGCCGCGCCCGCCCTCGCCGACCGCACCGGTGCCACCATCTGGCTGCACCCCGACGACCTGCCGCTGTGGAAGCTCACCCACCCCGACCGCGAGCCGGACGCCCATCTCGCCGACGGGCAGGTGATCGAGGCCGCGGGCGCCGACCTGACCGTCCTGCACACTCCCGGGCACGCGCCCGGCGCGGTCTGCCTCTACGACCGGGGCCTGGGCACCGTCTTCACCGGCGACACCCTCTTCCAGGGCGGGCCGGGCGCGACCGGCCGTTCCTACTCCCACTTCCCGACGATCGTCACCTCGATCCGGGAGCGACTGCTCACCCTGCCGCCCGAGACGAAGGTGCTCACCGGCCACGGCGACTCGACGACGATCGGTGCCGAGGCCCCGCACCTGGAGGAATGGATCACCCGTGGACGCTGACACCGTGCCGCCCGCCGACGAGATCGTGACGCTGAACGGCATCAGCGTCCTGCGTTGCGCTCCCGACGGGCCTGCGCTCGACGGTGAGCGGGCGGCACTGGACCTCATCGGCGATGCCGGGTGGCGCGAGGCGGAACTGGTCGCGGTGCCCGTGGAGCGTGTGCCGGACGAATTCTTCCGGCTGCGTTCGGGGATCGCGGGCGCGATCGTGCAGAAGTTCGCCCAGTACCGCCTGCGTCTGGCCGTCGTCGGGGACATCTCACAGCACGTCGCCGCCAGCCAGGCGCTGCGGGACTTCGTGTACGAGAGCAATCTGGGCGATCAGCTCTGGTTCCTGTCCGCCTACGCCGATCTGGACGAGCGGCTGCGCCCGACCGGGTGACTGCCCGGAAAAACACGACAGAGGATGTCCGGCTTACCCGTCACCCTCGAAGGAGACGAGGTCACACGGGAGGTCGGACATGTCACAGTCGCTACAGGGCAAGGTCGCGTTGGTCGCGGGAGCGTCACGGGGAGCCGGACGCGGTGTCGCCGTGGAACTCGGGGCGGCCGGCGCCACCGTCTACGTCACCGGGCGCACCACCCGCGAACGGCGCTCGGAATACGACCGCCCGGAGACCATCGAGGACACCGCCGACCTGGTCACCGGGGCGGGCGGCCACGGCATCGCCGTACCCACCGACCACCTCGACCCGGCGCAGGTCCGCACCCTCGTGGACCGCATCGCCGACGAACAGGGCCGCCTCGACGTCCTGGTCAACGACATCTGGGGCGGCGAGAAGCTCTTCGAGTGGGACAGCACGGTCTGGGAACACGACCTCGACAACGGACTCAGGCTGCTCCGGCTCGCCGTCGAGACACACGCGATCACCAGCCATCACGCCCTGCCGCTGCTCCTGCGCAGCCCCGGCGGCCTGGTCGTCGAGATGACCGACGGCACCGCCGAGTACAATCGCGAGAACTACCGCGTCAACTTCTTCTACGACCTCGCCAAGACGTCCGTCCTGCGTATGGCCTACGCCCTCGGCCACGAACTCGGCCCGCGCGGCGCCACCGCCGTGGCCCTCACCCCGGGCTGGCTCCGCTCGGAGATGATGCTCGACAACTACGGCGTACGCGAGGAGAACTGGCGCGACGCCCTCGAGGTCTCCCCCCACTTCGCCATCTCGGAGACCCCCCACTACGTGGGCCGCGCCGTCACCGCCCTCGCCACCGACCCCGACGTCTCCCGCTGGAACGGCCAGTCCCTCTCCAGCGGCAGCCTCGCCCAGGAGTACGCCTTCACCGACCTGGACGGCACCCGCCCGGACGCCTGGCGCTACCTGGTCGAGGTACAGGATCCGGGCAAACCGGCGGATGTGACCGGCTACCGGTGAGGCCCGGTACCCCCACCGGCCGCAGCAAACGACCCGCATCACGGGCGGAGCACCTAGGTTCGGATCCATGACGGACACAACACGCTTCCAGGGATACGGAGTTCTCGTCACCGGCGCGGCCCGCGGCATCGGTGCGGCCGTGGCGCGAAGGCTCGGTGAAGAGGGTGCATGTGTGCTCGTGACGGACCGGGATGGGGCGGAGGCCGAGAAGACTGCGGGGGGACTGCGGGAACTCGGGGTCTCCGCCGAGGCGTTGGGGTGCGATGTCGCCGACCGGGCCTCGGTGGAGGCGGCTGTCGCGTACGCAGTCGAATCCTTCGGGTCGCTCGACGTCCTGGTCAACAGCGCGGCCTGCTGCACCGTCGACACCCCGCTCTTCGAGGACGGCCCGGACGAGGCGTGGGACCGGGACCTCGACATCACGCTGACCGGCGCCTACCGCTGCTGCCGTGCCGCCCTGCCTCACCTGGAGGCCTCCGGGCGTGGCGCGATCGTCAGCATCGGCTCGGTCAACGGCGCCCAGGACTTCGGCAATCACGCCTACAGTGCGGCCAAGGCGGGCCTCGCCTCCCTGACCCGGACCCTCGCCGGGCACGCCGCACCGCGTGGAGTCCGCGCCAACCTGGTGATGCCGGGCACGGTGCGCACCTCGGCATGGGAGGGACGGGACGACGAACTCGCGGCGATGCGCTCGCTGTATCCCCTGGGCCGGGTCGGCGAACCGGAGGACATCGCCGCGGCCGTCGCTTTCCTCGCCTCCCGCGACGCGGCCTGGATCACCGGTACCACGCTCACCGTCGACGGCGGCCTCACCGCGGTCAACACCGGGTTCCACGCGGCTGTCCGGCGACGGGGAGATGCTTGAGGCGTTCAGGCCTTTGTCAGTGCCATGCGGATCGCGCCCAGGATCCTGTCCACATCCTCCTCGGACGTACGCCAGTTGCTGAATGCCGCCCGCAGGCCGGGAGTTCCGCCGTACACCGTCGGCGTCAGAAATGCCTCGCCTGACTCGGTGACAGCCTGCGCCAGGGCGTCGACCCGCTCCCGGGTCGGCTCGTCGGTCAGGGTGAAGCAGACGACGTTCAGCCGGACCGGCGCGAGGAGGCGCAGGCCGGGTGTCTGCTCGATGTGTTCGCCCAGGCGGCGGGCGAGTGCGACGGTGCGCTCGACGATCTCACGGTGCCCCTCACGGCCGTACGCCATGAGGGAGAACCACGCCGGCAGCGCCCGCAGCCGGCGGGAGCTCTCCGGGGTGAGGTGGAGGAAGTCGGGGTCCTCGCTGGGCAGTCCGATGTAGGGCGACGCGTTGTGGAAGACCTTCACCTGGAGGTCCTGGCGGCGGGTGAACTGGATGGCCGCGTCGTAGGGCACGTTGAGCCACTTGTGCAGGTCGACGCAGACCGAGTCGGCGGCGTCGAGACCGTCGACGAGATGCGCGTACGCAGGGGAGAGGGCGGCGAAGCCACCGAAGGCGGCATCGACGTGGAGCCAGAAGTCGTACCGCTCCTTGAGCGCGGCGATGGCGCGCAGGTCGTCGAAGTCCACGGTGTTCACGGTCCCGGCGTTGGCCACGACGATCGCCGGACGTCCCTCCAACGCTTCGAGGGCATCGGCGAGCCGGTCGACGTCGACGGCCTCGCGGTTGCCGGGCAGAAGGGGCACCCGGCGCAGCCGGTCCCGGCCGATCCCGAGCACGGACAGCGCCTTGAGGACCGTGGAGTGCGCGCTGCCCGACAGCACCTCGACCGGACCGAGGGCGGCGACCCCGTCCCGAGCCACCGAGACACCGCTGCGTTCGCCCAGCCATTCCCGGGCGACGGCCAGCCCCACCATGTTGGACGCGGTCGCACCGGTCACGAACGCACCGCTGTGCGCCTCGCCCAGCTCGAACAGCTCCCGAAGCCAGCTCACCGTCTCCCGTTCGAGGTCGGTCGCCCATGAGTCGGCGGCATTGATCGCGTTCTGGTCGTAGGCGCTCGTCAGCCAGTCCCCGGCGAGCGCGGCCGGCGTCGTTCCGCCCGTCACGAACCCGAGAAAGCGCGGGCCCGCCGAGCCGGACATACCGGGCGCCCAGTGCTCGGCGAAGCGTGCGAGGGCCGCCTCTGCGCCGACGCCCTCGGGCGGGAGGGCCGTGCGGTCGGGTGCGCGGTCCAGGCAGACGACCGGCCGCTCGGCCATCCCCGTCAGCTCGCGGGCGGCCAGATCACGGGCGGACTGGAGGAGCTCGGGAAGCCGGGCCAGGTCCTCGGTGAGTGTGGGGTGCATGAGCGCAGGGTAGGCGCGCCTTTCCGCCCGGGCTCGGTCCAATCAGAGGTGACTGGCCCCGAAAGGCCCGGCTCGCGGAATGTCACCGTTTCGTCGCGACGCATGACCCACCACAACCGAATCCGCCGACGGCCGGTCTAGCTGGTGGCAGCGCAGACGAACACTCGCACGAAAGGCACGAAGACCCATGGGGGACATACGCAGACGGTCAGCCGTCGTACTCGGGATCACCGGACTGGTGGCACCGCTCACGCTCGCGCTGGGCGCCGCGCCCGCGCAGGCCGCGAGCTGCACCACACAGGCCGGCCCGTATCAGAAGCAGGTGGAGAGGTTCCTCGGCCGGCCCGTCGACGGCAAGCAGTCCACCGCGGACTGCAAGGCCACCCAGGCCTTCCAGAACAAGCACGGCATCACGCCGAACATCGGCTATGCGGGTCCCGTCACCTGGGGCGTGATGGACCTCATGAACAAGCAGAAGGCCGTGGGGAATAACCCGAACAAAGCGGGCAAATGCCCCGTGAACAAGGGTCGGATCGCCTGCGTCAACCTCACCCTCCAGCTGAGCTGGATCCAGGACGGCAAGAAGCTCGTGTACGGTCCCGTGCCGGTCCGCACCGGCCGAAACGGCTACGAGACCCGTACCGGCCTGAAGAAGATCTACTGGCGGAACATCGACCACGTGTCGACCATCTACGACGTTCCCATGCCCTACGCCCAGTTCTTCGACGGCGGCCAGGCCTTCCACTCCGTCGGCCTCAGCATGTGGAACCCGCCGGGCTCGCACGGCTGCGTCAACATGACCAAGGCCACCGCCAAGAAGTACTGGTCGATGCTGAAGAAGGGTGACGACGTCTTCGTGTACGGCCGCAAGCCGGGCACCTGACGGAGAGGCGCCCGGCGTTGCGGAAACGTCACGCCTCGGGCGCGTCCCCGAAGTCCGGGATGTCCAGCCTGGCCCCGCCCTGCCGCGCCGACTCGTGCGCGACGATGCCCGGCAGGGTGTAGCGGGCCGCGACCCACGCGTTCACCGACGGCAGGGTCCGTGTGTTGACGGCTGTCACGAAGTCGTCCACCAGGAAGTGGTGGCTGCCCTCATGGCCGTTGTGCAGGTTGTCGAAGGATCGCGGCAGCCGTGCCCGGTCGTGCACCGGAGCCGAGCCGGAGGTGAAGGCGGCCCGGAGATCGGGTGCGATGTGCTGAAGTGACGGGTCGTCAGGAGACAGCGTGGGCTTGGGTTCGAGCAGCTCGCTGATGTCCTTGACCCCCTTCTTGTCCTGCCAGAAGGCCACCGTGGCGAGCTGCTCCATGCTCGCCTCCGTGCCGAAGAACCGGAAACGCGACTCCCGGATGTGGGACGGATAGCCGACCCGCCGGAACTCGTTCGTACGGAACGAACCACCGCCGGCCACCTCGAACAGCGCGGTCGCGTTGGAGACGTCGTTGCCGAACTGGCTGACCTCCTTGTCGAAGACACCGTCGCCGCGGTCGTCGACCACACCGATCGCCGACACGCTCACCGCATGCGTCTGCCAGGCACCGAGCACCCCGCCCACCGCGTGCGTCGGGTACAGCAGCGGGGGATAGGAGGCGGTCGCCTTCCAGTTCTCGCCGCCGCTGTACTGGTACGCCTCGTAGAACCCCAGATCCATGTCGTGGACGTAGTCGCCCTCGGCGTAGAAGATCCTCCCGAAGGCGCCCTCGGCGATCTGGTTGCGGGCGTGGACCGTGGCCGGGTTGTACTGGCTGGTCTCGCCCATCATGTACGTCAGTCCGGTCGCCTTGACCGCTTCGATGATCGCCGCTATCTCCTCCGTGGTGATCGCCATCGGGACGGCGGAGTAGACGTGCTTGCCTGCGTTCAGGCCCTGGAGCACCAGCGGGCCGTGCGTCCAGCGCTGGGTGAAGATGGCGACCGCGTCGACGGCCGGCGATTCGAGCATGGCTTCGTACGAGGGGAAGGTCCCGGCGAGTCCCTGCGCGGCGGCGAGCTGCTCGGCCCGTTCGGGGAGCAGATCGGTGACGTGGACGTCGCCGACTCCGGGGTGGGCCTGGAACAGCGTGGCGAACTGGCCGGAGAACTGGCCGGCGCCGACGATGCCGAGGGAGAACGTCATGGAGTGTGTGCCTTTCACTGGCCGAGGATGAAGTTGATCTGGTCGTTGGTCCTGGACAGGTCGCTCGCCGGGGCGTCGTTGGCATAGACGTCCTGCATCGCGGGCCGCACCAGGGCGTACACGTCCGCCGCGTAGTCGGTGACCGGGAAGGAGAAGGTGGTGAAGTCCTTCTTGTCGGTGACCGGTTCGGTGAAGGCGGACACGTCGATGCCCTTCTTCGCGTACGCGTCCACCGCGGCCTGTGTGCCGTCCGGCGTCGCCGGGAACACGATGCCGTAGCCGCCGACGGTCTTCTGGCACGCGTCGGAGGCCAGGTACCGCACCCACTTCTTCGCGCCCGCCTTGTTGTCGGCGTTCTTGGTGATGGAGTCGGCGAGGCCGTTCATCATGGTGGCCCGCTTGCCGGTCGGGCCGGCCGGGGTGACGGCGGAGCCGACGTCGAGGCCCTTGGTGCTGTAGTAGGTGGAGATCAGCCAGGCGCCGTCGAGGGAGGTTGCCGCCTTGCCGGAGGCGACCTGGGCGTTGGCCGGGTTGGCGCCGTCGGTGTAGTCGGTGAAGGGCGCGAGGTAGCCCTTCTTCGCGAGGCCGAAGTACCAGTCGATCACTGTCTGGAAGGTCTTGTCGTCGTACTGGTACTTGGTGCCCCAGCGCGCCTTGTCCGTGTAGTGCCAGCCCGCCGATTCGACGAACGGGCTCCAGGTGGTCTGCCCGTCGCTGTCGCCCGCGCCGCCGGTGGCCAGCCCGTACACCTTGACGTTGTTCTTGTCGAAGCCCTCCTCGTCGCCGCGCTTGCCGTTCTTGTCGACGGTCAGATGCGCGATGGCCTTCTCGAAGGTGCCGCCGTCCTCGGTGTTCCAGGAGAGGTCGTTGAGCTCCGCCGAGGTGAGCCCGGCCTCCTTGACCATCTTCTTGTTGTACATGAGGGCGACGGTGTCCCAGTCCTTGGGAGCGCCGTAGCGATGGCCGTCCTGGCCGGTCCAGTTGGCGGCGAGCCCCGGCTGGTAGGCGGAGTCGTCGATGCCCAGGTCGTCCAGCGGTTCGAGCACGTTCAGGTCGGCGAACTGCCCGAACTTCTGGATGTGGTCGGTGAAGACGTCCGGCTCGGTGCCCGCGATGAAGCTCGCGGTCAGCTTGGTCCAGTAGTCGGCCCAGCCCATCTGGGTGATCTTCACCTTCAGGCCCGGATTCTCCTTCTCGAAGCCCTTCGCGCACGCCTGGTACGCGGGCAGTTGGTTGGCGTCCCACAGCCAGTACGTCACCGTGTTCGCCCCCGATCCGGCCGAGCCGCCCTGCGCGCACCCGGACACCAGGGACAACGCGAGTGCTCCGGTCAGCGCTGCGACACGCGCGGCGAAGGTACGAATTCGCATCCCAGTCCCCTTACTTGATGCCCGTGAAGCTGATGGTGCTGACGATGCGGCGCGCGAAGAAGCCGAAGAGCACGAGCATCGGGAGCGCGGCGATGAGCGTGGCCGCCATCAGGCCGGACCAGTCGTAGCCGCTCTGCGGGGTCTGCGCCCGGAAGATGGCCAGCGCCACGGTGAGCACGCGCGAGCTGTCGCTGTAGGAGACCATCAGCGGCCAGAAGTAGTCGTTCCAGGAGGTGATGTACGTCAGCACGCCCAGCGTGAGGATGGGACTGGACGCCATCGGCAGCATGACCCGGAAGAAGATCCGGATCTTCCCGGCACCGTCGAGCAGAGCCGCCTCCTCGACCTCCCGGGGCACGTTCATGAAGAACTGCCGCAGGAAGAACACCGCGAACGGCGTCATGAACATCGTCGGCAGGGCGATGCCCAACAAGGAGTCGACCAGGCCGAGTTGCTTGATGAGCACGAAGTTCGGCAGCAGCGTGAAGATGGTGGGCACCATCAGCCCGGCCAGGAACAGCCCGAACACCTTGTCCCGGCCGCGCCACCGCAGTCGTGCGAAGGCGTACGCGGCCATGGCGGAGAAGAAGATCTGGCAGAAGGTGATCAGGGTGGACACGACCACCGAATTGATCAGATAGCGCCAGAACTTCAGCCCGCCGCCCGAGCCGCCCTGGGCGATCGCCTCGTCGGTGGACTGCAGGCCCAGGGCCCGTTCGAAACCGCCGGTCGTCAGGTCCACGGGCAGCGGATCGCCGGGGTGGGCGGCGAGTGCCGGGTTCGAGGACAGTGCGGTGCGCAGGATCCAGTAGAAGGGCAGCAGGGTGATGAGCGTGATCGCGGCCATCACCGCCCAGGCCAGGACCCGGCCGGGGGAGAGCCTGCGGCGCTGTGCGGGCCGTACCTTCGTCGCGTTCGTCGGCGTAGCCGTCACGACAGCCATGTCGGTTGCTCCTCTCCGTCAGCCGAGATCGGTCTGGCCGGCCCGCGTGAGCCGGTACTGGATGAAGGTGATCGCGCTCAGCACCACCAGCAGGGCCACGGACATCGCCGAGGCGTAGCCGAACTGGAAGCGGCCGAAGGCGGCGCCGTAGATGTAGTACTGGAGCACGTTCGTGGCGTTGGCCGGGCCGCCCGCCGTGGTCACGGCGACCGTGTCGAACACCTGGAACGAACCGATCACCGTCATGATCAGAACGACCGCGAGGACCGGCCTGAGCAGGGGCATCGTGATGCGCCAGAACATCCGCCACTCGCTCGCGCCGTCGACCTTCGCCGCTTCGTACATGTCGTTCGGGATGGCCTGGAGCCCGGCGAACAGCAGCAGCGCGGTGTAGCCGACGTGCCGCCAGACATTGATCAGGGCGATCGTCGGGATCGCCCAGGTCTCGTCCGCCAGGAACGGGATCCGGTCGGCGCCCACCGCCGCGATGATCTCGTTGCCGATGCCGAGTTGGGTGTCCAGGATCCAGAGCCAGACGATGCCCGCGACGACGTTCGACATCAGATACGGCGTGAGCACGATCCCGCGCAGCACCGCCGACTGGGTCAGCCGCTGGAGCAGCACGGCGATCGCCAGCGCCGAGACCGTCTGGATGCCGATGTTGATGGCCACGTACTCGACGGTGACCGCCAACGAGTCCCAGAAGATGGGGTCCTTGACCATCCGGACGTAGTTGTCGAAGCCCACCCACTCCGGCGGGGTGAGCAGATTGAACCGGGTGAAGCTCAGATAGATGCCTCGCAGCGTCGGCCAGAACAGGAACACCAGGAAGCCCAGCAGGGCGGGCGCGATGAACAGGACCGCGAGCCGGCCGTCACCCCCGCCCTCGCGGGCTCGCGTCCGGCCGGTGCCGGTCTTCGTCCGTCCCTCCGCCGCGCCGCCGAGCGGCATGCGCGACGGAGGGCTGCTGGAGGCGATGGTCATCAGAGACTCCCTCGTCTGCGGCGGCTCAACCTCAGGCCACTTACTTTTGTGGCGAAAGAATCAGGCCGTCAAGATGCGGGGAGGAATCTTTTGAAAGTCGCCTGGCCCACATAGAGTGGGTTCATTGCTTCCGTAACAAAAGAAACCAGGGGGTCCAGGCCGAATGGACGCAGGTGCCGCCAGCTGGCTGCCGCTGAGCGCGGGTGAGCGCTCGGTGGCGATCGAGGTGCTCGTGCGCGGGCCCTTGTCGCGCTCGGAGATCGCCCGGCGGCTGAATCTCTCGGCGGGCAGTCTGACCCGGCTCACCAAGCCGCTGCTGGAGTCCGGCCTGCTGGTCGAGGTCCCGGACGGGACCCTGCCGGCGGAGGCCCGGCAGGGCCGCCCCTCGCAGCCGCTGGACGTCGTCGCCGAGTCCCGTTCGTTCCTCGGCTTCAAGATCACGGGCGACATGGTGTACGGCGTCGTCACCACCCTCAGAAGTGAGATCGCCGCACGTCACGACCGCCCGCTCAGCACGCATGAACCCGCGGAGGTGGCTGACCTGATCGCCGAGATGACGGTCGAGCTGGCCCGTGACCATCAGGGCGTCGCCGGCATCGGCATCGGCGTGGGGGGTCTGGTGCAGGACCGCAGCACCGTCCGTGACGGGCCCTTCCTGTCCTGGCGCGATGTGCCGCTGGGCTCCATGGTCGAGGAGCGCACCGGGCTGCCGGTGGTCGTCGAGAACGACGTCGAGGCGCTGGTCGAGGCCGAGTCCTGGTTCGGCTCGGGCCGGGGTCTGGACCGCTTCGTCGTCCTCACCATCGGCGCCGGCATCGGCTACGGACTGGTCCTGGGCGGCAAGCGGGTGCCCTTCGTCGGCTTCGGCCCGGGATGGGTCATCGACCGGTACGGGCCGCTCACGCCGGACGGGGTGCGCGGCAGTGCCTGGTCGTTCCTCACCATCCCCGGCATCCGCTACCAGGTGCAGGCCGCCCTCGGCCGGGAGTGCTCCTACGAGGAGATCCTCACCATGGCCGCCGCGGGGGAGCCGGTGGCCGCGCGGGTCGTGGCGGAGTCGGCGTGGGCGTTGGGCACGCTTGTGGCGCAGATCTCCAACTTCGCGCAGCCGCAGAAGATCCTGCTGGCCGGTGAGGGGGTCGGCCTGATGGACGTGGCGCGCAAGACGGTGGACGAGGCGCTACAGGTGCAGCGTCACCCGCTGGCCCCGCCCGTTGACCTGGAAGCGAGGGTGTCCGATTTTCACGACTGGGCGCGCGGGGCGGCCGTACTGGCCATCCAGGTACTGGTGCTTGGAGGTGTGGATGGTTGAACTCCGCACGAGTTCTTGGCAGATGGACGTGATCAGCAACACGGTCCCTTATGTCCGAAATGCTCGTGATTACTCACGGGGCCTTCACCTCGGGAACCGTATGCTTCACACCATGTCCACCACTGTTGAACCCGCCTCCGATCGCTCGGCTGACGAGGTCAACGACGAGATCCGGGCCCTGTGGCGCCGGTCGGGCGGGACACTGAGCGGCGAGCAGCGCGAGAAGTACCAGCGCCTCGTCCTGGAGTGGGCCGCAGCGGCCCCGCAGCCGGCGAAGGCGGCCTGAGCGCAGCCGGACGGCCGCCCCGCGTCACCGCCGGCCCGGATTCCCGTCGTCAGCCCCATGTCGCCGAGTAGTAGCGCTGATAGGCCTTGCGGTCCTGTTCCGCACGGAAGTAGCGCGCTGCCACCAGCGCGATCAAGCTGCCTCCCATGACCAGCAGGCCCGGACCGATGTTCCTGGGGTTCGCGAGCCGTGACAGCAGCGTCGACGCGTCCACGATGCCCGTCACGGAAGCCGACGACCCGGGCGAGGCATCGCCGGGAGCGTTCGCACCCTGCGTGGCCGCGGGGGCCGGTGAAGCGCCCTGCCCGGCGTTGTCCGGGGCGGCGACCAGCAGCTTCACACCCAGCTCGGCCAGCGCCTTCGTCACCGGCTGGAAGAACGTCGTACCGCCCGCCGTGCAGTCGCCGCTGCCGCCCGACGTCACACCGAGGGCGATCCCCTCGGAGAACATCGGCCCGCCGCTGTCACCGGGCTCGGCGCACACGTTCGTCTCGATCAGGCCGGTGACCGTGCCCTCCGGGTAGTTGACCGTCGCGTTGACCGCGGTCACCTCACCGTCACGGAGCCCGCTCGTGCTGCCGCTGCGGAACACCCGCTGCCCGACGGACGCTTCGCCCAGCCCCGTGATCCGCACGCCCCGCCCCTCGCCGACGGCCACGACGTCGGCGCCGTCGCCCGCCTTGCCGGTCGCGTACTGCACCAGCGAGTAGTCGTCGCCGGGGAAGCTCTGGATGGTCGTGCTGCCGACCTGTTCGTTGCCCCGGTTGTCGGAGAACCAGACGGAACCGGTGGGACCGCAGTGCCCGGCGGTGAGGATGAAGTCACGCTGTCCGTCGGTCACGTTGAAGCCCGCGGAGCAGCGGCCCGCGGTCGACAGGATCGGCTTCGCTCCGTTGAGGCGGGTCGTGAAGGTGCCGGTGGTGCGCTCCATGCGCACCGAACCGCCGATGCCGTCGGCGATCTCGGACAACTCGTTCCAGTCGTCGGTGGAGACCGTGCGGTCGGCGCGCACCACGACCTCGTTGGACTTGTAGTCGACGGCCCAGGCGGTGCCGGGCACCTTGGGCGCCGAACCCAGCGTCGACGTGGCCGACTTCAGGTCCTGCATGCTGTACCGCACGAGCTTGGCCTGGGCTCCCGCCTCCTTCACCTCGGCGGCCGTGTCCTCGTCGGTGACGGCGACGACCGGGCGGCCCTGGGCGTCGACCCAACTGCCCGCCGTATGGGACGTGCCCAACCGTGACACCAGCCCGGTACCCGTTTCGCCCGCGGACTGCGCCAACGTACGCGGCAGCTCGGCGCCGGGCGGCTCGCTCGCCACCGCCCGTGTCACCATCGTGCCTCCCAGGAGGAGTCCGCCGACCGCCGCCAGCTGTGCCACCCGCCGGACGACCCGTCGTCGTGCGTGCCTCATGCATGGCTCCCGAACCAGAACAGCGTGGTGTCAACACCACGGGGCCCTCCGGAAGTTGAGCGCCCTCCCTAGGTACGTGGCCCAGTGCGGGCGCGTTCAGCGGATCGGTGATCCATTCAGGGCCCGCGGCCCTTCCCTGGTGACGTCCTCCGGCCCGAGCCGTGCCCAGCTTGCCTCGTCGCCCCAGACGGACTCCGCGTCCACGTAGGGGCGCAGCAGTGCCGTGAGGGCGGGGTCCCCGCGTCCGTTCAGTTCGTCTGAGGCGATCTTGCGGGCGATCCCGGCGAGGAAGTCGGCGACCTGCACCCGCGGATCCAGGCCCGCCTGGACGAGCCGCAGCCCGTCGAGCCCGAAACCGGCCCGCCGAGCCGCCGTCTCGATCCAGGCGATGCGCTCCGGGGTGAGCATGTTCTGCCGGTCGTGGACCAGACGGACGGGCCTGCCTCCCGCGCTCCAGTGGGCGGCGGTGTGGACGATGGCGGGCAGCAGGGGATTGAGGAGGGGTACCAGTACCTGGCCGTATCGGAGCCCGGCGCGATAGGCGTCCGCTCGGGGCCGGGCCGCGGCCAGCCGGTCCAGGGTGGCCGCCGCTGCCGTACCGGAACGCGCGCGCCGCAGGCCGTCGACCGTGCGGAAGAACCCCTCGACGGGCAGCTGCGGCTCACCGTCGTTCCTGACGCGCAGCAGCCGGTTCGCCGCCTCCAGGAACTCCCGCCAGCCCTGAGCCCCGAACGTCGGCGGACCCTGCCGGAAGAGCGCGACGGCGTCGGCGGAGTCGCCGAGCAGCAGATCGACGGCACGGTCCACGACGAAGAACGTCTTCTCGGTCAGATGCACATGCGCATGCCCGTGGATCGGGCCCGAGGGCGCGAGCAGCCACTCCAGCACCGCCCGGTGCTTCTCCCGCAGCAGATGGTTCGCCTTGTACTCCTCGGCGGGCGAACGGATCCGGTCCCGTATCTCCTGCACGAACCCGGCCGCGGAATCCATCGGCAGCCGCACACTGCCGTGCGCGAAGACATCGGTGTTCCCGCCGGTGAGATTCTCACCGTCGGACCCCGACTCGTCGCAGGCCACCTCCAGAATCCCGGCGGTCGCCCCGGGTCGCTCCTCGCGATTCCACGTCACGCCACAGCCCCCTATCTTGAGCCCCATGACCAGGATCCCGCACGAGACGTCCGGTGAACCGAATCCGCTGCGCGCACTCACCCTCGACAGCCTGCGACGACGTACGAGCATGAAATGGCGCGCCTACCCCGACGACGTGCTGCCGCTGTGGGTCGCCGAGATGGACGTGCCGCTCGCCGAACCCGTGGTCCGCGCGGTCACCGACGCGCTCGCGCTGGGAGACACCGGCTATCCCGCGGGCACCGCCTACGCCGAGGCGCTCGCCGAATTCGCCGACAAGCGGTGGGCCTGGGACGGGCTCGCCGTGGAGCATACGGCGATCGTGCCCGACGTGATGCTCGGCGTCGTCGAGATGATCAAGCTGGTCACCGGCCCCGGGGACGCGGTCGTGGTGAACCCGCCCGTGTATCCGCCGTTCTTCCTGTTCGTGGAGCACATGGACAGGCGGGTGCTCCAGGCCCCGCTGGATGCGGAACTGCGGATCGACTTCGGCACGCTGGAAGAGGCGTTCCGGCGGGCGGTCACGGACGGTCGACGGGCGGCCTACCTGCTGTGCAGCCCGCACAACCCGACCGGCACCGTGCACACCGCCGACGAACTGGCCGCGATCGCCGCCCTCGCCGACCGCTACGGCGTGCGCGTCGTCGCCGACGAGATCCACGCGCCGCTCGTCGCCGGCGGCGTCGACTTCGTGCCGTACCTCAGCGTGCCGGGCGGTGGACACGGACTGTCGTTGATGTCGGCGTCCAAGGCCTGGAACCTGTCCGGCCTCAAGGCCGCGCTGGCCGTCGCGGGCCCCGCAGCCGCCGCCGATCTCGCCCGGCTCCCCGAAGAGGTCAGTCACGGGCCGAGCCACCTCGGCGTCATCGCCCACACCGCCGCCCTGCGTGACGGCACCGGCTGGCTGGACGCGCTGCTGGCAGGCCTCGACGACAACCGGCGGCTGCTCGCCGACCTGCTGACCGAGCACCTCCCCGCGATCGGCCACCGACCCGGCGAGGCCACCTACCTCACCTGGCTCGACTGCCGGGCGCTCGGCCTCGGGGACGATCCGGCGGACGTCTTCCTGGAGCGTGGGCGGGTGGCGCTGAACTCGGGGATCCCCTTCGGGATGGGCGGGGCGGGGCACGTACGCCTGAATCTGGCGACGTCGCCGGAGGTGATCGAGGAAGCGGTGCGCAGGATGGTGGCGGCGCTGGAGTGAGGGGACCTGTACCTCGCGCGCCTGGAACGACCGGCGGCTGCCTAGACTTGCCGGTCATGGACGACACGGCGTTGCAGCGGCTCGTTGCGGGCCAGTACCTGCTGATCACCAGTTACCGGCGGAACGGCACTCCGGTCGCCACTCCGGTGTGGGTGGTGCGCGACGGGAACACGCTCGGGGTGTGGACGCCCGCCGAATCCTGGAAGGTCAAGCGGATCCGGGCGCGCGGCGATGTCCTCGTCGGCCCCTGCGATCTGCGCGGGAACCCGACCGGTGACCAGGTCCCGGCCACCGCCGAGATCTGCGACGAGGACACCACCGCCCGCTACCGCACACTCCTCGCGCGCAAGTACGGCCTCCTCGGGCGCCTCACCCTGCTCGGCAGCAGGGTGAGGCGCGGGCTGAAGGGGACCGTGGGCATCCGTGTGACGCTCACGCCCCCGAAGCCGGCCGACTAGGACGCGTCGAGCACCGTCCCGCTGAGCACCGCCCCGTCGCTCTGCGGCTCACCGGAGTCGTCGGCCTGCCGGAACCGCACGGACTCCGCGGGCTCGATCACCGTGTCCTTGACCGTGGGCAGGAGCACCTCCACGGAGGTCTGCCCCGCCGGGATGTCCATCCACAGGTACAGGCCCTCCAACTGGGAGAGCGGGCGTTCCGGGTCAGGCGACTCACCCGAGTACTCCTCCAGCCACTGCGGGTCGACGTCCTTGGTGGACAGTTCCGTACCGCCGGTCACCGGCTCCACGCTGAACAACGCCCACATGTCCGCGTCGGCGACCGCGGAGAGGGACACCCGCCATTTCAGGGGCTGCCCCTCGGTCACCCGGTCGGCCACCGGCGTCACGCTGACCGTCGGCGCGGGGTCGTCGTTCTCCGCGGTCACCCCGCCCCGGTACGAGCCGATCACCGAGTTGCGGACCGCCTTCACGATCACGTCGGTGGCGTCGCCGTACGAAAAGCGCGTGTTGCCCTCGACCTGTACCGGTACGTCGATGTCGTTGCCGCCGGGCCGTACCGTCACCAGCCGATCCTCGGCCTGGCCCGTGTCCGGGTCGACGACATACACGCGGACCTGGCCGCTGCCCTGTCCGGACACCTGCACGGGCACCTGATAGGTCCGTACGCCCGAGTCGCCCTCCTTGACGGTGAGGCGGCCGATGTCGACGCGCGGCAGTGCGGCCGCACGCACCGCGGGCGTGCCGGGGCGCCAGCCCCAGGCGTCCATCAGCCAGGCCTTCCCGGACCCGGAACGCGGCGTCAGTTCAAGGGACTTGATGTGCCGCAGATCGAGACCGGCGGCGGCCGCCAGCGGCACGCGGACCTCGCGCGCCCAGTACGAGGCGGTCCGGTCACTGCCGGGCAGCCCGTCCACGCGGACCCGGCCCAGGGTGGCCCGTCGCCCGGCGGTGTCGGTGACGGCCACGTCCAGCTGCGTGCCGGTGGTGTTCGGCGGCACGATCACACGCAGCGTCAGTCCCTTGGCGCCGCCGAGGGACAACGGCTTGTCGGGCGTCACCCGGGCCACGGACCCCGGCTGGGACCAGCGCAGCGCCACGGCCCCGCGGCCGACCTCCCGTCCCGTCTCCCAGGACGCGAAGTGCGGTGAACCACCGGCGGTTTCGGGGTCCAGACAGGCCACGGCCGGATCGGGATCGGCCGCGGAGCACAGCCGAGCGCCGGTCACGGAGACCTTGCCGTCCGGCAGGAACCCGGCGCGGCGGTTCGCGCCGACCGCGTGGGTCAGGACGCGCGCCGGGTCCGCCGACGGCGCCCGCTTGCCCGAGCCGTCCAGCAGCGGCCGTACCCGGTCGTCACCGGCGACGAACAGCCGGGCCGCCGCCGCGATGTAGGTGGCGCCCGCCTTGTGCTGCTGGTCGGCCGTCAGCCGGGTCCGGGTGCCCGGCGAGCACACCTTGTCCGGCTGCTCCTCGTCGTCCCAGAAGTCGTCGTTCGCGGGTGCCTGGGCCTGGCCCGGCGTCCACTCGCTGTTGAAGAAGTTGTGGTTGGCGCCCACCACGTAGACGGCGCTGTGCAGTGCGGTGCCCCGGCTGACCGAGCGGGTGCCGTCGACGTACACCTCGCCCTGGAGGTCGGAGACATCGCCGTCGCAGCCCGGCAGGATCGTCACGGACGGCACGTCGGGGACCGGGTTCTGGCCGAAGATCGTCGGGCCGATGAGCACGGTGCCGCGGATGTGCCAGCGCACCCGGCCGTGGTAGCCGTCCTGGGCGGTCGGCGGCGGGTAGAGGCTGTCCATCGCGGCCCGGTTCACGCCCTCACCGCCGCGCGAGTGCCCGACCAGCAGGACGCGCGAGAGGTCCGTCTTCGGCGCCTTGCGTACGATCGCGGGGGCCGTGTCCGGGTGCCCGGCCCAGTCGGCCCAGCGGGCGAGATGCTGCCGCACCAGCGACGAACGGGCCTGCGCGCCGCCGTCGTCGGCCGCGAAGTCCTGCCCGTTGATGCCGTTGGCCGAGATCGACACCGTCACATAGCCCTGCGATGCCAGCAGCTTCTGGTCACGCAGATAGCCGCGGTGGCTCGGGATCGACTTCATGCCGGACGGACAGGGCCAGTCGCCGGTCGCGTCCTCGGCGCCCGGCTTGTAGCAGGTGCCGTGCCGGCCGTGCAGGAAGAGAGCGAGCGGACGCTTGCCGGTGGCGCCGTCCGGTGCCACCACCACGGCCTGCATCTCCACCGGCTCCGGGAAATCGGGCAGCTTCACGGAGTCGAGCTTGTACTCGCCGGTGACCGTCCGGTACGAGCCCGGCTTGCCCGGGTCGACGGAGTTCGCCGGCAGCGCGGCAGGCGGGTTCGCCACCGCCGGTGAACGCCGGTCCTGCCGCTTCTCCTCGGCGACCCCGGCCGCGTCCAGTCGCCGTCCGCCGGACAGGACTTGAAGGTCCTCGGTGGACTTCAGCGGTACGGCGTCGAGGTCCAGCCGGAACGTACGGCCGTCCCTGGCCGCCGCGGGTCTGCCGAGCAGCCGGTCACCGTCGTAGAACTCGACCCGGGCGTCACCCATGGGCACCGGGTCCGCCGACCGCCACACCAACTGCCGGTCCTGGCCTTCGCCGGTGACCTGCCAGCCCGGTGGAAGGTCCGCCTGCACCGCGAGTGGGGCGCTCCCGGTCGGCTGCGCCTGCGCCATTCCTGGTGATGCCCCCACCACCGCGAGCACCGCTGCAGCGGTCACCCATATTCGCCGGGCACGTGACAACGTTCTCCTCCTCCGCCCTCGGCTCGGGCGCCCCCGGCCGATTCCGAAGGGGCCCTCGCGTCTCGGAGGACGAGGTGTGGGGGTTGTGGGTTGCCTGTGAAGAGGGGGCAAGTTGAGCTTCAGGAAGGGAAGTTGGCTCACTCGCTCGGAAGGGCGACCGCACGATCCGGCTGATCGAGGACTGCGCGGACGGCGGGCGGGAAGGGCTCGCTCATGAGCCGATCAACTCCTCTGCGCGCGGTCGTCGTCGGTACCGGCCACCGTGCCCAGACCTTCACCCGCGCCCTCGCCGAACGCCCCGACCACCGGATCGTCGCCCTGTGCGACCCCAACCCCACCCGGATGGCGTTCCACAACCTGCTGCTGGCCGACGCCGGGGAACCGCCCGCCACCCGGTGGGAACCCGAGCGGTTCACCGACCTGCTCGCCAAGGAGGACATCGACGAGGTCGTCGTCACCACCGTCGACGCCGAGCACGACCGCTATATCGTCCCCGCCCTGAAGGCGGGCTGCCGTGTCGTCACCGAGAAGCCGATGACCGTCGACGCGCAGCGCTGCGCACACATCCTGGACACCGTCCGGGAGACGGGCAACTCCCTCACCGTCGCCTTCAACTACCGCTTCAACCCCGTGCACGAGAAGGTCCGCGCCCTGCTCGCCGACGGTGCGATCGGCGAGGTCCTGTCCGTCCACTTCGAGTGGCTGCTCGACGTACGCCACGGCGCCGACTACTTCCGCCGCTGGCACCGGGAGAAGCGGCACAGCGGCGGGCTCATGGTGCACAAGTCCTCGCACCACTTCGACCTGGTCAACTGGTGGCTCGCCGACCAGCCCGCCGAGGCCTTCGGCTACGGACGGCTCGGCTTCTACGGCCGTGAGGCGGGCGCCCGTCACGGACTGCGCCGGGAGTACGACCGTGCCCACGGAGCCGCAGCGGCCGCCGAGGACCCCTTCGCCCTGGACCTCGCGGCCAACGACACCCTGCGCGCCCTCTATCTCGACGCCGAGCAGGACGACGGTTACCTGCGCGACCGCAACGTCTTCGACGGGCCGATCAGCATCGAGGACGACATGGCCGTCCTGGTCCGGTATGTGCGGGGCGCCACCATGACGTACCACCTCACGGCCTACTCGCCGTGGGAGGGCTACCGGGTCATGTTCAACGGCAGCGCCGGCCGCCTGGAACTCGAGGTCGAGGAGAGCAACTGGCAGCCGCCCGTGACCCGGGTCGCCTCCCACTCCGGCGCCCTGCACGGGGACACGGCCGCCGAGCACGCGGGCGGGGTGCGGCTCACCCTGCGTCCGCTGTGGCGGCCGCCGACGGAGATCGAGGTGGAGACCGCGCACGAGGCCCATGGCGGGGGAGACCCGCGCATGTTGGAGGCGATCTTCGGGCCGGTCCACGCCGGGGATCCGGTGACCGGCGGTGAGGCGGTGGCGCGGACGGCGACGGAACGGGACGGCGCGCTCGCCCTGGCCGTCGGGCTCGCCGCCAACGAGTGCTTCGAGACCGGGCGGCCGGTGCTCGTGCGCGATCTGATACCTGGCCTGTACGACCTGTCGTGACCGGTTTCCGTGGGCTGGGACCTCGTCAGCTCCAGGCCCGGAACGGCTCGTCGACCAGCTGGAACACCGGCTCGCCGCGGACCGGGTCCTTGACCGTCGACAGCCGGACCCGGTCCCCGCTGTGGATGCCGATGGCCGGGCCGATGACCCGGCCGCGCACCACGAACCCCTCGGCCATCTCGATCAGGGACACATTGCGCGCGGCGGGGGAGTTGCGGTGCACCACGGTCGAGTGGCGGACCGTGCCGACGCCTTCGCTGCGCTCCGTCCGCAGGTCGCTGCCCTGGCAGACCGGACACAGCAGACGGTGGTACATCGCGGTGCCGCACCAGGTGCAGCGCTGGAAGTGAATGGCCTCCGCGGTCGGAACAGCGGGGTCGAGTACGCCCGTTCCGGAGCCGACTGTCTGACGGGCAACGCTTCCTGAGTGGTGGTACACGCTGTCAACTCCCTGCGCTCGGCCGGAATCCACGTGCGCGGGTCGACCGTGCACGCACGTGCCCGGTTCACCGTGCCACCGTGCACGGCCTCAGCGTATGGCACTCAGTGCCACGCGTAAAGGCACTGCGTACCCGATGGATGTGGAAGCCGTGTGTGTATCAGTCGCGTCCGAGCGTCGACTCGATCTCCTGGACGATCCGCCACAGCGGTGCACCGCGCCGGGAGACGACCACCACGACGTCCTCCGGCTGTTCGCCCACGAGGGGGGCGGAAGCGGAAGGGGCCGCGCCGAAGGCGGACTGTACGTACCCGAGCGCGTGGTCCACGGCCGAGTCCGCGTCGTCCTGTCCGTCCGAACGCAGCCAGGAACGCAGCGCGTTGTTGTGGGCCGCGACCACGGCGGCCGCAATCACGTCGGCCTGGAGGGTCCCGTCCCGCCGGCCGGCGAACCGCCCCCGCAGATACTCGGCGAGAGCGCGCTCGTAGCGCCAGACCACGGACAGCTCGTACGCGCGCAGCCCCGGCACCTTCTTGGTGAGGCGGTAGCGCTGCACGGAGAACGTCGGGTTCTCGGCATACATGCGCAGGACCAGCCGGGCCGCGTCGCAGACTCGCTGCACGGGCTCGTCCTCCTCCGCGCCGGCGCCCAGGAAGGCCGTCATGTCGGCGAGGCACCGTTCGTGGTCGGGGAAGACCACGTCCTCCTTGGAGGGGAAGTAGCGGAAGAACGAGCGCCGCCCCACCCCCGCGAGCGCCACGATGTCGTCGACGGTGGTCTGTTCGTAGCCCCGCTCCAGGAACAGCTGGAAGGCCGCCGCGACCAGGGCGTCCCGCATGGGCGGTTTCACGGTGGAGCTCATGGTCGGGAACGTAGCACTCGCTCCGGAGATGTGGCACTCAGTGCGCACCTGAGGGGGAACTGAGTGCTCCCGGTGCGGAGGGCTCAAGCCGGTTCTGAGGGTGAGGTGCCTGGCCCGCTGAACTCCCGGTGCGGGCGCCACGTATCCCTCCACGGGGAACCGCCCGGACCCCAGTGCACGGGACGGAAGGAGAAGAGCGGTGCCGACACCGCCCGAACCCCGGCAGCCGCACGACGACCGGCCACCCCTGGAGCCGGTACGCGTCCTGCGTCCCCGCCGCACCGACGCCCTCGCCGAACTGCTCAAGGACCTGCCGCCGAGAACTGGCGCCTACGAGTCCGTGCCCGTACCGGCGCCGCTGCCCGGATCCGAGGACGCGACACAGGAACTGCCGCCCGTGCTCGCCGGCAAGGTGCACCGTCCCGGAGTGGGCCGGCGCCGCACCGCCGTGGCGATCGCCGTCACCGCGGCCGCCGTCGTCGGCTTCGGCGGCGCCCTCCTGCTCCCCGGCCGCAGCGACGCCGACGCGGCCGCCCCCGCACCCGTCGCCCCCACCACGTCCGCCGCCGCGCCCACCGCGAGCGCACCGGCCGACCCCGACGGCCCCGGCACCCTCCGCGAGGGAGCGTCCGGCCCGGAGGTGACGGACCTTCAGGAGCGGCTGCTGCGCATCCCGAACGTCTACGAGGACGGTTCCACCAGCGGGAGTTACGACACCGTCCTCACCGAGGCCGTGGCCCGCTTCCAGCTCTGGTACGGCATCCGCGGTGACGAGACCGGCGTCTACGGCGACGACACACGACGGGACCTGGAATCCCGCACGGGCGCCGGCTGAACCCGCGCTTCAGCGTACGGAGTTGTCCACCAGCGCCTGTGTGACCGCCCGTACGCTGCGCGCGATGTGCTGGAGTTGGAGGACCTCTGCCGCATAGAGCTTGATCGTGTGCTCGATGACCGACTCCGGCAGACCGAGCGCGGGCAGATCGGCGCGGGCGGTCTGCAGGGCGGTGCGGGCGACCCGGATCTCGTGCTGGACCTGGATCTGCGCGTGCCGGGCGAGCAGCACGGGGTGGCGGATCAGGGCCGGGTAGCTGGCGTAGCGGGCCGGCACCAGTTCGCGCAGCCACTTGGCCGCCGTGCGCTCCCAGTCGTAGCTGCCGGGGGCCTTCACCTGGCAGGGCCAGTCCGAGCTGATGCGCGTGGTCGTCAGGGTCATGGTGATCGCTTCCGGGTGCGGGGCGTCGTGAGGGGTGGTCCGACGAGGTTGGGCGGTCCCGGCCTAGGGGATGGCCGGGACCGCCTCGGGCGCTCGCGCAGGCGATGCCCGTCCGAACACCCTGGGCGCCGACGCGGGTAGGAGACGGCGGCTTCGGGTGTTCGGGTGTGAAGTATTTATATATGCCGTCCGCTTTGCAAGGCGCATGAAAACATTCATGCGCGGTTTGGGGGGGTTGGTCCGCTTGTGGCACTTCGTGGAGCGCGCTGCGGGTGGGTCGGCGGACGGCCCCTGAGCGGGAAATCAGTCCCTGAGGAAGAACTGGTGCTGGTCGGAGATCTGCTCGTACTCCTCGAGCCGGGCCTGCGTGCGCTCCGGGTCGGCGTCGGTCATGGCCTGGAGCAACGCCGCCGCGATCACGCCGGGAGCGGCGTAGGAGTCGAAGACCAGCCGGGAGCCGGTGCCGGTGGCGAAGGTGACGTCGGCCTCGTCGGCCACGGCCCCGAGCGCCAGGTCGGTGATCAGCGCGACCTTCAGCCCGGCGCTGCGCGCGACCTGGACCGCGGTGAGGGTCTCCTGGGCGTGCCGGGGCATCGAGAACGCCAGCACCCAGGTGCCGCCGGCCTCGCGGGACTGGAGCAGCGCGTCGTAGGCGACGCTGCCGCCCCGCGTCACCACCCGCACATCGGGGTGGACGCGCCGTGCCGCGTACGCGAAGTACTCGGCGAGGGACACCGAGATGCGCAGGCCGAGGACCGTCAGCGGGGTCGACTCCGACAGCTTGCGGCCGATGCTGATCACCTGGTCGGGGTCGGCGAAGTCCCGTCTCAGGTTCTCAAGGTTCTCGATCTCGGCGTCGACCGCCGCCTGGAGTTCGTTGCCCTGGTTCTCCTCGTCCGCCGCGGGGCCGCCGGCGAGCGTGCCGAGCGCGATCGACTGGAGCTTTTCGCGTAGCGCGGGGTAACCGCTGAAGCCGACCGCTGCCGCGAAACGCGTCACCGAGGGCTGGCTCACGCCCACCCGTTCGGCGAGGTCGGTGATCGAAAGGAACGCCGCTTCGGTGATGTGCTCGATCAGGTACTGGGCGATACGTCGCTGCCCCGGCGACAGCCGCGGCCGGTCGAAGAGCGACCTGAGCTGGGAACTCGGAGCGGCCTCCGTCTCCGGAACCGACTTGCCCGAGGTGATCGCGGACGCCTGTGCACGTGCCTGCTGCGGCGATGGCACCGGTGCGCCTCCTTTGTCTCCCACAGTCGTTCAACATAGCTCACACACCGTGGTGACCAGGGCTTGTACGAGCGCATATCGAGCGCTGCGGGGGCAGACGCTCACCGCCGGTAGATCGTGATCGAGTGACCGACTTCGTCGATCGGACGACTGCTGTCGATCAACTCGGCCAGCCGCCCTTTCGCCTTGGCGACCGAGGAGTCCGACACGACCAGCAGCCCGCGCACTTCACGTTCGGGGACGGTGCGCGGATCCGTCGCGTCGATGCCGTAGTACGCCGGCAGTCCGCTGCCCTTGTACACGAGCCAGATCCGCTCGCCCGGGTAGCGCTCGCGCAGCCGGTCGGCGAGCCGTCCCAGGTCCTGGCCCCAGTCCACGTTGGCGTCGTGCAGCCGCAGATGCGTCTTCGCGGGCCCGCCGAACGCCTCGTTGGAGTACGGCAGATAGTAGGGAAACGTCCGCAGCGAGCTGATCGCGACGAACAGCACCAGGGCGGCCGTCGTGAGGAACCTCCATCGCCAGCGCAGCGTGAGGACGCCGGCTGCCGCCACCGCGAAGAACATCGGCACGAACACGGCGTACCGCGTACCGAAGTCACGCGACCCCTCCATGGCCGCCACCAGCAGCACGACCGGGGCGGCGAGCAGATACGGCGCCGCCGGCCGCAGCCGCCGTACCGCCACCACCGCGACGACCCCGGCCGCCCACAGGACCAGCATCCCGAGCGGTGTCTTCACCAGCAGCGCCGCCGGGAGGTAGTACCACAGCGAACCCGTGTACACCCGCCCGAACAGGAAGCTCTGCCAGGGCAGTCGCTCCATCCCGAACTGGATGCGCATGCCGTCCCGGTACGCCTCCGGGAACGGCAGCAGATCGACCAGCATCCCGCGCAGTCCCTGCACCGTCGGCATGGCCTGCGGCGGCGTCCAGCGCAGTCGGGGATCGACGATCAGATAGGTGGCCCACACGACGGCGATCGCGGCCAGCGTCATGATCCCGGCGCCCGCAGCCGCCCGCAAGAGTGCTCTCCGGCGGTCGAGCACCGGACCCGCACCCGCCTGTGCCACCGCGCCGGCCCGCCACACCGACACCCCCGCGAGCACCACCAGCACCGGAACCGCCGCCAGCGCGCTCATCTTCGTGGCCAGGGCCGCACCGAGCGCCATCCCGGCGAGCGGCACGTACAGCTGCGGCCGGACACGCGCCCGCCACAGCAGCCACACCGACGTCAGCAGGAAACCGGCAGCCGGTACGTCGAGCGTGGCGAGGGAGCCATGGGCGATGACGTCGGGCGAGAAGGCGTACAGCGCGAGTGCAGTCAAGGCGCCCGCCATGCCGACGAGTTCGCGGGCGAAGGCGAACACGACCAGCCCGAACAGCAGGGTCAGCGCGATGACCGGAAGGCGGGCCCAGAGCATCAGCTGCCACGGGTCGTTGCCGGACTTGTACAGCAGATGGCGTCCCATCACGCCCTGGTTGTCCGGCAACGGCCGGTCGACGTGCGGATCGGCGAGCGCCACCCCGACGGCGACGACCAGCTTCCCGAGCGGCGGATGCTCGGGGTTGTAGCGCAGGCTGCGGTCGTGCAGATAGACGGCGGCCGTGCCGACGTAGACGGGTTCGTCGATGGTGGGTGTCTGCTGTACGGCCGTGGTCACCATCGCCACCGCCATCTGGGCGAGCAGCCCGACCACGAGCAGCGGCATCAGCCATCGCCGGTGCGACCGGCGTGGCGATGTCACCGCGGTCACCGACGGCGGGGAGTGTCCCTCTGCCCCGGGATCGAGGACCAGTTGCTGTTCGCGCGCCATCATCCGCCCCGCGGTGACACCGGCCGCGCGGTGCCGGGAGCGATCCAGAGCCACCTCATGGGGCTACTCTGCATCAGCTCCCGCCACCTCAGGGCGTCACCGCTTCAGGAGTCGTACCGACAGACCATCCGTCGTGTAGACGGGTACGGCCCGCAGCGCGTCGGAGTTCAGCTCCACGCGGTCGAACTGACCGCGCAGCACCCGGGCGCCGACGACACGCACCGTGCTCCCCGCGGCCGGCGGCCTGTCGGCGTCGAGCCGCAGCGACAGGCGGCTGCCCTTGCCGAGCACCGCTCGCCGCGTGACCTCCAGGGCGGGGCCGCGGCCCGACCGCAGCGTCACCTCCAGCGCCGCCGACTCCTGGCCGTACGTGCCGTGGATCTGCACCGTCGACTTCGTGGAGACCCGCAGGGTGCCGCCCGTGACCCGCACGTCGCCGTGGCCCAGGGCGTGGGCCGACGCGGCCGTGAGGACACCGTCCTTCAGCACGGTGCCGCCGGTGTACCGGTTGTGGCCGGTCAGGGTGAGTGTTCCGGTGCCTGCCTTGGTGAGGCCGCCGTCGCCGTCGATGTCGTTGCGCCAGGTGTCGGCCGCGCCGAAGCCGCCCGCCGCCGCGTCGAGCCGCACGGTCACGTCGGACTCGAAGGCACCGTAACCGTCCGCCGCGGCGAACAGGTTGAGGCGCCCCCACTGCTCGAGGCCGTCGAGCAGTACGTACCCGGCGGGCAGCGCGGTCGTGCGCAGCACCGCGCGCCGCTGCTCCGAGTCGAGGTACGGCTGACGCGTCTCCAGCAGCACCTCCGCACCCTTCGGCACGGTCAGCGCCTCGCCCCGGCCCTTGCGGGCGAGGATGTACGTCAGCTTGGGCGTGACCGTGCGGAGGTTCGCGTCCCGGTCGGCGTAGGCGTCGCCGGTGCCGGGGTGCGCGTAGGAGTACAGGGAGTCGGCCGTGGTACCGGTCTGGGTGAGGAAGTAGGCGAGGGCCTGGGCGCGGGCGGTGGTCTTGAGGTCGGCGTTGGCAGGGTCGGCGAGGGCGGCGGCGGCCAGGGCGGTGGCCATGATGCGGCCGCCCAGCACGTCGACGGGGGAGTGCATGCCCGACATGATTCGGGTGTGGCTCAGCTCGAACGCGCGCGTCACGATCTCCTGGAACCGCTCCGGAACGGCGTACGCGAACGCCAGAGCCGCGAGGTGGAAGGCGTTGGTGTGCCCGCTGGGGAATCCGCCGTCCTCGGCCGGGTTCGTGCTGCGCTGCCGCAGCAGCTGCGTGGCGACGACCACGTCGGAGTCGTAGACCGGGTAGCCGAGCGCGTCGGTCCGCCCGGTGTCGACGACCTCGCTGTCCTCGTTCATGCGCCACGGACGCGGGTACTGGAAGGCGAACTTGGCGGGGTTGCCGGAGGCGAACGGCCCGCGCACGGTGTCGACCAGCTTCGCCACCTGGCCGAGATCCGAGGTGTACGAACCCGCACCGAGGGCGGATCCGGCCGGGGCGTCCGCCGGAACGGAGTCGCTGATCGTGGTCGCGGGTGTCGTGTCCGGCGCCGTCGTGATCGAAGTGACCGCCTTGGCACCGGACTTGTACAGCTCGGCGAGCGGTCCGAGCGCGGCGATCATCGCGTAACTCTGGTGCTGGCGGTCGTAGAGGAACGACTCCTTCGCCTGCGCCTCCGTGCGCGCGGCGGTGATCCGGACGCAGTAGCCCATGTTGGCGCGCAGGATCTCGGGCCGCAGCGGGGTGCCGGTGTTCCACGCGCCGCCGGTCTTCCAGATCTCGGCCATGCCGCCGAGGATCCGGATCACCGCGTTGGTCTCGGGCGTGAGATTCGCCGTGACGTTGGTCTTGTAGTCGTCGACGAACGGCGCGGTGGTGGTCGTCGCGGCACTCGCCCGGCCGACGCCGGCCCAGGTGATGAGGGCCGGAGCGCCGATCAGACCGGTCGTCGCGACCAGGGAGGTCTTGAGGAGCCGCCGCCGGTCCAGCGCGTGACGTCCGGACGACGTGGTGGGCTGCTGCCCGTCTGAAGACGGCATGCGTGTGCCTCTCTTGAGTTCTTCGGCCTGCGGCCGCGGGGTCGGGGCGAGGGTCTCGCGGTGTGCGTGAGACGTGTAAGTCCTGGGCGTCCTGCGGTGATGGGCCAGGCTTACGAGCGAAGATCTACGGCCGGGGCATGGCTCTCGGCAAAGCGCTTGCCGACCGCGACATGTCCCGGACGTGAACGGGGACTCGGGCGCTCACAGGATCGCCCTGGCCAGGGCCACCGCTCCGAGGACCGGCGCCACCCGCAGGGGCTGCGGACGCGCCTGCGGAACGTTCGCGGCGAGCGCTGTCACGAAGGCGTCGTACAGGGCGGGCTGCGCAAGCACGGTGCTGCCCGCGACCACGACGTCGTCCACCACGACCCCGCGTGCGGCGAGCCGTTCGACGAGCGTGGCGAGTGACCGGCCGCCCTCGGCGATGACGGCGCGGGCGAGTGCCGAACCCGCTTCGGCGGCTGCGAAGACGACGGGAGCGTGTCTGCCCCACTCGGCGGAGACGTCGGTGGCGCTCTCCAAGGCCGCGCCGAGCGCCGGGACTTCGGCGACCGAGAACGCGGACACCAGGGCGAGGGCGAGTTCGTCGGGGCGTTCACCGCGGTCGTGCGCGGCCCATGCGGCACGCGCCGCCTCCCGGACGAGACCGGCGGCACCGCCTTCGTCGCCGAGGACCGCACCCCAGCCGCCCACCTGTACGGGGCTGCCGTCGGCGAGCCGGCCCACCGCGACCGAACCGGTTCCGGCGACCAGGCCGACGCCCTTGTCCAGGCCCGCGGCGGGGACGAGCAGTTCGGCGTCGCCCACCACGATCGCGGGCACGGGCAGCAGGGCTTGGAGCGCGTCCCGTATCCCCGCGCACTGCCGCGGCGTCTCACAGGCGTGTCCGCCCACGGCCAGCGCGGACGGACGTACGCCTGTCGGCAGCGCCTCCTCGACCAGCGCGGCCAGCCATCGGGCGGCGGCCGCGGGATCGTGCGGCCGCCAGCCGCTGCTGGGACGGACGTGATCGGCCACGAGAGTTTCGTCCGCGAAGGTGCGGAGCTGTGTCTTGGTGCCACCCACGTCGATGCCGACCACCAAGGGTGCGGTGTCCTGCACGGAACATCTTTCGTCGGTGCGCTGTGTGCTGCGACGGTGGGCGAACCGCGCCTGGAGACAAGGCAGTTGATGAACTAGGGAAGCCCCGGGACGGGCTTCTGACGGACCACGGCAGGCGAGTACCGTGACGTTCGTTAGGAAGTTAACTAACGAAGTACAGTGTGTGTCAATAGGCGTCGCGCACTCGGCTCGCCGGACTTCCGGTCCGGCCGCGTACGCAGCACGCCAGGGCAACCCATCGCCGCCTCCCGCCGAGTCGATCGGCACCGGAGAGCGGCCTGTGAGCTGGGGGTAGTGTGGAAAACGACGTTGTGAGAGGCCCCCGTCTGACCGAGAGCGCGAGCGCCGTATTCGCCGTGCTGGCCCAGGCGGGGACCGCGACCCGGCCGCAGCTCGCGAGCCTTGCGCGTCTGTCCAAGCCGACGGTTTCCTCCGCCGTCGCCGAACTGGAGGGCGTGCATCTCGCCGCCCACTCCGGCACCTCCTCCGGCGGTACGGGCCGCAGCGCCGCCATGTACCGCCTCGGCCCCGCCGCGGGCGCCGTGCTCGCCGTCGACCTCGGCCCCGCCCTCACCCGGGTCCGCGGCTGCGCCCTGGACGGCACCCTGCTCGCCGAGGCCACCGGGCCCCGCGCCGAGGCCGCCGACGTGGTGCGCGACGCCCTGAGCGCGCTGCCCTGCGGCGCCCCGCTGCGCACCATCGTCGTGGCCGTCGGCGACGTCACCGCCCCCGAGAAGCCGCGCCCCGCCACCGCCAAGGCCGGACCGGTCTTCGACGCCGTGGCCGTCGCCCTGCCGCCCGGGGTCCCCGTCCACCTGGAGAACAACGTCAACTGCGCCGCGCTCGCCGAACTGCACGAGGGTGCCGCCCGCGGCCGGCACACCTTCGGCTATCTGCGGATCGGCGTCGGTATCGGTCTCGGCATCGTCGTCGGAGGACAGGTGCTGGCCGGAGCCAACGGGGCCGCCGGAGAGCTCGCCCGGCTGCCCTACCCCTGGGACGACGACCTGGAGCCCCGCCACGAGGCCCTGGAGGAGTACATCGCGGCCGGTTCGCTGCTGCGCCGGGCCACGGAGGCCTGGCCGGATTCCGACGACTCCTGCCCCCGCACCGCCGAGCAGCTCTTCGCCCTGGCCGGACAGGGCAGCGCCACGGCCCGCTCGGTCGTCGACCGACACGCCGTGGACGTGGGCCGGCTGGCCGCCGCCGTGACCGCCGTACTGGATCCGGGGTTGCTCGTGCTGGGCGGCAGCACCGGTGCGTATCCGCAGCTCCTGCCCGGTGTGCGGGCCGAGCTGGAGCGGCTCAGCTGGCCCACCGAGGTGGTCAGCAGCCAGGTCGGCGATCTCGGCACCGTCGTGGGCGCCGCCCGCCTCGCGGTCGCCCGAGGAGTCCAAACCGTGACCGAGGCGGCGCGGACGAAGGATTGACGGTTTCGGACTCGGTCTGCCAATGTCCGGACAAGCGCTTTCTAAGTCGACCGGGACGTCGGCTTGGGCGAGCGTCCCGCCCGTACTCGACGTACGGCAACCGCACCAGGGCGTGCTTGTGCGGCGACGGCCACAGCGGCCGGGGACCCTCGCTCGTCAGGATGACGCGGCCAGGCGAGGCCGCGCCCTCGGAAAGCGAACCTTCTTGCAAAATGCACCCGTGCCGCCTCCGTCGGCGCCGTGCTCCGTCCCTACCACGAAATGGGTTCGAAGATGACCACTGTGGGTGTGCGGCGCTCTCGCCGACTCGGCCGCGGCGGTATGCGCCGCCTGGTTCCCCTCGCTGCCGTCGCCACGGCAGGTGCCCTGCTGCTCTCCGCCTGCGGGTCCGGCTCCGACTCGGGCGGGTCCTCCAAGTCGCTGACGTTCTGGATCTCCACGGTTCCGGGGCAGGACGCGGGCTGGAAGAAGATGGTGGCGCAGTACAAGAAGGAAGCCGGCGTCGACGTCAAGCTCGTCAACATTCCCTACGACGGCTACCCGACGAAGCTGCACAACGCCGCGCAGGCGAACTCCCTGCCCGACGTGGCGACCGTGCCGGCGCTGGACCCGATCTGGTCGAACAAGCTGATCGACCTCAAGTCCATCGCCGACAACAAGACCAACAAGATCAACGCGAACTTCGTCGCCAAGGACTCGTCCGGGAAGGTGCTGGCGATCCCCTCGGACGTCACCGCGTCCGGCCTGTTCATCAACGAGACGCTGTTCAAGAAGGCCGGCGTCTCCTTCCCGACGTCGCCCGCGAAGACCTGGACCTGGGCCGAGTTCATCAAGGCGGCGGACGAGGTCCGGGAGAAGGCCGGCGCCAAGTACTCCCTGACGTTCGACCAGTCGCCGTCCCGGCTGCGCGCCATGGTGTACGAGATGGGCGGGCAGTACGTCCACGCGGACTCCTCCGGCAAGTTCTCGGCGGACGCGGCGACCAAGAAGGCCGTGAACTACTTCGTCGGACTCAACGACGACAAGACCATGCCGAAGTCGGTGTGGACCAGCGGCGCCGACCCGTCGGCCATGTTCCAGAGCGGTGACGTGGTCGCCTACTGGTCCGGCGTATGGCAGGTTCCCGCTTTCGCGGACAGCATCACGAAGTTCGACTGGGCGAGTGTCCCGACTCCCGCCGAGCCGGTCCAGGCCAGCGACGTCAACAGCGGCGGCCTGACGGTGGGCTTCAACAACAACGGCGACGCGGCCACCGCCGCGACGAAGTTCCTGTCCTGGCTGTACGAGCCGGCCCACTACCAGGCGCTGTGCGAGGCGTCCGGGTTCCTGCCGGTCGAGAGCGGTCTGAACCCGAAGTACCCCTTCAAGTCCGAGGCGGCGCAGGCGGCGTTCAAGCTGTACAACGAGTCGATCCCGCTCTACGCCCCGATCTCCGGCTACTTCAACACCGCGCAGACGAACTGGGTGCTGAAGGGCAAGAGCCTCACCGAGGACCCGACCAAGACGGAGATCGGCAAGGCGATCAACGGCCAGCAGTCGGCCGACAAGGCCCTGCAGAACATCGTGGACGGCTACAACCAGCAGGTCGGCGGCTGAGCGCAGGCCGGCCCGGGTGGCGGGGCCGAGACCCCGCCACCCGGGCCCGGGGCCCACGTGATGCCGGGCTCGTGGCCTGAGCCCACCGGAACCCAATCCACCAGCACGGAGTCAGGAAGATGACAAAACGCGCCTCGGACGTGTCCACGAGCCCGCCCAGGAGACGCAGTAAGCAGACCCTTGCGCCGCTCGTCCTCATCGCGGCCAATGTCGTGCTCTTCTCGCTGTTCTTCGTCTGGCCGGCGGTGATCGGGCTCGTCTACTCCTTCACGAACTACACGGGTGTGGGGGCGTTCCAGTTCGTCGGACTGGACAACTACAGCAACCTGTTCGGGGACTCCACCTTCTACGACGCGCTGACCCGGACGCTGCTGTACGCCGTGCTCGTCGTTCCGCTGAACTTCGCGCTCGCACTGCTCATCGCCAACCTGGTGGTGAGCAAGCAGGCCAAGGGCGCGTCGATCGCCCGTGTCATCTTCTTCGTCCCGTGGCTCATCTCGCCCATCGTCGTGGGCGTCCTGTGGCGGTGGCTGTTCGGTGAGAACTTCGGACTGATCAACTACGTCATCGAGAAGCTCGGCGGGAACGCGATCGCGTGGCAGTCGAACGCGGACCTGTCGCTGGGCGTGGTGGTCATGGCAGGCGCCTGGTGGGGAACGGCCTTCTCGATGCTGCTGTTCATCGCCGCGATCAAGAACGTGCCCACCTCGTACTACGAGGCGGCCTCGCTCGACGGCGCGGGCCCCTGGCGCCAGTTCAGGAGCATCACCCTGCCGAGCATCGCGCCCACCTCGTTCATCGTCATCCTGCTCAACACGATCAACGCGATGAAGGAGTACCCGCTCTTCCTCGCCCTCAACAACGGCGGACCGGGCACGTCGAACAACCTGCTCGTCCAGTACATCTACCAAACCGGCTTCAAAACGGGCCAGATCGGCTACGCGAGCGCCGCGTCGTTCGTGCTCATGCTCATCCTGATGGCCGTCGCGATCATCCAGCTGATCGTCAACCGGCGGATGGAGAACCGATGACCACCACAGACCTTCCCCGCCCGGTCGACGCCGATCCCGGGCGGCCCGTCTCCAGGAAGCGGCGCCGCGGCGCGAGCGGCGGCAGGCTCCGGGGGGCGGTGTCCGCGACGACACTGCTGTGGATCCTGGCGTGTCTGTACGGGTTGCCGGTGCTGTGGTTCGTCCTCAGCTCCTTCAAGCCGGCGGGAGACCTGTTCTCCCTCCCGCTGACGCTGCTGCCGCACGACCCCACCCTGTCGGGTTACGAGGCGGCGTGGGACAGCGCCAACTTCTCCCAGTACTTCATCAACACGGCCATCGTGTGCGTGATCACGACGATCCTCACGGTGGGAGCCAGCTGCTGCACGGGGTACGCCCTGGCCAAGTACGACAACAAGTGGCTCAAGGTGTTCTTCATCTGCATCCTGGCCACCACGATGCTGCCGTCCGAGGTCATGCTCGCCCCGGAGTTCCTGGTCGTCCGCGACCTCGGCCTCTACAACTCGTTCGGCGGCATCATCCTCCCGGCCGTGCTCACCGCGACCGGATGCTTCATGTTCCGCCAGTTCTTCCTGACGGTCCCCGACGAGCTCATCGAGGCCGCCCGCATCGACGGCGCCCGCGAACTGTCCATCTTCCTGCGGATCATGGTGCCGATCTCCCGGCCCATCATGCTGACGCTCGCCATCCTGTCGTTCCAGTGGCGGTGGAACGACTACATCTGGCCGCTGCTGATGCTCAACGACCCCGACAAGTTCACCGTGCAGATCGGCATCCAGAGCCTCGTCGGCGCGCAGAACATCAACTGGTCGGTGCTGCTCGGCGGATCCGTCATCTCCATGATCCCGCTGATCGCCGTCTTCCTGGTGTTCCAGCGCTATGTGATGAACGCCGACATCAACGCCGGACTGAAGGACTGACCTTGCCCACCCCGCTCGACCACGAGTTCGTCCGCGCGGCGGCGCGTGCCGCCGACCGGACCGCCACCGCACTGGCGGCCGGCCCCGACGAGGAACCCGCCGGAGTGCCGCACCGTGGTCTGGCGCGGCGGGTGAGGACTCTGGTCGCGGCATACCGTTCCCCGGACTCGGCACTGCACGGCAGCGGGCAGGCCGTCGCCGCCGCGATGACCCACCTGCGCGCCCTGCGGGCCGCGCAGACCAGCACCGGCCTCTTCGCCGGCGGCGACAACGTGCAGTCCCCGCCGGACTCGGCCTTCACCGTCAACGACGTGTGCGACGCGCACTTCCTCTCCGCCGGCGCGGGGCCGGAACTGCGCGATGTCACGGCCGCGCTCGCCGAGATCGCCGGCGCCGCCACCGCCAGTCTCCTCACCGGTGGGGTGCACACCCCGAACCACCGGTGGGAGCTGAGCGCGGCACTGGCCCGGCTGCACCGGTCGTTCCCCGACGACCGGCTGCTCGACCGCGTCGAGGAGTGGCTCTCCGAGGGCGTCGACATCGACGCGGAGGGCCTGTACTCGGAGCGGAGCGCCGTCTACGCGTCCCACGTGTCCAACCCCTCGCTGCTCCTGCTGGCCGACATCCTCGGCCGCGCCGACCTGCGGGACGCCGTCGAGCGCAATCTCGCCGCCACCCTGGACCTGATCAGGCCGGACGGCACGGTGGAGACCGTCCACTCGCGACGGCAGGACCAGAACCACCCGTTCCCGCTGGCGCCCTACCTGCCGCACTACCGGCTGCTCGCGATCCGCACCGGCCGGGGCGACTTCAGCCGGGCGGCGCGACTGGCTGCCGCCGGCGGCATCGACGACCCCGACCTGCTCGCCGAGACCCTCCTCACCCCGGACCTGTGCCGCGCCCTGCCCGCACCGGACAGGGAGACGCTGCCCCGCGACCGTCACCTCACCACCGCGCGCCTCGCCGCACACGCCTCGGCCACCGCACACACCGTGGTGTACGGCGGCTCCGACGTGCCCGGGCACCGGCGCATCCGCTCGGGCCTCGCCTGCAATCCGACCTTCCTGCGGCTGTTCGCCGGCGACGCCGTTCTCGACGCGGTCCGTCTCTCGCGGGGGTTCTTCGACCTGGGCCCGTTCCGCGCCGCCGGTATGCAGCAGCTCGCCGACAGCCGATACCGGCTCACCGAGACCCTCACGGCCGCCTACTACCAGCCGCTCCCGCCGGACCGGAGGCAGGACGACGGTGTCTACCGGCTGGTGGACGAGGGACGCTTCTCGGCCGCGATGGCGTTCCCCGACCGACCTCGGGACGAGGTCTCGCACACGACCCGCGTCGAGGTCGACCTGAGAGAAGACGGTGCCGATCTGCGGATCGACATCAGCGGACCACGGGTGCCGTGGGCGCTCGAACTGACCTTCCGGCCGGGCGGCATTGCGGAGGGCGCCGTACCGATCGGCGACGGACGCTGGTGCCTGACGACCGAGCCGATGACCTACCGGGTCGGCGACGACGAGATCCGCGTCGAGGTCGGCGTCGAGGCAGGCGAACCGCTCGCCGGGCCGGACCGGAGCGACGTACTGCGGTACGACCCGGGGCAGGACTACACCGTGGCGGGCGGCACCGACGCGACGACAGGGAACCGCGTCTACATCGGTGGAAGCGGCCCGCACACCCTGACCGTCGCACTGCGTGCGCGGCGGCCCGCACCTGTCGAGTGACCCACACGAACCACGCCAAGGCCACCCCAGGCATGAAGGGTTGATCCCCGTGCACCACACGCCCCCACCGGTGTATCTCCCACGCCAGCTCCGCCCGTTGCACGACCTGCCGGACACCCCCGAGGCGTACGACGCCGTCCTCGCGGATGTCGCCGAGCAGGCCCTGGCCCGCATCACGCCGGAGGGCAACCTCGAACACCCCGACTGCGTGGACGACATCGGCGACACCTCGCTCGGCGTGACCTCGCTGCTGGCGTTCGCCTGGCAGCGCACCAAGGATCCCCGCCTTCCGGAGGCGGTGCGGCGCAGCCTCGCGTTCCATCTGCGCGAGCGGGTGTATGTCGTCGACAACCCCGGCTACCCGAACCTGAAGCTCCGCGATTCGGGTCTGCCGTACGCCCATTACACCCTCGCGGCGGGCGCGCATCCGATCGGGGACTGGCCCAGCACGGTGTGGGCTCTGCTCCAGGCCGTGAACCTGCTGGACACGACGGACGGCCTGATCGAGGACGAGCAGCGCGACCGGCTGGTCGAAGTGGCGTTCGGCTACTGGCGCTGGCTGACCGAGGCGACCTTCTTCAACCCGCAGGAGGCGGGCAACCAGGCCATCGGCTGTGTGGTCGGCGGGCTGATGCTGGCCGAACACCTCCCCGCGGTGCAGGCCGAGGCGGTCCGCAGCCGCGCGCTGAGCCTGTACGCCGGCGAGATCCGCGCCCACCGGGTGCGCGACCGGGGTGCGCTCCTGCCGCCCGAGCACGGTGGCGCGTACGACAACAACTACGGCCCGATCTCCCTGTCCTTCCTCGCTCAGGCCCATGTGGTCAGCGGCGAGGACATGTTCGCCGAGGACGGCGACACGCTCGCGCGCTACATCGACGCACGTCTGACGACCGGCGGCTTCGACAACGGCGGCCCCCGCTACAGCGAACAGCACTCCGGATTCGAGTCGGTGCTGGGCCTGCGCTACTTCAGCAGCCGTATCGGCTCCGACCTCGGCCGCTACCGGGGCGACACCCGGTGGGGCCGGCACGCGGTGAAGGCGGACGGCGGGGTCGACGGTCACTTCGCGTGGATGCTGATCTGGCAGATCCGGGACAGCACGCGCTGGCACCGGGAGCCGTCCACGGCGGCCGCCCGGCATCAACTGCGGGCCGGCACGGTCTCGGTGGCCTTCGACGACAAGATGACCCCGGCGCTGGTCGAGGCGGGCGGCACCTACTACCTGCCCGCGGCTGTCAACCGGCAGCACGGCTTCGGCCCCGTCACCGACGGCTTCCTGCTGTGCCGCCCCATGGGCGAGGTCCGCGTCCGCGACCTCGGTGCCGAGGGCCTGCGGGCCAAGCTGGTCACCAAGCCGGTCGTCGGCCGCGACCACGTCCTGCGCCACGTCCAGTCCCTGTACGTCACCGACGGCACGCACCTCTGGCTGACGGTGGCCGTCGAACGGCTGCCGGGCTCGCCGTATCTGCTCGCGGGACTGCCCTACGCAGCCGACGACGGCGACCGGGTGCGCAGGGTCGCGACCGGCGAGGTGACGGCGGCCGGCGAACTGCGTCTGACCCACCCGGAGTCGGAGCGCACGGACCACTTCGACGCGCGTTCGGAGACCACCCAGGAGCTGGCGGCCTTCGCCCTGGCCGCCGATCCGCGCGGCTACGGCAACCCGGACCAGGGCTGGCAGCACCTGGTGGCATCGACGGCTTTGGAGGCCGATCCTGCGCCGGGCGGCCCGGAGGACCTCCATGTCTTCGCCGTGCGCTACGGCCCCGAGGGCCCGTTCGCCCCGGAGTTCGAGCTCGGGACGCAGGGGCTGACGGTGGTGACCGAGGCCTTCACCGCGGTGATCGGGGCACCGGCCGGGAACGCCCAGGGCGAACCGGAGTTGACGCTTCACCGGTGACAAGGGCACCCCAGGACGCGCGCGTCAGAGCTCCGGGATCTGCTGCTCGAACCAGACGACCTTGCCCGTGCTCAACCTCGTCGCCCCCCAGCGGTGCGCCAGTTCGTCGACCAGGAACAGCCCGCGACCGCCCTCGTCGCCCGGCTCGGCCTGACGCATCCTGGGGACCTGGCCCGAGTCGTCGGTCACCTCGCAGCGCAGCACGTCGGTGCGCAGCAGCCGCAGCGCGATGGGCCGTGAGGCGTAGCGCACGGCGTTGGTCACCACCTCGCTGACCAAGAGTTCCGTCGTGTCGAGCAGGGCTTCCAGGTCCCAGCGGCGGAGTGTCCTGCGGGTCAGCCGGCGTGCCTGTCCCGCGGTCAGCGGGTGGGGGTCGAGGAACCAGTACCCGACGCTGTCCATGGGGAAGCCCTCGAACCGGGCGACGAGCAGTGCGATGTCGTCGTCCCGGGTGCCCGGGCCCAGGTTGCCCAGCACGTGATCGCACAGCGGTTCCAGCGAGGCGGCGCCGAGCTCGTGGGCGGTTCCTTTGAGGTGGGCGCGCAGGGCCGTGACGCCGGTTCCGATGTCCGTGTCGCGGGACTCGACGAGGCCGTCGGTGTAGAGCAGCAGGGCCGCTCCGGTGGGCGCGGGCATCTCCGTGGATTCGAAGGCGACGCCACCCACGCCGATCGGAGCACCGGGCGGGACACGCACCACGTCCACCTGGCCGTCCGGGCGCAGGAGGAGCGCGGGCGGATGACCGGCGTTCGCCATCAGCAGTCGGTGCGATATGGGGTCGTAGACCGCGTAGAGACAGGTCGCGATGTGGTCACCGCCCAGGCGTTGGGCCTGTTCGTCGAGGTGGTGCAGGACCTCGTGCGGAGGCAGGTCGAGCCCGGCGAGGGTCTGCACGATGGTGCGCAGCTGGCCCATGATCGCGGCGGAGGCCAGGGAATGGCCCATGACGTCGCCGACGATCAGCGCGACGCGGTTGCCGGGCAGCGGAATCGCGTCGTACCAGTCGCCGCCGACCTGGGCGGTCTTCGATGCGGGCAGGTAGCGGCTGGCCATCCGTATGCCTGCGGGCTCGGGCAGCGATGACGGGAGCATCCTGTGCTGAAGCGTGTCCGCCACGGAGGCCTCGTAGCCGTACATCACGGCCTTCTGGACGCCGAGCGCGGTGTGCGTCGCCAGTTGCGAGGCGACGAGCAGGTCGTCGCCGGTGAAGGCGGGGCGGCCGGGCCGGCGCAGGAGGACGACGGTGCCCATGAGGTGCCGGCGGCCGTGCAGCGGGGCGACGATCAGCCTGCGGCCCGGTGGGAGTGAGCCCTGCACCTGCACGGTGGGCCCGAGGAGCTCGGCCACGGCGGGAGCGATGCCCGGCGCGTCGCCGAACACGGGCCGGCCGGCCAGGAGCAGCTCCGCGAGCCGGCCGGTGACGGCCACCTGCACATGGTGGACCACCGTCGAGTGCATCGGTGCGACCTTCAGGAAGGGCGTACGGGAGAGTTCGGTGTCCGGAGCGGTGGGGGCTCGGGCCATGCTGTGCACCTGGAGGACGACGGGGGCGGCCGACTCCTCGTCCCCTACCGGCAGGGGATCGTGGAGATGGACGAGTATCACGTCCGCGAACGCGGGGACGGCTGCCTGGCGCAGTTCCCGGAGGGTCTCGTCCAGGTCCATCCCACGGGCGATCCGTCGCGTCGCCACGTCGAGGTACCGAAGCCGGTCGGTCTGCGGGCCGGTGTCGTCCGAGTCCTCGATGTGGGGAGTGGGGTGCTCCTTCACATGACTTGTCCGTCCGATGGGTGCGGTGCCGCGGCCCGTGGTGATCGGTGGTGCCCTCTCAGTCACGCCGCCGGCAGCAGAAGAAGACCTGCTCCTCGGGCGGGACGTCGGTGACCGCCGGGGCGTAGGTGTAGGAGTCCTCCTTCACGATCTCGAAGCCCGCGGCCTCGACGACCTTGCGCAGCTCCTCGCGCAGGTAGCCGGAGACCCGGATGGTGTTCCCGAGGAACGGGATCGAGAAGTCGTCCACGTCGGCCTCCACCATCGAGAGGACGAACAGGCCGCCGGGGGACAGCAGATGGCGGACCGTCAGCAGGGCGAGCGGGATCTCGGCGCGCGGCAGCATCAGCAGCGAGAAGAAGGCGGCGACGGCGTCGAAGCGGCCGAGCCGGGCAGGGCCGCCCGGTCGCAGGTCGGCGAGGTCCAGCTGATGGAAGGTCGCAGCCGGTACGTACGCCCGGGCCAGTCTCACCATCCCACCGGAGAGGTCGACACCCACCACCTCGAGACCGGCGTCCGCCAACTGGCGCGAAGTGGGCACTCCGGTGCCGCAGCCGAGGTCCAGCACACGGGATCCTGCCGGCAGGGACGCGATCAGCCATTCGCCGGCGGAGACTTGGCCCTCCTTGTGCGGAAAGGCCTCGTCATAGCGGTCGCCGATGGAATCGAAGGCTTCGGCCTGGCCGCTGCGGTCGATCCGTATGCTCTCGTAATCAAGCCCATTGTTTCCATTGATCACGAAAGTCACCTTTCATTGCGACTGTGGAATTATTTCACAATTCGATGAATCCGGGAGGCGCGCAAGCGTCCCCACCGCGGGCAGATGAATCCAGCCTTCGCTACGCGCGGCCTCGGCGTCGGCGCCGGCGGGCCACGACGTGGAGCCCGTCCGCACGGCCCTGGCCACGAGGGAGGCGATCAGAGCGTCATAGGCGTCACGGCTGTGCGCGTATGCATGGCGCGCGCCTTCGGGGATGTGCAACCAAGGTGCCGCCGTGAGGAGTTCGTCGACGGTTCCCGCGACGAGGCCCCACTGACTGCGGGCGGCGCTCGGATAGACCTCGGCCACGGACCCGCGCCCGGTGCGGTCGACGGACAGGCCCCGGGCCGCGAGGAGTGCCTGGAGTCGCGCCCACCGGATGGCGACGGCGCCGAGCTTGTCGCAGGACACGGAGAGCGGAGGGCGCGGCGCGTGCACGGCGACGATCTTGTCCGTGCGGCGGTAGCGCAGCGAGTCCAGGTCCTCGATGCCGTCCGCGTCCCGGCCGGGCCAGGTGGGGTGCGGTGCGGCGTGGGCGTTCATGGAGGCGACGAACGTGGCGGGCCAGCCGAAGGGGCAGTCCACGCCCGCCTGGTCGTCCCGCCCCAGAGAGAGGAGCAGCTTCAGCAACTCTTCGTCGTCGCAGGCGAGTCGGGGCGGCAGTACCGTGGCCCGGCCCGGCGTCCACTCGATGACGGCGGCCGCCGTCCGTGGCGGCCTGGCCGAAAGGTCGATCCCGACGGTGCGCATGAGGGACAGACTAGGTAGGTGTGCCCGCCGGCGCCGTCAGTTCACCGACCGGCACGATCAGGTCCGCCCGGTCCCGGGTCGAGGCGACCAGGTCGGCGTTGCGCTGGTCCGTTCCGAGGACCCAGGCGACCGCCTCTTCGTGGTCCTTTCCGAATTCCTCGTGCCGGGCGATCAGCCGCCGGATCCGCTCCTGCTCGTCGAGCCCGCAGAACCACACCTCGTGCAGTTGCCGCCGGACGCGCACCCACGCCCCCGTGTCCAGCAACAGGTAGTTCCCCTCCGTCACGACCAGCCGGGCGCTCGGCGGTACCGGGATCGCGCCCGCGATCGGCTGCTCCAGCACCCGCTCGAAACCGGGCGCGTACACGATCCCGTCGTCCTCCTCGCGCACGCGTCGCAGCAGAGCCGCGTAGCCGGCGGCGTCGAAGGTGTCGGGTGCGCCCTTGCGGTCCCGGAGACCGAGGCGGTCGAGTTCGACGTCGGCCAGGTGGAAGCCGTCCATCGGGACGTGCGCGACCCAGGGGTCCCCGGAGCCGTTCAGCTCCCGTACGAGGGTCTCGGCGAGCGTCGTCTTGCCCGCGCCGGGGCTACCCGCGATGCCGAGGACGGTGCGACGGCGGCCGGCGGTGAGACCGCGGGCGCGGGTGAGGAGGTCGTCGAAGGTCACGGGCACACAGCAGAGTGTGGCACCCGGCGGGTCGATGAGTTGTGCGGGTGCGGGAAGTCGATAGTGGCGGGGAGTCTCCTCACCGAGGTCCACACTGATGTCTTCGCCGAAGTCGCTACAGGAGCCTCACAGGAGTCGGCACAGGAGTCCTCACCGAAGAGTCACCGACGAGGAGGGAGCCACCGCCATGTCGGACGACGAAGCGCGGATCCGCACCTTGATCACGAACTGGGCCGAGGCCGTCCACCGCGGCGATATCGACCGCGTGCTCGCCGATCACGCCGTGGACATCGTCATGTACGACGTACCGCCGCCCCACGAGGGAATCCGCGGCCTCGACGCCTACCGCGCGACCTGGCCGCCGTTCTTCGTCTGGCAGGCCCAGGGCGCCTGCTTCGACATCGAGTCCCTCGACATCACCGCGGGCCCGGACGTCGCCTACGCACACGCCCTGCTGCGCTGCGGCACCCCGGAGGAGCTCGCCGAGCGCCCCACGCTGCGCCTGCGGCTCACCCTCGGCCTGCGCAAGGAGGACGGTCGCTGGCTGGTCGCCCACGAGCACCACTCGTTCCCGCACGACTGATCTCCCGCCGGGGGACGGCCGACTGATGTACGTGGGTGTACTGGGCGAGGTGCCGTCACTCGGTTTAGGTTAGTTTGTCCATGTTTTCCCGGACCCCTGTCTTCAGCCCTCCCGGCTGCTGGGTCTCAGGAACCCTACGAGTCGTACGGGTGAGGGGTGGACGATGGCGCACGGCACGAACGCCATGCTCGCCGGTATGGGACGACGCGACGAGGCGACCGTGCCCGGTACGTTCGGGCGGCCCCGCGACAGGGGCCTGCTCGCGGCGGTCGCCGGCGGCTTCACCCTCGCCCAGCTCATCCTCGTCCACCCCTCCATGGGCCTCGGCTGGGACGAAACCGTGTATGTCAGCCAGGTCGGCACCCAGGCACCGGCCGCCTTCTTCAGCGCACCGCGTGCCCGTGGCGTGTCGCTGCTGGTGGCACCCGTCGCCTCCTGGTCGACGTCCACGACGCTGCTGCGCGTCTACCTCGCGCTGCTGGCGGGAGTCGGTCTCTACCTCGCCCTGCGCGCCTGGCGCGGACTGTTCCCGGTCGGCGTCCTGGCCGCGGCGGGCGCCCTGTTCGCCACCTTGTGGGTGACGCTCTTCTACGCACCGCAGGCGATGCCCAACTACTGGGTGGCGATCGGCGCCCTGCTCTGCGTCGGCTGCCTCCTGCGCGCCCGCGCGGTCCGACTCGACCGTCGGGCCTGGTGGGGCGTCGCGGCGGGCGCGGCGCTCATGGCGCTGATGCGGCCCATGGACGCGGCCTGGGTGGTGTTGCCCCTGCTGGTCCTTTCGGTACGTCGGTGGCGGCTCGCCGCGGCACTCGTGGCGGGGCTCGCGGTCGGCGCCGTCGCGTGGGTCACCGAGGCGTATGTCAGCTATGACGGCCTGGGCGAACGGCTGTCCGAGGCCTCCCGGATCCAGGGCGGACTCGGCTGGCACAACGCCGTCGACGACCAGCTGCGCAGTCTGATCGGACGCACCCTGTGCCGCCCCTGCACCGGGGACATGCCCAATCCGGCGGTGACCCTGTGGTGGTTCGTGCTCCCGCTGCTCGCCGCCCTCGGTCTCGCGGTCGCGATCCGCGCCGGACGGACCATGTACACCCTCCTACCGCTGCTGGCCGCCACGACCGCCGCCGTTCCCTACCTGTTCCTGATCGGATACGCCGCTCCGCGCTTCCTGCTGCCCGCCTACGCGCTGCTCGCCGTCCCCGTCGCCGACGCCCTGCGCCATCTGGTCACCGCACCGAACGGGCGATGGCGCCCGGTCCTCGCGACGCTGGTCGCGGTCGGGCTGGCCGGACATCTCGCCGTGCAGTACGTCGTCCTGGAGCGAGCCGTGGACCGCACCACCGCAGACCGCCGCGCCTGGACCCGCAGCGCCGCCGAACTGCACCGCCTGGGCGTCAGCCCGCCCTGTCTGCTCACCGGGCACGAGGCCATCCCCGTCGCCTACTACACCGGCTGCTCCTCCGGCGCGATCCGCGGCCACAACGCCAACACCACCAAGGCGGACATCCTGCGTACCGCACGCACGCTCCCGGTCGGCGCCCTCACTCCGCCCGGCGGCAGCCCGCCCGGGTACGCCCGTACCTGGCAGACCCACCGGCTCGACGGCCTGGACGTCCACATCGCACCGGGGCCCGTATGACGTCCGAGCAGGTCCTCGCCCCACCCACCCGAAGACGCGCCTACCTGCACACCGCCCTCACGCTCGCCGTTCTGGCGGGCGCCGGCTATCTGGCACGTCGGCACTGGCCGGTGCTGGAGCACGGAGCCGTCCGGCTTGCCGTCGCCGACCAGGGCTGGCTGCTCGTGGCCGCGTCGGCGGCGCTCGCGACCTGGGTGTGCTCGGCGCTCGCCCAGCAGGGCGCCGTGACCGATCGGCTGCCCCCGGGACGGCTCGTCGCCGCGCAGCTCGCCGCCTCCGCCGCCAACCATCTGCTGCCAGCCGGGCTCGGCGCGGGCGCGGTCAACCTCCGCTTCCTCATGCGCTGCGGCCTGTCCGCCGGCCGCTCGGCGACGGCCCTCGCGGTGAAGGCGACCGCGGGCGTGGTGGTCCGCGGCGCCCTGATCGCCGTACTCACCCTGGCCTGCCCGGGAGTTCTGCTTATGCCGTCCCTGACCGTCGGCTGGGTGGCCGCCGTGATCGTCGTGGCCTGCGTGGCGGCGGTCCTGCTGAGCAGCGGGCGGTGCCGCCGGGCCCTCGCCGCCGTGGCGGCCGACATCCGTGCCGTGCACGCCCGCCCGCAGCGTGCGGCGGCGCTGTGGGGCGGGTCGCTGGCCTTCACGTTGCTCCACTGCGCGGTTCTCATCGCCGTCACGCAGGCCGTGGCGCTGTCGCTGACCCCGGCCAGGGTGGCGCTGCTCTATCTCGCCGCGAGCAGTGCGGCCGCGCTGCTGCCCACCCCCGGCGGCCTCGGCTCCCTCGACGCCGCACTCGCCCTCGCGCTCACCGCGGGTGGCGCCCCGGCGTCCGCGGTCGCGTCCGCAGTGCTCGGCTACCGGCTGCTGACGATGTGGCTGCCGCTCGTTCCGGGGCTGCTGGTGCTCGGGCTGCTGGTCCGGCGCAAGGCGCTGTGAGGCGTTTCCGGCGAACCGGGTTCAGGTAGGAGTGAGTTACTGGCACGGACGCGAGGGGGAGTGCGATGGCGGGCGAGGAGACCGGTGGTCGACTGGGGGACGAGTTCTTCACGCCGGGGAGTTCGTCGTTCTCCGCATTCCTGGCGGCGCACCGCCCGGAGTTGCTGAGCACGCGCAGTCCGCTCCCGGACGGCCTCCGGGCCGACCCGGACCGTGTTCCGCACGGCACCACGGTGCTCGCCCTCGCCTACCGCGACGGCGTGTTGATCGCGGGGGACCGCAGGGCCACGATGGGCAACCTCATCGCCCAGCGCGATCTGGAGAAGGTGCACCCCGCCGACGACCACACGGCGGTCGCCTTCGCCGGCACGGTCGGCCTCGCGCTGGACATGGTGAAGCTGTACCAGGTGGAGCTGGCGCACTTCGAGAAGATCGAGGGCACGGCGATGAGCCTCAACGCGAAGGCACGCCGACTGGCCGGCATGATCCGCGAGAACCTCGGCCAGGCCATGCAGGGCCTCGCCGTCGTCCCCCTCCTCACCGGCTACGACCCGTCCGCCCCCGAGGGAGACAGGGGCCGCATCTTCAGCTTCGACGTCGCCGGCGGTCTGTACGAGAAGACCGACTTCCACGCCGAGGGTTCCGGATCCCCGTACGCCCGTGGCGCGTTGAAGAAGCTGTTCCACCAGGGCATGACCCGGCGCGACGCCGCCCTGGCCGCGCTTCAGGCGCTGTACGACGCCGCGGACGACGACTCCGCGACCGGTGGCCCCGACATCGGCCGCCGGATCTTCCCCATCGTCTCGGTCATCACCGAGGAGGGCTTCGAGCGACTGCCGGAAACGGAGGCGGAAGCCCTCAGCCGCGAGATGGTCGAGCAGCGCCGCGGCAGCCCCGACGGACCGACCGCGACCGTCTGACACCGGCCTTTCCCGGACCATGGTGAAGACCTGCCACGGCCTTTACTGCACATCGATTGCATATGCCGGGGTATGCCGGGAGGCTGCCCAGTGCGGCCGCTCACCGAAGGCATCCCCGATGGCGGCCGCCCCTGACTCCGCTCCGCCCCTCCCCGCCACGGCCCCATCGGCTCGGCCTGGCACCGCGTCCGCACTCCCATGGCGCGGCAGGAGTGGATCAGGGTCGGGGGAGTGACCGCCCTGGCCTCGGCCCTTCGGCGCAGCCTCGAACGTCACGTGCGCAGCCCCGACTCCGCACGCCACTTGAGGATCTGCTGCTGCGGGTCGCCGGTGTACGACCACGGGGTGCGGGTCGCCTGGCGATCGAGCATCCGCAGCATCGGGGCGGCGATGTCCGACTGGTCCGCGAGACAGGCCGCGTGCGCAAGGTAGTTGACGTCCCGCAGCTCACCGGGCGCGATCGTGCTGTCGGTGCGGCCCATGATCCAGCGCTGCCAGGTGCGGCGTACGTCGCTGACGGCGCCGTCGTGGGTCCAGTGCTGTCCGAGCCCCATGGCGGCGTGCCGGCCCTTCGCGGCGTCCAGGGCGTAGCGGAACTCCTCGACGCGCGCGTACTGGACCAGCACCGGCAACGCGCAACCGGGCGGTGCCACGCCGGCCGCGTCGCGTGCGAAGTCGTACATGAGGCCGTGTGTGCCGTGCCAGCGGGAGGAGTAGTAGTGCAGCACCTGGAGGTGGCCCTCCACGCTGTACGGGTCCCGCCGGTGCAGTTCGTCCCACCAGCGGGCCAGCTCCTGCCGCCGTACGCCCGACGGGTACAGCCGGGCGACGGAGATCAGGGAGATCCACGGGGTGGGGTCCTCCGGATACGCCTCGGCGGCGTGCAGGCACGCGGTCACCGAGGCGTCGATGCGGTGCCGTTCGATCGGCACGCCCCGGCCGGCCGCGATGGCCAGGTTGAACGCCCGCGTGGTCTCCGTCGCCGCCCGCAGCACCAGCGCGTCGGCACTGTGCGGCTCGGCGGCCAGCCATGACTCGACCGTGGAGCTGCTCGCGCAGGCCTGGGCGAGCTGCCGCACCCGGTGGCCGCGCGCCAGCCAGTCGGGGCCGGTGGCCCGCAGGAGCCCTCTGAGGCCCTGCCAGCGGCCGATGACGATGTCCTGGCGGGCGGCGGTGAGGGGCGCGTCCCCGCAGTCGGGATCGAAGTCGAGGATGAAGCGGTCTCGCGCCATCGGGATCTCCCTCAGAAGTCGGTGGGGAGACCCTCGTGGACACGGGAGTGCACGGCCGGCCGGCTGTCGGGCACATAGTCCACGGTGACGGTGTGGGTGGCGTCGAGTTTCGCCGGGCGGTAGTAGTCGCTGCCCTGCCGCCAGTACCAGAACATCGGGATCAGCCCGACGGCGAGGCCGCCGATGCCGATCGCGATCGCCGGAGCGCTCAACTCGCCCAGCGACTCGACGAAGATCCAGAACATGAAGAGCGCACCGCACAGCGGCCACACCCCGCCGAGGAGGAAGTTCGCCGGGGACTTCAGCAGGATCTTGCGGTACGCGACGACGACCGCGAGGCCCGCGAGACCGTAGTAGACGGCGATCTGCAGACCGATCGCCGAGATGGCGTGGCCCAGGATGTCGCCGACCGTGCCGAGCGCGTTGGAGGCGATGATCATCAGCAGTGCCACCGCGCCCACCACGGCGATCGCCACCCAGGGCGTGTTCCAGGTGCGGTGCACCCGGCCCAGCGCGGACGGCATCGTACCGTCGCGGCCCATCGCGAACAGCGACCGCGTCACCTGGAGCAGCGTGGTCTCCAGCGTGGCGATGGTGGACAGCATCACCGCGATGATCAGCAGCTTGCCGCCCCAGCCGGGCCAGATCTCATCGCCCAGCAGGGCAAGGACGTTGGCGTCGTTGTCCTGTATCTGCCGCGCGGACAGCAGGACGTTCACCGCGATGGTGAACACCTCGAAGAGCAGGAAGACGATGCCGACTCCGATGAGCCCGGCGAGTCCTGTCGTACGACGGCTGTTGCGGGTCTCCTCGCTGAGGTTGCTGGTGACGTCCCAGCCCCAGTAGTAGAACGCGGCGATCAGCGCACCCGACGCGAAGCCCGACACGCCGTCGAAGTGGCCGAAGCCGAGCCACGACCAGTCGAAGGCGCGCGCATGGCCGGAGTGGAAGAGGGCGAGCACCACGAAGAGCGCCAGGATGACGAGTTCGACGCCGGACATGACCAGCTGCGCGCGGACGGTGAGCCGGGCGCCACCGAGCACCACGAACAGCATGAGCAGGAACCAGGCGGCCCCGACCAGCGTCGACAGCAGGGTGTCGTCGGCGAGTTGCTCGTCGAAGAGCGCGAGCGTCATCGAACCGGCGGGCAGCGAACCGGCCACCATGAAGATGGTCGCCGAGATCACCAGCGCCCAGCCGCTGATGAAGCCGAGAAAGGGGTGCAGCGTCCGCCCCACCCAGGAGTAACTGGCGCCCGCGTTCACATCGATACGACCGAGATAGCTGAACGCCAGCGCGATGCCCAGCATCGGTATCGCGCAGTACAGCAGGGCCGCGGGACTCGCCACCCCCACCGTACCGACCAGGACCGCGGTGGTCGCGGCGAGGGAGTACGCCGGTGCGCTGCCCGCGACCGCCATCACCACGGTGTCGAACGTGCTGAGGGCATTGGCCTGGAGGCCTCTGCCCCTGCTGTTGCTCATCGTTGTGCTGCTTTCGGTCGTACACGGCGCCGCGGCGTGCCGCGGCGCCGTAAGGGTGGGGGGTGAACCCGCTGCGAACCGGGGAGGGTTGGCCTCGCGGCACGGGCGGCACAGGGTGGCGCCGGACACCGTCTGCGGTGCGTCGGCAGACGGTTACGCCCTGTGTGCACGTGATGATAGCCCCACTCGACGACCGCTCAAGATGCGTGTCTGAATCGGTATTCGGGCTCGTTCAGCGTCCGTCCGGCAAGACGGCCTCAGTCTCCGATCCGGTCGATCTGCCGCAGTTTGTTGGTGGCGTCCAGGGCGGCCACCTTGTACGACTCTGCGAGCGTCGGGTAGTTGAACACCGCGTCGACGAGATAGTCGACCGTGCCGCCGCAGCCCATGACGGACTGTCCGATGTGAATCAGCTCGGTGGCTCCGGCTCCGAAGCAGTGCACGCCCAGCAGCGACCGGTCCTCGGGGGAGACCAGCAGCTTCAGCATGCCGTGCGAGTCGCCGACGATCTGCCCGCGGGCCAGCTCCCGGTACCGGGCGACACCGACCTCGAACGGCACGGAGTCCTCGGTGAGCTGGTCCTCGGTCCGCCCGACGAAGCTGATCTCCGGGATGGTGTAGATGCCGATCGGCTGGAGGTTGTGCATCCGGCCCACGGGCTCCCCGCACGCGTGATACGCGGCCGCGCGCCCCTGCTCCATCGACGTGGCGGCGAGCGCCGGGAAGCCGATGACGTCGCCGACGGCGTAGATGTGCGGTACTTCGGTGCGGTAGTGCTCGTCGACCTTGATCCGACCGCGCGGGTCGGCGGACAGACCCGCCTTGTCGAGGTCGAGTTCATCGGTGAGGCCCTGCCGGCCGGCCGAGTACATCACGGTGTCGGCGGGGATCTTCTTGCCGCTCTCCAGAATGGTCAGCGTGCCGCGCGGATGCCGCTCCACGGCGGCGACGGTCTCGCCGAAGCGGAACGTGACCGCGACGTCCCGCAGGTGGTACTTGAGGGACTCGATGATCTCGACGTCGCACATGTCGAGCATGCCGGCGCGCTTCTCGACCACGGTGACCTTGCTGCCCAGCGCGGCGAACATGGAGGCGTACTCCATGCCGATGACTCCCGCGCCGACGATGACCATGGAACGCGGGACGCGTTCGAGGGTGAGGACGTTGTCCGAGTCCATGATCGTCTGTCCGTCGAACTCGACGCTGTCCGGCCGGGCGGGCCGGGTGCCGGTCGCGATGACGATGTGCTCCGCGCTGATCAGCCGCTCCTGGCCGGTGACTTCGCGCAGGGCGACGGTGTGGTCGTCGACGAAGTGACCGGTCCCGGCATACAGGGCTATGTGGTTGCGGGTCAGCTGGCTGCGGATGACATCGACCTCGCGGCTGACCACGTGCTGGGTGCGGGCGGTGAGGTCGGCGACGGTGATGTCCTCCTTCAGCCGGTAGCTCTGCCCGTAGAGATCGCGCTGAGTGAGCCCGGTGAGGTAGAGCACCGCCTCGCGCATGGTCTTGGAGGGAATGGTTCCGGTGTGGATGGAGACCCCGCCGACCATGTCGGGGCGGTCGACGACGGCGACCCGGCGGCCGAGTTTGGCCGCGGCTATGGCGGCCTTCTGGCCACCCGGGCCGGATCCGATGACAAGCATGTCGAAGTCGGGCACCTCCGGAGTCTGTCAGCCCGAAGACCTCTCGCGAAAGGGCGAACGGGTAACCACCTCGTCCGGCAGGGGCTGCCGGAAGTCCCTGAGGACCGCTCGCAGTTGCGTCCGGCGCTGCGACAAGTGACGCCGCGGCGCGATAATGCCCTCATGGGCCATCGACTCGGTGACGCGAGCGCACCCGCCCGGCTGGCCGGCCCCGACGAGGGCATCGGCCGGGACGAGCTGGCCCTCGCCACCCGCAACCACGGTCTGCCGCTCGAGGCGCTGCGCTACGACATCACCCCGCCGGGCCTGCACTACGTCCTCACCCACTACGACATCCCGTACGTCCCCGAGGACGAGCCCTGGACGCTGACCATCGGCGGCCTGGTCCGCCGCCCGCTGCGGCTCGACCTCGCCGCGCTACGGGCGTATCCCCAGGTCACCGTGCGTGTCACGCTGGAGTGCGCGGGCAACGGCCGGGCCCTGCTGTCACCCCGGCCGGTGAGCCAGCCCTGGCTGGTCGAGGCGGTCGGCACCGCTGACTGGACCGGCGTACCCCTGCGTGTGCTGCTCGCCGAGGCGTCGGTCGCCCCCGACGCCGTCGACGTGGTCTTCACCGGCGCCGACCACGGAGTGGAGCGCGGGGTCGAGCAGGACTACCGGCGTGCGCTGCCCGTGGACGTGGCGACGGGCGCCGAGCCCGAGGTGCTGGTGGCGTACGCGATGAACGGCGCCCCGCTGCCGCCGCAGCACGGCAGCCCGCTGCGCCTGCTCGTCCCCGGCTGGTACGGGATGGCGCACGTGAAGTGGCTGCGCGAGATCACCACCGTCGACACGGCGTTCACCGGCTTCCAGCAGGCCGTCGCCTACCGGCTCAGGCAGCACCCCCAGGACGAGGGCGAGCCGGTCAGCCGTATCGCACCGCGCGCCCTGCTGGTCCCGCCCGGCTTCCCGGACTTCATGTCCAGGACCCGCATCGTCCGGCCGGGCCCGGTGACCATCGACGGACGCGCCTGGTCCGGGCAGGCACCGGTGACCCGGGCCGAGGTCAGCACCGACGCCGGACGCACCTGGCACGCGGCGGAGCTGGCCCCGGACGCCGGGCACCGCTGGGCGTGGCGCCGGTGGCGCTTCACCTGGACGGCGACGCCCGGTGAGCATGTGCTCAGCGCGCGGGCCACCGACGCCGAGGGCCACACCCAGCCCCTCGACGCGCTCTGGAACCGCGGAGGCTTCGCCAACAACCTCGTCCAGCGGGTGCCGGTGCTGTGCGTAGAGGCGGAGGGGCCCTGAGCGGCTCGGCGGCGCCCCAAAGGGGCGTGGGGAACTGCGCGACCAGCCACGACGGTGCCACAGTGAACAGACCACCCATCGCGACGAGCCACGACGGCGCCGCAGCGAGCAGACGACCCTTCGCGGCAAACCCGGCGGAGCGCTACGGCAGCATCTTGTCGAGCGCCGCGGGCCCTTCCTTCGACAGCTTGCGCTTCGCCCATTCCAGATTGTGCGGCGTGATGTCCTTGCCTGACGCAAGGACCAGGTCCTCCGGCGACACATCGGTGCCGGTACGGGCGTGGAGCAGGTCGTCCGGGGTGGCGCGGTCCTCGGACGGCCCCGACGCTGACTGTGACGTCGTCATGATCTCTGCTCCTCGGGTCCGGAACGCTGCTACGGGCCCCGGTGCATTCATCGGGTCCACTATCACCATTCATCGCGGCGGCCCGCCGTGCATCCTGAGGCGCCGGCGGATGTGACGCGAGGGGCCCGGAGCAGCCCGTGTGACGCCCGGTGCGCGGACCCTAGAACGGCGTCAGGGTCAGCCGCAGCCCCGTGGGCGCCGTGTCCTGGATGTACGACGCGAAGTCGGCCACGTCGTCGAAGGCGAAGCCGTACGCCTTGCCGTCCTCGGTCGCCGCGTGCATCGCCTTGGCGTAGTGGTTGGTGAGGCCGGTCCCGTAGAAGGCCGCGGGATCGGTCACCGGCTGGGCCGCGCTGCTGACCAGTGTCGAGCGGTTGAACCCGGCGCCGAGCACGGCGGCGACGGGACCGGTCGTGCCGTCGTTGGGCGCGGCGAGCGTGCCGTCGCAGAAGAGCACGTCCCGGGTCGACGGCTTGGCGAAGGAGACCGCTGCGGGCCCCTCGAAGACGAGCTGGTCGCCGCGCACCCGCCCGGTGAAGGTGCCCGCGTTGGTGGTGACCTCGAGGTCCCGGCCGGTGTACGTGCTCCACACCTCGTCGATGTACGGAGCGAGGTAGTCGTCCGCGAACAGGCCCGCGTCCAGACCGTGACCGGGCGCGATCACACGCGTGTCGTCCACGACGAGGGACCCGAAGCCCTCGGCCGCCCGCACGGCGGCGAACGCGGCCGCACGGCCTCCGTCGCGCAGCGTGCCGGTCGTCTGGTCCTTGGCGCCGGTCAGCCGGATGCTCAGCGGCACGCTGAACATGTCGACCATGGTCGTGTTGCAGAACATGCCCGCCGAGTTGTACGTGAACTCGGCACAGTCGTGCAGCACCGCGTAGTTGGCGTCCGACTCGACCCAGCCGGCCGGGTACTGGAGCGCGGCGTTGCCGTTTCCGTCCGTGACCGCCTTGAACTTGAGCTTCTCGCCCAGGGACACATAGATACGGCCCGACATGTACGGCAGGTTCAGCTTGGTCTCGCCGCTGCCGGCCAGGCTGATCGCGTAGTCGGTGATGCCGTCGGCGCCGTTGTCCGATACGGCGATCGGGGCGAGGGCGCCGTCGGGCGTGACGCGCACCTGCCTGCCGTCCTGGTTGCCCACGATGTAGACGTGGACGGAGGCGTTGTCGAAGGACCCGCTGTCGTTGACGAGCGTCAGCGGGAGGGCGCCGTCGGCCGCCTTCGTGGAGTTGCCGGCAAGGGCGTGGGGGGCGAGCGCGGCGACGCCGGGCGCGGCAACCGCCGCCCCCGCGAGGGCGACGAGGAACCTGCGGCGGCCGAGGGTGCGCTGGTGACGGGGTGTCATGTGGGGCTGTCTCCCGTGCTAGTCGATATGGACCTGAGAGCGCTCTCAGTGACATCCCTTCTACCTGGGCCCACTTGAGTAGGTCGATGGGCGGCGCGATCACTTAACTCGCCGATAAGGCGCGCTTAAGCGGCCTCGTGGTGGACGCGGCGGCGGCCGGAAAAACGATCGACGAGTGCGGCACGGCTCTCGTACTGTGTGACGCCACGCCCCGAGACGGCCGGAAGGAGGCGAGTGCCGTGCAGATCGCCCGTACCACCCAGCGCTCCCTTTCCGTTGCCGCGGCGTGCTTCGTCTGACCGACCGGGAGCGCTCCCCGCAGCATGCATCCCGGAGGATTCAGTGACCGACCTGGTCATTCGTACGCTCGACGAGAGCGACGCCCATCTTTTCGACGCGGCCCCGGACCCGCTGGGCGCCCGCGAGGCACACCGGCTCACCCGCCATCGTCCCGACTGGAAGCGGGTGGCGCTGCGTGACGGCACGGTCGTCGCCCGCGCGGCCTGGTGGGGCGGCCCCGACGACACCGAGCCCGTCAACATCAACTGGTTCGACGTGGCCGACGGCGAGGAGGAAGCCGGAGCCGAGCTTCTGCGGACAGCGCCCTGGCACGTCGAGGAACTCGAGCTGAACCTGCCCGGCGGCTGGCGCGACACGCCGGAACTGCGCTCGGCCGCCGAGGCCCGCTTCACGGCCGCACGAGCCGCCGGATTCGAGCTGCTGGTGGAACGCTTCCTGTACCGGTGGACTCCCGAGTGCGGGTTGCCCGAGCGTCTGGGCCGTCTGGTCTTCGGGCCCGAGCCGGACGACGCCGTGTTCCACGACGCGCTGCGTCGCATCCACTCCGTCACCCTCGACGCCCATTCCCGTGCCGCCACCGACGCAGGCGGCGTCGACCAGGCGGCTCAGGAGGAACTCGACTTCTTCCACTGGTGCCCCTCGCCCCGGGAGTGGTGGCAGGTGGCACGCACGCGTGCCGGTGAGCCGGTCGGCATCCACGTCCCGCTGCACAACCCGTCCGGCCCCTGCGTCGGTTTCGTCGGCGTCCTGCCGGAGCAGCGCGGACACGGCTACGCCTACGACCTGCTCGTCGAGTGCACCCGCTTCCTCGTCGAACAGGGCGCCGAGTTCGTCACGGGCGCCACGGACCAGGGGAACTTCCCCATGGCCGCGCACTTCGCCAAGGCCGGGTATCCGGTGGTGCGGGAGCGCATCAACTTCGTGGCGGCGCGGACGTAGGACCGGGTGAGCGGAGGCCCGGTTGTCAGTGCCGGGGGCGCGGGACCGTATCGATGTGCGGCTCCGCCGCGTGGGCGCGACCAGCCACGACGGACCCGCAGATGACGCACCGGGCCGCCGGCGGAGCGCCTATGGCAGCTTCGCCTCCGCCGTCGCCAGGATCTCCGTGACCCGCAGGCCGAACGCGGCGTCGCACGGGTGTGACTCTCCGGTGCGGGCGGCCGTCAGCAGGGCGTCGGCGGCCCGCACCAGCGCCGTCACCGCTCCCTCGGAGCCCTCCGGCAGCAGGGTCACTCCGGCCTCGCCCCGGAGCTCGACTTCGGTCCCGGCCGCCGCGGGCGGCGCCGTGAGGCTCAGCGTCAGCGTGCTCGACGCGCCGCCGGTGTGATCGAGGACCAGATGCGTCGTGTCCCCGGGACCTGGCGCCGCGGCCGCCACCCGCCGTACGTCGCCCAGCACCGGCAGCAGGACGGACAGGGCATGCGGGCCCACGTCCCACAGCGCGCCCTTCTCCCGCCGCCACGGCGTGGCGAACGGGCTGTCACCGGTGAACACCGAACCCAGCCACTGCGCCCGGGCCGTGAACCAGCCGCCTCGCCCCGCCTGTTCGGTGATCCACGCCTCCGTCAGGGTCTGGAACCGGGTGGTGAAGAAGACCACCGAGGCGACACCGGCCTCCCGCACGGCCTCGACGACGGCCTGTCCCTCCTGGACCGTCGGGGCGAGCGGCTTGTCCAGCAGCAGATGGCACCCGGCCCGCGCGGCACGCGCCGCGAGCCCCGCCTGGATGGCCGGAGGCAGGGCGACGGCGACGGCGTCCACGTCGGCGAGAAGGGCGTCGACGTCGTCGTACGCCCGTGTTCCGTGCCGGTCGGCGAGTTCCTTGGCGGCCTCCGTACGGCGGCCCCACACACCGGTGAATTCCAGGTCCGGGTGCTCGCTCAGGGCGGGTGCGTGAGCCATCTGTGCCCAGGGGCCGGTACCGAGGAGTCCAATGCGCATGCCGTCGCCTTTCGCGATGCCGAGCCGAGTGCCGCGAGCCTCGCACACGGACCGGGCCGTCCGGCAACCCGGTTTACGCAAAGACGCACGCGAGCGGGGATTGAGTCGTCCGCGTGCTGAATCCGTTCTCTTTCTTCTATTGGACTGCTGGCGGCAGGCCAGCGAGGCTGAGGGATGACTCTCCACGACAGTCGAAAGAGGTCACGACGACATGCACACTCGCCGCATCGGTGACGTCGACGTCAGCGCGATCGGCCTGGGCGGTATGCCCATGTCGATCGAGGGGCGACCGGACGAGGCCCGGTCCCTCGCGACCATCCACGCCGCGCTCGACGCCGGCGTGACGCTGATCGACACGGCGGACGCCTACCACCTGCACGCCGACGAAGTCGGCCACAACGAGACCCTCATCGCCAAGGCCCTCGCCTCCCACGACCGGGGAGCGGATGTCCTGGTCGCCACCAAGGGCGGCCATCTGCGCCCCGGCGACGGCAGCTGGACCCTGAACGGCAGCCCCGAGTACATCAAGCAGGCCTGCGAGGCGTCCCTGCGCAGGCTCGGGGTGGAGGCCATCGGGCTCTACCAGTTCCACCGCCCCGACCCGCGCGTGCCCTACGCCGAGTCCGTCGGCGCGGTACGCGATCTGCTCGACGAGGGCAAGATCCGTATGGCGGGGATCTCCAACGCGAACCCGGACCAGATCAAGGAGGCGGGTGAGATCCTCGGCGGCCGGCTGGTCTCGGTGCAGAACCAGTTCTCCCCGGCCTTCCGCTCCAGCGAGCCCGAGCTGCGCCTGTGCGACGAACTCGGCATCGCGTTCCTGCCTTGGAGCCCGCTCGGCGGCATCACCCGCTCCGGTGAACTCGGCTCGGTCCACGCGCCGTTCGCCCGCATCGCCGAGACCCACGGCGTGAGCCCGCAGCGGGTGTGCCTGGCCTGGATGCTCGCCAAGTCGCCGGTCGTCATCCCGATTCCGGGGGCGAGCCGCCCGGAGACGATCCGAGACTCCAGCGCCGCGCCGGACCTCGTGCTCACTCCCGAGGAGCTCACCGAGCTGGACGCCGGCTGAGCCGACGTCAGCCGGCCCGCTCCAGCCCCAGCCACGTCGTGAGCGCCCACCACCAGTGCACGGCGCTCAAGGGGTTGGAGCGGCTCTCCGGCGGCAGGTCGGTCAGCGACTCCCCGGTGATCTTCTGGAGCCGGCCGAGCCGGTAGCGGACGGTGTTGGGGTGGGTGAACAGCATCGCCGCGGTCTGGTCGAGACGACGGCCGTTGTCGAGGAACGTCAGCGCGGTCAGGGCGAGTTGCCGGTGAAAGGCGTCCGACGGATCGAGGGCGCCCAGGAGCCGGTCGCTGAGGTACGAGCCCAGCAGCGGCTGGTCCGACAGCGCTATCTCGGCCGCGAAGTCGGTGACGTCGTACAGCCCCAGCCGCCCCTGCCGCCCCCCGATCTCCAGCGCGCGGACGCAGAGCCGGTACGCCCGGCGGAGTTCCTCCAGCGGCACCGCCGGTGAGACCACGACCAGCGCGGCATCACCCACCTCCTCGCCGGTGGGCCTGCGCGGACACAGCCCGGCGAGCCTTCCCTCCACCGGCCCGAAGACGCCCCGCAGGCGGACCGGGCGGGTGGAGGCGTCCGAGACGACCAGGTGGCGCCTGGCATCCGGTCTCAGACCCACCCGCGCCAACTCCTCGGCCGACGGCGCTACCTCGCCCGTCAGCAACCGGCGCAGCAGTCTCGTCCTCAGCTCGCCCACGCCGTGCGGGGCGCCACGCTCCGCCGCGCGGTACCCGTTGATCACCTGCCGTTCGACCGCGTCGCCGTACTCCTTCAGCCGCAGTACGAGAGCGAGCAGCGCGCGGTCCGGCACCCCGGCCGTCCGGCAGCGGTCCACCGTGATCTCCACCGCCCGGGTGAGCGCCGCCTGGACACCGCGCAGCACGGCCGTCATGGGAACGCCCTGCCCGGCCCGGTCGGCACCCAGCAGCAGGGCGGCGGCGAAGTCCTGGTCCTCGACATGGTCGAAGCCGCCCCGGGCGGCCGGATCGAACGTCCCGAACCAGGCGCCGGCCGCACGGATGATGGCCGTCACATGCGAGCGGGTCTCCGCCTCGGTGAGCCGGGCGACCTCGGGGGAGTGGAGCCGTGCCGCACGGACGAGTTCGCCGCACACATCCGTGTCGACGGCCAAGGCTCGCAGGACCTCTCCGACCGGCTCCCGCTCCTGGACGACCGTCATGAGCCCCTCCCTCGTCCGCTGGTCCGAGCGCTGTCGCCGGGCCACAACGAGGAGACGCCCGCGTTGACTCCCGACGACTACCGCGCTGCCGTGAAGACCTGATTCCCTGTGCGCTACCGACGGTAACAACACGCGTGTCACAGCAATACCCTGCGCGCCGCCCGCATCCCGCACGCCGTACGGAAGGCAGCTCATGGTGACCACGGAGCACACGGACAGCACGGAGCCCTCGGCCACCCCGGCCGTGATCAGCCGCCGCCGCGCCCTGACCGTCGCCGGCGGCGTGCTCGCCGGAGCGGCCCTCACACAGATGCCCGCGTTCGCGGCCACGTCCGCGAGCGCCGACGCGGACGCGATCGTCGTGGGCGGCGGGCTCGCCGGACTCGTCGCGACCGCCGAACTCGCCGCCGCCGGGCGCAAGGTGCTGCTCCTCGACCAGGAACCCGAGGCCAGTCTCGGCGGCCAGGCGTTCTGGTCCTTCGGCGGGCTGTTCTTCGTCAACTCCGACGAACAGCGGCTGATGGGCGTCAAGGACTCCCACGAGCTGGCCTGGCAGGACTGGCAGGGCACGGCCGGCTTCGACCGCGGTGTCTCCGATCCGCTCGGGCAGGACTACTGGGCCGCCAAATGGGCCGAGGCGTATGTGGACTTCGCGTCCGGCGAGAAGCGGTCCTGGCTCGCCGGCCTGGGCGTGCAGTGGTTCCCGATCGTCGGCTGGGCCGAGCGCGGCGGCGGACTCGCGGACGGGCACGGCAACTCGGTGCCCCGCTTCCATGTGACCTGGGGGACCGGTCCGGCGGTGGTCGAGCCGTTCGAGAAGAAGGTGCGGGCCGCCGTCGAGAATGGGAAGGTCACCTTCAAATTCCGGCACCGCGTCGACGACATCGTCACGACCGGCGGCGCCGTCACCGGCGTACGCGGCGCGATCCTCGAACCCAGCGACGCCGCCCGCGGCAAACCCAGCTCCCGCACCGTCGTGGGCGACTTCGAACTGCGAGCGCCCATCGTGATCGTCACCTCGGGCGGCATCGGCGCCAACCACGACCTCGTACGGCAGAACTGGCCCGCCCGGATGGGCACTCCGCCGAAGTTCATGGTCACGGGTGTGCCCGCGCATGTCGACGGACGCATGCTCGCCATCACGGAGAAGGCGGGCGGCCGCATCGTCAACCCCGACCGGATGTGGCACTACACCGAGGGCCTGCGCAACTACGACCCCATCTGGCCGGGCCACGGCATCCGCATCCTGCCGGGCCCCTCCTCGATGTGGTTCGACGCCACCGGCAAGCGGTTCAACACCCCGGACATTCCTGGGTACGACACGCTGCACACGCTCAAGTCGATCACCGAAACCGGCTACGACTACTCCTGGTTCGTCACCACCCAGAAGATCATGGCCAAGGAGTTCGCGCTGTCGGGCTCGGAGCAGAATCCCGACCTCACCAACAAGAACGTCTGGCAGCTGCTGTCCCGGATCTGGCAGACCCCCGAGCCGATCGAGAAGTTCAAGAACAACGGGGCCGACTTCGTCGTCGCCACCACGCTGCCCGAACTGGTCGCCGGCATGAACAAGTTGACCGGTGACGACCTGATCGACCTGGCCGGTCTGAAACGTCAGATCGAGGCACGGGACCGGGAGATCGACAACCCGTACACCAAGGACGTCCAGGTCATGGGCATCCGCAACGCCCTCGCCTACCCCGGCGACACCCTCAGCCGTACCGCCTCGGCCCACAAGATCCTGGACTCGAGCGCCGGACCGCTGATCGCCGTACGCCTCAACATCCTCACCCGCAAGACGCTCGGCGGGCTCCAGACCGACCTCTCCGGCCGCGTCCTGGACGGGACCGGAACCCCGATCCCAGGGCTCTACGCGGCCGGTGAGGTCTCGGGTTTCGGCGGCGGCGGTGTCCACGGCTACCGCTCCCTGGAAGGCACCTTCCTCGGCGGCTGCCTGTTCTCCGGCCGCCAGGCGGGGCGCGCCGCGGCCGCCGCGAGCTGAACTCTTGAGAGTCGCTCCAGGCCCTGAGCCGAACCGTCGGCTCAGGGTCGCCCCACACATGAGCTGTGTATAGGCTGACCGTGCAGCTGGTTCGCCCTGCCCGCCAGGCAGACGCGTCGCAAGAGGGAACCCGGTGGGAATCCGGGACTGCCCCGCAGCGGTGAGTGGGAACGACCGCCGTCATACGCACTGGATCCGGAGCGCCGGACCCGGGAAGCGACGGCCAGTAGGTGTCTCGTACGACATGAGACGCGCCCGCGAGTCCGAAGACCTGCCACTGCCCGTGCGCGGCTCCCCGTGCGCGGAGACTCGGTGACCTCGAGGGCGGGTCGGCGCACACCAGGCGGGACGGGCACACGCACAGCTGCCCCCGCCGGATCTGCTGCTCCTTCGCGTCCACGACCGGTCTCCGGGTCGTGTGTCATCCCACAGCTCGCGAAGGAGAGTCTCGTGACAGCGAAGTCCGCAGCCGCGGCAGCAGGGGCCACCGCCTACGGCTACCCCCGCCAGGGCCCGAACCGGGAACTGAAGAGGGCGATCGAGGGCTACTGGAAGGGCCGCGCCACCGCCGCCGAGCTCCGGCGGACCGCCGCCGAGCTCCGCCGCTCGACCTGGCGGCAGCTGGCCGAGGCCGGCCTGACCGAGGTGCCCACCGGCGACTTCTCGTACTACGACCACGTCCTGGACACCACCGTCATGGTCGGCGCCATCCCCGCCCGGCACCGCGCCGCCGTCGAGAAGGACGCCCTGGACGGCTACTTCGCCATGGCGCGCGGCACCCAGGACGTGGCGCCGCTGGAAATGACGAAGTGGTTCGACACCAACTACCACTACCTCGTACCCGAGTTGGGCCCGGACACGGAGTTCACCGCCGAGACCGCCAAGCAGGTCGGCGAACTGAAGGAGGCCCTCGCGCTCGGACTGGCCGCGCGGCCGGTGCTCGTCGGCCCGGTCACCTACCTGCTCCTCGCCAAGCCCGCCCCCGGCGCACCGGCCGACTTCCAGCCGCTGACCCTGCTGGACCGGCTGCTGCCGGTGTACGCGGAGGTCCTCGCCGATCTCCGGGCGGCGGGCGCCGAGTGGATCCAGCTGGACGAGCCCGCCCTGGTCCAGGACCGCACCCCGGCCGAACTGAACGCCGCCGCCCGCGCCTACCGCGACCTCGGCTCCCTCACCGACCGGCCGAAGCTGCTGCTCGCGTCGTACTTCGACCGGCTCGGCGAGGCGCTGCCCGTGCTGGCGAAGGCACCGGTCGACGGGCTCGCCCTGGACTTCACCGGGCCCGCGGCCGCCAACCTCGACGATCTCGCCGCGGTCGGCGGCCTGCCCGGCAAGCGGCTGGTCGCCGGCGTGGTGGACGGCCGCAACATCTGGATCAACGATCTGGGCAAGTCCCTGTCCACCCTCGCCACCCTGCTCGGCCTGGCCGGCCGCGTCGACGTCGCCCCGTCCTGCTCGCTGCTGCACGTCCCGCTCGACGCCGACGCCGAACGCGAGATCGAACCGCAGATCGCCCGCTGGCTCGCCTTCGCCCGGCAGAAGACCGCCGAGACCGTCACCCTGGCCCGCGGCCTCGCCCAGGGCACCGACCGGATCGCCGCCGAACTCGCCGCCAACCGGGCCGACCTGGCGTCCCGGGCGGGCTCGCCCATCACACGGAACCCGGCTGTGCGGGCCCGCGCGGCCGCGGTCACCGCCACCGACGCCCGCCGCTCACTGCCGTACGCCGAGCGTACGGTCGCCCAGCGCGCCCACCTGAACCTGCCGCCCCTGCCCACGACCACCATCGGCTCCTTCCCGCAGACCGGCGAACTGCGCACCGCCCGGGCCGACCTCACTGCCGGACGCATCGACCGGGAGACGTACGAGCGCCGCATCGAGGAGGAGATCCGCGACGTGATCTCCTTCCAGGAGCAGACCGGCATCGACGTCCTGGTGCACGGCGAGCCCGAACGCAACGACATGGTCCAGTACTTCGCCGAACAGCTCACCGGCTACCTCGCCACCCGGCACGGCTGGGTCCAGTCCTACGGCACCCGCTATGTCCGCCCGCCGGTCCTGGCCGGCGACATCTCCCGTCCCGAACCGATGACGGTGCGCTGGACGACGTACGCCCAGTCCCTGACCTCCAAGCCGGTCAAGGGCATGCTCACCGGGCCGGTCACCATGCTCGCCTGGTCCTTCGTCCGCGACGACCAGCCCCTCGCGGAGACCGCCCGGCAGGTGGCCCTCGCCCTGCGCGACGAGGTGAACGACCTGGAGGCGGCCGGGACTTCGGTGATCCAGGTGGACGAACCCGCCCTGCGCGAGACGCTGCCGTTGCGTGCCGAGGATCACCCCGCCTACCTGGCCTGGGCCACCGAGGCGTTCCGCCTCACCACCGGCGGCGTGCGGCCGGACACCCAGATCCACACCCACATGTGCTACGCCGAGTTCGGCGACATCGTCCAGGCCATCGACGACCTCGACGCGGACGTCATCAGCCTGGAGGCGGCCCGTTCGCACATGCAGGTCGCCCGGGAACTGGCCGCGCACGGCTATCCGCGCGAGGCCGGACCCGGCGTGTACGACATCCACTCCCCGCGCGTGCCGAGCACCGAGGAGGCCGCCGAACTCCTGCGCACCGGCCTGAAGGCGATCCCCGCCGAACGGCTGTGGGTCAACCCCGACTGCGGTCTGAAGACCCGCGGCTGGCCCGAGGTCAGGGCCTCGCTTCAGAACCTGGTGGCGGCGGCCCGCGAGGTGCGGTCGGCGCCATGACATGATCCGGGCCGGGGCGCCGCGCCCCGGCCCGGTCACGGCGGTACCCGCGATGTCCTTCATCTGGGGTCGAGTTCGCCGGTGGGGTGGTCGCGGTGGAAGCCAGGTCCCTAGGATGGACTCCCAGTCAGGCCAGTGAAGTTGGCGCGGCAACGAGGCCGGGGGAACGATGCACACCGACAAGCAGCTGTCCACGTCGATCGACGCCGACGTACCGACGGCCGCCCGGATGTACGACCATTATCTGGGCGGCAAGGACAACTACGCCGCCGACCGCGCGGCCTGCGAAGAACTCGACAAGGTAGTGCCCAGCACCCGTCGGCTCGCCGTCAACAACCGGCGCTTCCTCCAGCGCGTCGTACGGACGCTGGCCGAGGAGCACGGAATCCGCCAGTTCCTGGACCACGGATCCGGCCTGCCCACCCAGGACAACGTGCACCAGGTCGCCCAGCGCGTGGACCCCGACTCCCACGTGGTCTACGTCGACAACGACCCCATGGTGCTGGTCCACGGCCGGGCACTGCTGGAGCAGGACGAGCGCACCACCGTCATCCACGCGGACATGCGTGAGACCGACGCCATCTTCGCCCACCCCGACACCCAGCGTCTGATCGACTTCTCCCAGCCGGTCGCCGTGCTCTTCAACTCGGTGATGCACTGCATCCCGGACAGTGACACGGACGGCCCGCTCGCCGTGGCCCGCCGCGTGGCCGCGCGACTGGCGCCCGGCAGCTTCCTGGTCATGTGCCAGCTGGTCAGCGAGGACCCCGAAGTGCGGGCCTTCGTCACCGACTTCATGGACAAGGCGACCCAGGGCCATTGGGGCCGGGTGCGCCAGGAGCAGGATGTGGCCGCACTGTTCGAGGGCCTGGAGATCCTTGAGCCGGGTCTCGTGGAGGTGTCCACCTGGCGGCCCGACTCCGAGGTGGCACCCCGTCAGCTCACCCACGAATGGATCGAGTTCGGCGGCGTCGGCCGCCTCCCCTGACGTCGATCAGTCACCGGACCGGTCCAGCGGCCGGTCCGGTCAGGCCTTGGGGTAGCGCTGCTCCATCGTCTTCCGCAGCAACTCCAGTGAGGCCCGGGGCGTGAGCGCCTCGTCGGCCAGCCGGTCCAGGGCGAGCCGGTACTCCTCCGTCTCGTCCTGGTCCTCCAGGAAGTTGGCGCTCCTTATGTGCTCCAGGTAGACGACGTCGGGCAGATCGAGACCGCCGAAGCGGAGATACGTGATCGGGATGGCGGGCGCCGAAGCGTTCGTCACGTCCAGCGGCACGATCTGCACGGTCACGTTCGAGCGCTGAGCCATCTCGACCAGATGCGCGAGCTGCTCGCGCATGACGTCCACACTGCCCAGGACGCGCAGCAGCACCGATTCGTCGATCACCGCCCACAGCTGCGGAGCATCCGCTCCCCGCTGGAGCAGCTCCGTCCGCCGCGTGCGGAGTTCCACCCGGCGCCGTACCTCGGCCGAGGGCGCGGTCGGCAGACCCCGCCGCACCACCGCCCGGGTGTACTCCGGCGTCTGCAACAGACCCGGGACGTACTGGATCTCGAACGTACGGATCGCGGCCGCCGCCTCCTGGAGTCCCACCAGCCGGTCGAACCACTCGGGCATCAGGCGCTTGTCGTAGCGCTGCCACCAGCCCGGCTCACCGGCGCGGTGCAACAGCTTGAGCAGCACCGAGGCTTCGTAGTCGTCCGTGCCGTACAGCTCCAGCAGTGCGCGGACGTCGCTCTCGGCCGGGGGACGGCGGCCCTTGCCCGCCTCGATGCGCGAGAGCTTGGCGGGGCTGAAGCCCAGGGCCCGTGCCGCCTGGTCCTGGGCGAGTCCGGCGTCCTCACGGAAGCCCGCCAGCTGCACACCGACCAGCATTTTCAACAGAGTCGGCGCGGGCTCCGGCCGGTCGAGATAGGGTTCGAGCAGGGAGATGCGATGCGACTCGGCTGACATCCTGACTCCTGCAGACCGGCATGAGGGCGATTCACCCTATCGCACCCGATGTTCCCCTGGCATGCCTGTGGCAGCAAGGGAGTTGGCCGTCCGGGCTACAGCAGCTGGTCGAACTCGCCGTCCTTCGCGCCGGCCAGGAAGGCCGCCAACTCGGCAGCCGTGTAGACCAGTGCGGGACCGTCGGGATCGCGTGAGTTGCGCAGCGCTACGCCACCGTCGACCAGAGCGGCGATCTCCACGCAGTTGCCCTCGGCATTGCTGTGCCGGCTCTTGATCCAGCGGGCGTCCAACGAACTGGCCCGCACTCCGTTGTGTACTGGTGGCACTGAAGTCTCCTTGCTGTTCACGATCCACGCCGTGTCTGTGGCGCACCGTGTCGGTCCTACCCGCTCTGGCTCAATCCTCACGCAATTTCCCGTGCAATTGCACGAGGAGCCGTTCGTTGTGGATAATAGCTGCGGCGTCAACCCTGCATCCGGCGCCGACTTCTGATGTCGCATCGGGGAGATGCCGTGTCATCACCTGCGGACCGACCACGCCACACGTCGAGCGAGGCAACAGGCCGCGACGTGCAGCCCACGGGCGTGGCGAGCATCGCGCCCCTGATGGCGGTGGGGCGGGTGCAGTGGTGTGAGATCAAGGACTCCACCGGCTCGGCCGCCGCCATCCCGCTGCTTCTCAACAGCGTCGCCTGGGGTGACGCGGCCACCGCCCGCTCCGCGCTCGACGATCTGCGCAGGCGCATCTGCCAGTACGGATTCGTGGTGGAACAGGCGACGGCGGCCACCGTCCCCTTCCTGTGGGAGCTCGCCCAACTTCCCCATGTGACCTGCCGCGCACAGATCATCCAGCTGCTCCGGAGTATCGCCGACGCCCGCCAGTGGGAGAGCACCGCGGCCGTCTACCCGAAGCTGCTCCACCATCGCGAGAACCACGTCGTGTGGGAGCGCCAGGCCCGGCAGGCCGTACGCGCCCGCCGCGGCGACCTGCGGCACCTGATGGACGACGAGGACACCGAGATCGCCCAGGCCACGACGGAGCTGGCACGGGCCATAGGCGCCTGATCGCAGCGATCCCGTATGGCTTGGTGTAGCTCTGGTCGGCCGGGGAAGGAAGCGCCGGGGAAGAAAGCGCTTGCCCGCCGCACCGTCACCAGCCACCAGGGAAGTAGAGCCATCCATGGCTTCGTCGTTGGAGAGACCGCTCGACCATCGCTACCGGGGCGAACACCCGATTCGCACCCTCGCCTACCTGCTCCGCGCCGACCGCCGCCGTCTCGCCGCGGCGGTCGGCGTCTTCACGGTCAAGCACAGCCCGGTCTGGCTGCTGCCCCTGATCACCGCGTCCATCATCGACACCGTCGTCCAGCACCAGTCGATCAGCCGTCTCTGGACCAGCACCGGCATCATCCTGTTGATCCTGGCGGTCAACTACCCCCTGCACGTGCTGTACGTACGGCTTCTGTACGGCAGCGTCCGCCGTATGGGGACCACGCTGCGCTCCGCGCTGTGCACCCGCATGCAGCAGCTGTCCATCGGCTACCACTCCCGCGTCAGCGCCGGGGTGCTCCAGGCCAAGGTCGTGCGCGACGTGGAGACCGTCGAGCAGATGGTGCAGCAGACCGCTGAGGTCGGCCTCGGGGCGACCACCGTGCTCGTCGGCGGCCTGGTCATCATCGCCATCCGCACCCCCGAGTTCGTCCCGGTCTTCCTCGTCGTCGTACCCGCCGCGGCGCTCCTCGTGGCCCGGCTGAGGGCCCGGCTGCGCACCCACAACGAGCACTTCCGCCACGAGGTCGAGACCCTTTCCTCCCGGGTCACCGAGATGACCCGTCTCATCCCCGTGACCCGGGCCCATGGCCTGGAGGGCAAGGCGCTGCGCCGCATGGACGGCACCCTGTCCCGGCTGCTGACCTCCGGCATGCGACTCGATCTCGTCAACGGCCGCTTCGGCTCACTGGCCTGGGTGGTCCTGAACGTGGTCGGGGTGCTCGTCCTCGCCGGCGCCGCGCTGGTGTCGTACTACGACGTCTGGGGCGTCACCGCCGGCGACGTCGTGATGCTCAGCGCCTTCCTGACGACGCTCACCAACTCCACGACAACGTTGGCAGGACTCGCCCCGGTCATCACCAAGGGGCTCGAGTCCGTCCGCTCGGTCGGTGAGGTGCTCCAGGCTCCCGAACTCGAGGACAACGAGGGCAAGTCCGAACTGACCTCACTACGCGGGGACGTCACCTTCGAGAGCGTCTCTCTTGCGTACGACGACGGCGACCGGCCCGCCGTAGGGGACTTCTCACTCTCGGTCGCGCCGGGCGAGACCATCGCGCTCGTCGGGGCGTCCGGCGCGGGCAAGTCCACCGTCCTCAACCTCGTCATCGGGTTCATCCGGCCGACATCGGGCCGGCTGCTGCTCGACGGGGTCGACATGAACAGCCTCGACCTGCGCACCTACCGGCGTTTCGTCTCCGTGGTGCCGCAGGAGTCGATCCTCTTCGACGGCACCGTCCGGGAGAACGTGGCGTACGGCATGGACGAGGTCGACGAGAAGAAGGTGCGGGCGGCGCTGCGTGACGCCAATGCGCTGGAGTTCGTCGACCGGATGCCGCAGGGACTGGACACCGTGGTCGGCGAGCGTGGCGCCCGGCTGTCCGGTGGGCAGCGGCAGCGCCTCGCCATCGCCCGGGCCCTGATCCGGGACCCCAAGGTGCTCGTCCTCGACGAGGCGACCTCGGCGCTGGACACCCGGTCGGAGGCGCTGGTCCAGCAGGCGCTCGCCCGGCTGCTGCGTGGACGCACCACGTTCGTGGTGGCGCACCGGCTGTCCACCGTGCGGGGCGCGGACCGGATCGTGGTGATGCGGGACGGCCGGATCCGGGAGATCGGCACGCACGAGGAACTCCTGTGCCGGGGCGGTGAGTACACCGCGCTGCACAGCGGACAGGTCGCCTGACGCCGCGGCCGTCAGGCGGCACTGCTCCGTGGGATCCGGTGCGGGCAGGACACATCGTGGTCGGTGCCGCAGCTGGTCCACCAGCGCTCGCAGCATGCGGCGTGCAGTTCGGTACGGACGATCTCTTCGGCGGCGTCGGCGATCCGCCCGTGCAGGGCTGCCGCCCGGGAGAGCAGCGCGGCGACGGTGCGGCGCTCGTCGTGCAGGACCGTTTCGCGTAGGACGGCGATGACCGGGACGAGACTGGCGGCCGCGAACAGCAACGCCGCCCACACGGGGCCGTGGAGGAGTTCGAGGACCGCGGTCCAGGCGAGTCCCGTGCTGGTGAGGACGTACAGCGCGCAGAGCAGGCGATGCGAGACATGCATGGGCGTACACCGTTCATGCGGAGAGGGATGCCTTCTGCTCAACTGCCCATGGCCGCGTGGGGAAGCGGGTGGTTTCGGGCAGATCGTAGGTTGCTGGGGCATCCGTCACTGCGCAGGTCGGATTCGAGCGGCAGTCGGGCGGGAAGCGACAGCATTTCGTCAAGTCCGAGCCGTGTTACGGGAGATGCGCATGGTCTGCCACGGTCCGGGCATACGCGATGAATACCAGAGAGAGGGGCATTTCGTGCTGGTTCCGGACCCGAAGGCCGTCAGAAAGCTGCTGACTCGCTATGCGTCACTGCGGATCGAGCAGGCACAGCGGGCGAGGCCGGCGCCGGCACGCGAGCTGGAGGACGTCAGTTTCACGCTCTGCGTCCTGATGGGCACCAAGGACGTCGACATCGCGGTCGCCAAGGCGGACACGCTGCTGGCCATGGCGCGGTCGGTCGGCGACGGCACGTCGGCTCAGCCGGAAGGCGGCGTCAGGCTGGCCGTCTGACGAGGTGGCGGCCCCCGCCCGCCGGGCTACGGACGCGCCGCCGCGGACTTCCCGTTGAAGGACGTGCGATACGACTGCGGACTGGTGCCGACCACTTTGCGGAACCGCTCCCGGAACGCGGTCGCCGAACCGAAGCCCGCCAGCTGTGCCACCCGCTCGACCGGATGGTCGCTGCTCTCCAGCAGGTACTGCGCCCGCCGCACCCGCGCGCGCAACAGCCATTGCAGCGGTGTCGTGCCCGTCTGCTCCCGGAAGCGCCGGCTGAAGGTGCGTTCGCTCATCCCGGAGCGAGCTGCCAGCGCGGACAGGGTGATCTCGTGGCCGAGGTTGTCCTCGATCCACTCCAGGAGGGGCTCCAGTGTCGAGCCGCGCGGCACGGGCGGGTGTTCGTGCACGATGAACTGGGCCTGCCCGCCCTCCCGTTCCAGCGGCATGACGGACAGCCGGGCGGCGTCCGCGGCGACGGCCGAGCCCAGGTCCTGCCGGATCATGTGCAGGCACATGTCGAGGCCCGCGGCGGCGCCGGCCGAGGTGAGGAGCTGGCCGTTGTCGACGTACAGCACGTCCGGCTCCACCTTGATGTCCGGGAAACGCTGCGCCAGTACGTCGGCGGCCACCCAGTGGGTGGTGGCTCGCTGTCCGTCCAGGAGCCCGGTCTCCGCCAGCACGAAGGCGCCGACGCACACCGACGCGATCCGGGTGCCGGCCTGCGCCGCCTGCCGCAGCGCCGTGATCACCCGGGCGGAAGGGGGCGGCGCGCCCTCGGCGCAGCCCGGCACGATGACGGTGTCGGCCTCCGCCAGCGCCTCCAGCCCCACGTCGACCCGTAGCGCGAAACCGTGCGTGCGCACGTCCGGGGACTCGGCACACAACCGGACCCGGTAGGGGTGGCGGCCGTCCGGCAGCCGCGTCAGCCCGAAGACCTGAAGAGGTGTCGCCATGTCGAACGGCACCACTTCGTCGAGGACCAGGATCGCCACGCTGTGCATGAAAGCCACGATAGACGGATTCCCGCCACCAGGGTCCACCAGGGTGCAGGATCAATCACCTGGTGAGCGGCTTGGCGAGAATCCGTTGAAAGCTGTCATTCCAGCCCCTGTGCGGTCACCGCGAAGATCCATAACGTGGACGGAGCCCGAGGCCCTTCGATCCTGGACTCCCCTCGATGACCAAGTTCCTGCTGTCCCTGCACGTCCTCGCAGCCATCGTCGCGGTCGGCCCCGTCACCGTCGCGGCCAGCATGTTCCCGCCGGCCGCACGCCGCGTCCACGCGGGCGGTGAGGGGTCGGATCCGGCAGGGGTGAGCACCGTGCGGTTGCTGCACCGCATCTGCCGTCTGTACTCGGGGATCGGACTGGCAGTGCCGTTGCTGGGGTTCGCCACGGCCGCCGCGATGGGCGTACTGGGTGACGGCTGGCTGATCACCTCCATGGCGCTGACCGCCGCGGCCGCGGGTGTCCTGGTCGCCTTCGTCCTGCCCCGCCAGGACGAGCTCCTCGACGAACTGAGCGCGAACCGGCCCGTGGAGCGTGCGCACACGGCCCAACTCGCCATGTTCACCGGGATCTTCAATCTCCTGTGGGCGACGGTCACCGTCCTCATGATCATTCGGCCCGGATCCACCACCGGCGCCTGACGTCAAGTCCCCACGCGGATTTCACACCCCCGTGTGCCCCTGCGCTTACACTCGGCAGTCGTGCCCATACGCATGGGCCATGACACGAAAGGCACGTTGACGGGTGTTCCAGGATTCCCCCATCTACGACCGGCTCGTCGCGGAGCGCGGCGACGTACCCTCCCAGGCCCGCAGGGAGGCCGAACGCGTCAGCAGGGAACTGGAGTTCGCGATGCGGCCACTTCAGTCCTCCCAAGGACACCAACCCGGCCTGGAGCAACGCCAGTCACACCCGGGCGCGGGGTGGCAACGCTCGGCCCTGCCGCCCGGACCCAGGTCGCGCTGACCGTCAGGGTCGTCGGGCCCGTCAAGACCCTCAAGAAACCGCCCTGTTCGCGCCGTTGACCTGTGTGTGCTGTTCCGGACCCGGTTGTGCCAGCCAGTCCGCGATGCTGCGGGCGATCGGCTGACCGGTGTCCACCTCGACGAAGCCGAACTGCCCCGACTGGTTGCACTCCAGGAACCACCACGTGCCGTCGGCATCCTCTGCGAAGTCGAAGGCGCCGTAGGACAGTTCCGCTTCGCGGAGGTAGATGCGGACGGCCGCGGCGACCCGCGGCGGAACATCTGCGGCGCACCACGGGGAGTCCGAGGGGGCGAAGCGTACGTCCACATGGTCGGTGTCGCCGGTGGTCGGCTTGCGGGCGGCGAACATCCGGTCGCCGACGACCGTGAGGCGGATGTCGGCCCTTTTGGCGACCCGCCGTTGCAGCAGGGTCGGTCCGAACGCGACGGCCGCGAAGTCCGTGCCCGGTGCCACCCGGCTGGTCGGCACCGCCCGCGGCGGATCCTGCGGGTGCGCCCCGGAGACCGGCTTGACGACCAGATCGGGGTAGCGCTCGGAGAATTCGCGGGCGGCCTGCGGAAACGTCGTGATCAGCGTGGCCGGAACGGGCAGACCGCAGCGCTGGGCCAGCCGGAGCTGCCAGGGCTTGTGGCGGGCCCTGCGCGCCGCGTCCGGGTGGTTCATCCAGCGCGCTCCCGACCCGCGGAGCATGCCGTACAAAGCCTGCGAGGCCTCCTCGGTGAGCCAGGCCGACGGTGCGGGGGCCCGCGTGGCCGGAGTCCCCGGCCTGCGCACCCAGATCGAACGCACGCCGTTGATGCTCACCAACCGTCCCCCGGCCGACAGATGGCCGCGGAACACACCGTGCACATACTCCCCGGACAGCGCGACCTCCCCGATCAGATCGGCAGGGTCGAGCCGGACCACCGGTATCTCGGACGTGTGGAGGTGCACCACCACCAGGTCTGCTGTCACATCGGCTTCACAGGTCAGGATCAGGACGGTCATCGTCGCCGGTCCATGTTCAATCGTCGAAGTGAGTCTTCGAGCCCGCGGTCGACGTCGTGGTCCCCAGTTCTCTCAGCAGAGCGAGATCCCGGGCGGCTATCCGCCCGTCCATGAGCACGTTCAACTGCAGTCCGGAGTCATAGGCATACGGAGTGGTGGCTTCCAACTCTGCTGCCGGACGTGCGTAGTTGAGCGCGAACGGTTGCATCGTCTCTCCCTCGTCGGTGCTGTGCCGATCAGCTGCGGTCGGCTGGCGGCAAAGCATGGTCCGCCGATTTCCTTCGCCTTCCAGAGACTTATACGAATCGAACGAGTGAATGGTTTCCTTACGCTGCGTAATCACAGTCAGTTCCCGTTCATGAGACGCGAAAACGCGTCCTCGGGTTCAGGCAGGACCATCCCGGCGGTCGGCGCGCGAAGCGCTGAGGGGCGCGCGCAGGGAGCGCAGAGCGAGAAGCAGTACGCCGATGTCGTCCAGGTAGACCGGGTCGGGCACGAGGTCGGCGGGCAGCACGAAGTAGATCAGGGCGCCCCAGAACACCCAGCGCGGCCCGGTCGGCAGCCCGGCCTCACGCAGGGCGCGCCTGGCCCGGACCAGCCGCATCAGCAATCCGATGGCGACGGTGAGCAGGGCCGCCGCAAGGACCGCGGCCAGGACGATCCATTCGGTGGTCGAATCCACGGGTCCTCCTCGCGGTGCGCTTCCCTCTATGCGGATATCCCGTTTGCGGCGCTTGTATCGCATGCCGGGGGCAACCAGGTCATACCTGTGGCCCACCTGAGTGGCAGGGTGCGGCGCGGGCGCCTAGAAATGGTCAGCAATACGTCGTATGTCGCGCATCGGGGGCGCGAGGTCAACCGCACTCTTCCCAGGGAGCCGACCATGACGACCAGCTCTGCATCCCCCGGTTCGAACGAACCGGCCATACCCTTCACCGGGGTTCGGTACGGCGACCCCCTCAGCGGTCTCGTGCAGGCCGCCGTGGCCGACCGGTCCCTGGAGGAGGTCGTCCATCTCATCACGCTGTTGGAGCAGTCGCCCCAGTACGCGCAGGCCACGGTGGACGCCCTCCGTGCGGTGGGAGTGAACCGGTCGGTGGAGGACGTCACCCGACTCGTCACCCTGCTGACCCGGCCGCCGCGCGATGTCGCCAGCGCGGACGAGGCGATCCGCGCCGCGGCAGGGTCGCGCCCGGTCGAGGAGGTGACCCGGCTGATGGACCTGTTGCACCGGGCACCCCTGGAACCGCACTGCGGTCAGGAGGCGGTACGGGCCGCCGCGAGCGGGCGGCCCGTCGAGGATCTCGTGGAGCTGATCGGGCGGCTGGCCGTCGCACGCCGCGCGGAACCCGTGGACGAGCCGTCCGAACGGCCGCAGCTCGGCCACGGACCGGAGAACGAAGTGGCCCATCGGGCCGCTCCTCCGTCCCGCGACCGGGCGCCCCTGGCCAACAGGGCTCCCCGGTGGCCGAGTCGGCTCTCCGCCGTGTCCCTCGCCCTCTGCGGACTTCTCTGGTTCCCGACCGGCCGCGACGGCGCCTCCCTGGGCGTGTACGGCTTCGCTCTCGGCGTGTCGGGGCTGTGCCTCATCGGTGCCGTCCTGGTGTCCGCGCGGGCCGGGCTGCCCGTGCTGGCGGTGGCCGTCGTGGGCCCGGCGGCGCTGGCCGTGGCCCAGTCCTTGGAGGGCCGGTTGCAGTCGGTGGACCTGTCCCGGGCGCTGGATCTCACGCTCGCACCGAGCTGGGTCACCGGTCTGGCCGCCGTGTGCGCATCACTGGCCGCTCTGATCGCCCTGTTGGTGCACCTGGCGGCACAGTCGCCCGACGCCGGCTCGGTGGCACGGGCGATGGCGGAGGCGAACCGTACGGCGGACTGACGCCGACCTCCTCCGGGGACTCAGCCGGCGTCGTCTCCGTTGTCACGCCGCCGCGTCCAAGGAGTGCCCTTGAGCCGCTCGAACGTGCGCGTCAGATGCTGGAGCGGAGAGCCGGTCTGCGCGTCGGGCGCAACGGGTTCCTGGGGCGTCGAGCCGGACGATTCCCGATAGGCGGCCAGTGCCTCGCCCGCGCGCTCGGCCGCCTCCCGGTACAGATCCCGGGACTTCGTCATGGCGTCGAGTGCGTCGGCGTACATGGCCACCAGCTTGCGCTCACGGGCGAGCTCTTCCTCGAGCGTCAGCAGCCGCCACTTCTCCCGGAGCGCGGAGAGGGCCGGGTCGGCGCCGTCGGGCATCGGCCTGGCGAGCGCGGCGTACCGGGTCACCGTGTCGAGCAGTTCGGCGGGCTCCGAACCGTCCAGGAAGACGCTGCGTACGGTCAGGTCCTGGGCGTCGTCCCCGGTGGGGGGCGACGCCTTGGGCAGTACGAGGGCACCGCCGCGCGGTACCTCCACACCGAACTCCCGCACGGCCCAGTTCAGGGCGCGCAGCTGCTGGGGCGCGGCACGGTGCTCGACCACGCAGTGCCGCAGGCTCGGCGGCAGCAGCCGGGTCAGCGGGAGCAGTCCGCGCTCGTCCGGGGTCATGGCCTCGTGGACGATGACGTCGATGCTCCAGCTGCCCCGCACGGAGTCCCGCAGGACGCGCCGCAGGGCCTTGTCGTCCGCGGGCAGGCGGTTGGCGTCCCGGAAGCGCAGTCCCGTGACCGGCTCGTGGTCCCACGCGGCATCCGGGGTCTCGGGCCAGAACATGGTGACCGGCGAGGGCCAGTCGGGGTCCCACGCCCGTTCCGCCTCCGCGACCAGAACCCACTCCCGTCCGGCCTCGGAACCGGGGGTGAGCGTCAGCCGGGCCCGTACGGTCACGGCGTCGGCGACCTGCCAGCGGGCCTCGAAGACCCCCTCGGAGGAGTTCTCGGTGACGTCCAGGTAGTCGTCCAGGGCCTCGCTCTCCTTGCGCCGCCGGAGCGTGAGCCGGAGAACGGCTTCCGCGTCGGGTCCGGCGTAGCGGCCGCGAGTGAGCCACACCGTGGGCGGGACCGTGGGGTGGACGGTGGGGGAGGTCGTCATGAGTCCATCTGTGTGCGGGGTGAGAGCGTGCTTGTACCAGTATCGTCGCCGTAGGTCGAGTCGGATCACGCGGGGTCGCGCCCGCGCGTGGGCGCACGGGAGGCGTGGCGCGCACTCGGGGTGTGAGTGACGCACTTCGGGACGCCACCGTTCACTCATGGCCCGGATCAGGCCCGGCCATGACAATGACTCCCGGTGAACAGGGCCTGCCCACCATCCGCATTGGGGCGGGTCCTGTTCGCCACCCCCCCGTCGGCGACGGAGCAGATCATGACGGGCTTGCGGGTACGGCCTCTGGACACAGCCAGCTGGCCGGACTTCGCGGCGCCGGTCGAGCGTCACAACGGCGTCTGGGGCGGGTGCTGGTGCATGGCCTTCCACGCCGAGGGCGTGGGCCGCACCAGGACCGCGGAGCAGAACCGCTCCGACAAGGAGACCCGGGTCCGGGACGGCCGGGCGCACGCCGCCCTGGTGTACGACGGTGCGGCCTGTGTGGGCTGGTGCCAGTTCGGCCCGACCGACGAACTGCCGCGCATCAAGCACCGTCGCGCGTACCTCCAGGGCCTGGACGGCCTTCCGGACTGGCGGATCACCTGCTTCTTCGTGGACCGTGCCCATCGCCACAGAGGAGTCGCCGCCACCGCACTCGAAGGCGCCCTCGCCGAGATCGCACGCCTCGGCGGCGGAACCGTCGAGAGCTTCCCCGAGGACACCGACGGCCGCTCGGTGTCCGCCTCGTTCCTGCACAACGGCACGGTGGCGATGTTCGAGACCCAGGGCTTCACCCGCACCCGGCGCCTGGGCAAGAACCACTGGGTGGTGGCCAGGACCGTGGCCTGACCCGAGGGTTTCGTCATCGACGGCGGTGGTCGGGGGTGGGGGGGCCCCCCGCCCCCCCCCCCCCCCCACCCCCCGGGGGCCCCCCCCCCCCCCCCGCGCCCCGCCCCCCCCCCCCCGCGCCCCCCCCCCCCCCCCCCCCCCCGGGGCCCCCCCCCCCCCCGGCGCGGGGCACACCCCCCGGGGGTGGGGGCCCGCCCGGGCGCGGGCCCGGGGGTTTGCTGACGCGCGGGGGGGGGGGGGGGGGCCGGGCGCCCGGCCCCCGCACCCCTCGATCAGCCGCTGTCCTACGCGCCGCTCGCCCTGAGCATGTCCTCGCGCTCGACGAGCTTCACGCGCTCGCGGCCCTGGGGCTCGCCCAGCGCCTTCTCCGCGGCGTCGAGCCGGTACCAGCCGTCCCACGTGGTGAACCGGACGTCCCGCTCGGCGAGGAACGCGTCCACGGCCTCCGGATCGGGCGAAGCCGGCGTGTGCAGACGGCCGCCCGCGTGGTCGTCCAGCAGGTTGGACACCGTCTCGTTGGCGTCGCCCTTGGTGTGGCCGATCAGACCCACGGGACCGCGTCGGATCCAGCCGGTGACGTACGTCGACTGAAGGTGCTCGCCGCTCTCCTGGATGACCCGGCCGCCCTCGTCCGGGACGGTGCCCGTCTCGAGGTCCCAGGGCAGCTTGGGGAGCTTGTCGGAGAGGTAGCCGACGGCGCGGTAGACCGCCGTGACGTCCCAGTCCTTGAACTCGCCGGTGCCCTTGACGTTGCCGGTGCCGTCGAGGGCGGTGCGCTCGGTGCGCAGGCCGACGACCTCGCCGTCCTCGCCGAGGATCTCGGACGGCGACTCGAAGAAGTGCAGGAACAGCTTGTGCGGGCGGTCACCGACGTCGCGGATGGCCCAGTTCTCCAGGGTCTTGGCGACCATGTCGGCCTGCTTGTTGCCGCGCCGGGTCTCGATCGAGCCCTCGTCGTAGTCGATGTCCTCGGGGTCGACGATGACCTCGATGTTGGGGGAGTGGTCCAGTTCCCTGAGTTCCATCGGGGAGAACTTCGCCTGCGCCGGGCCGCGGCGGCCGAACACATGGACTTCCAGCGCCTTGTTGGCCTGGAGCCCTTCGTGGACGTTCGGCGGGATCTCCGTCGGCAGCAGCTCCTCCGCGGTCTTCGCGAGGATGCGCGCCACGTCGAGCGCGACGTTGCCGACGCCGAGGACGGCGACCTTCTCGGCCTCCAGGGGCCAGGTGCGCGGCACGTCCGGGTGGCCGTCGTACCAGGAGACGAAGTCGGCCGCGCCGTACGAGCCGTCGAGCTCGATGCCGGGAAGCGGCAGTTCGCGGTCGGCCGTGGCGCCGGTGGAGAAGATCACGGCGTCGTAGAACGCGCGCAGGTCGTCCAGGCTGATGTCGGTCGGGTAGTCCACGTTGCCGAAGAGACGGATCTGCGGCTTGTCCAGCACCTGGTGAAGGGCGGTGATGATGCCCTTGATCCGGGGGTGGTCGGGGGCCACGCCGTAACGGATCAGTCCGAACGGCGCCGGCATGCGCTCGAAGAGGTCGATGGACACACCGGGTTCGGCGGCCACGTCGGACTTGAGCAATGCGTCGGCGGCGTAGATCCCGGCGGGGCCGGCTCCGACGATGGCTACCCGCAGGGGGCGGGGCATGGTCAGGTTCCCTTCGAGTGGTGACAAGCGATCTCGAACGGGAAGCCTAAACTAAGGTAACCCTAAGTCGGTACGCGGGTCCGGTCTATGAGCTCATAAGCCTACGTTATGGGGTGTGCGGGGTTCGCGGCGCCCCGTGCGGCTGCCGCACCCCCGTACGGTGCGGCAGCCTTCCGGGACGGATCAGGCGATGTGGAAACTGTCCCCGTACACCTTCCAGTCCAGCGGTGTTGCGAGGTCGAGGTTGCCCGCGCGCAGGAAGACGCGCTGGGCCGTGTCGACCCGGCTGGTGTCGCTGTGCGCCTCCTCCTGCTTCATCGCCCACACCCGGGCGTCGAGGAAGGCGTCCAGGTACCTCACCTCGTCACCGCCCTGCGAGGGCGGCTGTGCGCTCTGGAGGGCCCGCCTGCGGATGTTGCTGAAACTGGTGCCGTCGGAACCGTCGCCGTGCATGACGATGGCGTCGTAGTACGCGAACTGCCCGAGTACCCGCAGTCCGTCGGCCTTGCCCTGCTGGACGGCCGGATTGAAGTAGACCCGGTCGCGTTCGTCGTTCTGCGCCTGCTGGAAGGTGGAGTCCTGTGCGGCGCTGCGCCAGTCCTGGGGGTAGTTCGGGTCGAGCCCCTCGTGCGAGTCGGAGCCGTTGACCGACCGCAGTGCGGGCAGGTATTCGGCGAGGACGTTGCCGGGGCTGCGGTCGGCGTAGAGCTCCACCAGGTCGAGCATGTCGCCGGTGCCGGAGCAGAAACCTATGATCCCGGCGGTGTAGCCGCGGCCGTCGCCGATGTCCTCGATGTACTGGTACTGCGCCTTCCAGTCGAGCGAGGAGTTCTCCGCGCTCGACACGAGCTTCATGGCGATCTCCTTCTTCGCCGGGTCGTCGAGGCCGAGCGCGCGGACGGCGCCGGCGTTCGGTGCGTTCAGCAGGGGGATCGCGCCGGCCGCGGACACGCCGAGCACGGCGAGCAGGGTGCGGCGAGTGGGGTGCTTCACGTGTGCTCCAAGTGATGGTGGGGGGTGGGGTGTTGGAGGTTCGTGGCACTGATAGGAAGGTTTCCTATCAGAAGCCGGAGACGTTTGACACCCGTCGCGTCACAACTTCGTAGGGATGAACAAGCGGGGCGTACGTCAGCGCCGCCCGCCGGGTGTCATGGAAGGGGCTGTTCCGCCCAAATGACCTTGCCGTCCGGCGTGTAGCGCGTCCCCCAGCGCTCGGCGAGCTGGGCGACCAGGAACAGACCCCGTCCGCCCTCGTCCGTCATGGCCGCGTACCGCAGATGGGGCGAGGTGCTGCTGCTGTCGAACACCTCGCAGATCAAGGTCCGGTCGCGCAGCATACGGACCTGGATGGGGTCACCGCCGTAGCGGATCGCGTTGGTCACCAGCTCGCTCAGGATCAACTCCGTGGTGAACGTCAGCTCGTCCAGTTCCCAGTGCGCCAACTGCCGGGTGACCCAGGCCCGTACGTCCGCGACGGCCGCCGGGTCGGACGGCACCTGCAACTCGGCGACCCGGTCGGCGTCCAGCGCCCGGGTGCGCGCCACGATCAGGGCGATGTCGTCGCTCGACCGGACCGTGAGCCGGGAGTCGAGGACGACCCGGCAGGTGTCCTCGGGCGACTCGCCCGCCTGCTCCAGCGCCGCACGCAGCAGCTCCAGACCGACGTCGATGTCCCGCTCCCGGTCCTCGACGAGCCCGTCCGTGTAAAGGACGAGGCGGCTGCCCTCGGCCAGTTCGAGGTCGACCGTCTCGAACGGCAGGCCGCCCAGACCGAGCGGGGGACCGGCGGGGACGTCGGGGAACTCGACGCTGCCGTCGGGGTGGATGAGCGCCGGCGGCGGATGCCCGGCGCGGGCCACGGTGCAGTTCCGGGAGACCGGGTCGTAGATCGCGTACAGACAGGTCGCGCCGGTGACCGGGGCGTTGCCGCCCTCCGCCGTCTCGTCCTGGTCGATGCGGCCGACCAACTCGTCCAGCAGGGACAGCAGTTCATCGGGCGGCAAATCCAGGGCGGAGAAGTTGTGCACGGCCGTGCGCAGTCGTCCCATGGTGGCTGCGGCGTGCAGCCCGTGGCCGACGACGTCACCCACGACGAGGGCGACCCGGGCGCCGGACAACGGCAGTACGTCGAACCAGTCCCCGCCCACGCCCGCCTGGGCGGGCAGATACCGGTAGGCGATCTCCAGGGCGTCCTGCTCGGGCAGGTTGCGCGGCAGCAGACTGCGCTGGAGCGTCACCGCCATGTTGTGCTCGCGCGTGTAGCGGCGGGCGTTGTCGATGGAGACGGCGGCCCGCGTCACCAGCTCCTCGGCGAGGGCCAGTTCGTCCGTGTCGAAGGGCTCCGGCTTCTCGGAGCGCCAGAAACTGACCACACCCAGCACCAGGGAGCCCGCGCGCAGCGGCACGGCGATCAGCGAGTGGATGCCGTACTCCACGACCTGGGCGGACCGCTCCAGGTCCTGGGCCCGCCAGCCGGCCGCCTTGCTCAGGCGCGGTTCGAGTACCGCCTGGCCGGAGCGCACGGCGCGGGCCTGCGGTGCGGAGGCAACGAGCCGGATCTGCTGGCCCAGGGGGTAGAGCGGGGCGTCCTTGCGGATCCCGCTGACCGCCGTACGGCGCACATCGGCACCCGCGTCCGGCTGCCCGCCGTCGAGTACGGCCTCGAACAGGTCCACCGTGGCGAAGTCCGCGAACCGCGGGACGACCAGCTCCGCCAGTTCCTCGGCGGTACGGGCCACGTCCAGACTCGTGCCGATCTCCACCCCGGCGTCGTACAGCATGTTGAGCCGTTCGCGTGCCGTCTCGGCCCTGCCGGACAGGGCCCGCAGCTCGGTGGAGTCCCGAAGGGTGGCCACGCTGCCGGCCGGCGCTCCCTGGAGGTCGGTGGGCCGCTGGTTGACCGCCAGCAGCCGGTCCCCGACCAGGTGCACCTCATCGGTGGCCATCCGGCCGGAGGCCAGCAGCTCGGCGGTGTCGGGTGCGAGGCCGAGGTCCTGCACCTGCCGTCCCAGGGCGTCCTCGGGCAGGTCGAGGAGCCGGTGTGCCTCGTCGTTGGCGAGCAGCAGCCGTCCCTCGTCGCCGACGATCATCACGCCCTCGCGGACCGCGTGCAGCACCGCGTCGTGATGCTCGTACATACGGGTCATCTCGTTCGGGCCCAGACCGTGTGTCTGCCGCAGCAGCCGTCTGCTGACCAGTGCCGTACCGGCGGTGGCGAGGGCGAGGCCCGCGGCCGCGGCGGCGAGCAGGAACGGCAGCTGATCGTTCGCGGCCCCGCCCACGTTCTCCGTCGTGATGCCCGCCGACACCAGGCCGACGACCGACCCGTCGTCGGCCTTGATCGGCACCACCGCCTGGACCAGGGGGCCGATCGTGCCGTTGATCTCCTCGGTCACGACGCGCCCCGCGAGCGCGGGCCCGAGGGAGCCGACGAACTTCTTGCCGATGCGGTCGGGGAACGGATGGGTGTAGCGGATCCCGTCGGTGTTCATGACGACGATGAAGTCGACCCCGGTCGCTTCGCGTGCCGCCTCGGCCCGTGGTTGCAGCACCTTCGTGGGATTGGGGTCGTCCAGCGCCTCGCGGGTGCCCGGCGCGTTGGCGAACGCCTCGGCCACGGCGACCGAGCGGTTGCGGGCCTCGATGGTGCTGTCGTGCCGCACCTGAAGCACCAGCGCCACCACGGCGGCCACGACCAGCAGCAGCACGATGACGACCTGGAGGAGGAACACCTGTCCGGCGACACTGCGCCCGCTCAGCGCCATCCGCAACGCGGCGGCCGGCCCCCGCCGCTGCTGGGCCGCACGGGCATGGCCGGGCGCGCGCTGGGCGCGCGGACCACTGGGGCGACCGGTCGACCGGACCTCGGATCGACCCACATGCCGGACCATGTGCCATGTCTACACTGCGGGACCCCAGGAGGCGAGGGGCGTCACACAGGGTGACAGTGCCGCGGCGCGATCACAGGCGTGGTCACGCCGGCCGGCGCGTGGCCAGCAGCAGCGCGATGTCGTCCGGACGGTCGCGGGCGTGCCGGGCCCGCGCGGTGAGCCGGTCGGCCATGCCCGCCAGCTGCCCGCCGCCCGGAGCGGCCGCCTTGGCGAGGGCCACGCGCAGTTCGGTGATGCCGATGTCGATGTCGGCGTCGGGCCGTTCGACCAGGCCGTCCGTGTAGAGCGCGAGGACGGCGCCGGGCTCCAGCCGGAGCTCCGTCACCGGGTAGTCGGCGCGCGGGTCGACGCCCAGCACGACACCGCCCGGCAGATGCAGGACCTGGGTGCTGCCGTCCGGTTCGCGCAGCAGCGGTGGCAGGTGTCCCGCGCGGGCCGCCAGGGCCGTGCCGGTCGCGGGGTCCAGCCAGATGTAGCAGCAGCTTGCGAACTGGCCCGGATCGAGGTCGATCAGCAGCCGGTTGGTGCCGCTCATGACCTCGTCCGGCGGGCGCCCGCCCAGCGCGAACGCCCGTACGGCGCTGCGCAGTTGCCCCATCGTGGCCGCCGCCTGCACCCCGTGCCCCTGCACGTCCCCGATGACCAGGGCGAGCCCGTCCCCGGCCTCGACGACGTCGTACCAGTCCCCGCCCACCTCCATGCCCTGTGTACCGGGCAGATAGCGCCCCGCGGTCTCCACCCGGGGATGGGCCGACAGCCGCCGGGGGAGGAGGGCCTGTTGCAGTCCGCGGGCGAGGGCCGCCTCGCTCTCGTAGCGCTGCGCCTTCTGCATGGCATGCGCGATCAGCCCGGCCAGCGCGGTGAGTACCGTGCGTTCCTCGGAGCTGAAGCTGCGGGGGCGGTCGAAGCCGAGGATGCAGGAGCCGACCGGGCGTCCGGAGGCGATCAACGGCAGGAAGGCACGGGCCCCTTCCGTGGCGTCGAGCGCGATCCCCGGGTAGGCGGCGGCCAGATCCTGCATCGAGTCGAAGAACAGCGGCCGGCCGGTCGTCAGGGTCTCCACACCGGGCAGGCGCGTATCCAGCCCCACCCCGTCGAAGGGGGCGAGGAAACCGGCCGGGAAACCGGTCTCCCACGCCAGGTAGAGATGCCGGTCCTGAAGCAGGTAGATGGCGAGCCGGCGGCCGCCGAACGCGGGCAGCAGCTCCCGCATGACCACCGCGGACACCTGGCGGGCGGTGACCGCCTCCGTCAGCGCGATGGCGAGGACGATGGGCCGGTACAGCGGAGTCATGGAGGAGACGCCGGGCGCCGATTCGCGCTCGGTCGGTGAGTCCGCGACGCGCCCGGCCGGCTGCACGGTGCAGGTCAGGACGTCCGGGCTCGGATACACGGACAGGGCGAGCCAGTCGCCCTCGAACTCCCCGCCGTCGTCCGCCGGCCGCCGGACGTGGCAGTGCACCGGATCGGGTGCCAGCAGGGCGCTGCGCATGTGGTCCTCGCAGGCCGGCTGGTTCAGCCAGGGCACGGCCTCCCACAGGGAGCGGCCGAGCAGTTCGTCCCGCGACCGGCGCAGCAGCTGGCCGGCCCGCGGATTGGCGTACCTCACCACTCCCAGCCGGTCCATGCAGAACACACCGTCCGGCAGGAGATCGGCGGCGGCGTCCGCCGCGGCGCCGGGGCCCGAGTCCAGCACGACGCCTCGCACCCGGTAAGGGTCCGGGGGCTCGGTCGCCGAGTCGTACGCCGTCCAGCACTCCATCAGCCGCAGAGCGCCGTCCACGGCACGCACGTAGAGCGGCAGCTGCGGCGGTCTGCCGGCGGCCGTCTCCTGCAAGGCGGCCAGGACGCGGGGTGCGTCGGCCGTGGTGGCAACGGCGGCCGCGAGGTCCTGCACGGACTGCGCGACGTCCGGCTCGCCCAGCAGGGTGTGCAGACGCTCGTCCGTCTTCACGGCATCGCTCGCCGGATCCCAGGCGAAACGCCCGATGCGCCCCGCGGACGGCGGCGTGCTCGGCGACAGGACGCACAGGGGCTCACCGTCCCAGACGACCGGTGGGACGGCCCCGACCTCCAGGCCTCGCAGGTCCGCCCCCAGCTCCTCGGCCAGCCGGGTCAGGCGCTCACGGGCGGGCAGCAGTTCGGTGGCGTCCGGGGCGGCGGGGCGCAGGACGGTCAGGACGCCGTACACCCCCGACGAGCCGGTCGAACCGGCCGCCGCCATGACGGGCACGTACAGCGAGCCGAACGGGAACGGCAGTCCGGCCGCGAACTGGGGATAGCGGCGCATCGTCTCCGTGGCGTTCGGCAGGACCACCTGCACGCCGAGCCGATAGGCGTCGGCGACGGGGAACGGACGGTCCACGTGCATCCGGAACCACGGGCGGAACAGCGGCCCGGGCAGGCCGGCCAGCACGGCCAGGCGCAGTAGCCCGGGCGTGCTGGACCGCAGATAGACCCCGCCCGCGCGACCGCCGGCCGCGCGGACCGCCTCCGCCGAGGCGTCGGCAAGCAGCGCGGCAAGCCGTCCGGGCATCCGGTGAGTGTCCTCGGCGCTCCGAGTCATCGGCCCCAACCTCGTCCGTGTGCCGCCACTCGGGCGACACAGCAAGAATGCGCCACGACGCGCCCGGTTCGCACCTGGGCGGCGGGAACCGGACCCCCGGGCCGGGAAACGGTTCGTGTGCCGGTCGGTGCGCGCGGTGAGGCATCATCGTCGGATCACATCACCTGATACTGGTAGAAAACGTAGGAAAGGGATGTGGTGGAAGACGACCGGGCTGCCCCACCAGCAACGGCATCGGCCGACCGCTTCGCCCTTGCGGAACGGGCCGTGGCCGCCATCGGCACGACTCTCGACGAACGCAAGACGGGCGCCGAACTGGCCGCCTTCCTCGCCGAGGTGCTCTGCGACGCCGCGGCCGTCGACCTCTTTCCGCAGGACCGGGAGCCCGACGCCCCGCAGGGCGCCCTGCGTCCCGTGGCGGCCGCTGGGCGCCGCGATCTGCTGGACGACCTGCGCAGGACTCCGCGCGGCGACGTCCTGGTCCGAGCCCTGGACGCTGGCCGCCCCCTCACCGCGTCGTTCACCCGGGCAGGCGGCAACCGGCTCGCCGCGCTGTCCGTGCCGCTCCTGGCCTGGGACCGGGTCTTCGGAGTGGTCCTCGCCGTGCGCACCGACCGTGTCTTCACCGACGACGAAGCGGCCGTGGCCCACTACGCCGCCCGCCTGGCCGCAGCCCATCTGCACCACGCAGCCGAACATCACGCGGCCCAGAAGACGGTCCTCAACCTCCAGGAGGTCCTGCTCCTCGCGCCCAGCCAGCCGCACCCGAACGTGGACATGGCCACCCGCTATCTCCCCCTCGGCAGCGGCGCCCTCGTGGGCGGCGACTGGTACGAGACCGTCCGTCTGCACTACGGCCGCACCCTCCTCGTCATCGGCGACGTCATGGGCCACGGTCTGGACGCCGCCGTCGACATGAACGCGTACCGTTCGATGCTGCGCTACGTCGCCTCCACCGACCTGCCACCCCATCGGATCCTGCGTCAGATGGACACCTCGATGTCGGAGGACAGCAACCGCCGTCCCGCGACCTGTCTGCTCGCCCTGCTGGACCCCGCGCGCGGGACCGCCGCCTTCTCCAGCGCGGGCCATCTGCCTCCCGCCGTCTTCCACCGGGACGGCACCGGCGAGCTGATCGACCTGCCCGTCGGCCCGCCCCTCGGCACCGGCCTCGCCGACTACCACTCGGCCACCGTGCCGCTCGGCACCGAGGACACCCTGCTGATGTTCACCGACGGACTCGTCGAACGCCGGGACGAGGACATCGACGCCTCCCTCGCCCGACTGGCCCACATCCACGTGCATTCCGACCTCGACGTCTCCCACCTCCTCGACGAGGTCCTCCAGCGCCTGGGCGCCGCGACGGCGGACGACGACGTCGCCGCCCTCGCGGCCCGCCTGCGACACCGGCCCAGGTGATCAAGTGATCGAGTGGTAGTCGGCCGGGCAGCGGCGTACCGTCGAATGGTGGCCGGAACCGGCCATTGACCCGCCGTACGGCGAAACTTCCATGACGAGCCCGCAGCCCGCACCCGAAGCGCGGGCCACCACCCGGCAAGAGGAAGAGGGCGGTGGCCGGGGCAGCGCGATGGCGCTTCTGGTCATCGCCTCCTGCCAGTTGATGGTGGTGCTCGACATCACCATCGTGAACATCGCGCTTCCCGAGATCCAGCGCGAGCTCGACTTCTCCACGACCAGCCTGTCCTGGGTGGTCAACGCCTACACGCTGACCTTCGGCGGACTGCTGCTGCTCGGCGGGCGGGCCGGGGACATCCTCGGCAGACGGCGTGTGTTCATCTTCGGCGTGCTGCTGTTCGCCCTCGCCTCGCTGCTGGGCGGACTGTCGCAGAACTCCGGCCAACTCCTCGCCGCCCGCGCCCTCCAGGGCGTCGGCGGCGCCATCGCGTCCCCGACCTCCCTGGCCCTGATCAGCACGACGTTCCGCGAAGGCCCCGAGCGCAACCGGGCGTTCGGTGTCTTCGCCGCGGTCTCCGCGGGCGGCGGCGCGATCGGGCTGCTGGCCGGCGGCATCCTGGTGGAGTGGCTCAACTGGCGCTGGGTGCTGTTCGTGAATGCGCCGATCGCGCTGCTCATCGTGCTGGCCACACCGCGCTGGATCCGGGAGTCCGAGCGCCACCCGGGGCACTTCGACCTGACCGGCGCACTCACCTCGACCGTCGGCATGGTCCTGCTGGTGTACGGGTTCATCCGGGCCGCCCAGGACGGCTGGCGGGACCCGCTCACCCTGGCCTCCTTCGGCGCGGCCGTGGTGATCCTGGTGCTGTTCATCTTCGTCGAGCGCCGCTCCAAGCAGCCCATCACGCCTCTGCACATGTTCGCCGACCGCAACCGGGCGGGCACCTACGGGATGATGCTGAGCCTTGCCGCCGCGATCTTCGGCATGTTCTTCTTCCTCACCCTCTTCGTCCAGAACGTGCTGGACTTCAGCCCGCTCCTGACCGGCCTGGCCTTCCTGCCGGTGAGCGCGGTCATCGCCGTGGGCGCGGGCCTGGCCTCCCAACTGCTGCCGAAGTACGGGCCGAAGCCGTTCATGGTGACGGGAGCGATCCTGGCCGCCGCGGGCCTCGCCTGGCTGACTCTGACCGATGTCCACTCCACCTACGCGGGCAGCATCCTGGGCCCGATCCTCGTCTTCAGCCTGGGCATGGGCATGGAGTTCGTGTCCCTGACCCTGATGGCCCTGTCGAACGTGCCCACCCAAGAGACCGGCGCCGCCTCCGGCCTCCTCAACGCCACCCAGCAGGTGGGCGGTTCCCTCGGGCTGTCCATCCTGGTCACGATGTTCGGCACGGCCAGCAACAACGAGGCGGACAAACAGATCCCGGACTTCCTCGCCCAGGCGACCCCGGCCGAGCGGCTGCGCTTCGAACGGACCGGTCAACTCCCGGCCCCGTGGGCCGACGAGATCCTCGCCTCCGGTGTCTCCGCCGCCTTCATCATGGCCGCGATCTTCACCGGTATCGCCGCGGTGATCGCCCTGCTGGTCATCCAGGTCCGCCCCTCCGACCTGGAACGCCTCAAGGGCGGGGTGGGCCCGGTGCCCTGAGGTGCGTCGCGCCCGGCCCGGCTTGCGGCTGACGGAACCGGGACGGCAGGGTTCGCTGTGTGGCCACTTTGCTGATCGTGCATCACACGCCGTCGCCGAACTGCCAGGCGCTGTTCGAGGCCGTCGTCTCCGGGGCGACGGCGCCGGAGATCGAGGGCGTCCGAGTCGTACGGAGGGCCGCGCTGTCCGCCACGGCATCCGATGTGCTCGCCGCGGACGGATACCTGCTCGGCACTCCCGCGAACCTCGGCTATATGTCCGGCGCGCTGAAGCATTTCTTCGACCAGGTGTACTACCCCTGCCTGGACGAGACGCAGGGCAGGCCGTTCGGGTACTACGTGCACGGCGGGAGCGATGTCACCGGAGCCGTCCGCGGCATCGAGTCGATCACGACGGGTCTGGGCTGGCGGCGGGCCGCTGAGCCGGTGACCGTGACCGGCACGCCGGACAAGGCCGACATCGGCGCGTGCTGGGAACTCGGCGCGACGATCGCCGCCGGACTGATGGGCTGAGAGTGGAGGGGCGCGGGTGACGCGCCCCTCCGGACGGTCAGACGATGCTGTGGACGAGCTGCGTGTTCAGCTCGTAACGGGCGCCCACGATGGCCAGTTGGCCGCCGGCGACCTTGGCCGCGAGGTCGGGTTCCGCGGCGAGCCGCGAGTGGATGAGCCGTACGTTGGCGTCGATCGTGGCGTCGACGCGGGCATCGCCCTCCACACTGCGGACGATGGCCGGCTTGATCTGGTCGGCCAGGTACTGGATATGGGCCGGCAGTTGCTCACCGGACTCGTCCGACTCGACGGCGGCCCGCACGGCGCCGCACGACTGGTGGCCGAGCACCATGACGAGTGGTATGCCGAGTTCGAGCACGCCGTACGCGACGCTGCCGAGCACCGCCTCGTCCAGCACCTCACCGCCCGACCGCACGGTCATCAGGTCGCCCAGGCCCTGGTCGAAGACCAGCTCCGGGGGCACGCGGGAGTCGATGCAGCCGAGTATGAGCGCGAAGGGATGCTGACCCGACGTCAGTTCCGTCCGTACTGCGGCCGTTTCGTCCGGGTGCTGTTCACGGAAGGTGCGCCAGCGCCGGTTTCCGGCGGCGAGCGCACGCAGGGCTTCTGCGGGAGTGCTGGGTCGCGGCCGGGCGGCGGCGGTGGGAGTGGCCGCGGAGGCGGTGGAGACGCCGGCGGACACGGCACCGAGGACAGCTGCCCCGGTCAGGCCGGCCCGCAGAAGTGCACGCCGGGCGGGTGTTGCGGAAGTCGGCTCGAAGCCGACGGAAGTGTGGGAAGTGACATCAGAGTTCACGGATCAGAACGTATGTGCGGGGTCGAATCCTGACTCTTTCGTTGCCGAATCATGGTCGAGCGTGACCGATTCATGATCGGATGCTGAACCGTCCTTGGGCATATCGAGGGCTGTGCATGACGCACCGAGGGGCGAGCCGGTGACCCGGCTCGCCCCTCATGCCGTACGGCCCGATCGGCTGGTGTCAGCAGTCCGGGACGCCCTCGATCTTCTCGCCGCCCCGGAGGTAGAGGTTGTTGACCCAGGCGATGTCGCTGCCGGCGAACTCCTGGACCGCGGTCCACCAGTTGTTCGTGCCGACGGCGGGATCGCTGACGGTCTGGCCCTGCTTCTGGCACACGCCGTCCAGCCAGTACTGCGAGCGGACCGCGAGCACGTTGGACGAGGTGTTCGTGTCCTCGCGCAGGTTGACGTTGGTCGCCCAGATGTAGACGTCGGTGAGCGTCGGGTCGCCGCCGTTCACCGCGGACGGGGCGGCCTGGGCCGTGCCGGCGAACGCCCCGGCGGCGAGCGTGGCCACGGCGAGCGCGGTGGCGGAGCGGCGTATGAGCTTGTTCATGTGAGGTTCCCCCGGTGGTGGGTGGTGTGGTGACAACGGGCCGGTATCCGCCCGTCGTGGTCGGTCAGCAGGTCGCGGAGGCGGGCAGATCGCCGTACTCGTTGCCCTTGAGGTAGACGGCGCTCACATAGCCCTCCACGAGCTTCACCCAGACGTTGTTGGTGTAGCCGTGGTCGCTGATGGTCTCGCCGCGCGTCCAGCAGTAGGCGCCGCGCGGCTGGTTCGCCGGGACACTGCCGACCTTGGCGGTCGTACTCGCCGGGCCCTGGCGGACGTTGACGGTCTCGTACGGGACGACGGCGTACGGCGCCGCCAGGACACGGTCGCCGCCCCGGTCCGCGTCGGAGGCCGCGACGGCGGTGGTGGCGGTGAGCGGGCCGAGCAGGGCGAGTGCCCCGGCGCCGACGAGTGCGGCCCTGGTGACGATGCGTGTGGTCATGGTGCTGTTCCCCCTGTGCTGAGATGTCGCCGGATGGCGGTGACGGACGGTGCGGGTGGCTCAGTACCAGCCCGTCTGGGCCAGGACATGGCCGTCGCAGACGAGCATCGCGTGCGAGACCCGACCGGCCAGGTTGTTGCCGATCTTCGTATAGGCGTAGTCGATGCCCGAGTCGACGGTCTCGGAGACCCACCCGTCGGCGCGCGCGGCTCCGGAGTTGGAACGCTCCAGCACGGCCGCGCAGTTGGCCCGCGAGTTCTCGATCCGGGCGAAGGAGCCGCAGCTGTCGGAGTAGAAGTACTTCAGCGCCATACCCTCGGCGTACTGGGTGGCGCCGACCTGACGGAACGTGCCCGAGCAGCCGGAGACGGTGGGGTACTGGCCCTCGCGGGCGTAGGCCCCGTAGTTGCCGCCCGAGTGCGGAGCGGCCTGTGCGGTGAACGGCGTGGTCAGTGCCAGCAGTGCGGCGGCACCTCCGGAAATGAGCAGCGTCCTGAGCGAACGGCGGCGCATGACCCCTCTTTCGTGTGTCGCGGTTTCGTGGCCGTACGGCCGGACGGTGACCGGCACTAGGGCCGGTCACCGCTTCGTTCGCGACCTTAGGGGCCGTCAGCGCGCCTGCGGCACCTGACAATTGTCAGGGAGGGGGAGGCCCCGCCGGGGCGTCCCGGCGGAGCCTTGTGCCGTCGTGCGGGTCAGGCTGTGTGCAGCGTCAGCCCGTAGCGGTTGAGGATCTCGTTGATGGGCTGGAACCACGTCTCCCCGCCGCCGGAGCAGTTGCCCCAGCCTCCCGAGGTGACCCCCTGTGCCTGGTCACCGCTGATGAACGAGCCGCCGGAGTCGCCCGGTTCGGCGCAGACGCTGGTCTTGGTCATCTGGTGCACGGCGCCCTGGCTGTAGTTGACGGTCTCGTTCATGGCCAGCACGGTGCCGCAGTGCCAGTGCGTGGTGGAGCCGGAGCGGCAGATGGAGCTGCCGACGGGCGCTACGGACGAGCCGCGCACCAGCTGGTCCGGGACCGTACCCCAGCCGAGGACCACCGGTACCGTCCACCAGCCGCTGCCGACGTTGACCCAGGCGTAGTCGTTGTCCGGGAACGAGGAGCCCTGGAAGTTGCCGATGTACGAGCCGTCCCAGCCGTTCACTCCGGCGCCCGCGCCGCTGCAGTGCCCGGCCGTGACGAAGCCGCCGTGCACCGAGAAGCCGATGGAGCACCGGACGTTGCCGGTGTAGTAGGGGTCGCCGCCGACGGTGCCCGCCGCGAAGGTCTCGGGCGCGTCCGGGACGGTCCGCACGGTGACCGGGCCGGTCGCGCGGGCTCGGGCGACGAAGCGCTGGACATCGTTGTCAGTCCGCTCGTCCTCGACCACGTTCACCACGACGGTGTTGGCGGTCGGATCGACATGCCAACTGCTCACGCCGGAGGGCGCGGACAGCCGGTCGACTCGTGCCTTCGCCGCGTCGAGCTGCCGCGCGCTGTGCTCGACGGTGCGCACGGTGGCGCCGGTCGCCTCGACGGCCCGTACGGTCGTGGCGGAGGCCTCGGACGTGACGGCCACGGTGAGCCGACCGCTCTTGGCGTCGAACCACGAACCGCCGTACGCGGCGCCGGCGGCCCGGCGTGCCGCGGGGGCGATGTCACCGGCGGCGCGCTCGGCCGCCAGTCGTGCTTCTGCCTGGTCCTTCGTCAGTCCGAAGTCCCGTTGCATCGCCTGAAGCAGTCCCGCGGAGGCCGGCGGTGCGTCAGGGGAGTCGCTTGCGGAGGCCGGGAGGGTTCCGGCGGCTGCCCAGCTGCCGAGCATGACCAAGGCGGCCACGCCGGCGCGCATGAGTCTGGTGCGTCTCATGGAAGTTGCCCTTCGTCGTTCCAACTAGGTGGGGTGGAACAACCGCAAACTGAGAGCGCTCTCACCAGGGTTGAGCAGAGCTTAGCCACGCCGGTCTATCAGGTCCATGCCAATGCGCGGGATTGTTCGGCGGGGAGGTGTCCGACGCTGCTCGTGATTTGCGAAACCGGCAATTTCGCTGTGCGGGAGGTGCGGTGTCGGCGGAGGCTTCCTGCGTGGGCCCGCCCACTTCACGAGCCCGCTCCATTTTCCGAGCCCGCCCCATGTCACGAGCCCGTATCCCGTGAGGAGACGCCATGAGCGACACCAGCCCCGTCACCCGGCCCGCCGCATTCTGGGAGGCCCGTTATCGCGACACCACCCGAGTGTGGAGCGGGCGCCCGAACGAGCTGCTCGTGCGTGAGGCGGCGGACCTCCGCCCGGGAAGCGCGCTCGACCTGGGGTGCGGTGAGGGCGGGGACGCGGTGTGGCTGGCATCGCGCGGCTGGCGTGTCACCGGGATCGACATCTCCGCCACCGCACTCGAACGTGCTGCCGAGCACGCTGTCGCGGCCGGCGTCGGCGACAGGATCGTCTGGGAGCGGCACGAACTGGGCGAGACCTTTCCGCAGGGACGCTTCGACCTGGTGAGCGCCCACTATCTCCAGTCCCCGGTGGGAATCGACCAGGAGGGCGTGCTGCGTCGGGCCGCGGAAGCGGTCGCCGCCGACGGCACCCTGCTGATCGTGATGCACGCCGCCTGGCCGTCATGGCAGACCGAACCGCCCTTCGACGCGGAGTTCCCCACGCTGGACGGCGTGCTTGCCCAACTCGCCCTGCCCGACGGAAGGTGGGCCGTCGAGACACGGGAGACGGTCCGCAGGCCGAGTGTCTCGCCCGACGGCATCGAGGGCCACCGGGACGACCACGTGTGGCGGATCCGACGCACCGGCGACTGACCGGGTCAACCCGCGGCAGCCGTTGCCTCCCGCCGGCATCCCACGAACAGATGCGGTTCGGGCGCGGCGTCGGGGAGCGCGGGCCTGAACATCACGCTCTCCTCGGTGAGGACGGCCAGGCCCGCGTCGGTCAGCATGGCGGTGAAGTCCTCGGCGGAGAAGCTGGTCGCGCGCACGGGCTGCCCCATGAAGACGGTCTCGACGTCCTCGACGTCGACCGGCACGGTGGCGAGCGCCATGTGTCCGCCGGGCTTGAGCGCTCGCACCAGACGCCGCACCAAGTCGGACTGCCTCCGCCGGGACATCTGCAACAGCGAGAAGTACACGCAGACGGCGTCGAACGCATCGTCATCGAGGGACACATCGTGGATGTCGGCACATCGGAAGGTGGCGTCGGGCACCTGCCGGGTCGCGAGGTCCACCATGACAGGGGAGACATCGATACCGAGGACGCCGTGTCCCGCCGCGGTGAGCGTCCCGGCGGTGGGCCGCCCCGTGCCGCTGCCCACGTCCAGCACGCGGCCGCCGGGTGAGAGACGGCCGAGCAGCCACTCCAGCGAGGCCCGATGCGCCTCGGAATGTGCGAAGGCCTTCTCGTACGTGGCCCCCAAGGCGTCGAACACCGCTACGGCCGGCGGCGGTTGGTCCTGTGCGGTCACCCTGCCCCCTTCGCTACGGGTGTGCCGGGGCATCGTCGCAGCAGGGTCGGACGGCACACAAGCGGCGGCGGGTGCGCTCCGCGCACCCGCCGCACCGTCAGCCGAGCTTTCCGAGGCGGGCGTCCTGCCACAGGTCCACGCCGCCGTCGCCCGCGTACTTGTCGATCTCCGCGAGTTCCTCGCTGCTGAAGTCGAGGTTCTCCAGCGCGGCGACGTTCTGGTCCAGCTGTTCGGTCCGGGACGCGCCGATGACGAGCGAGGTGACGCGCTCGTCGCGCAGCGCCCATGCCAGGGCCATCTGGGCCAGGGTCTGGCCGCGGCGGACGGCGATGTCGTTGAGGGCGCGCAGCCTGTGCAGCATGTCCTGGGACAGCCACGTGGTGTCGAACGACGTGCCCTGCGCGGCCCGCGAGTCCTCGGGAATGCCGTCGAGGTAGCGGCCGGTCAGCAGCCCCTGGGCGAGCGCCGTGAACCCGATGACCCCGAAGCCCTCCTCCTGCGCGGCGTCCAGCAGACCGTCGGTCTCGATCCAGCGGTTGACCATGCTGTACGACGGCTGGTGGATCAGGAGCGGGGTGCCCAGCTCCCGGAGGATGGCGGCCGCCTGCCGGGTGCGTTCGGCATCGTAGGAGGAGATGCCCACGTAGAGGGCCTTGCCCTGGCGCACCGCGGTGTCCAGGGCGCCCATCGTCTCCTCGAGCGGGGTGGTCGCGTCGAGTCGGTGGGAGTAGAAGATGTCCACGTACTCCAGCCCCGTGCGGCGCAGCGACTGGTCGAGCGAGGCGAGGACGTACTTGCGGGAGCCGCCGCCCTGACCGTAGGGCCCGGGCCACATGTCCCAGCCGGCCTTGGTGGAGATCACCAGCTCGTCCCGGTACGGGGCGAGGTCCCGCTGCATCAGACGGCCGAAGTTGATCTCCGCGGCCCCGTACGGCGGGCCGTAGTTGTTCGCCAGGTCGTGGTGCGTGATGCCGAGGTCGAAGGCGCGCAGAGCGATCTCGCGCTGGGTGTCGAACGCGCGGTCGTCCCCGAAGTTGTGCCAGTAGCCCAGGGACAGCAGGGGCAGGTCGAGTCCCGAGCGTCCGGTGCGCCGGTAGCGCATGGTGCCGTTGTAGCGCTCGGGATTCGCGATGTGGTTCATCGGGTGGTCTCCGGGTGGTGCGGTGAGGAGCGTCCCGTCGGAATCGCGGGGACATGCACACCCTGCTCCTGCGTGATCGTGAAGTCCAACAGCGCGCCGTCATGCCATTCAGCGGTCGTATTTCTGAATCGGCTCGGGAGGCCCCGGTGCCGTGTGCGCCCCGGTGTGCTTCCCGAGCACCCTGAGAAGTTTCCATGAATCTGTGAGGGGTTTGAACACACGAGGGCCTAGGTCCGTATGGGGCGAGGGGATTCCATGCAGAGCAGACCATCAGGCGTAGGAGTACTTCCTTGACTCGGACCTCGCGCAGACGACCAACGGGCAAGCGGCGCGCGACCTTTGCAGCGGTCGCCTTGATGTTGGGCGGAGGGGGACTGATAGCCGCGAACGTCTACGCGTCGGCGACCGAGGACGGCGCCACGCAGAGCGGGAACGACCAGGTCCTGGCCTCAGGAGCCGCCACGATCGACTGCCCTGACGTGGGCAGCCGGCTGACGACGGTGCCGGACGCGGCGCGGACGGACGTCGACCGCGACCTCGCCGTCCTCGATCAGCAGATCACGGATGCCTACCAGCGTCTGCGGGAGGCCCAGGCCGCGCAGCAGGACGTAGGCTCCGTCGACGACGCGATCATGAATCCGCTGAAGGAGGACAGGGCCGGCACGATCGAGGGCATCGCGCAGGCCATCGACGCCGCCGGGGACCGCCCCGAAGGAATCGAGGATCTGGCGGCCTGCGAACTGCGCGCCCCCGAGGCCCAGGTCGAGAACGGCGACCAGAACGGCCAGGACCAGGCGGGCGGCGACGACGGTCAGACGGGCGAGGACCAAGGACAGGAACAGCAGGGCGACCAGGGCGGGGACGACCAGCCCGCCGGCAACGGCCCTGTGGCCGGGGACTACGCGGACATCACCACCGTCCAGCCCAACGTGCAGAACCCGGCTCTCCAGAAGAACGCCTCCCGCGGCACCTTCGCCACCAGCTGCGGCGTCAACGAGAACGGCCTGTTCAACTCGGACAACGTGATCGTCGCCCCGGGTGTCAGCAACGGCGCGCACCACTTCCACGACTATGTCGGCAATCAGTCCAACGACGCCTTCGCCAGCGACGACGACCTGGCCGCCGCCGACACCAGCTGCACGGACCAGGGCGACAAGTCCACGTACTACTGGCCCGTCGTGCGCCTGCAGAACGGCACCCAGGAGCAGGACGCGAACTCTCCGGGCGGCGGCATCGAGGGGAACGCCGGCGAGATCGTCACGCCCAAGCAGGTGACGCTGACGTTCGTGGGCAGCCCGCAGGGCGAGGTCACGGCCATGCCGCGGTTCCTGCGCATCATCACCGGTGACGCCAAGGCATTCGTCAACGGCACCGCCAACGCCAACGCCTCGTGGAGCTGCACCGGGTTCGAGGACCGGCAGCTGAAGGACAAGTACCCGCTCTGCCCGCAGGGCAGTGACGTGGTGCGCACCTTCAAGTTCCAGAGCTGCTGGGACGGCCAGAACATCGACAGCGCCAACCACCGTACCCACGTGGCGTTCGCGAACGCCGAAGGCGTCTGCCCCGAGGGGTTCGAGGCCATCCCGCAGCTGGTCCAGCGCATCGTCTACGACATCGACGCGCCGAGCCTCGACGACGGCGGCAGCACGACCCCGTTGTTCGCAGTGGACTCCTTCCCGGAGCAGCTGCACAAGCCGGTCACGGACCACGGGGACTTCATCAACGTCTTCGACGAGAACCTGATGAACGAGATGGTGGGCTGCATCAACGGCGGCAAGCAGTGTGGTGCAGGAGTTGACCCGGGTGACGGTGACGGCTCGGGTCCGGGCGAGGAGACCGAGCAGCCGACGCCGCCCGCGGAGGAGCCGGAGCAGTCGACTCCGCCTGCCGAGGAGCCGGAGCAGTCGACTCCGCCCGCCGAGGAGCCCGAGCAGTCCGCGCCGCCCGCCGAGGAGCCGTCCGGCGGCAACGACGAGGCCACTCCCGACGACCCGGGGAACGGCCAGCAGACCGAGGAGCCCCCGGCCGAGAATCCGGGCACGGGGCCGGAGGACGGCGCCGGGAACCCCTCGGAGCCGGCGGAGGAACCCGAGGTCTACGCCACACCGACCTCCGAACAGTCCGACGCGGCCGCCCCGGCCCAGGGCGACGGAGGACAGGACGAGGAGATCGGGTCCGCGGCAACCGAGGAGCCGGTCGCGAACGACGACGGGTCCGACCAGCAGGCGTCACAGACCGAACCGCAGGGCGTCGGCGGCGGACTCGCCGACACCGGCGCGCAGTTGTGGCCGGCCGCGGCCGGGGCGGTCCTCGTGTTCTGCGGTCTGCTGCTGTTGCGCCGCATCGGACGCGGCTCGGCCTGACACCGACAGCGCCCACGGGTAAGTGAACGGCGGCCGGACCTGCGAGGCAGGTCCGGCCGCCGTTCTTGTCCCGGCGCCGCTGCTATTTCGGTGAGAGGACTGCTTCCCACGTGTCGACGGCGTAGCGGACGGTCATACCGTGGCGGGCGTACAGCCCGGGAGCCCCGGTGGCGTTGGCCGTGTCCACGCCGAGGCCCACCGTGTCCCGTCCCCGTGTGGCGAAGGCGGCGAACGCGTGCCGCAGCAGCAGGCCGCCGATGCCCCGGGCGCGGGCCTCGCGCAGCACGCCGATGCTCCGGATCCACCCCATGGCCTCGCGGTCGTCACGGGCGATCAGGAATCCGACGTCGCCCGAGTCCTCGGCGCTCACGATCCACACCAGGGACCAGTCGAGGGTCTCGGCGTCGATGTCGTGCAGCCACTGCCGGTAGGTGCGCGGCTGGAAGTCGAAGTGCTGGGCGAACCCGGCCTGGTACAACGCGTGAACGCGCACCCGGTCCGCCTCCTCGGTGCACGCTCGCAGACGCACCCCGGGCGGCGGCTGCGGCACAGGGTCCCGGGCAGGATCCAAGGGGCGGTGCAGAACGTGATAGCGCCGTACGACAGACCAGCCCCGCGCGCGGATCAGCGCCGTGTCGAGTGTGGGCTCGGTGTTGAGGTGCAGATGCACCACGGCCCTGTCCGCGCCGTTCTCGCGGGCCCTGACCAGGGCCCTGTCCTCCATGGCCGCCAGAATGCGCAGCCCGGCCGGCTGGTGATCGGGGAGCACATAGTGGTCGACGTCGATGCGCTCGCCGGCCGACTCGTCCCACAGCAGTCCGTAGGCCACCGGTCGGTCCCTGTGGAAGGCCAGCCAGGAGTCCTGTTCCAGGTCGGTTTCCGGGTGCTTCAGATCGGCTTCGACGGTGTGCAGGTCCGTCTCGGGCCTGCCGATCTCGATCCGGTCGATGTCGTTGAGCAGCTCGGTGATGGCGGGTGCGTCGATGAGTCCGGCGGGGCGCAGGGCGTAGGCCATGGGGCCAGGGTCCGGGGGAGGGGGAGCGACCGCAACGGATTAACAGCCCCGTGCGCGGCTCGCCGCCCAGCGTGCCCACGCGCCCTCGATTGACCGCGCGCGCATGCGGAGAAACGCTGGGATCCTGGGGAGAAGAACGCTGCCCATGCCCTGACGGACCGTGGGGGTGCGTGACGTGGCCGGCACCGAGGAGAAGAGGGCGGGACCGACCAGCCCGTGCGTCGATCCCCTGGGAGATCCATTCCTGCGGGCGAGCTTCGCCGTACCCACGCGACCTGCCACCTTCCTGCGCAGGGACAGGCTGGTCAGACACCTCGACGAGGCCCTTCGAACGCCGCTGACCATGGTCAACGGAGCCGCCGGCGCGGGCAAGACCCTGCTGGTCGCCGACTGGGCCGCAGGGCTGGACCGGCCCGTCGTCTGGCTCACCACCGACACGGTGGACCAGGGCCCCGGAATGTTCTGGGCGTACCTGATACAGGCCCTGCGCGGTTCCGGCACGCAGGTGCCCGCATCGGTCGGCCGGCCCTCGGACGTGAACCGTGTGAACCACACGCTGCTCGCTCGGCTCGCGGCCGATTTGAGCGCCCGCGACCGGCCGGAGATCGTCGTGCTCGACGAGTTCGACCGTGTGTCCGCACCGGAGATCGCCGATCAACTGGAATTCGTCCTGCACAACGCCGGGACGGGCCTGCACCTGATCCTGGTCACCCGCACCGAACCGCTGCTCCCACTGCACCGTTACCGGGCGGCCGGTGCCATGACGGAGATCAGGGGAGCGGAGCTCGCCTTCACCCCCGAGGAAGCGGCCACGCTGCTCGCCCAGCACGGGCTGCACCTCGACGCCACCGCGGTGAGCGGGCTCGTGGAACGCACCCGGGGATGGGCCGCCGGCCTGCGCCTGTGCGTCCTCGCCGCGCTGAGCAGCCCGAACCCCGAGCTCTATGTGAAGGAGTTCGAAGCGGACCGAAGCACGGTGGCCGACTTCCTGCTCGCCGAGGTGCTCAAGCGGCAGACCGCCGAGACGCAGGACCTCCTGCTGCGGATCAGCGTCCTGGACCGCTTCTGCCCCGATCTGGCGAACGTGCTGACTGGGCGTGCCGACGCCGAACCCCTGCTGGCCGGTCTGCACCGCGAGAACGCGTTCGTCGAGCACCTCGGGCACGCCTGGTACCGGCTCCACCCGCTGTTCGGGGAGATCCTCCGCGCGCATCTGCGCGTGCGTTCGCCCGGCCTCGAGCCCGAGCTCCACCGAAGGGCGGCGCAGTGGCTGCGGCACTCCGGGTTCCTGTCGGAGATGCTCGTCCACGGTGCCGCCGCCGGCGACTGGGAGTTCACCGCCGGCGCGCTGGTCGAGGACCTCGCCATCGGCCAGCTCTTCACAGGGCTGCGCGCCGCCGACCTGGCCGAGCTGTTCTCCCGGATGGGCCCCGAGGCCGAGAGCCCCGCGACGAGCCTGGTCCGCGCGGCTCGTGAGCTGTCCCGGAGCGACCTCGACCACGGCCTGCTCCATCTGCACCACGCCGAGGAGTGTCTGACCGGGGACGCGCCCGAAGCCGCGGCGGCGCAGTTGAGCTGCGCCCTCCTGGAGGTCCTGGCGGCCCGGCTGACCGGATCGCCGGGACGTGCCGAGAGGGCCGCGGAAGCGGCCGGGCACCTGTGCCACAAGGTTCCCGCGCACCTCCTGGACAAGCATCCGGAGCTCACCGCGCTGGTGCAGACCCATCTGGGCTCGGCGCTGTTGTGGGCCGGGCGTTTCACAGACGCACGCGTTGCGCTGTCCACGGTGGCCGGCGGAACCGGCGGAGCGGCCACGGCCCTGCCGCGTGAGGAGTCCCTGGGCCACCTGGCGTTGATCGACTACCTGAACGGCTGGCCAGGCAGAGCCGAGCGCAAGGCCCTGGCGGCGATGAGCGAGACAGAGCGGCTCAGCCGGGACCCGCCGTCCGGCTCCGGCATCGATCGCATGGTCCTCGCCGCCGTGGCCGTGGACCGCAACGACCTGGCGCAGGCCCAGGATCTCCTCGACGCGGCGGCCGACTCGCCCCCCGCGCTTCGGGACCCGGTGACCGAGGCGGGCCGGGCCATCGCCACGGCCCGGCTGCTGTTGGCCCGCGGCCACCCGCAGGCCGCCCTGGAAGCGATGGAATCGGACGTCCTGGCTGATGTCCTCTCACCCTGGTCTCAGGGCCAGTCCGCGCTCGTGGCCTCAGCCGTGCACCTGGCCGAGGGCCGCCCGGAAGTTGCCGCCAGGATCCTCCAGGCCGTGCCCGACGACCAGGTGGCGTGCGCCGTAGGAGCGGCGCGCGCCCAGCTCGCCGCGGGGAAGCCCGACCTGGCGATCGCCCTGCTGGACGGTGCGCACCCCGAGGGCCGCGCCGGTCCCGCGCTGACCGTCCGGGCCCTGCTCGTGCGGGGCCAGGCCGCCGACATGCTGGGAGACCCCGCCACTGCGCGCAGACTCGTCGGCCAGGCGCTCCTCGAGGCGCGTCGCGAGCGGCTACGGCGTCCCTTCCTCGAAGCCGGCCCCTGGCTGCGGCCCCTGCTGGGTGCGGAACCCCTGCACGGGCTGGGCGCCGGCTGGCTCACCCCCGGTCCGCCACTGCCCCGGGAGCAGGCGACGGCTCCGGTCGTGGAGGAGCTGAGCGGACGCGAGCGCGATGTGCTGCAACGGCTGGCGCAGATGATGTCGACCGAGGACATCGCCGCTGACCTGTATGTGTCGGTGAACACCGTCAAGACGCATCTCAAGAGCGTCTACCGAAAGCTCGCGGTGAACCGGCGCAACGACGCGGTGCGCCGGGCACGCGAGTTGGGCCTGCTGTGATCCCACGCCGATGAGAGCCGGGCCCGCCCGTGGCGGGTGAGGCGCCCGGCGGCAGGCTCGGCTGCCATGGCAGCGGCGGCAGACCGGACGCCCTGGCAGACCAGGTGGTCGCCGAGCTCCAGGATCGCGTTGGTGGTCGCCGCGACGGTCCACGCCTTCTGGGTGCGCGCTCCCTCGCGGGTTTCGTTCGGCAGCCGCAGGCACACCACGCCGCTGTTCTTTGCGAAGTCGATCGCGGCGAACCCGGGCCACCGTCTCGTCCTGCAGTTCCTCGCGCGGCTCGTCCACAGTTCCTCCCGGCCTCGGGCTCCCATGGAGTGGCGACTGTCCGGGAAGCCGGAGGGGAACGGCAAGGCTGAACGGCGTGCACGTGGCAACAGTCGGTGGCCCCTGGCTGACTCCCGCGTCAGCCTCTTCTTCGGTCGCGTATGCCCGAACCGCATCGACGTGGACGGACAGCCTCCATACCCAGGATCGCGGCCTGCGCCCCATGAACGACACGGCGGTCAGGAGTGCGCGCACCCGGTTCGACGCTCCGCGCACCGATTTTCACGCAGCCAGGCGTGACTCTTCTGAAGTGAGGTCGCCGGTCAGGCCAGGAGTTCGCAGGTGTGCTGGTCGGGGCTCGCTGTTGCTGATGAGGGCCCGGAGGGTCAGGACGGCTTCGGCGCCGGGGACGGTCCACCGGCTGCCGGTGATATCGAGTCGGTCGGCCACCAGATGACGTGCCGCTCCTTCGGCGATGCCGCTGGCGATGGGCCATCCGGTGTCGAGGGCCTTGTCGTAGTGGAAACAGGGGGAGTTGTTCTCCAGGTAGCGGCAGGCCCTGTCCGCTGCGGCCCGTTGCTCTGCGGGCACCCGGTCGGCTTGTGTGCGGATTCCTGCGACGGCTCTGTCCGGGGTATCGGCCGGGCGGCGGCGTACAACGCGATCACGAGGCCACTGCTCGTCATCGGCTTCACCGATGACCGGATGATTCGGGCCTACCTGTGCCGTGAGGTCGCTGATGCCGTACCGGGCGCGCAGTACGTCGAGATTCCCGACGCCGGCTACTTCGGCGACCTCGAGCAGCAGGAGAAGGTCAACCAGTTGATCCTCGACTTCCTGGCCGACCGGTCCTGGCACGCCGGTGTCAGTCACCGCGGCCGGCGAACCGTCGTCAACACCTGACGGCCCATGACCGACCACCGGCCGTCGAACCCGGCGATCGCTGTACCGCCGATGCGCGGTCCGGGGACCAGCAGATGTCCGGTGTAGGTACCGTGCTCAGAGTCGATGACGAGCTCGCAGTCGGTGAAGTCCAACCACGCATGCGTCAGCCGATACCACGTCTTGTAGATGCTTTCCTTGGCGCTGAACAACCCCGGTCCCCAGTGGATCGTGGGGTACATGGCCGCGAGCCGGGTCAACATCTGCACCTCGCCGGCAACGGTGTCGGCCTCGTCGACTCCATCAGGAAACGGTTGGTGGACTTCGGCGTCGATGCCGACCGAGGCGATGCCCAGTGAGCTCGTGACCGCCGCGGCGCGATACCCGTCGCAATGCATGAGGCTGCCCACCACTCCGTCGGGCCAGATGGGTTCGCGGTTCTTCCCCGCCAGGATCGGCACGGCCGGATGTTCGAGCCGGGACGACGCCTGCCGTGCGCAACAGCGAACCGTCGCGAATTCCGCGCGTCGCGTCGGTACGGCGCGCGTGATCGCCGCGTATTCCTGCGGCATCAGCGCATCGAGGGGTATGCCGCTGGTCCGCTCGTCGACCTCGACGTCTTCGGGTAGCAGCGCCGCGATCCCGGTTCGGCCGGTCACGTGGTTGATCGACACTGTGTGCGTCCCCTGGCGGACCGGATCCAGCACCGCTGATCGTGAGGTTAGGGTAGCCTACCCTCGCTGGGCTGGGAGGCGGCTCCTCGAAGGGAAACCAATTGAGCATCGAACCGTTGGCCCTTGACGGGGTCGTTCCGTTTCCGTCGGAGACGGCAGCCAAGTACGTCGCCGAGGGGTACTGGCGCGATCAGACGCTGCCGGAGCTGCTGTTCGCCACCGCGGAGCGCTGTCCCGACAAACTCGCTGTCATCGACCGCAAAGCCGAGTTGAGCTATGCACAGCTCACGGACGAGGTCCTCCGCCTCGCTGCCGGCCTGCAGGAGTTGGGGCTGAGCCGTGGCGACCGGGTGGTGGTGCACCTGCCCAACATCTATGAGTACATTGCCTTGGTCTTCGCCTTGTGGGAGCTCGGGGCGGTTCCCGTCGTCGCTCCCATCGCGCACCGTCGTGCCGAGATCGAGCACTTCATCGAGATCGCCGAGGCGCGTGCCTACATCACGGTCGCCTCGGACAGCGGCACCGATCTCGCTGCGATGGCTGCCGACCTGAAGCAGCGATGGCTCCATCTGGAGCACACCGTAGTACTCGAACGTGATGGCGGCGGCGCTGAGTACAAGGCGTTGCAGTCGAAAGGATCGCTCGAGCACGCGCGACGGTGCAGCCCGCAGGATGTCGCTCTGTTGCAGATGTCAGGCGGCACGACGGGTGTTCCGAAGCTGATGCCGCACACTCACCAGACGTACGGCTACGCGCTGCGGCGAAGCGTCGGGGAACGCGGCATCACCGAGCGCACCGTGCATCTGCTGGTCATCCCGATCTGCCACAGCATGTCGACGCGTTCGCCCGGATTCCTCGGCGCGTTCAGCGTGGGCGCCACCATCGTGATCGCACCGAACGGCAGCCCCGATACGGCGTTCCCGCTGATCGAGAAGCACGGGGTGACCCGCGCTTCGCTGGTGCCCCCGATCCTGCTGGCCTGGCTGAACTCCTCGCTCCGCAAGCGCTACGACCTCTCCAGCCTGAAGACGCTCATGTGCGGCGGTGCGAAGCTGACCGAATCTGTGGCGAGCCGGGTCGAACCGGAGTTCGGCGTGCAGCTGTCGCAGAGCTTCGGGATGGGCGAGGGCCTCGTCGTCAGCAATCCCGCCGACGTCGATCGGGCCACCAGCGTGCGCTACCAGGGCCGGCCGGCCTCGGCGGCCGACGAGTGCATCGTCATCGACGACGAGGGCAACGACGTGCCACCCGGTGCACCCGGCCACTTGCTGACGCGAGGACCGTCGGTGATCCGCGGGTACTACCGCAACCCCGAGCAGAACGCGCTGGCGTTCACCAGCGACGGTTTCTACCGCACCGGCGACATCGTCGAGCGGGACGAGCGCGGCTTCATCAGGGTCGTGGGACGGTCGAAGGACCAGATCAACCGGGGCGGCGAGAAGATCGCGCCCGAGGAGCTGGAGAACGCGCTGCTCACTCATACCGGCGTCCACAACGTCTCCGTCGTCGGTGTCGACGACGAGGTTCTCGGCGAACGCATCAAGGCGTACCTGATTCCCCGGACGCCGGAGAGCGCGGCCGAGCTCACCTTGGGCAAGCTGCGCCAGTTCCTGCGCGACAAGGGTCTCGCCACGTTCAAGCTCCCCGATGTCGTGGAGGTCGTCGACGAGTTCCCGTACACCGCGGTCGGCAAGGTCAGTAAGCGTCTGCAGCGCGAGCAGAACTAGACGCATGTCGAACAAGACCACACGTGTCCTCGTCGTGGGCGCGGGCCCCGTCGGAATGGTCTGCGCGCTGGCGCTTAATCGGCGCGGTATCCCGGTGACCGTGCTCGAGTCCGAGCCGGAGCCGGTTCAGGATCAGCGCGCGGCGACCATCCATCCGAGCACACTGGAGATGCTCGACGACCTGGGCATAACCGAGAAGATCCGGGCGCACAGTCTGCTCTCGAGCACCTATCGCTTCCACGACCGGCCGACCGGAGAGGTCGTCGCGGAGTTCGATCTCGGCCGGCTCAAGGACGAGGTCCGGTTCCCGTACGTACTGCAGTACGAGCAGTACAAGCTGACCGCTGCCATCGCCGAGGAATATGCGAACGAATCCGACTTCGACGTGCGGTTCTCCCACACGCTGACCGGTCTGACCGAAACCGCGAGCGGCATCGAGGTGGAGTACACCTCACCCGCCGGCACAGAACGCATGGCGGCGGCCTACGTCGTCGGCTGTGACGGTGGCCGATCGACGGTGCGCAAGCTCGCCGGCATCGAATTCGAAGGATTCACCTATCCGGAGCGGTTCATCAAGATCGCGACCAGCTTCGACCTCAGGACCGTCAAGCCGGATCTGGCGTTTCGCAACTACTTCTCCGACCCCAATGAGTGGGCCAACGTGTTCAAGGTGCGGGGAGAAACGCCCGACGGGCTCTGGCGAGTGATTCTGCCGATCGGCCACGACGAGGACGATGCCACCGCGTTGTCGCCGGCGCGCGTCGAGCAGCGGCTGCAGAAGTTCCTCCCGAAGACCGGCTCGTACGACGTCGAGTACCGCAACGTCTACCCAGTCAATCAGCGCGTGGCCGCGAGCTTCCGTCAGGGGCGCATCCTGCTCGCCGGCGACAGCGCGCACGTGAACAACCCGATCGGCGGCATGGGCATGAACGGCGGCATCCATGACGCCATCAACCTGACGGAGAAGCTGGCGAAGGTGATCGCCGGTGAGGGCGGCGACGACCTGCTCGACCTTTACAGCCGCCAGCGCCGCCATGCCGCGGTGAACTACGTACAGGCCCAGACGATCGCCAACAAACGGCTGTTGGAAGAACGCGACCCCGAGGTGCGTCGACACAATTTCAACGAACTGCGCCGCACCGCCGAGAAGTTCGACACCGCCCGCGCCTACATGCGCCGCGCGGCCCTGTTCGACAGCCTGCAAGACGCTGCCGCCATCACCTGAGCCATCGGCTCCGAGTCTGGTGCAGTACGGCTCGCCGTACTGCACCAGACAACGAAATCCACTCAGCCGACCAACAGGTTCGTCAGCAGTGGGCCCCATTTCGGTAGACCGGAATCGGGCTCCAGGATGGACTCATGGTCTTCGTCTTCAGCGACGAAGAACGAGAAGTCGGTCAAGTGACAGTCCCATCCCAGCGCATCCTCGCGGCCCAGCTCCGCCACTCGAGACGCGTGAGTCGCGGATGACGCGATCACGAGCGTCTCGATGTCGAGACTGCCCCGCGTCGGCGCGGACATCAGGACATCACAACGACGGGCGGCCGTCTCGACAGCCTTGAGTTGCTTTGCGTCGGCGAGCAACTCGTTGAACGCTTCCTCGCCGAAGGCTTTCAACATCTCGTCACGCATCGACTCGGCAGTTCCCGGTCGTACGCGGAGTTCCGTCGAGTTTTCCGAACCGGCGGGCATGGTATCCACGATCACCAGGGAGTCGATGCGTTCCCCTCGGGAGAGAAGCTGGCGCGCCACGGCAAACATGATGTGTGCGCCGTACGACCAGCCCAGCAGTTCGTACGGTCCGGCCGGCTGCAGCCCCTGGATGACGTCGGCATAGGTCGAGGCGAGGTCGTCGAGGTCATCGAACTCGACGTCCAGGCCGATGATCGCCGGATCATCGATACCGACCAGCCCGACCCCGTCCGGGAGGTATCCCGCCAATTCCGAGTACTTGGACGAGGCGCCGAACTTCGGGTGCGCGCAGAACAGAGTGCGGCCGTTCAGGGACTGAGTGAATCGGGTCGCGATCGTGGTGATGTCGACCTCGGGATCGGCACCCGGCTGCAGCTTCTTGTCGACCACCGCACTCAGTTCGCCGATCGTTGAAGCGGTGATGACGTCCCGCATCGCTATGTTCACGGGGAACGCGCGATTCATCTGCGACGCAAGCCGCATCGCCGCGAGCGAATGCCCGCCCAGCCGGAAGAAGTCGTCTGCGGCGCCCAGGACCAGTCCCTCGTCGAGGTCGAGCACAGCACGGAAGACCGCGGCCACCGCCAGCTCCGTCTCCGACTCGAGTGCCCGGCCCGCGCTGACTCCGGACGCGGCCACGTCAGCCGCAGGCAACGCTCGGCGATCCAGCTTCCCGGTCGGAGTGAGGGGGAAGGACTCCACCGGGACGAGGGCTGCCGGGACCATGTAGTCAGGCAAGTACCTGGCCAGATGGCTGCGCAACGACTCACTGATGTCGAGGTCCGCGCTCGTGCTGTAGTAGGCAGCCAGTTGGAGCCCCGTGGCATGCTCGAAGGCGACCACTTCGGCGCGCGTCACCTCGGGGAACTTTTGCACCACGTCCCGGATCTCGTCCGGTTCGATGCGATAACCGCGAATCTTGATCTGCTCGTCGGCGCGACCGAGGTAGTCGATCATCCCGGCTTCGTTCCACCGGGCGAGATCTCCGGTGCGATACATGCGTTCCGCGGGTTCCCACGGGCAGGCGACAAAACGTTCGGCGGTCAGCGCGGACTGGCCCCAGTATCCGCGCGCGGTTCCTTCGCCGGCCAGGTAGAGCTCGCCGGCGACACCGGGAAGGGCAGGTTGCAGGTTCTCGTCGAGGATGTAGGCCCGGGTGTTGAAGATCGGCGTCCCGACACTCGAGTTGGTGCTGTCGGCCAGGTCGGCGCCGAGGGCGTTGATGGTGTACTCGGTGGGTCCGTAGAGGTTGTACGACTCGACTCCCGGTGCGCCGCGCAGCTGTTGCCAGAGCCGGTCGGGGACGGCCTCGCCACCGAGGGAGACGAAGACGACACCGGGCGCATCGGAGGACACGGACCGGCCGCCCGGCCGGTCTCGCTCGAGCAGCCCTTCTTCGACCAGCAGTTGCCCGTAGGACGGGGTCACATCGAACCCGTCCATACGCACCTCGTCATAGTGCGCCAGCAGCCGCTGATGGTCGCGTCGCATCTCCTCGTCGATGACGTGCACCTCGTGGCCGTTCAGCAGCCAGAACAGCTGCTCCCACGAGGCGTCGAAGGAGAAGGACGTCGTGTGCGCGATCTTCAACCGGCGCCCGCGCTGGTGGTCCACCACCCGATCGAAGATCTTCTCGACGTGGTTGAAGTACATGTTCGTCAGTCCGCGGTAGCCGACGGCAACTCCCTTGGGCCGTCCGGTGGTTCCCGAGGTGAAGATGATGTACGCGAGGTTGTCGAGCGAGACCTGCCCGCCGCGTTCCGCTGCGGTGACCGGAGCCGCGGCAATCTGCGCGAGGCGATCCACCGTCGTTGCGGAATCCAGGTTGATCACCTTGCCGACGGTGCCGGCGAGCCGATCCACGTCGCGGTCGGTCACCAGAGTGACGGTCGGTTCAGCGACCTCGATCATGTAGCCGATCCGTTCGTCCGGCAATTCACTGTCCACCGGGACGTAGGCGGCCCCAATGGCGAACACCGCGAACATCGCGATGACCGTGCGCTCGTCGCGCGGCAGCAGCAATGCGACCCGATGCTCTGGGCACACTCCCTCTTCAAGGAGCAGGCGGGCGTAGCGGTTCACCTCGGCGAAGAACTCCGCGAAGGTGAACCGGCGATCGCCGGCGACAAGCGCCGTCTCCGATCCGGACAGCCGCACCTGCCGGTGCAGCAACTCGGCGACCGTGACCGGTTCGATGTCGCGGATGAGATCAGCGGCGATACCCGTATGCGGGGCAGTCTCGTCCGGCAACAGGGCGGACAACGTACCGACGGGCTCGTCAAGCCGGCGAGTGAGAGAAACGAGCACCTGAACGTAGCGCTTGAGCAACAGCTCCGCGGCCGGGGCATCGAAAACGTCCCGGCGGTAGGACAGGCGTACGTGCACGGTCGCCGCTCCGTCGCGTTCTTCTGGGTCTACCGCGAACGTCACGGGGTAGTGCGTCGCGTCATCGACCTTCGCGTCGACGACCTGCAACCCGGCTGTGTCTTGCCCCGCAGCCCTGGCGAGCGGCACGTTCTGCACCACGAACAGCGTGTCGAACAGAACAGGAACGCCTGCATTGGTCTGGATCTGTGTCAGAGCGGCTTGCGGATGGTCGATGACGAGCAGCTGCTCGGACTGGACCTGGGCGAGCAGCTGCCGATTCGTTTCGAACGGGGCCAGACTCACCCGCATCGGGACCGTGTTGAACAGCAGCCCGATGATTCGGTCGGCGTCGGGCAACGACGGCGGCCGTCCGGAAACCGTGTTACCGAATACAACGTCGTTGCTGCCGGTGAGCCGGCCGAGCGCGATCCCCCAGGCGGTCTGCAGCAGGGTACCCACCGTGACCATGGCGTCTCGTGCAGCACCGAACACCATCGCGGCTTCTGCCGGGCTGAGATCGAGGTGAAGTTCACCGGTCTCGCTCTGTGCATCACCGAGGTCGACGAAGTCAGGGCACAGCAACGTCGGACCCGCCAGTTCCGCAAGGTAGCCGTCCCAGGCGCGATAGGCGGCAGCGGGATCCTGGTCGTCGACCCAGTCCAGGTAGGAGCGGAAAGACGCCGGTCGCACGCGATCGACGTATCCGTCATCGGCGTAGATGCTGAGGATTTCGGCGAACAGCGCGTTGATGGACCAGCCATCCAGCAGGATGTGTTCAAAACTCATGACCAATGTCCACGCTTGGTGGCCGTGTTCGAGCAGTGTGAATCGGATCAGAGGCGGGACCTCGAAGTCGAACGGCTCACCTCGCTCGGCCGCCAGGAACTGCTCCACATCGACCCCGCGGCCACCCCACTCGTCCAATCGGATGACCCGCACCGGGACTTCGACACCGGACGGGATCACCTGTACGTCCCCGGGAGGGACGAACGCCGCCTGGAGGTTGGGGTACCTCTCCATCGCACTGGCGATGGAGGTCGTCATCCGCTCGGGGTCGAGATCTCCCGCAATCTGTCGGGTGATCTGCGAGACGTAGGTGTTGTGGTCGTCTGATTCCCGGGACCGCAGTAGGTGATAGAACAATCCGCGCTGCAAGGGGGCAAGCGGAAGGATCTGGGCGTCGTGCCCGTAGCGGGCTCGGATGGATTCTTCTTCGCCGGGTGTCAACGTGACCCGGTCGGCGCGACGCAGAGTGAATGCCTCTCGACGCTCGCGGCCGGGGGCAGGGACTCCGGCTCCGGCAATCTCTTCGGTGATGGCGGCGGCCAGTGCCTCGGTGTCGACATCAACGGTTTCCGCCGACTCCACCCAGACGCGGACGACGCAATCGTCGGGCTCACGACCCGCGATGAGGACATGGATGTCGAGTCCATCCTCTGGTACGCCGACACCCGCAGCAGGCTCGGTGATCAGCTCCGCGTGGCTGCGGAACACACCTACACGGATCCGTGGGATCGGAAGATCATCGAAGAAGCGGCTGAACCGGGGGTGTCCGGCCAGCGAGGCATATTCGGCCGCTCGCTCCGGGCTCAGTCCGATGACATCACCATCATCGAGCAGCACGGGGAATCTACGCGTCATCAGGGGACCGTCGGACTCATGGAGTTCCACGAGCAGATCACCTTCAGCGATCTCGGCCAAGGCCTTGGCCACGGCCGCCAGCACAACGGACCGCAGAGAGGTTTCGTCTGCGGCGGGAACCGCTCGTCCAGCCGTGACACTTGATGCTTCCGAAGCTACCGAGTCGCCTCGCTGCCGCAGCACAGTGGCGGTCGCATCAGCGAGCTGATCTACCCAGTCCTCCCAGAACGGATCGTCAAGGACAGCCGCCAGTTCGTCGTCCTTGTATCCAGACGCGGCCCGAGTGGACGTGACGACGACCATCGGAATCTTTGCCTGATATGCAGTGACCAGCTCGGTGAGCTTCTCCCTGACCGCATCCAGCATCTCAGGATTGCCGGTCTCGGCGACAAGTTCACCGGCGCCGCTGTCGCGAATTGCCAATCGCAAGGCGAGGCTTGCTCCCGACAGAGCGTGACTGACGTGGTCGATCGCCGCCCGCCAGAGCGGAGCCACGCTGATGTCGAAATCTTCAAGCGGCAGATGGAAGCGGCGAATGTCACCGACATTGTTGTCAGCTCTGGTCCGGCCCTCGTCGCCGGCACGAACGATCTGGGCGAGTTGCTTGACCGTCAGATCCGGGTGCTGGGATCCAAGCACAAGGAAGCGTGCTGTGTTCCGCAACAATCGTGACGTGGTTTCCGCCGAGAACAACTCGCGGGCCGCGTTCAGATTCATTCCGAATGCGCCGCTGTCAAGTCTTTCGATACTCGACACGAGATCGAACAGCGCAGGCTGGGATGCCAGCGGGCCATCCGCAGTGGTCGAGGCGTAGTTGGTGAACGGTGACGCCGCACCCGAATCTCCACCGCGATCCACGTAGGCGGCCATCACCTGGAAAAGCGGGCTGATCCCGACCTGCCGCGGCGGGTTCACCGCCTCGACGACGTGCTCGAACGGAACGAGCTTGTGGTCAGCAGCTTCGAGCATGCGATCGCGGCAACGGAGCAGCGTCTGCGCGAACCCGGTTGCAGCGTCGATATCGGCGCGCACCACGACGGTGTTCACGAAGTACCCGATGAGGTCCTGCAATTCGGGCTGGTCGCGCAAACTGGCCGGGGTGCCGATAGGTACCGTATCTCCGGCACCTTCATCCCAGAGCGCCAGCGAAAATGCCGCGATCAACGCCTGCAGCGGTGTTGCCTTGTGCTCGACCAGGAATTCGTCGACCGTGGCTGTCTCATTGCTGGTGAGGGACGTGGTGACAGGTCGTATGGTTCGTTCTTCGGATCCGTCGCGTGGCTGGTCGAGGGGTAGGACGGTTTCCGTCGGGAGATCCGACAGTGTGTCCTGCCAGTACCGCAGGTCCGATTGATAGCGAGATTCCGGATCTCTCCGGCTGCCCAGCACATGTCGCTGCCAGACCGCGAAGTCGGCATACTGGATCGCCAAGGGCGCGACCTCGGTGGAATTTCCGGAAGCCGCTTCGAGATAGAACTTGTTCAGCTCGTGAACAAGGATCCCAAAGGAATCCGCATCGGTGACTATGTGGTGCCCGTAAGCTACGAGCAAATCGCCATCGGAATGGCGCAACAAATGAAACTTCAGCCCGAACTCGGAGGTGAAGTCAAGTGGCAGTGCGGCAACCTGAGCGATCTTGTCGCTGAGCAGATCAGGACCGACGTGTTCGACCTCCAGGACCTTGGTGTCGTCGTCGGGTTCCGCGCAGATGACCTGGCGGAGCGATGAGGACTCCTCGTCCGGCACGAGGATCGTACGCAAGATCTCGTGACGAGCGACCACCCGGCGTACCGCCGTTGCCAAAGCATCCAGATCGAGCCGCACGCCTGCTTGCAGCACGATTTCAGTCCGATAGATCGGACGCCCTGCGATCTGCTCTGTGAACCAGAGTGCTTGTTGTCCGTATGAGACTGGTAGTGGGGTTGGGCGGGGTAGTTCGCCGATTCGTGTGCTGGATGTTTCGGTGGTAGCGGTGGTGTTGTCGGCGATTCGGGCGAGTTCGCTGATGCGGGGGTGGTCGAAGACGTCGCGCAGTGTGAGTGCGGCGCTGAGCAGTGCGTTGGCGCGTGCGACGACTCGTGCGGCGAGCAGTGAGTGTCCGCCCAGGCGGAAGAAGTCGTTGTCCACGCCGAGGTCGGTGTTGTTGTCGAGGTGGAGTACGTCGCGGTAGATGCTGGCGAGGGCGATTTCGGTGGTGGTTTGGGGTGGTCGGCCATCGGCTGTGCCTGCGGTCAGGTCTGGTTGGGGCAGTGCGTGGCGGTCGAGCTTCCCGTTGGCGGTGACGGGGAATCGGTCCAGGCGTGTGAACGTCGCGGGGAGCATGTAGTCCGGCAGCGATCGCGCGAGGTGCTCGCGGAGTGCGTCGATCGGCACTGCGTCGTCCGTGGTGCTGGTCGTGGTGATGTATGCGGCGAGGTGTTTTCCGCCGGCGGGGTGGTCCAAGGCGGTAATGGCGGCGCCTGACACGGCGGGGTGTTGTTCGAGGACGGCACGGATTTCGCCGGGTTCGATCCGGTATCCGCGTATCTTCACCTGGTCATCGCTGCGGCCGAGGTATTCCAACTGCCCTAGGGAGTTCCATCGCACGACATCGCCGGTGCGATACAGCCGCGCACCGTTGTCACTGAACGGATCAGCAACAAATCGGTCAGCGGTCAGACCCGGGCGTACGACGTATCCGTCGGCGAGTTGCACTCCACCCAGGTACAGCTCTCCTGCGACACCGGCCGGTACTGGACGCAGCCAGGCGTCAAGAACGTGTGCTGTCGTGTTCGCGACCGGTGCACCGATGGGGGTGTTGTCGGTGTGGGTGATGGTGGCCGTTGTGCCGTCGCCGGTGACTTCGGTTGAGCCGTAGAAGTTGTGCAGTACTGCTTGTGGTGCGGTCGTTCGCATGGTCGTCGCGGTGCCCGGGGTGAGTGCTTCACCGGAGGAAACCCACGACCGGACCGTGGCCAGCGCTGCGGGTGCGTTGTCGTGGCGGACGAGGACGTCGGCCAGGCTGGGCACGGTCAGCAGATGTGTGACGCGGTGTCGGACGATGGTGTCGAGCAGACCGGCCGGATCCTGCGCGGTCTCCGCGGGCACGACCACGATCCGGGCACCGGCGACCATCGGCCCGAACAACTCGGTCACCGCATCGACAAAACCCACACCGCTCTTCGACAGCGCCACACTGTCCGATTTGTAGTCCAGTACTTGCTGACCCCATGCGAGGCGGTTGGCGAGTGCGCGGTGCGTGAGGGCCACGCCTTTCGGGTTGCCCGTCGTTCCTGACGTGAAGATCACGACAGCTGCGTCGAGGTCGTTCAGCGGCCGCGTGAGAGCAGGGGCGGTTTCCTGGCCGGTGGCCAGGTGGTGCTGTATGTCGCGGTCATCGATCCGTAGTGCTGGTGCGCGATGTTCACTGAGTACGTGTTGATGTATTTCTGTGGTGTGTTGGTCGGTGATCACGATGCTGGGTGCGGCGTTGTCGAGGATGTGGTGGACGCGTTCTGCGGGGTATCCCGGATCGATCGGCACGTAGGCCGCTCCCGCGCGCATCACTGCGGTAAGCGCCACGACCAGGTCGACTGAGCGTGTCATGGCGATCGCGGCCCGGTCCCCGACCCGCACGCCCTCCTCGATCAGGAGGTGGGCGAGAGCGTTGACCCGTGCGTCGAACTGGCTGTAGGTGAGTTCGGTGCCGTTGTCGGCGACGACCGCGACCGCGTCCGGATCGGCCGCGACCCGGCGGCGCACCAGCGCGTCCACCGTCGCGGGCGCAACATCGAGCGTCTCGCCTCGTGCCCACGTCGAGTCCGGACCATCAGCATCGGGTGTGAATCCGGTGCTCAGTTGGTGCAGGGTCTGGGCCGGGGCCCCGTCGAGGACGGCGTTTAGGAAACGGCTGAATTGTTCAGCATGCAAGAGCGGATCGCTCGTGGCCGATCCTGTGGACAGCTCGAGCCGGATTCCGGAGTCGGGGTGGCGGTAGATCGCGAGGTCGAGTGACCCGACCGGGCCGGTGCTGATTGTTTCGGAGATCGCGTCGATGTCGCCCAGGCGCGGCATTGAATCGAAGAGTCTGATGTTGATTGTCGGGAGTGCGAGATACGACGCTTGACCATTCGGCCACAGACGGGCGATCTGGTGATCTTCGACAGTCGTGTGACGCCGGGAAGTCTTCAGTTGGTTTGCGACGATCTCGAGGACGTTTTCGAAGGTGTGGTACGGGCTGATCGCGGTGACGATCGGGATTGCCCTTGAGATCGCGCTTGGTGTTTTCAGTGATTCGCGGTCGTCGCGCATCATCAGAGGAACCCGGACCGCTACATAGTCACGACCGTCGACCAGAGCGGTGTAGACGCCCCACAGCGCGATCAGGGAATCGGTCCAGGAGACCCGTGCCGTGCGGGCGAACTGCTGAACCTTCGAGTAGGTGTCGTCGGGTATCGGGACGACAACTGGCTGACTCGAAGATACGAAGACCCCGGACAAGTCCTCCACGTTCTCGTGGCCGGCGATCTCGATTCCGAGGATGCTACTCCAATACGCGGAACCTTCCTCGATCCTGGAATCGCCGGAATTCTTGGCGTCTATGACGTTCTTCATGCTGCCGAACCAGCGGTCCGGGACCGAATCGCCGGCTTGCATCGCGGAGTAGACCTCGGCGACGCGGCGGATGAACAGAGAAATGCTGTAGCCGTCAACGAGCAGGATGTTGGTGATCAGGATCCATGCCCAGGTGCCGTTCTCGCGACGGACAAGGGTCGAGTTCGTCGTCGGTTCCCCGGCGGCGGTGGCTGGTGCTGCGGTGAGTTGCCCGCGGGCCAGTACCCGGATCTGATCATCGCCGTGGCCCGCATCGACGATCTCTGTCGTGAGTGTCGTGGTGGTGTCGACGTACTGGAAAGGGGCACCGTCGTCGTCACCGAAACGTACCCGCAACGCGTCGGTCTCTGCGAAAACAACACTGACCGAGGACGCGAACAGGGCCGGATCCACCGGGCCGTTCAGCCAGATCAGCTGACCCGCACAGAACACCGAGGACTCAGGGGCAAGCCTCCGAGCCACCCAATTGCCTCGCTGGCTCGCACTCAACTCCACACGATCAGAAGCCGTCAACGGAAGCACACCCACTTCTCTTGAGACCAGATCGAGCCGACCGAGGCAACGATCACTACAACCTTAATGAAGGTTAGGCTAACCTTGCCCCGTGCCACCACCCATCCCCCCACCCGACCGAGGAGAAGCCTCCATCAGGTACGACAACCGCCCCGCGACGACGGCCTGTTGGTGTTCGATCCCGGACAGGTCGTTCCAGGAAGACGAACTCTCCCGAGCCCGGCAGCAGCGAGTGTGGGTGGCTGCGGCGCTCACTCAGCACACCGACATCCCGCTGCTGGGCACGGACCGGGGGCGGCCATGAGGAACGCCTCGCACTCCGACCCCTTGGGGCTGGGGCGGGGGCCTTTGACTCGTCGGTTGCCCGTGCTTTGGCAGGCGCCCACCGATGCGCCCGAGGTCCAGCCGTTCGAGGCCGGCTCGGGGACCACGGCCGGTCGATTCCTGTTGCGAGTGATCCTCTCGGTGCGGCGGGTCTCCGTTCCTGCGGCGCTGGCCGCGATCGTGTGGCAGGTGGGCGAGGCCGCGGTCCCAGTGGTGATGGGCCTTGCGATCGACCGGGCGTTGGCAACCGGGAACGCGGGGCAGTTGGTGTTGTGGCTTGGCGCACTGGTGGCCTTGTACATCGTGTTGACGGTGGCGGCGAAGTTCGCTGTCCAACTGACCGCGTATGCGATACAGCTGGTGCAGCACCGCCTCCGGAGCACCCTCTCGACCGGCGTACTGCATCCGGTCGGCGGCAGCGTCCACGCGCCGGGCGGCGGCGTCGTCTCGGTGATGACCAGCGACGTCGCCCGCCTGGGGAACGGGGTTCAGCTCGTGATCATGCCGATCGCGAGGATCACGACCATCGGATTCATCGCTGTATCGCTGTTGACGACGCACTGGCTACTCGGGCTTGCGGTGCTGGTGGGGGCGCCGGTGGCTGTGTGGTTGATGGGAATCCTCAGTGAGCGGCTGTCCCGGGACACCCGCGAGTACCAGGGACTGCTGGCCACCACAGTCGGACTGGCCACGGATGTCGTGGCCGGCTATCGGGTGGTCAAGGGGATACGCGCCGAGGCCGAGGCGACCAGAAGGTACCGGCAGGCAAGCCAAGAGACGTTGGTCGGCGCCAAGCGCAATGCGGGACTGCTCGGGGGGTTTCTGATGGGCTCCGGTGTGGTCACCGGAACATTCGTTGCAGCGGTGATGGGGCTGGCGGGCTGGTTCGCCGTGGACGGGCAGCTGAGCATCGGCGAGCTGATCGCCGCCGTCGGCCTTGCTCAGGCGCTGCTGCCGCAGATCCAGTCGATCGCGAACGATTCCATCCCCAACCTCGCCGGAGCCCGCGCCTCGTCCGCGCGCATCATCGACGTGCTGAAGACCGACGTCGCCGTGACGCCCGAGCCTGACGACGCGGCGCGGCCGGTGGTTCAGCAGCTGCCGGTGCTGGAGGTGTCCACGCCCGGCGCGACGATCCGGGTGGAGCCCGGAGAACTCGTGGGAGTGCGCACCGACGACCTGACTGCTGCCCGCGTCGCGGAGGCGCTGCTGGATCCGCGCGGGCCTGGCAGCGAGGTGGCCGTGCGCCTGGACGGCATCGCCGCGCGGGAGTTGACTGCGCAGGAGTACCGCTCCTGGGTCACGTTCACGCCGCACCGAGTCATGCTGTTCAGCGGAACGATCCGCGACAATCTCACCGCCACCGCGGCCGCACCCGAGCTGGTGACAACTGCGGTGCGAGCTGCGGCATGCGGTGATTTCGCCACCGATCTCGACCTCCCGGTCGGCGAGGACGGCAATCGCTTCTCCGGCGGCCAGCTCCAGCGACTCGCGCTTGCCCGCGCCCTGGCGAGCGACGCGCCGGTGCTCGTGCTGCACGACCCGACCACGGCGGTCGACTCGGTCACCGAGCACACGATCGCGAAGCGGCTGCGCGACGTCCGCGCGGGCCGCTCGACCCTGCTGATCACCTCGTCCCCCGCGTTGCTGGGCAGTTGCGACCGCGTCGTCGACCTGCTCGAGGACGCACCGGTGCGCGTAAGGACAACGTCATGAGCGGGGCATCCGCGGCAACCGGGCACGCGCTGCCGGTTGCGGGCAGCAGGGACACAGCCAGGGAGGTGTGGCGGCTCAGCCGCGGGCACCGGCTCCGGCTCGCCACTGTCGGAGTGCTGGGGATAGTCAGCACCGGCGTCAACTTGATCCCGCCCTTGATAGTCGGGTTCCTTGTCGACCGGGTGCAGGCTGGTACCGCTGACCTCGGCACCCTGCTGATGGTCACGGCCGTCATGGCGCTCTCGGCGGTTCTCGGCGCGGTCGGCACCGCGGTGACGATCGTGCTCGCCACCCGCGTCTACCACACCATCCTCGCCGCGCTGCGCGAACAGCTCGTGGGCCGCGCCATGACACTCCCGCAGCACATCGTCGAACGCGCCGGGACCGGGGACCTGATCTCCCGGACCAGCGACGACGTCACCGCCATAGCCGATGCCGCACCCGCCGTGATCCCCGCGGTCACCGTCAGCGCGTTCACCATCGTCGCGTCGCTGGGCGGGCTTGCGGCACTGGAATGGCCGTACGCCGCCGCGTTCGTCGTCGTACTGCCCGTCTACGTACTCGTCATGCGCTGGTATCTCCGCATCGGCCCGCAGGTATACGGCGCCGAACGCGCGGCGATGAGCGCGCGGGCACAGCAGATCCTCGAGTCCCAGCGCGGCTACGCCACCGTGCTCGGGCTCGGGCTCACCGAGCAGCGGCACCACACCGTGATGGCCGCATCCTGGGGCGTCGCGGTGCGCACACTCCGCGCGCGCACCGTGATGGCCATGCTCAGCCTCCGCCTGAACTTCGGTGAATGTCTGAGCCTGGCCACCGTCCTCGTCGTCGGCTTCGTCCTGATCGATGCGGACGCATCCACCGTCGGCGGCGCCACCGCCTCGGCGCTGATCGTCCTGCGCCTGCTCGGACCGATCAACGAGCTGCTGTACGTCGTCGACGACCTCCAGTCGGCCCTCGCATCGCTCAGCCGCATTATCGGGGTCGCCACCATCCCGGAGGAAGCGAGCGAGCCGACAGCGACAGCGGACACGGGCATCGCCGTGCGGCTTCAGGAGGTCGCATTCAGCTACGGCGACGGCCCCCGCGTGTTCGACAACCTCACCCTCGACGTCCCCACCGGTCAGCGCATCGCTGTGGTCGGCGCCTCCGGGGCCGGCAAGACGACGCTTGCCGCCGTCATCGCCGGCATACATCTACCCGACGCCGGGACGGTGGCCCAGCCCGGCCGAACCACGTTGATCACCCAAGAGACGCACGTGTTCGCCGGCACCCTGCGGGACAATCTCACGCTCGGCGCCCCCAGGGCCACCGACCACGACATCCACGCAGCGCTGGACGCCACCGGGGCAGCCGGTCTGCTCGACCTGCTGCCGGACGATCTCAACACGATGATCGGGACCGGCGGGCATCCGCTCACCGATGCACAGGCTCAACAGCTCGCCCTCGCCCGGCTACTGCTCGCCGACCCGGAACTGGCGATCCTCGACGAGGCGACCGCCGAGGCCGGCTCCACCCATGCGGGGTTGTTGGACCGTGCCGCCGAGGCGGCTTTGCGTGGTCGCACCGGGTTGGTGATCGCACATCGCCTCTCCCAAGCCGCGACCTGTGACCGGATCGTCGTCATGGAACACGGCCGGATCATCGAGACCGGAACACATGACGAGCTGGTCGCCGCTGGTGGCGTGTACGGCGGGCTGTGGAGCGCATGGGAGGCCGGACGGAGCATGAACAACAAGTCGGGAAGGACTGACTCATGACGGGAAATGCTGTCGGCACGCCGGACAACACAGCGGTACGGACCGCATTGTGGCGCGCCTTGCACACACAGGTGGACGAGCCGCCGCACGTCCTTGAGGACGTGCTGGGTGCCCGGCTGGCGCAGGACGACGACGGATGGCGCGAGCGCGGAGACATGGTCCCTGGCGACTCGCGAGGAAAGCGCGCCACCGTCGTCGGGCGGGCACGGTTGACCGAGGACCTGGTGGCGCAGGCCGCGAGCCGCGGCGTGGATCAGTACGTGATCCTCGGCGCGGGCTTGGACACCTACGCTCAGCGTCATCCCGATGCGGGCTCGACCATGACCGTCTTCGAGATCGACCAGCCGGAGACGCAGGGATGGAAGCGGAGCCGGTTGATCGAACTCGGATATGACATCCCGGATTGGCTGCGCCTGGTTCCGGTCGATTTCGAAGCGAACGACGACTGGTGGGATCGGCTGCAGGCGGCGGGATTCGATACCTCACGTCCCGCGGTGGTGTCCTGGCTGGGGGTCACCATGTATCTGACCGAACAGGCCACGACGGAGACCCTCAAGCGGGTGGCGAGTCTGCCGTCCGGCTCCTCACTGATCCTCACGTTCTTCCGTCATCTCGAAGATCTCGCGCCCGAGGACGTACAGATTCGGCGAGCCTCCAGGGAGGGCGCTCGGCGGGCCGGCACGCCGTTCATCGGCTTCTACACTCCCGGCCAGATCATCGAACTGGCGCGACAAGCAGGTTTCGCCGAGGCCGAACACGTCTCGGCAACCGACCTGGCCGATCGCTACTTCGCGGGCCGGACCGACGGCCTGCGACCGTACAGCGGCGAGGAAGCGCTGATCGCCACCGTGTGACACAGCGGCTGGAACTGTCAGAAGAGGTTGGGCAAGCAATGAACGAGGAGTCCTGATGAGCCTGAGCACCGAGCAGTTGATCGCCGACGTCGCCGACGTGTTGTACCTCGAACCCGCGGAGATCGACTACGAGTTGAGCCTCCGCGACCAGGGGATGGACTCGGTGCGCCTCATGGATCTGGTGGAGCGGTGGCGCACCGCGGGCGTGGACCGGATCGACTTCATCACCCTGGCCGAGGACTCGCGACTGGGTCACTGGATCGAGGTCATGGAGAAGCTCCAAGCTGGTGACGAAGTGGCTTCATGACCCTGCGGTAGGGGCGGTCGCCGGGCTCGTCGTGGACGACCCGGCCGGACTGCTCGGCGGGCCCACCACCTCAGGTCACGGCGCCAGCACTCGCAACGTGTTACCCCATCCCACGAGCGGCGTCGCGATCACTTTCAATCCGGCGCCGGCAATGACCGCCTCGAGTTCGTCCTCGGTGCGGTATCCGGACCCGTGGAGCGTCAACCGCAGAATGTCGAGTTCTGCGTCGTGTTCGTCCAACTCGTCGAGATCGAGAGTGTCCTCCACCAACAGCACCCGGCCACCGGGGCTCAGGCTCGCAGCGGCCCGCTGAAGAATGAGCTTCGCCTCCGCGTCACGATACTGCCCGAGCGTGTCGATGATGAGTACGGCGTCCGCGGGTTCGGTCTTCTCGAACACCGACTGCTCGACAATCCGTATCCGGTCGCGTCGCGTCGCGTCCGCGATGCTGATCGGAATGTCCCTGCGGAACCAGTCCGCCGCGGTGGGGAGCGCCACGATGGTCACCGTCGCCTCCGGATGCCCCGCGGTGAGGTAGTCGGCGTGGACCACCGCACCAGCTGCGTGGACAACCACCTTGCCGACGCCCCCGAGTACGGGTGACTTCGCGAGCGGCTCGGCGAGTACCTGCGCGAACCGGGACTTGTTCTCCAAACGCTTGTGCTCAAAGGTCGCATCGCTGCGGAGGGCGTCCCAGTCTTTGCCGGTCACCGACTCCAACACCGGATGATCGTGGCGGACCGCCGCTTCAAGACCGTGGAAGGCCTGCGACATGCGGAAGTCGACCCCGCCGGAAACCAGGTGATCGAGCACGGACTCGTTGGTCAGGAACTCGCCGGTCTCACTGAGCTTGTATTCATCGCCTTCTTGTTCCAGGAGTTCGATCGCCTGCAAGTACCGCAAGAACTTCGCCAGGGAGCGTTCGTTCGCGCCGGTGTGCAGTGCGAGCGCGGGTACGGTGCGCACCCCGCGGCTGATGCAGTCGGCGATGCCTAGATTCGCGGCCACCCGAATCGCCAACGGCGGAAGCAACTCGGACATCTCGTGGAACTTCTCGAAGGCCTCGTCGTTGCGCTCGGGGTCCGGCATGGCGGGGTCTTCGTCCAACGCCACAACCTCTGCGCGCCGCCAGTAGCCGGTGAAGTCGATGTCGGACTTGTCGACACCGCGCTCCTCGACGAGGTACCGCCGCAGATCACGTACGACGGACTGTTCCCCGGCGAGCCAGGCGAACATCGAGCCCTCTCGCCGGCCGCCGGCCTCGCTTACCGCCCGCAGCAGCAATGGCTCGGATCCCGCTGCCAGTCCGTTCCGCACGACCCAGGTCACCTCGACACCGGGGCGTTCCGGGAAGTCGATCCGGTGCGACTCCTCGGCCACCTCGATGTAGACCTCGGCCTGTGCATCGTCGGGCAGTTCCCCGAGCAACCGGTCGATCGCCGGGATGGCCGTGTCGTCGCCGACAACGAGGTACCAGTCGTAACCTTCGGGCCGCCTGGTGGAGACCGAAGGTCCCCCGACGTGGAGGCGATCGCCGGGCTTCGCCCGGTACGCCCACGTCGTCGCGACGCCCACACCGTGTTTCACGAAGTCGAGGTCGAGCTCGCGAGCCTGCGCGTCGTAACGTCGTACCGTGTAGACCCGCCACAGCGCCGGCGGGTCGGCCGGCCACCTGTACTTGCCGTCCTTGTAGACCGGGAGCACGGGCTCGCTCTCGCCGGGGTACGGGAAGATCAGCCGGACATTGTCGTCGAAGCCCTCGCTGGCGAACTCGGGGAAGGTCGTACCGTCGCTTCCGGTGAACGATCCCAGCTGATCACCGGTCAGGGTCACACGGCGCATCCCGGGAGTGACGTCGACAACCCGCGCCACCTCCAACTCCCGCAGGGCAATGGTGTGTACGACGCTGGGGCGGGCGCGACGCGGCACGGCGACTCCTCATCGAGCAGGTCAGAATCAAGACCTTAGCATTGCCTAACCTAACGAATTTCCGCTGCCAGAGCTTCTCGGAGATCGGTGACCACTTTTTCCGCGAAGCCGAGGAAAGTGATCGTTGTCGTGTCCGGGGCGATGTGATACCGGACAATCGCGCGATACAACTGCTCGGTGCCCTCTGGGGTTGGTGACCCGCTGTCCGGCCCATAGACCCGCGTGAGGATCACCGGGGGAGAGGGGGCACGCCGCAATGCTCGGCGTCCGGCCTTGTTGTGGTAGCGCAGCAGTGCCAGCTCGGCGGTCCCGGTCGGCTCGGCCTCGTCGAGAGCGATGGTGGCGGCCGCGGTGAACGGACCGACTGACATCGTGTTGTCATCGGGAGTCAGCTGGACATCTTCGTCGACCACGCCGCCGATCAGTGGTGCGATTCCTGTCGAGTGGAGCGCGTTGCGGATGGCTTTTCTGACGACGCCTTCGGTGAGGGAGCTGTCCCAGCGGAAGGTGGAGACGGTGGCATGAGCAAAGGTGGGTACGTCGATCGTCCGGGCTCGGGCGAGAAGGCCTTTCCAGCGATCGAGGCCGTCCGTAGCGACCGCGTCGCCGGCTGCTTCGATGGCTTCGAGCGCAGGGACGAGCGCTGGTGGGCGGGACACTTCCACTACACCGGACACTGCCTGCTGAAGTGCCTCCGCCAGACGGTGCAGCGAGGCTCGGTCGACGGTTGCCGCGTGGACGGCGAGCACTGCAACCGTCTGTTCGGGGTTGTGTGTGAACGCGAGGGCAGCCGGGCGGCCGGTCGAGATGTCGATGAGATCAACGGCGGCCGACCTGATTGCGTCCACGTCGACGTTCGTGTCGGCGGTCAGCTCCACGGTCTGGGGCTGGACTCTTTCCGGAGGTAGGAGGTAGGTGAACCAGAGCCGCCGGCCGGTAGCGTCAACCGACAGGCGAAGCGCGTCCGTGTTGGCGACGAGTGAGCGGAAAGACGAGGCGACCGATTCGCTCGTCGACCGCGCGGGGAAGTTGATGAGCTCGGTGAAGACGTACTCGTCGGGCGCGGCGTCCGCCTCGCGCAGGCGCTCGAGGGCAGCAGAAGTCGGCACAAGAACCGGCTCGGCCGAAATGGCGCCGTGCGTCGACGGTGCAAGCAGCGCGGCGAGGGCGCCGATAGTCCGTCGCACGAACACCTCGGACAGTTTGAACGTCAGATCGTGCTCACGAGCGCAGGCAACGAGTCGTGCCGCGGAAATGCTGTCGCCACCCAGGCGGAAGAAGTCGTTGTCCACGCCGAGTTCGACGTCGTCGCTGAGGTGCAGTACGTCGCGGAACATGCCGGCGAGGGCGATCTCGGTGTCGGTTTCCGGCGGCCGGCCGTCGGCTGTGCCGGCAGCCAGGCTCGGTTGCGGCAACGCGCGGCGATCCAGTTTCCCGTTCGCCGTGACCGGGAATCGGTCCAGGCGCAGGAACGCCGTGGGCACCATGTAGTCCGGCAGCGACTGTGCGAGATGCTCGCGCAGCGCGTCGAACAGCACCGCGTCCTCGGCCGTCGTGGCACTGGCCGTGGTCACGTATGCCGCGAGGTACTTTCCGCCGGCCGGGTGATCCAAGGTGGCGATCGCCGCACCCGACACTCCTGGATACTGTTCGAGGACGGCACTGATTTCGCCGAGTTCGATGCGGTATCCGCGTATCTTCACCTGATCATCGCTGCGACCGAGGTATTCCAACTGCCCTCGGGAGTTCCACCGCACCACATCGCCCGTGCGATACAACCGTCCGCCCTCGTCACTGAACGGATCAGCCACGAATCGGTCAGCGGTCAGGCCCGCCCGAGCCACATATCCATCCGCGAGTTGTACCCCACCCAGGTAGAGCTCACCTGCCACACCGACCGGCACCGGACGCAACCACGCGTCAAGAACACGCGCCGTCGTATGCGCCACCGGAACACCGATCGGCACCCCCACCGCATCGACGAGCTCGGCCTGAACCACCGGGTGAGCGGTCACATCCACGGCCGCCTCCGTCGGCCCGTAGAGGTTGTGCAACTCCGCGTTCTCGAACAGCGCGACGGCACCGGCCGCGGGCGAAACGGGCAGTGCCTCGCCGGAGCAGAACACTCGTCGTACCGAACCCACCGATGTCCGGCCCGGGTCCGCGGTGAGGAAGGCCTGCAGCATCGACGGCACGAAATGAGTGACCGTCACCGCACGACGATCGATCACTTCGAGCAGATACTGCGGATCCTTGTGCCCGCCCTCCTGCGCCACGACCACCACTGCGCCGGTGACCAGCGGCAGGAAGAACTCCCACACCGACACGTCGAACGTGAACGGAGTCTTCAACAGCACCCGGTCCGGCGCACCGATCCGGTAGAGATCACGCATCCACCACAGTCGGTTGACTATTGCTCGGTGAGTGATCTGAACGCCCTTGGGGCGTCCGGTGGTGCCGGAAGTGAAGATCACGTACGCGGCATCCGACAGGAGCAGCGGACGCGAGACCCGCGGTGGGTCGATCACGCCGGCATCGAGGTGTCGCCGCACCGATTCGTCGTCGATGAACAGGATGTGCACAGGATGATCGGTGAGCACCTGATGGTGAACACCGGCGGTGTGCCGGTCTGTGATCACCGCACGTGGTTCGGCGTCCGCAAGAATGTGCTTGACGCGTTCGGCGGGGTAGTCGGGGTCGATCGGCACATACGCCGCCCCGGCACGGATCACCCCGGCCAGAGCGACAACCAGATCGGCCGAGCGCGGCAGTGCGACCGCGACCCGATCCCCGACCCGCACGCCCTCCTCAACGAGGAGGTGGGCGAGAGCGTTGACCCGCGCATCAAGGTCGCCATAGGTAAGTTCAGTGCCGTCATCAGCGATGACCGCGACCACGTCCGGGCTCGCCGCGACCTGCCGGCGCACCAACTCGTCAAGAGTCGCCCCGGGAACATCGAGCGTCTCACCACACGACCACGCATCGAGTTGTCGCGACTCCGGTGCGGGCAACAGGTCCATGTCACCGACCCGCGCCTCTGGACCGGCAGCGATCGTCTCCATCACCGACTTGAAGACGGCGACGAACCGCTCGGCGGTAGCACCATCGAACAGATCGGTGGCGTAAGAGAGTTTCCCCTTCAGATCGTTGAGCGAATCGAAGATGTCAAGGTCGAGATCGGTCTTGACCGCGCCTACCGCCGCGGGACTCGGTGTCGTCGTGACATTCCCGATGCGCAGGCCATTCACGCGGCGCCTGTCAGCGACGCGGTGGGTGAGCATGATCTGGAAGAGGGGGTTACGGCCGACGGATGGCTCGGTGCCCAGCGCACGGGTGATTTCTTCGAAGGGTGCGGCCTGGTGCTCGAACCCGCCGAGTACCGCTCGTCTGGTGTTCTGCAGAACGTCGGTGATCGAGTCACCGGCGTGGAACCGATGGCGGATCGGCAGTGTGTTCACGAAGTATCCGACCAGGTCTTCCAGGCCGTCCTCGGTGCGTCCACCGACCGGTGAACCGATCACCACATCGGCACCGGCGCCCAGCGCCGAAACGGTCAACGCGGTCGCGGACTGGAGCATCATGAACATGCTCACGCCCTGCTCATCCGCGACCTGACGCAGGCCGGTCACGACCTGTGGATCGATGGTGAACCGCAGATCCGCACCGCGGTGGGTCGGTGCCACCGGTCGGGTCCGGTCCAGCGTGATCGTGGACTCCTCGGGCGCATCCGCGAGGACGTCACGCCAATAGGCAAGATGCTTGGAAAGCAGTGAACGCGAATCCGACGCCTCACCCAGGACGTCGCGTTGCCAGATCGCGTAGTCCGCGTACTGGGCCCGCAACGGCGTCCATCCCGGCTCCTGCCCTGCGGCCCGCGCCTGATAAGCGGTCGACAGGTCGCTCAGCAGCGACGGGAACGACCATTCATCCACTGCGTGGTGATGTACCGCGACAACGAACACCCAGTCGTCGGCGCCGGCGCGTAGCAGCGCGACACGGATCGGGATGTCGACCGCGAGATCAAACCCGGCCTGCACCACCGCGCCCACCCGCGCATCCACGCCGGCAGCATCCACACCGGTGACGTCCTCGACGGGCAGAGAGAGCCTGTCGGCCGTTTCGTTCGCTGGAACGACGACCTGACGTAGCGTGCCGTCCTTCTCCACCAAGAGCGTGCGCAGCGCCTCGTGACGAGACACCACATCCCGTACCGCCGTGATCAGAACATCAGGATCCAGACCGCCGCCCAAACGCAGCACCACCGGCACCACATACCGCCCACCCGGCCCACCCAACTGATCAATCAGCCAGAGTGCTTGTTGTCCGTATGAGACTGGTAGTGGGGTTGGGCGGGGTAGTTCGCCGATTCGTGTGCTGGATGTTTCGGTGGTAGCGGTGGTGGTGTCGGCGATTCGGGCGAGTTCGCTGATGCGGGGGTGGTCGAAGACGTCGCGCAGTGTGAGTGCGGCGCTGAGCAGTGCGTTGGCGCGTGCGACGACTCGTGCGGCGAGCAGTGAGTGTCCGCCCAGGCGGAAGAAGTCGCTGTCCACGCCGAGATCGGTGTTGTCGTCGAGGTGGAGTACGTCGCGGAAGATGCTGGCGAGGGCGATCTCGGTGGCGGTTTGCGGTGACCGGCCGTCGGCTGCACCCGCGGTCAGGTCTGGTTGCGGCAACGCGTGGCGATCGAGCTTCCCGTTGGCGGTGACGGGGAATCGGTCCAGGCGTGTGAACGTCGCGGGGAGCATGTAGTCCGGCAGCGAGCGTGCGAGGTGCTCGCGGAGTGCGTCGAACGGCACTTCATCCGCGGTGCTGGTCGTGGTGCTGGTCGTGGTGACGTACGCGGCGAGGTATTTTCCGCCGGCGGGACGGTCCAAGACGGTGATGGCCGCACCCGATACCGCTGGGTGTTGTTCGAGGACGGCACGGATTTCACCGGGCTCGATCCGGTACCCGCGTATCTTCACCTGATCATCGCTACGGCCCAGGTATTCCAACTGTCCCTGGGAGTTCCACCGCACGACATCGCCGGTGCGATACAACCGCGCGCCGTCGTCACTGAACGGATCAGCCACGAATCGGTCAGCGGTCAGACCCGGGCGTGCGACGTATCCGTCCGCGAGTTGCACTCCACCCAGGTACAACTCACCTGCCACACCGGCCGGTACTGGGCGCAGCCAGGCGTCAAGAACACGTGCTGTCGTGTTCGCGACCGGTGCACCGATCGGGGTGTTCTCGGCGTGGGTGATGACGGCCGCTGTGCCGTCGCCGGTGACTTCGGTCGAGCCGTAGAAGTTGTGCAGTACTGCTTGGGGTGCGGCCGTTCGCATGGCGGTCGCGGTCCCCGGGGTGAGTGCTTCACCGGAGGAAACCCACGACCGGACCGTGGCCAGCGCCGCGGGTGCGCCGTCCTGGCGGACAAGGACGTCGGCCAGACTGGGCACCGTCAGCAGATGCGTGACACGGTGTCGGACGATCGTGGCGAGCAGACCGGCCGGATCCTGCGCGGTTTCTGCGGGCACGACCACGATTCGAGCACCGGCAATCATCGGCCCGAACAACTCGGTCACCGCATCGACAAAACCCACACCGCTCTTCGACAGCGCCACACTGTCCCGCTTGTAGTCCAGTACCTGCTGACCCCATGCGAGGCGGTTGGCGAGTGCCCGATGCGTGAGGGCCACGCCTTTCGGGTTGCCCGTCGTTCCCGACGTAAAGATCACGACAGCGGCGTCGAGGTCATTCAGCGGCCGCGTCAGAGCAGGGGCGGTTTCCTGACCAGTGGCCAGGTGCTGCTGTATGTCGCGGTCATCGATGCGGAGTAGTGGTGCGGAATGTTCGCCCAGTGCGTTCTTGTGTATTTCGGCGGTGTGTTGGTCGGTGATCACGACGCTGGGTGCGGCGTTGTCCAGGATGTGGTTGATGCGTTCTGCGGGGTATCCCGGATCGATCGGCACGTAGGCCGCTCCCGCGCGCATCACTGCGATAAGCGCCACGACCAGGTCGACCGAGCGCGTCATAGCGATCGCGACGCGGTCCCCGACCCGCACACCCTCCTCGATCAGAAGGTGCGCGAGAGCGTTGACCCGCGCATCGAACTGACTGTAAGTGACTTCGATGCCATCGTAGGCGACGACCGCAACCGCGTCCGGATCGGCCGCAACCCGACGGCGCACCAGCGCGTCGACCGTCACGGGCGCAACATCGAGCGTCTCGCCTCGTGCCCACGTCGAGTCCGGACCATCAACATCGGGTGTGAATCCGGTACTCAGTTCGTGCAGGGTCTGGGCCGGCGACCCGTCGAGGACAGCATTAAGGAAACGGCTGAATTGCTCGGCGTGCAAGAGCGGATCGCTCGTAGCGGATCCGGTGGACAGCTCCAGCCGGATTCCGGAGTCGGCGTGGCGGTAGATCGCGAGGTCGAGTGATCCGACCGGGCCGGTGCTGATCGTTTCAGGGATCGCGTCGATGTCGCCCAGGCGCGGCATTGATTCGAAGAGTCTGATGTTGATCGTCGGGAGTGCGAGATAGGACGCTTGACCATTCGGCCACAAACGGGCAATTTGGTGATCTTCGGCAGTTGCGTGACGGCGGGAAGTCTTCAACTGGCCCGCGACGACCTCAAGAACATCGGCAAACAAGTGATACGGGCTGATCGCGGTGACGACCGGGATTGCCCTTGAGATCGCGCTTGGTGTTTTCAGCGATTCGCGATCGTCGCGCAACATCAGAGGAACCCGGACCGCTACACAATCGCGACCGTCGACCAAAGCGGTGTAGACACCCCACAGCGCGATCAGGGAATCGGTCCATGAAACCCGTGCCGTACGGGCGAACCGCTGAACCTTCGAGTAGGTGTCGTCGGGTATCGGGACGACAACTGGCTGACTCGAGGATACGAAGACTTCCGACAAGTCATCCACCTGGCTGGTGTTCTCGACCCCGAGGACACTGCTCCAGTAGGTGACGTCTACTTCGGCTGCTTCGGCGCTGGAATCGTTGTGCTTGTCGGTGTTCGTGATGTTTTTCAGGGTGCCGAACCAGCGGTCCGGCACCGAATCGCCGGCTTGCGTCGCGGAGTAGACCTCGAAGACGCGGCGGATGAACAGAGAAATGCTGTAGCCGTCAACGAGCAGGATGTTGGTGATCAGGATCCATGCCCAGGTGCCGTTCTCGCGACGGACAAGGGTCGAGTTCGTCGTCGGTTCCCCGGCGGCGGTGGCTGGTCCTGCGGTGAGTTGCCCGCGGGCAAGTACCCGGATCTGGTCGTCGCCGTGGCCGGCGTCGACGATCTCTGTCGTGAGTGTCGTGGTGGTATCGACGTATTGAAAAGGGACACCGTCGTCGTCACCGAAACGAACCCGCAACGCGTCGGTCTCCGCGAAAACAGCACTCACCGAGGACGCGAACAGGGCCGGATCCACCGGGCCGTTCAGCCAGATCAGCTGACCTGCGCAAAACACCGAGGACTCGGGAGCAAGACTCCGAGCCACCCAGTTGCCCCGCTGACTCGCAGTCAACTCCACACGATCGAAAGTCGTCAACGGAAGCACACCCACTTCTCTTGAGACCAGGTCGAGCCGACCGAGGCAAGGGATCACTGCAACTCTAATGAAGGTTAGGCTAACCTTACAATGTCGTTTCGGTTGTAGGTGCCGCTGGTGGGCGTTCACGGCCCAAGGGCACGACTGACGGGGTACCGGCGACCGGATCGGGTACGACGAGGCAGCGGAGTCCGAAGACCTCGTGCACGAGGTCGGCGGTCACGATCTCAGCCGGCGGGCCTTCGGCGACGACATGGCCGTCTTTCATGGCGATCAGGTGGGTGGCATAGCGGGCGGCATGGTTCAGGTCGTGCAGCACGGCGACCAGGGTGTGGCCGACGTGGTGCAGGTCGGTGAACAGTTCCATCAGCTCGATCTGATGGGTGATGTCGAGGAAGGTGGTCGGCTCGTCGAGCAGCATGATGCTCGTGTGCTGCGCGAGCGCCATGGCCACCCACACCCGCTGGCGCTGACCACCCGACAACTCGTCCACCAGGCGGCCGGACAGGTCGGTGACCGCGGTTTGGTCCATCGCCCGCAGTACGGCCTGCTCGTCGGCCTCGGTCCACTGCCGAGTGAACCCCTGATGCGGATACCGGCCCCTGGCCACCAGATCGCCCACGGTGATGCCCTCGGGGGCGATGGAGGTCTGCGGCAGCAGTCCGACCCGCCGCGCCACCTCCTTGGTCTTGAAGGAGTTGATGTCGGCGCCGTCGAGAACGACCTGCCCGGCCGACGGTTTCAACAGCCGGGACAGGCCGCGCAGCAGGGTGGACTTGCCGCACGCGTTCGGACCCACGATCACGGTGAACGACTCGTCGGGGATCGCCACTGACAGCTCTCGGGAGATGACGCGTTTGTCGTAGCCGATCGTCGCCGACTCCACGTGGAGTCGTGAGCCGCTCGGATACGGAGTGGACGCGGGTGCGTCTCCCGCTGCCGCAAGGCCGTTGACGGCGCTGGCGTCGGTGCTCAAAGGTGTCTCCTGGCCTCGGTGATCAGCAGCCAGCCGAGGTACCCACCGCCGAGCATGACGGTGATGATGCCGACCGGCAACGGGGTTGGGGCGACGTGCTGGGCAAGGTAGTCCGCCGTCAGACAGAGCAGCGCGCCGACCAGGGCGGCGGGAGCGAGGGTGATCCCCGCGCTGCGGGTCAACCGGCGTGCGATCTGAGGCGCGACCAGCGAGATGAACGCGATCGGGCCCGACGCGGCGGTGACCGTCGCCGTCAACGCCACCCCCAGCACGATCAGCCCGAGACGAGTTGCTGAGACCCGCACTCCCTGGGCCGCGGCCCCATCGTCACCCAGCTCCAGTTGCCGCATCGGCCGGCTCGACATCGCCGCCAGCAGCAGGAGTACGGCGATGCAGGCGCCGCCGAAGACGACCTGGGCCGAGGAGACGCCGTTGAGTGACCCCGCTCCCCATGCCGCGGCGGCCATCGCCTGGTCCAGGTCGGCTTTGAGGATCAGCCAGGTGTTGAGCGAGGCGAGCATCGACGAGATGCCGATGCCCACGACGATCAGGCGGAACCCCTGCACGCCTCGCTGGTAGGCGAGCAGGTACACGGCGACGGCCGTCGCGGTTCCGCCGATCAGGGCTCCGCCGGCCAACTGCCAGTAGGTTCCGTTGACGAGGAGGATCACGATCAGCGCCCCGGTGTAGGAGCCCTGGGAGAACCCGATGATGTAGGGGTCGGCGAGCGGATTGCGCATCGTCGACTGGAAGAGCGCGCCGCTCACCCCCAGCGCGGCACCGAACACCAGCGCCGCGGCGACGCGGGGCAGCCGCCACTCGACCACGATGTCGTGGACGAGCCCGGTTGTCCCACCGGTCAGCGCTGAGACCACCTGTCCTGGACTGAGCTGGTACGAGCCGGTCATCAGCGCGAGCACAGCCATGCAGGCGACCGCCAGCGCGAGGACCGAGCAGACGATGACCGAGCGCCAGTCGAACCGCACCGCGACCCTCCGACGCCGCAGCACCAGCACGCGCCGCCCGAAGTCCACGCGGCGCGTCCCCGGCGACCAGGCCGTCGGGGAGGAACCAGCTTGCGGATCGAAACCGCTGCGTGCGCTCATAGCCCGCTCGCTTTCTTCTGCCGTACCAGCGCGATGAGCACGGGTGCGCCGACGAAGGCGGTGACGATGCCCACGGGGATCTCGCCGGGCCGCATCACGACCCGCCCGAGAATGTCGGAGGCCAGGAGCAGGATCGGGGCCAGCAGCGCGCTGTAGGCGAAGATCCAGCGCTGGTCCGGGCCGACGATCCAGCGCGCGACGTGCGGGACCATCAGTCCGACGAAGCCGATCGGCCCGGCGATCGCGGTGGCGCCGCCGGCGAGGAGGGTCAGCGCGATGATCGCGAGGATCCGGGTGCGCACCAGCCGGACGCCTTGGGCGACGGCCAGCTCGTCACCGAGGGCCATGGCGTTGAGCGGGCCTGCCACCGCGAAGGCCAGGAGGAGCGCGATCGCGAAGAACGGCAGGGTCGGCCACAGAAGGTCGAGCGGGCGGCTCACGATCGAACCGGCGTTCCAGGATCGCATCGCGTCGAAGGCGTCCGGGTTGGTCAGCTCGAGTGCCGAACCGGCACCACTGAGCACCGAGCCGACACAGAGCCCGGCAAGAACCATCATCACCGGCGATTGGCCGCGTCGGGTCGATCCGAGGACGAGCACCATGAGCGTGACGAGCAGCGTTCCGGCAAAGGCGAACCACATGTAGCCCTGGATGTCGCGGACTCCGAGCAGTCCCACGGCGACTGTCACCGCGAAGGAGGCACCCGCGTTCAATCCGAGGATGCCCGGATCGGCCAGCGGATTGCGGGTCAGCGCCTGGATCAACGCCCCCGAGACCCCGAGCGCCGTACCCACGACCAGTCCGACGACGGTGCGCGGCAGCCGGAAGTCCCGGATCGCGAACTGATCGATGTCGTTCGACGGATGGAACAGGGCATCCCACACCACGGTGGGCGGGATGGCCGTCGAACCGATCAGCATGCTCGCCACCATCAACCCCAGGAGCACTGTGAGCGCGACGGCCAGGCCGATCAGACGACGACGCGGTCCGGACACCGTCCTGGTGCCCGGACCGACAGGTCGTCGCAGCGAGAGATCCGTCACTTCTTGGCGGGGAGGGTTGCCAGCGCGGTGTCGAGCGATTCCAAGTACCGCAGAACGGCGCCGTAGGAGTTGTTGCCGGGGCAGAAGACGCCGAGCGCGTTCCCGGACTTCACGTTGGGAAGCGCCTTCCAGGTGTTGGTCTGGACCACCGGCGCGAAGACCTCTGTCGGCTGGCCCTTGGCGTCGGCGGGGTAGGTGATCACGTCGTACTTGGACAGCTCTGCGATCTTCTCGAAGGGCAGGTTCGTGTAGGCCAAGGGGTCGGCACCGGCGGCCGCCTTGGGGAAGTTCAGGCCGACGTCGTCCTGGGCGATTTCGACGCACCCGATGTCCCCGATGACGAACGTCCCGGGATCGGAGCTCGCGTAGCGGTCGAGATTGACGAACTTGGTGTTCTTGATGACGTCCGCGTACGTCTGCTTCATCTTGGCGACGCGTCCCTCGAAGTCCGCCTTCTGCCGGCCGAGCGCGTCCTTCACATTGCCGGCATCCGCGATCGCATCGGCGAGTGCCTTCCACTCGGTGTCGAGCCCCCAGAAGGCCGTCGGGGCGATCGCCTCGAGTTGCTTCTCGATCTTCTTGAACTCGGCATCGGGAATCTGGACCAGGATGAGGTCCGGCTTGAGGCTGGCGACCTTTTCGAGGTCCACCTCTTCACCGAGGTTCGTGGCTTTCTCGAACGTTGCGCGCTGCGCCTTCGGCAACAAGCTGAGTTCGGACTCGGCCACCCCGGTGACGCCCACCGGCTTGCCGCCCATGTCGATGAACGGCAGGTCCGTGTTGCCGATCGTGACGACCCGCTGCGGGGCGGCGGGGACCTTGATGGCGCCGTTGCCGGCCTTGACGGTGCGGGTCGCGTCAGTCTTGCCGGCGTTGTCGCCACTGTCGTCGGAGCCGCCGCAGGCCGTGAGGAGGAGCGCGGCGCTCAGGATCGCGGCGGTCAGGGCCGCGCCTCGCCGTCTCAGGGGTGTCGTGGTCATGGTTGCGCTCTTCCATTTCTTCTTCATTTAGGCACGGGAGGTCAGTGGGTGTCGGCGGGTACGAGTTCGTGGACGGTGGTGCCCCATCCGACGGTGTGTGTGGTTGTGCGGACCAGTCCGGCGCGAGTGATCACCGAGTCGAGTTCGGCTGCGGTGCGCAGGCCGGAGCCGTGCACGGTGAGGCCGAGCAGGTCTGCTTCGCCGTCGTGCTCGTCCAGGGCGCCGGTGTCGAAGAGTTCCTCGATCAGCAGCACCCGCCCGCCCGGGAGGAGGCTCTCGGCTGCTCGGCGCAGTGCGTGGGCGGCGTCCGGGTCGGGCAGGGCTTTGAGGGCGCGGCTGATGAACACGGCGTCGGCGGCCGGGCCGGGCTCGAAGACGGATTGCTCGACCACGCCGACCCGTGCGCGCTGCTGCTCGTCGGGGATGGCGGCGGGCAGGTCGCGGCACAGCCAGTCGGCCTGGGCGGGCAGCGCGCAGATCGTCACGCGCAGGGCTTCGTGGACGGCGACGAACTCGCGCGCCTGGGCGCCCGCACCGCCGGAGTGGATCACCAGATGCCGGACCCCGGCGAGCAGTTCGGACTTGGCGATCGACATGGCCAGCGCGGACTGGAACTTCGCCAGGCGTTCCAGGTAGCGGTCCTCGTAGCCCTGTTCGGCTCGCACGTCGGCGAAGGTCTGCCCGGTCACAGACGCGTAGGAGGGACGGCCGGTGCGGATCGACTCGGTGAGTCCATGGACGCCGAGCATCTCCCGGCCCACCACCCCGGCAGGGTGCAGAGTGTCGGCCATGAACTCGTTGGTCAGAACCTCGCCGACCGCCGTCAGGCCGTAGTGGCCCGGTTCGGTCTCGGTCAGGATGCCCACAGCGTGCAGGTAGCGCAGCAGCTTGCCCAGCGCTCGCTCATCGCTTTCGGTCCTGCCTGCCAGGTCCGCGACACCGGTGACGCCGCGGGAGATCAGCTCGGGTACGCCCAGTTCGACGGCGGTGCGGATCGCGATCGGCCGGATCAGCTCGGTCAGCTCATGGAGCTTCTCGAACGGCGTGATCGACTTCTCGGGGTCGGGTATCGCCTCGTCAGTCGCCAGGACGACGACCTCGCCGCGGCGCCAGTATCCGGTGAACTCGATGTCCTCCTTCGGCACTGCCCGGTCTTCGACCAGATGGCGGCGCAGATCCCGTACCGCCGTGTGCTCCCCGGCGACCCAGGCGAACGGGCGACCCTCCCACCAGTTGGTGTTCCCGACCGCGTCCCGCAGAAGGCTGGTCGTGCCCGCCTCAGCGCCGTCGCGTACCAACCAGGTCACCTCGACGTGCGGCAGCGCCCGCAGTTCCAGCCGGTGAGCATTCTCGGCGACCTCGACGAACACCTGTGCCCGCGCGTTGTCAGGGAGTTGGTCGAGCAGGCGGGCGATCGCGGGGATCGCAGTGTCGTCACCGGCGACAAGGAGCCAGTCCGTGTCGTGCGGGAGTGCACGAGACGCGCTCGGGCCGTAGAAGTGGATGCGGTCACCGACCTGGGCGCGGTATGCCCAGGTGGTACCCACGCCGACGCCGTGCCTGACGAAGTCCACGTCCAGCTCGCCTGCCTCGGGGTCCCAGCGACGCACCGTGTAGACCTTCGACAGGGGCCGCGGGTTCCTCGGCAGGTCCACGCCCTTCTCCTGCTGCACCGGCAGCACCGGCTCGGCACGGCCGGGGTGACGGAACACCAGGCGGATGTCGTCGTCGAATCCAGGGGAGTCGAAGGCCGGCTGCGGGAAGCCGTTCGCCGAGGTGAACTCGCAGAGTTGCTCGCCGCTCAGCGTGATCCGTCGCATCCCCGGCGTCAGGTCCACCACCCGCACGACTTCGACCTCCCGCAGGGTCAGGGGGTGCACCGTGAGACGGCGTGAGGTCTTCGGCATGCTGAGAGCGGGCCTTTCCGATCTTCTTCCGAGCTGATGAGGCCACGCTCCATCGACGCAAGCCTCGGATCATATTAGGTAACCCTTACCTTAAAAGCCAGCTATGAACACCGGTGGCCCGCCGCCGACTTGGGGAGCACGGTCGCATTCGCCAGGTCATCCCCGCCGTCCGTTGCTGATCAGGGTCATACCGGCACAGCACACGTACGCGTCGACAGCGGCAGGTCCTTCTTCACCCATTCATGGTTGGCCAGTGAGTGCACGACGGCGGGGTCGATGTTGGGGTTGGCAGCCCTCGAAGAAGACCTCCTGGCCGGAGGAGGCGAACACCCGCCTCCGCCAACAGACCCGAAGGAACCTGCCACCAAACCAGTGGTGTCGGGACTCGCCTGCGAAACCACACTGGTCGAGTCGGGTGCCGGTGGCCGGCTCAAGTTCAGTGGGCCACTGCAGTTGCCGGTGTCGAACCATGCCGCCCACAAGCACCCGTTCGCGATATCACCGGCTTGGTGCGGAAGGCTCACCTCACGCGAGAAGAAACCTGATCGTCCGCCCCTGGGACCGGCTCGGCGAGGTCGTTGCCCAAGGCGATGATGCGGTTGGTGGCGTCGACGTGTACGACCTTGGGCTGGTAGCCGGCCAGTTCGGACTCCTCGGCCAGCACGAAAGACATGATGATCACCAGGTCGCCGGGGTGGACGAGATGTGCCGCCGCGCCGTTGATGCAGATGTCGCCACCTCCAGCGGGCCCGATGATGATGTAGGTCTCGAGACGGGCCCCGTTGGTGATGTCGACGACTTGAACTTTCTCACCTTCGGTCAGGCCCGCGGCACGCGCGAGGTCTTCATCGACGGTCAGCGAACCCACGTAGTGCAAGTCGGCCTGGGTGACGGTGGCGCGGTGGATTTTTCCGCCCAGGACTTCGCGAAGCATGTCCGGCTCCTCTTCCTCTATGAGTTGTGCGGGGGGTTCTGCGAATCAGTCGATGAAGTTCGGGCTGCCTTGCTACGCAAGGGCGGCATCGGAGGTGCCGGCGGCCTTGTCGGTGTTGTGTGACTCGTACCGGGAAATGTGATCGCGCAACGACTTCGGGCGGATGTCGGTCCAGTGCTCGTCGATCCAGTCGAGTACTTCCTGGCGCGGTCTGCCGCCGGGTTCGCCGTACGCGATGCTCCAACCGGCCGGCACCGGCTTGAACGTCGGCCACAACGAGTGTTGCTCCTCGCGGTTGATCAGCGCGTAGAAGGAACCGTTGTCGTCGTCGAACGGGTTCTGGGCCATGAGTGCTGCTCCTCGTTGTTCCTATCGGGGGTCGGTCCGGATCACAGCAGGCAATCGTTGCTGGGTGGCGGGGTGATCGGGCTGCTCGCCGGTGATCGCACGCAGAATGTCGGCGGCGCGGATCGCGACGTTGGACAGCAGGGACGAGGTCAACCCGTGACTGTGCAGGACCCCGCCGTTGAGGAAGATCCGTTCGGGAACGCCGCGCAGACGCAGCCGGTAGTCACGCTCGACGATCGGGAGATCCCCCTCGAACGAGGACGACCCGTCAATGCTCGGCCCAAGCATGCTGCGGGTGTCCGCGGGACGGAACCCGGTGGCGAAGATGGCAGCGTCGACCTCGAGCGTGGTGCTGCCCCGGTTTCCCAGGTCACGGATCGTCACTGTGACCCCGTCGGAGCCCTCGCTCAGCCGCTCGATCCCGGTGACCCGGTGCACGATCAGCCGACGCACACCACGCGTGCTTTCGTCGTACTCACGTTGGTAGAGATCCTTGATGAGGTCGGCATCGACGGCGGAATAGTTGGTCTGCCAGTGATAGTCCAGCAGTTGCTGCTTGAGCTCCGGCGGTGCTGTGTAGAACTCGTCAACCGCCTCCGGATCGAAGATGCGGTTGGCGTAGGGCGTGTCATCGGACGGGGTATAGCCGTACCGGCGGAAGGACGCGTGTACTTCGGCATCGGGATACGAATCGTGCAGGTACGCAGCGACCTCCGCCGCACTTTGCCCGGACCCTACGACAAGGAATCGGCCGTGCGGCCGCGAGGGCAACTCGGCGAGCCTGTTCAGCAACTGATGGTTGTGGAACACCCTGGCTCCCGGCACGATCCCCTCCGGCAGCACGGGCCGGATACCGGAGCCGATCACCACATGACGTGCCGCGACCCTCGTCACCTCCGAGCCGTCGACCCCGGACTCGAGCGTGACCTCGAACCTCCCGCCACTCCAGTCGATGCAGGTCGCCCTCGTACCGTAGGAGACCGGAAGGTCGATCCGGCTCGCGGCCCAGCTCAGGTAACCGTGGAACTCACGTCTCGTCGGGAAGAACGTCTTGAGATTGATGAAGTCGGAAACCCGCCCCTGCTCATGCAGATAGTTCAGGAACGTGAACGGACTGGTCGGGGTCCGCATCGAGACCAGATCTTTCAGGAAACTGATCTGCATGGTCGCGCCCGGCAACAACATCCCGTCATGCCACCCGAACCGCCGCCGGACATCGACAAACCTCGCCGTCAGTCGCCGGCCCGCACGACGACGATCATTGAGTTCCTCAATCGCGATCGCCAGGCTCAGATTTGACGGCCCGAAACCGATACCAAGAATGTCGACCTCGCCGCCGGCACGATCTCCCGATCCGAGACGACGGTCACCGCCCTTGACCAACTCATCCTTCGTCATCCGGCAATGGCCCCTTTTGCCACAGGTCGCGAACGAACGGCGCAAGGAACGGCCATCCCTCATCGAAGGCCAACCGTAGCACCCATAACTTAGGTAAACCTAACTTTGGTCCGTGTGCGCCGCAAGCCACCGCGACACCCGTCCTGGGCAGCGGCTCAGGCGAGCGAGCCGGCACGTCGCCCGATCACCATTCCCGCGGTCAGGCCGGCACCTGTCGGGTAGTTCGCGCTGAAGAGCCCGCCGAGCGTTTCACCGCATGCGAAGAGTCCGGGGATGGGCTCACCCGACCGATCGAGCACCCGGCCATCAACGTCACCGCGAAGGCCACCGAAGGTGAAACTGATTCCACAAGTCACCGGATACGCGTAGTACGGAGGCGCCTCGACCGCCGATGCCCAATTGCTCTTGACGGGCTCCACCGCCGCGCTGCGGCCATCCTTGATCGTCGGATCGAGCGGACGGCTGGTGTCGATCGATGAGTTGAACTCCCGAACCGTCTGCACGAATCCGTCGACATCGACATCCATGGCCGCGGCAAGCTCTTCGACGCTGTTGGCGACAACCGGGACGATCCCTGGCATCTCGTACTCGTACGCCGCCAGCATCGGGCGCGACTTCGCATCGAATACCTGAAACGCCACCGAACCCGGCTGTTCGAGGATCACCTTGCCGTACTTCGCGTACGTATAGTTGCGAAAGTCCGCGCCTTCGTCGAGGAACCGTTGACCCCGGCGGTTGACAACGATGCCGAGCGGATAGCCGTACCGGCTGAGCCGGTTCGTCAAGGCACGATTGCTCTCGTTCTCGGGAAATGACGCGTCCCACGGAACGCTGTGGCAAGTCGACCAGTCGCCTCCACGATCTGCGCCTATCTCCAGCGCCGCGCCGATCAGGTCACCGGTGTTGTACGGCGTGCCACGCACCTTCGCGTGCTGCCAGCCGTCTCCCAGGTAGCGCTGACGCCATTGCGCATTCGCCTCGAAACCGCCGCTGGCGATCACCACCGACTCCGCTGGAAGCTCCTGATCACCTATCCGAACGCCAACGACCGAACCACCATCAGTCATCAGCCCCGTGACCGAGCAGCTGTAGTGCACCTCGACTCCGAGTCGTGATGCGACGCGCTCATGGGCCGACATCAGCCCAGGTCCGCCGTCGACGTTGCACACGTGCGATCCACCCCAGAACGCGAAGGTCCCGTCGGGACGTTCGTGAGCCTGCCGCTCGTACATCAGTTGGAATCGCAGCCCCAATGCATGCAGCCAGCGGACAGCGTCACGCGAGCCTTCGACGACGGCCTCGGCGAGTTCCTTGTCACCCCGCCCTCCGGTGACCCGCTCCAGATCGGCCAGGAACTCCGCCGCCGGATACGGCGGGACCTCAGTACGCGCGTGACGCTCATCGGGCTCGAGGACCTCGAGCAGGTCGCCGAGCCCGTCGTGCACCATCCGGGTCGAACCCAGGGTGTAGTAGCTGTTCCCACCGGCATGCGCCCGCGGCGCCTTCTCCAGCAGCACTACGCGTCGCCCACGCTCGGCCGCCGCGTGAGCCGCGCAGTAACCGGCGTTTCCTCCGCCCACCACGACAACCTCCGGATCGCGCATGTCCGCCTCCCCACCGACAGTCACATTCCTTCGGCAACCAAGCTGCCTCGTCAATCCAGCTGAATTGCCGCCGATGTCCCGACCGGCCGGCATCGACCATGGCCAGGCCGAGCGGCGGCACTATCCGTGTGAGCCGCGGCCGGTCCTTGGTCCGCCACTCAGCCTGCAGCAACATAGCTTAGCCTTACCTAAATTGAAGGTTCGTGTGTTCTGGACCACTGTCACTGATGTACTGATGTGACGAGTCGGGCGAGGGAGCGTGCGCGGTAGCTCGACGGCAGGGTTGAAGGTGATCAACCGCGCCTCGCCGTACATCGCGTCGTTGAGTGCCTTGCGCGCCGTGGCCGCGATCCGGTACATCGACGCGACACCGACCGGGCGGCGATACCTCACCAACGCCTGCTCCTCCGGGCTTTGAGTGAGGCTGTCGAACCCGAACTCAGTTGCGATCGCTTCCGACGAGTCCTTCGCCGGCGAACCCCGCGGAACCGGGTTCCACCCGGGGCTGCTGGCAGGGGTGCTGACCCGGCCCACCGCGAGGCCGTTCGGTGGTGCCGAAACCGACCACCAGACGATGTCGGAGCTCACATCCGCAGCCAGCCAGTGCGCGTCAACTCGCTTAGCTTCTTGGCTTGATGGCACTGGAGCCGGGAGGTCAACATAGGTTAGGCTAACCATATGACTCGAGTTGCTGTGTTGGGGGCCCGCGGGCGGATGGGCGTGGCGTCGGTCCGCGCAATTGAGGCCAGCTCCGACTTGACCGTGGTTGCCGAGATCGACATTGATGACGACGTGCAGGACATCGTCGACCACAACGCTGATGTCGTGCTCGTGTTCTCGCCACCGGACGTTGCCCACGAGCAAGTCCAGTGGTGCATCAAGCAAGGGCTTCACGTCGTGGTGGGGACATCCGGCTTCGACGAGCGGTCTGTGGAGCAGATCCGCGCCGCGCTGGTCGACCATGGTGACGTCAGCGTGTTCGTCGTTCCGAACTTCTCGGTCGGTGCGGTGCTGATGACCAAGTTCGCCACAAAGGCCGCCCCGTTCTTCGAGTCTGTCGAGATCATCGAGATGCACCATCCTGACAAGGTGGACGCGCCATCGGGAACGGCGCTGCACACGGCCGAACTGATCGGTCGCGCTCGCGCCGAAGCGGGTTGCGCCCCATCACCCGATGCCACCTACCTCGACCCACATGGCGTGCGGGGCGGGCGGATCGAGGGAGTCTCCGTACACTCGGTCCGAGTCCGTGGGTTCATGTCATCGCAAGAGGTGCTGTTCGGCGTCGACGGCGAAATTCTGAGGCTGCGATACGACTCCGTAACACGCGAGTCCCTCATGCCCGGAGTGCTCACCGCGCTACGCGCCGTCCCAAATCTCACCGGAGTGACGGTCGGACTCGACGCCGTACTGGGCCTGGGTTGAAACGAAGCAACGACAGGGCAACGTATGGACCTTGCACCTGGTCCTGGCGCTGATCGGCGCCGGATACCGGGTGGCGACCTTCGATCTTTCTCCGCCTGACGATCAACGACCTGGTCGACGATGTCGCGAAACTGATAGCGCACCTCAGTGGACCCGCGCACGTGGTCGGAACGTCACTGGGCGCACGCGTCGTTACAGGAGCTGGCGCTGAGTCGCCCGGAACTCGTGCGGCGAGGAGGGGTGATGGCGGCGCACGGGCGCCTCGACGAGGTGAACGGGCGCCTGACCGCCGGCGAGCGATAACTGTTCGATACGTCCGTGGCGTTGCCGGCTGAGTACACGGCCGCAATCGACGCGATCTTGAAGCTGTTCCCCGCGACCTTGGCAGTGGCAGGCGGCACCATGGGACGGGTTTCACGTGCTGAGGCAGACCTACGCCTCGATCATGCTCGAGGCAGGTGAGTCTGTGGTGACGCCGGCGCAATGGCTCGGGCACTCTTCGCCCACTGTCACGCTTGGTTACTACGCCCACTTCATGCCGGAGGCCGGGAGCAAGGGACGCACCGTCATTGACGGACTGCTGCGGTTGCCATGACCTGGTCACGGTTCCGCCGGCCCGTGGACATGGCCACGCGGTAGCAGGCTCGCCCGTGGCGGGTGATGCGCCGGACGGGCCTCTGAGCTGCGATGGAGTTGGCAGTCGGTCGGTGGCGGTTGCTGCCGGACGCCACCTCTTCCGGCGTCCCGGGCCGACTCGGCGAGGTGGACGAGGTGAAGCACTGGCGGGCATTGATCGTCCTGGGTACCGCCCAGTTCCTGATGGTCCTGGACACATCCGTCATGAACGTCTCCATCAGCCAACTGGTCGAGGACTTCGACACCGAGGTCACCGCCATCCAGGCCGTCATCACGCTGTACGCGCTGGTCATGGCGGCGTTCATGGTCATCGGCGGCCGACTCGGAGACATCTACGGACGACGTCGCCTGTTCCTCCTGGGACTCGTCGTCTACGGCACCGGATCGGCCCTGACCGCCGTGGCGCCCACCCTGTGGGTGCTCGGGCTGGGCTGGTCGGTCATCGAAGGACTCGGTGCCGCGCTGGTGCTGCCCGCCATGGCCGCCCTCGTCGCCGAGTCCTACCGCGGCAGGGACCGGGCCGTGGCCTACGGCGTCATCGGCGGACTGGCCGGCGCAGGGATCGCGGTCGGGCCGCTGCTGGGCGGCTGGGTGACGACGTATCTCACCTGGCGGCTGGTCTTCGCCGGCGAGGTCGTGGTCGTCGCGGTCATGCTGTGCTTCCACCGGGTGATCACGGAAGCGCCCCGCACCGGTCCGCGTCCCCGGCTCGACGGGGTCGGCGCCGCGCTCTCGGCGGGCGGGCTGGCGCTGGGCGTGCTCGGGGTGCTGCAGAGCGGCTCCTGGGGATGGGTGCAGCCCCGCAACCCGCCCTTCACCGTGCTGGGTTTCGCGCCGACGTTGTTCGTCATCGGGGCCGGAGTCGCCCTGCTCGCCGTCTTCGCCCACTGGGAGCGACGTCGTGAAGCGCACGGCAGCGAACCCCTGGTGCATCTGCCGCTGCTCCACAAGCCCGTGCTGCGGGCCGGCCTGATGTCCTTGCTGAGCCAGAACCTCATCCTGCTGGGACTGTTCTTCACCATCCCGCTCTATCTCCAGGTGGTTCAGGGATTCGACGCCTTCGAGACCGGTCTGCGGCTGCTGCCGGTGTCCGCCACCATGCTCGCGACCTCCCTGATCGCCGCCCGGCTGGGGCGGATGGCGGGACCGCGCCGGGTGGTCCGGCTGGCCCTGCTGACCCTCGCCGCGGCCATCGTGTGGCTGCTGGCCACCATCGACCCGGTCATCGACGATGCGCAGTTCGCCGGAGCGATGGCCCTGCTCGGTGTGGGCATGGGGCTGCTCGCCTCGCAGCTGGGCAACGTCGTTCAGTCCAGCGTCGGCGAGAAGGAGCGCAGCGAGGTCGGCGGACTGCAGTTCACGGCTCAGCAGTTGGGCTCCGCGCTGGGCACCGCGCTCATCGGATCGCTGCTCATCGGCGCGCTGGCCCACGCCTTCACCACGCAGGTGGAGGCCGACCCGAGCCTGTCGGAGGAGGCCCGGCAGCAGACCGGCGTCGCCCTCGAAGCCGGCGTCACCTTCGTCCCCACCGAACAGGTGCGCTCGGCGGCCGAACGCGCCGGGCTGCCCCCGGCCGAGGTCGACGCCGTTGCCGACTCCTACGCTTCGGCGCAACTCGACGGTCTCAAAGCGGCGATCCTCGCCACCGGTGGCATCACGCTCGCGAGTTTCCTCGTCACACGGCACCTCCCGGCCCGGCCCAGGCAACCGGAGACGGCCGTGCCGGCCGCCGCGACGGGCCCGCCCGACTGACGCTTGGGAGACCGTGATGTCCAGGACCGGGCAGACCACGCGGAGCAGCGCCGAGCGCCGGGCTCACGCCGACTACACCGGCGGGGTCTACGGCTCGATGCTCGCCGCCTCCGTGATCGTGGGGGCCGGAGCCCTGGGTCGCTTCCCCCGCCTCGAACTGGTGCTGCTGCTGTTGCTCACCGGGGTGGCGTTCTGGATCGCGCATGTGCACGCCCAGCTCTTCGGTACGCGTCTGGCACAGCAGCGGCTGGACCGCCGCACCGTGCTGCACGTGTGCCGTGAGGAGTGGCCGATCGTCAACGCCGCAGTCCCGCCCGCCGTCGCCGTGGCCATCAGCCCGGTGCTGGGTCTCGACGTTCAGGGTGCGCTCTGGCTGGCGCTCTCGGTGGCCGTGGCCGGGCAGGTGGGCTGGTCGGTGGCCGCGGCACGGAGGGCGGCTGCCTCGCGGCGGCTCATGGCCATCACCGCCGCGGTGAATCTACTGCTCGGTCTGCTGATCATCTCGTTCAAGATCTACCTGACGCACTGACGTGGATCGGCCGCGACGGCGACACTTCACCTGCACCGGGTGAGGGCGGGAGACCTGCCGAGGCGGACGATCGCAGGTGAAGACGGACTCCGCCCGCCCCAGGCCTCCCAACGGGAGGGCAGCTCATGCGCTATGAGATCCGTGTCGAAGGACATGTGTCGGAGACGCTGGCCAAGGCCTTTCCGGAGCTGGACCATGTCGTGATCTCCGGCCACACCGTCCTGTTCGGCCCCGTCGTCGACGAGGCGCAGCTGTACGGCCTACTGGCCCGCTGCCAGTCGCTGGGGCTACGAGTCCTCGAGATGCGCCAGCTGCCCGAGTCACCCTGACCGGCTCGCCACGCGGGCTGGGTGTCCGGATCACCCGCCGGGGGTGACCCGGCGACAGGCCCAGGGCGGGAATCTGGCCCGGTGAGGCTCCCGGACCGCCCCGTCGGCGATCCGGGAGCGGTCAGCCCGACCATGCGAGGAGGAGCCATGACCGAGTCGCGTGGCCCGACACCGCGCACCGAACCGGAGTTCAAGCCGGCCGGGGCGGCCCCCGGAGCGATGGGTGACCCCGCGGAAGCGCTCGCGGCGCTCGGACGCTCATGGACGTGGATCCTCGCCTCGGCGATCGCCACGCTCGTACCGGGCATCCTGATCCTGGTCTGGCCCGACGAGACCCTGCATGTGCTGGCGGTCCTGATCGGGCTGTATCTGCTCGTGATGGCGGCGTTCCGGTTCGTCGAGGCGTTCGGCCGTGAGGAGACGAGTGAACGGGTGACCCGGCTGCTGCTCGCCCTGCTGTTCGTGCTGGCCGGGGTGTTGTGCCTGCGGAACCCGCTCCAGACCATCGCCGCGCTCTCCCTGATCGTCGGTACCGTCTGGCTGGTGTCGGGCATCCTCACCCTGCACACCGCGATCGCCGCCAAGGACCTGCCCCACCGCGGCTTCGTCGTCGGCGTCGCCGTGATCGGCATCGTCGCGGGGATCGTGGTGCTGGCCCTGCCGTCCGAGTCGGCCCGGGCACTGACCCGGCTGCTCGGCCTGTGGCTCGTCCTGCTCGGCCTGGCCGAAGCGGCGGTCGCCCTCGCATGGCGGGCCGCACTCCGCCGCGCGGGCGTCACGGGGCAGGGCGACTCGGCCGGGCGCTGAGCGGCACCGCGCCTGCGCCCCTGCTCCGGAACCGGCTGACGAGGCCGGTGGCGGTGTTCGTCCCCGTCCTGGACCGGGCCCGGCGGCGGCCGAACCGAGATCCCGTCACCATCGCACGCTCACCCGCCCCGGGTGAGGCCCCCCGCCCCTTGCCGTGGGCACGCTGAAAACCGAACGGCTTCCGGGCGATCGCCCTGGACGGAGGAGAGACATGAGCGCGCAGACGTACCTCGCGTACGACTATCCGCTGTTGAGCGCCTTCTGGACCATCTTCGTGGTCTTCCTGTGGATCCTGTGGTTCGTCCTGCTCTTCCGGGTCATCGTCGACATCTTCCGTGACGACGACCTGAGCGGCGGGGCCAAGGCCGGTTGGCTGGTGTTCTGCATCGTCCTGCCCTTCCTCGGAGTCTTCGTCTACGTCGTGGCCCGCGGGAAGAACATGGGCCACCGCGAGGCGGCGCAGGCGCGCGCGCAGCAGGAGGCGTTCGACAGCTACATCCGGGAGACCGCCGGCGGTGGCGGGCAACGCCCCACCAGCGCGGACGAACTCGCCAAGCTGTCCGAGATCCGTGCCCGCGGTGACATCACGGACGAGGAGTTCAACCGGGCGAAGGAACTGGTTCTGAGCGGCCACGGACCCTCGTCACCCACCTCCGGCCGCTGAGCGCGCCGGACCACACCGAATCGAGGCAGCAGGATGACCGCCACACAGCCCGCACGTACGCGGACGACCGGCCAGGCATGGGCCGGCGGCCTGACAATGTTTGCGGCCGTCATGCTCATGATCGGGGGCATACTCGACGTCCTGCGAGGCATCGCGGCGATCGCCGAGGACGACGTCTTCGTCACGACCCAGAACTACGTCTTCGAGTTCGACCTCACCAGCTGGGGCTGGATCCATCTGGCCCTCGGCGCGGTCGCCGTGGTCGTCAGCATGGGACTGTTCCAGATGGCGACCTGGGCGCGCGTAAGCGGCGTGGCCATCGCCGCCCTGCTCATCATCGCCAACTTCCTCTCCCTGCCGTACTACCCGGTCTGGTCGGTCGTGATGATCGCGATCTCCGGCTTCATCATCTGGGCCCTGTGCGTCTCGCGTGACAACGAGTCCGCCGAGTCGGCCACTTGACCGAGCGGTGCCGGCAGCGGCAGCACGGGGGACACCGTCTGGTCTAGAGTGCGTCGGGTGGACGCGTTGACAACTGAAGATCCGGCACGCATAGGCCCGTACCGCATGCTCGCGCGTCTTGGCGCCGGCGGTATGGGCCGCGTGTATCTTGCGCGCTCGGAGGGCGGGCGTACCGTCGCCGTGAAGGTGGTCAGGGCCGAGTTCGCGCAACACCCGGAATTCCGGCGAAGATTCGCGCTGGAGGTGACCGCCGCGCGGCGCGTCGGCGGGAGTTGGACGGCGTCCGTCCTGGACGCGGACACCGACGCGGCGACTCCCTGGGTGGCCACCGGCTACGTACCGGGTCCGGATCTGCACAGCGTGGTCGCCAAGGAACACGGTCCACTGCCCGAGTACTCGGTGCGGGCCCTCGCGAACGGTCTCGCCCACGCCCTGCACACCATTCATGGCGCCGCACTCGTCCATCGCGATCTGAAGCCCTCGAACATCCTGCTCACCATCGACGGGCCGCGCGTCATCGACTTCGGTATCGCCAGAGCCCTCGACATGGTGGCCGACGGGGTGCGGACCCATACCGGAGCCGTCATCGGCTCACCGGGGTTCATGTCCCCCGAGCAGGTGCGCGGGCATCGACTCACGCCCGCCTCCGACGTGTTCTGCGTCGGCACCGTCCTCGCCTACGCCGCGACCGGCCACATGCCGTTCGGCACCGAGGACAGCGGTGTGCACGCCGTCATGTTCCGGATCGCCGAAGAAGAGCCCGATCTGACCGGCGTCCCGCCCGGGATTCTCGAACTCGTACGGGGCTGTCTGGCCAAGGATCCGACCGAACGGCCCACCGTGGACCACCTGTTGGCGTGGACCGCCGACGCCGATATCGAGAACGGTCACCCCTGGCTGCCCGGTCCGCTGCTCGCCGCGCTCGGGCGCCACGCGGCCCAACTCCTCGACGCGGACGCCCCCGCACACGAGCCGCGCCCTGTGGCGGTACGCATCGCACCGCCACAGCCACCGGCCCCTACCTCGGGTGCGAGCCAGGGCCCGACCCGCCGGCCTCGCCGCCGCTCCCGCTCAGCGTGGATCGCCGCGGCGACCGGCGTCGCCGTCACGGCCGCCACCGCCGTCGTGCTCACCCAACTCCCCGACGGGAACACGGGCGACGATCAGCAGGCCGACGCCGGATCGACCTCCGGCGCCCGGGGCGGCAGCGCCTCCCCAGGCCAGAAGCCGGCGAAGTTCGGCGGCGCCTGGGCCGGGCTCGTGCAGCGCACGGACAGCTCGATCTCCGACGAGCACGAGTATCTGCGCGTCGATGTCGACGGGGCCGCCGCGCGCGGTGAGAAGGCCGCCGAATTCCTGTACCTGAGCAAGGACACGTACTGCAAGGTCGAGTCGAGACTGGGGTCGAAGCAGGGGAACACGATGACGCTCGCCTCCTTCGACGTGGTGAAGGCGGTTCCCGCCACGGCCGCCCGGGGCGCGTGCGACCTGAGCCGGTCCGGTGGCCTCAAGTCCTCGGCGGGCAGGCTCACTTGGGCGATGGGGGACATGACGGTCGAGCTGAAGCCCATGGCGCGGCCCAGCGGCAGGCCGGTCCCCGACAAGTTCCTCGGCACCTGGAGGTCCGAGATCCAGGGCACGCTGACCATCAAGCAGGGTGCGGTGGGCACGAAGGTCGGTACGTACACCGGGTGGTCGATCGACTGGCGTTGCAACGGGACCTCGGAGCTGGTGTCGGCCACGAAGAGCGTCGTGACGCTGAGTCCACTGGAACTCGACGCTTCCACCCCGAAGAACATCGGCTGCCCACGCGGCGTACCTCAGACCATCACCTGGAAGTCGAAGAACCAACTGGAGCTGCGCTACCCGGAGAGCATCGCGGTGCGTCTCACCCGCGTCGGGTGAGACGCGTTTCGGTCCTGCGCGCTGATCGCCCTCACTTCATGGCGCGGCCATCCACACCCCAAGGCGGGGCAACGCCCCGGCAACGAGCCAATATTGCAGGTCACGGCTTGGCCAACCCCTTCCCGCACGTTGGCGACAAGTTCATCACCCGCCCCTGATGCCCGGCGCCGACCCGGGCGAAGAGTGTTCGGCGGCCCGTCTCCCCACCCGGGCCGACCGTCACTCGTAGCGCTTCCGGCGCTCAAGTAAGGGGCAATCATGGCTGAGTTGACCCGCCGTAGACTTCTGGGTTCCGCCGCCGGCGCGCTGGGCGGCGCCGCGGCCCTCTCCCTCCTCCCGCCGAGCCTGCAGAAGGCCGTGGCCGCTGAACCGCCCAAGCACAGCTCGCTGCGCGACATCGAGCATGTCGTCCTGCTGATGCAGGAGAACCGGTCCTTCGACCACTACTTCGGCACCCTGTCGGGCGTCCGCGGCTTCGCCGACCCGCACGCGCTCAAGCTCGACGACGGACGTTCCGTCTTCTACCAGCCGGACGCCGAGAACCCGAAGGGCTACCTTCTGCCCTTCCACCTGGACACCCGTACGTCCAGTGCGCAGGCCATCCCGTCCACGAGTCACGCCTGGTCGGTACAGCACGAGGCGTGGAACGGCGGCAAGATGGACCGGTGGCTGCCGGCCCACCGAAAGGCCGACGGCGTCAACGGCCCGTACGTCATGGGCTATTACACGCGCGAGGACATCCCGTTCCAGTTCGCGCTCGCGGAGACCTTCACCATCTGCGACCACTACTTCTGCTCGGTGTTCGGCCCGACCTGGCCGAACCGCCTGTACTGGATGACCGGCACGATCGACCCCGCCGGCACGCAGGGCGGTCCGATCCTGAGCAACGTGGCGCCGACGCCGTACCGCTGGACGACATACGCCGAGCGTCTTCAGGCGGCCGGGATCAGCTGGAAGGTGTACCAGCAGGACGACGACTACGGCTGCAACATGCTGGAGCAGTTCGCGACGTTCAAGAACGCGCAGCCGGGCTCCGACCTGTACGAGCGGGGTGTACGTCCGCAGCCGGAAGGCACGTTCGAGGACGACGCCCGCAACGACCGCCTCCCGGCCGTCTCCTGGATCATGCCGACGAGCTACCAGTCCGAGCACCCGGACTATCTGCCCGCCGCGGGCGCCGACTTCGTCGCCTCCAAGCTTGAGGCGATCGCGTCCAACCCGAAGGTGTGGCGCAAGACCGCGTTCATCCTCAACTACGACGAGAACGACGGCCTGTTCGACCATGTGGCCCCGCCGACCCCGCCCGCGGGCACGCCGGACGAGTTCGTCCAGGGGCTGCCGATCGGCGGCGGGTTCCGTGTCCCGGCCATCGTCATCTCACCCTGGACGGTGGGCGGTTGGGTGGCGTCGGAGAGGTTCGACCACACCTCCGCGCTCCAGTTCCTGGAGCGCTTCACGGGAGTGGAGGAGGCGAACGTCAGCGACTGGCGGCGCGCCACCTTCGGTGACTTCACCTCGGCGTTCCGCTTCTCGGACGCCCGTCCCCGGTCGCCCCGGCTGCCCGACGACACCGCCGAGCAGCTGGAGAAGGCGAAGGAAGAGGTGGCGACCCTGCCGAAGCCGACGCTGCCCGGAGCCGACCAGACCTTCCCGCACCAGGAGCGGGGGCGTCGGCCGCACGTGTGAGAAGGGCCGGCCGGACGTCCGACTACCGGGACCGTGGGACTCGCCGCGGTCCCGGCCTCCATGTGATCCTCGCCCTCTGAGACCTGCTCTATTTAAGCCTTGCCTTATATAAGTCGGCGATGGCATAGTCGGCTCCGTGCACGCCTTCGATGTCCTTGGAGATCCGGTCAGGCGCCGGATATTGGAGCTACTCGCATCCGGTGAGCAGGCGTCGGGTGAGATCAGTGCCGTGATCCGGGACGAGTTCGGGATCTCCCAGCCGGCCGTCTCGCAGCATCTGAGGGTGCTGAGGGAGAGCGGCTTCACCTCCGTACGAGCGGAAGGCACCCGGCGGCTGTACGCCGTCGACGCCGCGCCGCTGCGCGAGGTGGACGCCTGGCTGGACCGCTTCCGGGGGTTCTGGGAACAGCGGCTCGACGCGCTCGGGACGGAGCTTGCGCGGGGTAGGCGCGAGCGCAGGCTGAGAGAGGGAAAGGAGGTGAGCCGGGATGGGTGACTTCGTCGACGAGATCAACCGCATGCACCGCGAGGTCGGCCTCCGTCAGGTCGAGACCGGAGAAGCGAGGACGATGCTGCTGCGCCGGACGTACGACGCCGACATCGCCGACGTGTGGGACGCGGTGACGTCACCGGAGCGGATCAGCCGCTGGTTCCTGCCGGTCAGCGGCGAGTTCGAGCTCGGCGGGCGTTACCAGTTGGAGGGCAACGCCGGCGGCGAGATCCTCGAATGCGCCGAGCCGACGCGGCTGCGGGTGAGCTGGCTGTACGGGCCCGACCCCGGTTTCAGCGAGGTCGAGGTGCGGCTCACGGCGGACGGAGAGGACCGCACGGTCCTGGAGCTGGAGCATGTGGCCGTGGTGCCGGACGAGTTCTGGGGACAGTTCGGTCCCGGTGCGGCCGGGGTCGGCTGGGACCTGGGGCTCGTCGGGCTGGCCGTGCATCTCGCGGGCGGCGAGCTGAGCAGCGAGGGGACCGAGGCATGGGAGGCAACGCCCGAGGGCAAGGAGTGCGCGACACGCTCGGGTGAGGCATGGGGCGCCGCGTATGCCGCTTCGGGTGCGGACCCGGAGGTCGTGGCCGCCACGACGACGGCGACGATCGCGGCCTACACGGGATCGTAGGAGCCGCACCGCTCATCGAAACATTCGACCCAAAGGGCCACTTCAGCCAACTCTCCTAGCCTCTCGCGACATCCGTTGACGCCGTGCGGGACCGCCCCTATGGTCTCCCGCGACATTCGGAAATCGTTCCGAAATTTTCGGAATCGCTAGGGAAGGGGAACAGATGGCTACCCGCACGTCCATCGCTCAGCCCCCCGTGCGCTCCCGTGCCCGCGGGGCGCTGGTCCTCGGCATGGCGAGCCTGCTCGCCGCAGCCGGGATCTCGGCCCTGTCGGGCACCGCCGAGGCGGCCAGTACGCTCGGCGCCGCGGCCGCGGAGAAGGGCCGCTACTTCGGCGCCGCTGTCGCCGCGAACCACCTCGGCGAAGCCGACTACGCCGCCACGCTCAACACCGAGTTCAACTCGGTGACACCCGAGAACGAGATGAAGTGGGACGCCGTCGAGCGCACCCGCAACACGTTCACGTACGGCGCGGCGGATCAGATCGTCGGCCACGCCCAGAGCCGTGGCATGAAGGTCCGCGGCCACACCCTGGTCTGGCACTCCCAACTGCCCAGCTGGGTGGGCGCGTTGGCTGCGGCGGACCTGAGAACGGCCATGAACAACCACATCACCCAGGTCATGGGCCACTGGAAAGGAAAGATCCACTCCTGGGACGTCGTCAACGAGGCCTTCCAGGACGGCTCCAGCGGTGCCCGGCGCAGCTCGCCCTTCCAGGACAAGCTCGGCAACGGCTTCATCGAGGAGGCGTTCCGCACCGCCCGCGCCGCGGACCCGGCCGCAAAGCTCTGCTACAACGACTACAACACCGACGGCGTCAACGCGAAGAGCAATGCCGTCTACAACCTGGTCAGGGACTTCAAGGCACGGGGCGTCCCGATCGACTGCGTGGGCTTCCAGTCCCACTTCAACAGCGCGTCCCCCGTCCCGTCCGACTACCAGGCCAACCTCCAGCGCTTCGCCGACCTGGGCGTCGACGTGCAGATCACCGAACTGGACATCGAGGGCTCGGGCACGGCCCAGGCGAACAGCTACAGCAACGTCGTACGCGCCTGTCTGGCCGTCTCGCGCTGCACCGGCATCACCGTCTGGGGCGTCACCGACAAGTACTCGTGGCGCGCCGGCGGAACGCCGCTGCTCTTCGACGGCAACTACGCGAAGAAGCCCGCCTACACGGCCGTACTGACCGTCCTCGGTGGCACAGGCTCCGGCGGTACGGCCGCCTGCACCGTGTCGTACAGCAAGGCGGAGGAGTGGAGCGACCGCTTCAACGGCAAGGTCACCGTCACCGCGGGGAGTTCGGCGATCAGCACCTGGACCACCACCGTGACCGTGACGTCCCCTCAGAAGATCTCCGCGACCTGGAACGGCACCCCCACCTGGGACAGCAGCGGCAACGTCATGACGATGAAGCCCAACGGCAACGGCACCCTCGCCGCCGGAGCGTCCACGAGCTTCGGATTCACCGTCATGAACAACGGCAACACCGCGGCCCCCACGGTCGGTTCCTGCACGGCGTCCTGACAGCCATGCCCGGCGCGGCGGCGGACCGGGTCACCGCGCCGGGTGGTCGGACGGTGAGACATGGGCAGGCCCACGGTCAGCGAGGCGCGTACGCCACATGCTCGAAGGGCCACTCGCGGGCCAGCCAGTCGCTGACGACGCGGTAGAGCTCGGCATCGAGGGAGGCGTGGTCCGCTCGGACCCAGGAGCGGACGTCCGTCACGCCGGGCTCCTGGCGTGAGCCGTACACGTAGACACAGCCGATGACGTCATCCCCGGGGACGGACAGGACGGTGTAGGTGAAGCCGATGCGCCGGTCGAAGTCCTCCGCGTGCTTGCGCAGGTCGTCGAGATTGGCCTCCAGGGTCATGCCCTCCGGCGGCGGCCAGGAGCGGCCGGCGAACCCGGGGGTGGCCCGGATGTGGACGATGCTGGAGGTCCAGGCGGCGTGGTCGGCGATGTTGTGCTGAGGACCGAGGGGTTCCAGACGGAAGCGGTCGGTGGCGGGCGGTTGCGGTACGGCGAAATCGGCGGGCACGAGGCGCTGATCAGGTGAGGTCACCGCGGGAGGCTACCCCGGGGCCCTTCCCATGGGCACCTGACTGTCGCGTGTCGCCGAGCAGCTCGGCGGTCGAGGTCGTTCACCCGTGATGCGGAGGACGAGGCGGACGCGGCGGCATGGTGGTCAGGCCGGGGGCCGGCTCGGGCCAGACCAACAGCACGGGGCAGGGCGCGTGGTCGACGACGAAGCGGCTGGCGGGGCCGATGCTGTGCGGGCCCAGGTGGGTGCGGTCGCCGTCACGGGCAAGGATCAGCAGGTCGGCGCCCTCGGCCGCGGCGACGACCTCGCGCTCGACGCGGCCGATGCGCTCGGTGCGTTGGCAGGGGCGGCCCAGCCGATCGGCGGCTGCCCGCAGAAGCTGCTGGGCCGAGGCGGCGGCCAGGTTCTCCATGCGTGTGCCCGGGTCGAGTTCGGGGTGACCGCGACCGAGCAGCCCGGCGAAGGCGCCGTGCGCCGCGCCCGGCACATCGTGGGTGGTGACGTGCAGCAGGACGATGTCGGCGTCCGCGGTGGCGTGGGTGCGGGCGGCGTCCACGCAGGCGGGCCAGGTGGCTTCGACGATCCAGACGACCACCGACATGGGATCAGCCTCCTCCGAACGCGGCCAGTGACGCCCACAGTGCCAGCACCGCGGCGCACAGGCTCGCCGGTACCGCGTACAGGCCGAGCCGGGTGAACTCCCCGAGCCCCACCTCCGCGTCGTGAGCGTGGACGATACGCCGCCACAGCAGGGTGGCCAACGAGCCGGCGTAGGTGAGATTGGGTCCGATGTTCACCCCGAGCAGCACAGCGAGAACGGCGCCGGGGCCGGACGCGGAGGTCAACGGCAGCAGCACCAGCACCGCCGGCAGATTGTTGATCACGTTGGCCAGTACGGCGGCCAGCGCGGCGATGCCGAGCAGGGCCGCAAGTCCGGTGCCGTGGGGGATGAGATGCCCCAGAGCCGTGTCGAGCCCGTTGTCCACCACCGCACGGACCACGATCCCCAGCGCCAGTACGAAGGCCAGGAACGGCAGCGAGACGGAACGCAGCAGCGCCTGCGGGGTGGTTCGGCGCCGGAACAGTGCCCGGACGGCGAGGGCCGCCGCGCCGGCGAGGGCCGCCCAGGCCGGATCGATGCCGACGGCAGAGGTCAGCACGAACCCGGCCAGCGTGCACACCACGGTCACCAGGGCGAACAGCGGCAGTTCGGGAGCGTCGGCGGTGGGCGGGGCCTGCGCCCCGGCATCCAGGTCGGTGGCGAAGAAGCGCCGGAAGACCACGTACTCGACGGCGATCGCAGCCAGCCACGGCAGCGCCATCAGCGCGGCGAAGCGGGTGAAGCTCAGCCCGCTGGCCGCGAATGCCAGCAGGTTGGTCAGGTTGGACACCGGCAGGAGCAGGGAGGCCGTGTTCGAGAGATGCGTACAGGCATACACATGCGGCTTGGGGCGGGCGCCGAGCCTGGCCGCCGTGGCGAACACCACCGGGGTGAGCAGCACCACCGTGGCATCCAGGCTCAGTACGGCGGTGATCGCCGAAGCGGCCAGGAACACCTGCATCAGCAGTCGGCGTGGCCGCCCCGCCGCCGTACGCGCCATCCAGGCCCCGCAGGCCTGGAACAGCCCCTCGTCGTCACAGAGTTGAGCCAGGACCAGCACGGCCGCCAGGAAGCCGATCACCGGCCCGAGCCGTTCCGCTTCGGCCAGCGCATCGCCCGGTGAGATCGCCCCGGCGGCAACCACCAGCACCGCGGCCGGAACCGCGACCACGGCTTCCGGCCAGCCGAAGGGACGGACGACGGCACAGACCAGCACGAGCACGAGCATGGCCGCGGACAGCGTCTCCGCGAGCGAGGCGTTCAGGTTCGGGTCCTTCCGTGCAGCGGCGGACAGGCCGCCGGTGGATCTCCCCGAACGGTACTTCGCCGACGTAAATCCGCCCCTCACCGGAGCAGGTGCCAGCGCCGCGGTGCTCAGTTGCCGCGCAGGGTCCGCTTGGCGAGCTCGTACGCAGGGCGCATCTCCTCGTGCTCCTCGGTGTCGAGCCCGCCCAGATGCAGGACGACCGGACCGTCGGGGGTGACGACTGCGAAGGCGCGTTCCTGCTTGGTCTCGTCGAGCATCTCGCTGGTGTAGAGGTACTCCACCTCCACGCCGTCGAGGTCGCCCGTCGTGAACGTCCGGTACGCCTCCTTGCTCGCACCGCTCTCGGCCGCGACGAACGCCTCCAGCACAGCGCGCGCCTCGTCCTTGCCCGGATCGCCGGTCCAGACCCGGATGAAGCCGATGTTGCCCGCGGGCTTGGCGTCGACCTCGCATACGAGGGCGACCGGGCCCTGGCGGAGGAGCGCGTCGGCGACGTCCTCGGCCGATCCGCCGTCCACGGCCTCGGCCGTCCAGTCCTCGGCGATGTCGAAGGTGACGGGGAGCTCGCAGGCCGAACCGGCGGCACCAAGGGTGCCCCCGCTCGCCGAAGCGGTCGTTTCCGTGTCCTTCTCCTCTGCCGGCGCGGCCTCCGAGCACCCCGTCAGCAGCGCCGCCAACAGCGCCACATGCACCGCCCCAAGCCCTGCATTCCCCACCCTGACCTGCATCGCAGCCCCTCCCCAGTGACCCAGGCGGGCCACTGTATCCGAGCCGCGCGTGCGCACCCGCTCCGGATGGAGGCGTCGTCGCCTCAACCGCGGGAGCCTATGCGATTTGCCTAAAGCTATTAGGCAGATGCATGATGACTTTCGGTAGGAAGGAGGGAAGTTATGGCACGCGTAGGGCTGACCCCGGATCGTCTGGTCCGGGCAGGGGCGGAACTCGCCGACGAGGTCGGCTTCGATCAGGTGACCGTCTCGGAGCTCGCCAGACGCTTCGACGTCAAGGTCGCGAGTCTGTACTCGCATGTGAAGAGCTCCCAGGACCTCAAGACCCGGATCGCCCTGTTCGCGCTGGAGGAACTGGCCGACCTGTCCGCCGACGCGGTGGCGGGGCGGGCCGGCAAGGACGCGCTGACCGCCTTCGCGAACGTCTACCGCGACTACGCCCACGAGCACCCCGGCCGGGCGGCCGCCGCCCGGATGACACTCGACCCCGAGACGGCAGCCGCCAGCGCAGGGGTCCGGCACGCCCGGATGACGCGGGCGATCCTGCGCGGCTACGACCTGGCGGAACCCGAGCAGACCCACGCCGTGCGGCTGCTGGGCAGCGTCTTCCACGGCTACGCCAGCCTGGAGGTGGCGGGCGGATTCAGCCACAGCGCCCCCGACAGCGAGGAGACCTGGACGCGAGTCCTGGACGCCCTTGACGCCCTGCTGCGCAACTGGCCCGACCGGCCCACCCCTTGATCGACAGGCTGAGGACATGAACACCGAGCACGACTGGATCACCACGCCCGTCACCGCCGAGCTGCTGCGCGGCGCCCTTGACGTGGAGCGCACCGAACACGGGGTGCTGCCGCACCGGCTGCCCGCGTGGGCGCGTGCCCAGAACACCGACGCCCAGCTGGCCATGGCCGAGTCCCAGCCCTCCGGCGTGCGGCTGGCCTTCCGCACCCGCGCCACCGCCGTCGAGCTGGACACCCTGCCCACCAAGCGGGCCTACGTGGGAGTACCGCCCCGACCTGACGGCGTCTACGACCTGATGGTCGACGGCCGCCCGGCCGGACGGACAAGCGTCAAGGGCGGCAACACGCAGACCATCGACATGGCTGCCGGCACCCTCGAGACACAGGTCGGCGGGCCCGGAACCCTCCGCTTCACCGGTCTGCCCGAGCGCGACAAGGACGTCGAGATCTGGCTGCCGCACAACGAGACCACGGAAGTCCTGGTCCTGCGCACCGACGCCCCCATCGAGCCCGCACGGGACCCGGGCCGCAAGGTGTGGCTCCACCACGGCAGTTCCATCAGCCACGGCTCGGACGCGGCCGGTCCCACCACGACCTGGCCCGCGCTGGCCGCCACCCTCGGCGGCGTGGAGCTGATCAACCTGGGCCTGGCCGGCAGCGCACTGCTCGACCCGTTCACCGCCCGCACACTGCGCGACACCCCGGCCGACCTGATCAGCGTCAAGATCGGCATCAACCTGGTCAACGCCGATCTGATGCGCCTTCGTGCCTTCGGTCCCGCGGTCCACGGCTTCCTCGACACCGTCCGCGAGGGCCACCCCACCGTGCCCCTGCTGGTCGTCTCGCCCATCCTGGCCCCGATCCACGAGGACACGCCCGGTCCCTGTTTCCCCGACTTCAGCGAGATCGGCGAGGGGCGACTGCGGTTCCAAGCCGCGGGCGACCCCGCGGAACGCGCGCAGGGGAAACTGACCCTGGCCGTCATCCGGGACGAACTGGCCCGGATCGTGGAGCAGCGGGCGGCCGACGACCCGAACCTGCACTACCTCGACGGCCGTGCACTCTACGGCGAGGCCGACTACGCCGAACTGCCGCTCCCCGACGAGCTCCACCCGGACGCCGCCACCCACCGCCGTATGGGCGAACGCTTCGCCGAGCGTGTCTTCGCCGACGACGGCCCGTTCTCGAACGGCGGCGCCTGAAACCGGTACGGGGCGGGCCGCTCCGACGTGCCGGGCTGATCGGACCGTCGTGTAATGGCGGTGTTGATCGTGCCGCCGGACAGAGAAGGCCGAGGCCATGTCACCCACCCGGGATGGGGGGACCACCCCGAAGGGGCGTCTGCGCAGGCTGGGGGAGTGGTGTGCCCGCCACTTCGTGATCGTCATCGTCTCGTGGCTCGTCGCCCTGGTCGCGCTCCAGGTGGTGAACCGGTCCTTCGGCGGGGAGTACTCGGACGACTTCTCCCTGCCCGGTGTCCAGTCCCAGGAAGGCCTCGACGTCCTGAAGGCGCACGATCCGGCGGCCGGCGGGTACGGCAGCCAGATCGTGCTGCACGACGCGGACAAGTCGTTGTCGTCGCTCGGTTCGCAGATGTCCACCACGGTGAGCGATCTCCAGAAGCTGCCGCACGTCCTGTCCGTCCAGAACCCGCTGACCGCCCCGAGCACGTCCGACTCCACCGACTCCTCCGGGCAGTCGCAGAAGAACGTCGGCCCGCTGTCCTCCGACGGCAAGACCGCCTACATCACCGTCCGTTTCGACGTACAGCCCTCGACCCTCGGGGACGACTACCTCGACGGAGTCGACGACGCCGTACAGCCGCTGCGGGGAGCGGGGGCCGAGGTCGAGTACGGAGGGCCGCTCGGCGAGCTGGCGCGTCCGGCCGCCGACGACCGGGTCAGCGAGCTGATCGGCTTCGCGGTGGCGATCGTCGTCCTGCTCGTCGGCTTCGGCAGCGTGATCGCGGCGGGCATGCCGCTGGTGTCGGCGCTCATCGGCGTGATCTGTGGCCTGGCCTGTCTGGGTCTGCTGGCCGCGGCGTTCACCTTCGCCACCGTGTCCCCGACGCTGGCCACGATGATCGGTCTCGGCGTCGGCATCGACTACGCCCTGTTCCTGATCACCCGCCATCGGCAGAGCCTGATGGACGGCGCGGATCCGGTGCGCGCGGCGGGGCATGCCACCGCGACCAGCGGCCGGGCCGTGCTCGTGTCCGGCTGCACGGTGATCGTCGCGCTGGCGGGTCTGTACGCGTCGGGTGTGAGCTTCATCGGCAAACTCGGCGTGGCCGCCGCCGTGACCGTGGTCTCCGCGGTGGCCGCTGCACTGACCCTGGTGCCCGCGCTGCTGGGACTCGTCGGCACCCGCATCGACCGCTACCACGTACGCCGTCCGGTGGCGGAGAGCAACGCGGCCCCCGGCGAGACGCCTCAGGGAACATGGCACCGCTATGCGCAGCGGGTGGAGCGCAGACCCTGGCAGTTCCTCGCCGCGGGCGTCACCACGGTCGTCGTCCTGGCCATCCCGGTGTTCTCGATCCAACTCGGCCACATCGGCGACGGAGCCGACCCCACGTCCTTCACCGACCGACGCGCCTACGACCTGATGACCGACGCCTTCGGGCCCGGCTCGAACGGCCCGCTCACCGTCGTCATCGACCAGACCGAGGTGCCCTCCTCCCAGCGGTCCGACCTCGGCTCGCAGGCCCAGAAGACCCTCGACGGCGTCGCGGGCGCATCCACGGTGACACCGCTGACGCCCACGCAGGACGGCGACGTACTGATCGCCACGGTGTACTCCGAGAAGTCCCCGCAGAGTGCCGACACCACGGACCTGACGAACCGTCTGATCGACGACACGCTGCCCGCGGCCGTCGCCGGAACGAGTGCCGAGGGCTACGTCACCGGTACCACCGCCTCCCAGGTCGACTTCCGCGACATCGTCGCCTCCCGTCTGTTCCTGATCATCGGTGTCGTCGTCGCCCTCGCCTTCCTGATCATCCTGGCCGTCTTCCGCGGCCTGCTGGTCGCTCTCAAGGCCGCCGTGCTGAACGTGCTGTCGATCGCCGCGTCCTACGGTGTCGTCGTCGCCGTCTTCCAGTGGGGCTGGGGCGGCCCCGCACTGGGCGTGTCCGGCAAGGTGCCCATCGAGAGCTATGTGCCGATGATGATGTTCGCCATCATCTTCGGGCTGAGCATGGACTACGAGATCTTCCTGCTGTCGAGGGTGCATGAGGCATGGCTGCGCACCGGTGATGCCAAGGCCTCGGTCGCCCACGCCCTGGAGATCACGGCCCGCGTCATCACCTGCGCGGCGCTGATCATGGTGAGCGTGTTCGCTGCGTTCATCGTCAGCGACAACATCGTGGTGAAGATGCTCGGGCTGGGCCTGGCCGTCAGTGTCCTCATCGACGCGACCGTCGTACGTCTGCTGCTGGTGCCGGCCGTGATGACGCTGCTGGGCTCGCACGCCTGGTGGACGCCCCGCCTCCTCGACCGGGTGCTGCCGCACATCGACGCCGAGGGGGAGAGTGAACAGAAGTGACCCGGCGGCGGGGTCCGATGTACCGGATGCGGTCCCGGGGTAGGTATGCCGGCGGCGGTGCGGCCGGCAGGCCGTCACCGGGCCGGTGGCGGACGTGAGGAGAAGTCCATGGACTACTACGATCTCGGCACCCACTCCCGCCCCGTGACGACGGCGTCCGCCGAGGCACAGCTGTGGTTCGACCGCGGACTGGTCTGGACGTACGCCTTCCACCACGAGGAGGCCGTCCGCTGCTTCCAGGCCGCGGCCGTCGCCGATCCCGGCTGCGCCATGGCCCAGTGGGGCATCGCCTACGCGCTCGGCCCCAACTACAACAAGCCGTGGGAGGCCTTCGACGGCGACGAACTGGAACGCACCGTCGACCGGACCCACGCCGCCGTGGAACTCGCCCACGACCTGGCGGCCGGTGCCACTTCCGTCGAGCGGGCCCTGATCCAGGCGCTGCGCGCCCGCTATCCGCAGGCCCGGGCGGTGGAGGACTGCTCGGTGTGGAACGCTCCGTACGCCGACGGCATGCGCGCCGTCCACGACCTGGCCCCCGACGACCTGGACATCGCCACGCTGTACGCGGACGCCCTGATGAACCTCACCCCCTGGCAGCTGTGGGACCTTCCCACCGGCGAGCCCGCGGAAGGCGCCCGCACACTCGACGCCAAGGCCGTCCTCGAACGCGCCCTGGCCACCGAGGAGGGGGCACGACACCCGGGCGTCCTGCACCTGTACATCCACCTGATGGAGATGTCCCCGACCCCGGAGACGGCCATCCCGGTCGCGGACCGGCTGCGCGACCTGGTGCCGGATGCCGGGCACTTGCAGCACATGCCCTCGCATCTGGACGTGCTGTGCGGCGACTACCGGCGTGTCGTGTCGGACAACACGCGTGCGATCCTCGCCGACGAGAAGTTCCGCGCGCGCTCCGGCGCGATGAACTTCTACACGCTGTACCGGTCGCACAACTACCACTTCAAGATCTACGGCGCGATGTTCCTCGGCAGGTCCAGGACCGCTCTGGACACGGCCGCCGAACTCGAAGCGTCCATCCCCGAGGAACTGCTGCGGGTTGAGAGCCCGCCCATGGCCGACTGGCTCGAGGGCTTTCTGGCCATGCGGGTCCATGTGCTGATCCGCTTCGGCCGCTGGACGGACATCCTCGAACTGCCCATGCCCGCCGACCCCGAGCTCTACAGCGTGACCACCGCGATGCTGCACTACGCCCGCGGCGTGGCACTGTCGGCGACGGGCCGCGTCCCGGAAGCGGAGGCCGAACGCGAGCTGTTCCGCCGCGCGCTCGCCGAAGTCCCGCCCACGCGCATGCTGTTCAACAACACGTGCGCCGACATCCTCGCCGTCGCCTCGGCCATGCTGGATGGCGAGCTGGAGTACCGCAAGGGCAACCACGACACCGCCTTCGCCGCACTGGAGAGGGCGATCGACCTGGACGACCACCTGCCCTACGACGAGCCCTGGGGATGGATGCAGCCCACCCGGCACGCCTACGGCGCCCTCCTCCTGGAACAGGACCGCGTCGCGGAGGCCGAAGCGGTCTACCGCGCCGACCTCGGCCTGGACGACACCCTCCCGCGCGCCCTGCAACACCCCGGCAACGTCTGGTCCCTGCACGGCTTCCACGAGTGCCTGCTCCGTCTCGGCAGGACGGGGGAGGCCCGCATCGTGGCCCAGCAGCTGAAGATGGCCGCCGCGATGGCGGACGTCCCCGTCGAGGCGTCCTGCTTCTGCCGCCTGGAGCGGGCGTCGGACGGCGACACCAAGGGCGACTGCTGCGACACGGAGCACTGACTGCGGCGGACCGGTCGACCGCACGGTCGTAGGGGATCACCCATGGATCACCCATGGCCGAAATTTAAAGCAGTTGCTTGACGTAAATTTTGGCTGCCTGTTGACTGCTGCGTGCGCCACGATCATGGCCCGGCGATCGACGACCGGCCCGCAGAGAGGACCGAGGACATCCATGTCCACCCCCCACGCCTCACCCGGCCCCGCCCCCACCGGCCCTGACGAACTCGGCCTCGACATCGAGTCGTTGCGGGCCCGCTACCGTGCCGAGCGGGACCGCAGAATCCGCCCCGACGGCGGCTCGCAGTACCAGCGGCTCGACGGAGAGTTCGGCTACTACGCCGACGACCCTTACGCCGAAGCGGAGTCGAGCCGCGAACCACTGACCGACCGCGTCGAAGTCGCCGTCATCGGCGGCGGATTCGGCGGCCTGCTCGCCGGCGCCCGGCTGCGGCAGGCGGGCGTCACCTCGATCCGGGTGATCGAGAAGGGCGGCGACTTCGGTGGCACCTGGTACTGGAACCGGTACCCCGGCATCCACTGCGACATCGAGTCGTACATCTACATGCCGCTGCTGGAGGAGGTCGGCTACGTCCCGCAGTGGAAGTACGCCCCCGGTGAGGAGATCCGGCGCCACGCCCAGGCGATCGGCCGCACCTTCGACCTGTACCGCGACGCCTGCTTCCAGACCCAGGTCACCGAACTGCGCTTCGACGAGGCCGAGTCGGAGTGGATCGTCACGACCGACCGAGGTGACCGGATGCGGGCCCGCTTCGTGGTGACCGCCAGCGGCACCCTCAGCGAGCCGAAGCTCCCCGGCATCCCCGGCATCACCGACTTCAAGGGGCACACCTTCCACACCAGCCGCTGGGACTACGCCTACACGGGAGGAGACGCCGACGGGGGCCTCCACCGGCTGGCCGACGAGCGTGTCGGTGTGATCGGCACGGGCGCGACGGCCATCCAGTGCGTTCCGCACCTCGGAGCCGACGCCCAGCAGCTCTACGTGTTCCAGCGGACGCCGTCCTCGGTCGACGTCCGCGGCAACCGCCCAACGGATTCCGACTGGGCGCAGTCGTTGACGCCGGGCTGGCAGCGGCGTCGGATGGAGAACTTCCTCACGCTGGTCACCGGCGGTCCGGCGGACGAGGATCTCGTCGACGACGGCTGGACCCGGACGGCCCGGCTGCACCAGAAGCTCATCCCCAGCGAGAGCCACCGCCGGCAGCTGCCGCCCGAGGAGCGGGAACGGGCGTACGAGGCCGCCGACTTCCAGAAGATGAACGACATCCGTGCCCGTGTCGACGCGGTCGTCGAGGACGCGGACACCGCCGAGCTGCTCAAGCCCTGGTACCGCTACATGTGCAAGCGGCCCACCTTCAGCGACTCCTATCTGGAGACCTTCAACCGGCCGAACGTCACCCTCGTCGACACCGCCGACAGCCACGGCGTGGAGCGGATCACCGAGGGCGGGGTGGTCGTCGCGGGCCGGGAGTACGCGGTCGACTGCATCGTCTTCGCCACCGGATTCGAGGTCGGGATGTCGGGCGTGGTCACCGGGCGTCTCCCCGTCCACGGCCGGGGCGGGATCACCCTGACCGAGGCGTGGAGGCAGGGCCCCAAGACCCTGCACGGCTTCTACAGCCACGGTTTCCCGAACCTCTTCCAGCTGGGCCCGCTCCAGAACGCCAGCGCCGTCAATTTCGTCCATGTCCTCGACGAACAGGCCGCCCATGTGGCCGCCGTGGTGGCCGCCGCGCGTGACCGGCGGGCACGCCGGGTGGAGCCGAGCGCCGAGGCCGAGGACGCCTGGGTGGCGACGATCCGTCAGAAGGCGGCCGACCTCTACCGGTTCCAGGCCGAGTGCACCCCCGGCTACTACAACAACGAGGGGCGACCCAGGCAGCGCAGCGAGTCGTACGGCGACGGACCGGTCGCCTTCCACGACCTGCTGGAGAAATGGCGCACCGAGGGCGGCCTCGACGAGGTCCTCGTCCAGGGCGACGGCGGCACCGCATGACGGCGTCGGCCAGTCGGTACGGCACCGGGGACGGCGGGCCCGGCCGCAGCGCCCGCTGGGACATCGCCCGGCTCAACCCGCCCAGCCGGCTGTGGGGTTCCAACGGCGTCGCCTTCGGTCCCGACGGGCGGCTGTACGTCGCACAGTTCCTGGCCGGCCAGATCAGCGCCGTGGATCCGGCGACCGCCGACATCGAGGTGATCGTCCCGATGGACGGCCCCGTCCAGTCGCCGGACGACCTCGCCTTCGGCGCCGACGGGTCGATGTACATCGCCGACCTCGTTCCCGGCAGGGTGTGGCGTCGCAGTCCCGAGGGCGATTACACGCTCGTGTCCGACCAGGTGCGGGTGCCCAACGGCATCACCTGCGTGGGAGACCGGCTCTTCGTCAACGAGATGAAGATGAACGGCCGGCTGCTGGAGCTCTTCCCCGACGGCCGCGATCCGGTGGTGCTCACCGAAGGACTGGCGCTGGGCAACGCCATGCAGCTCGGCCCGGACGGCTGCCTGTACTACCCGCACATGGTGACCGGCGAGGTGTGGCGCATACCCGCCGACGGCGGCTCGCCCGAACGCGTCGCGCAGGACGTGCACGAACCGGTCGCGGTCCGCTTCGACCGGGGCGGCGTCCTGACGGTGCTCTCCCGGGGCAAGGCCGGCATCGTGACCAGGATCGACCTGCACGGTTCCGGTGCCCGGACGGTGACCACCAGCGGCGTCGTGGGCCTGGACAACGCCGCCTTCGACGCGGAGAACCGCATGTATGTCTCCAGCTACGCCAGCGGCGGCGTCACCGAGATGCACCCCGACGGTCGCACCCGCGAGATCGTGCCCATGGGACTCGACGGCCCCTTCGGCCTGACGGTCGACCTGGGAGGCACCGTGTACGCGGCGGACCACTACCGCGTGGCCGCCCTGCCGCGCACCGGCGTTCGCGACCCGGGCGAGGTGCGCACGCAGGGCAACCTCCAGTTGACCCACTCGGTCACCGCCGACGACGGCCTCCTCCACACCACCTCGCAGTACGGCGAGGTCAGAACCCACGACCCTGCGAACGGCATTACCCACGTCCGGGCGAGCGGCCTGAACCGGCCGACGGGCATCACCACGGCGCCGGACGGCCGGACCGTGGTCGCCGAGACCGGCGCCGGACGGATCGTGGCCCTGGACGCGGACGACACCCTCACCGTCCTCGCCGAGGGCATCGGGCATCCCGTCGACGTGGCGTTCGACGCCGAAGGCCGCTGCTACGTCAGCGACGACGAACTCGGCACGGTGCTGCGCATCGATGACATCGACGGCGGGGCCACGCCGGTCACCCTGGCTGACGGACTCCGGGCCCCGCAGGGGCTGGCGGTCCTGGGCGACGAACTGTTCACCGTCGAGACCGGCCGGCGCACGCTCACGGCGATCTCCCTGACCACGGGGGAGCGCCGGGTCGAGGCCGAGGACCTGCCGGTGGGCCTGCCCCCGGGCACGAGCCGTGGCGACCCCGCGCTCTTCACCCACGGCATGCCCGGCGCCCCCCGCCTCTTCGCCGGTCTGACCACGGCTCCGGACGGCACGCTGCTGCTGTCCGCGAACGGCGAGGGCACCGTGCTGCGGCTACGACGCACACACGGAACGGAAACGGCCACGTAGGACCGCGTCAGCCGCGCGGACGCTCCAGCGTCAGCAGCAACCCCTCGACGGCGCCCGGGCCTATACGGCCCTTGACGTCGGCGGACGTGATGGCCTTGAGCGCCCAGCCGTCCTCGGCGTGCTTGTTGAGGACCTTCTCCAGCTTGCCGGCGTCCAGTGCGTCGCCGATCAGCGATTCCCGGAAGGTGACGACCTTGTACTCGTACGTGTAGGGGTTGCTCATGGCTACGGGGCTCTCCTGCGCGTCGGTTGGTGTGTCGGGGGCCCACCCAATCACTGTTCGGTGCCCTGCACAGCGGCGAACCCGTCCCCCGCGGATACCTTTGTCGAAGTTTCATGCGAAGGGGCACTCATGGAAACGGCAGGGACCACCGGTGACATAGGCGGCCGGGGAGCGGATGTTCCCGACGGGTTCGCGGAGTTGCGGGCGCGCGAGTTCGGCTACCTCGACGAGGGCGGACACACCTACCTCGACCACACGGGCGCCGGGCTTCCCCCGCGCTCCCTCGTCGCGGGAAGCGCGGAGCGGATCACCGGCGGGCTGTTCGGCAACCCGCACTCCGAGAGCCCGGCCTCCCGTGCCTCCGGACTCCTGCTCACCGAGGCCCGCCAGGCGGTTCTTCGGCACTTCAACGCCGACCCCGCCGAATACGCCGTGATCTTCACCCCCAACGCGACGGGCGCCCTGCGGCTGGTCGGCGAGGCGTATCCCTTCACACGCACCGCCGGACTCATGATGTCGCTCGACAACCACAACTCGGTCAACGGCCTGCGGGAGTACGCGCGGGCCCGGGGAGCGGCGACCGGGTACGTGCCCGTCAGCGGCCCCGGCCTGCAGATGGACGAGAGCCGACTGCGGGCCGCTCTGTCCGCACACGGCCGGGGACTAGGCCTCGGCCGCGTGCGTGCCGGCGGCCGCTCCCGCGGACTGCTGGCCTATCCGGCGCAGAGCAACTTCACCGGCGTACAGCACCCGTTGGAGTGGATCGCGGGAGCCCAGGCGTACGGCTACGACGTACTGCTCGACGCGGCGGCCTTCGCACCGACCAACGCCCTGGACCTCAGCCGGTACCACCCCGACTTCACCGTGGTCAGCTGGTACAAGGTCTTCGGGCATCCCACCGGAATCGGCAGCCTCATCGCCCGCCGGGCAGCCCTCGCCAAGCTGCGCCGACCCTGGTTCTCGGGCGGCACCATCTACGCGGTCAGCGCCCAGGCCCAGTGGCACGTCCTCGCCGACGACGAGGCGGCCTTCGAGGACGGCACGGTCAACTTCCTGTCCATACCGGATGTGACCGCGGGACTCGCCTGGATCAACGGCATCGGGATGGACCGCGTGCACGCCCATGTCACCGCGCTGACCGGCCGACTGCTCCAGGGATTACGGACGTTGCGGCACAGCGACGGCTCCGCGATGGTCCGGGTGTACGGCCCCGAGAACGCCGACACGGCCCGCGGCGGCACGGTCGCGCTGAACCTGCTCGGAGCCGACGGCCGGATCGTCGACGAACGCGTGGTCACGCGCGACAGTGCCGCGCGCGGTATCTCCCTGCGCACGGGCTGCTTCTGCAATCCGGGTGCCGGAGAAGCCGCCTTCGCCCTGCCGCTGCACCGGCTGCGCTCGGCGGCGCGCAAGCAACTCGGTTCGCTGGAGGACTACTTGGAGCTGCTCGGGCTGCCGACGGCGGGCGCAGTCCGGATCTCCCTGGGGGTGTCGTCACAGCCCCAGGACATCGACACGTTCCTGAAGTTCGTGACCGACACCTACCGGGACCGGGTGCCCGGGGCGGCGGGACTGGCCGCGCGGGTGGGTTGCTGACCCGCGGACGCCCAAGGAGTGGTCTCCGGCCGGGGGTTCATCGCCCCGCCCGGGTCCGCGCCGCCCCGTCCCGGCACTTGCGGACCAGAGTCACCCACGTCAGGACCAGGAACACCAACGCGAAGCCCGCCAGCATCAACCACCCCCGACCCGCCGGATGCCCGAACGAGTCGCCGTACGAATCCAGCAGCGGCGGCCCGAGCGGCGAGCCGTCCGCACGCCACAGCGACTCCAGACCGACCCCACTGCCCAGCGCCTCGAACGCCCAGCGATTGGTCATCGCCCAACTGATCGCCTCCCCGGCCACCGTCATCCGGGGCACCGGCACGAACGCCCCCGAGAACAGCACCTGCGGAAAACAGAGCAGCGGAAGCATCAGCGTCGCCTGTCCCGGCTCCGACACCGCCGCCGACGCGAGCAGTCCCAGCGCGAGTGCGGCAGCCGAGGCCAGCACACTCGACGCGAACAGCGACCCGTACGTGCCCCATCCCGCCGCCGGCAGCCGGTCCAGAGCACGCAGCACGACCAGCAGCAGGGCATCGGCGAGGGCGAGTACCGGCAGCATGGTCGTGAGCTTCGAGGCGATGTACGGGCCGATCCGCAGCCCCGCGAGCCATTCGCGGCGCAGCACGGGCAGCTCGGTGCAGATCTGAAGCAGGCCGTAGGTCAGCCCGAAGAAGAACGCCCCGAACGCGATCCAGAACATGATCATCGCCGTCGACCCGGGATCCGGTGCGACGGGATCGAACGCGCCCGCGCGGAACAGCACCGCGAACATCGCCACGATCATCACCGGGGAGCCCGCCAGAACGGCCACCGACAGCCGGTTGTGGAGCAACAGCGCCGTCCCGCGACGGGTGAGGAGCGCCCACTGGCGCAGGGCACCGACGCGCGGTGCCTGCGGAGACGGTGACCCGGCGGCGGACCGGTCGGCATCGTCGGGCGTGGCACGTTCGACGCGCGCCCCGCCGGCCACCGCCTCGTACACCTCCTCGACGGTGCGGGCCCCGAACGCCCCGCACAGAGCGGCCGGTTCACCCGCGTACGCGACCTCGCCGCCGGAGGAGAGGAACACGACCTGGTCGCTGCGGAGGAGATCGGCGAGGACGTGGGTGGTGAGCACGACGGTGGTGCCGTCCTCGGCCAGCGCGCGCAGGGTGCGCAGCAGAGCCGCCCCCGTGACCGGGTCGAGTCCGGACGTCGGCTCGTCGAGGAACAGCACCCTGGGCCGGGTGAGCAACTCGACCGCGATACTGGCCCGTTTGCGTTCACCGCCGCTCAGCGCACGCACCGGAGTGGTGGCCCGGTCCGAGAGGCCGAGGGTGTCCAGGACCCGGTCCACGCGTGCGGTGACGGTCCGGGCCGGCGTCCCGGGAGGCATGCGCAGGCCCGCCGCGTACACCAGCGTCCGGTGCAGCGGCAGCTCGCGGTGGATGATGTCCTCCTGCGGAACGAAACCGAACTCCGGCCCCGGCGGCCCGGGTTGCGCCCCGTCGTGCAGCACCTCGCCCTCGGTCGGCGCGCTCAGCCCCGCCAGCGTCTGCAACAGAACCGTCTTGCCCGCGCCGCTGCTCCCGGCGATCACGGTGAGCTGCCCCGGAGCGACATCGAACGACATGTCGTGCAGTACCCGACCGGCCCCGCGAACATCTCGGCTCACCCGACGCGCCTGGAGGCGCAGGCCGTTGACGGAGGGGAGGGGTGCATCGATGGGTGCGCGTGGGTGCAGCGGCGGCGTCGACATGGATGCAGCATGCCAGGCGGTCTTCGCTCGGTCAGTCCGGTGGGGGGGCGCGGACCGGCGATCCGGCCGTTCAGCCGGTGTGGGTCGGCAGGCGCAGCCGGATCCGGTAGCCGCCGGCGTCCGTCGGCCCGCTCTCGAAGGTGCCGCCGAGCAGTTCGGCGCGTTCCCGCAGGCCGATGAGGCCCTGGCGGGAACCGGGCAGGGCGAGGGCCGGACGGGAGGGGGCGGTGTTGGTGACGGTGACCTCCGTGTCCTGTCCGATCCGGCGGATCTCGATGCGGGCGCTCGCTCCCGGTGCGTGCTTGCGTACGTTGGTGAGCGCCTCCTGCACGGTGCGGTAGACCGCCCGCTGGATGGGTGCCGCCATGTTCGTCGCGGGAGTCCCGCTGAGTTCGACGTCGATGCCGCTGTTGGCGATCAGCTGCTCCAGCTGGGCGAGCGTGGGCTGCGGTGTGAGCTCGGTCGCCCGGCTTCCGGAGGCGCGCAACAAGGTGACCATGTGCCGTAGTTCGTCGAGGGTGGTGACGCTCAGGGAGCGGATCGAGTGGGCCGCCTCACGGGTGCCGATGTCCTTGGCGGCCACTTGCAGGGCGCCCGCCTGGACGGCGATCAGGCTCACCTGGTGGGAGACGACGTCGTGCATCTCGCGGGCGAGCTGGGTGCGTTCACGGGCCAGCAGGGCCTGGGCGTGCAGCGCCCGCTCGTGCTCGCGCGCTTCCTCGATCTCCGTGAGCTGCTGCCTCAAGTCGCGTCGGGCCTGCACGAGTTGGCCCACGAGAACGGGCGCCAGGGTGGCGGCCAGAAGGTATCCGAAGTAGATCAGGGTCCAGGTCTGGCCCGGTGTGGTGAAGGCTGTCACCGGCCAGGGGACGGCCAGGGCGGCGGCGTAGACGATGGCGCAGCCGGCCAGCAGACGGCGGTCCCGGGTGCGCTCCCCGAGCGTGTACAGGACCGCCATCGGGGCGACCACAAGGTCCACGACCCAGGTGGCGGGCAAGGTCAGCGCGAACACGGTCAGCGGCGAACGGCGCCTGAAGAAGAGCGCGGCACAGGCCACGACCGCCACGGCCAGGGCGGTGGGGGTGAAGGTGTCCTGGTTCAGCCGGACGTCGAAGGCCGCCAGGGCGACGAGTCCCGTGTCGCGTGCCCGGACGGGGACGGACCATCGCCGCATTACGCGTCGCCCGCCTGGTCCCTCGCGTCCAGCAGCCCCGCACGCTGGGCGATGAGGGCCGCCTGGACCCGGCTGCCGACGCGCAGCTTGGTGAGGATGGCGCTCACGTGGTCCTTGACTGTCCCCGCGCTGAGATGCATCCGGGCGCCGATGTCGGCGTTGGACAGGCCCTCGGCGACCAGGGCGAGGACCTCCCGCTCCCGCTCGGTCAGCCGGCCCACGCGGGTGGCCTCCGCAGTGTCGACCGGCGTCGGATCGCTGGGTCGGTCCCGCAGGATCGCGCCGGATGCCCGCGGGGAGAGCACGACCCCGCCGGCCGCCAAGGTGCGTACCAGCTGCGCCAGTTGGCCCGGCTCGGTGTCCTTGAGCAGGAACCCGGCCGCCCCGGAGTGCAGTGCGGTCATGACGTAGTCGTCGGTGTCGAAGGTCGTCAGCATCGCCACCACCGGCGGCACCGGCAGGGCCCGCAACTCGGCGAGCACGGTCAGTCCGTCCACGTCCGGCATCCGGATGTCGAGCAGGACGACATCGGGGTCCTCACGGCGCACCGCCGCGACCGCATCCGCGCCGACCGCGGTGGCGACGACCTGGATGTCGTCCGCCGCGTTCAGGATCAGCTCGAAGCCGGATCGCACCAGGGCCTCGTCGTCCACCACCACTACCCGGATCACAGTCGTTCCTTCGCACTCGTACCGCGGCCTGCCACCGTCGGCCTGCTGACCCTAGGCCGTGACCGGCGCTCCGTGGGCATCGCGGCGGTCGAGGGCAGCCGACCGGCGGGCCTGTTCCAGCCGGTCGGGGGGTTCGGCCAGTGAAGATCGTGACGCAGCGGTACGATAAGGGCATACGTCTCTCCGTTCTGTCTGGGCTCAACCGGAGCGAGGGAACATGGCCGCCGCCGAGGATGCCGCGCCCGCAGGGCCACCCGCGGGACTGAAGGCCAATGCGATCGGTTTCGTCGACGCGCTCGTCATCGGGCTCAATTCCACCTCTCCTGCGTACTCCCTCGCGGCCGTCATCGGCCCGGTCGTCGCCCTGGTGGGGATCTACGCACCCGGCGTGATGTTCGCGTCCTTCGTACCGATGCTGCTGATCGCGTCCGCGTTCTACTACCTGAACAAGGTCGATCAGGACTGCGGTACGACCTTCTCCTGGGTCACCCGCGCCATGGGCCCCTGGGCGGGCTGGCTGGGCGGGTGGGCCATCGCGATGACCGGCGTCCTGGTCGTCGGCTCGCTCGCCGATGTCGGGGTGACCTTCGCCCTGCTCGCCTTCGGCCTCGACGGCTGGGTGGACAACACCTTCGTGAGGCAGCTGCTCACCGTGCTGCTCATCCTCGTGATGACGGCCGTGTGCGTCATCGGCACCGAGCTGTCGGCCAAGGTGCAGAACGTCCTCATCCTGGCGCAGGTCGCCTGTCTGCTGATCTTTGTCGGTGTGGCGATGTACAGCGTCTACGCCGGCACGAGCAAGTACGAATCGGTCGACCCCGCCTTCAGCTGGCTGAACCCGTTCGGCGCCGGTGGCGCGGCGCTGACCGGCGGGCTGCTCCTGGGCGTCTTCATCTACTGGGGCTGGGAATCGGCGGTCAACCTCACCGAGGAGGTCGAGGACTCCGCGACCGCCCCCGGCAAGGCCGGCCTCTGGTCGACCGTCATCCTGCTGGTGACCTACGTGTCCGTGGGCTTCGCGGTCGTCGCCTACGCCGGCCCGACGTTCCTGGCCGAGAACGCCGGGGAAGAGGAGTTCATCTTCGCCCAGCTCGCCACGGACGTGCTGGGCGGCTGGGACTGGCTGCTGTTGCTGGCCGTCTCCACCTCCGCCATCGCCTCCACGCAGACCACGATCATCCCGGCGTCGCGTACGGCGCTGTCCATGGCGCGTCGCCGGGCGCTGCCCGCGCACTACGGCCACATCAGCCCGCGTTTCCGCACTCCTGACGTGAGTACCTGGTGGGTCGCCGGTATCGCCATCGCCTGGTACCTCGTGGTGAACCAGATCAGCTCCAACGCCCTGTTCGACTCACTCACCGCGCTCTCGCTGCTGATCGCCTTCTACTACGCGCTCACGGGCCTCGCCTGCGCGGTCTACTACCGCCGCCATCTCTTGGAGAGCGTCCACAACTTCCTGCTGATCGGCCTCGGCCCCCTGGTCGGGGCCGGACTGCTGGCGTGGCTCCTGGTGAGGTCGGTCTCCGACATGTCCGATCCGGAGAACTCCTACAGCGGCACCTCGTGGCTCGGCCTCGGCCCCCCGCTGGTCATCGGTATCGGCATCGCCGTCGCCGGGGTGCTCATCATGATCGTGTGGCGGCTGCGGGCGCCGGCGTTCTGGGCGGAGCGGCCGGGCGTGGCCGACCCTGCCCTGGTCCACGGCAAGGAGTCCTGAGATGTCGGTCGTCCTGGGCTACGACGAGTCCCCCGGCGCCGCCCGCGCACTGCGCATCGCGGTCGAGGTGGCCGCCGCGTTCGACGAGCGGCTCGTGCTGGTCTACGGCGCCGCGGCCCCCGGTCCCTCGGGCGAGGAGTACGGGTCCCACTACGACGCCATCCGCGAGGTCGGCCGTGCCGGTCTGGAACACGCGGTCGTGGAGGCCGACCGGGCCGGCGTGCAGACGGTCGTCGAGGTGATCGACGCAAAGCCGGCCCAGGCCCTGATCGACGCGGCGACCCGGCATTCCGCACGCGTCATCGTCGTCGGCAGCTGGGGCGAGAGCCCGATACGCGGCGCCCTCCTGGGTTCGACGCCCCACAAACTCCTGCACATGTCGAGCGTGCCGGTCCTCTGCGTCCCGCCCGAGGAGTGACGGCTGCCTGCGTACGCGGTCACGCGCTCGCCCGTACCGGTCGCCGGAGCAGGTAGGCGGCCGCGGTCGAGACCAGGACGGCCATGGACGCGATGAACACCAGCCCCGCGTCCTCCAGGCCGATCGGACCCGTCAGCAGCCCCACACCGATGACCGGCACCGAAATGCCCGCGTAGGCCACCACGAACAGCGTCGAGATCACCGCCGCGCGCCGGTCCGCCGGAGACGCCTCGGCCACTGCGGACAGCGCTCCGCGGAACGACAGTCCTTGTCCGACCCCGCCGACGATCGCGCTCAGCACCAACAGCGGCAGCAGGTCCCACCGCAACGCGCCCGCGAGCAGCGCCAATCCGGCGAGCAGCACGGCGCAGCCCAGCGGCAGCGAGCGCGCCACCCCGAACCGGCCGACGGCCAGTTGCCCGGCGGTCGAGGCGAAGAAGGCCAGCGCGACGATCAGCCCGCTCACGGCGTGGTCGTGCACGTCCAGGGACTCGGCGAGGAAGGCCGGACTGACCGACGTGAACACACCGAACAACGCGAAACCCACGAACGAGGCGGTCGCCGCAGGCCCGAACACCGCCCGCACCTGCGTGGGCAGGCCCGGCCGCTGCGGCCGTACGCTGCTCAGCGGCCGGCGCTCCCGTACGGTTTCAGGAAGTCCCAGCAGGACAGCGGCCGAGCCGGCGATCAGGGCGAGGTGCACGACGAACGGCAGGTGCAGCGGCCACGCCGCGTACTGCGCGAGCACCCCGGCGAGCAGCGGACCGCAGCCCAGTCCGCCCATGTTGGCGGCCGTCGCCACGAACGTGGCCCGGGAGGCACCGCCGTACGGCGCCAGCTCCATCACATACGCCGTGGCCGCTCCGGTGAACAGACCGGCGGACAGTCCCGACAGCAGCCGACCCGCGTACAGCCAGCCCAGTCCGGTGGCGCACAGGAAGCAGACGGCACTCGCCGCCGCGAGGGCCAGGCCCCACAGCAGCACCGGACGCCTGCCGACGGTGTCCGAGGCGTTGCCCGCCAGCAGCAGCACGCCGATGACCGCGAAGGCGTAGACGGCATACACGACGGTGACCGTCAGCTCGGAGAACCCGAACTTCTCCTGGTACAGGGGGTAGAGGGGGGTCGGCAGCGTGGTGCCGGCCATGCACACTGCGAACACCGCCCCACCGAGCAAGCACGCGCGCCACCCCCGGCGATCACTGTCCATGGCGCCGACGGTAACCCCGCACCTGCCCGGGGTGCGTGCCGGACCTGCCGTGTCGGACGGCGGGAGTCGTCAGCCGGCTTCGGACGTTCGAGCTGTGTGGATCTCGGCGAAGGACAGGAGAAGTGCGGCGGTCCGCGGCGGATCCTCCAGAATGGGTGTGTGTCCGGCGCCGGGCAGCAACTCGACCTTCGCGCCGGGCACCGCGTGGTAGTCGGCCGCGGACGAGGGGAGCCATCTGCGGTCCTGGTCGCCGAAAATCACCTGAAGCGGCTTGCCCAGGGTCTTCAGCCGATCCGGGAGCGCACGCTGCGTCAGATAGGCGGTGGACGCCTGCATCGCAGCGGCGAGCGCGTGGAACGTCATGCCGCGCAGTTCGTCGACGAGTTCTTGTGGGACCTGGTAGCCCGCGCGGAATCCGGTGCTCGCGAACTGGCGGATCTGCTCGTCGGTCGGTGGCCAGTGCGCGGGGTCGATCGCGTTGGACCCCGGTGCGATGGAGGCCTCCATGCCGGGGCCGGTGTTGATGAGCACGAGCGCGGTCACCAGGTGGGGTCGGTGCTCGGCGAGAGCGGTGGCCGCGTAGCCGCCGCTGGAGTGGCCGACGACGATGGCGTGCTCGACGCCGAGTCGGTCCAGTGCAGTGCCGATCCTGCGTGCCTGTTCGGGAATCGCGTAGTCGCCGTCGGCCGGTTCGGCCGAGCGGCCGTTCCCCGGCAGGTCGATCCGGATGACGCGATGGGACGTGGTCAGCAGCGGAACCAGCGCGTCCCACGAACGGCTCGAGGTGGCGGTTCCGTGGAGGAGCACGAGCACGGAGGCGCCGTGAGGGCCGTCCTGACGCACGTGGAGGTCGCCGTGGTCCAGGCAGAGGAGCGAGTCTTCGGTCATGGGTCCACTGTCGCCGCAGGTGTGCGTCGGCGGCTTGGACAAATGTTCCCCTCCTTCCTGGGTCGCCTAGCATGTGGTGATGAGGTCCATCGCGGGCACACATGACGATTCCGCCGCGTGGGACGTCGCACGTCCGCAGCGGCCCGGCCGGGTGGCCGGTGTCGACATGGCCGGGTTCCGGGTCCCCGGCCCGCTTGTCGGCGGTCTGCGGGTGGTGCCGCACCCGGCCGTGATGCTGATCCTGGAGTTCGGGGCGAGCCGGCCCGTCCTGGAGGCCGACTCCGGGCGGCGACACGGGGGAAGCCTCGTCGCCGGACCCGGGTTCGGCGCGGGAGGCGGGGTGCGGGCGTGGGGCGAACAGGTCGAGTGCGTCCAGGTGCGGCTGTCTCCGGTGGTCGCGGGCATGGTGCTGGGTGCCCGTCCGGCCGAGCTGGCCGGTTCCCCGGTGTCCCTCGACGACCTGTGGGGCAGGGAGGCGTCACGGATGCGCGAGCAACTGCGCGAAATCCCCTCATGGGAGGACCGCTTCGTCTTCATGGACAGGTTGCTCGCCCGCCGGCTCGAGGCGCGGTCGCCGGTGGACCCGGCGGTGGCATGGGCCTGGAACCGGATCGTCGTCGGCAAGGGCCTCGTCCGGATCGACGACCTGGCGGCCGAACTCGGTTGGAGCCGCAAGCGGCTGTGGTCCCGGTTCCACGCGAACATCGGCCTGCCACCGAAGGGTGCAGCGAAGCTGGTCCGCTTCGACCACGCAGTGCACCGTCTGATCGCGGGTGAAAGCGCGGCCCAGGTCGCCGCGGACGGCGGCTACTGCGATCAGTCCCATCTGCACCGGGACGTCATGGCGTTCACCGGCACCACCCCGGCGACCGTGCTGCGCGAGCCGTTCCTGACGGTGGACGACCGCGCGTGGCCCACGGGGCCGGATTCCGTGAGTTCTGTGTGAGCCGGCGCCGGACGGACACCCGCGCCCCGGTCTTTCCGGCGTGAGAGGCTCTCCGCTCCCATGCAGCATTCATGTTCGTGGGGAGTCTTGATGATTCGCGGGGAAGGTCAGGTCTGGTTCTCCATGCCGACGGCCTGGCGGAGTTCCTCGCTCGCAGTTCCCGGTTCTCGCCGCTGGATCTCCAGCAACGCGGCGGCGATGGCGTCGAGCTTGCGCTGGATGGCGTGCTCGGCCCGCCGTTCGGAGTTCTTCAGCAGCGCCAGAAGCAGCAGCGACACCGCGGACATCGCCTCGCCCACCACCAGGAGCCACTGCGTGGGCAGCTTGAGCAGGTGTGCGGTGATCGCGCCGGCGACCAGCACGAGGCACACCCCGAAGAAGGTCGGAGAGCTGGTGAAGTTCGACGCGTGTTCCGCCAGACGCGTGAACCGGCCCTGCCGGTCGCCGTCACGGTGCGCGGGGTGCTGAGGCGCCATGACATCGCCTGCCCGCTTCACGAGGCCCGCCGGTCGGCAGGGGTGCCGAGGGACCGGCCGGACACAGCGCCCAGCCGCGGCAGGATCTCCAGATGTGCGTCCGCCGCCGGCAGGGCGACGCCGTGTTCACTCACCACAAGTCCTCTCCGGTACGAGCTGGGGCGGAGTCAGAAGGGCATGCGGCCCCGGGCGCGGCGGCCTGCCGAGCCGCTGCGGCTCACGGCGCGTGAGCTGGTGCGGAAGGGCTTGCTGAAGAGCCGGCCGAGGACGCCGGGTGCCTTGCTGCCTGCGCGGGCGCCGACGCCGAGTGATCGCTGCGTGCCGCGTTCGGGGTGGCGGGAAAAGCGGGGGGCGAGGAAGGCCAGCACGGCCAGGACCACACATACGGCGACGATGGCGACCACGACCATGAGCCTGCTCCCTTGATTGGCTGAGGGAGAGACGAGTGCCCCCTCACGTCGCCTGTATGTGAGGGGGCACGCATGTGTGAGTGTGAGCTGGGCCGCTCGCGGGCCCGTCCGGGGCGTCTCAGTGTGGGTCGATCGCCGCCTCGGCCGCCGTCTTGATCCGGGCTCCGAAGTCGTCGGCGTCCTTGCGGGCGGCGGCGAGCGCCAGGCCGACGAGGAGCTTGCCCACCCCGTGGCCGTCCAGAACGTTGAAGATACGGACCCGGGTGGTGCCGCCGGCCAGCGGCTCCAGGTCGTAACCGCCTTCGCGTGCCGTCACGCTGTTCTTCGACACCTCGGCCCACCGGATCTTCGCCGGGGCTTCGAGGTCGGTGATGCGGAACTCCCTGGCGGACTTCATCCCGGCGTCCTTCACCGTGCTCCGGAAGATCGTCCCCACGGTGGTCGGTGTGTCGGGGACCCGCTCGATCCTGAGCACCCGAGGGCTGAACTCCGGATCGTGGCGTCCGTCGGCGAGGTAGGCGAACACTTCCTCGACGGGCCGATCGACCTCTACCACCGCTTCGAACTGTCCTGACATGGGCACTCCTGATGAGCCGAGCCGCAACGCGCCTACGCCCTCTCGGCGGACGTCAGACGGACCCCCGGGCCGCGCGAAACCGCCTCGCGCACGGGCGAGCGAGCGCGAGAGCCGCTCGTACCGCCTGTCCCGTCGTAGCAGCACCTCGACCCTACGGGAGCGTCGGGCATCCAGCGAGGCGAGCGGCACGACCAGGAAGCTGATCGATTCGCCCCTGTCGGTGAAGGGAGCCGACCGCTCCCTTCACCGACAGCCGCCCGTATCCAGGTCGGCCGGCGCGTCAGCAGCTCAGGTTGCCGCCCGGGTCCACGCCCAGGATCTGGGTGAACTGCTGGTACTTGTCGATGCGGCTCTGTACCTGCGACGGATTTCCGCCGTTGCACTCCAGGCTGCCGTTGATGCTGCGAATGGTCTCGCCGAATCCGGCGCTGTTGACCATGGCGTTGTGCGGGGTCATGGTCCCCGGGCCGGTCTGCGTGTTCCAGTACCAGAGTCCGGTCTTCCAGGACACCGCGGAGTCGTTCTGTACCAGGTCGGGGTTGTTGAGCAGGTCGATGCCCAGGGCGTCGCCCGCCGCCTTGTAGTTGAAGTTCCAGCTCAGCTGGATCGGCCCACGGCCGTAGTACTTGTCGTTGCCGGCGGGACAGCCGTAGGGCTGGCTCGCGTCGCAGTAGTGCGGGTAGTTGGCCGTGTTCTGCTCGACGATGTGGACCAGGCCGCCCGTCTCGTGGCTGACATTCGCCAGGAAGGCCGCGGCCTCCTGCTTCTGGACCGTTTCGCTGCCGGTGGTCGTGAAGCCGGGGTACGCGCTCAGCGCGGCCGTGAGACCGCTGTACGTGTAGAACGAGTTCCGGCCCGGGAACATCTGGTTGAACTGGCCTTCACTGACGACGAAATCGGCCGCGGCCGTCGTCTGTTCCGCCTCCGCCGGTACGGCGAGGGTCATGAAGGAGAGCAGGGCCGCTGAACCGGTCGCGGTCAGCAGTCCGAGCGTACGTCGACGCATGGGATCACTCCGTGGATCAGGCGCGCGTGAGAGCGCGTGTCTCCCCTCGACGGGGAGTGGTGGGGGGTGTGGGGTGGGGGGAGGGGGAGGGGGAGGTGGGTCCGGGTCCGCCGGTGAACTGCTGCTTCAGCCGCCGACGTTGACGTCGATGCAGGCGTAGAAGGCGTTGGCGGTGTCGGCGATGTTCCACACGGCGAGCACCTTCTGCTGGCCGGAGAGGCCGCCGAAGTTCACCTGGTGTGTGACGGTGGAGCCGGGCTGGGCGCCGTTGTCGTTGAACTCGGCGATCTTCTGTCCGCCGACGAAGTACTGCCAGGTGCTGGTGGAGTGACGGGCCGTCAGGTTCCACTGGAACTGAGTGCTGCTGCTCACCGGGGTGACCTTCCAGCCCTTGCTGTCGTCGTCGAGCTCGGCGAAGCGGGAGTTGCCGCCGCTGCAGCTCGTCAGCCCCTTCGGACCTTCGACGCTCTGCGGCTCGAACTTGATGTCGCCACAGCTGACCGTCCCGGCGGCACACTGCGCCTGCCGGCTGGGCGGGTTGGAGATGTAGCCGTGTGCGCTTGCCGAGGCTGCGGGCAGGCTCACGGCGATCACCGGGGCGAGCGCCGCGCCGATGAGTACGGCTGTCTTCTTGCTCATGTGCGTGTCTCTCCTTCACTGCAGGTCTTGCCGCGGATGCACCGGGTTGTGGGGAACCTGGTGCGCGGGTCGACTTCTCGTGGGTGGGGCCAGGAGTGCGAAGGTCGGCAGCACCGATCCGTGTGCAGACGCAATGAAGTGCGCCCATCCGGACGGGATTTGCTACTTGGACTAGACCATACCCGTGGGCGTGGTCACGTCAAGAGTGTGGTGGGATGCGGTTGGTCGGGGAAATCGCTCGTCCGCAGTCGGGGGGACGCCCTCGAATGGCCGTACGCAGTGGTGAACAGGAGAGGAGGGCCGCGCACTCGGTGCCTGCGCTCCGACGTGCGCGGCCGCCCTCGCCCCGGGATCCGGTGAACGGCTTCAGCTGCCCGGGACCGTGTCCTCGAACGTGGTGCCCGCACTGCGGTAGGCCGCCAACTTGGCGGCGACCTGCGCCGGCGTGAGGACCTGGTCCTTGACGTGCAGGACGTAGTCGACCTGCTGGTCGTACGCCCGCGCGGTGGTGCTGGTCTGGCCCGCGAGGTCGATCAGCCACTGGTTGAAGTTGATCGACATGGGCCGCTCCGGCAGGTACGCGGCGTCATGGGTGCCGAAGAGCTGTCCGTCGATGTAGTACTTGATGGTGCTGCTGTCGATGGTCAGCACCAGGTCGTGCCAGCCGGCGAAGCTCTGGCGGCTCTCGCTGTGCTGGTTGACCGCGACCCACGGGTCGGGCTGGTACGTCTCCCAGGACGTCGTGTAGAGGATGTTCGACGGCTCGCCCCAGCCGCCGTTGGGCAGGTACTCGAAGTCGTACTCGGCGTAGTCGTCCGCCATCGGTGCCTTGAGGTCGTTGATGGTGAAGAAGGTCTGGACGAGATGGTCGCCGTCCGGGCCGTACTTGGGCGCGTCGTTGAACCTGACGCGGGCCGCGTAGGTGCCGTTCTTGAACTTCATCGACTTGGTGAGGATCTCGGTCTGCTCGGTGCTCGCTCCGGTACCGGCGGTCGAGGTCTCCAGGTTCATGATGGAGTTGCCGCCGGAGTTGGCGAAGGTGACGTTCTCGGGCGCCCAGGTGGCGCCGGGCACGCCGGGGCCGCCGGAGTTGGACCGCACGTTCCAGCCGTGCGCCGAGATGTTCGGGTCGCTGTGGCTGCTGTAGTTGAAGTCGTCGAACAGGGCGGCGCCGTCGGCCGGAGGGTCGGTCGGCGGATCGGTGGGCGGGTCGGTCGGCTCGTTGCCCGAAGGCGCCGTGCCCCACAAAGTGGCGCCGGTCAGCTGCGCCGTGACCTTGGACCAGTCGCCGTACGAGGTCTGGGAGGCGCCGAAGGAGTAGTCGTCGCTCTGGTTCAGCGGCGCCCAGTTCGACTGGTAGAAGCGCAGTTGCAGATCGCCGGTGTCGGCGCCCGGGGCGAGTGAGCCGGCGCCGGACGTGAAGCCGATCTCCAGGTAACGGTCTGCCGTGGCGGTCGGGTTGGTGAGCGTACCGAAGGTGCCGGTGACGTTGGCACAGCCCTTGACGGCCCAGGAACAGGCGAAGCGATAACTCGCGCTCGCCGAGTCGGCCTTGAAGTAGTAGCGGACCTTGACGCTGCTCAACTGCACGCTCGTGCCACCGGTGTTCTTCACCTTGAACCAGGGTTCGGCCTGGTCGGCACTGCCTCCCGTGGCGCTCGTGCGGTACTGCACGCTGAGCCCGTCGGCGGCCGCGTTCGCGGTGGCGGCCGGGAGCGCGGTGAGCGTGGCGGCGCCCATGGCCACCGCCACGGCGGTGACTGCGGTGGTGCGTAGCCGGTTCTTCGCGAATCTCATCCTTGTTCCTCTCCAGAACGGTGGGGGTTTCCCGGAACGGGACGTCGAGGGGTCAGGGGTGGTGGCGGACGCCGAGTGCGTCGAGTCGGGCCGTGTGCTCGCCGAGGCGGGATCGGAAGTCGGCCCAGTCGGCCGCGCCGCTCCAGCCGCGGTCGGCGAGGGCGCACAGCCGCGGGTACGTGAGGTATTCGATGTGGGCGGGCGTCGTCACGAACTCCGTCCACAGCTGCGCCTGCGTACCGAGCACCCGCCCGGCCGACTCGGCGTCCGCCTCCTCGGGTACGGGGTCGTGGCCGTGGACGGAGTGCAGATCGACGACGCCTCCGGGCTGGGCCGGCGGCTCGTGCGGGTCGTCGGACTGGGCGTAGTCGAGGTAGGTGGCCCGGTGGTACGCGCTGACCACGGGATGGCCGCGACGGGCGGCCGTCAGGGTGTGGGCCGAGTCGCGCCAGGTCATCACGGTGAAGTCCAGGGGCAGTTCGGCGCCGGCCTCGGCCCAGCCGACCGGACGGCGCCCGCGCCGGACCAGGAAGTCGCCGATCTGCCCGAGGAACCAGCCGTGCAGAGCCTCGGGGTTCGCCAGGCCCTCCGCCGCCGCCCGTCCGCATGCGGCGGCACTCTGCGTCCACTCGGTGGTGGGGCACTCCTCGCCGCCGAGGTGGATGTAAGGCGAGGGGAAGACGTCCATCACCTCGTCGAGGACGGTGCGGCAGAAGTCGAGGACCTCGTCGTGGACGCCGAGGACGGTGTCGCAGACGCCCCAGCGCGTCCAGACGTCGAGGGTGTGCTCCGGGTGGTTGCCGAGGCGGGGGTAGGCGGCGAGGGCGGCCCGTACATGTCCGGGCATCTCTATCTCCGGCATGACGGTGACACCGCGAGCGGCCGCGTACCGGACCAGGTCGGCGAGTTCGGCCCGCGTATACGAACCACCGTGCGGGACGCCGTCGTACGTGTCGCTGCCCGCCGGGCCGATCTGGGACTCGGCGCGGTGGCCGCCGACCTCCGTCAGCTTGGGGTAGGCGGCGACCGGCATGCGCCAGCCCTGGTCGTCGGTGAGGTGCAGGTGGAACACGCTGATCTTGTGCAGGGCCAGTACGTCGACGTATCGGCGCAGATAGGAGACGGGCTGGAAGTGTCGGGCGACGTCCAGCATCGCGCCGCGCCAGGGGTGGCGTGGGACGTCGGTGATGTCGGCGCACGGCAGCAGCCACCGGATGCCCGACTGCGGGAGCCCCGACAGGGCCTGCGCGGGCAGGAGTTGACGGATCGTCTGGATGCCGCGCAGCAGACCCGTGGGGTGCGCGGCGCGTAGCAGTACCGCGTTCGGGTCGACGGCGAGGGCGTAGCCCTCTTCGCCCAGGTCGCCGAGGCCGGGGTCGAGCGCCAGGGTGAACCGGCCGTCCGGGGACGGCCGTAGAGCCAGTCCGGTGGCAGGGGCCAGCAGGGTGCGCAGCAGCTCTGCGGCCTGTTCGGCGCCTTCGCCGATGTGCAGTGAGGTGTCGGCGTCGAGGGTGAAGTGGCCAGGCCGGAACGTGGCCTCGGTGGGACGCGGTACTAGTGCGGGCATGGGGCGCCTCCGGAACGGGTCGCGGGGGTGTGCGGGGTCAGCCCTTGACTGCGCCGGCCGCGAAGCCGGAGGTGACGTGGCGCTGGAGCAGCAGGAACACCACGAGCGCCGGGGCGGCGAACAGGGTCGAGGCGGCCATGGTGGCGCCCCAGTCGGTGCCGAAGACGTTCTGGAACGAGGACAGCCACACGGGCAGGGTGCGGTTGTCCTGCTGCTTGATGATCAGGAAGTTGGCGTACGTGAACTCGTTCCACGCGGTGATGTAGCCGAACAGCGAGGTGGCCATCAGACCCGGGGCGAGGAGCGGGAAGGCGATACGGCGGAAAGCGCCGAGCCGGGTGCAGCCGTCGACCTGGGCGGACTCCTCCAGTTCCGGGGGGATGGTGCCGATGAAGCCGCGCAGGACGATGACGGTGAAGGGCAGCGTCATCATGAAGTAGACGAGGGTCAGGGTCGGCAGCCGGTCCAGCATGTCGGTGTCCCGGGAGATGATGTAGACCGGGATGATCAGTGACTCCCAGGGCGCCATCTGGGCGATGAAGACCATGAGCATGAACTGGCGGCGCCCCTTCCACTTCATCCGCGCGACCGCGTAGGCGGCGCCGAGCGCGATGACGAGGGCGAGCAGGACGGCGGTCAGCGTGACGAGGATGCTGTTGCGCCAGAACAGACCGAAGCCGTCCGCGCCCACGGCGTCGCGGAAGTGGTCGAGCGTCCAGGTCTCCGGGACGAACCGGGGGCTGTCGGACTGGATGTCGCGGGTCGGGGTGAACGCGGTGGCGACCATCCAGTAGACCGGGAAGAGGCAGACCACGACCGTGACGACGGCGGCGGCGTTCAGGGGCAGGCGGCGGATGCGGGGCCGGGTCGTGCTCATGCGAGCTCGTCCTCCTGGCGGAACATCTGGCGGAAGTAGAAGACGAGCACGCCCGACATCAGCACGACGGTGACCATGGAGGCCGCCGATCCGAGGTCGTAGCGCTGGCTCGACAGAGCGGTCTGTACCGCGTACACGGGCAGGATCGTGGTCGCGTCGCCGGGCCCGCCGTTGGTCATCACCCAGATCTGGACGAACGCCTTGAAGGTCCAGATCACTTCGAGCGAGAAGACGAGCATGAAGATCGGCCGGATCATCGGGAAGGTGAGGGAGCGGAAGATCCGCGGGCCGGACGCTCCGTCGAGCCGCGCCGACTCGTACAACTCGGTGGGGACGGTGGTGAGTGCCGAGTACAGGGTGATCGCCGCGAAGGGCACGGACTGCCACACGACGAGGACGACCACGATGGCGAAGGCGGCCGGACCGTGTGCGAACCACGGGTAGCGGTCGAAGGACTCGAAGCCCAGGTCGGTCAGGACCGAGTTGACGATGCCGAACTCCGAGTGGAACAGCCACTGGAAGACGGTGGTCGCCGCGATGACGGGCATCGCCCAGGTCAGCACGAGCGCGCTGAGGACGGCGGTGCGGCCGAACCGGCCGAGCCGCTCGATCATCAGCGCGACCAGCGTGGACAACAGCATGATCAGGGCGACGTTGACCGCCATGAAGAGGAAGGTGCGGCGTACGACCTCCCAGAACTGGCGGTCGCCCAGCAGTGTCCCGTAGTTCTTGAACCCGACGAAATGCGCTTCGCCCACGATGAGTTGGCGCAGTCCGAAGTCCTGGAGCGAGATCACCACGGCGCGGACCAGGGGATACACGAGCAGGTAGAGCGTGCCGAGGATCGCGGGCGCGATCAGGACGTACGGCCAGATCCCGCGCCCGGCGGTTTTCGACGACCGGCGCGGTCCGGGGCCGGCGGAGCGCCGGAGCGGCCCGGTGCCGAGTGGGGGACGAGGGGCGGTCTGTTCTCGTACGGCGGCCGACACGGCGCTCCTCCTTCCGGTGGGGACGGAGCGGTTCAGGAGCCTGAGTTCAGCGCGGTGGTGATGGCCTCGGACGCACCGGCGGCTTCCTTCTCGGGGTCGCCTCCGGTGAGTACGGCCGTCATGTAGTCCTTGATCGGGTTCTTGGCCTCGACGGCGGCCCAGCCGGGTGTGTTGGGCGTGGCGTGCCCTTCGGCGGCGCCGACCGCCATGGCCGCGGCACCCGGGTCGGAGGCGACCGCGTCGGCCAGGGTGGTCTTGTTCGGGACGTAGCTCATGGCGAGGGCGAGCTTCTTCTGCCAGGTGTCGCCGGTGAGTTCCCTGATGAACGTGTAGGCCGCGTCCTGCTTGGCGGAGGCCGTGGGGATGACGAGGTCGGAGCCGCCGGTGAAGACCGCGCCGGGTGTGTCGGCGGTCTTCCCGGGGATCGGGAAGAAGGCCAGCTTGCCCTTCAGCTCCGGGTTGTTCTCGATGATGACGCTCGCGCGGCCGGGTGTCGCGATGGTCTGGGCGATCTTCCCCTTGGCCATGACGTCCGCCTGCGGCGGATTTGCCTCATCGGCGTCCTTGGGTCCCCTGCCGAGGGCCTGGAGTTTCTCGTAGAACTCCATGCCGCGGATCGCCTCGGGGGTGTCCAGGCTGCCCTTCCACTTGCCGCCGGACTCGACGGCGAGGTCGCCGCCCTCGTCCCAGATGAAGCCCGCGAGCGCGTACCAGGTCTGGCCGGGCAGATAGATGCCCTGTGTGCCACCGGTGTTGAGCTTCTCGGTGGCGGCGATCCACTGGTCGCGGGTCTTGATGGCGGCCGCGTCGACGCCGGCCGCCTTGAAGAGGTCGGTGCGGTAGATGACGACGCGGTTGGCGGCGTAGTACGGAATGCCGTACTGCTTGCCGTCGTAGGTGCCCGGCTCGGCGAGGCCCTTCAGCCAGTCCTTCCCGCCGAGCTCGTCGACCTTGTCGCTGAGGTCGAGCAGCCCCCCGCTCTGCGCGAACTGGGCGACCTGGGTGTTGCCGGTCTCGATGACGTCCGGTGCGTCGTTGCTGGCGAGGGCCGCCGTCACCTTCTCGCCGATGCCGTCCCACTCCTGGATCTGCACCTTGACCTTGATGTCCGGGTGAGCGGTCTCGAAGCCCTGGACGAAGTCCTTCTGGAACGCGGCCGAGACGCTGTCGCGCATCAGCCAGACGTCGATCGTCGTGCTCCCGTCGGAGCTGTCGTCGGAGGTATCGGAGGAACTGCTGCAGGCACTGAGCCCGGCAGTCATCACGAGCACGGATACGCCGGCAAACAAGCGGAGCTTCACGGTTCACCCCTGGAGGACATGACCTGACCACCTGACCAGTGGGGTCCACTGGACAGCTCACCTCTTGATGTGGGGATGAAGGTGGCATAGACCAATAGCGGCGTCAACCCCCCTTGCTTTCCGGGGTTTTGTCGCGCAGGCCAGTCGGGGCCGGGACGATCACTAAGGTGTGGCGGTTACACTTCCCTGACCACGGGAGCGGTTGCCGACAGCTACTGGTCAACTGGTCAACTGGGGATTCCGTGCCTGAGGGAGGGCGATATGAAGGCCGACGAACCGGGTGCGGTACTCAAACGCGAGCGCGTTCGCGACTTCATCCTCGACCTCGTCGAGTCACGCAGCCCGGGGGACGCGATCCCCTCCGAGCGCTCCCTCTGCGCCCAGCTCGGTGTCTCCCGCCCGACCCTGCGCGCGGCGGTCGACGAGCTCGTCGCCGCGGGTCTGCTGGTGCGGGAGCACGGTCGCGGCATGTTCGTGGCACCCGAGAAGATCACCCAGGAACTCGTCTCCGGTCAGCAGACCATGACCGTGCCTCGGGCCGCCGGGACCTGGTCGAGCCGGCTGCTGGAGTTCACCACCATCCCGGCGGGCGCCCGCGTGGGCCGCAAGCTGCGTCTTTCGCCCGCCGCCGAGATCGTCTACGTGGCACGGCTGCGCCTGGTCGACGGCGCCCCGATGGCCATCGAGCATCTGCACATCAAGGCCGATCTGGTCCCCACCCTGTCCGCCCAGGAACTGGAGGCCGGCGACCTGTACGAGCACCTGCGCGAACAGCACGGCGTGCATGTCCAGGAGGCGGTCCAGGCGATCGAGCCGACCGTCGTCACCCAGGCCGAGGCCGAGCTGCTCGACGTGCCCGAGCTGTCCCCGGCGCTGCTCTTCGAGCGGCTCACCTCGGACACCACGGGCCAGCCCGTCGAATACGTCCACTCGATCTACCGCGGCGACCGCTATCGCATCGTCTCCCGGCTCACCCTCGGCCCCGCGGCCACGGCCCCGCCGGGCCGGCTCGGCCACCACCCCGGCATCCCCCCGGGCGACTTCGCGCACCGCGACACCATCGAGTCCTCCACGCGAGGGGACATCCAGTCGGCTCCGTGAGCCGCTGCGGCTTCCAGGCGGCTCCTGCTCGCGAAGTCTCTTTAAATTAGTAATAAATATTGACAGGGTTTCGGCCACGGGACACAGTCGTCGCCGTGACGCCGTCGGCCCTGGCACCCGCGCGGCCCGCGTCACCTCCTCATGCTTCCCAACCTCCGGGAGAGGCACGTGACTTCAAGCCCGTCCACACAACGAACCAGACACCGACAGGCCGCTCGGCTCACCCTCGCCGCCGCGATCGCCGTGGTCCTGACCGCGTCGGCCGTCCCCGCCGCCACCGCGGAGACCGCGGACACAGCCGTGGACCAGGGGGCGCCCGCGTACTACGACAGCGGCCTGGCGCCGACGCCGTACATGGGCTGGAACACCTACTACGGTCTCGGCGCGCCCACCGAGAAGGAGGTCCGCGCGGTCGCCGACCGGCTCGTCAGCAGCGGTCTGCGCGACAGCGGCTACGACATCGTCTGGCTGGACGGCGGCTGGCAGGCCGACAATCCCCGCGACGCACAGGGACGGTTGGCGGCCCACCCCGACCGCTTCCCCTCAGGCATCCCGTCCCTCGTCTCCTACCTGCACAAACGCGGTCTGCGGGCCGGCATCTACACCGACGCGGGCACCTACGACGGTGGCAAGACCTGCGGGCTCGGCAGCCGTGGCCACTACACCGAGGACGCACAGCAGTTCGCCGGCTGGAAGATCGACGCCATCAAGGTCGACTTCCTCTGCGGCATCACCGAGAAGCTCGATCCGGGGCCGGCGTTCAAGGAGTTCAGCGACGCCGTCGCCAAGTCCGGGCGCAGGATGCTGCTCAACCTGTGCAACCCGCTCACCGACGACTGGGGTGTGCCGCACACGCCCGAGCAGGACGCGCACAACACCTACGCCTACGCGCCGACGATCGCGGACTCCTGGCGCACCGGCACGGACATCGCCTGGGGGACGCCGAGCCCGGGCCAGTGGCCCAACGTGCTGCGCAACATGGACGCCAACGCCTGGCATCCCGAGGCGCAGGGGCCCGGTCACTACAACGACCCCGACTACCTCATCCCCACCCGCCGGATGGCCGACGGCTCCCTGGAGCTGACCGAGGAGGAGTCGACCACCCAGTTCGTGATGTGGGCCGAGATGGCCTCGCCTCTCGTCCTCGGCTCCGACCCCCGCACCCTGTCCGCGTCGATGATCAAGACGCTGCGCAACCCCGAGATCATCGCCGTCGACCAGGACCCGCTCGCCGTCCAGGGCGTACGGGTGGCCAGCGACTCCGTGGGCGACGTCTACAGCAAGGTGCTCGCAGGTCAGGGCCGGCGCGCGGTCGTCCTGCTCAACCGCTCCGACCAGCCGGTCGAACGCACCGTGAACTTCTCCGACGTGGCGCTCGGCGGCGCGGTCTCGGTGCGCGACCTGCGGGCACGCACCGATCGCGGCACGCACACCGGCTCCTACACCGTCGAGGTCCCCGCACACGGCACCGCGTTCCTGAAGCTCAGCGGCGAGGACGCGCTGCCCGGTACGAACCTGGGCCAGAACGCGACGGCGAGCCCGGCCGTGGTGCGCGACGGCTCCACACTGACGACCTTCTTCCGCGGACCCCGCGGAAGCCTCGTCCAGCACCAGGCGGCCGCGGACGGCAGCGGCACGCCCCGCACCAAGGACCTCGGGGGCCCGGCGCGGGGGAAGATCCTCGGCCAGCCGGCCGCCTACGCCTCAGCCGACGGCAGGATCGACGTCTTCGTGCGCGGCGCCGACTCCCGCGCGTACCGACGGGTCTTCGCCGAGGGGCGCTGGGGCGACTGGCAGAGCCTGGGCGGGCAGTTGACCGACGCGCCGTCCGTCGCGTTCTCCGACCCCGCGCACTGGACCCTCGTCGCGCGCGGCGCCGACGGGCGGATCGTGCAGCGGGGACCGGCGTCCGGCTGGTCGTCGCTCGCCGCGCCCGGTGACCGTCCGACCTACGGCAGGCCGTCCGCCGTCGTCGACTCCGAGGGGCGCGTCCATGTCGCCGTACGCACTGCGGCGGACGACGTGTGGACACGGTCCCGGGCCGCGTCGGGGGAGTGGTCGGCCTGGACCTCGCTCGGCGGGACCGTGAGCGGCAGCCCGACGCTCGTCTCCGTGGGGGACGCCGTGGTGCTGTACGCGAGGGCGGGCGACTACACGCTCTGGCAGCAGCGCTTTGTCTCCGGCGCGTGGCAGGGCTGGACCAAGCGGCAGGAGTTCCCCGGCGCCGCCTTCGAGGGCGCGCTCGGGGCGGTAGCGGCGCCGGACGGTGCGGTCGACGCCGTGTTCCGCGGAGTCGACGGACTCATCCACCGGACCCAGTTCAAATAAATTAGTAATTAATCTTGACGTGGTGGGAACGCCACGCGAACCTGGATCCGCCGCGAGCGGGGCCCCGGCCATCAGGAGGGCCGGCCCCGCCGCGCGGATCCACAGGGAGCCACCCATGACGAACCATCAGCCCAGCCGACGGCAGATCCTCGCCGGACTCGGCGCCGCCGGGACGGCGGCGCTGCTCAGCGGCTGTGTCACCTCCACCTCCTCTTCGAAGAACTCTTCCAAGGGCGCGGTCACCCTCCAGTCCAACCTGTCCGCACCGCAGGCCAAGGCGGCGATGGAGGACATGGTCGCCGCCTACGGCAAGAAGGACTCCGGCAAGGTCACCCTCAACACGGTCGCCGCGGAGACCTACCGCACCCAACTGCCGACGTACCTGACCTCCGCCAACCCGCCGGACGTGTACACCTGGTACCCCGGCTCCGTGGCGGAGGCCTACGCGAAGAAGGACCTGCTGCTCGACCTCGACGACGTCTGGGCCTCGCCCGACCTCAAGCGCTACTCCAAGGCGCTGAACTCGCTGTGCACCGCGAGCTCCGGCAAGAAGGTGTTCGTCCCCACCACCTACTACTGGTGGGGCATGTTCTACCGGAAGTCCAACTTCGCCAAGTGGGGCGTGAGCGAACCCAAGAGCTGGGACGACTTCCTCGACCTGTGCGACAAACTCAAGAGCAAGAACGTCGCGCCGATCGGTCTGGGTGCCGGCGGCAACACGGCCTGGGTCGCCTCCGCCTGGTTCGACTACCTGAACATCCGCATCAACGGCGCCGCCTACCACCGCCAACTGCTCGCCGGACAGCACCGTTTCGACGACCCCGAGGTACGCAAGGTCTTCGACCGCTGGCAGGAAGTGCTGCCGTTCTTCGACCCGGACGGCACCGCCGTCGCCTTCCAGGACGCCACCACCGCCCTGCTCAGCGGCCGCACCGGCACGATGCTGATCGGCACCTTCTTCGCCGACGCGGCGCCCAAGGACGCCCTCGACGACATCGACTTCTTCCGCTTCCCCGTCATCGACGCGAAGGTCCCGCTCGCCGAGGAGGCCCCCACGGACGGCTACTTCGCCAGCGCCCGCACCGGACGCCGCGACGGGGTGGACGACCTGATGCGCTATCTCGCCACGGCCGAGGCGCAGGAGATCTACATCAAGGGATCGTCCGGCACGGCCCTGCCCTGCCACCCCGACGCGAAGGACGCCGGCACGCCGCTGGTGAAGAAGGGCCGCAAGCACATCGAGGAGGCGGCCGAGATCACCCAGTTCTTCAACCGCGACTCCAGCGACGCCATGCAGCCCGCCGCCGACGCCGCGCTGACCAAGTTCATCGCCAAGCCCAAGGAGATCGGGAGCATCCTCACCGACTGGCAGCGCGAGGCCGAGAAGATCTGGAAGGCCTGAGATGGCCGTCCTGACCGCCCCCCACCGCAAGTCCCCGGTCCCGGCGCCGTCCCGTGGCGGCCGGGGCCGGGGTCCCCGGCGCACCCCGCCGCTCGTCCTCGCCTTCGTCCTGGTCCCACTGCTCGCCGAGGCACTGTGGGTGTTCTGGCCCGCGCTACAGGGCTTCTACCTCTCGCTCACCAGCTGGGACGGTGTCTCGCCGCCGAAGTTCGTCGGCCTGGACAACTTCCGGGAGATGGCGAGCGACGACGTCTTCCGCAGCGCGGCCGGCCACACCGTCCTGTGGCTCGTGCTGTTCGGCGGCCTCTCCGCCCTGCTGGGCCTGGCCACCGCGCTGCTGCTCCAACAGGAGCGCCGCGGCGTCGGCTTCTACCGTGCCGCGCTCTTCCTGCCCGTCGTCTTCTCCCTGGTCGCCACCGCCCTCGTCTGGCAGGCCATCTACCAGCCCGACGGCGTCCTCAACCAACTCCTCGAGGCGGTGGGCCTCGACAGCCTGCGCCATGCCTGGCTCGCCGACCAGGACACCGCCCTGTACGCGGTGATCGTGCCCGCGCTGTGGCGCCAGATCGGCTACGTCATGGTCCTCTACCTCGCCGGCCTCAAGGGCATCGACCCCGCCCTGTACGAGGCCGCCAAGGTCGACGGCGCCGGAGCCTGGCAGCGCTTCCGCCATGTGACCCTGCCCCAGCTGCGCAGTGTCAACGCCGTCGTGCTGTCCGTCATCATCATCGACTCGCTGCGCTCCTTCGACGTCGTCTGGTCACTCACCCGCGGCGGCCCCTACCACTCGTCCGAACTGCTGAGCACCTACATGTACTCGACCGCCTTCCAGTCCCTGCGGCTGGGATACGGCTCCGCACTGGCCGTCGTCATCTTCATTCTGGCGTTCGGCGTCATCGCCTCGTACCTGGTGCGGGCCTTCCGGGAGGCCGACTGATGACGACCGTCCGCACCTCCACCGTCCGTACCTCCGCCGCGCTGCGCCGCCGCCGTGCCGCGACCGCGGGATTTCACCTCGGTGCAGGCACCCTCGCGCTGCTGTGGCTGCTGCCCATCGCCCTGGTGGTGGTGACCAGCCTGCGGTCCTTCAACGACATCGCCGCCCACGGCCTGGGCAGTTGGCCCCGCTCCTTCACCCTCGACAACTTCAGCCAGGCCTGGGTCGACGGAGGCCAGCAGCGCGCTCTGATCAACAGCCTGCTCGTGACCGTCCCGTGCGTGCTGGTGACGCTGGCGCTGGCCGCGATGGCCGCGTTCGCCCTCAGCCGCTACGACATGCCGTTCCGCCGTTCCCTGCTGCTGCTCATGCTCGGCGGCAATCTGCTCCCGCCGCAGATCCTGCTCATCCCGGTGTCCAAACTCAGCGAGCTGATAGGTGTCTACGACACCCTGCCCGCCCTGATCGGCGTGCAGATCGGCTTCGGCGTCGGCTTCTACGTCTTCGTCCTGCACGGCTTCATGCGCTCCATCCCCGCCGAGATCCAGCAGGCGGCGGTCGTCGACGGTGCGGGCCCCTGGCAGATCTTCTGGCGGATCATCCTCCCGCTCACCCGGCCCGCCCTCGCCGCGCTCAGCGCACTGTCGTTCACCTGGATCTTCAACGACCTGCTGTGGGCGATCACCGTGCTGCGCAGCGAGACCAAGATGCCGATCACCGCGGCTCTCATCGGACTCCAGGGGCAGTACGTGTCGATGTGGAACGTCATCGCCGCCGGCTCGGTCATCGCCGCCGCCCCCACCGTGGCCGTCTTCCTCCGCTTCCAGCGCCACTTCGTGGCCGGCCTGAACCTCGGAGCAGTGAAGTGACGTCGTACCAGCGCTGGACCCTGCGCACCGAGCACACCTCCTACACGGTCCGGCTGTCCCCGGACGGCCCCTGGGCCGAGCTCGACGCATGGGGACCGCACGGAGTGGAGACCGGGCCTTCGGCGCTGGACTGGTCCCACCGCACCCACTTCGTCACACGCGCCGACGCCGCTCCCGCCGAGTACCTGCCCCACGGGCTACGGCCGTTCAACGGAGCCGACCTCGTGGCGAGCCGCCCCGGCCATGAACGGGGCGTGTGGTGGACGTTCGGGGGAGCGGAGGCGGACGAGAACAGCCTCCGGCTGACCTTCACCGACGACGTCCTCGGCCTGCGCACCGTCCTGTGCTACGCCACCGTGCCGGGCACCGACGTACTGCACCGCTGGACCGAACTCACCTGCACGGGAAGCGAGGAACTGCGCCTGGACCGGCTCGACTCGGCCGCCGTGAACGTTCCCGTCACCGCCGGGGCCCGGCTGACGTACCTCACCGGGCAGTGGTCGCAGGAGTTCCAGCACACTCAACTCGACCTGCACCGCGGCACGTTCAGCATCGGCAGCACGCAGGGCGCGCCCGGTCACGCGTACGCGCCGTGGCTCGCCGTGCAGGACCTCACGACGGACGACGCCCCCGCCTACGGAGTGGCCCTGGAGTGGCCCGGCAACTGGCACATCACCGCGGAAGCCGAACCCGGCGGAGCGGTCCGGGTGCGCGCCGGACGGGTGCCGCACGAGGGATCGGTGTTCCTGGCCCCCGGCGACACCCTCACCACGCCCCGCCTCGCCTGCGCGTTCAGCCCGGACGGACTCGACGGACTGTCCCGCGTCTGGCACCGCTACGAACGCCGGCTCGCCGGGGACCGTCTGCACCGCACCCGCAAGGTCCTCTACAACTCCTGGGAGGCCACCGGCTTCGACGTCGAGGCCGCGCAGCAGCTGGAACTGGCCAAGGCCGCCGCGGACATCGGGGCCGAGCTGTTCGTCGTCGACGACGGATGGTTCACCGGCCGCACCGACGACACCGCGGGACTCGGCGACTGGTACCCCGACCCGGCGGCGTTCCCGCAGGGCTTCGGACAGTTCGTCGACGACGTGCGCGCGCTGGGTCTCGACTTCGGCCTGTGGGTCGAACCCGAAGCCGTCAGCCCCGGCAGCCGGCTGTATGCCGAGCACCCCGAGTGGGCCTACCGGATCGACGACCGCCCGGCGCGTCTGGTGCGCAACCAGCTGCTGCTCGACCTGGGCCGTCCCGATGTCCAGGAATTCGTCCTCGCCACCCTCGACCGGCTGCTGACCGGCTACGGCATCGACTACCTCAAGTGGGACATGAACCGCCCGCCCACCGAACGCGGCCGACCGGGCGCCGGGCCCGCCGACCGCCTCGACCTGGACGCCGAGCACGTCCACGGCTATCTGCGCGTACTGGACCATCTGCGCTCGGCTCACCCGCACGTCACCATCGAGGGCTGCGCCGGCGGCGGCGGCCGAATCGAGCATGCCACCATCGCCCGCACCGACGTCGTGTGGCCGAGCGACAACACCGCGCCCCTGGACCGGCTGAGCATCCAGTACGGCTTCCTGCACGCCCACGCACCGCATGTGATGAGCTCCTGGGTCACCGACGCCCCGGGCGTGTTCGACCCGCGCCCGCGCAGCCTCGCCTTCCGCTTCGTCACCGCCATGTGCGGCGTCCTCGGCATCGGCGCCGACCTGCGCGCCTGGACCCCGGACCAGCGCGCCGAGGCCGCCCGGTGGATCGCCCGCTACAAGGAGGTGCGCGACGTCATCCACCACGGTGAGGCCCGCCTCCTGGGCAGCCCGCAGGACGCCACCTGCGGAGTGCAGTACGACGCCCCGGACGGACACCGCACCGTCGTGGCCGCCCTCGGCACCGGCAGCCTGGACGGAGCCCCCCTCGTCCCCGGCCGCCCCTCCCGACTGCGGCTGCGCGGTCTCGACCCGGCCGCCACGTACCGCGACCTCGCCACCACGACCACCTATACGGGCGCCCACCTGCTCCACTACGGGCTGCCGTTCGCCTGGAGAGCCGATCACGACGCCGAACTGGTGGTACTGACACGTCAGTAGAACCACGTACGTCATATGTTCTGCCCGTGTCCGTCCTTCCGCGGACCACGTACGCAAAGGAGCCGAACCCCACGATGGACCAGTCACGCCGCAGCGGTGCCCGTTTCACCGGCCGCACGGCCGTGGTCACCGGCGCCGCGTCCGGCATCGGAGCGGCCACCGCCGAACGCCTCGCGCAGGAGGGCGCCGCCGTCGTGCTCGCCGACATCGCCGAGGAATCCGGCGCGGCCGTCGCCGAGCGGATCACCAAGGACGGAGGCCGGGCCGAATTCGTCGCCGCGGACGTCTCCGCGGAGGACGACTGGCGGCGGATCGTGGCCGCCGCGCACGCCCACGGACCCGTCGACGTGCTGATCAGCAACGCCTTCACCGTCGACGTCGCCCCCGCCCACGAACTGTCCCTCGACTCCTGGCAGCGGCAGCTCGCCGTCAACGTCACCGCGGCCTTCCTCGGTTTCCGGGCGGTCCTCGACGACCTGCGCGCCCGCCGCGGGGCGGTCGTCCTCACCTCGTCCGTCCACGCCCACATGGGCATCCCCGGACACCCCGCCTACGCGGCGTCCAAGGGTGCCCTGCTGTCGCTGTGCGGTCAGCTCGCCGTGGAGTACGGGCCGGAGGTCCGCGTCAACACCGTCCTGCCGGGACCGGTCCTCACCGGGGCCTGGGACCGGGTGCCGGCCGACGAACGGGAGCGCAGCGTCGCCGAGACGGCGGCCCGCCGCTTCGGCACCCCCGAGGAAGTGGCCGCGGCCATAGCCTTCCTGAGCGCCGACGAGGCGTCCTTCATCACCGGGACGAGCCTCGTCGTGGACGGGGGCTGGAGCGTCGTGAAGGCCTCCGCATGACGACCGCCGTGCCCACCCCGAAGCAGAAAGGCTGTACGACATGACGCCCTACGCCCGCCGCGGCGTACACGGTCAGACCGTGGAAGCCCTCGCCCGCCGCATCCTCGGCGGACGTATCCCCGAGGGAGCCACGCTCGATCTGGTGGCGCTGCAGAGCGAGTTGGACGTCAGTCTCACCGCCCTGCGCGAGTCCCTGAAGGTGCTCGCCGCCAAGGGGATGGTCGACGCCCGCCAGAAACGCGGCACCTTCGTGAGGGCCCGCGCCGACTGGAACCTGCTCGACGCCGACGTGCTGCGCTGGCAGTTCGAGGGCGACCCGACCACCGACGCCGACAGGACGCTGCTGCGCAATCTCGCCGAGGTGCGCGCCATCATCGAACCGGCCGCCGTGCGCCTGGCCGCCGAGCGCCGCACCGACGCCGACCTGGTGGCCCTGGAGGCCGCCCTGGACGCGATGGCCGGACCGGGCGCCGACCCGGCCGTCGCCGTGGACGCCGACCTCGCCTTCCACCGTGCCCTGCTCGCCGCCACCCACAACGAACTCCTCGAACGCATGGAGATGGTCATCGAGCCGGGCCTGGCCCACCGCGACCGCATCGTGCACAGCCACCCGCACAGCCAGGACCCCGTACCCGCCCACCGGGCCGTCCTGGACGCCGTACGCGACCATGATGCGCGAGCCGCGGAACGAGCGATGCGGGCCCTGCTCGACCAGGCCGGCCGCGATCTGGACCGGATCGGCCCCGACGACACGAAAGGCTCCGGCGGCCAGTGAAGATCACTCGCATAGAAACCTTCCTCGTCCCGCCACGCTGGCTGTTCTGCCGGATCGAGACCGACGACGGCGTGGTCGGCTGGGGCGAACCCGTCGTCGAGGGCCGCGCCGAGATCGTCCGCACCGCTGTCGACGTGCTCGCCGAGTACCTCGTCGGCCAGGACCCGCTGCGTATCCAGGACCACTGGCAGGTGCTCACCAAGGGCGGCTTCTACCGTGGCGGCCCCGTCCTCTCCAGCGCTGTGGCGGGCCTCGACCAGGCCCTGTGGGACATCGCCGGCAAGACCTACGGCGCCCCGGTGCACGCCCTGCTGGGCGGCCCCGTGCGCGACCGCGTCCGCGTGTACGCCTGGGTCGGCGGCGACGAGCCCGCCGAGCTCGCGGAGCAGATATCCGCCCAGGTGGAGGCCGGCTTCACCGCGGTGAAAATGAACGGCGCCGGCGCCACCTCCCCGGTCGCCACCGCGGCCGAGACGGCGGCGGTCGTCGCCCGGGTGGCCGCCGCCCGCGACATCCTCGGCCCGCACCGCGACGTCGCCGTCGACTTCCACGGCCGCTTCACCGCCGCGAGCGCCCGCCGTGTCCTGGCCGAACTCGCCCCGCTGCACCCGCTGTTCGTGGAGGAACCCGTCGTCCCCGAACAGGGCCACCTGCTGCCCGGCCTGGTCGCCGCGAGCCCGGTGCCGCTGGCCACCGGCGAACGCCTCTACTCGCGCGGCGAGTTCCTGCCCGCGCTCACCGCCGGCATCGCCGTTGCCCAACCCGATCTGTCCCACGCCGGGGGCATCACCGAGGTGCACCGCATCGCCTCGCTCGCCGACACCTACGGCGCGCTGCTCGCCCCGCACTGCCCGCTCGGCCCGATCGCACTGGCGGCCAGCCTCCAGGTCGCGTTCGCCACCCCCAACTTCCTGATCCAGGAACAGAGCCGCGGCATCCACTACAACAAGGACGCCGACCTGCTGTCCTACCTCGTCGACCCCGCCCCGTTCCGGTTCGTGGACGGCCACGCACCCCTGGGCGACGCCCCCGGCCTGGGCATCACCGTCGACGAGGCGGCCGTACGCGCGGCCGACCGCAGCGGTCATGCCTGGCGCAACCCCGTCTGGCGCCACCCCGACGGCTCCTTCGCGGAGTGGTGACGGCGGTGCTCGACATCGTCACCGACCCCGAGCACGGCGGGCGTTGGACCTCCCTGCGCTCACCCGGCCGCGAATGGCTCTGGCACCGCCCGGCGCCGGAACGGGAGAACGTCGCACCGGACGAGGAGTTCGTGGACGCGGGCGGGCTGGAGGAGTGCGTCCCCACCGTCCGCGGCCGGCCCGACCACGGAGCCGCCTGGTCACGCGCATGGACGCGGGAGGGGGACACCGAACGCGTAGAGTGCGGCACTTTCACGCTGAGCCGCACCATCCGCGGTACGACGGCCGGCGCCGAGGCCGACTACGTCCTGACCGCCACTCCCGGCTTCCGCTTCGTCTGGGCGGCGCACGCGCTGCTGGACCTCTCCGAGGACGCCATCCTCGGCATGCGCTCCGGCGCGACGACCCGCCTCTTCCCGGAGGCGGCCCCGCTCCTCAAGCAGGACTGGCCCGCCGGGGCACCGTGGATCGAGGGCCAGTGGCCCGCACCGCACGGACTGCCCCTGGACCGGCTCGGCCCGGACGACGGCACCGCGGTCGGGGCCGTCGTGGACACCGCGCGATGCTGCGTCCACGACGGAGCCGACCGGCTGGCCCTGGAAATCCAGGCGGACGGGCAACCCGTGTCGACCGCCCTGTGGCGCAACCTCGGCGGCTATCCCGCAGCGCATCCCTACCGCAGTACCGGAGTCGAGCCGATGCTCGGCCGTGTCTTCGACCTCGCCGACGCCGGGCCCGAAGACGCAGCCCGGGTGCCGGAGTCGGGCGAGGTCCGCTGGCGGCTCACCCTCACCGCGGCCTGCCGCTGCCGCTCACCCCACATGTAAAGGAGCCTGGTTCGTGGATCTCCCAGCCGCCCTGGCGGCCCATCGGCTGGTCGCCGTCGTGCGCGGAAAAGATGCCGACGCCGCCTTGCGCACCGTCCTCGTCCTGGCGGAAGAGGGCATCGAACTGATCGAGGTGTCGCTCTCGGGCGCGGACGCGCTCACCGTCATCGAGCGCGCCCGAAGTTCCCTCGGACCGGACCTGCCCCTGGGCGTCGGCACCGTCCTGACCGCCGACGACGCCCGCGCCGCCCACAGCGCCGGCGCCACGTTCGCGGTCACCCCCGGCCTCGGGGAGGGCGTCGCCGCGGCGCGGGAGCTGGGCATGCCCGTGCTCGCCGGCGTGATGACCCCGACGGAGGTCATCGCCGCGCAGGCTCTCGACGTGGCCGCGCTGAAGATCTTCCCGATCGCGCAGGCCGGGGGAGCGGCGTACCTGAAGGCCCTGCTCGGTCCGTTCCCCGACGTGCCGTTCGTACCGGTGGGCGGGGTCGATGAAGCCGTTGCCCGCGCCTGCCTCGCGGCCGGAGCGACAGCGGTCGGCGTCGGCTCCCCCCTCGTCGGCGACGCCGCCGACGGCGGCAGCATCTCCGCTCTCAGAGACCGCGCCCGCGTCTTCCGCGGCCTCGTACAGGAGGCGGGTCCGTGACCGCTGAGCTTCACCCCGTCCGCCCCGATCGGCTGGAACTCGGCGAGGGCATCCGCTGGACCGGCACCGGCGTCGTCCTGGTGGACATCCTTGCCGGCCGCCTTCTCGCGGCACCGGACGATCCGGCGGCGCCGCTGCACACCGTGGCCCAACTCCCCGTCCCGCTGGGCGCGGTGGCGCCGGTGGCGGGCCAGGCCGGCACCTGGATCGCGGCCGCGGGGACCGGCATCTGTCTGCTGCGCGCCGACGGCACGGTCAGCTGGCTGGCACGTCCGGAGGACGACTCCACCGGACGTATGCGCATGAACGACGGGGTGGCCGACCCGTCCGGCCGGTTCTGGGCCGGAAGCATGGGCTACGACGCCGACGACGGCGCCGGCTCCCTCTACCGTGTCGACCGGGACGGCACGGTCGTCCGCGTCCTGGACGGCATCACGGTGCCCAACGGACCCGCGTTCACCCCGGACGGCAGCCTCATGTACCTGGCCGACAGCGGCCGGGGCGTCGTCCGGCGCCATCCCGTGGACCCGGTGACCGCCGAACTCGGCGCACCGGAGGAGTTCGTGACGGTGCGCGACGGCAGTCCCGACGGCATGGTGGTCGACGTCGAAGGGGCCGTGTGGATCGCCGTCTGGGGTACCGGCACCGTGCGCCGCTACCTGCCGGACGGCACGCTCGAGCGCACCCTGCGGCTGCCGGCGCACCAGCCCGCCGGTGTGTGCCTCGAACGCGATGTCCTCCATGTCACGACCGCCCGCGTGGGTCTGGCCGCACCCGGACGCCATGACGGTGCCCTGTTCACCGCTCGTGTGGACGTGCCGGGCACACCGACGCCCGCCTGGCGGCCGCACGCCGCCCCGGTTCCTCCGTCAGCCGGGGAGCCGGCATGACCCACCCATGGCGGCCCGAACCCGGCCCGGTCGTCTGCATCGGCGAGACCATGGCGGCGCTGGCCCCCGATCCGCCGATCCCCCTCCTGAACGCCGAACACCTGCGGCTCTCGGTGGCGGGAGCCGAGTCGAACGTCGCCATGTACCTCGCCGACCACGGCATCTCCGCCACCTGGCTCTCGGCCGTCGGCGACGACCCGCTGGGCCGGCGGGTACGAGCGACGGTCGCCGCCGCCGGTGCGGACGTGTCACACGTACGCACCGACCCGCACCGCCCCACCGGCCTGCTGGTGAAGGACCCGGGCCCCGCAGGGACGCGCGTCCACTACTACCGGGCCGGATCGGCCGCCTCGGCCCTCGGTCCCGACGCGCTGGACAGTCCCTGCGTGCGCACGGCCTCGCTCGTGCACCTCACCGGCATCACCCCGGCCCTGTCGGACTCGTGCCGGGAACTGGTGACGCGGGCACTGGACACCCCCGCAGACGAACGGCCGTACGCGGTGAGCTTCGACGTCAACCACCGCCCTGCGCTGTGGCCGGACGGCACAGCACCGTCCGTACTGCGCCGGCTGGCCGACCGGGCGGACATCGTCTTCGTCGGCCTCGACGAGGCACAGGACCTCTGGGGCGAGGACCTGACGGCGGCCGGCATCCGGGCGCTGCTTCCCCGTCCTCGCATCCTCGTCGTCAAGGACGGCGCGAACACCGCGACCGCCCTCACCGAGGAGGCCGTGTACACCGTGCCGGCGCTGCGCACGACGGTCGTCGAGGCCGTCGGCGCCGGTGACGCCTTCGCCGCCGGCTTCCTCGCCGGCCTCCTGCGGGGCGCGACGGCGGAGCGCGCGCTGCGACTGGGTCACATCACCGCGGTCTCCGCCCTCGAAGTGACAGGGGACCACGGTCCGTTGCCCGAGGAGAAGGAGAGGGAAAGTCTTCTCGCCCTCTCCGCCCAGGAGTGGGCGGAGAGGGCGAGGGTCACCGTTTGACAACCGGCCAGAACGCGTCCCGTACGTCGGACTTGGCGGTGGAGACGAACTCGTTGCCCGGCCCGAGGTCGATGCCGTAGTACTCGTAGCGCAGGACGCTCGGGCAGCTTCCGCCGCTGATCTGCACCTCGCGCGGGTCGAGGCGTTTTCCGGTGCGCAGTTCGTAGACCTTCAGCGGGACCTTCACCTTGTAGAAGGTCACTGAGTAGGGGAAGTAGGGGGACTTGTCGTTCTCGTACTGGCATGTCTCGACGGCGGCCCCGTTCTCCGCCGTGTCCGCGCACACCACGAGCGAGGCCTTGGTCGGGTCGCCGGTGCGCCAGTCGCCGGGGAGCCGGCCGGTGTACTCGGTGTCGCCGAGGAACAGCGCGCGGTTGAACCCCTTGCGGTACGCCGGGGCACCGCTGTACTTGGCGGGCGTCTCGCAGTACCCGGACGTCGCGTCGTACGTGTCCCCGACCAGCCCGCGAACCTTCTCCAGTTCGATGGCGAGGGTGGCTTTCCGCACACCACCGCGTGCCACTTCGGTGCGGGTGTCGTCCGGGTACTCGTCGAGGAGGAGCTGATAGCGGGTCCGCGCCTCCTGCCAGTCGTCCTCGGCCATCAGGTCGTCGCCGCATCCCACCAACGCGGCGGGTTCCGTACGCGTCGCGTTGGTGGCGGAACGGTCGAGCACGTCGCGGGTGGGCTCGCGGTCGCGGAGCCATTCGGTGATGTCGGCGGTGTTGCAGGAGTCCTGGGTGGGCAGGCCGTCGAGGAAGGCGTCCAGGACCGTCTTGACGGTCTGCTCATTGCCGGGCTCTCTCAGGACACCCGCGAGGATGCCGAAGCCCCGCTCCAGGTCCTCGACGCTCCCGCTCCGGCCGGCGGCCAGCCGGGACGCGGCCCGCTCCAGCTGGTTGCACGCCTCCACCACCGCCTTGCCGGGCTCGACCACCGTTGCGCCCGCCAGACGTTGGCCGAACCCCACCTCGTCCTGCGCGGCCACGGCCGCCTCGCAGTCGCCGCGCTCCCGGGCCTCGTTCACGCGGTCCTCGATGCCGTGGGCGTCGACGCGCAGCAGCACGGCCGTCAGCAGCACCGCGAGCGCGACGGCAAGCGTGCCGACCCGCTGCCCGCGCCGTACGACGTGCTCCGTGCGCCCGTGTGGCAGGGACCAGCCGTGCGCCATACCCGCCACCCACCAGGCGACCAGCAGGATCTCCGCCCAGGTGTCGGCGGTCGAGGCGGCGACGTTGAGGAGCCAGACCGTGCCGACCACTGCGAACACGGCCAGCCACCAGTGCCCCAGCAGCAGATAGCCGATGCCGAACAGCGAGGCGTTGCCGAGCGCGGCGGCCACCGGGTCGGCCGGGGGCCGGGTCCTGAGCGGCGTCGGAGGCTCGTCGGGCGGTCCGAAAGGGGCGTGTTCGTACGTCGGAGAGTCCATGCCCGTCACCCCTGAGACGAAGTGGACGTCGGGTTGCGCACCGCGAAGTAGTGGCGGCCCTGTTCGCCGCTCACCATCCACAGGGCCGCCACATCGATACCGGCGATCACGAACACCGCCAGGTTGGGCGCCCCGGAGGTCAGCGACCCGAGAAAGCCGAAGACCGTCCCCAGTGCGAGGAGGGACAGGCACACGATGAGCACCACACGGATCCAGGAGCGGCGCCTGCGCGCCAGTACGACGCACACGATCTGAAGCGCCGCCAGCCCCCAGCAGAACAGCGCCACGAACCACGCCATGCTCATCGGCATGAGCAGATCCTGACCGTGCTCCTGCTTGTTCTGGTTCTCGTCGATGACCACCCAGCCGCCGATGACCGTGCCCAGTGCGTGGGCGGCGACGATCACGAGAACGAAGACGAGGGCCCCGGGCATGCGCACCGTCCCGGGCGCCCCGGACTGCTCGGGCTGATAGGGAGAACTCTGCATCGCGGATCACCTCACGCTTTCGTTGTCCGGCAGGTCGTACACCCGGGCCCAGTCCACTTCGTAGACAGCGCTCTGCAGGTCGTCCCCGTGGAAGTTGTCGAGCTGGATGGTCTGGTGCATGGACGGCGCGCACTGGATGCAGTCGCGGTCCGCGTCGGCGCCGTCGGCGAAGCGGAACCACTCCTCGCCGTCGATGAGGCCGCGCAGCTGGTCCGGGGTCCACTCGATGGCGACGTTGTGCCACTGGGACAGGTCCACGCCGCACTTCTGCGCGAACTCCTGCTGCACGGGCACGCCTTCCGGGTGCGGGTAGTGCAGGAACGCCTCGGCGCAGCTCTCGCCGGGGGCGCCGTTCTCCAGGTAGTCGTACTCGCCGTCCTCAGGGTGCTCGTTCGAGTCCGGCCACAGGATCAGCAGCGGGTGGTACTGCCGCCCGTTGTCGGGAGCGGTGGCCCGGGAGCGTACGCGGGCCTCCCACCGGCCGTACCGCTGTCCGAACTGCGAGGCGAGCCAGCCGGTGTCGCCGTTCGCGTCCCCGGTCATGCGCAGCGTGTCGCCGACGACGCGGGTGTTGACGTCGCAGCGGCGGCCGTTGTCGCTGTGGCCCGGCCAGCACTGGTCGGGTCCGCCGCCCGCCAGACGCCACTTGTCGTGGTCCGGTACGGCGGGTTCGGCCTCGGAGCCGTAGTCGAACTCGTCGGACCAGTCGGGCAACGGGTCGCCCCAGCCGTACCGTTCGGCGGCGGTCGCCGGATCGGCGGGGACGGCGTTCACGGTGGTCGCAGTGAGCGTCACCGCGAGTCCCGCCGCGCCGAAGCCCGCGGCGAGATGCCGGGCGCGAAGTCGTCCGTACATGACTCCCCTTCAGCCTGTTGTGCGTGTGCGGACAAGGGGGCGGCCCAAGCCCTCCCCCCTTGCTGGGCTCGGACCGCGCCATGGCCCGTAGTGGCCACGCCCCTTGGTCATTCGACCGCCGTACGCCGTTGTTCAGCAGGTCCTCTCCCGGCGCTGAACAACCTGAAGGTACGAAGAGACGGAGCTGGGGTCGGGAGGAACCGTGAGGATCAGGTGAACGCCCGTACCACGCCTGCCGATACGCCGGAAGTTGCATTGCGGCAGCCCCCTGCCGCTCCCTACCGTGGGCGCCCGTGCGGATGCGCCGGGTGATGGCCTGGTCGCTGTTGGGGTGGACGAAGGCAGGGCGGGCACGTGTCGGGACAACCAGGGCCGGGGCGCACCGAGGGCGAGTTGGACCCGGAGGCGGGACCGGTGCCACGGTTCGCCGCCGAGTTGCGCGCGCTGCGCGAGTCCGCGGGGAAACCCACCTACCGGGAGATGGCGCAGCGGGCGCGGTACGGGGTGACCGCTCTGTCGCAGGCGGCGGCCGGGAAGCAACTGCCGAGCCGGGCGGTGACGCTCGCCTACGTGAAGGCGTGCGGCGGCGACGTGAACGAGTGGGAGCGGCGCTGGCGCGAGGCGTCCGCGGAGTTGGTCACCGAGGCCGACGACGACACCTCCCGGCCGCCGTACCGCGGCCTGACCCGGTTCGAACCGGGCGACGCCGAACTGTTCTTCGGCCGCGACCAGCTCGTGGAGCGGCTGACCGAGCTGAACCGCAAGCACCGCTTCACCGCCGTCTTCGGCCCGTCCGGAAGCGGCAAGTCCTCGCTGCTGCGGGCCGGTCTGATCCCCCTGCTGCGCACCCCGCGCGACGGCGAAGGCGACGGGGGCCGGGACACCACCCCGGCGGCCGTACGGATCCTCACGCCCGGCGCGGACCCGCTGCGCACCCACGCCGACCGGCTCCTGCCCGTACCCGACACCGACGCCGACACCTGGTTGATCGTCGACCAGTTCGAGGAGCTGTACACCCTCGGCGCCGAATCGGCCGACCGGGACACCTTCATCGACCGCCTGGTCGCCGCCCTCGACGCCGACAGCCGACTGCGCGTCGTCATCGCCGTACGGGCGGATTTCCTGGGCCGCTGCGCCGAACATCCGGGCCTCACGGCCGCGTTGCAGGAGGCCACGCTGCTCGCGGGGCCGATGAGCCGCACGGAGTTGCGGGAGGCCATCGTCCGCCCGGCCGCCGCCGACGGCCTGATCGTCGAACGCTCCCTGACCGACCGCCTCCTCGACGAGGTCGAGGGCGCACCGGGCGGACTGCCGATGATGTCGCACGCCCTGCTGGAGACCTGGCGCCACCGCAACGGCCGCGTCCTGACCGAGAAGGCGTACGAAGCGGCCGGCGAACTGCGCGGCGCCGTCGTCCGTACGGCCGAGCAGGTCTACGGCGAACTCACCCCGTCGCAGGCCGAGTTGGCCCGCCGTATCCTGCTCCGCCTCGTCGCCCCCGGTGACGGCACACCCGACACGCGTCGTCCCACCGAGCACGCGGAGCTCGACTTCGGCGGCCCCGACGACACCCGCGTCGTGCTGGAACGCCTGGTCCGCGCCCGCCTGATCACCTTCGACGACGGCACCGTCGACCTCGCCCACGAAGCCCTCATCACCGCCTGGCCCCGGCTGCGCGCATGGATCGACGCCGAACGCGACCGGCTGCGCGTCCACCGCTCGCTCTCCGAAGGTGCCCGCACCTGGCAGGCGCTCGGCCGGGAGAACGCCGCGCTCTTCGCCGGATCCCGGCTGTCCGCCGCCCGCGACGCCTTCCCGCGCGACATCGCGACGGAGGGTCGCCGCAGCGACGAACTCACCCCGCTGGAACGGCAGTTCCTCACCGCGTCGCTCCGCCGCCGGCACCGTACCGCGCGACTGCGCCGTACGGTCGTGGCCGTACTCGCCGCGCTGGTGCTGCTGGCCTCGGGCACCGCGGTCGTCGCCCTCCAGGCGCGCGCCACCGCGCAGGCCGAACGGGACGACGCCGTCTTCGGCCAACTCACCGCCGAGGCCGACCGGGTCCGCGACACCCACGCCGGGGTGGCCGCCCGGCTGGACGTCGCCGCGTACCGCATGCGGTCCACCCCGGACCTGCGGACCCGGCTGGCCTCGGACGCGGGCCGGGTGCTGGCGACCCGGCTGTCCGGCCACGACGGCGTCGGCAGCTCCGTGGCGTTCGCACCCGACGGCCGCACCCTCGCCGGCGGCGGCCATGACGGCATGGTCCGGCTGTGGGACACCGGCGGGAGGGCGTTGGGCGAACCACTGCGGCTCGGTACGGCACGGGTCAGCGCGATCGCCTTCGCAGCCGACCGCGACCTGTTGGTGGCCACCGGGGATGGTGGCGCCATCCGGCTGTGGGACGTACACGACCGGGACCGGCCCCGCGCCGTCGGCCGGCCGCTGGTGAGCCACGACGAGGAGAACATCGTCTCCGTCGCCTTCGCGCCCGACGGTCGGACGCTGGCCACCGCCGGCGACGACGGGACCGTACGACTGTGGGACCTCGGCGACCCGGCCGCTCCCACGCCGATCGGCGAACCGGTCGAGGCCGACTCGCGCAGCGTCCGCGCCGTCGCGTTCGCCCCGGACGGGGAGACCCTCGCCACGGGCGGCTACGACGGCACTGTACGGCTGTGGCACTTCAGCGGGGACGACGGGATCGCACCGCTGGGCAAGCCGCTGCGCGAACACACCGCCCCCGTCTGGACGGTGGCGTTCTCCCCGGACGGCCGGACGCTGGCCACGGGCGGCTACGACGAGACCGTACGGCTGTGGGACGCGTCCGACCCGAGCCGTGTCGAACCGCTGGGAGAACCGCTCACCGGACACACCGCGCCCGTGATGTCGGTGTCCTTCAGCCCCGACGGCGAGACCCTGGCGACCGCGGGCGAGGACGACCGGCCCATCCTGTGGAACGTGGCCAACCCCGCCTACCCGCTACAGCTCGGGGAGCCCCTGACCGGCCACACGGAGGCCGTGTGGGAGGTGGCCTTCAGCCCCGACGGACGAAGCCTCGCCAGCACCGGCGCCGACGGCAGCGTCCTCCTCTGGCACCGGCCGCCGACCGTCCTCACCGACTTCACCAACCCCCTGACCGCCGTCGCCTACAGCCCCGACGGCCGTCTCCTCGCCGTCGCCAGTACCGACGACGGGCTGATCCGGCTGTGGGACGTACGCCGTCCGGACCACCCGCGCCGGATCCTGCGGACGCTCGGCCACGAGGAGGCGGTGCCGGCCGTCGCCTTCTCCCCGGACAGCCGTACGGTGGCGAGCGGGTTGAAGGACGGCACGGTACAGCTGTGGGACGTCTCCGCGCCCGAACGTCCCACCCCGCTCGCGGAACCGCTGAACGCGCACGAAGGCGGCACCTTCGCCGTCGCGTTCGCCCCGAACGGCCGCACGCTGGCCACCGGCGGCGAGGACGGCACGCTGCGGCTGTGGGACGCCCGACGGCCGGACCGCGTACAGCCGCTCGGCGAACCACTGCGCGGCCACACGGACGCCGTCTCCTCCGTGGCCTTCAGCCCCGACGGCCGTACCCTGGCCACCGGCAGTTGGGACAACACGGCGCGGCTGTGGCGCGTGGGCGGCGCAGCATCCGCACGGCCCGCCGGCGCAGCCCTCACCGGACACGACGAGCAGGTCAACGCGGTGGCCTTCGCCCCGGACGGGAAGACGCTGGCGACCGCGAGCGACGACCGTACGGTCCGGCTGTGGGACGTGGAACGGGCGGATCACGTACGTCCGTTGGGGGAGGAGCTGGCCGAACATCGTGGAGCGGTCAAGTCCGTGGCCTTCGCTCCGGACGGGAAGACGCTGGCGACGGCCGGCGGCGACCACACGGTCCGGCTGTGGGACGTGTCCGACCCGGCCCGTGCCGAGCTCGCGGGCCAGGAACTCACCGGCCATGTCGACACCGTCACCTCCGTCGCTTTCAACCGGAAAGGCGACGCCCTCGCCTCCGCGAGCTACGACCTGACGGCCCGGGTGTGGACCCTGGACGCGGACCGCGCGGCGGACTACGTCTGCGACAGCACCGGCGGCGTCCTCACCCGCGCCGAATGGGAGGAGCGCCTGCCGCAACTCGGGTACCAGGACGTGTGCGGGGGACGCTAGCGTCCGGCGGGGTCGCTCAGGGGGTGGTGAACTTCAGCACGGCGCCGTCCTTGTTGTGCGCGACGACGGTCGCCTTCAGCGTGTCGCCGAACCCGGCCTCACCGCCCGCGCCGCCGAGCTGCATCAGGGTGCCCGCCGTCTGGAAGGTGACGTAGTCGTCGCCCACGGAGACATGCACGCTCGTCCCGTTCGCCGTGATGTCCGCCGTGGAGGTCACCAGGATCTCGCACTCGCCGTCCGAACACGCGCCGGTGTTCCTGCCGTCGGCCGCCTTGGGCAGCGGGCCGGTGGGATCGGGCGCGGGCGAGTCCCCCTCCTCGGCTCCCTCGTCGGGCGTCCAGCCCGGAGCGCACTGCTTCGCGCGCTGATACGCGGCCGCGAGCTGCGGGTCCTTCTTCGTCAGCGCGAGCAGGTCCGGCTGGGGCGACGTGAGGGACTGTACGAGCTTGTCGACGCCCGTGACACTGCCCTCGGCGTCGTCGAAGGCCGCGCTCGGAGAGATCCCGTCGAGGTCGGTCACGACGCCCTGCACCTTCTTCAGCCAGGCGTCGTGCAGCCGGTCGGCCGCGGGAACGCCCGACGGGGCGAGGTCGTCCAGGTCGCTCTCCACGTCCTCCACCGACGACGGTGTCCCGGCGAGGTAGCCGACGGCGAGGGACTGGGTGGGGAGTTCGCCGTCGTCCGAGTTCCGGATCTCCTTGAGATCCGCAGCGCTTTCGGTCCGCAGGTTCTCGATCGCGATCGTCGACTCGCACATGTCCCCGACCCACTGCACCAGTTGCTCGGACGGCGTGCGTGTCGGAGTCGGTTCGGCCGACACCTTGCCCGCCGACGCGTCGGCCTTGTCGTCCGCGCCGCCCCCGCCCCCGCAGCCGCCGACGGCCAGTACCAGCCCGGCGGCCACCACGGCGACGCTCCCTCTCTTCGACATCCGACGACCTCTCTCCGTGCTGTGACCCGGTTCCGCTTCGCGGGCCGGACGCCGGCACCGCAGGTCCAGTTCAACGCGGCACGGATTGTTCAGTCACCCGGTCCCCGGTCGTGAACAACCCCCGGGGGCCGCGAGGGTTCGAGGTTGTCGAGCTGACGCTGGACCCGTTCGGCGAGTGCGGGGCGGAGCTGGTCGCGGTACATGGCGGCGGCCTCTTCCCAGGTGCTGCGCGCCTGTTCGAAGCCGCCGAGTGCTCGGTGGGCGTGCCCCAGGCGGTCGAGCGTGTCGGCGGCCCAACGGTCCGAACCGGCGCCGCGGTACCGGGCCACGGCGAGCCGGTAGTGGTCCACCGCTTCCTCGTGGTGGCCGGTGTGGTGGGCGATGTAGCCGAGGCTGTCCAGGATGTCGGCCTCAATGCTCTCGTGCCGCGCGTGGCGGGCCAGCGGCAGTGCCGCCTCGCAGTGGACGCGGGCCTGCCCGTAGCGGCCGAGCCGGGCGTTGTACCAGCCCACCGAGTTGAGCGCGGCGGCCTTCACCGCCGGCAGCTCAAGTTCCTGGAGCAGCCGCAGGGCGCGCTCGGAGTGTTCCAGCGCCGGACGGAGGCGATCCTGTTGCCCGTACGCCTGCGCGAGCGAGATATGGATGCGGGCCTGAGTTCCGTGATCGTCGGCCTGCTCGGCCAGGTCCAGCGCATGCCCCAGGTGCTTCCTGGCCTCATCGTGCGATCCGGTGTGGGTCGCGGCGTGTCCGAGCCGCCGGTGGACCCTCATGTGAACGCCGAGCTCGTCGTCGTGGTCGAGGGCGGCCAGGGCGGCCTGCCACATCGCCACCCTGTCGTGGACGTGACCCAGCAGGCCGTGGAACTGGTCCAGGCTCCAGGCGAACTGCCACACGAGTCTCCGCCAGCCGCGGTCGGAAGCCAGGCGTTGCGCGGCGAGGACGTTGGGCAGCTCGCCGGCCAGCCACTCAACCGCCTCCGCGTGGGTGGTCAGCCGCTGCGGTCGGCAGCCGGGCCCGGGATCGCCGAGCTCGGGAGGCGTGTCGTCGAGCGGCATCAGCCGGAGGGTTCCGCACGCGGTGTGCAGATAGAACCCGACCAGTCGCCGCAGCGCCGCTTCCTGCTCCTCGGGCGCGAGGTCCTGACGGCCCCGGTCCGCGGCATAGAGGCGCACCAGGTCGTGCATGCGCCATCTGCCGGGCTCGTACTGATCGACGAGGTGCAGGTTCTCCAGGGCACGCAACTGGGCGCGGGCGGCCGGCCCGGGCAGCCCGGCGAGGGAAGCGAGCGCGGGCAGCCCGATGTCGGAGCCGGGAGCCAGCCCCAGCAGTGCGAACAGCCGGGCCTGCTCCGGGGCCAGGGCGGCGTAGGACCAGGAGAAGACGGCCCGTACGTCGGTGGTGAGGTCGCCCCCGGCGAAGGCGTCGAGGCTGCCGTGGCTGTCGCGGAGCTCCTCGGCGACGGCGCTGAGGGGGAAGCCGGGGTGGGCGGCGGCGCGGGCGGTGGCGATGCCCAGGGCCAGCGGGAGCCGGGCGCACCGCGTGATGATCTCCTGCACGGCGTCCGGTTCGGCCGCGACCCGGTCCTCGCCGAGCCGGTGGGCCAGCAGGGCGCGGGCCTCGGCCGGTGCGAGCAGGTCCAGCGCGATGGGGTGGGCGCCCTCGGCGGCGACCAGGCCCGTGAGTCGGTTGCGGCTGGTCACCACGGCCAGGCAGCCGGGAGAGCCGGGCAGCAGCGGGCGGACCTGCTCGGCATCGCGGGCGTTGTCCAGCACCACCAGCACCCGTCGTCCGGCGAGCAGGCTCCGGTACAGGCCCACCCGCGACTGAAGGTCCACGGGGACGCGCTGGGCCGGAGCGCCCAGTGCGTCGAGGAAGCCCCGCACTGCCTGATCGGGTGCCATGGCGGCCCCGGACGGGTCGAAGCCGCGCAGGTTCGCATACAGCTGGCCGTCCGGGAATCGGTCGGCCACCCGGTGGGCCCAGTGCACCGCGAGCGCCGTCTTGCCCACCCCCGCCGTCCCCGACACCGCCGAGACCACCACGGCGGCCGGCCGCTTCGAGGAACCGGCCAGGATCCCGTCCAGGCGGGCCAGTTCCTCCTTCCGGCCGGTGAACCCCCGTGCCTCCAAAGGCAACTGCGCCGGGACGGCCGGTCCCGGCGCCACCAGATCGCGTGCGGCGGGCGGGGCGGACTCGCCGCGGAGGATCGCCTGATGTACCTGCCGTACCTCGGCACCCGGGTCCGTGCCCAGCTCCTCGGCCAGCCGTTTCCGGAGTGCGGAGTAACAGGCCAGGGCCTCCGGGCCGCGCCCGGCGGCGTGCAGCGCCCGCATCAGCGCCACCGTGAGCGGCTCGACGAGTGGATACTCGGCGGCCAGAGCGGTCAGCGCACCGGTCACCCCGGCGTGATTGCCGGTTCGGAACTCGGCCTCGGCCCACGCGAGCACCGCGTCGATGCGTTCCTGCGCCCAGCTCTCGCGGGTGCGCTCCACCCAGGCACCCGCGAGGCCCGCCAGCGGTTCACCACGCCACCACCCGAGCGCCTGACGCAGCATCAGCACCCGCTGGGCATCCGTGCACTCCGCACCGCGGGCCTCCTCGACGAGCTGCCGGAACCGGTGCACATCGACGCGATCAGCCGCTATGTCGAGCAGATACCCGCCCGGCCCCCGCCGCAGCTGCGGGCCCGCCGCCGCGCCGTCCGCTCCCGCATCGGCAGGTTGGGCCATGGCTGCCAGCAACCGGCGGATCCGTGCGATGTGCGCGTAGAGCGAGGGACGCACCTGGGGAGGCACGTCCTCCCCCCAGACCCGGTCGATCAGCGTCTCCACCGCCACCCAGCGGCCCGCGTCCACCAGCAACGCGGCCAGGACCGTGCGCTGCTTGGCCGGGCCGAGATCCACCGACGCGCCGTCCGCGTCCCGTAACTCGACCGTGCCCAGCAGCAGAAATTCCGTCATGCCCATCCCCGAAGTCACTCTGCACAACCGCGCACCGGGTGGCCGCCCGCCCCGCCGGCCGACCCACGCTCACCAGTGAAGCAAGGTTTTCGCAAGGTTCCCGCCCACATTCACGCCACACCATGCAGTCAGCGGCCGGTGACCACGAGGGGAGCCACCGGCCGGCATGTACTTCGCGCGCGTCAGCGCCCATCGCCGGACGAGCTCGTCACCGGGGAGGCCGGGAGCCTCCGCCGATGCCCTGACGGTCCGCCCGCTGTGCGACGGCTCGGTGGGCCGGGTCCGTGAACGACCGCTCCACCGACTGGCGCAGCAGGTCCAACTCCGCCTGTACCGCTGTTCGTTGCGTCGGTGGCAGAGTGCCGAGCAGGCCGTCGAGGAGGGCGCGCAGCCGTCTGGAGACCTGTACGGAGGTCGCCCCGTAGTCGCGGATCTCGGAGACGGCGAGCTCCAGGAAATCCGCCCAGCCACGTCCCCGGAGCACGAGGCGCGGCCGGCCGTGGTCGTCCGCCAGCACATAGCGACCCGGCAGCGGTCTCATACCGATCCTGGTGAGGAACGACTCGATGTGATTGAGCACCTGTACGGCCGTGGTGGGGTCATTGACCGCCGGGGAGAGGGCGCGGATGGCGATGTCCACGAGAACCCGCAGGGCGAAGGCGGGGTCCTGATCGATGGTTCGTTCGGGGCCCAGGGCGATGAGACCGATCACGATCCGGGGATCGGGCACGGACGTCCCGCCCCGGACCTCGACGAGGACTGCTCCGGGAGGTACGTAGTCCCCGATGAGGTAGGGCACGACGAAGGTGCAGTCATGGCGCGCCGCGGCAGCCACCAGTCCCGCTGTGTTGAAGGCCTGGATGGCTCCGCCGCGCGGTGAGCGGACCACGGTCACCGGGTCGCGCGACGGTAGGGGTTCACCGTCGTGCGGCTCAGCATCATGGAGTTTCACGGCACCGCGGGCGAAGACGTCCTCGCCCATGCGTCCCACGAGATCGGCGATGGCCACCGGTCTGAGATTGTGGGTGAAGCGATTGAGATAGATGAGCAGCAGCAACAGACTGACCGCGACGGCCACGCCGGCGAGGGTGACCCCCAGGTCCGGCACCGAATTCGACTCGATGCTGCGCAGCAGGGAGAAAGCGAACGCGAACGTCCCGGTGAAGGTGGCCAGCACTGATTTCTGAAGCCGGTCCCTGTACCACAGGCGCATATATCTCGGAGACAGCGTTCCGGTCGCTTGCTGAATGACGAGAACGCCGATCGTCACGACAAAACCGAGCAGTGCCACCATCGCCCCGACAATGGCGCTCAGTACGCCGCTCGCGGTGGTCGCGGAGTAACGCCAGCCGCCCGGCGGCCAGTCCGCTCCGTCGGCGGCGACGGCACATTCGGCAAGAATGACACCCAGCACGATTCCGAACAGCGGCAGGATCCACAAGCTCGCTTTTGTGTACTGCCGCAGTCGGAAAGCGGAGGCCCAGGACATCATCGTAAGACCACGCTAAAGCATGGAGCGGACGTCCGCAGCGGCCCGACACCGGCCCGTCCAGCCGCTGAATTCGCTCAGCAAGACCGTCGACGGCTCCCCACGTAAGCTGGTCGGGTGACGTCGCTGGATCGGTCCGGAGCTCTCCCCGGGTGAAAGCAGGCTCGCGATGGACACATACCCGCTGATCGAGAACCACGGTCTGATCGGTGATCTTCAGACGGCGGCTCTGGTCACCACCGATGGCACCATCGACTGGTTCTGCTGCCCCCGTTTCGATTCACCCAGTGTGTTCGGTGCCTTGTTGGACCGGGAAAAGGGCGGCCACTTCACCGTCCGGCCCGCCGACACGGCGTACGCGACGAAGCAGTTGTACTTTCCGGATACCGCCATTTTGATAACCCGCTTCATGACGGAGTCCGGAACGGGTGAAGTGGTCGACTTCATGCCGGTGACCGGAGCCGTCGCGACCGACCGCCATCGCCTCGTCCGGATGCTGCGTTGTGTGCGTGGCAGCATGACGTTCGAGGGGGAGATCGCCCCCCGTTTCGACTACGGCCGCAAACCTCACGAGCTGCGCTTCGGCGAGCACGGAGCGGTTTTCGCCTCGCAGGGACTGGAGCTGGCCGTTCACGCCGTCCGTGAGCCGGAGGACGAGCGGCTGTTGAACCTGCTGTCGGGAGACAGGGACCTCCGCTTCTCGCTGCCGCTGAGGGCCGGCCAGCAGCGCGGCGTGATCCTGGAGTCGTCGCCCGACGGGCCGCCCCACATATTCCGCGTCTCGGAATTCCAGCGGCTCCACGAGGAGACGATCCACTTCTGGCGGTCATGGCTCGGCCAGTCCCGGTACTCGGGCCGCTGGCGCGAGGCGGTGGAACGCTCGGCGGTGACGCTGAAGCTGATGACGTACGCGCCGAGCGGGGCTCTGGTGGCCGCTCCCACGGCGGGTCTGCCGGAGCAGCTGGGCGGTGAGCGCAACTGGGACTACCGGTTCACCTGGATCCGCGATGCCTCCTTCTCGGTCTACGCCCTCCTCGGTCTGGGCTTCAAAGAAGAGGCGACGGCGTTCATCGGCTGGCTGCGCGATCGTGTGAAGGAAGAGATCGGCGGCAATTCCGAGACCGGACCGCTGAACATCATGTACCGCGTCGACGGCTCCTCCGACCTGGACGAGGAGATTCTGGAGCATTGGGAGGGCTACGAGGGCTCCGCTCCCGTGCGCATCGGCAACGGAGCCGCGAACCAGATCCAGCTGGACATCTATGGCGAGGCGCTGGACAGCATCTACTTCGCACACCGGCGCGGAATACAGCTCGACACCAAGGGCTGGTCCTCACTGCACACACTCCTCGAATGGCTGGTCGACCACTGGGACCAGGCCGGCGAGGGACTGTGGGAGACCCGCGGAGGCCGCAAGGACTTCACCTACGGCCGGGTGATGTCCTGGGTTGCCTTCGACCGCGCCCTGCGGCTCTCCTCCGCGAGCGGCCGTCCCGCGGCCCGTAGGCGCTGGGAGGCCGAGCGCGACCGGATCTACGACCAGGTGCTGACCCAGGGATGGGATCCGAAACGCGAGGCGTTCGTGCAGCACTACGGCAGTGACGTGCTGGACTCGTCCCTGCTGCGGATGCCGACGGTGGGCTTCATCACCCCGGACGACCCGATGTGGACGTCCACCCTGGAGGCCATGGACCGTGAACTGGTCAGCGACAGCCTGGTCTACCGCTACAACCCCGAGGCGTCGCCGGACGGACTGCGCGGCTCCGAAGGCACCTTCTCCCTGTGCACGTTCATGTACGTCGACGCCCTGGCCCGGGCCGGGCGGACGGACCAGGCCAGGCTCGTGCTGGAGAAGATGCTCACGTACGCCAACCACCTGGGCCTGTACTCCGAGGAGATCGACCTGACAGGGCGACAACTGGGGAACTTCCCCCAGGCTTTCACCCACCTCGCGTTGATCGACGCGGCCATCACCCTGGACGCGCGTCTCCGCCAGGCACGGGAGAGCGGGAAGTAGTCCGAGGGGGAGCCGGCGTCGAGGCTCACCGCGGGGAAGGGGCGGCGCCGAGCAGTACGACGCTGTCGCCCTCCTGCGGCGTGATCGACCGGTTCTCGGTGACCGGCTCCAGCCGGCGGCCGGCCCGGACCACGAAGAGGGTGTCGTGGTCGGGAGGCCGTGGGGCGGAGGAGGGCTGCACCAGGAAGCGGGCCCCTCCCGCGTAACGCTCCGCCAGGGTGTGCCGGACGAGCGAACTGCCGAAGAGGATGGCGCCGCCGGTGTAGGGCGCGACGACGCCGTAGCCTTTGTGCGGGGGGCCGACTCGGTAGACGGGGCCCTCGACGTTGTCCTGCATCACCACCGAGGCCAGTGCGTTGAAGTCGTCGTCGTCCGTGGCCAGGAGCACGGCCGTCACTCCCTCCAGCCGTGCCCCGGGGTTGGTGGCCGCGGCCAGCAGATCGCCCCTGGCCAGTTGGATCCCCGCATCCTTGATCCTGCTCCGCTCCTCGTCGAGCCCCGCCCACATCAGCACGTCGAGTCCGGCGGATCGCAGGGCCCGTCCCATGTCGACCACCCACGGCTTGCCGCCCACCAGGAGGACGCGCGTACCCGAGGGCTTGACGACGGCCAGCCGTCTTGCCACCGGGGCCGCGGTCAGGGCGTACAGCAGGACGGTTCCCACGATCACCAGGAAGGTGACGGGAAGGATCCGGGTGGCCCCGTCCACTCCCTGGTCGACGAGACTGGCGGAGAAGGCCGACGCCGTGGCGGCGGCGACGATGCCGCGAGGGTCCATCCAGCCGACGAAAGCCCGTTCACCCCGGGTCATGTCCGAACGCGCGGTCGCGGCGAAGGCGACCAGGGGACGCACCACCAGGACAAGGATCGCGATGAGAGCGAGGGCGGGAAGCAGTACGGGCACCAGTGAGGACGGGGTGACGGTGGACGAGATGGAGATGAACAGCAGTCCGATGATCAGCTGCACCAGGGTCTCGAAGAAGGGCCGGCGAGCGGGCATGTCGAAGCCGGGGATGTTGGTCACGGCGAGTCCCGTGACGATCGCGGCGATGAGTCCCGTGTCGTCCCGGACGATGTCGCAGCCGGCCGACACGGCGATCACCGTGGCCAGTTGCGCCAGCGTGCCCAGGGTCTCGCCGAGCCGCAGAGTGCGGAGCGTCCACCACAGCAGCGCGGCCCCCACCGCCCCGCCGATCAGACCGACGGCGAGGCTGATGCCGAACTGGCCGAGTTGGTAGCCGCGGCCGACGTCGACGCGATGAGTCGAGGCGATGGCGTGGAAGACGAGTGCGCCGAGGATGCCGCCGATCGGGTCGGTCAGAGTTCCTTCCCAGATCAGGATGCGTCGCACCTTGTCATTCGGTTTCACGAAGTCGAGCAGCGGACCCACGACGGTCGGTCCCGAGACGACGAGGATCATGCCCAGCATCGCGCCCACTCTGAGCGGCATGTCGAACAGCGCCGGTGCCAGCAGGGCGACGACCAGAAACGTCACCATCACCCCGAGCATCAGCAGCCTGCCCACGATCCAGCGCGTCCGCCCGGTGAGGTTGCGCAGGTCGAGGCCCAGGCCGGCGTCGTAGAGGATCACCGCGACGGCCAGGGACACCAGGGCGGAGAAGTTCGCCCCCATCAGCTTGTCGGGGTGGATGACGTCCGTCAGTGCGCCGGCGGCGAAGCCGGCGGGCAGCAGCAGGATCAGGGCGGGGACACGCAGTTTGCTCGCCAGGATCTGCGAGCCGGTGGCGAGTACCACGGTCAGCGCGAGTCCGAGAAGGATCTGGTCGTCGGTCACAGCGGCTTCCTACGTCGGGGTCCTGGCGCGATGCGATGCAACGAAGGGGCGGGGGCGTCAGTCGGTCCTGGCCGTGCCGTCCCCGTCCGCGCCGCTTCCCTTGCGTAGATCGGCGTCGGTGAGCGCTTCCAGTTCGCCGTGGGTGTCCAGCCAGTACAACAGGACGACGGCCGGCACGACGATCACCAGGGCCACCAGCGTGACGACCAGCAGCCAGGTCAGCGTGCCGGACGCGCCCGCCCCGTCGGCCACGGTCAGCGAGGTGGGGATGAGGTAGGGGCGCTGTGCCATGCCCCAGGCGAGGACAGCGGACGCGACGACCCCGACGGCGGTGACGCGGGCCCAGTTGCCCGGTGTCCGCAGCAGCAGCCACGCCGTGACGAAGGTGGCCGCCCCCGCGACGACGACGAAGACCAGTCCCACGCCGTGGGTGAGCCCGTGCCACACGTGAGGGGAGTCCTCGTGGGTGACGAACAGGGTGATCACCGCCAGTACTGCGAGCACGGCGAGACCGGCCAGCGCGCGACGCCGGAAGTAGCCGATCAGATCGGGGGCCTCGAACCGGCGGGCGTCGCCGCAGAGAAAGACCGCGCCGAGAAAGGCCGTCGTCGCGATGGCGAGCAGCCCGAACATGATCGAAGTGGGGTTGGACCAGGCGTCCGCCCCTGCCTCGCTGCCCGCTGCCGCCCGGCCTGAGGCGACTCCGCCGACGGCCGCGCCGAGGAAGAAGGGCGTCATGAGCGAGGCCACGGCGAACACGGCTCCGTACAGGCGCCGGCCGAGCAGCCGCCGGGTGGCCTTGCGGAACGCGAAGCCCGCGCCGCGCAGGACCAGGCCCACGGCCGCCAGCGCCATCGGTGGCCACATCGCGGAGAACACGATCTGGAAGAACGACGGGAAGCCGGTCCACATGATGACGAAGACGAAGATCAGCCAGACGTTGTTGACCTCCCACACGGGCGCCATGGCGTGGTCGATGAGCCACCGGGGACGTCTGCCGCGAGCCGCACCTCCTGCGGTGAGGTCCCAGAAACCGGCCCCGTAGTCGGTGCCGCCCGCGCAGGCGTACGCGGCCACGGCGAGCAGCAGCACCACGGCGACGACGTCGGCGGTCATGACCGGCCGTCCTCGGCCGGGTCGGCTCCACTGCCTCCGGTGGTGTCGCCGGCGGGCACCGGCGCTCTCGGCCCGTACGGGCTGTCCGCCTCCGGCGCATGGGCCGGGTGCCCCGCCGCCCATTGCTCGTCGGCCGACCGCCATCGGGTGCGCATCCGGAGCAGGACCACGAGGAGCGAGCCGAAGATGAACACGTACACGACGATCACCAGGCCGAGCGTGACCCACAGGGTGGCGGAACGGGTCGAGGTCACCGCCTCCGCGACCCTCATGTTCTGGTAGACGATCCAGGGCTGGCGTCCCACCTCGGTGGCGATCCAGCCGCATTCGACGGTCACCACGGAGGCCACGCCCGCGCACGCCGCGCTGCGATAGAACCACTTCGAGGTCGGAAGCCGGCGGCGCAGCAGCCAGACCAGGCCGTACCAGAGAGCCAGCAGTACCAGGACGGACCCGATGACGACCATGATGTCGAAGGCCCAGTGGGCGATGGTCGCCTGGGTGGCCGTCGGCCGTTCGTCGGCGGGAACCGACGTCAGTCCGACGACCTTGGTGTTCGGGCTGAACCCGGCCAGGACGGAGTCGAGCAGCGGGATCTTGATGCCGCCCGAGACGGATCCGTCCGGGTGCAGACGGCCGAAGATGTACTCCGGCACACGGGTGTCGGTCTTCCAGACGATCTCCATCGCGGCGAACTTCACCGGCTGCTTGTGGAACACCGACCGGGCGATGGAGTCACCCAGGACGAACTGCACCGGCGTGGCGACCGCGGCGATGGTGAAGGGAACGGCGAAGCCGAGCCGGTGATAGCGGTCGCGGCGACCGCGCAGCCATCCGACGGCGTAGACGCCGGCCACCATGTAGCCCGCGGTCAGCAGCATCGCCACCACGAAGTGCCAGTACTGCGGTCCGAACATCGGCGTGAAGAGGGTCTTCCACACATTCACGTCGACGGGATCGCCGTCGGCGTCCAGGGAGAAGCCCTGGGGGGTGTTCATCCAGGAGTTGGCGGCCAGGATGCCGAAGGCCCCGAGCAGGGCGGTGGCCGGCAGCGGCAGCGCGAGCAGGAAATGCGTACGCGGCTTCAGCCGTCGCCACCCGTACAGGTAGATGGCGATGAGCACGGCCTCGAGGAAGAAGGCCCATGCCTCGACACCGAATCCGATGCCGAAGACATCACCCCACCTGCCCATGAGTCCCGGCCACAGCAGGCCGAACTCGAAGGAGAGCACGGTGCCGGTGACGACACCGACCGCGAACTGCACCGCCATGACGGCCGACCAGCGGCGCGCCAGCAGGAGCGCGGTCGCGTCGTTGCGCCGCAGCCCCCGGTAGTGCATGACCAAGGTGATGAAGGGGAGCGCGACGCCCAGGGGCACCAGGATGATGTGGGAGGCCAGGGTGAAGGCCATGAGCTCCCGGGCGGGCAGGAGTTGGGCCGGCGTGTCCGCCAGCAGTTGGACCGAGGTGTGCATGCGGGAGCCTTCACTGTTCAGGACGTACAGGAGAAGGTCAGCCGCCGGTGGCGAAGCCGGGGAACAGGGTCATCCCGCCGTCGACGTAGAGCGTGGTGCCGACCACGTAGTCCATGAGGTCGGAGGAGAGGGCGACGACGGCGTGGGCGATGTCCTGAGGGTCGCCGATCCGGTCGTAGGGGATGAGCCGCAGCAGATCTTCCCGGGCCTCGGGTGTCTCCCATGCGCTGCGGTTGATCGGTGTCCGGATGGCTCCGGGGGCGACCGCGTTGACCCGGATCTTGTGCGGCGCGAGCTCCTGGGCGAGGGTCTGCATCATCATCTGCACGCCGCCCTTGGACGAGGCGTAGTTGACGTGGCCCGCCCAGGGGATGAGCTGGTGCACCGAACTCATGCAGATGATCTTTCCGGCGGAGGAGGACACCTCCGGTACGACTCCGCGGCGGCGGAACTCCTTGGTGGCTTCCCGGGCGCACAGGAACTGGCCGGTGAGGTTGACGTCCAGCACCTTCTGCCACTGAGCGAGGGTCATCTCGGTGAACGGCGCGTCGCGTTGCAAGCCGGCGTTCGCGACCAGAATGTCGATCGTCCCGAACTCCTTGCGCATCCGGTCCATCATCGCCGTGACCTGGTCCTCATCGGACACGTCCGCCTCGTGGGCGGCAGCGCGCACCCCGAACGAGGCGATCTCCTCGACCACCTGCTCTGCGGCGTCCCGGTCGGCGACGTAGTTCACCACCACATCGGCGCCGGCCCGTCCCAGCCCGATGGCGGTGGCCTTGCCGATGCCGGAGTTGGCCCCGGTGACGAGGGCTTTCTGACCCTTCAGCAGCTGCGTCGGAATGACGTCCTGAGGTACTTCTGGCGTGGACTCCACGTTCCCCTGTCTCCTTGCCGCGCGGCTCCGGATACCTGTCCGCACCCGGTCCGGAACAAGGGTCAAGCAACCACCGTGCCCAGGGCGGTGGGCGCTCGACCAAGCCGCGGTTGGGCCGTCGGGCGGAACTTTTCGCCCGGTCGGACCAGCGCTGCCGCCAGTCAGCCCAGTCAGCCCAGTCGGTCCAGCAGATGGTCACCGACTCGCAGAGCGTTGGCGATGGCCGTCAGCGACGGGTTGACCGCACCGATGCTCGGGAAGAAGCTCGTGTCGACGACATACAGGTTGTCCAGGTCATGCGCCTTGCAGTTGACGTCCAGGGCGGAGGCAGCCGGGTCGGTGCCGAAGCGTACGGTGCCCGCCTGATGAGCGGTGGCGCCGATCGGCATGCCCTTGTGCAGGTAGATGCTGCGGGACAAGAGCCGGTGTTCGTGCATGCCCAAGTCGCCGAGCATGTGCTGGAGTTCGTGCCTCAACCGCTTCAGACCCTCGACGTTGTTCCCCTCGTCGAGAGCGAGGTGGATGCGGCCGTCGCCGTCCAGGGTGACCCGGTTGACGGGCAGCGGCAGATCCTCGCCGCACAGCCAGAAGTCGACGGCATGATGCGCCAGCACTTCGAAGGGCATGTCGGGGGCGAGTGCGCCGGCCCATCTGGGGGCTTCGCCGTGGATCTGCTCCGCGTCCGACTTGCCCAGCATCTGGATGCCGCCCAGCGGGAACTCCCAGTCGTCCGCGCCGAAGTACCAGTCGTGCAGAGCCAGGGTCTTCTGGAACCGGGTGTCGTTGGGTTCCTTCGAAATGGCCATCAGGGCAAGGTTGTTGTGCCGCATGTAGAAGCGGCCGACCACGTCGGAGCTGTTCGCCAGTCCGGCGGGGTGGTGCTCGTTGGCCGAGGCCAGCAGCAGGGCCGCGGAGTTGACGGCACCGCAGGAGACCACCACGACATCCGCCGAGAACCGGACCTCCGAGCCGTCGGCGCGGCGGCCGACGACCGTGTTGACGCTGCGCCCCGTCGGATCGGTCTCCAGCCGTACGACGTGCGTGTTGGTGACCAACTCGACGTTGGGGTGCCGCAGCGCCGGCTCCACACAGATCACCTCGGCGTCGGACTTGCCGCGTACGAGGCAGGGAAAGCCGTCCACCCGGTCGCACCGGATGCAGACGCTGGAGTGCGTGGCCCCTCCGTCGTCGTTCTGACTCAGGTTGACGCCGATCGGAAGGTGGAAGGGGTGCAGGCCGCGCTTTTCCAGGTCGTCGCTCAACTGCTGGATGCGTGGCTCGTGTTCCACGGGCGGATGGGCGTACTGAGCGCTCACCGGGCCTTCACCCGGGTCCTCGCCGTGCCGCCCGTGGACCAGGTAGAGGTGCTCGGCCTGTGTGTAGTACGGCTCCAGGTCCTCGTACCGGATCGGCCAGGCCGGCGAGAGGCCGCCGTGATGGCGGATCTCGCCGAAGTCCTCGGGCCGCAGCCGGAAGAGGGCCGCACCGTAGAACTTGGTGTTCCCGCCGACGTAGTAGTTGACCTCGGGCGGGAATTCGTTGCCGTGCCGGTCGAGCCAGAATTCCGGGGCCCGGTACTTTCCCTTCACGAACACGGCGGTGGAGTCCCAGTTGTCCCGTTCACGTGGCAGATGGTCGCCGCGCTCGATGAGGAGCACGCGTTTTCCGGAAGGAGCGAGCCGATGGGCGAGCGTGCCGCCGCCGGCGCCGCTGCCGATGATGATGACGTCGTAGTGGGTGGAGTCGCCCACGGCGACCACCGTCCTTGCGCTCACGGCCCTGCGCTTGCTCCAGGGCCTGTCCCTCCGCGGTACGGAGACCCTGCCTTCCCACCCCTTCGAACGTATCCGTCCTTCCGGTGAACGGCGACCGGGGGCAGGCGCTGCCGCCTTCGCCCCGCGGTCACAGCACGGCGATCGGGTTGACGGGAGATCCTGTTGCCGCAGGCAACCGCAGTGGGGCGACCACACACAGGAAACTCCAGCGGCCCGTATCCGCACAGACGGGCGCCAGCTCCTCGAATTGCAGGTAGTCCATGAGATGTACCCCCATGGCGTGCACGGCCAGTACGTGTACGGGAAAGGCGACGTCCGCCACCGCACTGGGAGCGGTGTCGTTGTTGCCGTCGCTTCCCAGGACGGCGATTTTCCGCTCGGCCAGGAATTCCGCGGCGGTCGGATGAAGGCCGGCTCTTTCCTGTGCCGCATTCCACGCGCCGAGTTCTTCGCGGCGGCGGCGATGGCCCACCCGGACGAGCAGCAGATCTCCCGGGCCGGCCCGGACCCCTTGCGCGGCCTCGGCGGCGGTCAGGTCACCCGGGGTCACATGGTCGCCCGGTTCCAGCCAGCGCACGCCACGCAGCCGCGGGATGTCCAGCAGTACGCCGCGGCCGACGATGCCGTCCTCGACCAGGGCCACGGAGAGCGAACGGGCGCCCTGAGCCGTCACACTGCTCGCGGGCACCCCGTGGTACAGCTCACCGTCGTACAGCACGTGGCAGAGCGCGTCGAGATGGCTGTCGGCGTCCCCGTGCACGTTCATCGCGAAGTGGTCGACGGCGAAGTGCACTCCGTCCGCCCCGAGGTCACCGGCAGCAGGTCCGGTCATACGGTGGACCGCGGGCTCGGGGTTGTCCGGGCCCGGCCGGGTCTCCACCGGCGCGGCGAGCGACACCGTGTGCCCGGTCCGCACCTCCGCGGCAGCGGCCACGACTCGCTCGGGGGTCAGATGACGGAGCGCTCCGCGCGGATCGTCGGTCCGTGTCGCTTCGCGGAGCCGTGCGTAGAGCTTCCGGAACTCGTCCTCGGTCATCAACTTCGTGATCGCAGACGGTGGTTGTGAGTTCATGCGGCTCCCCATGGGCTGAGCCCCCACCGGAGCACATGGCCGCGGCCCGGCTCCAGGACGGTGAGATCGGTGCCGCTGCGAAACGCGTCAGCTGGACATGACATGGCCTCCACCGCGACACCACGGCGCCGACGGTCGGGCTCGGCCAACGTGTCGCCGGTGTACACCTGGACGTACCGAGCGCTGTCGCCGAGCCACACATCGACACCCCGCGACCCGGAAGGGTGCGCCAGCCGTACGCGGGCCCGGCCCTCGGCGTCGCGACCGAGTTCGGTGAAGGCGGTGTCCAGCCGCAGATCACCGATGGGACGTTCGGTGCGGAAGTCGTACACGGTGCCGTCGACGGGCTCCCGGCCGGTCGGCAGACCCCGGTCGTCGGCGGGCAGCCAGTACTGGGCGGGAACGGTCAGCAGCGCGCTGTCGACCGAGTCGGTGCCGACCGTCACATACGGGTGCTGCCCCACTCCGTAGGGAGCGGGCGTGTCCCCGACGTTGGTGGCGGAGATGTTTGCTTCGAAGCCGTCGGGTCCCAGCCTGTATTCGGCGACCACGTCCAGCGTGAACGGGTAGCCCGGTTGCGGAAGGAGCAAGGTGCCCAGCCTCACCGTGTCATCGCTGCGGGCGAGCAGCCGCCAGGGGGTCCAGCGGAGCAGTCCATGGATCGCGTTGTGCTTCTCCGGTTCGGTCAGCGCGAGTTGCAGGTCCGCTCCGTCGAACTCGTATCGACCGTCTCTGACCCTGTTGGGCCAGGGGACGAGAAGTTGTCCACGCCCACCGGCAATGCGTGAGTCGGCGGCGAATCCGTCCAGGACCGGCCGGCCGTCCACCTCGTAGTGGCGCAGAGCCGCACCGAGTTGGACCACGACGGCACGCTGTCCGCCGCGGCGCAGCTCCCATTGCTCGCCTGTTGGACTGGGGGACATACGTGGCTCCTCGGACGGTATGAGGCGGTCCGTGACCGCTCCGGTCGGTGCACGGCCAGGGGCGGGTGCCTGGTGCATCAGCGACAGCACCGCATCCGCGACGGCCTCCGGTCGCTGGTCGATCTCCACCACGAGCGGGCGCTCGTCCGGCTCCGGCTGTCTCGCGGTCCAGCCGGGCTCCGATGGCATCCAGCCAGGGCCCCCGATCCACATCGGCGATAAGCCGCGCCACGGTGGTCTTCCCCGCTCCCGCCACCCCGACTACGAGCACCAGGGGCGATGAATCCGTCCCCGTCCGGTGCGGTCGAGCATGACTCGTCATGGCACAGGCCTCCGTGCGGGGGCTCAGCCCCATGAGACATCTGCTGGTTCCAATCTCGGCCACGGAGCCTGCACACGCACTTCGGCTGCCGGGACGGACACCGTCCGGGAAGTACTGCGGCTACGTGTGAACAGGCAACAACCGTCACCCGTACCCCTTGTCGTAGCCCTGGCCGCCGCCGCGGACAGGACGAGCCCGGATACGGAGAGGCGACGTGCCACAGCAGCAACCGCGAGGACGCACCAGTCACCCCCTGCCCACCGCCCGCCTCCTGCGTGGCGCCGCACTGACCGCGAGCCTGGCCTTCCTTCCACTGGCCACGGCCTGTAGCGGCGGCGAGGACGACGCGGCGGGGAGCGGCAAACCGTCGAAGATGTCCGCTGCCCCCGCGGCCGGAGTCGTGGCACCGGCAAAGGTCGAGGTGATCGCCTCCCTGACCGGGTGCAAGGCCAAGATCCGCATCGATGCGGAGGAACTGCGCCAGGGCCTCTGCCACACGCCGAAGGTCGACTACCTCATCACCACGTTCCCCGAGGAGACGTACAAGCAGACCTGGCTGGACTCCGCCGCCATGTACGGGGGCAAGTACCTGGTCGGCACCCGGTGGATCGTCAGCGCGAAGGAGCCGAAGATGCTGGAGGAGTTCCGCACCAAGATCGGCGGGAACATCCAGCAATTGCGGGGCATGGGACCGACCCCGGCGCCGAGTTCGTCGTAGCCGCCGGGCTTGTCACGGGCCGCGCCAGATGTTGTCGAACGCGGCGTCCTCGACGCTTCGCCGTTGCCGTACGGCCGCAAGTTCCGTCACTGCCTCGCTGACGGCCGCCAGTACGGTCACGACCGTCTCGTCGGTGAGGTCCGCGAGGTCTTCGGACGGCTCGTCGCCGAGCCCTACGGCGGTGGCGAGAGAGGCGAGGACGGGGTCGCCCGATGCCCGGCGCTCGGCCGCGTGGCGCCGGGCAGGTGAGTCGGGCAGGGCCGTTCGGTCGGTGCGCAGGGGGATCCAGCGGCGGCGTTGCCGGGTGACGTCTCCGTCCGTCTCCAGGGCGGCGAGATAGGCCGCGTGCAGGCCGCGCCCGCGGCGCCACAGCCAGTCCTCGACGGACTCGTACGGTGCCTGCCGGGTGAGGGACGCCGCCGCCTCGTTCAACAGCCGGTCACCCAGGTCGTGCGGCGGGGCGGGGACGATGCGGTCGTCGTCCAGTGTCAGGGCGCGGGCGTCGGCGAGGTCGAGCAGTTCGGCTCCGGCGAGGGCCAGGGAGACGTCGCCCTGTTCGGTGTGGTGGTCGGCGGCGGCCTCTTCCAGGGTGACGATCAGCAGGTCCCGTGGTGTGGTCATGTCGGACTCCCTGTCAGAGGCGTCGGCGGTCCGCGGCCGGGTCGTCGTCCGTCGGAGCGGGTGATCGTATCGGTGTGGCTTCCCGTACCACCACCGTGTGGTGCGGGAAGCCGATGCGCAGCACGGCGGCGGCGCAGGCGGCCGCGAGCACGACGACGGCGGCCAGGATCAGCGCCTGGTGATAGCCATGGTGCAGCAGCGGGGTCACGGCCAGCGGACCGAGGATCTGTCCGACGGAGTATCCGGCGGTCAGCAGCGCGACCGAGCGGGGAAACCGCAGGTGGGCCCCGGTGGCCAGGGCCAGCGTGCTGATACCGATGAAGGTCGCCCCGAACAGGACCGCGGAGGCCAGTGCGGCCGCCACCCCGGGGACCACGGCCGGCAGTGCGATGCCGACCGCCTGGATGACGAGCGCGGCGAGCAGCAGATCGGGGCGGGACCAGCGGCGCCCGAACCGGGCCCACAGCGCCGAGGACGGTACTGCCGCAAGACCGACCAGGACCCAGGCACCACTGCCGATCCAGCCCGGTGAGCTCTGCTCGATCGCGGCGACCAGGAAGGTGCCGGCAACGATGTAGCCGACACCTTCCAGGACGTAGGAGGCGAACAGCGCACCGAACCACCGGCGCTTGCGCAGCATCGGCCCCTCGGCCGCCGCCGCGCCGGATGCCGCGGCTGCCGTCGGTGCGGCTTCGGGGCGCAGGTTCCACGCGACTGCGGCGAGGAGCGCGGCGAGTGCGGCCGAGGCCCACCAGGCCGTCCGCCAGTCGGCGACCGAACGCAGCGCGAGGACGAGGAGTCCGGACAGTGCGATACCCGCGCCGACTCCGCCGAACGCCCAGCCGGGCAGGTGAGCGGGGTGCTCACGCAGCCGGCTGAAGAGGGACCCGGCCGCGATGACGAAGATCAGGGCACTGCTCACCCCGGCGCACAGTCGCAGAACGATCCATACGGCGGCCTCCTGGGCGGCGGGCATGGCGGCCAGGCTCACGCTCAGCACGGCCAGGCCGGTACGCAGCGTCGCACGTGAGCGGACCAGCGCGGGGGACAGGATGCCGGCGAGGGCGCCGAGGAAGTATCCGACGTAGTTCGCCGTGGCGAGGTTCGCGCCCGTTGCCGTGGACAGTCCGGCCTGGGAGTGCATCAGGGGAAGGATCGGGGTGTAGACGAACCGGCCGACTCCCATGCCTGCGGCGAGAGCTGCGGCGCCCTGCGCGACATGACCCCAGGGGGAGTGGAGGGCACCTCCTCGGGCCGGGGAGGCGCGCAGGCGTCGTACGGTCATGAACCGGTCTGTGGGAGACCGGACCGGCCCGGGTCGTTGGGGTGGGATTCGAGCGGGGTGACGGTGAAGGCCATCCACGGACGCAGCGGGAGCGTGCCGAGCACCTTCTCGTGGAGTTCCTCCTCGTCGCCGGCTCGCCAGATACCGAGACTGCGCAGCTCGCCGACCGGACGCCACAGCCGCGCGAGATGGCCGGTCGCGGCCAGTTCCCGAGCCCGGACGGACTCCGCAGCGCGCCGCCGGTCGACCTCGTCCTGGCTGGTGCCTTCCGGGATCGTGGTGGTGATCTCGACCAGGAACTCTCGCATGGTCCTGCTCCGTTCGGTGGGGCGTCGCGGCAAGGGCAAGGACCGTGGCGGGCGCCCGGCGTCGGCCTTCCCAGCCCTTATCGTCCTCCCGTCGGCCCGGCGGGCGCCACGACCGGGGGCCTCGCTGGTGATAGGCGCAGCCTCCCAGCGAAGTACCATGACGGGCGTGGAACTGCGCCAGCTGCGGTACTTCGTCGCGGTCGCCCAGGAGCTGAACTTCGCCCGGGCCGCCGAGCGCCTGCTGATCGCGGGCCCCTCCCTGTCCCAGCAGATCAAGGCACTCGAGCGCGACCTCGGTGTGCGGCTGTTCGACCGGGACCGCCGCTCGGTGTCCCTCACCCCCGCCGGTGCCGCCCTGCTCCCGCACACCCGCGCCCTGCTGGAACGCGCCGACGACCTCCAGAACCGCGCCCGCCGACTGTCGGGATCGGAACCGGTCCGGCTCGGCTACGTCAACTGGCTGCCGCCGGACCTGAACGCCCGCACCGGCGCGGTGGCCCAAGTCCACGTCGACGCCTGGGTCGCCCCCTCGCACACTCAGGCGGCCCGGGTCGCCGACGGCAGCCTCGACCTCGCGGTGTGCTGGGTACGGACCGAGGACCTCGAGCCGCGCGGCCTGCATGCCCGGCTCATCGGCGCGGACCGGCTCTACGCGGTGGCCACGGGGGACGACACCGGCGACGTCCCCGCCCGCGACACCGTCGTCCTCCTCGACAAGGACACCACCTCCTGGTCGTCCTGGAACGCCTACGCCGAAGAAGTCGCCCGGGACACCGGGGCCCGGGCGGTCCGCATCTCCGACGGCGGCATCACCGGACCCGCGTTCTTCGACCACGTCCGCCGCATCGGCCGCCCGGTCATCAACTCGCCCAAGGGCCAGACCACTCCACTACCACCGGACCTGGTCCAACGCCCCGTCGTCGCACCGCGGATCTACTGGACCTGGTCCCTGGTGTGGCGCCGCAGCGAAGTCAGCGCCGCGGCCCTCGCCGTCGTCGATGCGCTCGTCGAGGACGACGCGGACTTCGGAATCCACGGTCCGGACGCCTGGCTGCCCGAGGACGACCCGTACCGGCGGTAGCCGGCCGTGCCGGACGTCGTGACTCAGCGCGCTTTCGTACCGTCACTGCGAGCCCGCTGAAGGGTGAAGGTGTCGACCGCCTCCACCTGGCCGTAGAGACCGGTGACGGCGTAGTACGTCACCGCCATCGTGGTGCGCCCACCGGGCCGGGTGCCCGGGTCGACGGTGAAGGCGACGAAGCCATAGGGGTTGACGCGGTCGCGAACCGCCGACCACGGCGCCGGCTCCGTCACGTAGACCGGGGACTTCTTGCCGTTGGCACCGGCGGGTCCGACACCCGTGATGACGTTGCACTGGGGAGTGTCGAACAGGACGTCCATCGAGGGGATCGAGGTGCCTCCGCCACCGATCACCATGTGGACGGTTCCGTCGGTGGTGTCGACGAGGTCGGTGCGGGTGGCCGCCGGGTCGGGCGTCATGGTGTCGTTGGGCTGATGACCGCGGATCGGGTGTGATCGTTCGTAGTGGTGCTCGTGACCGCAGACGACCACGTCGACGCCGTACTCGTCGAACAGCGGCAGCCATTCCTGGCGGATGCCGAGATCGGCGCCGTTGCCGGGGTGGTCGGCGGTGGAGATGACGACCTGGTGCATGACCACGACGATCCAGTCGATGTCGTCGTCGGCCCGGGTGCGCGCGAGTTCGGCCTCCAGCCAGCGGCGCTGGGCCCCGCCGGAGTAACCGCGGATGTAGGAGTTGCCGCCGTCCTGGAAGGCCACGTCGTCGTTGGCCAGGCTGACGACCCGCACCGAGCCGACGGTGAACGCGTACCACAGCCCTCGGGTCTCAGGATCACCTCCGTGGCCCGGCAGCGAGAAGTACGTCTGGTAGGCCCCGAACCCGATCGGCCCGTTGCCCAGTTCGTTCTCGTGGTTGCCGGCCGCCGGCATCCAGGGCCGGAAACGCGCGGACCGGCTCGTCATCTCGAACCAGTCCGCCCAGGTGCGGAGTCGGTCGGTGGCGAGATTGGCGTAGCACAGGTCGCCGTTGACGAGATGGAAGAGCGGTGCGATCCGTTCGACGGCGGTGGTCACGTCGTTGGCGTACGGCGAGCCGAGGTTGTCGTTGAGGTAGGTGAGCTTCGCGGTGATCTTCGGTGGCATGGGACCGTCCAGCTTGCCGACCGTGGGGGTGCCCTGGTCGCCGAAGCTGGTGAAGGTGAAGGGCGCCCTGCCGCTCGGCCCCGTGCGGAAGGATCCCGGTTCGGGCGTCGCCCCCTCGTGGACCGCGGCATAGACGTAGTCCGTGCCGGGCCGCAGTCGGTCCAGCCGGGCGTGGTGGACGTAGATCGTCTGGCCGGACTGGGCGTCCTTGTAGAAGGAGGTCCGGGCGTCGGTCTCGTTGCCCATCCCGTGGGTCGGCGTGCCGAGCAGAACCCGTGGCCGTCGCACCGGCACCGGCGTCTGCCACGACACGACGACCTCGCGTGCGGCGTCGGCGCCGAACTGCAGATGCAGGCCGCTCACGGGCGGCATGCCCGACCCCTCCGGCCGGACCCACAGCGCGGGAGATGCCGCCGCCGGCCTCGGATCGACGAGGGCGGTCGCTCCCGCCGCCGCACCTGCCGCTCCCAGCACGGCGCGCCGGCTCACGCCGGGGTGAATGCCCCGCTCCTGGGCCCTCTCTCGCTGTCCGGACTCAGGCCTCGCACTGTCGGCGGAGTGATCGCCGCCTGCCGATGTCGTCGTCATGTGAGCGAACGTCCCACGCGCTGAGATCCGCCCGACACCTGTCAGTTGTGAACACTCCGGCAAGGACCGCTACCGGCAATCGACGTGAACACGAACCCGGACAACCATTTCGGCGACTGGGACGGTTGTGGTGTTCACGCGCCAGGCACCAGGCTGGCCATGTGGACGAGCGAGCGATGAGCGTGCGAGGGCTGGACCACGCGATGCAGGAACTGCGGCACGGCCGGTACGGGTTCTACGGACCCCTGGTCCGGGAGCGGTTCCTGGACAGGCTGCCGGGTTCCGTTTCACCAACCGCCTACCGGGTGCTGCGCTTTGTCGAGGCCGGCTCCCCGCCACCGCCACAACTGTCCGACATCGCGGCACTGCTGCTGGTCGATCGCGCCCGAGCGACGCGCGTCGTCGACCAGTTGGTGGAGGACGGCCTGGTCGTACGTGTCCGGGACGAGGTCGATCAGCGGATCCGTCGAGTCGCGCTGACCGACGCCGGACGCCGCCATCTCGCCATGGCGTCCGCCCGGCGTTCGCACCTGCTGGGCGAGGCGTTGGCGGACTGGTCCGACGAAGATCTCCGGACCCTGGCGGCCTGCCTCACACGACTGAACGACTCCGTCGCGCGCCATCTGCCCGCCTAGGGCAGGCGGAGCGGGCAGCACCTTTCCTGCTCCCGTGATCCGTCCAAGTCGAAGGTCATTCCTGCGAGTTGGAGATCATGCATCCGTCAGCCCCTAGGATGGCTGGCCGTGGCGCTTGCACACGTGCAGAGCCGCGTTCACCACAGGGAGCATGTCGATGGGCGTCAAAGAGGCCGCACATACATCGTCCGACAACCGGGTTCTGGACGGCGGTTCGGCCGGCCCGATGATGCCGCGTCTGGTGCTGGGCGCACGGCTGCGCAGACTGCGCGAGGAACAGCAGATCAGCCGTGAGGCCGCGGGGCATCTCATCCGCGCCTCCCGGTCCAAGATCAGCCGGCTGGAGGGCGGTCGGCACGGGTTCAAACTGCGGGACGTGGCCGACCTGCTCACCCTCTACGGAGTGACGGACGACGCCGAACGCGCCACCTTGCTGGCTCTGGCCGAAGAGTCCAACACCCCTGCCTGGTGGCGGTACTACAACGACGTGGTGCCCACCTGGATGCAGGCCTACCTCGGAGCCGAACAGGCAGCGAGTCTCATCCGCTGCTTCGAGGTCCAACGCGTTCCCTGCCTGTTGCAGACCCCCGACTATGCGCGTGCCTCGATCCGGCTCGCTCACCCGGGCGCCGGCGCGGAGGAGATCGAGCGTCGAGTCGGGCTACGCATGGCACGCCGGCGGATTCTGGACCGTCGGCCGGCGGTGCAGTTCTGGGCCGTGATCGACGAGGCGGCGTTGCGTCGCCCGGTGGGCGGCACCAGCACGATGCGCGCCCAGCTCAGGCATCTCATCGAGGTCTGTCGACTCCCGCAGGTGACCGTCCAGGTCATGCCGTTCACCGCCGGCGGGTACGCCGCGGAAGGCGGTCCGGTCACCATCCTGCGCCTGCCCGGCGGTCAGTTGCCCGACATGGTCTGCCTCGAACAGCTCACCACTGCCCTCTACCCCGACAAGCCGGCCGAGATCGAGTGCTACTGGGATGTCATGAACCGCCTCGTGGTCGAGGCCGAATCGCCGGACGAGACTCCGACGATTCTCCATCGCATCCTCCAGGACACCTGACCCGCGACGCGTGCCGCCGGTCGGCGGGTCTGGCGGGTCTCAGCGCTTGAAGGCGACACCGCCGTACTGGTGCACCTCCGCGGGCAGACCCCAGGCGTTCTCGTCGGGACGCCAGCGGGAGCACGACGCCACGCCCGGTTCGAGCAGTTCCAGACCGTCGAAGTAGCGCGCGATCTGCTCGGGGCTGCGGAGGATGTACGGAATCGAGCCGCCCTCGTTGTACTGCTGGATGGCCTCGACATAGGACTTGCTGGTGTCGGTGCTGTCGTACTGCACGAGGTAGCTTCCGGCGGGCAGGGCGTCCACCAGCCGGCGCACGATCGAGCATGCCTCGTCGTGGTCCTCGATGTGGCCCAGGATGCCCATCAGCATGAGGGCGACGGGCTGGTCGAAGTCCAGCGTCTTTCCGGCTTCCCGCACGATGGTGCTCGGGTCGCGCAGGTCGGCGTCGACATAGTTGGTGACACCTTCCGGGGTGCTGGTGAGCAGCGCGCGGGCGTGTGCCAGCACCAACGGGTCGTTGTCGACGTAGACGATCCGGCATTCGGGGGCCACCCGCTGCGCGATCTGATGGGTGTTGTCCACGTTGGGCAGGCCGGTGCCTATGTCGAGGAACTGCCGGATGCCCTCCTCGGCGGCCAGGTGACGAACGGCGCGGGCGAGGAAGTACCGTGCGGCACGCGCTCCGGTCTCGATACCCGGGAAGATCGTGCGGAACGCGTCGCCGGCCACTCGGTCGACTTCGTAGTTGTCCTTGCCGCCCAACCAGTAGTTCCAGATCCGGGCCGACTGCGGCACGGAGGTATCGATCTTGGCGAGCGCCTCCTGCGCGGACTTCTCTGCCTCATTGGTCATGGACGCTCCTGTGTGTACGTGGTGAGAAACCACGAAACCGTCGAACACCGGCCGTGGTCACCCACGCTATTCCTCCGCGCTCGGCTCATGTGAATCGTCGGCCCCAACCTGCCTTGTTCGGCCACTCGTTGGCTGGTTTGAGTCGGTCCGTGCGGTGAGCGCCGGGGACGCAACCGAGCTACTCGCCGTCGGTCTGTGCGGTCAGGGCGAAGGCCAGCAGCGCCGTCGTGGTGAAGTCCAGTGCGGGTTCCACGGTCTGCCAGGCGCCCACGTCGTCGACGTACCGTGCGCCCTTGCCGTCGAAGTCGGTCCAGGCCCCCGACGGTGGGGCGGCGGAGCATTTCTTCATGGTCGGGAAGCCGTTCAACTCCTCCAGCTTCGAGGCCTCGTTGGGGCCGTTGACCACCGCGCCCCGCAGGATGGCGCCGCTGCCGTCGCGACTCCCCGCTAGGTTGGCAGACTGGTGCTCCGGGCAATGCGGATAGACCTCACCCGCGCCGATCATGAAGCTGGTGCCCCACGGGTTGGCACCGAGGGCCCAGCCCCGCTGCCGGCCGGCGAAGGCCGCGTAGCGGCTGTCTCCGGTGGCCTTGGCGTAGAGGCGGGCGGTGGCCACCAGCCCGAACGTGTGCGGTACGGCGTCGAAGTCGTCGTAGACGGCACCGGCCCCGAACGGGTCGTGCCCGGCGCGGGCGACACCGTCGTCCAGCTGGCGGCGCAGGTCCTCGTACAGCTCCTCGGCCCCGATGCCGTTCGTGCGGGTGCCGTCCAGGACGGTGGCCAGGTCGACGTGGGCCAGGGCGCTGACGTCCGCGACGTTCAGGGTGCCCTTGACGTCGGAGTCCAGATAGTCGCCGGCCCATCCGGCCGCGGCGTCGGCCCAGTCGCCCTCCCGGTCGTCCCCGAGTTCCCGTGCGGCCAGGGCCAGTTCGGCGCCGCCGAACTCCATGTCGTCCTGCCATGAGTCCTCGGGATAGAAGGCGCCCGGGAACGCGGTGACGAGCGGCTCGTCGGGGTTGTGGTCGGCGTCGGCCAGGTCGTAGACGGCAGCGGCCTTGTCCAGCCACTCCTGGGCCGCCGCCTCGTCCGTGGCGGCGGCGCGCTGTGCGGCGAGCGCGAAGACCCCGGCCACCCGGCCCGCCAGATTGGGGCTGATCGCCTCGCCCGGGTCGGCCGCGCGGAAGACCGGCCGGTGCTTGATCGTGTAGTCCGGGTCACCGGGCGACACCCTGAGCCGGTCGTCGGCCTCCGGCAGCCGCCATACGTCGTGATCCGTCCGTACGGCTTCGTTGCCCACGCCGATGCCGACCTGGGCGTAGAGCGTCTCGCTGTCCTCGTCCCACATCCGGTCGAGCCAGGCCAGCCCGTGCGAGGCCTCGGCCGAGAGCTCCGTCATGTCCGGCAAGTCGCGTTCAGCGAGCAGGAGTTCGGTGACCGAGTAGGAGGTGGTGGCGGTGAACTTGAGGAAGTCGCCCGCGTCGAACCAGCCGCCCGAGACGTCGGCCTGGTCACCGGTCGGGGTCAGTCGGTCGTCGAGCAGCTCGTTGCCCTCGTCGTCGTAGCGCGGCTCGGCGTAGACGGTCGCGTCCCGGTCGGTCAGATGGGAAGGCCCGTGCCGGAGGGTGCCGGGAAGTACGTCGGCTCCGTCGCGCTGCGCCTGGAGGAAGCGGACGTTGTCGCGGACGAGCGGGGCCATCAGCTCATCGGCATCGGCGATCCGGAAGGCGGGGGAGCGGCCGGCCGCGGTGCCGGTCAGGACGAAGCGGTAGGTGCCGGGGGTGTCCAGCGCGGAGAGGTCGGCGCTGCGCACCGAGGGGTACCTGGCGTTCCAGCGGCCGGTGACGGTTCCGAGTCTGCCCGCCGTGACCACCTTGTCCTTGGCGTCGACGACCTTGAAGCGGGCGCCCGCGAGAGCCGCCGAGGGCCCCATGACGTAGGCCCGCTTCGCCTCGCCGCGGACATAGCCGACCTGGTCGACCCGGATCGCCACCTCGGTCGAAGGGGGCGTGCCGTCACCGCCGTAGGACAGGGCGTGCAAGCTCCCGACGAGGACCAGGGTGCCGAGTCCCGCGGCGCTGCCGATCAGCAGCCGGGGGTTGCGCAGAGAGATCATGCGCCCACGGTGCCCGGGCCTTCATGAGATGAAGATGAGGATGCCGGGGACGGGCTCGGCGGCAGCCGCAGCTCGGCGAGCAGACCGCCTCCGGGAGCGTCCGTGAGTCGGGCGGAGCCGTGATGGAGCTCGGCGACCCAGCGGACGATGGCCAGCCCTGCGCCTGTTCCCGAGGGAGCATCGGATCCCTCGGCTCCCGAGGCGGGTCCGGAACGTGTGGTGGCACCCCTGGTGTCGCCCCTGGTGACACCCCGGGCGAAGACCCGCTCCCGGTCCGCGAGCGGCACGCCCGCGCCGTGGTCGCGGACCGTGACGAGGCCGGGTGCGACGGTGACCTCGACCGGCGACCCGGCAGGCCCACCGTGCCGCTGGGCGTTCTCCACCAGGTTCCGTACCGCCTGGGCCAGCAGGTCCGGGTCCCCGTGCACCACCACCGGCTCGCCGCTCACCGTGACGCTGTCGTGGTCCGGCAGCTCCTCGACGGTGGTCTCCACCAGCTGGTCGAGGCGCAGGGGGATCAGCTCGGCCTGCTGCGCGCCGGCCTCCATGCGGGCCCTGGCGAGCAGTCCGGTGACCAGGCGGCTCAGTCGGTCCACCAGCCGTAGGGCCTCGTCGGAGGAGCCACCTCGCTCCACCACGAGCCGCAACGTCGCCAGGGGCGTACGCAGTTCGTGCGCCGCTTCCGCCAGGAACTGCTCCTGCTGCCCCAGCCCGCGCAGGGCGGGACGCATGGCCCGGCCGGAGAGGAGATGGCCGACGGCTGCCGCGCAGCAGACAAGGGCCGTGCAACCGAGGGCCAGCCATCGCACGAGGACTTGGTGATCGTGTTCGCTGCGCGCCAGTTCCGTGCCGACGAGCACGGCCGCACCGATCCGGTCGTCGTCCCAGACCGGAGCCGCCGCCCACCTCAGCCGCCCGCCGTCCGCGGAAGGTGCGCTGACCAGAACGGTCCCCTGGTCTTCCAGGACGCTTCGCCAGACATGGTCGAGCCGGTCCTGATCGGGCAGCCCGGAGCGCGCGGGAACGACGTGCCGAACCGACGGCGCCTGTCCCGGCACCGCCTCCAGGACGGCCAACACCTGTGCGCCCTGGGCGAGTTCGTCCTCGCGCAACGGCTCCAGGTGCAGCGTCCCCGCATCGAACCAGACCGCCCGCGAAAGGCCGGTGGCACGGCTCCCGACCTCGTGGTCGAGGCCGGAGCGGCGGGATAGGGCATCGATACGCACGGCGACAGCGGCGAGTACGACGAGACAGGCGGCGGTCGTCGAGGCGAACAGGAGCGTCATCAACCGCCGGGTACGCCGGAGCCGGGCCACGGCGGGGGAGAGCGAGGACGCTCGGTCCCGGCGGATCACGCCTGCGCCTCGTCGCCCAGGCGGTAGCCGACGCCGCGCACCGTCCCGATCGGATCGGGCGGCCCGAGCCGCCGGCGCAGCTGGCCGATCAGGACGTCCACCACATTGGACATCGGCTCGGTCGCCTCGTCCCAGCAGCTCTCGATCAGCTCGGTGCGCGTCACCACCTCACCCGCGCGCAGCATCAGCACCTCCAGCACCGCGAACTCCTTGGCCGACAGGCTGAGCAGCACGCCCGCCCGCGACACACGGCGCCGTGGAAGATCGACCTCCAGATCACCCGCCCGCAGGACCGGCAGCCGCGCGGGCTGCTCCCTGCGGCACAACGCACGCACCCGTACGACCAGTTCGGCGAAGGCGAAGGGCTTGACCAGGTAGTCGTCCGCCCCGTGCTCGAAGCCGGCCACCCGGTCGCTCACCGAGTCCAGCGCCGTCAGCAGCAGAAAGGGAAGCGCCGATCCCTGCCGCCGGTGCTCCGCGAGCAGCATGAGCGAATCGCCGTCCGGGACCGAGCGGTCGGCCACGACACAGTCGTAGCGGTTGACGGAGAGCTTGAGATCCGCTTCGGCCAGCGTCTGCGCGAGGTCCACCGCGAACCCCGCACCCCGCAGCTGAGCAGCGACGACGGGCCCCAGTTCGGGATCGTCCTCCAAGACCAATACGCGCATGGCCCGGAGCTTAGACCGTGCGGGCGGCCGGGCCCGGTGATCCACAAGTGCCGGGCGGCGTGGACCGGGATCAGGCGCGGTGGGCGGGATCGTGATTTCGGTGAGGGTGACATTGCGAGAAGCAGGGAGGCCAGCAGTTTCCTGGGAGAAGTGTTCCAAAGGGGCCGGAAATTCCTGGGAGAAGCGCACCCCCCCTTCGGCCCGCCACAGCCCGCCGAGCCGCCCTAACCTCGATGGCATGGACACAGACGAGTACCCGTTGGCCGAGAATGCGCTGGGAGGTTTCCTGCGCGCACGACGCGCTCAACTGCGCCCCGAGGACGCCGGGCTGCCCACGTCCGGCCGCCGCAGGGTGCCCGGTCTGCGCCGCGAGGAAGTCGCCACCCTGGCCGGTGTGAGCGCTGATTACTACATGCGGCTGGAACAGGGCCGCGAACGGCGTCCCTCGCGGCAGGTGCTCGAGGCCGTGGCCAAGGCCCTGCGCCTCGATGACGACGCCCTGGCACACCTGTACCGTGTGGCCACCCCCACTGCGCGCCGCACACGTCGCGCGCCCCGCGTCGAACGGGTCGGCCCGCACCTGCGGCGGCTCCTGGACAGCTGGAGCGACACGCCGGCCTTCGTCCTGGGCCACGCGCTGGACATCCTGGCTCGCAACGAGCTCGCGGCCGCCCTGTTCACCGACTTCAGGTCATGCGACAACCTGCTGCGCATGACGTTCCTGGACCCGGCCGCGCACCGCTTCTACCGCGACTGGGACCGTGCTGCCGAATCATGCGTGGCCGCACTGCGACGCGCAGCCGGCATCGATCCCGACGACCCGCGGCTGATGGAGATCGTCGGCGAACTGTCAATGAAGAGCGCCGAGTTCCGTGCGCTGTGGGCTCGCCACGACGTGCGGGGCAAGACCCGCGAGGCCAAGCTCTTCCACCACGCCGAGGTCGGCGACCTGGAGCTGCACTACGAAGCGTTCACCGTCAACAGCGCTCCCGGCCAGCAGGTCATCGTCTACCAGGCAGAGGCCGGCAGTCCCTCCGCCGACGCGCTGGCGTTGCTCGGTTCCCTGACCGCGGTGCCGACTCCCCGGCCGGCCCCGCTCGTCGGCCCGGACTGAGCCGCCGGACCGGTCCATCGTTTCCTGGGTGTATTGCGGCTACCTTCGCGACTTCCGACGCCCAGGGGCCTCGCGGAGAATTGCGGTATGAACCAGATCGTGGAGCTGGGAGAGTTTCTCCGTTCATGCCGGGGCCGGCTCAATCCCGCAGACGCGGGAATGCCCAGGACCGCTCGGCGCCGTGTCCCGGGCCTGCGTCGTGAGGAGCTCGCTCAGCTCGCAGGCGTCAGCGTCGACTACTACACGCGCCTGGAACAGGGGCGCAGCCGTACCGCCTCGCCGGAGATCCTTGAGTCTCTGGCGACGGCGTTGCGTCTGGACGACACCGAACGCGTACACCTGTTCGATCTCGCGAACCGGCGGCCCCTCCAGCCCCGGCGCCCCGCGCCCTCCCCGCCCGAGCAGGTCAGCCCGGCCGTCCACCAGCTGCTGAATACGCTGGATGCCGCCTGCTGCCCCGCATTCGTCCTGGGGCGGCGCACCGACGTGGTGGCTTCCAATCCGCTCGCTCGTGCACTGATTGCCGACTTCGACGCCATGCCCGCGAACGAGCGCAATCAGAGCCGGTTCGTCTTCCTCGACCACGCCGCCCGCGAGCTGTACGCGGACTGGGAGAGCGTCGCCGCGGACACCGCGGCCATGCTCCGCATGGACGCCGGACGCCACGCCGAGGATCCGCAGCTGGGCGAACTGGTCGGCGAACTCGCGGTGCGCAGCGAGCACTTCCGCGCGTACTGGGTCGAGCGCAGGGTTCACGAGCGCACCGAGGGAACCAAGAGCTACCACCATCCTGTCGTCGGCGACCTCACCGTCACGTACCAGGCCCTCGCCCTGCCCGGCGACAGCAATCAGACCCTGTTCATCTACAGCACCGAGCCCGGCTCCTCCTCCGAAACCGCCCTGCGATTGCTGGCGACATGGTCGACCGAGCCGCCCCTCGAAGAGCCGACCCGAACCGCCGCACCCAACGAGTCGGACACCGCCGCCTGACTTCCTTGCACACAGCCCCTCGCCGCATCCAAAAACGGGAAGGCCGGCCTGCGACATGAGCGACAGCACCCCCTTGGGAGAGTTCCTCAGAGCACGACGCGAAGCCCTCAAGCCGCAGGACGTGGGCCTGCCCGAGCACGGCCGTCGGCGGGTGCCCGGGCTGCGCCGCGAGGAGGTCGCGATGCTCGCCGGTGTGAGCGCCGACTACTACATGCGGTTGGAGCAGGGGCGCGAGTCCAGCCCTTCGCCCCAGGTCATCGGCGCTGTCGCGGACGCCCTGCACCTTGATGACGAGGCCACCGACCACCTGCGCAGACTCACCCGGGCACCGCAGGAACGCCGCACGCTTCCCGCAGGCCACGACCAGGTCGCCCCGCAGCTGCTGCGACTGCTCGACAGCTGGCCCGACACCCCTGCCTTCGTGGTGGGCCCGGCGCTGGACATCCTGGCGTGCAACGCCCTTGCATCCGCACTCCACAGTGGCTTTCAGCGGTTCGACAACCTGGCCCGCATGGTCTTCGTCGACCCGGAGGGCCGCGACTTCTACCAGGACTGGGACAACGCCGCCCAGTCGTGCGTTGCCGAAATCCGCGCGGCCTACGGGCACGACCCGAGATCTCCGCGGATCATCGAAGTCGTAGAAACCCTTTCCGGGAAGAGTCCGGAATTTGCCGAGCTGTGGGCACGGCACCATGTGAAGGGCAAGACCCGGCAGGCGAAGAACCTCAAACATGCCCGGGTGGGCTCCCTGGAGATCCAGTTCTCGGCCTTCACCGTCAATGGAGCCCCTCATCAGCAGCTGGTCGTCTATCAAGCCGAACCCGCAAGTCCCACTGCGGCCGCATTCGCCGAACTCCGCTCACCAGTGGACGACCGCGAGGGCGAGCAGGATCAGCGCGCAGCCGAGTGGATCCAGTAAGCGACTCATCACCCGTATCCTGGCCCTCGCGCACCCAGGAAAAACCCGGCCTTATCACGTCACCGAACGCTGGCCAGACTGGACGTACAGAAAAGCCGAGGACACCGTCCCGCGAATTCACTGAAAGTGCGATTGACCGCCTCCTCGGCAATTCCAACACGCCTCAGGAGACCAGCGATGACCAGCGTCAGTGACTTGCAGGAACACCCCTTGGACCAGGTCCACCGACTGATCGAGCCCGGCCCGGTGATCCTGGTGACCACACAGCATCGTGGCATCCCGAACGTGATGACCAACGGGTTCAACATGATGATCCGCCACGTCCCGCCACTGATCGGCTGCACCATCGGGCCGTGGGACCACAGCTACACCGCGCTGCGCGACACCGGGGAATGCGTCATCTCCATCCCTGGCAGTGAACTTGCCGAGACCACGGTCGACATCGGCAACTGCTCGGGCCAGGACGTGGACAAGTTCCAGGAGTTCGACCTGACCCCGCTGGCCGCGCAACAGGTGGAAGCACCGCTGATCGCCGAGTGTTTCGCGAACATCGAATGCAGGGTCGCCGACACTTCTCTGGTAGGCCCGTACAACCTGTTCGTCCTCGAACCGGTACGGGCCTGGGTCGATCCGTCCCAGCCGCACCCGCGGTTGTTTCACCACCGCGGCGACGGCACTTTCACGCTGGACGGCGAAACCATCGACCTCAAGGCCCGCATGACCAAGTGGCAATACCTGCTCTGAGGCGGCTCATGCGCGGCCTCGATCGCCTGTCGTCGCAGGACGTCGGCGACGGCGATCGTGGGTGTGGCGCACCTGGGGAAACGGCGGCCTGGTTGCCCCGCCGCGACCGGTCGACGCTGGTCTCAACAGGCCTTCGCGACAGGCCCACCGCACCTCTGCGAGGAGAACCTCCCATGAACGTCAACGACACCACCAGCGCCGCCATACTCGACCAGCTCCAGCGCCGGTCGGCCGACCCGCAGCGGCGGATCCTGTTCACCGGCGCCACCGTCGTCACGATGGACCCGGACCTCGGCGTCATCGACGACGGCGACCTCCTCGTCGAGGGCGACACGATCACCGCCGTCGGACATGACCTCAGCGCGGACGGTGCCGTGGTCGTCGACGCCACCGGCACGATCCTCACCCCCGGCTTCGTCGACACCCATCGGCACGCTTGGGAGGCCCAGCTGCGGCGGATCATGCCGGACGTCGACGACCTCGGCGGCTATGTGATGACCACCCTGGCCGGGTACGCCACCGTCTACCGGCCCCAGGACATGTACATCGGCACCCGCCTGGCCGCCCTGACCGCGATCGACAGCGGCATCACGACCATGCTCGACTTCTCCCACAACTCCCGCACCCGCGAACACTCCGACGCCGCCATCCAGGCCCTCCTCGACACCGGCATCCGCGGGGTGCACGCCTCCATGGGCCCGCACTTCGGCGACTGGGACCGGCAGTGGCCCGGCGACCTGACCCGCATCAAGGACCAGTACTTCAGCAGCGACGACCAACTGCTGACCCTGCGACTGGCGACCCTGGCCACCGACGAGATCTCCGGTCCGGCCCTCGCCTACGGTCCTGAACTCGCCCGCGTCGCCAAGGACTTGGGCATCGGAGTGAGCGTGGACGCCGTCTTCGGCACGTCCTCCTCGGAGGCGGTCCTGCGCTGGGGCAAGGACGGCATCCTCAGCCCCGACGTCACCCTCATCCACTCCACCGGACTGACCCCCGAGGCATGGAAGGTGATGGGGGAGACCGGTACCACCGTGGCGCTCGCCCCGACCTCCGACGCGCAGATCGGCCTGGAGACCGCGATCCCCGCAGTCGACGAGGCACTCGCCGTCGGTATCCGTCCGGGACTGAGCATCGACGTCGAAGTCGCCCTGGCCAGCGACATGTTCACGCAGATACGGGCCCTGCACGCCATCCAGCGGATGCGCGCGGTCAACGCCGCCTACGGCACCGACCAGCAGCCCTCCCGCATCACCACCCACGACGTGCTGGACTTCGCCACCCTCCAGGGCGCTCACACCAACGGCCTGGCCGGCGTCACCGGTTCACTCACCCCGGGCAAGAAGGCCGACCTGCTGGTCATCCAGGCCGAGGATCTCAACAACATGCCGCTCAACGACCCGATCGGCACGATCGTGCTGGGCTCCGACGCCCGCAACATCAGCGCCGTCCTCATCAACGGCGAGCCCCGCAAGTGGAACGGCCACGTCCTCGACGTCGATCTGGCCGCCCTGCGCGACGAGGTGCACGCCTCGCGCGAGTACGTCCTGAACACCACCACCACCGGCTGACAGCCCCGTCGGCTTCAGCGTCGCCGAAGCCACCGAACACACGCCTCGAACCTGCACCGGCAATCCATTGAGGAGCACGCAATGAGCACCACCGACAGCAACACCAACACCATGGACTGGAACACCAAGGCCCTCGACGAGATCCTCTCCAACGACGAGGGGCGTCCGGTCCTGTTCACCAACGCCCGCATCCTGACGATGGATCCGCTGATCGGGACCATGACCGGCGCCGACCTGCTGTTCGTCGGTTCCCTGCTCGTGGGCGTCGGCCCGGGCATCATCACCGCGGCGCAGGACGACAACGCCATCGTCGTCGACTGCACCGGCATGACCATCGCCCCCGCCGTCGTCGACACCGTCGCACTGGCCGGCGGCCGGGGCCACCGCTCGGAGTACGTCGCCACGCTGACGCCGGGCAACACCACCGACTTCCTGGTGGTGCCCGACGAGCTCGCCGCCGACGTGCCGAGCGCCCTCGCCACGCTCATGTCGCGGCCGGAGCAGGTGCGTTCACTGGTCGCGTCCGGCCGGCCCGTCCTGTGGGCCGGCACCGACGTCCCCGGCCGTGCCACCGCGCCCGAGGCGGGCATCCCGGCAGCCGAGGACCTGACCGGCGGCCCGCGGGTCGGCGTCTGGATCGACAAGAACGACTTCCTGCACCAGGAGCTCACCGCCGACGGCCGCTACGACGAGACCCGGGGCGGCCGCCCGCACGCCTACGAGGGCCGGTACTGGATCGACGGCGACCGGATCGACTACCTGGACGACCTCGGCTTCTGGGCCTACGGGGAGTTCCAGGGCGACGAGCTGCACCACGCGGGCTACGTCATGAAGCTCGGCTGACCTTCCTGAGAGCCCTCTTCCCTCCCGAGCATGCCTCTCCATCGTCCCCGGCCGTCCCGCCACGGCCGGGGACACCCACCGAATCCCGGTGGTGCCATCGGCCGATCGTGTCGCGCGCACAACACGCGGGGCGGCGACCAGACGCCCCCTCCTGGAGTCCCCATGTCCCACCCCACCGCCCTCCCCCGCCACGCAGCAGGGATCAGCACGCCGGAGCAGCCTCCGGCCTGGGCCCCCGCTGCGCCGACCATCGCACTGCTGACCGCACTCGGCGTCCTGATGGTCGGCCAGATGTACACCGTCCTCGCCCTGCTGCACCCCATGGCCACCTCGCTCGGCACGACACCGGGCCAGGCCACCTGGACGGCGACGGCGTTCGGCTTCGCCTATGCCGCCGGATTCCTCCTGGCCGGTCCGCTGTCGGACCGCTACGGATCGCGTGCCGTGATCACCGTCGGTCTCGCGGCCGCCACGGCGGCGACCCTGGCTGTCAGCGCGGCCCCCAACCTGACCTGGGCCGTCGCGCTGCGCAGCGTGCAGGGGCTGGCCGCCGCGGCGTTCGCGCCTTCCGCGCTCTCCTACGTCGTCCACCACATCGCGCCACAGCGCCGCGGCACCGCACTGACCTGTATCACCAGCGGAATGCTCGCAGCCGCCGTCGTCATGCAGATCGGCGCCCAAGCCGTCGCGGCCGGACTCGGCTGGCGCGCGGTCTTCTGGCTCAGCGCCGCCCTCATGGCCCTGAGCGTGTTGCCCGTCGGCCGGGTTCTGCGGCCCACCCTCCGCCAAGACACCGGCGGCGGACTGCTTCAGGCCTTCGCGGCGATGCCGAGGCTGGTGCGCCGGCCTCGTCTGGTCACCCTGTACCTGTCCACGGTGGTCCTGATGTCCGCCTTCGTCGCCGTCTACACGGCGGTGGCCATCGCCGGTCCGCCCAGCATCGCCGGGAACTCCTCCGCCATCCTCGCCCTGCGGGCCGGCGCACTGCCCGCCCTGGTCGCCGTCCCCCTGCTCTCCGTCGTGCTCCAGCGCCTGGCCGCACCCCTGCGCGCGGTCCTCGCCCTCGCACTGGCCGCCATCAGTGTCGCGGTCGGTTCCCTTCTCGGCGGCCACACCGTGTCGTTGGCCATCGCCCTGCTCCTGTTCGTGGCCGCCGTCGCCGCAGCGGCACCCGCCGTCGTCGAGACCATCAACACCAGCGCCCCGCACGCACGCGGCGCGGCCGTCGCCCTCTACGGATGCAGCATGTTCATCGGCGCCAGCCTGGGCCCGCAGCTCACCGGCGCACTCACCGGCCTGGGCTTCGGCGGCATCCTGCGCGTCGTCGCCGCTGCCCTCGTCCTCGGCGTCCTCCTGGCCCTGCCGGCGCTCCATCACCGGCGCACCCCGTAGCCACCCGGGTCCACGCTCGGGTCGGCGACGACGCGACGCCGGTCGATCTCCGAGGCCGCGTGCTCACGATCGCGGGCCGGGCGGGATCGTCCCGGGACGTGTCGGTGGACTCGACCGTCGCAGGCCCTGACCGCGCTCCGGGGTCCTCGACTGAGGCGGTTCAGCTCCCCACGCGGGTGAACGTCACATGCGTGACTCCGGTGGGCGAGGAGGCCGACTCGACCTCGTAGTCCTTCTCGGTGCCCTCAAGCCCGTCCCAGAGGCGCACGCCTCGGCCGAGCAGGATCGGGACGACCACGACGTGCATCCGGTCGATGAGCCCGGCAGCGAAGAAGTCGCGGACCACGGTGGGCCCGCCGCCGATGCGCACGTCCTGGCCGCCCGCTGCCTCGCGGGCCGTCTTGAGCGCGTCGGCGGGCGAGGTGTCGAGGAAGTGGAAGGTCGTGCCACCCTCCATCTCGATCGACGGGCGAGGGTGATGGGTGAGGACGAACGTCGGTGTGTGGAAAGGCGGGTTGGGCCCCCACCACCCCTTCCACTCCGGGTCCTTGTGCCAGCCGGGAGGCCCGAACTTCCCGGCCCCCATGATCTCGGCGCCGATCCCGGGTGCGAACTGCTGCGCGAAGGCGTCGTCGAGGCCCCCGGTCCCGCCGGGCTTGCCGGTCATCGTGTGCCAGAACCCGGTGGTGAACATCCACTCGTGCAGCCTTTCGCCGGCGTGGCCGAACGGCGCGTCGAGGCTCTGCACATCGCCGGTACCGAAGCCGTCGAGCGAGATGGAGAAGTTGTGGACGCGGGCGAGTGACATGGCTGGCGTTCCCTTCCGTCTGCGGATGGAGCTTCGTCGTCTCAGCTCGTCATGAAGCGATGATTGCCGTCCCGATGCCATGACGTCTAATGCCATTTCTTCCCATGTCTCATACATAAACTTAATCCATGCTGAACCTGACGCACCTCAGGGTTCTGGAGGCGGTCGCCCGCCATGGATCGGTGACCGAAGCGGCGAAGGAGCTGCACTACTCCCAGCCGTCGGTCAGCCACCACCTGGGGCGGCTGGAAGCCGTCACCGGAGCCAGGCTCATCCAACGAGCCGGCCGCGGTATCCGGCTCACCCCCGAAGGCGAACTCCTGGCACAGCGGGCGGCAGAGATCCTGGGACGGGTCGACGCCGCATCTGTCGAGCTGGCCGCCCGCGTGGGCCTGCGCGCCGGACGGGTACGGCTCGCCGGTTTCCAGACCGTCCTCAGCACCCTCGTCCCGAGGGCCGCCGTCGAACTGTCCCGGTCGTACCCGGGAATCGAACTGAACCTCGTCGATGCGCATCCGGTCGACGGCCTGCAGATGCTGCGTTCCGGACACGTCGACATCGCCTTGATCTTCCGGCATGCCGACACTCCGCTGGAGGAGGAGGGAGTCCGACTCACGCACCTGCTGGACGACCCCCTCCACCTCGTCAGCGACCAACCCCGTCAGCGTCTCGAAGACCACCGTGACTCCGCCTGGGTCGGCGGCTGCGAACGCTGCCGCGCCGCCACGATCACGGCATGCGAAGGCGCCGGCTTCACTCCCCGCATCGCCTACTCCTGCGACGACACGGTCGTCTCGCAGGCACTGGTCGCCGCCGGGATGGGTGTCGCCATCCTCAATGGCCTCGCGTTACAGGCTCACCGGGCGCCGGGCATCCACACCACACAGCTCACCGGCAACGCCCGCCGGATCTACGCCGCTACATACGGCGACCCGCCGGACCCACCCGCCACCACCGCGCTGATCGAGATCCTGGCAGCACAGGCCCGGGTATCGAACCCGGACGACGACTGAGGAGGGCAGCGCGATGGGGTCGACGACCCTTCCTCAGATCCTGGCCAATCAATCCACTTTGTTGTGGCTGGCCCTGTCCCTGCCGGGCGGACGCCCGCTGGGATGGACCTGCTTCCGCCGAGGGCGGGACGTGCAGAACCCGCTGCAACCCGTTGAAAGGCCAGGCTTTTGATGACCACGCCGCGTACGCGCTCGTTCGTCCAGGTCGACGTGTTTGCCTCGAGCCCCTATTCCGGCAACCCGGTCGCTGTCGTCCTGGACGGGACGGAACTGACCGATGGGGAGATGCAGCGCCTGGCGCGTTGGACGAACCTGTCCGAGACCACGTTCGTGCTGCCCCCCACGGTCCCGGAGGCGGACTACCGGCTGCGGATCCTCACTCCCGACGGTGAGCTGCCGTTCGCCGGGCACCCCACCCTCGGCTCCGCGCGCGCCTGGCTGGACGGCGGCGGCATGCCCCAGCACACCGACCGGATCGTGCAGGAGTGCGCCGCGGGCCTGGTCACCGTGCGCCGCGGCGAGGACACCCTGTCCTTCGCCGCCCCGCCACGGCTCCGCGACGGCGCGCTCGACGACGCCTATCTGGACCAGATCATGGCCGCGTTCGGCATCACGCGGGACCGGGTCGTGGCGCACCAGTGGGTCGACAACGGCCCCGGCTGGGCGGTGATCCAGTTGCCCACGGCCAAGGAGGTCCTCGCCCTCGAACCCGACCTGTCCCTCATCCCGACCGCGATGGTCGGCGCGATCGGCGCCCATCCCGAAGGGTCCCGGCACCGCTTCGAGATGCGTACCTTCGCCCCCGGCGTCGGCGTGCCCGAGGACCCCGCGTGCGGCAGCATGAACGCCGGCGTCGGCCAGTGGCTCACCTCCACCGGCACCGCGCCCTCCTCCTACCGGGTCTCCCAGGGCACGCGACTGGGACGGGCGGCGAGCATCGAGGTGACCGCCGACGCGGACGGCACCGTCTGGGTCAGCGGCGCGGCCGTCGTCTGCGTCCGCGGCACCATCACTCTCTGAGCAGGACCACCGGCTGGATCAGACATGCAGGGTGGGCCGGTAGACGAGCTCCTGGATGTGGCCGTCGAGTGTCCGGTGCTCGATCAACTCGAGGTCGAAGTCGGCCGCACCCTGGAAGATCGGGTCCAGCCCGGTCCGACCGGTGATCACGGGGAAGAGCGTCACCTGGACCCGGTCGACCAGTCCGGCGGCCATCAACGCCCGGTTCATCGACAGGCTGCCGTGTGAGCGGAGCGGTACCTCGGACTCCTCCTTGAGCCGGGCGACGACGTCGACGGCGTCGCCGCTGACGACCTTGGCGTCCGGCCAGTCGAGGGGGCCTTCGAGCGTGGTCGACACCACCGTTGCCGGCAGGCTCCTCATCCGTGTGACCCAGGGATCACGTACATCGGAATCCTCGGTGCTCGCTGCCAACATCTGCGCGAACGCCCTGTACGTGTTGGCCCCGAAAACCATCCGCTGCTCGTCCCGGTAGAGGGCGAGGCGGTGGTCGAGCAGCTCGGGACCCTGCTTGCCCCAGTAGCCGGTCCAGTCGCCGCCGGCGCCGCCGAAGCCGTCAAGGCTGGAAAAGACGTCGAAGGTATAGGTAGCGGTCATGATGCTCTCCTCGATCGCGGTTGATCGCGTCTCGGGGTTGGAGACCGGAAACCACGGCAAAACTCATCGCCCTGAGAGCAGAAGAGCGCGGCACGCCAATCCACAGTTCTTGATTATTCCTCCCACCACTTTGTGTTGGGTTCAACTGCTTGATGCCGAGCGGCTGGGTGTTGCGCAGGGCGCGCGGCGACAGGGCTGGGGTTCTCTCCAACTCCACGACGGTGCGTCAGTTTCGGCGGCGGATGCGGCACGTTTCGATAGGTCGGATCTCTATGCCTGAGAGTGCGAATTCCCTTACGGGAGCGCCCGTTTCCGTCGGTGCCGCCCGCGGTATCGACGGGGGAAAGTGTTCGTGTCGTACCTCTTGGCACCCCACAACCTGCTCGGTACCGTGCGCTTCTGTTTGTTTCGGAGTAGTTTCGCGAACCCAGAAGGGCGGTACGCCGGATGCCCCCACTCCGCCGAGCCGTACGAAGACTTCGAGGATTTGCCGCACTGGCACTGGCGGGGGCGTTGCTGACGCCCGTTCCGTCGGCCATTGCCGCCGATGACCCCACACGCCCGTCGGACGTCTACACCCTGCTGGAGGATCCGGAGGCAACCGGCGTAGGGCAGGAGCCGGCGCACGCCGAGTTGACCCCGTACGCCGACGCCCGCAGCGCGCTCGCGGCGGAGTCGGACGGACCGTGGACCAAGTCCCTCGACGGGACGTGGAAGCTGCACATGTCGGACCGTCCCGAGGATGTCCCCGAGGACTTCTCCAAGGAGGGCTACGACACCGGTGGCAGCGGCTGGCGCAGCGTGAGCGTCCCGCACACGTGGCAGACGGACGGCCTCGACCATCCGATGTTCCGCAACATACCGACCGAGATGTACCCGGACGACCCGCCGAAGGTGCCGCACGACGTCAACCCGACCGGCGCCTATGTGCGCACGTTCGAGCTGCCGGCGAACTGGAGGGACCGTGAGACCTTCCTCCGCTTCGAGGGCGTGACGAGCGGCTATCTGCTCTGGGTCAACGGCGCCTACGTCGGCTACGACCAAGGCGGCTACACCCCGGCCGAGTTCGACATCAGCAAGCGGCTGCACCCGGGGAAGAACACCATCGCGCTCCAGGTCCACCGCTGGGGTTCCGGAGCCCATCTGGAGGACTACGACCAGTGGAGGTTCGCGGGCATCTTCCGCTCGGTCGACCTGTACTCGACGCCCAGGACCTACCTCAGGGACGTCACGATCGGCACCGACCTGGACGAGGAGTACCGCGACGCGCAGCTCACGGCCGAGGTGGATGTCGCGGCCAAGGAGGCCTCCGGCGCGCGGAAGGTCACCGGAACGCTGTACGACGCTCGCGGACGCGAGGTGACAACGATGTCGGGCTCGGTGGACCCGCAGAACGGTGCCGCCTCCGCCACCCTTCGCGCCGACGTCGCGGCCCCGGCCAAGTGGAGCGACGAGACCCCGAACCTCTACACGCTCGTCGTCCAACTCGCCGGCTCCGACGGCAGAGTCACGCACACCACCGCCCAGCCGGTCGGCTTCCGTGACATCGAGATCAAGGACAAACAGCTCAAGGTCAACGGCGAGCGCATCCTGGTGAAGGGCACCAACCGCGCCGAGACCGACGCGAAGACCGGCCGCCACGCGACCCGCGAGCGCACCGCGTCCGACGTCTCCCTGATGAAGCGGCTCAACATCAACGCCGTACGCACCTCGCACTACCCGTCGGACCCGTACCTGTATGAACTGGCCGACACTCAGGGCCTGTGGATCGCCGACGAGGTGGACATCGAGACCCACCACCACGACGGCTGCCCCGACAACTGCCTGGCCGAACGGCCCGAGTGGCAGAAGGCGTTCATGGATCGCCTCACGGCGATGTACGAGCGGGACAAGAACCACCCCAGCGTGCTGATGTGGGACACGGGCAACGAGGCCGGGCTCGGCAAGGCGCACTACGCCATGGCCGACTTCCTCACCGCGAACGACCCGAGTCGCCCGCTCTACCACCAGTCCAACTCACCCGACGGCGACGCCCCGTTCGCCGATGTCTGGGGTCCGCGCTATCCCTCGCCGTCGGGCCTGGCGGCCAAGGCGGCGTCCACCACGAAACCCATCATCATGGGCGAGTACGCGCACGCCATGGGCAACTCCCTCGGAAACTTCCGCGAGTTCTGGGACGTCGTACGCCGATATCCCCAGGTCCAGGGCGGCTTCATCTGGGACTGGGCCGAACAGAACATCACCCAGCCCCTGATCACCACCCCCGACTCCTCCGGCAACGACATCCTGTCCTACGTCACGGGCAAGCCCGACCACGTCACGGGAAAGAAGGGCAGGGCGCTCGAACTCTCCGGCCTCGACGACTTCGTGGAGGTCTACCGGGACCCGGAACTCGACCAGGTCTCCGACGCGCTCACCCTCGACGCCTGGGTCAAACCCGCCGACTGGACGGGTGACTTCACGGTCATCGCCAAGGGGAACCACAGCTATGCCCTCAAGATGGCGGACAAGGACACGCTGGAGTTCTTCGTCTACGGCGACGGCGAATGGCACACGGCGTCGGCGGACGTCCCCGCCGACTGGTACGGCGCATGGCACCGCGTCTCCGGCACCTTCGACGGCACCTCGGTCAAGCTGTTCATCGACGGCAAGCAGGCGGCGGCCACCGACTGGGCCGGTACGGTCGCCTACTCCGCCCAGCCGGTGAACATCGGACGCGACCCGGAGACCGGCCAGGAGAACATCACCACCCGGATGGCCCACGGCACCATCGACCAGGTCCGCGTCTACCACCGGGCGCTCACCCCGGCGCAACTGGACGCCGACCCCGCCTCCCAGGCCGTACTGGCCCTGGACTTCGACCGGCTCACCGAGAAGGGCGAGTACGACTCCTACGGCGCCGGCACCGGCGGCGTCGACGGGGTGGTCTCAAGCGACCGCACCGTCCAGCCCGAGGCACACGCCATGGCGGCGGTGCACGCACCTATCCGGATCACCGACGCGGACGCGACGGTCGGCAAGGTCAGGGTGCTCAACGAGCGCTCCTTCACCGGCACCGGCGATCTGCGACTGCGGTGGAAGATCACCGAGGGCGCCCGGGTGATCGACCGGGGGACGCGCCCGATCTCCCTCGCCCCCGGCGAACGGACGGACATCCGCCTGACCACACCCCCGGCCAACCCGAAGGACGCCGACCGGCAACTCACCGTCGAAGCCGTGCAGGTGAAGGACACCGCGTGGGCCAGGGCCGGGCACACCGTCGCCGTCGAGCAGTTCGGCATCGGCGGCCGGCAACTGGCCGGAGTACTGCCCGCCCGAGCGCCCGGCAAGGTGACGGCCACCGAGACGCCGGACCGGATCACCGTGTCCGGCAAGGGCTTCACGTACACCTTCGACCGCAAGAGCGGCGAGCTGACCTCCATGAAGGCGGGTGGGCGCGAACTGCTCAGCGGTGGGCCCGAGTTGGACGCCTGGCGGGCTCCCGTCAGCAACGAGATCGGCTCCGAGGAGGGGCCATGGCGTGCGGCCGGCCTCGACCGGCTGCGGACCGATCCCGGGAAGGTGGAGGTGGCCGAGCGGGACCGCGCGGTCACGGTGACCGTGCCCAGCACCGTCGCCGCCCCGGGAGTCAAGGACTCCTCCTTCACCCAGACCATCCGGTACACCGTGACCGGAACCGGTGAGGTGCGCATCGACCACCGGGCCGAGGCGCATGGCGCGGCGCGCAAGGTGCCCTACCTGCCGCGCATCGGCCTGGCCCTGCAACTCCCCGACCGCTACGACGAGTTCACCTGGTACGGCCGCGGCCCCCAGGAGAACTACAACGACCGCGAGGACGGCTCACCCGTCGGCGTGTACTCCACCGACGCCGACGAGCAGTTCTCCGAATACACCCGGCCACAGGACTACGGAAACCACGAGGACGTCCGCTGGGCTTCCCTCTCCGACGGGCGCAGCGGGCTCCTGGTCTCCGGAACCTCGCAGACCTTCTCCGCCGGCGTCACGCCGTACGAGGATCTCGACCGCGCGGCCTACCCGTTCGCCCTGAAGCGCAGCCCTCAGGGCAACACCCTGCACCTGGACCACGCGGTCAGCGGAGTCAGCGAGACCTTCCACACCGTGCTGCCCGAGTACCAGGTGCGGCCCGACCAGGAGTACGCGTACACGCTGCGCCTGCGCCCGCTCACCGGCGACGAGGCAGGCAGCGGCACTCCCCGAGGTCCGGTCGTCTGCACCCCGAGCGCGAAGCTGACCGCGGAGGACACCGGCCTGCCCGCCGGCCGGTCCACTCCGGGCAAGCTGACCGTCAGCAACCCCTGTGACGTCCAACTGGGCGATGTGTCGGCGGACTTCGAGGCGCCGGCCGGCTGGACCGTCGTACCGAGCGTCTCGTCGGACATCGGTGATCTGGCGGCCGGTGAGTCCGCGACCGTGGACGTCGTGATCTCCCGTGGAGACGGCACCCCGGACGGCCGGCGACCGACCGTGGCCGCGGTCTCCGCGAACTCCACCGGCGGCGCGCGGGTGCGCCACGAGGCGACCCTCGTCGTCGAGGGCACCCCGCCCCCTCCTCAGGGTGAAGTATCCGTGTCCGACCTGGACTTCATCACCGCGGACAACGGCTGGGGCCCGGTGGAGAAGGACAGGAGCAACGGCGAGTCCGCCCCCGGCGACGGCAAGCCCCTCACCATCGGCGGCACGTCCTACGACAAGGGGCTCGGCGTGCATGCCGACTCGGTCGTGACGATGTACCTCGGCGGGGCGTGCTCGGCCTTCACGGCGGAGGTCGGCCTGGACGACGAGGTGGGTGACGGCGGAAGCACCGCCTTCGAAGTCCTCGCCGACGGAAAGAAGGTCTACGGCAGCGAGGTCCTGACCGGCGCGGACGCCGCCGTGTCCGTCCGGGCCCCGGTCGACGGCGCGGAGCGCCTCACGCTACGGGTCACCGACGGCGGCGACGGAAACGCACACGACCACGCGGACTGGGGAGCGGCAACGCTGCACTGCGGGACGGGAGGATCCGGGTTGTGACGTCTGCCTTGTGACCGCGGGCCGGGGGCAGGCGCATGCCACGCGCTTGCCCCCGGCTCACTGACCCGGGTGCGAGGGAGGCGCCAGAGGCTGGAGTGCGGACAGTGCGCCGTTGCTGATCGGGGACGGCGGTGCCGACTCGGGCGGAATCCTGCGGAAGGCGCTCGGGGACATTCCGTAGACGGCGCGGAATCGGCGCGAGAAGTGGTACGCGTCGGCGAAGCCGCACTGGACCGCTATCGCGCGGAGCGAGAGGTTGCTCAGCCACAGCAGCGGCTCGGCCCGCGCCAGGCGGAGCCGTTCCAGCCCCGCCACGGGGCTGAGGCCGAACTGCCGTCGCCAGATGCGGTTCAGCGTGCTCTCCGAGACTCCGGCCGCCCGCGCCAGCCGCGCCAGGGTGATCGGCCGGGCGACGCCGTCCGACCAGTCGGAGCGGACGGCGGCCATCATGGCGACCAGGGGCTCCGGGAGCGTCTGCGTGCCGGTCTCCGGGCCGGTGCCGTGCACGAAGGTGAAGAGCAGCAGCCGCAGGGTCTCCTCGGCGTGCCGCTCCCAGGCCGGCGGGCGGTTCGCGCCGAGTGTCAGGAGGTACTGGCAGAGCGCGGCCATCGGGTCGCCCCGCCCCGTCAGGTCCCGGACGATCGGCCAGTCGCCGTCGTACGAGGTACCGGCACCCCCTACGACGGGGGACAGCCGGAAGTGCGTGTAGGCGTGCCGGGTCGGCCGGTGGGCGTCCCAGTGGAACGTGTCGCGCATACCGGGGCGCACGAGCAGCAGCGCACTGGGTGTCAGGGGGACGGTCCGGTCACCGCAGACCCAGCGGGCACTGCCGTGCAGCAGCCAGACGAACTCGTACGAACCCGCGTCCCTGGGACCGAAGACCGACCCGGGCGGGTAGTCGGCGACCGCCGGTCCGAGCCGGGCCAGGAGCGTGGGGGCGAAGGGCGGGACGCGTGCGGCGCGGTCCGTCACGGCCTCACCTGTCGCAGCCTCCGGACCGGTCGCGCCGTACACGGGGGGTACGGATGTCGGTGGTGCCCTTGTAGGCGTACGGGTCCCGGCCCGCGACCAGCACGATGTCTCTGAAGTCGGCCTGGGCCATGGGCAGTTCGGCCTCGGGAGGTGCCCAGGGGAGGAGGGACGAGGCGCTCATGTAGTGGTTGACCAGGGCCCGGCGGAAGCCTTGCCGACCGGTGTTGGGGAGCGACTTGTGCAGCAGATAGCCGTTGAAGAGCAGCACCGAACCGGCGGCCATCTCGACGGGAACGGCGACAGCGTCGTCGTACGGGAAGCCGTAGGACTCGACCGTGCAGTCGTAACGGGCGTCGTCGTGCTGCCGGTTGGGGTAGATGACGCCGGGACGGTGCGAACCCGGCAGGACCCACAGGCAGCCGTTGTCGACGGTGGCGTCGTCGAGGGCGATCCAGGCGGCGGTCAGCGACCTGTCCCGGGTGGGGATGAACATCTCGTCCTGGTGCCACGCCTGGCCGGGCTTCCCCTCGGACTTGACGAACAGCATCGACTGCATCGACTTGATGTCGGGACCGATCACCTGCGTCAGCGGTCCGACGACGGCGGGATGGCGCATGGTGTCGAGCATGAGCGCCGACAGCTTGTGCGGATAGTGCACGCACAGGAATCTCCGTACGGTGTCGTCGTCACTCTCGCCCGCGACCGACGGCGGCGCCCCCTCGACGGCCCCCCGCTCGCCGCGACAGATCCGCACCGTCTCCGCTCGCAGCTCCGCCACCTCATCCGGCGTCAGGGCGCCCTCCAGCACGGCGTATCCGTCCCGGTCGAAGCGGGACGCGAGGTCGTCGGCAGCGGTGTTCTCACGAATGGTGCGGACGGTCATCGAGTTCCCCTTCCCACCGGAATGCCGGATGCCGGATGCCGGAATACCGGGATGCCGGAATGCGGTCGTACTCCCGATCTTCCTGAACATCGCGTCCGCGTGCCATGGCTCTCCTGTGCACACAGATGGCGAATCCCGTCACTCCGCAAGATCAGATCATCTGTCAGAAACAAGCAGGACAAAGGCAGTTCACGAGTCTTGACGCGTTTCTCCGTATCCGAGTAGCGTCTTTCGGCACTTGCTAATACGTATTAAGTGGGAGTGCTCATGGTTCCTCCCGAACGACGTAGACGCTCCACTCAGCGGGACATCGCCCGGCATGCCGGCGTCTCCCAGGCAACGGTGTCACTGGTGATCAGCGGAGGCGCGGCGAGTGCGCAGATCGCGGAATCGACCCGCCAGACCGTTCTGGCGGCGGCCGAGGAACTGGGCTACACGGCCAATGTCGCCGCGCGCAGTCTGAAAGGCGGCCGGAACCGGCTGCTCGGGCTGTACACGTTCGAGTCGGTGTTCCCGATCGACCAGCGCGATTTCTACTACCCGTTCCTGCTCGGCGTGGAGGAGGAGACGGCACGGCAGGGTTACGACCTGCTGCTGTTCTGTTCCGGCGGCGGCGCAGCCGGTGCTTCGGGGGCCGAGCGGTCGATCTACGTCGGTGGGGCCAACCGGCTGAAGATCGCGGACGGTTGTGTCCTGCTCGGCAGGAACGTCCGCCGCGAGGAGCTGTCGGCGCTGGTCCGGGAGGACTTCCCCTTCGTCTTCGTCGGACGCCGCGAGGTGGACGACGGTGAACTCTCCTACGTGGCGGCCGACTACGTCTCGGCGACCGCGGCACTCGTCGCGGAGCTGGCGCGACTCGGCCACCGGCGGATCCTGTATCTGCGGGCCCTTCAGGACAGCGAACCCACCAGGGACCGCGAGGAGGGATACCGGCGCGGGCTGGCCGAGGCCGGCCTCGCCCTGGACGAGACGCTGATCCGGACCCTGACCGACCCGGCGGACCTGACCGTCGAGCGGCTGGAAGGGTGGATCGACGAGCTAGGGATCACCGCGCTGCTGGTCGAGCCGACCGAGGACAACCGGCTCACCGAGGCGCTGGCGGCGATGGCCGGCACACAGCGGGTCCGGTTTCCGCAGGACTGCTCGCTGGCCCTGCTGGGTGATCCGCCGTCCTGGACACCCGAGGCGCGGAACTGGACGCGGTTCTCGCTGCCCCGCGCCCAGATGGCGGGGGAGGCCGTACGGGTGCTGATCGAGCTGCTCGACCAGGAGACACCTGAGCCGCGCCGGCTGACGGTGCCCTGCGCTTTCGTACCGGGTGACTCGGTCGGCCCGGTCCGCAGTCGGCCGGCCGTCACCGGTCCGGTCGCCCTTCCGCCCGAGCCCGGCAGGAGGCCGAGGTCATGATCCGGATGATCGTGCACCGGCTGCTCATCGGGGTCTTCGTGATGTGGGGCGCCGCCTCGCTGATCTTCCTCATCGTCCGGGCCGCGCCCGGCGACCCCGCGACGGTCCTGCTCGGCCCGGACGCCGACCAGAGCCAGATCGACAGTCTGCGCGCCTCGCTCGGACTCGACCGGCCGCTGGGCGCGCAGTACCTCAGCTACCTCGGCGATGTCTGCCGGCTCGACTTCGGCGAGTCGCACTGGCTCGGCAGGCCCGCCATGGAAGCGGTGCTCGACCGGCTGCCCGCCACGATCGACCTCACGCTGACGGCGACCGCGATCGCGGTGATCGTGGGACTGACGCTCGGCATGCTGGCCGGCGCGCGGCCGGGCGGGGTGGTGGACCGGGTGGTCTCGGCCTGCACGATCGCCCTCCAGTCGTTCCCGACGTTCTGGATCGGCATCATGCTGGTGCTGGTCTTCGCGCTGAGCCTGCGCGTGCTGCCCAGTTCCGGGGTCGGCACGCCCCAGCATCTGGTTCTGCCGGCCGTCACCCTCTCGTTCCCGTTCATCGCGATCATCGCCCGGCTGACCCGGACGAGCCTCGCGGAGACGATGCGCGAGGAGTACATCCAGACCGCCCTCTCCAAGGGGCTGACCGAGCGTCAGGTGCTGCTGGGCCACGCCCTGCGCAACTCGCTGATCCCGGTCGTGACGGTGGTGGGCGTCCAGGTCGGGGCCCTGGTCGGCGGTGCCGTGATCGTCGAGAACGTGTTCGCCTGGCCCGGCCTCGGATCGCTGGTGGTGGAGGCGGTGGCCAACCGGGACTACACGGTCGTGCAGGGCACCACCCTCCTGATCGCCGGCATCGTCGTCGTACTCAATCTGATGGCCGACCTGCTCATCGCCCAACTGGATCCCCGTATCCGGACGGGAGCCGTCTGATGGCCGACATCACCGTCGCCGCCGAAAAGCAGCTGACGGCTCCGCGGCGGGCGCGGCGCCCGCTCCTGTCCCGCGTCCCCTTTCTGATCGTGGCCTGCTATCTGCTGGTCGCCGTCGTCGGACCGCTGCTGATCGACTACGACCCGGTGCACACATCGTTGGAGGACCGGCTGCTCTCACCCGGCTCCAGGACGTCCGGCGGGGGCACCGCCTGGCTCGGCACGGACGGGCTCGGCCGCGACATGCTGGCCCAGATCGTCTACGGGGCCCGAACGGCGGTGCTCATCGGCGTGTCCACGGTCGCGCTCTCGTGTCTCGTCGGCGTTGTCCTCGGCGCCGTCGCCGGCTACTTCCGCGGCGCCGCCGACGCCGTACTCGCCCGGATCTTCGACATCCTGCTGGCGTTTCCCGCGATCCTGCTGGCGATCGTGATCGCGGGCGCCTTCAAACGCAGTGCCCTGCTGGTCGTCATCGCGCTGTCGGCGACCGGCTGGATCACCTTCGCCCGCGTCACCCGCGGCATCGCGCTCTCCCTCAGGGAACGGCCCTGGGTCGACGCCGCACGAGTGCTGGGCGTGCCGGCGCGGACCATCCTCGCCCGGCACGTACTCCCGTTCACGGCAGGACCGGTCGTCGCCCTCGCCACGCTCGAGTTCGCGCTGGTGGTGCTGGCGGAGGCCGGGCTCAGCTTCCTCGGCATCGGCCTGCCGCCGTCAACCGTGTCGTGGGGGCAGACCATCGCCAACGGCAAGGAGTACCTCGAAACCCACTGGTGGATCTCCACCCTGCCGGGCATCGCCCTGTCCCTCCTGATCGTCAACGTAGGCATCCTCGGCGACCAACTCACCGCCCGCTACGGGCGTGGCCGCCCCGGCTGAACTTCCCAGCGCCGCGCACCAGCTGACTCCGACCGACCCCCGATCGACAGGAGCACACCACCATGACCAGGACGCGTGAGCACGGAAGGAGCCGGCTGATCCGGCTCGCCGCCACCGCCACGGCGGGCGCGGCGCTCCTCGCCGCCTGCTCGACGACAACCGGCGGCGACGACGCAGACGGCTCCGCCGGCACGGGCGACGTGACGGCCGCGGGCACCTATCCGATCGAGAGCCTGGACCCGCACGGCGCCCAAGGTGCCTCCACGGGAACGCAGTTGGCCGCACAGGAGATCTTCAGCCGACTGGTGAAACCCGACGCGGACGGCACACTCAAGGGCGACCTCGCCACCTCCTGGAAGCCCAACAAGGACGTCACGGCCTGGACGTTCACGCTGCGCACCGGCGTGACGTTCTCCGACGGCTCCGCGCTCGACGCCGACGACGTGGTCGCATCCTTCAAGCGGATGATCAGCCTGAACGGCCCCAACGCGGGCAACTTCCCCGGCAACACGATGACCAAGACCTCACCCACCGAGGTGGTCCTCCACAGCCCGACGCCCGACGCGTCCGTCCCGGGCAAGCTCGGCACCTTCTACGTCATCCCGACGGGCGTCGGCAAGGACGACACCGCCTTCTTCAACCACCCCGTCGGCTCGGGCCCGTTCACCGTCGACGCCTTCACCCCGAGCGAGTCGCTGGCCCTGGTGCCCAACAAGAAGTACGGAGGCGAGAAGCCCGCGCTTCGCCGCGTCACTGTACGGAACATCCCCGAGCTCGCGGCCCGCATGACCGCACTGCGCACGGGCGAGGTGGACGTCGTGTGGGGCATCCCGGACGACCAACTAGCCTCTCTGCAAGGCCAGAAGGACCTGACGGTGGAGACCGTGCCGAGCAGCGCCGAGTTCACCATGTGGTTCAACTCCTCGATCCCCGCGCTCAAGGACGCGAAGGTGCGCAGGGCGATCTGGCAGGCGGTCGACTTCAAGACCATCATCAGCAAGCTCTATCCCGAGACCGGCAAGCCGGCCGACGCGCCCGTGACGAGCGTCGTCCTCGGACATGTGGCGCAGCCGCCGGTGGCCCACGACCCGGCAGCCGCCAAGGCGGCGCTCACCGCCGCGGGCTTCGACTTCTCCAAGAAGCTGCGGCTCCAGTTCGCCAACGCCGAGTTCCGGCCGTTCATCCAGGCCGTCGTCTCGGACCTCCAGAAGGTCGGCGTGCAGGTGGACCCGCTGGAGAAGGAGCAGGCCGCCTTCACGGAGGACCTGATCGCCCTCAAGTGGGACATCAACTTCCAGCAGCTGGCCACCCCCAGCTACGACGCGGCCAGTAACCTCGGCCGTCTCTACACCTGTGCGGCCAACCGGAACGGCTACTGCAACAAGCAGTTGGACGGTCTGCTGGCGGCGGCGGGAGCGACGGCCGACAAGAACAAGCGCACCGACCTCTACGGTCAGGCGAGCCGCATCATCTGGCAGGACGCGGTCGGGATGTACCCGATGTCGGTGAGCATCGCATACGCCTGGAACAGCGACCTGAAGGGCTTCGTCCCCGACGCCAGCGGACTCCCGGACTTCGCCGCCGTACGGACGGGCGGCTCGTGACCCCCGCCGGAACCGCACGCGAACGCGGCGCAGGGAACGCGGCGCCGGCGACCGACGGGCCGATCCTGCGGATCGACGACCTGGTGCTGGAACTGCCCGGCCCGCACGGCACCCGGATGCGCGTGGTGGACGGCGTGTCCTTCGATGTGCCACGCGCGACCACCGTGGGGCTGATCGGCGAGTCGGGCAGCGGAAAGACGATGACCGCCAAGGCGATCCTGGGCCTGCCACCAGAGGGCGCGACGATGGCCGGCCGACTGCTGTGGCACGGCGAGGACCTGATCGCCGCCGACCGGGCACGGCTGCGTGCGGTACGCGGCCGGGAGATGGCGATGATCTTCCAGGACCCGCTCGCCGCGCTCAACCCGACCCAGCGGATCGGCCGTCAGGTCGGCGAGGTGCCGCGCCGCGACCGGCTGCCGCGTGCCGAGGTGAACCGCCGGGTCGCCGAACTCCTCGACCGGGCAGGGGTGCCCGAGCCGAAGCGGAGGATGCGCGCCTACCCGCACGAACTCTCCGGAGGCCTGCGCCAACGCGCCATGATCGCGATGGCGTTGGCCGGGAACCCGGCGCTGCTGCTCGCCGACGAACCCACGACGGCCCTCGATGTCACCGTGCAGTCCCGGATCCTGCGGCTGCTGGCCGACATCCAGGCCGCGGACGGACTGGCGATGCTGCTGGTCAGCCATGACCTACGGGTCGTGTCGCACGTCGCCGAACAAGTCGTGGTGATGTACGCGGGACGTGTCTGCGAGCGTGGCGCCGCCCGTGACGTCCTGCGGCGCCCCGCCCATCCGTACACCGCCGCCCTGGTGCGCAGCGTGCCCGCCGTCAGGACCCGTACCGCACTGGCCGATCCGCTGCCGGGCGCACCGGCGACACCGGCGAACCGGCCGGTCGGCTGCGCGTTCCACCCGCGCTGCCCCATGGCCCGCGACCGGTGCCGCAGCGAGGTGCCGCAGGTGCGGGAGGTGGCACCGGGGCGCTGGAGCGCCTGCCACTTCGCCGAGGAGGTGACGGAGGCGTGAGCACGAGGGAGCGTGGACTCCTCGACGTACGCGATCTGCGGGTCACTTACGGAAGACGGCGGGGCGGTCAGGTCGCCGTGGACGGGGTGAGTCTGTCGGTGGCACCCGAGGAGACACTCGGGCTGGTCGGCGAGTCGGGCTCCGGCAAGACGACCGTGGCCCGGTGCGTGGCCGGACTGCTGCGGCCCGGCGCCGGGACGCTCACCTTCGAGGGACGGCCGCTCGGCCGCGCGGGGCGTCGGCCGCCCGAGCTTCAGCGTGCGGTGCAGATGGTGTTCCAGGATCCGCGGTCGTCGCTCAATCCGCGTATGACGGTCGCCTCGATCATCGCCGAGGTCTGGAGCACCCACCCGGTCACCGCACCCGAGGGCGACCGCACCGCCGCCCTGCACCAACTCCTCGCCGACATGGGGCTCGACCCCGAGGTGGCGTCGCGGCGCGCGGGGGATCTTTCGGGCGGTCAGTGCCAGCGCGTCAGCATCGCCCGATCGCTGGCGGTACGGCCCCGGCTGCTGGTGTGCGACGAAGCGGTCTCCGCGCTCGACGTGTCGGTCCAGGCCCAGATCCTGCGGCTGCTGGTCGATCTGCGCGGCAGGCACCGGCTCGCCATGCTCTTCATCTCGCACGACCTGGGGGTGGTGCACCAGATCGCCCACCGGGTGGCGGTGATGCGCCAGGGCGTGATCGTGGAGGAGGGCCGGACCGGCGACGTGCTGACCGCACCGCGACACGCGTACACCCAGGCGCTGTTGGACGCCGCCCTGGACCTGGACGACTCGGTGCCGGGTGACGGTGCCGCCGACGGCAAGGCGGTCGTATGAGCGAGCGCGGGACAAACCGGCGACACGCCACCGCGACTCCGGCGCCCACCGGCTGGAACACCTGGGACGTCCGAACGCACACCGGTATGAGCCGGCTGCCCTCCGGACCGCGGGTGCGGTTCGGCGTACTCGGTCCCGAGGGCCCGGTACTCGACGGGTTCACCTGGCGCGACGGACTGGAGCGGCTCGGCCATCACACCGTGGACGGCAGTTACGCCGAGGTGACGGTACGGGCGGCGGGGCACCGGTTGCGGCTGGAGTTCGCGGGCGGGCCGGGGGACGTTCTGGACGCACGCGCCGAGAGTGCGGGCGTGATCGTGTTGTCGGTGGAGGGCCTGGACGACATCGAGGAACCGACGGACCTGACTGCCACCGTCCGCGCGGGTGGGATCTGTTGGACGGTCACCACCTCGTCGCGGGCCCGCAGGGTCGAGGGCCCCAAGGGGGCGCTGGTGCTCGCGTTCGACATGGAGCCAAGCGAAGGCGCCGTAAATCTGCACATCGAGCCGGCCACATCAGCGCCCCGAAGGGGCGCGGGGAACTGCGCGACCAGCCCCCACGGCGCCGCAGCCGAAAGACTGCACATCGCGGCGCTGACAGCGGAGCGCACCCGGCTGCGTTCCGGTGGCTGGCTCGGCGATGCCGCCGACGCCCTGACCAGGGCCGTCACCTGGAACACCATCTACGCGCCCGACATCGGCCGCGTCCTCACCCCGACCTCCAGGGACTTCGTGTCCGCCGAGCGGAAGGGCTTCTACGGCACGTGGGCCCTGCACGCCTGGGACACGTTCTTCACCGGTCTCGCCGCCTCGGCCGTCGACCGGGACTACGCGCGCGGCGTCTTCGAGCAGATCCTGCCGTACGCGGACGAGGCCGGCATGATCCCGAACCGGATCTCGGACGACAGGGGCCGCACCGACGACCGTTCGCAGCCGCCGGTCGGCGCGCTGACGGTGTATCAGGCCTATCTCGCGGGCGGCCTGTCGCCCGAGACCCGTGACACGGCGCTGCTCGACAGCACCTTCCCGGCGCTCCTGGCCTGGCACGACTGGTGGCCCCGGGCCCGCCGCGGACCGCACGGGCTGCTCGCCTGGGGGTCCGACCCGATCCCGGGCGACCCCGCGTCGGCGACCCTGGACCGGGCCAAACGGGAGTCGGGCCTGGACGATTCGCCGATGTACGACGAGACCCGGTTCGACCCGGTGACCCACACCATGGACCTCGCCGACGTCGGCCTGAACGCGCTGCACATCGCCGACGCCGAGGCCCTGGCGGAGATCGCCGGCATCCTGGGGGAGCGTGCGACGGCCGACCGACTGCGCGCCGAGGTTACCGCGGCCCGGGCGGTCGCCGACCGGCTGCTGTGGGACGGCGAGCACAGCGGCTACCGCAATCTCACGTCGGCGGACGCGCATGATCCGCATGTCTCACCGACGATGCTGTACGCGCTGCTCGGCGGGTTGCCGGACGCCGGTCGCGCGGCTGCGACGGCGGCCGATCTGCTACGGCCCGAAGTGCTGGGCGGCGTACGGCCGTTGCCCAGCGTGGCCCGCAACGACCCCGGTTTCGCGGCGACGTACTGGCGGGGCCGGATCTGGGCGCCGATGGCGTATCTCGCCGTATCCGGGCTGCGGCGGTACGGGCTGACGGAGCTGAGCCGGCCGGTGGTGAGGGACCTGCTGCGGCTGTTTCTCGACGAGTGGCGTGTGTACGGCCACGTCAGGGAGAACTATCCGGCCGTCGACGGAGAGAACCTGACGAGCCTTCAGAAGCGGTCGGACGGGCTCATGGCATGGGGAGGTCTGCTGGCGTACCTCGCCTTCGGCGAGCTGGCCGACGCGCGCCCGGACGGCTGGCGGTTCGCCCACCCGGGCGAGCCGGCCGAGCTGTGCAACCTGCCGCTCGGCGAAGGCCGCCTCGACGTCCGGGCGGCCGGCCGGCTCACTGTTCACCTCGAAGGAAGTGTCCTGCTGGACATGGCGCCCGGCGTCGTCGTACGGGGCTACCGCCGGACCGGCGACCGCGTCTCCGGTACCGCCGAGGGCATCGGCGATCTGCTGGTCGCCCCGCCGGGCGGCGGCCCGCCCGTGCCGGTGGACGTACGGGGCGGAGTCCGGAGTTTCACGTTCGGCCCGGACGGTGCGGGCGAGTTGGGGGAGGGGAGCGGCACATGAGCGAAGAGACGTCGGCAGCCACGGACATCCTCGTCGTGGGCGGGGGCCTCGGCGGTGTGGCCGCTGCACTGGCCGCCCTGGACCGAGGGCGGTCTGTCCTGCTCACCGAGGAGACCGACTGGATCGGCGGTCAGCTCACCAGTCAGGGCGTGCCGCCCGACGAGCACGCCTGGATCGAGCAGTTCGGTGCCACCCGTACCTACCGAGCGCTGCGGGAGGCGATCCGCGACCACTACCGGACCTGGTATCCGCTCACCGACGAGGCCAGGCGGCGCCGGTATCTCAACCCGGGCGAGGGGCGCGTGAGCGCACTGTGCCACGAACCGAGGGTGGCCGCCGCCGTTCTGGAGGCCATGGTCGCGCCGTATGTGACCGCCGGCCGGCTGCGGATCCTGTACCGGCACCGACCGGTGGCGGCTTCCGTGGACGGCGACCGGGTGCGGTCCGTGGTCGTCGAAGGGCCGGACGCCACACGGATCGAGGTGTCGGCGCCGTACGTCCTCGACGCGACGGAACTCGGCGACCTGCTGCCGCTGACCGGCGCCGAGCATGTGACGGGCTTCGAGTCGCGACGGGACACCGGGGAGCCGAGCGCACCCGACGAGGCTCAACCGGCCAACATGCAGGCGTTCTCCTGGGTGTTCGCCGTCGACCATGTGGCCGGCGAGGACCACACCGTCGACCGGCCGGCCGGTTACGACGGCTGGGCCGCCTACCACCCCCCGCAGTGGCCGAACCGGCTGCTGAGTCTGAGCGCGCCCGACCCGAGGACGCTTCGGACGGTGCCGCGCGGCTTCACTCCGAACGCCGACTCGGGGCCCGTCGTCGCCGACCAGAGCAAGGACGCGGGTGACAAGGAGCTGTGGGAGTTCCGCCGGGTGGTCTCCCGGAAGCTGTACCGGCCGGGGTTCGCCGCGAGCGATGTGACCATCGTCAACTGGCCCATGATCGACTATCTGCCCGGACCGCTGATCGGGGTGGACGACAAGGAGCGGGACCGGCATCTGGCGGGGGCCCGTGAGCTGAGCATGAGCATGCTCTACTGGCTCCAGACCGAGGCTCCCCGCCCCGACGGCGGCACCGGCTGGCCCGGTCTGCGACTGCGCGGCGATGTGCTGGGCACGGCCGACGGGCTGGCCAAGGCGCCGTACATCCGTGAGTCACGCCGGATCGTCGCCCGGCGCCGGATCGTCGAACAGGACCTGTCCCTCACCGTGCGGGGCGAGCACGGCGCGGTGCGCTGCCCGGACTCCGTCGGCATCGGGATGTACCGGATCGACCTGCACCCGTCCACCGGCGGCGACACGTACATCGACGTGGCCAGCAGCCCCTTCCAGATCCCGCTGGGCGCCCTGCTCCCGGTGCGGCTGCGGAACCTGCTGCCGGTGTGCAAGAACATCGGCACCACCCACATCACCAACGGCTGTTACCGGCTGCACCCCGTCGAGTGGAACATCGGCGAGGCGGCCGGGTCGCTGGCGGCGCACTGTCTCGACAACCGGCTGGACGTCGAGCAGGTGTACGAGGACGGCGAACGGCTGCGCACCTTCCAGGACGAACTCACGCGCGCCGGGGTCGAACTGGCCTGGCCCGAGGTCAAGGGGTACTGATGGACAGTCAGGGCGGAGACGCGCGCGGGGAAAGACGCTCCGGCGGTGACGGAAGGGACGACCCGCCGGGACGGGCCGGCGGCGGAAAGGGTCAGGTCGACGGTCGCGCGCTGCTGGCCGGTGTGATCGTCCCGTTGGTGACACCGATGGACCGGCCGGGACGACCGTCGGCCCGGGCCGCCGACGCCCTGCTCGGCGCGCTGGCGGCGGCGGGCGCACGCGGCCTCATGCTCTTCGGCAGCAACGGCGAGGGCCCGCTGCTCCCCACGGCACAACTGGGCGACTTCGCCGCCGGAGTGGCGACACGCTGGCGCGAACTGACCGACGGTGGCCGGGTGTTGGTCAATGTCACGGCACCCGGCACCGCGGAAGCGCTGGAGCGTGCGGACGCCGTCCGGGCCGCCGAGCCGGACGCGCTGGTGCTCAGCCCGCCGATCTACTTCCACCACCGGCACGACGAGATCGTCGCGCATTACGCCGCCCTGGCCGGGCTCGGCGTTCCGGTCGTCGCCTACCACGCTCCCCGCTACGGCAATCCGCTGACACCCGCGCTGCTCGACGAACTGACGGGCCTCGCGCACCTGGTGGGCATCAAGGACAGCTCGGGCGACCTCGCGCTGTTCGGCCACGCCCTCGAAGCGGCCCGCCGGCGCGAGGACTTCGGGGTCAGCCAGGGTGCGGAGCGGCAGGCACTGGACGCGCTGCGGCTCGGGGCCGACGGCGTGGTGCTGGGCGTGGCCAATCTGGCGCCCGTGGCGACCGTCGAACTGTTCCGCGCCCACCGCGAAGGCCGGGACGGTGACGCGCGGCGCGCGCAACAGCGGCTCGACGAGGTGCTGGCACTGCACACGGTTCGACCCGGTGTGCCGGCGGTGAAGGCCGTCCTGGCCGAACGAGGGCTCTGCCCGCCGTATGTCGCGGCGCCCTTCACACCGTGCTCCGACGGGGAGCGGAAGGCACTGCTCGACCTGCTCGCTCCCCTCGACTCACATCTCATCCGCGCCTGATCCCGTACCCGCGTCCGATCCGGTACGCGCCGGACACGCACGTGCCCGACCGGCACCACAGGCGTTACCCGACCAGAACACACGCCCCTGACCAGTTCCGTACGTCCCGATCGGGACCGTGACGCCCCGCGCCGGGTCCCTCACCTCCGTACCGCCCGAAAGGGGTGGCCCACCATGTCCGACAGCGGACCGAACCGCACCGCCATGAACCGCAGATCCTTCGCCCTGGGCGTCGTCGGCGCCTCGGCGACCGCCGCGTTCGGCCCCGCGGCCTTCGGATCCACGGCACACGCCGCCGAGCGCTCCTCCGTGTCCGACCCGGACGGCGTCCTCTTCCACGAGCAGACCCTCTGGGACTCCGCCGAGGGCCCGTTCGTGAACTATCACGTCCACGCACTCGCCGTACTGCCCGACGACACCATCCTGGCCGTGACCGAGGGCCGCCACGAGGTGTGCGACGCCGGCCCGCGTGATCTGCTGCTGCGCCGCAGCACCGACGGCGGCCGGACCTGGGAGGCGAGCCGCGCACTGGTCACCTCGGTCGACGGCCAGTCCTGGGGCAACCCGGCACTGGTCGTGGACCGGGAGACGCGGGAGGTCTTCCTCTTCTACATGCTCTCGCTCCGGCTGCCGCAGAACACCTCCTGCTCCGGTGACTCGGGCGAGCTCTATGTCATCTCCAGCCGGGACAGCGGCCGGACCTGGGGGGAAGCACGGAGCCTGGCGGGCCTGTTCGACGGGTTTCCCTACAACTGGGCGCTGCACGGCCCCGGTCCGGGCCACGGACTCCAGCTGCGCTCCGGCCGGCTGCTGCTCAACTGCCTGCACCGCAGGGTGATCGTCGGCAACACCGTGGCCGAGCGGTACTACGGCGTCGCGCCGCTGTACAGCGATGACCACGGCGTCACCTGGCAGGCCGCCGGCGAAGTGCCCGTACAGGTCGCGTACCCCATCAACGAGGCGCGGATGGTGCAGCGCTCCGACGGCACCGTGTTCGTGAACGGTCGCGCCGCGGCGGGCGGTGAAGGCCAGCGCATAGTCTCCGTCAGCTCGGACGACGGTCTGACCTGGTCGCAGCCGGCGTTCGACGGCGGCACCGGTTCGTTCAACGCGGTGGACGCCGGTCTGCTGCGCTACACCGGCGGCCCCGGCAGCCGCGACACCGGGCGGATGCTCTTCAGCCGCCCCGACTCTCCCGTCAGATACAACATGACGGTGTCGGTCAGCTACGACGAGGGCTTCTCGTACCGCTACCAGCGGGTCATCAACGAGAACCGCTCCTTCTACTCGGATCTCGCCCGGCTGTCCGACGGCACCATCGTGCTGCTCTACGGCTGCGACGGTGATCTGGCGAGTGCCCCGCGCCGGGTCAACGTCTGCCGCTTCTCGCTGGAGTGGCTGACCCGTGGTCGCGACAGCCTGCGCCATGGCCCCCACTACCGGGAGGCCGTCATCGCCTTGGCCGCAGCGGACCGTGAGGTCACCGGCGGCGTCGTGCAGACCGTCGCCGATCCGCTCGCGCGCCGTGACGAGCGACTGGTCTTCACGCCCGAACAGGTTGGTGATGAGCTGGAGTTCACCTTCCGGGTGCCGCACACCGGAGAGTACGAGCTGCTCCTGCGCTACCACCGCTCGGCGGACGGCGCACTGGCCACCGTCACGATGAACCGCACCGGACTGCCCGACTTCGCGATCGACACCACGGCGCAGTCGGCGGACGGCTTCGATCTGGCCCACCTCGGCACCACCCGGCTCCGCGCCGGACGGCACACCCTGCGGTGCGCGGTGACGGGAACCGGCCGGGGCGGTGGAACCCGGCTCGGCCTCGACTCCCTCAGCCTGATCGAGGCACCGGGCTCCGCCGACGTACGCGCGGAGGTGGTCGTGGACAACGCCCGGCTGGGCTTCGAGGTCGTCAGTGGCACCTGGGCCACCGCGACCGCGGACCCCGGCTTCTGGTCGGGCAACTACCGCACCGCGCCCGCCGGTTCGGGCGAGCGGATGGTGCGCTGGCGGCCGGCCGTGCCGCTCGACGGCGTGTACGAGATCCAGGCGTCGTACCCTCCGGCCGCCACCCGCGCGGGCAACGCCCCGTACACCGTCTTCCACGCGGACGCCGCCACCACCGTACGGATCGACCAACGGGTTGCGGGAGAACCCGATCCGCGCGGCGGTTCATGGGTCTCGCTCGGCGAGTTCCGGCTGCGAGCCGGACTCGAAACGTCGATCGAGCTGACCAACGACGCCGACGGCACGGTGGCAGCCGACGCGATCCGCCTGCTGGGCCCGCGAACCTGAGGCCGGACCCCGTAGAGCGGTCGCGGCCGGCTGTCGTGCGTCGCCGCGCCCCGCTGCCGGCGAACGACAGCCGGCGCAAGCGGCTGCCGGTAGCCTCCGCCGGATGATGGTGGGCACCGATGACACGAGGCTGGTGTTCCTGCGTGGCAACAGCGCCTCGGGCAAGTCGTCCGTCGCGGCCGGCATCCGCGACCGCTTCGGACGCGGCCTGGCTCTGGTCGGCCAGGACAACCTCCGACGCATCGTTCTGCGGGAGCGGGACAGGCCGGGCGCGGCGAACATCGGCCTGATCGACCTCACGGCCCGCTACGCGCTCGATGCCGGGTACCACGTCGTCGTCGAAGGCATCCTGTACTCCGACCACTACGGCGACATGCTCGCCGAACTGCGCGCCGCCCACCGCGGCCCGACCCACGCCTACTACCTGCACGTACCGTTCCAGCAGACCCTCGCCCGCCACGCCACCAAGCCGACCGCGAGCGAGGTGAGCGAGCCGCGGCTGCGCGAGTGGTACCGAGAGCTCGATCTCCTGCCCGGCGGCACCGAGACCGTCATCGGGGCCGGCAGCACTCTCGAGGAGACCGTCGACCGCATCATGCTCGAAACCGGCCTGGCCGACCTTCCCGCCCTGGACCGCTGACCCCTCCATCGGTAGCCGGAAGAGGTCCGGGGGTCCGGGGTTTCGGGCGGGGCTGAATCGGGCTGACGGGCCGTCGGCTCGGGCACATCGTGTGCGTGCAGCACGAGGACTGCCGGTGTATGGACGGCCCCGCCGGTATGGCGGGCCGATGTCACTGCGGTCGCCTGTGCGGCATCTGTGCGCATGATGGGATCGGAGCGAGTCCCCTGCGACTGGAGGAACGGATGGACATCGGAATCGGCCTTCCCAACACGGTTCCCGGAACCGAACCGCCGAGGCTGCTCGACTGGGCCCGGCAGGCCGAGGAGGCGGGGTTCACCACCCTGGGCACGATCGGCCGACTGGTCTACCCGGGCTACGAGGAACTGATCGCCCTCGCTGCGGCCGCCGCCGTCACCAGCAGGATCCGCCTGACGACGAGCGTGCTCCTCGCGCCGCTCCACACCAATGCCGCCCTGCTGGCCAAGCAGGCGGCCTCCCTCGACCGTATCTCCGCCGGACGGTTCGTGCTCGGGCTGGGACTCGGCGGGCGCGACGACGACTTCGCCGCCAGCGGACTGTCCACCAAGGGCCGAGGGCGCCGCTTCGAGGAACAGCTTCAGGAGATGAAGCGCGTCTGGGCCGGCGAGGAGCGTGGATTCGCCGGCGCGATCGGGCCCAGGCCCGTACGCGAGAGCGGTCCCGAGCTGATTCTGGGCGGTTCCACCGAGGCCGGCTTCCGGCGGGTGGCGGAGCTGGGCGACGGCTGGATCATGGGCGGCGGCACCCCGGAGATGTTCTCCCAGGCCGCGGTCGGCGTGGACGCCGCGTGGCGGGACGCGGGGCGTGCGGGCACGCCCCGCAAGCTGTCACTGGCCTACTTCGGGCTCGGCCCCGACGCCCGCGCGCAGGCGGACGCCTACCTCCTGGACTACTACGGCTTCCTGGGCGACGCCGCGAGCCAGGTCGCCGCGAGCGCCGCGGTGAGCTCGGACATGGTCAAGTCCTACGCCGCCGCCTTCGAGGCCGCCGGCTGCGACGAGCTCATCTTCGTCCCCACCGGATCGGGACTCGACCAGATCACGCTGCTCGCCGAGGCGATCGCCTGACCCGCACCCGCCTGTGCGGACTACGTGAGGATCGCCTTCGTACGGCACGATCTGCCTGTTGACGATTGCCCCGAACTCCCCGACCGCACGCCCCGGAGCGTCTCACTCCGGGGCGTCTCACTCCCGAGGAAGCAGCGGCCCCAGTGGCCCGAGGTCCAGATTCAGGTCCTCGGGGCGCAGCCCGTAGCGTTCGCGCAGCTCGGTCATGCGCTCCTCGAGCAGCATCAGTGTGAGCCCGATGCGTTCCTCCTGCTCCTCGCTGAGGTCGCCTTGGTCGAAGCGGCGCAGCGCCTGGCGTTCCATCAGCTGGCGCAGCAACTCGACCACGGTGAGGACGAGTTTCACCAGGTCGCGTTCGACGGTGTCGGGCTCGAGGTCGAGTCGGTTGCGACGCTCGTTCACGGTGAGTCACCCCAGGGGGACGGCACTTGTCGGTTCACGGAGCTGATCAGGGCGTTGAGGTCGATACGGACGAGGTCGACGTCCGCGATGCGCAGGGTGATGTCTCCCGTGATGACCACTCCGCCGGCGAGCAGCCGGTCGAGCAGGTCCACGAGAGCCACCTCACGACCCTCCACGACGGTCATGTGCCCGCCCCCGGACCGGTTTCCGGACTGCTCTGCGAACCGCCGCTCCCGACACTCTCGACGAAGGAGTAGGCCGCCCACGGCCCGGTCAGCTCGATCCGGACCCCCCTCTCGCGGCACTTCGTACGGTCCAGGACGTCCATGAACTCCGCGGCGTACGGACGGGGCACCAGATACGCGGCGTTGAGGACGTTCTGGCCCGGGGCCGAGGAGAGGGCCGGGTTCTGCGGCGGATGCAGCCGGGTCCCTTCCGCGTGCGCGGAGAGCGTGGCGTGCAGCCGGTCGGCGAACCCTTCGGCCTGCTGCCAGGTGTCCTCGCGGGCCATGACCGTCCGGCGCCGCTGCCGCAGGTAGTCGCGGCCCGAGGCCGGCTTGCCGCGAGGGCCGTCGCCCTGCGCCGGCTCGGCGTCGGGTTCGGGTTCGGGTTCGGGTTCGGCGTAGACCTTCACACCCCATTCGATACGGCCCTGAAGCCGGTCCAGGGTGTCGCGGAAGTGGGCCGCCTGTTCCTCCATCATCAAGCGGACGCCTGTGTCGTCATGGAAGACGGTGGCGAGGCGCAGCGGCAGCGGGGTGATCGACGCGCCCATGAGCGCCTCGATCACCCGCTCATGGGCGCGCGCGGTATCGGCGAGCCAGTCGAGGTCCTCCAGGTGGGCGCGGAGCGGCTGCTCGGCGAAGTCGCGCTCGGGCACATGGCTGACCACGGCGACCAGGCCGAGGTGCGGGAACATGTGCGGCCGGTCGCCCGCGACGCCGGTGAGCCCGGCCGGGAGTTCTGCGCCGAGCGGCTCGCAGATCGCGTAGACGTACCGCAGTTCGGTCACGCCGAATCCCCTCCTCCGTCCTCGCGGGTGCGCTCGGCCCGGGCCGTGGGTGGCGCCGCCTCCAGCTCCTCCAGGCGCGCCAGTCGTTCGCGCAACTCGGTGTTCTCGCGCGCGAGTTCGTTGCGGCGGGCGCGGGAGGAGAGGGCCGGGTCGTCCTCCCACCAGTCGATGCCCATCTCCTTGGCCTTGTCGACGGAGGCGACGATGAGGCGGAGCTTGATGGTGAGCAGCTCGATGTCGAGCAGGTTGATCCGGATGTCACCGGCGATCACGATGCCCTTGTCGAGGACACGTTCCAGGATGTCGGCAAGACTGCTGCCGCCGTCGTGTCCGTAGGGCTGCGGGAGCCGGCTCGCCGTGGTCATCGCCGGCTCCCGCCCTCGGCGTACTCTTCCTCGTCTTCGTACGCCTTCTCGTCCTCGGGCTCCTCCTCGTATTCGCCCTCGGGCTCCTCGTCGTCCTTCGCGCTCTCCTCGGCTTCCTCCTCGTCGCCTTCGTACTCGTACTCGCCCTCGCCCTCGGGCTCCTCCTCGTACTGCTCGTCGTCCTCCTGGCCCTCGTTCTCCTCCTCCGCGACCGCGTCCTCGTGGCTGCGGAGGACCTCGCCGTCGCCGATCTCGCCGCGCCAGCCGTCGGAGGCCTCGCCCTTGAGGGCGATGAAGCGGGCGTAGTTCTTGAGGTCGAGCCGGGCCCGGTGGCCCTGGGCGCGCCAGATGTTGCCGGTCTTCTCGAACAGACCGCTGGGGTAGTACTCGATGACCAGCAGGACGCGGGTGAGGTTCTCCGCGATGTGGTGGAAGGACACGACGCCCTTCGTGGTGCCCTTGGCGCCCTCCGACGTCCAAGCGATGCGGTCGTCGGGGATCTGCTCGGTGGTCTTCGCCTTCCAGCTGCGGTTCGACCAGAAGACCTTCAGCTGCCAGTCGGACTGGGTGTCGTCCGCACGGCCCGCGCTCTTCACACCCTTCGCGAAGGTGCTGAACTCCTGGTACTGGGTCCACTGGTCGTAGGCGGTGCGCACCGGCACGCAGACGTCGACCTGCTCGATGATGACGGTCGGCTTCTTGCCCGCGGCGCCCTTGCCCTTGCCCTTGCCGCCGCCGAGGTTCTTCAGGGCGCCGACGACCTTTTCCTTCGCACCGGAGACACCCACTGCCAGGGCGGAGCGCAGCGGGCCCTTGCCCTCGGCGAGCTTGCGGCCGCCGTCCAGCGCGAGCTTGCCGAAGCCGGGGCTGTTGCCCTCCGCTATGTCGTTGAGCTTGCCGGTGGTCTCGCCGAGCTTGCGGCCGACGCCGACGAGCAGGCGCTCGGCCTGCGCGGAGAGGTACTGCTGCACCTCCGCCTTGAGCCGGTCGGCCGCCTCGCTCTGGGCGAGGCCGGACAGCGGAGTCGCACTGGTGGCCTTCCCGGCCGCGTCAGTGGCCGTGGATGCCGGGTTCGGAGTCATCGCTCGCCGCCTCCCTTCCCTTTCGTGGCACGCGAGGGGGTCCTGGCGGCCGGCTTCCGGGCACCTGCGGTCTTCTTCGGGGCCGTCTTCTTGGCGGGCGCCTTGCGCGCGGACTTCTTGGCGGTCTTGGGGGCGGTCTGGGAGGCGCTCTTCTCCGCCGGAGCCGGAGCCTTCCGGGCGGCCCTCTTGCGCGACGTCTCCTCGCTCTCGTCGGCGTCCAGGGACTCGTCGCGGTCCTCGAGCTTCTCTTCCTGCTGTTCCTCGTCCTGGTCTTCCTCGTCCTCGTCGTGCCCGGTCTCCACGACACCCGCGAGCTGGTCGCGGACATCGGCGGTACGGCCGTGCAGACGGTCGGCGAGCGCATCCATCTGCCGCTCGACCAGCGCGCCCGAGGCGGCCTTGCCGACGCCGCTCAGGTCCTGGCGCAGCTCGTCGCCGATCTGCTTGAACTGCGGGTTGTCCTTCAGCTGCCGCGAGACCAGGTCCGCCACGGCGCCGGGGCTCAGGTTCAGTCGCTTGCCCGCGATCAACGTGCCCGCGGCCATGGCCAGTTTCAGCTTCTTGGTGCGTCCGAGGACGTACCCGGCCCCGATCGCGAGGCCGATGAGTGTTCGGTTCATGGTGTCGTCCCGTCGTCCGTTCCGAAGCTTCTGTGTGTGGCCGTCTCCAGCCGGTCGAGGAGTTCGTCCTCCAGTTGGTCGAACTCCTCCTCGGTGATCTCACCGGCCTCCAGCAGCGTCTCCAGGCGGGCGAGTTCGGCCTGGATCGTCGCGGGGTCGTAGTAGATGCGTTCGGCTTCCTGCACCACCTGCTCGATGACCCACGCGCTGCCGCGCACGGGGGCGAACGGGAGGAGGAGCACTTCCGAGATCAGTCCCACGATGTGCCTTCTAACCGTCGGTGCCGTCGGTGCCGGCGGGTCGAGCCGGGCCCGGCTCGACGAAGCTGTACGGAGGCAGCGGGCCGTTGACGCTCATTTCGAGGTGCGGGACGGCCGCGCGCAGTTCCTCCACCTTCTCCAGGAAGCCGGCGGCCGAGTCCCGCTCCACCAGGAAGGAGACATTGACCAGCCATCCGCCCGATCCGGGGCCGAGACTGGTCGCCGCGGCGTATGGCGCGAGGGCCTCCTGCACGGCTGTCGCGTCCTGGGCCTCCTGCGCCTGCACGGCGGCGGCGATCATCTCGCCGAGCTGGAGCTGCCGCTCGTGGCTGCGGCCGCCCGCCTGCCGGCCGGCTTGGACGAGGGCCCGCAGCTCGGGACTGTCGGCCAGCACGTGGTGCAGTACCGCTTCCTCGACGTGGGAGGCCTTGAGGTTGTACTCGACCTTGCCGTCGAGCGCTTTGAGCCGCTCCTCGTAGTGGTTCGCGCGCTCGGCGAGGACCGCGGTGACCTTGCTGTCGTCGGGGGCCACACTTCCGAACCGCAGGGGCAGTACGCAGCCGGTGGAGCCGGTCTCGGCGAGCACGTTCTGGTGGGCGAGGAGTTCGCGTCGCTTGGGGCGCAGGTCCTCCGGCGCGTCGCTGACGACCGCCGCGAGCTCACCCTCTTCCAGCACACGCACCGGCTGGGGCGGGTTGCCCACGCCGTCCAGGCCTTCGGGGAGGGCGGGGTGCGACCGCGCGGTGATGGCGTAGACGTAGGTGCTCACTCGTCTTCCTCCCTCTCCTTGCGGCGCGCAGCTGTGCTCTTGCGCGTCCGCGGCCGGCGCTCATGCTCTTCCTGCTCCTTCGAGGAGCCCTCGTCACGGCCTTGCCGGAAGGCGTCGGAGATCGTCTCCGCGGCGCCGGACAGCGCGCCCTTGGATTTGCCGCGGGCGCCGGACTCGGTGATCTCGCCGACCATGTCGGGCAGGCCGGGGCTCTTGTGGGGGCCCGCCTCCAGGTCGAGGCGGTTGCAGGCCTCGGCGAAGCGGAGGTAGGTGTCGACGCTGGCGACGACGACCCGTACGTCGATCTTGAGGATCTCGATGCCGACCAGGGAGACACGTATGAACGCGTCGATGACCAGACCCCTGTCGAGGACGAGTTCCAGTACGTCGTAGAGGCTGCTGCTGCGGCCTCCTCCGCTGGCTTGTTGTGCTGGGACAACGGTCATGTCTGTCGTCCTCCTTGCCGGGGGAAGGGCTGACCGCGGGCGGGCGGCCTACTGGCCGCCGGAGCGGTCTGTTTCGGACCGCCCCCTCTCGTAGCGACGGATGCGCCGGTAGCCGGTGAGCTGTCCCTGTTCGTCGAGGTCCACCTGATAGCTCGCCATCAGGCTCATCGTCTCCGGGACCTTGGCGAGTTCGAGGACTTCGATCGCCAGGGACCAACCGCCGTCCGTCTTCTCGAAGGACGAGACGGTCTCCGCTGTCATGCCGGTCATGTCGCCGAGCTGGTCGCGCGCCCGGCGCAGTACCTCTGTCGGCGTCTGCCGGTCGTCGTCCGTCATGGCGTCGTCCTCGCTCCGCACGCTTCGAGTACCGCGGTCTGCCGTCATATGTGATTTATGTGAGTTTTATGAGGTTTTTGTGAACTAGTGAGGCGTGCAGCGGCTCACGGCTCACGCGCAAACTCACGCGTTCTCCATCGCCACACCGTCTTCGAGTGGCCCTAAGGCTTTGGGCTAAACCTTCTCGAATTGCGCGGCGGCCGAGAATGTGATGTCGGCCGGACCGGCAGCGACGTCATGGTGGGGTCCCGCGGGGTGGATTTACTGGGACGTCCAACTATATTGTCGTGAGCACAAGGCCCGCGGTGCAGGGAAGCCGGTGTGAATCCGGCGCGGTCCCGCCACTGTGACCGGGGAGTACGCCGTCGAGAGTTACGCCACTGACGAGCTGGATGTCGGGAAGGCGGACGGCGCGCGCTGATCCGGGAGTCAGGATACCGGCCGCGGGATGTTCCGGCCCCGTCCCGGCCGGCCCCGCCAACCGCGGCTACCGGCCGGGATTCGCCGCCTCCCTCATGGCCAAGGACCTGGCCCTGGCCGCCAACGCGGTCCGGTCGGGCGGCGTCCATGCGGAACTCGGTCTGCGCGCGGCCGAGTTGTACGCCGCCTATGCCGAGCGCGCCGGAGCCACGGAGGACTTCTCCGGCATCGTACGGACGATCAGGGACCGGAGCGGGGAACACGCATGAGCACCGAGTACGAGACGATCCTCGTCGAGCGCAAGGGCCGTACCGCCCTGCTCACCCTCAACCGTCCGAAGGCCCTCAACGCACTGAACCTGAAGGTCATGGAGGAGGTCGTGGCCGCCACCGAGGCCCTCGACCGGAACCCGGAGTGCGGGTGCATCGTGATCATGGGCTCGGCGAAGGCGTTCGCCGCCGGGGCCGACATCAAGGAGATGCAGCCGCAGGGCTACCTGGACATGTTCCTCACCGACTGGTTCACGGCCTGGGACCGGCTCGCCCAGGTGCGCACGCCGACCCTCGCGGCCGTCTCCGGATACGCCCTCGGCGGCTGTGAACTCGCCATGCTCTGCGACATCCTGCTCGCCGCCAACACCGCCGTCTTCGGCCAGCCGGAGATCAAGCTGGGCGTGATCCCCGGCAACTGCGGCTCCCAGCGGCTGACCCGGGCGGTCGGCAAGGCCAAGGCCATGGAGATGTGCCTGACCGGGCGCACCATGGACGCCGCCGAGGCCGAGCGCGCCGGACTCGTTTCCCGGATCGTGCCCGCCGACGAGCTGCTCGGCGAGGCGCTCGCTGTCGCCGAGACCGTCGCCGGCATGTCGCTCCCGGTGGCGATGATGGCGAAGGAAGCCGTGGGCCACGCCTTCGAGACCACGCTCACCGAGGGCGTCCGCTTCGAACGCAGCCTCTTCCACGCGGTGTTCGCGACCGCCGACCAGAAGGAGGGCATGGGCGCCTTCGTCGACAAGCGGCCGCCCGAGTTCCGCCACCGCTGACCCGAAGAGGCGCGGGCTTCTGCCGGTTGATTTGGGGTGGACTTGATTGACCGGCCGGAGAAGCAGGCCGTACGTTCCCCATGTAGTGATGGCATAAGGAAGCTGGTGGAATTCCAGCACGGTCGCGCCACTGTGAGCCCGCCACCGGAAGGTGACGGGCGAGTCAGACACTGAGCCCTCACTCCGCCCGTACACGCAAGGGACGCACGATCCCCAAGGAGGGCTCACCTTGAGCAGCATTTCCACGCCCCGCCCGGCGTCCACACCGGTCGTCCTGCCGGTCTCCAAGGCCGTCATCTGGCTGGTCGGCACCGCTCTGATCGCGCTGGCCGTCTACTACTTCATCGGTGTCGACCAGGGCGCGGTGTCGGTGTTCGGAAACGACGCGCACGTGCACGAGTTCGTCCACGACGCTCGTCACTTCCTCGGCTTCCCCTGCCACTGACCCTCCGCCGGCACCAGGACGTACGGACAACTCGACATGGAAAAGAAGCTCATACTGCGCGGCGTGCTCGCCGGCGCGGTCGCGGGTCTGCTCGCCTTCGCCTTCGCGCGGATCTTCGCCGAACCGCAGATCGCCAAGGCCATCGACTACGAGAGCGGGCGTGACGCCGCACAGAACGCCCTGGACAAGGCGGCGGGCCTGCCCGTCGAGGCCGCAGGATCCGAACTGTTCAGCCGGACGATCCAGGCCAATCTCGGTATCGGCGTGGGCATCGTGTTCTTCGGCATGGCCATGGGCGCGCTGTTCGCCGTCGCCTACGCCGTCTGCCTGGGCCGCACCGGCGGTCTGCGCGCCCGCACGCTGGCGCTTCTCGTGGCGGGCGGCGGGTTCCTCGGCATGTACCTGGTGCCGTTCCTGAAGTACCCGGCCAATCCGCCTGCCATCGGTCACGAGGAAACCATCGAACAGCGCAGCGCCCTGTACCTGACCATGGTCGTCTGCTCCATCGCCCTCCTCGCCGGAGCCGTCTGGCTCGGCAAGCGGCTCCAGGCACGGTTCGGCAATTGGAACGCCACGCTCCTCGCCGTCGCCGCGTTCGTCGTGGCGATCGGGATCGTCATGCTGCTCCTGCCCCAGTACGGCGACCTCGGGTACAACAGGGACAACTACGGCAACCAGGCCACCGAGACCCCGCTGCCGCTGACCGACGCCAAGGGCACCATCGTCTACCCGGGCTTCCCGGCCGACGTGCTGTTCGCCTTCCGCTTCTACTCCGTGGGCGCGCAGCTGATCCTCTGGGCGGCCATCGGCCTGGTCTTCGCCCCGCTGGCGGAACGCCTGTTGCAGCCCGCGCGTCAGGACGCCCCCGCCACTTCTCCGAAGCCGGACCCCCTCCCGGCATGACCAGCCCACCGACGGCGAGCGCGGTGATCGAGGAGATCACCGCGCTCGGCCCGTTCTTCGCCGTAGAGGCACACCCGCCCGGCACGGAGCCGGCCGATCCCTGGCAGCCGATGTCCCGTCCGCTGCTCGCAGCGCGTGTGACGGGTGTGGGGGACTGGCTGGCCACGGCAGGCGGGCAGCCACCCGGCGCGGTCGAGGTGCGGGTGGCGGCCTCCGTCGCCCACCTCGGGCTGGCCGCCCGGCTCATCTCGCCCGCCCTGGCCGCCGCCGTGCTGCACGGCCTGGTCCTCGCTCCGGGCCTCGACGATCTGCGCTGGCGGCCCGTGATCGGTGGCCCGATCCCCTTGTCGCTGCCCTACGACGCCTTCACCGCCGAACCCGCAGACTCGCCGCCCCGGCTCGCCGACGAACTCAGCAGCCGCCTGCTGGACGGCGCTCTGCGCGAACTCGCCGACACCATGGCCCAGTTCTCGGTCTCCCGGCACATCCTGCGCGGCAACACCGCCTCGGCCGTCAACGGAGCGGCAACCATGATCACAGCGGCCCGCCCGGATCTCACCGCCCGGACCCGCACCCTCAGCTCGCTCCTTCTGCAACGGCCCCCACTGCGCGACACCAGTACCTCGACGCCCGACGGAGCGTTCCGGCGCCGCAGTTGTTGCCTGATCTATCGCGCCGCGCCGGATGGCAAGGGGTCCTTGTGCGGTGACTGCGCACTGTCCCGCTGACCTCCCACGCCGAGGGCGGGAAGCGCCGTACTCGCGCTTCCCGCCCTTCCCCTGTCAAGCAGCCGCCGGTCCCTCAACCGGTGGCCGTCGTCCGGGCCCCTCAGCCCGGTCGCGCCAGGTTGCTCATTCCTGGCCGTATGTGTGGAATTCCCGGCCGGTCCTACGGTTGAGCAGTCCCGGGGTTCGTTGCCTCGATGTTCCGGACGAGGTGACGGGAGTAGGCGTCGGGAGTGAAGAACAGCGGCAACTCCTGCGCCAGGGCGGTGCGTTCGAAGACGGCTCGCACGGCGTCGAGATCCGCCCACGGGTATTCGGCGCCCAGCGCGGCGAGTTCGTCGTCGAGGACCCGCAGGACCCTCTCCCGGTCCAGGACACGGTGCCGCAGCCACTGCCAGATCTGCACCCGGGCGATCTCGGCGGTGGCCGCGTCCTCCATCAGGCCGTACAGGGCGACCGCGCCCTGCCCGCGCAGCCAGGCGGCGAAGTAGCGCAGCGCGACCGCGATGTTGGTGCGCAGCCCCTCCGGCGTGGGCGGACCGCTGATACGGTGCACCGACAGCAGGTCCGCCGCCGTCACCTCCACGTCGTCACGGGTGCGGTCGATCTGGTGCGGCCGTTCGCCGAGGACACCGTCGAAGACCTCGCGGCACACCGGGACGAGGCCGGGGTGGGCGACCCAGGAGCCGTCGAAGCCGTCCTCGGCCTCGCGTTCCTTGTCGAGGCGGACCTTGGCCAGGGCCGCCTCGTGCGCGGCCCCGTCCTTGCTGGGCACCTGGGCTGCCATGCCGCCGATGGCATGGGCACCACGCTTGTGGCACGTGCGGACGACCAGTTCGGTGTAGGCCCGCATGAAAGGGGCGGTCATCGTCACCTGTGCGCGGTCCGGCAACAGGAAGTCGGTGCGGTGGCCGAAGGTCTTGATCAGGCTGAACAGGTAGTCCCAGCGGCCCGCGTTGAGGCCGGAGCTGTGCTCACGCAGTTCGTGGAGTATCTCCTCCATCTCGAAGGCGGCGGTGATCGTCTCGATGAGGACGGTGGCGCGGATCGTGCCCCTGGGGATGCCGAGCAGATGCTGCGCCATGATGAAGATGTCGTTCCAGAGGCGGGCCTCGTACCGGTTCTCCAGCTTGGGGAGATAGAAGTACGGGCCGCGTCCGGCGTCGATCTGGCGCTGCGCGCAGTGGAAGAAGTACAGCCCGAAGTCGACGAGGGCGGCGGGCACCGGCCTGCCCTCGTACTCCAGATGCTCCTCGTCGAGATGCCAGCCACGCGGCCGGACCACGATGGTGGCCGGCTGTTCCCCGAGCCGGTACTCCTTGCCCTCCGGCGTGGTGAAGTCGATGCGCCGCTCGATGGCGTCGAGCAGATTGATCTGCCCGCCGATGAGGTTGTCCCAGGTGGGGGCAGTGGCGTCCTCGAAGTCCGCGAGCCATATCCGGGCACCGGAGTTGAGGGCGTTCACCGTCATACGGCGGTCCGGCGGCCCGGTGATCTCGACGCGGCGGTCGGTCAGGCCGGGGGCGGGGGGTGCCACGCGCCAGGTCGGATCGGCGCGGACGGCGGAGGTGACCATCGGGAACTCGAGCGGGGAACCGGACGCGAGCCGGATCGCCTGCCGCCTGCGCTCCTTGAGGAGTTCCTGGCGGCGCGTGCCGAAGGCGGCGGCAAGGTGGCCGACGAAGTCCAGGGCGGAGGGCGTGAGGATCTCGTCGTAGCGGTCGCCCGGTGCCGCGAGGACGCGGACGAGGTGGGTCAGTGCGCTGGTGGACATCAGGATCTCCTGATCGGGGAGCGGAGCGGGAGCCGGGCGGGGACGGTCGCCCGGCTCCCGCCCGATCAGGGGAGGAGGCCCGCGGGCGACCGTGCGGTGCCTAGTGGAACTGCTCCTCCTCGGTGGAGCCGGCCAGCGCGGTGGTGGAGGAGGCCGGATTGACGGCGGTGGAGACGAGGTCGAAGTAGCCGGTACCGACCTCCCGCTGGTGCTTCACGGCGGTGAAGCCGTGCTCCTGGGAGGCGAACTCCCGCTCCTGTAGGTCGACGTAGGCGGTCATGCCGTGCTCGGCGTAACCGCGGGCGAGGTCGAACATGCCGTGGTTGAGGGAGTGGAAGCCGGCCAGCGTGATGAACTGGAACCGGTAGCCCATCGCGCCCAACTCCCGCTGGAACTTGGCGATCTGGTCGTCGTCCAGGGCGGCCTTCCAGTTGAAGGACGGCGAGCAGTTGTAGGCGAGCAGCTGGTCCGGGTGCTCGGCATGGACCGCCTCGGCGAACTCTCGGGCCTGGGCGAGGTCCGGGGTGCCCGTCTCGACCCAGATGAGGTCGGCGTACGGGGCGTAGGCGAGGCCGCGGGCGATCACGGGGGCCATGCCGTTCTGGACCCGGTAGAAGCCCTCGGACGTGCGCTCGCCGGTCACGAACCGGGCGTCGCGCTCGTCGACGTCGCTGGTCAGCAGGTTGGCGGCGAGCGCGTCGGTGCGGGCGACGATGACGGTGGGCACATCGGCGATGTCGGCGGCGAGACGGGCCGCGTTCAGGGTGCGGATGTGCTGCGAGGTCGGCACGAGGACCTTGCCCCCGAGGTGCCCGCACTTCTTCTCCGAGGCGAGCTGGTCCTCGTAGTGGATGCCGGCGGCCCCCGCCGCGATCATCGCCTTGGTCAGCTCGAAGGCGTTCAGCGGTCCGCCGAACCCGGCTTCCGCGTCGGCGACGATCGGCGCCAGCCAGTCCATGGTGTCGCCGGCGTTCTCGGCGGTGGCGATCTGGTCGGCGCGCAGCAGCGCGTTGTTGATCCGGCGGACCACCTGGGGCACGGAGTTGACGGGGTAGAGGCTCTGGTCGGGGTAGGTGTGGCCGGCCTGGTTGGCGTCGGCGGCGACCTGCCAGCCGGACAGATAGATGGCCTGGAGCCCTGCCTTGACCTGCTGGACGGCCTGGCCGCCGGTGAGCGCGCCGAGCGCGTGGACGTAGTCGAGCTCGTGCAGCTGCCGCCACAGCCGTTCGGCACCGCGCCGGGCCAGCGTGTGCTCCTCACGGACGCTCCCGGAGAGCCGGACCACGTCCTCGGCGCTGAAGGTGCGCTCGATTCCCTGCCAGCGCGGGTCGGTGGCCCAGCGCCCCGCGAGTTCCCCGGCCGCCTGCGTCCTCGACTCTGCCATGACTGTCACCGTCTCCTCGGTTGGCCGCTCTGCCAATCTCCCGGTCATCAGAAGTAGCGAGTGGCACTGTGTGTCTCGAATTGTCTCGATCTTGGGTGCGGCCCGCCGTCCCGTCGCCGAGCGGAGCTGAGCAATGCTGCCGTGCAATGCGCGCACAACTGCCGGGATCGCCGACGTCAGGGCGTGAATCGTGCCCGGTTCTTTGCGCCTGCTGCCGAAGGTTCGGCGGGCCGCACTGGAACTCTGGCACTGGCACTAAGTGCCAACAAGCGTGGATGGCTGCCAATTGCTGCGAATCTTCTTTGCGTACTTTGCAAAGCTTGCGAAGGGTGCGGGCTCCTCGCCGGGCACTGTCTAGTGGGCCCGGTGGCTCACAAACCGATGACGGGCTGCCGGTCAGTGCTTTGCGATTTGGCCAAGTGGGCGGGGGCGGTGCCGTTGTCGCCGGCCATCGCGATGTCCGGGATGCCTCCCGCGAGGGTGAGTCGCTCGGCGAGTGTCGGCGACGGCGTCGCGGGCCTTGTCGGAGCTCAGCTGAATGTGCGCCGGTAGGTCTGCGGGCTGACGCCAGTCGTGCGTTTGAAGCGGTCGCGGAAGGTGGTGGGTGAGCCGAAGCCGACCTGGGTGCCGATGCGTTCGACGGAGTGCTCCGTGGTCTCGAGCAGATGCTGTGCCTGGCGGATGCGGGCTCGATGGAGCCACTGGAGCGGGGTGGTGCCGGTCTGGTCGCGGAAGCGTCGGATCAGGGTGCGGGTGCTGGTCCCCGAGTGGGTGGCGATGTCAGTGAGGGTGAGATTGCGGCCCAGGTTTTCCCGCAGCCAGGTGAGAAGCGTCTCGAGGTCGGAACCCTGTGGCGTGGGAGCGTGGTCGTAGACGATGAACTGCGCCTGCCCGCCCTCCCGTTCGAGGGGCATCACCGACAGCCGGGCTGCGTCGGCGGCGACGGCCGAGCCGTAATCACGGCGGATCATGTGCAGGCACAAGTCCATACCCGCGGCTGCGCCGGCCGAGGTGAGGAACTGGCCGTTGTCGACATAGAGGACATCCGGGTCGACGTCGATGTCCGGATGGCGTGCGGCCAGAAGCCCGGCCGCACGCCAATGGGTGGTTGCCCGCAATCCGTCGAGGAGACCGGTGGCAGCCAGCGGGAAGGTGCCTGCGCAGATGGAGGCGATCCGCGTGCCGTCGGCGGCGGCCGAACGCAGTGCATGGCGCACGGGTGAAGCGAGCGGGGCCATGGGATCGGTGACACCCGGCACGATGATCGTGTCCGCGTCCTGGAGGCCCTCCAGGCCCCAGGGGGCGCGCAGGGTGAACGCCCCGGCGTCGATCTCGTCGCGCTCGGCGCACACCCGGATCTGGTAGCCGGGGCGGCCGTCGGGGAGTCGGGTCCTGGTGAAGATCTCGATCGGGGTGGACAGATCGAACGGGATCACCTGATCCAGCGCGAGAACGGCGACGGTGTGCATGACCGGAACCTCCCTCCTCATCGTGCGGCAGATCTGGCCCGGTATCCGGATAACCCCATGTCATCGCAGGTATGAGCCCTCTGGTAGTCCTTGGCGATATCCCGTTGAAAACTGTCACTAGTGCCACTGGGCGATCAGGGCGGCAGCCGGTTGACTTCGGAGCGTCAGAGGAAATCGACATCCGAAGGAACACCCATGCGCATCCAGATTGTCCTGTTCGATGGCTTCGACCCCCTCGATGTCGTCGCCCCCTACGAGGTGCTGTACGCGGGCAGCGCCGCATCAGAGGGTGCGGTAACCGTCGAGCTGGCCTCTGCTGAGGGTCCCCGGGAGGTGATCAGCGGTACTGGAGGGCTGGCACTGCGTGCTACCGCCGCCCTCGACCTGGAGCGTGCGGACATGTTCCTGGTGCCCGGGGCGTCCGGACGCGTCGGCGAGCCAGGCGAGGTTCCCGAGGAAGAGGTGGGTGCCGGCGAGTGGAAGCAGGACGAGTTCATCCCGGTGCTCCTCGGCCGCACGCTGACCACCGAGCTGCCGGCGTTGCTCAAGAAGGCGATGGATGACCCGGACATGACGGTCGCGACCGTCTGTGGCGGCTCGCTCGTCCTGGCCATGGCGGGTCTGCTGGAGGGGCGCCACGCCACCACGCACCACATCGGCCTGGACATGTTGGATGCCACCGGCGCCCACGCGGTCCGCGCCCGAGTCGTGGACGACGGTGACCTGATCACCGGAGCCGGCGTCACCTCCGGGCTCGACCTGGGGCTGTACCTGCTGGAGCGCGAGGTGGGTCCCCGCGTCGCGCACGCTGTCGAAGAGCTCTTCGCCCACGAGCGGCGCGGGACCGTCTGGCGCGCCCAGGGCCCGGTTCCCGCCGTCCTCTGAACATTCGGGCCGCGCTCCTTGCCGCCCATTCGTCCGCCATCTCCCTTGCACAGCACAGTCAGGAAGAACATCAGCATGTCCGTTGAAGGCACCTGGAACCTGTCCATCTCCACCCCCATTGGCAAGATGAAGGCCGTGGTCGAACTCCGTCGGCAGGACGGTGTCCTGACCGGTGTTGCCCACGGAGCCGGTGAGGAGGTGCAGCTGAACGACGTCGTCATCGACGGCGCCCGGCTCACCTGGAAGCAGGCCGTCACCAAGCCCATGCGGCTGAAGCTGGTCTTTGACGTGACTGTCGAAGGCGACACGCTCAAGGGCACCTCGAAGGCTGGCCGCCTTCCGGCCTCGAAGGTCACCGGCGAGCGTCAGGCCGCCCCGGAGCGCCAGGCATGACCAAGTTCCTCCTGTCCTTGCATGTTCTGGCTGCCATCGTGGCCGTTGGTCCGGTCACCGTGGCCGCGAGCATGTTTCCCGCGACGTGGCGCCGCGCCCTCGGCGACTCCGGCCATGGCGAGGCGCTGACGGCCCTGCGGACGCTGCACCGCATCTGCCGCGTCTACGCGGGAATCGGCATCGCGGTTCCCCTGTTCGGCTTTGCCACGGCCAGTAGCCTCGGCATCCTCGGCGATACCTGGTTGGTTGCTTCGATCCTGCTGACCGCAGCGGCCTCCGGTGTCCTGGCGCTGGTGATCCTTCCTGCTCAGGACCGCGCCCTGGCCGGGACGGAGATTGCACGCTCGGCGCCGTCGTCAGCGGGCACCCCGTTGTCACCGGGCCGTCTCGCCATGTTCACCGGCGTCTTCAATCTGCTCTGGGCCACGGTCACCGTCCTGATGATCATCCGCCCCGGCTCCACCACGGGGGTGTGACCGTGCACGTGCGGTCTCCGAGCCATCTGCGCATTGCCGCTCACGTCGAACTGATCTCGCTGATCGTGATGCTGGCCAATCTGTTCACCGTCCACCTCGAGCCCGTCTCGTCCCTGATGGGCCCCACTCACGGCTGCGCCTACCTGTTCGTCGTGATCGCGACCTGGCGTCTCAGGCGGACCACGACCGCCGCCAAGGTCCTGGCCGTCGTTCCGGGCGTCGGCGGGCTGCTCGCGCTGCGGCAACTCGACCGCGTTGATACGGCCCGGGCCCTGCCGGAAGAGGTCATCCCGTCATGAATCAGGTGTCGTTTACTAAGTGGAGGCGCGTCCGGTAACGTTCTGGGTGTGATCGGACACGTGTCCACTTGGTTGGTGAGTCCGATGTGCGGATCGCCAACCAGAGGGGTTGGGCCATGTCGGCACCAACAGCGCCGCTGTGGTTTCCCGTGCATGAGGGAATCAACATCATGAACACGCAAGCACGCAAGATGCACCCCGTTCGCGATTGTTCCGGGCGTCAGGGCACCGCCGTCATGGTCGGCGCATCTCTTTCAGGCTTGATGACCGGTCTGGCCCTTTCTCGCGCCGGAATCGACGTCACGATGCTGGAGCGAGTGGACGACTTCCCTCGCACTGGTGCGTCTCTCGGCTCTGTGCGTGAAGGCCTGTTCGAAAGACTCACAGGGCGCGAGCGCTCGGATGGGGACTCGACGGCGCTCAGCCCTTCATCCGACTCCGCCCCTGTGATGACCTGGACCGCCGTTCATGACCGGCTGCGTGCGGCCGTCGACGCCGATCCCCACATCGAGCTTCGTCACAACACGTCCGTGAAGAGCGTTGGCCAGGACGCCCATTCCGCGTGGGCGACTACCTCGAACCACCAGGTGTTCCGTGGTGATGTCCTGATCGGCGCCGATGGTCACCGAAGTGTCGTGCGCAGGAGCGTCTCACCTGACAGGCCCGACGCGACCTTCGCCGGATATGTGCTCTGGATCGGTCTGACCGATGAGTCCGCGATTCCCTCACGGCACCGGTGGCCCCGGGCCATGGAGATCCTGGGCACCGGGGACAGCTACCTCTTCGGCTACCCGCTGCCCGGCCGCGACGGCTCTGCCGTTCCGGGGTCCCGCCGGCTCGGCTGGGGCTGGTTCGACGCCAGCCGCAATGAACTCCTCCGTAACACGGGGTGCGTCGTCGGCGACGTCGTGCACCATTCACTCGCTTCCGCGGACATGCCAGAGGCGACTCTCCGTCAACTCACAGCAGAGGCCAATGACCTCTGGCCGGCCCTCTGGCGCGATGTCATCCTCGACTGCGCTGCAAGGCATGCCGTCATCGGCACTCCGATCGCAGAGTACGTTCCCGACAGACTCGTCAACGGGCGCCTTGCCCTCGTGGGAGACGCTGCGCATGTGCCGACCCCTATGACGGGTTCCGGATTCAACGCGTCGCTTGACGACGCCGAGGCCCTCGCTGAATCTGTTGCATCCGGTGTCCAAGGACCAGCGCTGACACATGCTCTCCGAGACTACGAGAACAAGCGGCTCGGCGACGTCCGAGCGATGGTTCAGTCGGGACAGCAGTTCAGCCGCTCCTTCGCCGGTCACGCCGTCTGAACCCCTCCCAGTGAGCCTCAGGGGTGGCAAGAACCGGGAGGCAAGGCGAGCACTCCGGGCGCCCTACCGGCCCCAGCGCAAAGGTAATCGGATACGCTATCCGAATGGACGAGATATCCGCCAGGCAGGCGGTGTCGGCGACGTACCACACGGTTGCCCTCTCAGCTGCACCACGACAGCGTTGCGGCCGCTCAGATCAGGCATCTCAGCGGGCCGAGCCGAGAAGGCAATCCACAAGATCCGCCGCTGACGACTTGCCGACGGCCTCACGCGCCCTCGACATCCCGTGAAGCCCGCGGCCCGTGACCGCGGACGACCTTGCAGTCCTGGCCACGCTGAACAACTCCGGGCTGGAGATGGCGTCGACCTCGCGCCAGGGCCCTCTCAACCACAGTTGGAACATCGGGGCCGGCACTGCTCCGGTGACGTCGCCAACCCGTAAAGCGAGGAGCCGTCATGTACGACCCGTCCGTCATCTCCGGCCGAACAGCCCTGATCACCGGGGCCTCTTCCGGCATCGGCGAGGAGTTCGCCCGTCGGCTCGCAGCGCGCGGCGCCCACCTTCTGCTCGTCGCGCGGTCGATCGACAAGCTTGACGCCTTGGCGGCGTCGCTTCGCGCCGCGCATCACGTTGACGTGTTCACGGAGAGAATCGATCTCTCCGCAGCCCACGCATCGGAACGCCTCTTCCAGCGCATCGCCGACCTCGGCCTCTCCATCGACTTCCTTGTGAACAACGCGGGCCTCAGCCCTCTCGGAGCAGTGGCGGACATGGACCCGGAAGCCGCGGGCCCACTTGTCAATCTCAACGTCAGGACAGTCATGGAGAACACCGTCCGTGTCCTGCCCGACATGGTCTCGCGAGGCGGCGGCGTGATCATCAACATCGCAGGAACTGGTGCTTTCCAGCCCGCCCCCTATATGGCGGCGCGTACTGCGAGCGCGGCATTCGTTCTGTCGTTCACTCAGGCTGTGAGCGCCGAGAACGCCGACACCGGTGTCCGCGTATTCGCCCTCTGCCCCGGACCGACCGACACTCCCATGATGAGCGGTCAGAAGTCGCCGCTGGGCAAGATGCGCACCCCCGAGCAGGTGGTCACCACTGCTCTCAAGGCACTCGGCGTTCGAAAGGCATCCGTCGTGGACGGCCGGCTCAACAACCTCATCGCCCGAGTCGGCTCCCGCCTACCAGAGGCGATGACCCTCGCGATGGCGCGCCGCATCATGAAGAGGACCACGGCTGTTTCCTGAACATCTGACTCCACGTCGTTGCGGGTAGACCGCCCCGTCCAGGGCTCCCTGGTCGAGAACTTCCGGAAAAGGGTGCTGCCCCACTCCCGCCTGCCCATTTGCCAAGTGGAGGTGCCGCCACTTAGTGTAGGCGTGAAGCGGGGACGCCGCCACTTTTGGCTGTAGAGCATGGCGCCCGCCCGCTCCCATCGTCCGTCCGGAAGGACTCTCAATCATGTCGGGTATCGAAGGTAAGGTCGTGGCGATCACTGGTGCCAGCAGCGGCATCGGCGAGGCGACCGCGCTTCTGCTGGCCGAACGAGGTGCGAAGGTAGTCCTCGCGGCACGCCGTCCGGAGCGTCTCAAGGCTCTTGCCGGTCGCATCGAGAAAGCAGGTGGTGAAGCCGCCTGGATCAGCACGGACGTGACGAAGCGTGACGACGTGAGCGCCCTGGTCAAGCTGGCCTGTGACCGGTTCGGCAAGCTGGACACCCTCGTCAGCAATGCGGGCATCGGTCTGATCTCCCCCTTCGACGAGCTCCGCGTCGAGGACTGGGAGCAGATGATCGACATCAATGTGAAGGGTGTCCTCTACGGGATCGCCGCAGCCCTGCCTGTCTTCCGGGCACAGGGCTTCGGGCACTTCGTCAACACCGTGTCCACTGCCAGCCTGCGCATCGTTCCGACCATGGGCGTGTACGCCGGTACGAAGAGTGCAGTCTCCGACATCTCCGAGGCCCTGCGCCAAGAGTCGAACGGCAGCGTCCGCGTCACCACCATCTCGCCGGGGTTCGTTGCGACGGAGTTCGCGGAGCCCATGAACGAGACGGTCAGGGGCGACATCCAGACCATGATGGACAAGATCGCGATCCCGCCGGAGGCGGTGGCCGGCGGCATCGCCTATGCCATCGAGCAGCCCGACAGCGTCGACGTGGGCACCATCGTCATCCGTCCGACCGCGCAGGACTAAGGTCCGTCCGTAGCCACACAGGCCACCCGCTGCGTTCGGGTCGACCTCGATCCCCTGGCCCGCTGAATCGCAGCGTTGCAGGCGAGGGGAACGCTTCTGTCGAATTTGAGCTACTGCCCGTCATTTATCGCTGCTCAGAAACCATTTCGCATGCAAAGTGAGCTATTGATGTCGGAATCACCACCGCAGCAGGTCGGTGTCGTCGCCGAATCTGCCACCAGAGAGACCCGCGTCGCGGCGACACCGTCCAGTGTGCGTCAGCTCCTCGGACTGGGTTACGAGGTCGTCGTGGAGTCGAAGGCCGGAGTGGCCTCGGGCTTCACCGACGACGCCTATGAGGAGGCCGGGGCCCTGATCGGGGATGCCTGGCAGGCGGATGTCGTGCTGAAGGTCAATGCCCCGTCGTCGCAGGAGATCGGGCGGCTACGGGACGGCGCCGTGCTCGTTGGGCTGATCGCCCCGGGGTTCAACTCCGAGCTGCTGGACGAGCTCGCGCGGCGGCCCATCACGGTACTGGCGATGGACGCCGTGCCGCGGATCTCCCGGGCCCAGTCGCTGGACGTGCTCAGCTCGATGGCCAATATCGCGGGCTACCGCGCGGTTATCGAGGCCGCGCACGTCTTCGGCCGGTTCTTCACCGGCCAGGTCACCGCCGCGGGCAAGGTGCCGCCGGCGAAGGTCCTGGTTGCGGGTGCCGGTGTGGCCGGACTCGCGGCGATCGGCGCGGCAAACAGCCTGGGCGCAGTGGTACGGGCCACCGACCCACGGGCCGAGGTCGCCGACCAGGTCCGCTCGCTGGGCGGCGAGTTCCTGGCCGTCGAGGTGGAGCAACAGGCCAGCACCGACGGGTACGCCAAGGCGACGTCGGAGGCGTACAACCAGCGCGCTGCGGAGGTCTACAGCGAGCAGGCCGCTGACGTCGACATCATCATCACCACGGCCCTGGTACCCGGCCGCCCGGCACCCCGACTGATCACCGCTGCGGACGTGGCGTCGATGAAGCCCGGGAGTGTCATCGTCGACATGGCCGCGGCCCAGGGCGGCAACGTCGAGGGCACGGTGGCCGGTGAGGCGATCGTCACCGACAACGGCGTGACGATCATCGGTTACACGGACCTGGTCGGTCGCCTGCCCGCACAGGCGTCGCAGTTGTACGGCACCAACCTCGTCAACCTGCTGAAGCTGCTCACCTCGGAGAAGGACGGGCACCTCGAGCTGGACTTCGACGACGTGGTGCAGCGCTCCGTGACCGTGGTGCGGAACGGCGAGAAGACCTGGCCCCCGCCGCCCGTGGAGGTGTCGGCCGCGCCTGCGAAGGCGACCGTCGTTCCGGATGAGGAGGCCGCCGAGCCGAAGAAGCCTATGCCGGCGACTGCTCGCTTTGGTCTGGTGGGCCTGGGCATGGCCGCGATGTTCCTGCTGATCGCGTTCTCTCCAGCCCAACTGGCGGGGAACGTCACGGTGTTCGCACTCGCCGTGGTCATCGGCTACTACGTCATCGGCAAGGTGCACCATGCGCTGCACACCCCGCTGATGTCGGTCACCAATGCGATCTCCGGAATCGTGGTGATCGGCGCGCTCGTGCAGATCGGCCATGACTCGGCGACCGTCACCGTGCTGTCGTTCATCGCGATCTTGCTGACGTCCGTGAACGTCTTCGGAGGATTCGCCATCACCCGCCGCATGCTCGGCATGTTCTCGAGAGGCTGAGCACAATGACTGCCCATACGGCTATCCAGGCCGCCGACATCGTCGCGGCCCTGCTCTTCATCTTCAGTCTCGCGGGACTCTCCCAGCACCACACCTCGCGAGCCGGCGTCGCGTACGGCATCGGTGGTATGACACTGGCGCTGGTCGCCACGATCGTCATCGCGGGCAGGGACATCTCGGCCGTCGCCATCGTCTTGATCATTGCCGCGATGGTGGTGGGCGGCGCGGCGGGCATCTGGCGGGCCCGGAAGGTCGAGATGACCCAGATACCGGAACTCATCGCCATCCTGCACAGCTTCGTCGGCCTCGCCGCGGTGCTGATCGGCTGGAACAGCTACTACGAGGTCGAGGCGCACGGCTCGGCGCAGACTGCGATCGCTCCCGACCTGCTCCGCATCCACCATGCCGAGGTGTCCATCGGCATCTTCATCGGGGCGGTCACCTTCACTGGCTCGATCATCGCCTTTCTGAAGCTGTCGGCCCGGATCAAGTCGGCGCCGCTGATGCTGCCGGGCAAGAACGCCCTCAACGTAGGAGCTTTGGCCGTGTTCCTGGGGCTGACCATCTGGTTCGCGATCACCCCGAGTCTCGGTCTGGTGATCGCCATCACCGCCCTGGCCCTCGTTCTCGGCTGGCACCTGGTCGCCTCGATCGGTGGCGGCGACATGCCGGTCGTCGTCTCCATGCTCAACAGCTATTCCGGCTGGGCGGCAGCGGCTGCCGGATTCCTGCTCAACAACAATCTGCTGATCGTGACCGGGGCACTGGTCGGTTCCTCCGGTGCGTACCTGTCCTACATCATGTGCAAGGCGATGAACCGCTCGTTCATCTCCGTGATCGCCGGCGGCTTCGGCATCGAGGCCGTGGCGAGCAGTGACGACGAGCAGGGCGAGCACCGCGAGACCAGTGCGGAGGAAACCGCAGCGCTACTGGAGAGCGCCTCGTCGGTGATCATCGCGCCGGGCTACGGCATGGCGGTCGCGCAGGCCCAGCATCCGGTGGCCGAGCTGACGCGGACCCTGCGCGAGCGCGGGGTGGAGGTGCGGTTCGGCGTGCATCCGGTGGCGGGCCGGCTGCCCGGGCACATGAATGTTCTGCTGGCCGAGGCGAAGGTCCCGTACGACGCCGTCCTGGAAATGGACGAGATCAACGACGACTTCGCCGACACTTCGGTGGTGCTGGTCATCGGCGCCAACGACACCGTCAATCCGGCCGCGACAGAGGACCCCTCAAGTCCCATCGCAGGCATGCCCGTACTGAGGGTGTGGGAGGCGGAGAACGTAGTCGTCTTCAAGCGGTCCATGGCCTCCGGCTATGCCGGCGTACAGAATCCGCTGTTCTTCCGTGAGAACTCCAGCATGCTTTTCGGCGACGCCAAGAAGAGCGTGGAGGAGATTCTGCGCGCCCTGGCCCCGCTGGATGCCCAGCCCGGTCTCCGTGGCGCTCAGGAGCCGACCTTGGTCGGTTAGAAGGCGGCGCACTGAACAGAGGGGATTCTCCAGGCGCTCAGATGGCGGTCCATGGCCCGCGCAAGAAGACCATGGACCGCCACACCTGAGCGGTCCGGCAGGCCGTGCGGCCCTCACCTCCAGAGCAGTTCGGTCCAGATAATCTTGCCGTGGTCGGTGAATCTGACGCCCCAATGCCGACCAGTCTGGGCAACGATGAAGAGTCCGCGTCCGCCTTCGTCGTCACTGTGGGCGCGTTTGAGGTGTGGCGCGGTACTGGACGGGTCAGAAACTTCGCAGATCAGGCGGTCGCCCTCGCGGATCAGGCGCAGTGTGACGCTGCTTCCTCCGCCGTAGCGGACCGCGTTGGTCACCAACTCGGAGACGGCCAACTCCGTGGTGAAGGAGAGTTCGTCGGACGCTTCAGTTTCGGCGAGGTGTTGACGGATGCTCTTCCGGGCTGTGGCAACGGCTGATTCCTCTGCGGCGAGTTCCCAGGCCGCGACGCTGCCGGGCGGCATCTCGCGCAGGCGGGCGACCAGGGCCGTGGCATCATCGCGGGTGGCTGATTTCCCCTCCACCAGCCGGGAGACGATCGCCTCGGGAGCATCATCCGGGCTGACGCCGCTCAATCGGTCGACCAGGTTTTTGATCCCTGTATCGATGTCGGGGTGTTCAATCAGGCCGTCGCTGTAGAGCGCGAGTACCGACCCGGGCGCCACCTTGAATTCAACGACCTCGAACGGGTGGCCGCCGAGACCGAGTACGGGGCCGGGTTGGATGTCGACGAGTGACGCGCGTCCGTCCGGGTGCACAAGTATCGGCGGGGGGTGACCTGCGCTGGCCATGCTGCAAGTACGGGTGATGGGGTCATAAATGACGTACAGACAGGTGGAGCCCAACGGCGACTCCGGGCTCTCCGCGTCGATCCGGGCGACCAGGTCGTCCAGATGTGTCACTAGCTCATCGGGGGCGAGATCCTGATCCGCGAGTGTCTGCACGGCTGTCCGAAGCCGGCCCATCATTGCCACTGCCCGCTGTCCGTGACCCACCACGTCCCCGACTACCAGGGCCACCCGCACTCCGGACAGGGCGATGACGTCGTACCAGTCGCCCCCCAACTCGTGCCGTCCGGCTGCCGCCGTCGGCAGATACGCGCCTGCTGTCTGGGCCGCCACCATTTCGCCGGACGTTCGTGGCAGCAGGCTCTGTTGCAAGGCCAGAGACATCCTGCGTTCCCGCGTATAGCGGCGCGCATTGTCGATGGCGACTGCGGCCCGCGATGCCTCCCCTTGGAGCAGTCGCACCTCAACATCGTCAAAGGACGCTCTACGCCAGACCTCGATCGAGCCCAGCAGTAGCCCCGGAGCGCCCTGCCCACGCTCCGTGACAAGTGGTGCGCAAGCTACCGACAACTCTCCGGCCGCAGGCACCATGGCTCGGATCATGGCGGGATCGTCTCCGTGAACGGCGGTGATGGACGCCCGGCCGGTCAGGGAGAAGGCCTGGCCGCGCTGGTAGGCCCTGATGACCTCCTGGTTCGGGAGTGGCGGGAGGTCCTCGCCCTCCAGGAGGAAGCCCTCCGGCCACTCTCTGCCTGCGGGAGCGAGTGCTGCACGACGCAATGCCACATTGCCGCCGCCAGTCCTGTTCGGCGGCTCCTCTCCTGTGCTGATCTCCGTGGCGAGGCTTACGATTGCGAAGTCGCCCAGGCCCGGGACCAGAACCTCCGCCAACTGCCGTGCTGTCGTGAGGACATCGAGCGAAGTCCCCATCGGCTCCGACGCTTCCTTGAGGAATTGCAAGCGCCCAGCCTGCGAAGTCTGCTGCGAGACGTTCAGCAATGTGACTGCCAGTGTCGGTCGGCCTCCGATGTCGACTGACCTCACCACGCTCAATGCCACGTACAGTGGGCCTCCAGGTACCTGGAGTCGCCACCTCCGAGAACTTGGGTCGACGGAAGGCCGACCGGTCGCCAAAACGTCTTTCAGTCGGGATAGGGCTGTTTCTCTGTCCTTCCCCGGTACCAGTTCGGCCAGCGGAATACCTGGACTCACGAAGGTGCTGCCGGCGGTTGCAGGATCAAGGGCGGCATTCAATACGCACAGGTCCTCGCTGAGGAAGACAACGGTGGCGTCGCCTTCCAGGGGTCGCACCCGATCCACCTCGACCATGTGCCCAATATTAGGGCGAGATCTAGATACTTGCTCGAAAATGTCCGCCCGGTGCGGTGGTCAGGAAGGCCCGACCACCGCACCGGGCGGGGCGGCTCGCATCGTAGGCAGGTCCTAACAAGTCGGAGCTGCTGGGTCAGGCCTTTCCGAGGAGCCGTGCGAAGGGATTTTGTTCCGGAGTGAGCGATCCCTCTGCCCACAGCACCGAAAGCAAGGATTGGCGGTTCTCGCTCAGGCCACCGTCGACGTCCAGTTCGACTCCACTGAGATAGGCGGCGTCGGAGGAGCTGAGGAACGCAGCGGCGTCGGCCACGTCCTGTGCCGTGCCGGTTCTGCCCTCGGGGCGGTGCAGCGGGATGGTCGCCGGCTGGTGGTCGACATGCGCGTCCGTGTCCAGGATGCCCGGCTGCACGAGATTGCAGCGGACCCCGCGCCCGCCCCATTCGACGGCCCACGCCTGGGAGAGCCCTCGAAGCAGGCCGGTGGCCGCGCTCACGGCCGTCGGGCCGGCGCGTAGAGAGGACCCGACGGATGGGGCCACGAGCACCACGGATCGATCGTGGGTCGCGTCCCCGGCCATCAGCCATTCGATTCGCCCGGCAGCGGTGGCGATCACCGAGAGGTAGCTGTGCAGGTCCCCGGCGTCGAGCCCGTAGGCATCCGGTGCGCCCACGACGAGCACGACCCCGTCGACGCACGCAGTCGTCGAGGCGGCACCTACGTACCCGGGCTCGATGGTCACGTCATTGCCGGCCTTGCGGAGTGTCTCGGTGACCCCAAGGGTGATCGCACAGGCCGGACCCAGCACAACCGTGGTTCGTGAGTCGTACGTCATGACGCATCCACCTCATCGTTCTTCGCGAGCCACGCGAGTTCGGCGGAGTAGTCATGCAGCAGTGTCGGGAACCGGACCGATTTCGCCGCGTCGATCGTGATCTCCGCGCCCGTGATGTACGACGAGCGGGACGAGGCGAGGAACACGGCCAGGGCAGCCACGTCGTCAGCATGTCCCGCCCGGTCGGACTCACCGGCGCGCACCAGAGGGATCAGGCCCATGTAGTGGTCGCGTTGCCCCTCGGTCATACCCGTGCGGATGAGACCGGGGAAGATCGTGTTCGAGCGGATGCCATCACGACCGAGCTCCACTGCTGCGGCCTTCGACAGTCCCCGCAACCCGAACTTCGCGGCGATGTAGGGCACCACGCCGACCTCGGCTTCGCGTCCCTGTAGAGAGGAGACGTTGATAATGGATCCGCGCCCCGCGCGCCGCATCGACGGGATGACCGTACGCATCCCGAGCAGGGGGCCTTGCAGGTTCACCGCCAGGCTACGGGCCCAGGAGTCGTGTTCGGTGTGCTCGATGAAGCCGAACGCGTCGACTCCGGCGTTGTTCATCAGAATCGTGACGGGGCCGAAGGCGCTCTCCGCCTGTTCGACGGCAGTGTTCCATCCGGCGGACGAGGCGACATCCGTCTCGACGAACATCGCCCGCTCACCCAGCGATTGGGTCAGTGCGGCGCCCTGCTTTTCGTCGATGTCGGCGAGGATCACACGAGCGCCCTCGGCGACGAAGCGCCGCGCCGTGGCCGCGCCCATTCCCGAAGCCGCGCCGGTGACGATCGCAACGTCGTTCTCCAGCATGCCAGACCGGTAGCCCTCTGCCTCCGGTGTCGGCTGGTTGTGGCTCATCGGAGCTCTCCTGACCGGATTTTGTCGCGCACGGCGCTGAGTGCGTCACGGCTTCCTTCGAACACGACGCCGCGGTCTCCTGCCACGGTCACGATGCGCGATCCAGTCGAGTCGACCCCGCCGAACTCCCACGCGGCATTGGCTGTGACGTATTCGATCGACGCGGTTGTGCAGGCTCCCACGACCTGGTCGTGGAACTCGAGCAGACGCTCATGCTGCACCTCCCCGTTCAGCCCGAGTGCCATGGAGAGGTCGAAGGGGCCGAACAGCAGACCGTCCAGGCCGCCGTCGCGTGCGATGGAATCGAGGTTCTCGATCCCCTCGATGTCCTCGATGAGGCCGAACACGAAGACGTCGTCATTGGCGCGGGCGGCGTCGTGCGGCCAGTCGGTCGTGATGTGTCCGACCGAGCGGACCGACGGACACGCGCCACGGATTCCCTTCGGGCTGTACCGGGCAGCCGAGGCGAGCGCGCGTGCCTCGTCCGCGGTGCGCACATGAGGAGCCATGATCCCGGTGGCACCGAGGTCCAGGACGCGCTGAATGAAGGACGGCGAGTGATCGGGCACCCGGACGACGGAGTCGATCCCGACCGCGTCGGCGGCCCGGATGAGCTCTCGTATCTCCGAGAGCCCGAACGACCCGTGTTCGGCATCGATCCAGGTGTAGTCGTACCCGACTTGACCGGCGATCTCGACGATGTCAGGCGAGGGCAGTTGGACGGCGAGACCAAAGGCTGGCTCGCCGGCGTCCAGGCGAGTGCGGATCCTGCGGGGGCGGGGGAAGAGCATCGCTTCTCTTGCTTTCTGTACGTCGTTCACGGGCGTGGTCCAGTGGTTCAGGCGGTCGGAATCCTGTCGTCCGAGCGTTCGGGCTCCACAGCCTTCGGCTGCTGCCCGTGCAGCAGTCGCTTGCGGGCCTCGCGGATGCCGATACGCGGGCCGGCCTGGATCACCAGCGCCATCGCGAGAGCGACGACCGCGAGGTAGACGAACACGCCTTCCGTTGCGAAGGCGGCGATCACCGCGGCCACGATCACGCCGCTAAACACGCCGGCGACGCGGCCCATGCCATTGGCGAACCCGGCGCCGATTCCTCGGACCTCGACCGGGAACATCTCGGGAACGTAGGAGTACATGGCGGCGGAGATGGCCTGGCTCAGCAGACCGGCCAGGAACCCGGCGATCAGCAGGACCGGGACGCTCGGGATGAACCCGACGGCCAGGTAGGCGCCTATGAGGATCACCGCGCAGGCCGTGATGGTTGTCTTCCGCTCGAAACGGTCGATGATCAGCGCCGAGAGGAACGCCCCGATGACGTAGGCGAACGACAGGATGAACGCGAACGTGAGCGCATCGTCCTGCGGATACCCGCGGTCGATCAGGATGACCGGCAGCCACTGCGGGAGGCCGTAGTTGAGGAGGATGAGTATGCAGAACGCGGCCGTCGCGGCCAGGGTGCGTCCGATCAGCCCGCGGGAGAAGATCGCCGCGGTCGAGGTCTTCGTGGCGACCGGCACGAAGGTGTCGACGATGGGCGCCGGAAGCTCCCGACGCTTCGTGCGGACGTACTCCTCCTCGTACTGGGTCACCAGGGCGTCAGCCTGTTCGTAGCAGCCGTGACTGGCCAGCCAGCGAGGTGACTCGGGGAGCACTTTGATGCCGATCAACGCGATAATCACACCGCCGGAGCCGGCGACATAGATCCATTGCCACGTCCCCATCGGCACCACGATGCGCGCCACGAGCGCGATCATCGGCGCACCGATGAGCGCGAACCCGAGGATGATCGACATCGCACGTCCGCGGAAGGGCTTCGGGAACATCTCCGATGCCATCACCAGGATCGCGCTGGTGGCCGCCTGAAGTCCCAGGCCGGTGAGGAACCGTGTCACCCCGAGAAACACCGGGCCGGTGGCCAGGGCCGAGGCGAGGCAGGCCAGGGAGAAGAAGGTCACGGCGATGAGCACGACCGGCCGCCGGCCGAACCGGTCGGCGAGACGGCCGCCGATCAACCCTCCGAAGACCATCCCCAGGAAGGCCGTGCTGGTGAGGATGCCGATGGTCTCGATCGAGAGATCCCACTGCTCACGGATGACCGGGGCGACGTAGGCGAACGATCCCAAATCGACGATGTCGAACATGAACAGCCCGGCCAGCATGGCGATCAGGCCGAGATGTCGTCGAGTGGGGGCGGGGATTCGGTCGATGCGTCCGCCGATGCCGGCGGCGGGATCCTGGGTCGGCGAGGGAGCGGTCTCTCTGGTCATGCTGACTTCCTTGTCTGCAGGGAGAACAAGCCATTAGCACCGTAACCCGCAATGGTTCAGCTATTATTCTGTAATCCGCATCAGTGAGCATCGAGAGACAGAGCAATGAAACTGCAGATCGTGCACCTCCAGGCGTTCCTCGCGGTCGCTGAGACGCTGAGCTTCACCGCCGCTGCCCGGTCTCTGCACGTGGCGCCCTCGCGCCTCAGCCACCGGATCCAGGAGGCGGAAGCGGAGCTGGGTGCACCTCTGTTCCGTCGCACGACCCGCCGCACCTCGCTCACGCCCGCCGGGAAGTCCTTGCTCCCGCGAGCGGAGGCGATCATGCGCGAACTGAACACGATCGAGGCGATCTTCCGGACCGGCATCGCGAGCTCGGTACGCCTCGGTGTGCGGTCGCTGCCCTCCGATTTCCGCGACCGGTTCATCAGTACGGTGCTCGCGCCCGCCCTCCGTGGTTGCTCTGTCGCGCCTCAGCCGCTCGACTCCGACCGTCAGCTGAAACTGCTCCGATCGTGTGCCCTCGATTTCGCGCTGGTCTGGCGGTCCGAGGAGCCTTCCTCGCTGCTGCAACTGCCGGTGCTCGAGGAAGAAATGGGCGTTGCTGTTCCCGCCACCGGCCGGTTCCTCGCGCTGGATGCCGTCTCGCCCCGAGACCTCGTCGGACTGAGACTCGCCGCGACGGTGGATCCGCTGCGCTTCCCGGCCGACATCGCCGCGTACCTGGAGATGCTGCCGCTCGTCGACCGGGTCAACCCCGCAGTCGAGGACGGTCTTGCTCTGCTGCTGTCGGGCGGAGAGCACTGCGCGTTCCTCCCGCTCGCCGGAAGCGGACACACCTTCCTCCGCGACGCCCGACCCACCCAGTACGTCATGAAGCCTCTTACGCGCCCTGCGCGCCTGATCACCTACTTCACGTGGAGGGCCGACCAAGAACCCACGCCGCACCTGCGCCCGGCGATCGCCGCTGTACAGCGCGCGTTCCCCGAGCCCGAGGTGCGATAACGGGCACTCGCCCGCGAAGGTCGGAAGGGCTGTCATGAGGCCGCCGAGTTGGCCGATAGCGCCGCGTGCACGGGCCGGTGCGATTCAGGCCTGCCGGGACCCGCTTGTGTCACTGTTTCAGACCTGGGCCATGCCGCCGTCGACGAAGAGTTCGATACCCGTGATGAAGCTGGAGGCGTCGCTGGAGAGGAAGACTGCGGCCTTGCCCATCTCGCGGGGGGTGCCGATGCGGCCGGTGGGATTGCCCTCACCCATCTCCGCAATGGCGGCGGGGACTTGGTCTGCGCCCTGGGCCATGCCCAGGGCACTGCGCAGGGACTCGGTGTCGACAGCGCCGGGGCTGAGGATGTTCATCCGGATACCGGAGCCCTTGACGTCCTGGATCCAGGACCGGATGAACGCGCGGACCGCGGCCTTTGATCCACCGTAGAGGCCCATTCCGCGCGGAGGCTGGATGGACGCGGTCGAACCGATGATGACGACCGTGCTGCCGTTCGCCATCAGCGGCAGTGCCGGCTGGATCGTGAACAGGACACCCTTGGCGTTGACGTTGAAAGTACGGTCGAACTGCTCTTCCGTGATCGAGCCGAGCGCGGAGTGAGCGCCGATCCCGGCGTTCGCCACGACCGCGTCCAGCCGCCCGTAGCGGTCCTTGACCTGCTCGTACATCGCTCCCATGCTCTCCAGACTCGTGACGTCCGCCACGATCCCCAAGCAGTTCGGGCCGACGATCTTCACCGCCTCGTCGATTTGGTCCTGCCGTAGATCGGTGATCACTACTTTGGCGCCGTGGGCGACGAATTCCTGGGCAATACCCAGGCCGACCCCGGACGCGCCGCCAGTGACGACGGCGACCTTGCCTTCGAGTGTGAAACCCATGGTGTTCCTCCTGCGACATTCACGAGGATTACCGCGCAGCACCACGCTGTGGGGTACTGCGCAGACGGAGTGAGGGGCTCCCGCCCTGGCGGGCCGGCCTGCTGCAGGCATCTTCGGGTCAGATGGGCTTGCCGCCGACCGGGCGAGGAGGTGCGTAGGACCTTGGCTGTCCTGGTGAAACGGCTGCGGACATACGGTGCCCTACAGTAGAAGCGGGGGGAGCCCCAGTTATTTCAGTGTAAGTGGGCACGCCTCCACTTAGCAACTTCAGAGTGAGGGAGATTCGCCGATATGGCCAGGGAAGCAGGTCGCCCGCTACGTGCCGACGCGCAGCGTAATCGGGAGAAGATCCTCTCCGCGGCAGTGCGTATCTTCGCGGAAGAGGGCCTGGGTGCGCACTTGGAGCGCATCGCCAAGGAGGCGGGGGTCGGCAGCGGCACCTTCTATCGGAACTTTCCCACCCGAGAGATCCTGATCGAAGCGGCATATCGGAGCGAGCTGGCCAAGTTGTGCGACGCGGCCCCTGAGTTGCTGGCGACGATGCCGCCGCGGGAGGCCATGCGTGCCTGGATGGGCCGCTTCATCGACTACGCGACTGCCAAGATGGGCATGGCCGACGCTCTGCGCGCCCTGGTCGAGACAGGCGTCAACCCCTACGCCCAGAGCCGCGAACTGATGCTGGACGCCCTTGAGTCCCTTCTGGATGCCGGCGTTGCTGCTGGGGCCATTCGATCTGACATCAGCGGTACCGATATGTTCGCCGCCCTCACCGGCATCGCCCTGGCCTCGGGCAAGCCTGACCAGCGCGAACAGGCCGAACGCCTCCTCGACCTCACGTTCGACGGGCTGACTGCCCGCCTGCAATGAAATACCGCTGCTGATTGCAGTCCAGGACGCCGACTGCTCTCCATGGGATCAGCAGGTACGGCAGCCAGAGTGAAGATCGGGTACCGGCGATGAGTGGCAACCTGCCCTTCTTTCGTTAGCTTCGCGGCTGATTCAGCGACTCCTGCGGGCTTGATGGTGTCAGCGAGGATGCCTTGTATGAGGTCACCCGCCGCACTCCTGGCTTCCATGCCTGGCAGGATCCGAGCCGGCGGCGCATCCCGAAGCCCTCGACCAGTTGTGAGCCGACATGCGTGTCGACGGCTGGCACGACGAAAATCAGCTTGGGCACTTCTTGACCCGCCTGGACGAGGGGGCGACCGCCATACTCTTCCGCCGCTCCGTCTGAGGTGCCCATCTCGCCTACGTAGACGCATCCTGGAAGTCAGTCTGTTTGGTCACTGCGCCTCCCGAAGGAGCTGCCCCAACTGCTGAACCGGCGGTGACCGGCATTGGCGGAATGCCGAGGCTGAGCGCTGCTGGCCGCCTGGTCAAAGGTCTGTCGGAGGGGCTGGCGGCTTCTGTGTGGCCCCTTCCGCAGGCGGGCCCCGGCGACCCGGCGGGTGGGCGACGCCTTGAGGGCCAGCCGCTCTGGCCACGGCCTTTCCCGGGCGCTGGACGCCCCCGCTTGATAAGTGGAGGCGCACCCGGTACGGTTCCAGCTGAATCGGATGCGCCTCCACTTATGGCTGAGGCCTCCTCGCTCGCTCTATGGCGACGCGGGCATGACCGCTCCCTGTCACCGGCCCGCAAAGCGTGCGTACCGGCCACACCGGGGCCGTGGTGAACCCAATGCTGTCTGACTGGCATTTGTGCCGCGGGATGAAGGCTGTCGGCCGGTCGGGAGCGGATCCTTCGATCAGGGAAATGGATGAAGACTATGTCGGGTATCGATGGCAAGGTCGTTGCTATCACGGGTGCCGGCGCGGGTATCGGTGCTGCTACTGCGGTCCTGCTCGCCGAGCGCGGTGCGAAGGTCGTCCTTGGCGGTCGGCGCGTGGATGCCCTTGAGGCGGTGGCTGCGCGGATTACGGCCGGCGGCGGTGAAGCCGCTTATGTGAAGTCGGATGTGACCCGGCGCAAGGGCCCGGCCGATCTGGTTGCGTTGGCCTGCGAGCGGTTCGGAAAGCTGGACGTTCTCGTCAACAACGCCGGAGTGGGTCCGATCTCGCCGCTGGCTGAACTGCGCGTGAAGGACTGGGAGCTAATGGTTGATGTCAACCTCAAGGGTGTTCTGTACGGTATAGCTGCTGCGCTTCCTGTCTTCTATGAGCAGGGGTTCGGTCACATTGTGAACACTGCCTCCACGTCTGCATACACCACGTCGCCGAATATGGCGGTCTACTCTGGGACGAAGGCCGCGGTGACCGCAATCTCCGAGGGCCTGCGAAAGGAATCCGGCGATGCTCTGCGCGTGACCATCATTTCGCCCGGATTCGTCCAGACGGGATTCGTGGAGGCCGTGGAGAGTCCCGAGGTGAGGGCCCAACTCATTGCGGCCCGGGACAAGTTCGCCGTGTCGCCGGAGTCAATCGCTCGCGCCATCGCCTTCGCCATCGAGCAGCCGGACGACGTCGACGTGAACGAGGTCGTCGTTCGACCCACCGCGCAGAGCTGACAGGCGCCCGTAGCAGTTGGGACGGCGGTAAGCCTCCTGGGAGCCAATACAGCTGATAGGACTCGGTGCGACGATATTTCGCACAGAGTCACCGCACAGTGGGCATCGATCGAATGACGAGGTACCAAGCATGAAAGCGAATCGACCGCGCCGAATTCGTAGCAGATGGGAAGCTGGCGCTACCTCCTATGGTGTCGCCGTGCAACTGCCCAGCCCGGATGTGATCGAGATTGCAGGACAGACAGGTTTTGACTACGCCTGGATCGACGCTGAACACGGCTGCTTCGGGCTTTCCGAGATTCGGGAGCTGATCCGAGCCGCGGACGCCGTAGGAATGGACTCGATTGTGCGGGTGGCCGATCGCGAACCGTCGTTTATACAACGTGTCCTTGATCTCGGAGCTACTGGCATCATGGCCCCGCATGTGCGGACCGTCGAGGAGGTGACACGCCTGGCGAGTTCGGTCCGATACAGCCCGCGGGGGATTCGAGGCGCCTGCCCCTCGGTGCGCTCGGTGGGCCACATCACCACCGACTGGTCCATTGACTACCGAACGGCAGATGCGGATGTCCTCGTGTTCGGCCTCATCGAGGACAGCGAGGGCGTAGAAAATGTAGAGGCGATAGCTCAGTCGGGACTGGACGGCCTCCTGTTCGGCCCCTTCGACCTCGGCATGGCCCTTGGCTTCGACGGCGACGTCACCCAGGAGGACCTGCGAAAGATCCATGACCGGGTGGTCCTGGCATGCCGCCGTGCCGGCATCGAGTACGTGGTCGCCAACGGCCCGTGGGAGTTCGACGGGATTGCTGCGACCGACTCGAGGGTCGTGACGGTCGCCGGGGACAGAGGCCTGTTGTTCGACGGATTTTCAGATGCCCTCCAAGCGCTCAACTACGCGACGGTGAAGGGAAGCCAGCGATGACAGACGACGTCGTGACCGGCCGGAAGGCCACAGAAGACGAGGTCCTGGAGTACTTCACGACCCTGTCCAATTGGGGGCGTTGGGGCGAGGATGACCGCCTCGGCACACTGAACACCATCACGGACGAGGTCCGGTCCGCCGCGGCCCGCACGATCCGAACCGGGCGGGCGGTGTCGTTGTCCCGCGACATAGATCCGCGCGCGGGCGATGCACTCGGCTCTGGCATCGCCCAGGTGCACCGTTTCACGGGTCTGAACGAGGTCGAGGAACACTTCGGCAGCCCGCTGCGGTTCGACGCTGTCACCGAATATGTGGGGATCGCTGCGCATGGATCGAACACCCACATCGACGGTCTCGCGCATTACTCGTGGGATGGCACCAACTACAACGGCTTCCCGGCTTCCGAGAACAAGTCGATCAGCGGCGCGCGCAAGCTCTCGGTGCACCACGCCGAACACGGCTTCCTCACTCGCGGCGTACTGCTCGACATCGCAGCGCTTCACGGTGTCGAATGGCTCGATCGTGGCCACGCGGTCATGCCGGAGGAGTTGAAGGCGGCCGAGGCCAGGCAGGGGGTCACGGTACGCGCCGGTGATGCCCTGTTGGTCCACACCGGCAATGTGGCAGCCATCCTTACTGAGGGCCCCGACGCGATCGGTCCCGCTGCCCGTCAAGCCGGCCTCCACGCGAGTTGTCTGCCCTTCCTACGTGAGCGGGACGTCGCCGTACTCGGCAACGACGGGGTCCAGGACGTGCAGCCATCCGGGTACGGTCCGGATCTCACGCGCCCCGTTCACACGGTCGGACTCGTGGCGCTCGGCCTGTGGCTCGTCGACAACATGAACCTCACCGAGCTCGCTGCGGTGTGCAAGGAGGAGGAGCGCTCGGAGTTCTTCTTCGCGGCGCTGCCTTGGCGGATGGTCGGCGTCACTTCGAGTGCCAGTAACCCCGTCGCGCTCTTCTGACCCTCGCGGACCGAGTGGAGGCAACGGTCTCCCGTTCCTTGCGCGTACCTCAAACGAAGAGCCTCGCCAAGTTCGGCATGCCAGAGCACGTGATCCCCATCAGGACTCCGCGGGCTGGATGTTGATCGGGGCTCTAAGCGTACGGGTGAAGAATTCGTCCAGTGTCTCTTTCTGGTCTTCTGCCGAGTCGGCCAGGAATTCCGTATCCAGATCGGAGACGATATTCCGCGCTTCGGACAGCAGCGAGCGGCCGTGCTCGGTCAACTCCAGCCGCGCGCGGTGCCCCTGTCCCTGTAGGTCGCGCTCCACCGCCCCCAACTCTTCCAGCATGAGGACGGTGGCGCGCATGCTCTGGCTCGTGACGCCTGCTCGGCGGGCCAAGTCGCTGTACGACAGGTCGGCGTTGCGGGAGATGTGTCCGAGCGCGCCGAAGAGTCGCATGGACAGGCCGATATCGGCGAGCCTTGCTTCCAGCCGCTCCTGCAGACGTCGGCCGGCGGCGATCACCAGCATGACGGTCGACAGCGAACTCTCTGGCGCCTTGCTGCTCACCTGGGCTCTCCCTACCGATCGCGACTCGTACTGGGCTCTCGCGATAACAGTGTCCCAGGTCGTCGGACTCCGATGATCAGGCCGGCTGCACCGTTACGCCGAGCCGCTTGGCCGCCCGTTCCGAAACCTTGAGGTATCCGGCGGTCAGGTCGGTTGTCATGGCGACTGCGGCCTCCGTGAGCTCGGGGCCGGCCAGGTCCGGTGTGCCGACCCCGAACAGGGGCTTCGGTGCGTACTCCATGCTCAGCTCGGCCAGCCTGGCGGCCTCCGTGCCCCGGAGGTGCTGGATCAGCTGCACGGCGACTTCGAAGCTTCCGGTCGCGGGGCCGGCGGTGATGCGATTGCGGTCTTCCACGACATTGCTGGTCGGCACCGATTCCGCGCCGTAGTACCGCAGCAGGTCGTAGACGTGGAAGTTGGTCGTGGCCCGGTAACCGCGCAGCAGGCCGGCCGCACCCAACAGCAGGCTTCCCGAGCAGGTGCCCGCGACCCACTTCGCGCGACTGCCGCGGTCGGCAAGAAACTCCAGTGTCTCGGCGTCCTCAAGGATCTCGGCGGGTGTGGCTCCCGCGCACAGGACATCCAGGTCGGCAGGGCACTCCTCGAAGGTGGTGGTCGCGCGCGTGGGGAAATGCGGGAAGCCGGAGATCTCGTCCCGGTCTTTCCAGACGAGATGCACGTTCACGTCGGGCAGCACTCCCAGCGCGGTGTGGAAGCCGATGATGTCGACCGGCATGTAGCCGGGGCATACCAGGATCGCGATCTCGAGCTTGCGCGGTACGTCGGTCATGTTCCTTCTTTCTCTCGTCTCCGCCTCGGAGAACTTGCAGTCAGGCTACAAGTCATGGTGTAAGTGTGCCTTAAAGATGACCACCGAGGCCATGTGCAGCCCGTCGGCGGCAAGTAGCCTGCACCCATGCCTGCTGAGTCGCCGCCCTTCAGCCCTACTGTTGCGCTTCTTGCGGTGGGTCGGGCCTGGGAGGGGGAGTTCGCCGAACGTCTGAAGCCCCTCGGGCTGACCACTCGCAACTTCGGACTGCTCGGTCACGTTCGTGGCGCCCCGGGTATCTCGTTCAGCGAGCTGGCCCGGCGCTCGCGCATCACCGTGCAGAGTGTTCACGCAGCGGTCGTGGCGTTCGTCGAGGCCGGCCTCGTCGATGATGGGACGGCATCCGCCGGCTCCGCGTCGAGTCTGTGCGTCACGGTCGAGGGTGAGTCGCTGTTGGCTCAGGCTGCCGAGGTGGTGGCCCGCCTCGATGAGGAGTTCACCGCGAAACATCCGGGTCTGGCGGACGCGCTGCGTGCCCAGATGGGTCAGGTGTTGGGGGAGAAGCGATAACCTTCAGGTAGCCTGAAGGTATGCATTCCCTGTTGCGGTCTGCCCAAGGCTCTACGGGCACTCTCCGCGGCCTGAGGCTGGCGGTGTGGAGCGCATGAGTCTTCGCCACTACCTGCGCCGATCGCCGTCCGTATCCGCTGCTGAGGCAGTCCGTCTCGTCGCGGACGGCGCACTCGTCGTGGACGTTCGCCGCGAGTTCGAGTGGAATCGGGTGCATATTCCGGGTGCCGTCCACGTGCCGCTCGAGGAATTGCCCGGCCGTTGACTGGAGCTCCCCGATGACCGTCTCATGATCACCTTCTGCACCGGTGGCATCCGCTCTGCCGGTGCGGCGAACTTACTTGTTGAAAACGGGTTCGACGCGGTCAACATGAGCCGTGGCCTCATCGACTGGCGCAGCGCCGGTGGACCGCTCACCACTCGGTGAGCTGGTTCGTCTCCCCGTGTATTCCCTTCACTTGGATGGGCGCTAACCGACACGAGTTTGCCTTCGACACCCGCTACCGGGCGTTCCCGCGCGGCTGGTCGCCGGCCATGGGTTCTGCGCTCAGGCCGATGAGCTGTGCACTCCTTCGGAACTTCACTGCCGGTGCCGCCTATACGGTCCCGAACGAGACGCTCCCGCACGCCCATTGCGGGTGCCGTGCCGTGGTCAGGGCGAGCACGCAACCGATGTCTCGGCTCCGTGCCCCGAACCAGCATAGAGGTCCACACCATGACGGTACTGGGATCCGGATCTGACGAGGAGCGGTCACGCCGCCACCGCCTGTTCGTTCTCTTCCTGCTGACGGCGGCCTACACGGTCAGTCAGATGGACCGCTCCATGATCAATATCCTGATGGAGCCGATCAAGCTGGACCTCGGGTTGTCCGACACCCAGCTCGGACTTCTCACCGGACTCGCGTTCGCCCTCTTATACTCGATTCTCGGGGTTCCCGTCGCCTACCTCGCAGATCGCACCAACCGGGCGCTCATCGCCGTCCTGGGAGTCGCTGTCTGGGCAGTGATGATGCTGTGCACGGGGTTTGTCTCCAGGTTCATGCTGCTGCTTCTCGTGCGGGTCGGAGCCGGCGCGGGCGAGGCGGGTGTGTTTCCCGCCAGCTACTCCCTCATCGGGGACCACTTCACCGCGCAACGCAGAGTCCGGGTCTTCTCGGTCTTCATGACCGGCGTAGGCCTGAGCATCGCCCTGGGATTCATCCTGGCCGGGTGCGCCAACCAGACCTTCGGTTGGCGCACTGCCTTCATCATCGCCGCCGTCCCCGGAGCGCTGCTCGCCATCCTGGCCGCTCCGACCTTGCGTGAGCCGCGCCGCCGGCCCGGGGCGTCCGCGCCGTTGCAGCTCAGGCTGCCACTGACGGGGGTGCTCGCGATCCTCAGTCGGAATGGCTCGTTCCGGAGCATCGTGCTCGCGGTGATGCTGGCGAATGTGGATGCCATGGGCGTCAGCCAGTGGGCCGGAGTCTTCTACACCCGTGCGCATCAGATTTCTTCAGCGCAACTCGGTCTCTGGCTCGGCCTGGTCGCCGGCGGCAGCGCCGCCCTCGGCACTCTGCTGGGGGGTTTTGCGGCCGACAGGTGGTTTCGTGGCCAGCCAGGCAACCAGCTGCGGCTCGCGGCGGGACTCACTGCCACCCAAGTCCCGTTCGTGCTGCTCATCCTCTACGTTCCGAACGCAGTGGCCTCCCTCCTGCTCCTGATACCGCTCTACGTCGGATTCTTTGCCTACAACGGTCCCGTGCTGGCCATCACCCAGGATCTCGTCGACGCCAGGGTGCATGCCGTCGCCGTCACCGCGATGGTGCTCAACCTGGTCGGCACGGGTCTTGGCCCGCTGGTGGTCGGCGCGCTCAGCGATCTGTTTACGCCCTATCTGGGCAACGGCGGGCTCAAGCTGGCGATGCTCATCACGGCCCTGAGCGCGCTGGCGTCGGGCTGGATGTTCGTCCGGGCCTCGCGCTCAGTCGCCGGAGACCTCGAACGCCCGCAGACCGCCGTGCCCCGCACACTGACCGAGGCTGCCGAGCCCGCTCCCTGATGTGGCGGCCGCGTCCTCAGCGGCCACGGTCTGCGCACACACGACATGGCCTGTGCACTTGCACGACATTGCGGCCGGTCCGCCTTTCCTAGATTCGAGTCATCAGCAACCCACCCTCATGACGAAAGAGGACTGCCATGAGCGGCGCTACCTCCCCTCGCAACCTCAGGGTCGTCGGTGACGTCTCCGAGCAATTCGAGGCCGTACGAGACGTCTTCGTGCGCTGCATCGGGGCCTTGCCCTCGGGCGGAGCGGCGTTCGCCGTGTACGTTTCCGGGCGTAAAGTCGTCGACCTGACCGGCGGATCGTTCTCCGAGGACACGCTGGCCCAGGTGTTCTCCGTGTCGAAGGCCGTCACCGCCGTGGCCGTGGCACACGCAGTAGAGCACGGTCGGCTCGATGTCGGCATTCCACTGGCGCACCACTGGCCGGAGTTTCGTGGTCCGGGGCGTGACACCATCACCCCCCGCATGGTTCTCGGCCACTCTGCCGGCCTGCCGGCCGTGGGCGAACCGCTCACCAGGGAGGATCTGCTCACGGGCGGCCTCGATGCCGCCGTCGCGCGGCAGGAGCCGTTCTGGGAGCCGGGTACCGCCCACGGGTACGGCGCCTTCACATTCGGTGCCCTGCTCGACGGTGTGTTCATCAGGCAACTCGGCTGCACCGTCGCTGAGTACGTAGCGGAGCACATCGCCCGTCCCGCGGCGCTCGACATCTGGTACGGGCTGCCCGAGGACCGGCAGAGCCGGTCGGTGCCCACACGCTTCGTACCGCCCGTCGTGACGCCCGCAGCGCTCGCCGCTCACGAAGCGGGGACCGCGATCCAGGACGGGAGCTTCGCCGCCGTCGCTGCCGACCCCACCGCCTTCTTCCAGGACCCTGAGGTACAGCGCGCCCAGTGGCCTGCGATGTCGGTGTTCGCGACTGCCCGGTCCCTCGCAAAGCTCGCCGCGCAGACCGTCGGCGCCGTCGACGGCGTGCGCGTCCTGCACGAGAAGGGACTGGCCCATCTCGTCACGCCCACGTCCGTCGGATGGGACCGGGTCCTGCTCCAGCGGATCAAGTGGGCGGGCGGCGTGGAACTGGCGCGGCCACAACTGCCCCTCCTGGGCCGGGAGTCGTTCGGTCACCAGGGCGCCGGCGGCAGTGTCCTCGCCGCCGATCCCCGCCGAAAGGTCGGGGCGACGTTCACGACCGACACGGCGATGCCCGACCTCGGCGGATCGGAATGGGCCACGGTCCTCCTCTCGGCCGTCGACCGGTGCCTTGAGGACGCCTGACCTTGATCGCACGACGCACGAACGGAGAAAGCCGCATGCCAGCGTCACCCCAAGTCGACCTACCGGCCGCTGAGTTGCCGACCACCTACTGCGTCGTCGGGGCCGGTCCGGGCGGACTGATCGCCGCACGGGCTCTGCGACGTGCGGGGATAGCTGTCGAAATCCTGGAGCGCTACCACGAGGTCGGCGGCATCTGGAACATCGATCACCCCGGCTCGCCCCTCTACGAGTCCTGCAACTTCATCGCCAGCAGCAAACGCGGCGGCTTCATCGGATACCCGATGCCGGCCGACTACCCCGACTACCCGACCTGGCAGCAGATCAGGGATTACATCCATGCCATGGCCGACGCGTTCGACCTGCGCCGGTTCGTGACCTTCTGCGCCGAGGTGGTCGCTGCCGAGCCCGTCCGCACGGCTGCGGGAACCTACTGGACGGTCCGCCTCGCCGATGGCCGGACCAGGGACTACCGGGGGATCGTCTACGCAGGCGGTCATGAGTGGAAGCCCAACCTTCCCGACCTCCCCGGAACGACGTCGTTCGCCGGGCGCATCATCCACTCCAAGGATTACCGCAGCACCTCCGAGTTCGACGGTCGCCGAGTCCTCGTCGTCGGGGCAGGGAACTCCGGGGTGGACATTGCGACGGACGCCGCGTTCATGGCCGAGCAGGCGTATCTGTCGACACGACGCGGCTACTGGTTCCTGCCCAAGCAGGTCTTCGGCGTTCCGATCACCGAGTACCTCGACGGCAGCGAGAGCCTGCCCGACCACCCGATGCTGGAAGGACTCGACGAGGAGAGGCGGGTTGCGATGCTGCTGGCCATCGTCGGCGATCTGACCCGCTTCGGACTGCCGGCCCCTGACCACCCGGTGACGGCCACGCACCCGATCGTCAACAACAACGTCCTGCACTACCTGGCGCATGCCCGGCTGGCCTGGGTCCCGGACGTCGTACGGCTCACCGAAACCGGGGCGGTCTTCGCGGACGGTACGGAGCGCGAGGTGGACACCATCGTGTTCGCCACCGGATACGACATCGAGATCCCGTGGCTGCCAGAGGGAGCCGTCGAGTATCGCAAAGGCAGGCCGGTGACCCATCTCGCAACGTTCTTCCCGGGCCTGGAGAACTTCTACGCCGTCGGCATCCAGCACGCCGCCGATCACGGCTATCAGAACTTCGACGAGTTCGCCCAGCTCGTCGTCGCCGACGCCCGGGCCACCCTGACCGGCCGGGGCCGCGAGGCCATCGAAGAGATCAAGAACGACTACCGGCCGGATCTCAAAGCAGGGACACCGTTCGTCAACACCCGCAGGAACGAGAATCAGTGGAGTTCCCCGGCCCTGCGCACAACTGTCGAAGATCTGCGCAAGCGATTCGGTATCGAGATCCCGGAGTGGGACGACCAGGAGTTCTATCGCCCTCTCCTCGTCGCAGCGAACGCGGGGCGCCCCGCGGCCTGACCCTCCCGATACTCAGCCACCGCGCCCAGGATCCACTGCCCACACAGAAATGAGGACACCGCCATGGTCCGATTCACCTCTCTGCCCGCACCTGAACTCGACGAAACCAGGCACCCCGATTTGACGGCCGGGGAGCGGAACAACCTTGACCTCGTCCTGCGTGCTTACGACGCGATCACCAAGGACGCCGAGTCCGACCTCTCCCCGTACTACTCCGACAGCTACCGCGACCACGCCAGCGGCGTCGTCCCCGGAGACCTGGACGGATTCCGCGCCTTCCTGAAGGGCTTCCGCGAGAGCTTCCCGGACGGCGAGATCGTCATGGACCGCGTGCTCGCCGACCGCGCGTACGTGTTCGTTCAAGGCCGCGGCCGGCAGCAGCCGAACGATGAGTGGAGCCACACCATGGAGCTCTTCCGGATCGAGTCGGACCGCATCGTCGAGCACTGGGAAGTGCTGGAAGTCGTCCAGGGCCCGAAGCAGTGACGTCCGAGCGGGACCGCGGTACCGCCGCGAAGGAGGAATCCCAGATGAACGTGATCAGCCCGGACGGCGTCCGGCTCAGCGTGAACGTCCGCGGCAGCGGAACGGGCACGCGCATTCTGCTCCTGCACGGCGTCGCATCGAGTCGGCGAACCTACGACTGGCTTCCGCGCGATGTCACCGACGGCCGCGAGTGCATCAGCTACGACTTCCGTGGGCACGGCGAGTCAGGGCACCAGCCCGGGACCTACGACCTCGGTCACTATTACGACGACACGGTCCAAGTGATCGAGAAGGTCGGTGCGCCGGTAGTCGTCGTCGGGTTCTCGCTCGGCGGGCTGGTCGGCTGGCAGCTCGCGCAGCGGCGGCCCGATCTCGTCCGTGCCGCGTTTCTGGAGGACCCCCCGCTGTTCTTCGAAGAGATCTATGACGACGGCGTGCTCCCGGACATGTTGCGCTTCACCATCGAGCAGGAGATGGACTGGCTCGCGCGTGAGGTCAGCGTGGACGAGGCTGCCCGCGAGCTCGCCGGTAACCCTCTCGGACCGGAACGGGTCTGGGGCGATCTGCATCATCCGGACAGCGTGCGTGTCCTCGCCGAGGCCACGTTGGCCCGCGATCGGGGAACGATGGAAGCCGCGATAGACGCAACGATGGTGTCGGGTGTGGACCGTGAATCGCCCTTGCAGGTTCCCGTCTCGATCATCGGCGGAGACCGGGAGTTCGGCGCCGTGTTCGGGCACGCCCACGCCGCTCAGCTGCGGGAGCGGCATCCCGAGGTCGAGGTTCACAACGTCGTCGGGGCGCCTCACTGCGTCCACGACTCCTTCGCGGGCCGGGAGGACTACCTCGCCTGGCTGAGTCCCTTCCTCGCCAAGTACGCCGAGCCCGACCAGGCGTTCAGCGCCTGACCGTGAGTAGTGCGGAGGCCATCGTGGATCGACGTGCAAGAGGGCTTGAGGACTGGCGAGAGCTGATCGCCACCGACCCGCGCGCTGCTCGGGACCGCGCCCGGGGCGCGGCACTGGAGAGTGCCGCGGACCTCGGAGCGTTCCTGAGCGTGGCCGAGCCGGGCTCCGCGCCACCGCAGCGACGGACCCGGGGAATGACAGGTGTGCCCTTCGCAGTGAAGGACAACATCGACACCGTGTCTCTCGCGACGACAGGTGGTTCCGCCGTACTGGACGGTTCGTTGCCCCGTGCGGACGCCGGAGTCGTTCGGCGTCTGCTCGACCGGGGCGCCTGGGTGGTCGGCAAGACCAACCTGCACGAACTCGCCCTGGGGGTCACCTCGGAGAACGGGGCGTTCGCGGACGTACGGAACCCGTACGACGCCGGGCGATCAGCCGGTGGGTCGAGCGGGGGGAGCGCGGTCGCGGTCGTGGTCGGCGCGGCGGCCTTCTCCCTCGGCACCGACACGGGCGGTTCGATGACGATCCCCGCGTCGTGCTGCGGTGTCGTCGGGTATCGGCCGACCCGTGGCCGGTACCCCGTCGACGGGCTCCTGTCGATTTCCTGGACACGGGACAGCATCGGCGTGATGGCCGCATCCGTGGCGGACGTGATCGCAGTCGACGCAGCAGTGACCGGCCGACGCCCGAGGCGGCCCCGGCGGCGCCGCGGCCCCGTGCGGCTGGGTGTCCCACAAAACCGCATGAACGATCTCGACGACGAGGTGGCCGCCGTCGTCGTCGAGGCGTTCAGCCGGCTGGAGGGGAGCGGGCTCGTCGAACTGCACGATGTGTCGACAGCCCTCCTCGACGCGCGCGCGTTCGAGCATGGGTTCGCTGTGGTCGCCTTCGAGGCCCCCCGTACCGTCGAGGCGTATCTCAGCGAACTACGGCCGCCCTACAACGAGATGGACCTGGCCACGCTCGCATCCGGAGCACGGTCGGGGGACGTGAAGGCGTTGCTCGACCGCATAATGGCCGACCCTGTTGGGCGGGATGGCTACTGCCGGGCACGGGACGCGCGCGACGCCGTGCAGACCGAATACCGGCAGGTGGCCTCGTCGGCGCAATTGGACGCACTGCTCTACTCGACCATCCCCTCCCGCCCGCCGCTGCTCGGTGAAGGCGCTGCGATGGCGCACCGCGGCCGGACCGTGGAGACCTTCCCCACCCTGACCCGGCACACCGAAGCCGGAGCATTCGCCGGCAATCCGTCGATCAGTGTGCCCGCCGGCCGGGACCGCGGAGGCCTGCCAGTCGGACTCACAGTCGAGGGGCTACGAGGCACCGACGACCGGCTACTGGAAATCGCGGCCATGGCCGAGAAGGCGCTGGCCGGTGCCGAAGTGCCTGTCGGGACCGGAGAGAGGTGACCCGTGGCAGAGATCATCATGACTCACCGCATGGATGAGCTCCCGCTTGAGAACGGGGAGGCCCTGCGCGACGTAGAGATCCGCTACCGGACCTACGGGAGGCTGAACGCCGAGCGCAGCAACGCCGTCCTGAATCCGACGTGGTTTCTCGGCCGGGACACGGACAACACGTGGGCGATCGGGTCCGGGATGGCCCTGGACCCTGACCGGTACTTCGTGGTGGTACCGAACCTCATCGGCAACGGCGTATCGACCTCGCCATCGCGTGCGGCCGCCGAGCACAGCGGCGCGAAATTCCCCGTGGTGACGTACCGGGACCAGGTACGGGCCCAGCGTGACCTCCTGGTCGAAACGCTGGGAATCGAGCGACTCCACGCCGTGGTCGGCTGGTCGATGGGCGCCGCCCAAGCCCTGCACTGGGCCGTGGAGCACCCGGCGTCGGTCGGCCGTGTCGTGGCCTCCTGCGGAACGGCCCGCACCACTGAACACAACCGGGTCTTCCTCTCCGGCGTCGCCGCCGCGATCACGGCTGATTCCGCCTTCGCCGACGGCCGCTACCGGGAGCAACCGGTCCGCGGTCTGCGCGCCGCCGGGCGGGTCTACGCGGGCTGGGCCTTCAGCCAGGCCTTCTATCGGGAGCAGGCATACCGCACACTGGGTTTCGGATCCAGTGAGGAGTTCGTCGCCGGGTTCTGGGAGGCGATGTTCGTGCGGGACAGAGACGCCAACGACGTGCTGTCGATGATCGAGACCTGGAAGCGGGGCGATGTCGCGTCCGGCACGCGCTTCGACGGCAACCTCGCAGCCGCACTGGGCACGATCACCGCACCCACCTTGATCCTGGCAGCCGAACGGGACCTGTATTTCTGCGCCGAGGACCTTGAGTACGAGGCCTCCTGCATCCCTGGTGCCCGGTTCGAGGTGTTGCCCGGAGTTTGGGGACACGCTGCAGGGGCGGGCGTGAACCCGGCCGACAACGCGGTCGTCGACCGGCTGACCTGTGAGCTGCTGGAACGATGACCGAGATCTCTGCCGCGCTGCGCGGCAATGTCCGAAGCTCGATCGCCCGTGGGACGGGGCGGATCGAGACGGTGGATGCCGATCCGGCCGAGTGGGAGAGAGTAATCGGCGAGACCCTCGTCGATCTGGAGCTCTTGAGGCCGACCGCACGGCAGTTCCTCGGGACGTTGACGACCCGCGGCGCCGTGGACATATTGCTGTCCGACATCGCAGCCAGCGCGAGTTGGGGGACAACCGGTCGGGGCGCCAGCGGCATGGCGCCGGAGTACATCTTCTGCCACCAGTTGAGCGGCAACGGCGTCATCGACCAGGACGGACGCACCGTCACGCTTTCCGCAGGCGGCCTGGCCGTGTATGCCGCGCACCGGGAGGCGGCCATCGTCTTCGGGGATGAGTTCCGGGCTGTCTCCCTGCATGTGCCCGGCCATCTGTTGGACGTTCCGAACACCGCCTTGGACGAGATGACGGCTCGCGACCTCACGAAGCCTGCCAGCGGTCCGGTCTTCGCGCTCGGCGAGTACCTGCGGTGGATGAACGGCGCGATCGATCGTGCCCGTTCCGAATCTCGCGGCCGAATGGTCCTCACCGCCGTGGACCTGATCAGCTCGGTGGCGCGGGAATGGTCGGGCCATGACGCCGCCACTGCGGTCGCACGTACGGGACCGTCCCGCCGGGCAGAGATGCTCGAGTTCATTGAACGCAACCTCGGCGCTCCGACCCTCGGGCCAGTCTCCATCGCGAACGCGCATTACGTATCGGTCCGTTACGTGCACGCCCTGTTTCAGGACTATGGTGAGACCGTCAGTGCCTATATCCGGGCGCGTCGGCTCGCAAAGTGCGCCCGAGCCCTTGCTGATCCGACTCTGACTCACCTCTCGGTGGCCGCGATCGGCAGAAGTTGGGGATTCGAGAGCGCTCCCCACTTCAGCGAGCTGTTCCGCAAGACTTACGACGAGTCGCCCTCGGGCTACCGTCGTCGGCACGTCGGGCTCGTCACCTGATTCTGATCTCCATTGAGCCAGTAGTTGTGCTGTCGCGCCAGGGCCCTGGCGATTCGGGGTCAGGTGCGGATTGTTAGGTGTGTTGGCTGAGGGTCGTGAGGCCGAAGAACTCGCTGATCACTTGAGCGGTCTGAAGGGTGTGGTCGGTACGGCCCATGATGATGCGAGTGGCGAGCGAGGGGACCTTCTTCTTGGGCCCTGGGATTGTGTGGCCGCCCTCGTGCACGGTGTACAGGGTCACCGGAGGATGGCCCGGCTGACGGTAGTCGGTCCGTTCGATTCGTGTCCGTCCCGTCCCGGTCGCTTTCAGAGCCGTGCTGGTGGGGGCGGTGGTGATGCCGTTCCGGCGGGCGTAGTAGGCGGCGGTATCCTGTGCGGACAGTCCGATGCCTCGGGGACTGACCCTGAACATCTTGGCCATTCCTCCCGCGTACGGAGTGATGGGGTCCTTGGTGCCGTGAACAAACATGACGGGCAGCGGTTGCCCCTGCGGGGAGTCCGGGGCGAAGTTGTCCGGGACGGGCTGGGTGGCGGAGAGGATGGCCGCTCCCGCCAGGGCTGAGGGCCTTTCATGGATCAGGCGCATCACCATCTGCCCGCCATTGGAGAAGCCGACGGCGTGGACCTGCGCGCTGTCGCCTTCGTAGCGATGCACCAAGAGGTCGATCGCGGCCATGACGAAGGCAACGTCGTCCACGTTGTCGGTCCGAGCCGCTGAGGTGTTCACGAGCCGGGCATCGTTCCAGTGCTTCTTGTATCCATCGAGGTACGCAACGACCGCGCCGGACTCCGTCCCGATGTCGTCGAAGGTGTTCGCCGTGAACGACCGGATCGCAGAAGCGGTCTGCATGGAGCCGTGCAGGACAAGCACCACGGGCACCTTGTCAGCCCCCGGCTGCCGCCGGTGCACAACGGTCAGCGTGCGTCGCCTGCCTCCGACGTCCAACGACTCGGCCGACACACTGATCTCGGGCAGCGTACTCATCGAAGATCCCATCCCTCAGGAGATGACAGTGGCGCGGGCTTCCTGCGCCAGGACCTCCAGTGTAACAACAAACGGATTGATTATCCGAATGGACTAGCTATCCGATACGTGCGGAGTCGCTTCGTGATCGAGTGGGCGGCAGTCATGGATTCGGCGGGCCGCCACCCGGGTCGCAACCCTAAACGGACTCGGTATCCGAATGGACTGGAAATCCGCTACCCGAGTAGAATCGTGAGATGAGTGACACGGCTTCCCCTCAACTACCCGCGCTGCGCAAGGATGCCGCCCGCAACCGCCGCCGCATCATGGATGCGGCACGGGCCTTGGCGCGGGAAGGGAAGGCAGGCCAACTCAACGCGGTTGCCCAAGCGGCTGATGTCGGAGTTGGCACCGTCTACCGGCACTTCCCGACGCCGGAAGCCCTCCGTGACGCCCTGGCCGCTGAACAGTTCACCGCCTTGATCCGCCATGCAGAGCAGGCGGCGCAGGCCCCCGACGCTCATGCTCTGCGTGACTTCCTGAGGGTTGCCCTGTCCGCCTACCTGGAGGACGACATCTTCGCCGAGGCGGCCACGGACCCGAATCCCGGCACGCCTGAGATGCAGGATCTGCGTCAACAACTCCTGGCCCAGGTGGGCAACTTGCTCGCTGCTGCCGCCGAGGACGGCGCTTTGAATTCGTCGATCGATGCCTCGGACATGATGCTCCTGCTGTGCGGCATAGGGTTCGCCATCCGCCACGTTCCCGACCGCAGCGATCCCGGCCTGCCGGACCGGTACCTCAATGCCCTGCTTGACGGTGCTCTCAGGCCCCAACCGCGCGACTGACGCTTCGCGGATTGAATCCACCGAGCGTCGCGGAGCGGGGTCGGGTTGACGCGGCCGTGGATGGCTTGGGTGGCTGCCGCATGTCGGGGTGAGTCTCGACCGGTTTCGCGGATCTGGCGGGAGTGGAAGGCGGGGGAGTTGCTCCGGCCCGGCGGCCGGGCCTTGTCCGGGGCCGCTTGGTCATGGCGCCGGCGGAAGGGTTGGTAGCGCGGAGGGCCGTTCCGTGCACCGTGAGTGCCGACGGCCTCCTTGATCCGACTCTGTGTGACGTCCGTGACGCGGCGACGGCCGGTGGAGCGGCAGTACTTGAGTACCGGATGAGTTGTCCATTCGGATACGCCATCCGATTGTGGTTATAGTGGTCCTGACGCAGCCGGACCCTGGCCACGGTCGACGTCGTAAGACGGCGATGCATGCTGAACGGTGAGTGCCGTCAGCGGCAACCCGATGCGGACAGGGTCCTGACAACCGGGCGTTCATCGCCTACAGCCACCTCCCTCGACAGGAGCGTGCTATGCCTCGTCAGGAAGCCGCCGCCTTGCTGACCGACCGACACGACCTTCGCTGTCCATTCGCCCCCGACAGCAAACTCACGGTGACCCGGGACAGTGTGGACGGTTTGCCGGCGGTCCCTGTGGTCTTCGGGCCGGGTCCCGGAATTGTCGCCCTCGCGATCACCCGATACGCCGACGTACGGCAGGTCCTCGGTGACGAACGGTTCCGTGTGGGCCTCGCCTCCGATCCCGAGAGCCCGCGGACTTTGGCCAACCAGCCGGGCTTCCTGCTCAATTACAACGGCCCCGAGCATGCCCGGCTTCGTCGCATGCTCACTGGTGCCTTCTCGGTGAAACGTGTCCAGCAGCTCAGGCCGCAGATCGAACAGATCGTCACCGCCCAGCTGGACGAACTGGCCAAGGCCGGACCGTTTGGGGACCTGGTCACCGATTTCGCCTTCCCCGTGCTCTCCCAGGTGATCTGCGCACTGCTCGGCGTGCCGTACTCGGAACGCACGGAGTTCCAGCGGCGGACCGAGATCATCCTCGAAGGCCGCGGGAGTACACAGCAAGCGGTCGACGCTGTGACCGATTTCCGTGCCTACGTCGTCGGTATCGTCGCCGGCCGCCGCGCCGACCCCGGTGGCAGCCTGCTCGGCGACCTGGTGCGCGAGCACGGACACGAGCTGAGTGACGACGAGTTGGTCGGCATCAGCATCCTGTTGCTGATCGCCGGGCACGAAACGACGTCGAACATGATCGCGCTCAGCACACTGGCGCTGCTACAGGCACCAGAGCAGCTCGGCCTGGTCCGCGACGACGATCGGGTCACCGACACCCGCGGTGGAAGAGCTGCTGCGACTACTCAGCATCGCTTCGTCCCTGGCCCTGGAGGCGACCGAGGACGTCACTGTCGGCGACCACCGTGTCAGGGCCGGGCAGCGCGTCGTGGTGTCCCCACTGGCTGCGAACTGTGATCCCAGCCTTATCGGCGACGGCTCAGCGCTGGATGTGCGACGCAGGCCTGTCCCGCATCTGACGTTCGGGTTCGGGGTGCATCAGTGCCTCGGTCAGCAACTCGCCGGGCTGGAGCTGCGGATCGCGCTGCCCGCCCTCCTCCGACGCTTCCCGGGCTTGCGGCTGGCGGTCCCCGAAACCGACTTGCGGTTTCGCGTCAACGGCCCGGTCTACGCGCTGCGCGCCCTGCCCATCACCTGGTGAGAGGATCAGAGATGAACGTCATCATCTACGAGGAGAAGTGCGTCGGCAGCGGGCAATGCGTGCTTGCCGCACCCGAGGTGTTCGACCAGCGTGACTCCGACGGCATCGTCCTCCTCCTCCAGGACACTCCGCCGGAAACCGAGTTGCCGAACGTCCGCGAGGCCGCCGTCCTGTGCCCGGCGGCTGCCATCCGCATCCAGGAACAGTTGGCGTCGTGATCAGTGACGTACTGGTGGTCGGTTCGTCGGCAGCAGGCCTGGGCGTCGCCGAGGCGCTGCGCCGCAACGACTTCCACGGCACCGTGACGTTCCTCGGCGCCGAGCGGCACCAGCCCTACGATCGGCCGCCCCTGTCGAAGCAGGTGCTCTCCGGTGCTTGGCCGGCGCAGCGGGCAGCGCTGCGTACTGCCGGTGACCTCGACGCGCTGAAGGCAGACTGGGTGCTCGGCAGGCGGGCGACCGCGCTGGATCGCGCCCGGCGCATCGTGGCCGTGGACGATGGGACGGAACTCGCCTACCGCACGCTCGTCGTGGCGACCGGGCTGACGCCCCGACAGTTGCCCGCGCAACCGCACCTTGCGGGGATGCACACCCTGCACACTCTCGAAGACAGCGCGGCGCTGCGTCATGAGCTGGTCCCCGGGCGCCGGGTGGTCGTCGTCGGCGCAGGAGTGCTCGGCTGCGAGGTCGGCGCCACTGCGCGGGGCTCGGTTGCATCGTCACGCTGGTCGACCCACTTCCTGGGCCCATGCACCGGCAACTCGGAAGCCCCCTGGGGGAATTCGTCTCGGCCCTGCACCGGGGACATGGTGTTCAGATCCGTGCCGGAGCCGATGTGCAAGGGCTGCTTCAGGAGGGCGGGCGGGTCATCGGGGTAGAGGTCGACGGCGAAGTCCTGCCTGCTGACGTCGTGGTGGTGACCATCGGCGCGAAGCCGGCGACCGGATGGCTGGAGGACAGCGGACTCGACCTCGAAGACGGTGTCGGGTGCGATTCACGGTGTCGGGCCGCACCGGACGTATACGCCGTCGGCGATGTCGCCCGCTTTCACCATCTGCATCAGGGCAGGCGGTTGCGGCTGGAGAACCGTACGAACGCGGTTGAGCAGGCATTGCTGGTTGCCTCGAACATCACCGGCGCCGACCGCGCCTACACGCCGGTGCCGTACTTCTGGACCGACCAGTACGGGACTCGGATCCAGATCTACGGCACCACCCAGCCCGGTGCGGCCGTCGAACTGCTCGACGGCAGCCTGGAGGACGGACGGTTCGTGGCTGTAGCGAGGTCGGACGGACGGATCACTGCGGCCATCGGCTGGAACGACGCGCGCGGCGCACGAAAGGCCCGTCAACTGGTCGCGGCGGCGTGACCACTGTCTGCTGATCCGTGAGAGAGCAAGGCGTCCTGCCCACACCAGAGGAGTCCCCATGTACGACGTGTCGTCCGTCTCCGGCCGCACGGCCCTCATCACGGGAGCGTCGACCGGCATCGGTGCGGAGTTCGCCCGTCAACTGGCAGCGCGAGGGGCGAGCCTCGTGCTCGTCGCCCGGTCGATCGACAAACTGGAGACGCTAGCCGTGTCATTGCGACGCCGATACGGCATCGACGTGATCACTGAAAAGCTGGATCTGTCCGCGCCCGATGCTTCAGATCGTCTCTTCCAGCGGATCACCGAACTCGGCCTTTCCGTCCACTTCCTCGTCAACAGCGCAGGCGTCAGTCTTGTCGGACCGGCGGTGGAGTTGCCCATATCGCGAGTGGCTGAGCTTGTAGATCTCAATGCCACGACCGTTCTGGAGAACACCATCCGGTTCCTGCCCGCCATGACCGCTCGAGGCAATGGCGTGATCATCAACGTCGCGAGCACGGCGGCCTTCCAGCCCGCCCCCTACATGGCCACATACGGTGCGACCAAGGCCTGCGTCCTGTCGTTCACACAAGCTGTGAGCGCCGAGAATGCCAGCACCGGCGTCCGGATACTCGCCCTGTGCCCCGGACCGACTGATACCCCCATGATGGACGGTCAGAGATCGCCGCTGGGCAGGATGCGGACCCCCGAGCAAGTGGTCTCTACGGCATTCAAAGCGTTGAGAACGCGCAAGACGTCCGTCGTCGATGGACGACTCAGCGCCTTTTTCGCCCGGATTGTCGCCCGCCTTCCGGTGTCCATTCTGCTCACAATGTCGAGCCGGATGATGAAGAGAAACATGGCTGGCTGATTCCACCAGCCGATCAACCTGAGCTCGACAGACAGGGATTGGCTCCCGGATGCCGAAATTGAGGGGCACTATGAGAACAGTTGTCATGACGGGCGCTACCTCAGGATTGGGTGCCGTCGCCGCGCGGTATATCTCGCAGACTCCCGATACCCGGCTCATCGTCGGATCTCGGGGAAAGCGGGTCGACGACGCAGAGACCGAGTCCCTCGATCTGTCGCGGCTCGCAAGCACCCGAGCATTCGCCCAACGTGTCTGTCAGTTGCTCGGGGACACCCCGATCGACGTACTGGTGCTGAACGCCGGCCTCGGCGTCACTGGCGACAGTCTTGCCACCGAGGACGGCTACGAGACCGTATTCGCCACCAACCATCTCGCGCACTACCTGCTCCTACGGCTGTTCGTCCCTCACCTGTCCCCGACCGCGACGGTTGTCGTCACGACCAGCGACACGCACGATCCGAAGATCAACAAACTGGCCCCGCCCCGGCATGCCTACGCGGACGCCCTTGCGCTCCCCGAAGCGGGCAAGGGCTCGTTGGGGATCCTGGACTCGTTCCGGGCCTATTCCTCCTCGAAGCTGTGCAACCTGCTCACGGCCCGCGGTCTCGCCCAGTACGGCGCCGAGCGGGGGAGCAGCGTCACCGTTGTCGCCTATAACCCCGGCTTCACGCCCGGAACCGGGCTGAACCGGTCCGCGAACCGGACCGTGCGCACCGTCATGAGTGCGGTGGTACCCGTCGCCCGGCGATTCCTGCACATCAACACGGTGGTCGAAGCCGGCCGGGTCCTGGCGGACCTGGCGCTCGGTGAGGTCCGGCCGCCGGACGGACGCATCTACGCCTCGCTCGTACGCGGGGAGTTGACGTGGCCGGACCCGGCGCCGTTGGCCCGCAGCGACAGCGCGATGGACAGCCTGTGGCGTGACAGCGCCGCTCTTGTCGGCCTGGAGCCGAATCCGTAGATCCAGCATTGAAACGCCCCCCACCAAGGAGTTGACGATGGCCCAGTCCACCCCCGCGGCCCCCAGTTCGAACCGGGACTCGCGGCATCCGATCGAACCAGCGCCGGAGTTCGCCAAGCTGCGGGCTGAGAAGCCGGTGTTGAGGATTCAGCGGCAGATGATGAACGGCCACCTGACGACCATGTGGTTGATCACCACGTACGCGGAAGTTCGCGAGTTCCTGGCCAGCCCTCGTACGAGCAACAGTTTCAATCGTGGCGCTGCCGCTCAGAGTCAGCCGGGGTTCCTCCTGTCCTTGGACCCGCCCGATCACACCCGGATCCGCCGGATGCTGACCCGCGAATTCTCCGTGAAACGGATCAACGCACTCCGCCCGCGAGTCCAGGAGATCGTCGACGGCTTCCTCAACGACATGCTGGCCGGGGGGAGGACCGCCGACCTGATGCACGACTTCGCACTGCCCGTCCCGTCACTTGTCATCTGTGAGCTGCTCGGCGTGCCCTACGCCGATCGCGCGGACTTCCAGCGGCGCAGCGACGTGCTTCTGGACCCGACAGTGGAAGCCGAGGCAGGGGCGGAGAACTCCCGCGAGATGAACGCCTACATGAGGGATCTGGTCGCACGGCACCGTGACAGCCCCGGTGACGACATCCTCGGCATGCTCATCCGGGAACACTCGGATCATGTCAGTGACGACGAGCTCGTCGGGATCGGCAACATCCTGCTGATCGCTGGTCACGAGACGACGGCCAATACCATCGGACTGGGTACGTTGCTCCTGACGCAGCACCCCGAGCAGATGCGGCTGGTCCGCGAGGATCCGGGTGTGCTGGGAACCGCTGTCGATGAAATCCTGCGGTACCTGTCGATCGTGCACACCGGTTCCCCACGTGTCGTTACCGAGGACATCACCTTGGGAGGCGAGACGATCCCGGCCGGCGAGATGGTCATGGTGTCGCTGCCTTCAGCCAACCGCGACGCCGGCTTTCTCGAGGACGCCGATGTCTTCGACGTCACGCGCAAGCCGGGAGCGCACCTTGCCTTCGGCCATGGCATCCACCAGTGCCTCGGGCAACAACTGGCACGTATGGAACTGTCAGTGGCCCTTCCCGCCATGCTCAACAAGCTGCCGAACCTGCGGGTGACAACGCAGGAGTCCGAGCTGGTGTTCCGGTCCGACGGCCCGGTGAACGGCGTGCGGGCCCTGCCGATTACCTGGGACTGAGGGCAATGCCCGAGCCCCTCAGCGCATGTGTGGCTGCTGCCTCTGCACTCACCCCTGCTCTCGGGAATGGCTGAGGGATCGTGTGGCTGCTCGCCCGCCGGGTCCGATGATCGAGGATTCCAGTGTGCCGCGTTGCCTGACGTCGTTGAGCGCGGCCTCGTCCGCCGCCGCCACGTGACTGCGGGATCCGATTTCGATGACTGGCGGTAGGCACGCCCGGAACAACTTGAGCATCCCGACCCACCGTGGCACGTGAATCGTCCGGGCCCGCGTCAGGATTCCGGCTTCGAGTCTGTCCAGCGCGACGTCCAGCGGGTATGTCCGACCCAGCAAACCGGGCATCGCCGCACGCAGCGGGCCGAACGAGGGGTGCGTGTCGGCGCTCTCGACCATGTCCGTACGAATCCATGTCGGGTGAGCGACCCCGACCTTGACGCCCAGATGGGAGACCTCGACACGGAGACTGTTGGAGAAGGCCTCCACCCCGGCCTTCGCGGCGGCGTAATTCGCCATGCCAGGCCCGTGGGTGATCGCGGCGAGCGACGAAATGGCAAGCAGGTAGCCTTTACGCTCGATCACGTGCGGCAGCGCTACCCGGAAAGTCCGCCAAACGCCAAGTAGGTCCACGTCGATGACCTTTTCGAATGCTTTCACGTCGACAGATCGGACGAATCCGGCTGTCACGATGCCGGCGTTCGCGATAGCGATATCGATCCCACCAAAATGCTCCGCAATGCTTGCCGTCGCCTTCCCTAAATCGTCCCAGCTCGTAACGTCAGCTTCCCACGCTCGCGCGGTTGGACCGATACGATCAGCGATCCTTCCCAGCTCCCTGGCCTCGAGCCCAATTAGAGCGACCTTCGCACCACGAGCTGCAATCCGCTCCGCAAGACCCGCTCCGATTCCTCGCGCGGCACCAGTGATCATTACCACCTTGCCGTCAAGCCTCTTGTCCTTGAATGGCGCAAATGGCTTGAACATAATTCAAACTCCTGGTCAGTTCGATCAACGTCTTGCCAGTGTGCGCGCCGCGCATCATGGCAAGGAATCCCTCAACCGCGTTCTCGATGCCGACGACGATGGTCTGTTCGGTGCGCAGTAGGCCGTCCTTGAGCCAGCCGACGGCGTGCTGCCGGTAGTCCGCGACGAGATGTTCGTGGTCGTTGACGTTCATGCCACGCAGCGAGAGGCGTTTGCCGATCGCGAGGACGAGGTTGTTCGGGCCGGGGCTGGGTTCGATGTCGTTGTAGACCGAGATCGCGCCACACAGCGCGATGCGCCCGTGGGTGTTGATCGCGCCCAGCGCGGCTTCCAGGTGATCGCCTCCGACGTTGTCGAAATAGACGTCGATGCCGTCCGGAGCAGCGGCGGCGAGCTGGCCAGGCAGGTCACCTTCGCGGTAGTCCAGTCCGATGTCGAAGCCGAACCCGTCGACCAAACGGCGGGACTTGTCCGGTCCGCCGGCCGAACCGATGACCTTGGCCGCTCCCAGATGTCGTGCCACTACTCCCGCGACTGTGCCGACGGCGCCTGCCGCGCCGGAGATGAAGACAACGTCGTCTCTTGTGACCGGGGCGATCTCGGTCAGCCCGGCGTAGGCGGTGATGCCGGTGGCGCCGAGTACGCCGAGGTACGCCGAGGCCGGGGCGATGTCGACGTCGATGACCTTGACTTCGGCGGCGTTGACTAGGGAGTACTCGCGCCAGCCCGCGAAGTGGCTGACCGCTGTTCCTGGCTGGACGTCGTCGGCCCGGGAGGCCACGACGGTGCCCACCGCGGCACCATCCATCGCCTCGCCGAGGTTGAAGGAGGGGATATAGGACTTACGGTCGTTCATCCGACCGCGCATGTAGGGGTCGACCGACATGAGGTCGTTGCGCACGATCACCTGCCCCGGCGCCGGGTCGGGGACAGTCGTGGTGACGAGCGTGAAGTCTGCGGGCTTCGGCTCACCGATCGGGCGGGTGGTGAGGTGCCATTCCCGACTGGGAAAAGGCATGGGTGGCCTCCTGATGAGATTGCGGCTGCGTCGAGTGCCTAGGTGAGCCAGTCGACGCTCATGTCTTCAGCCCAGTGCCTTGAGCATCTCCGCTGCCAAGGGAGCGGACGAAGCCGGGTTCTGTCCGGTGATCACGGTGCGGTCGACGACGACGTGGGGCGCCCACGGCGCCGTCTCCTCGAACACGGCGCCCGACTCCACGAGCCGGTCCTGCAGCACCCATTTCACCTTGTCGGCGAGGCCGGTCTGGGTCTCCTCGGCGCGAGTGAACCCGGTGATGCGGTAGCCCGCGAACAGCCAGGCGCCCTCGGCGTCGCGTGCCCCCAGGAGTGCGGCTGCGCCGTGGCAGACCACACCGAGCGGCTTACCTGATGTCAGGGTGGCCTGGAGCAACTCGGCGGAGGGGCCGCTGTCCGCCAGATCTTCCATCGGTCCGTGGCCACCGGGGTAGAACACGGCGACGTAGTCGTCGAGGCGGACACTGTCCAGATCGACGGGCTTCGTCAGTTCCGTGATTGCGGCCAACGCTGCCGTGATCTTGTCCGCGTTCTCTTGGCCTCCGTTGAGCTCGGGAGAAAGGCTCTCCTGGTCCACGGCCGGAATCACGCCGCCGGGGGTGGCCACGACGACCGTGTGGCCTGCGCTTGTGAAGGCGTTGTAGGGCGCGACTACCTCCTCGGCCCAGAATCCGGTGGGGTGTTGAATACCGTCCGCGAGCGTCAGGTGAGTGGCACCTGTCACCACGAAGAGGATCTTGGTCATGTCGTGCTTCCTCCAAGGGAAGGTCCTGATCGGCGAGTTGATGCCTCGTCGACGTGCCCGACGATAGGTTCGTCGCGCCGCCAGCCGCCAATAGCGAATCCCGTATCAGACATTGATAAGCTGATGAGTGATCGCGACAGAAATGAGTGTTGACGTGACCGCTGGTGATCCGGATGAGCCAACGATGGAACAATCGACGTCGACTGCGCCGCCATTGAATCTGAATCTACTGCGGACGTTCTTGGCAGTGCATCGAACCGGGTCATTCACAGCTGCCGCACGCCTGCTTGGCCTTTCTCAACCAGCAGTCACTACACAGGTGAGGTCGCTGGAACAACAACTCGGTCGTGAGCTGTTCGAGCGGCAGTCGCGGGGCGTCATTCCATCCCCATTCGCGGATGAGCTGGCCTCGGAAGCAGCAGCGCCACTCAAGGCGCTGGCTGCGCTGAGCGGGCGTGAAGGAGTCCACGGCGGCGGTATTTCTGCGCCGGTGCATTTGGGTGGCCCTGCCGAGGTGATATGCGCCCTTGTTCTTCCGGCGCTGGCACCGGTCATCGAGCGTGGTGTCCGACTCAGTGTGACCTTTGGAATGACCGATCAGGTTCTCCAGGAAATCCGGTCCGGGCGACACGACCTCGTCATATCCACCTATCGTCCCAGGGGGCGTGGCCTGATCGCGAACCCATTGTCGGACGAGGAATTCCTGCTCGTGGCCGCCCCCGTGTGGGCCGAGCGGATCGGTGGGTCGCGACGGCTGGACTCCGATGGTCCGTCAGCTCTTCAGGACGTCCCCTTGGTGGCCTTTGCCGAAGACCTCCCTATTCTCCGCCGCTACTGGCGCCACGTCTTCGGCACCCGGCTCACCGCGCGTGCAGCCATCACGGTGCCGGACCTGCGTGGGGTGCTGGCCGCAGTCGCTGCTGGTGCGGGCGTCACGGTCCTGCCCCGCTACCTCTGTGCCGATCACCTCGCAAACGGCACCCTGGTTCTGCTCCGCCGGCCGGAGGACTCTCCGATCAACACGGGCTATCTCGTCGAGCGGCTTGATTCAAACAGCGATCCGCATGTCGCGATCGTTCGCGACCGCCTTCTGGAAGTCGGGCGTACGTGGTGAGGGCCGGTGGAAGCCTGGTCCCAGCGCGAGGGGACCCGCCGGACTGGAGGCGAAAGGCCCCTGTCACACGCGGCTCTACCGGGTAGTTGGGCTCTCTTGGACAGCCGTATCGCCGGTATCGCCCGTATCGCCCGTAGTCTTTGTGGTGTCAACGGCGTCACATAGCGGGCGCCGAACCACTGGAGGCAACACCTCGTGCTTATTGCTCAGCGTCCGTCCCTGACCGAAGAGGTCGTCGACGAGTTCCGTTCCCGGTTCGTGATCGAGCCGCTGGAGCCGGGCTTCGGCTACACCCTCGGCAACTCTCTTCGCCGTACGCTCCTCTCCTCGATTCCCGGGGCTGCCGTCACGTCCATCCGCGTCGACGGCGTTCTGCACGAGTTCACCACCGTGCCGGGCGTCAAGGAGGACGTCACCGATCTGATCCTCAACATCAAGCAGCTGGTCGTCTCCTCGGAGCACGACGAGCCTGTGGTGATGTACCTGCGCAAGCAGGGTCCGGGTCTGGTCACCGCCGCCGACATCGCGCCCCCGGCCGGTGTCGAGGTACTCAACCCCGACCTTGTCCTCGCCACGCTCAACGGCAAGGGCAAGCTGGAGATGGAGCTCACGGTCGAGCGTGGCCGTGGTTACGTCTCCGCCGTTCAGAACAAGCAGGTGGGCCAGGAGATCGGTCGTATCCCGGTCGACTCCATCTACTCGCCGGTGCTCAAGGTCACGTACAAGGTCGAGGCCACGCGTGTCGAGCAGCGCACCGACTTCGACAAGCTGATCGTCGACGTCGAGACCAAGCAGGCCATGCGTCCGCGTGACGCCATGGCGTCCGCCGGCAAGACGCTGGTGGAGCTGTTCGGTCTCGCCCGTGAGCTGAACATCGACGCCGAGGGCATCGACATGGGTCCGTCCCCGACGGACGCCGCCCTTGCCGCCGACCTCGTGCTGCCGATCGAGGAGCTCGACCTCACGGTTCGGTCGTACAACTGCCTCAAGCGTGAGGGCGTCCACTCCGTGGGTGAGCTGGTCGCGCGTTCCGAGGCCGACCTGCTCGACATCCGCAACTTCGGTGCGAAGTCGATCGACGAGGTCAAGGTGAAGCTGGCCGGCATGGGTCTGGGTCTCAAGGACAGCCCGCCCGGATTCGACCCGACCGCTGCTGCGGACGCGTTCGGCGCGGACAACGACGCGGACGCCGGCTTCGTGGAGACCGAGCAGTACTGATCGCTGCGCCGCGCTGCGAAGGCGGCGTGGAACTCACCAGGAGCAACGCCGAGTTGCTCCTGGTGAGTTGTGGGTTGCGCGCTCGCATGCTCCCCGTTCCTGCGCGCGCCTACTTCATCGCGCCGCTGAGCAGTCCGCCGACGTAGTACTTCTGCAGCAGCAGGTAGATGACGAGGCAGGGGACGATGGTCACCGCGACGCCTGCCTGGAGGACCCCCCAGTCGACGCTTCCGAAGCTGCCGCTGGCGAGGACGCTGAGACTGACCGGGAGGGTGAATTTCTCCTGGTCGGTGACGAGGATCAGCGCTGCGAAGAACTCGTTCCAGCAGGCGAAGAAGGTGAGCAGGGCGGTGGTGATCACGCCCGGCACTGCGACCGGCAGGACGACCCGGACCATCGCCTTCAGGATGCCGCAGCCGTCGATCAGCGCGGCCTCTTCGAGACTGCGCGGGACGGCCGCGAAGGAATTGCGCATCAGGAACAGCCCGAAGGGGAGCTGGAAGGTGGTGTAGACGGCGGCCAGTCCGAGCAGCGAGTTCTGGAGGCCGAGGTTGTCGAGGAGCAGGTAGAGCGGGGTGATGACCGCCTGGAAGGGGACCATGAAGGTGGCGAGGGTGGCGAAGAAGAGGACGTTGCTGCCGGGGAAGCGCAGTCGCGCGAAACCGTAGCCCGCGACGGTGCTGAGGACCACGGTCGCGAGTGTGGCGCCCAGGGAGACCAGCAGGCTGTTGCCTGCGCTGGCCACGATGTCGATCCCCGCCTCACCGCCCAGGGCCCGGAAGTTGTCCAGGGACAGCTCGTGCGGATAGAGGGTGGGCGGCGCGGCGGCGGCCTCGCCCGGTGCCTTGAGGCTCTGCGAGAGCATCACGTACAGCGGGTAGAGGAAGAGCACGGCCAGACAGGCGCAGACCGTCCACCAGGCGGCGCGCGGCAGCGACTGGCGGATGGCGGCCACCGGGTTTCTGGAGTCCGAGTCCGTCTCCTCCGGCCTTCTCACCGGGGCGCGGGTCCCCTTGCTCGGCCTCCTCACGGTTCGGATCCTCCGTGGTCGGAAGAGCGCAGCAGCAGCATCTGCACCGCGCTGACCGCGGCGAGCACGATCATGAGCAGGGCGGACAGGGCCGAGCCGTATCCGAGCTGGAACTTGATGAAGGACGTGCGGTAGATCTCGTACACCGCGGTGATCGTCGAGTTCGACGGGCCGCCACCGGTCATGACGTAGAACTGGTCGAAGGCGAGCAGCGAACCGGCGACGGAGAAGACCAGGACCAGGGCCAGCGTGGGGCGCAGCAGCGGAAGGATGACGTAGCGGTAGGTCTGGAGGCGGCTCGCGCCGTCGATTCTGGCGGCCTCCTCCACGTCGGTGGGGATCGACTGGAGTCCGGTCAGCAGCAGAAGCATCTGGAGGCCGACGATTTTCCAGGTCACCATGCCGATGACCACGAGCATCGCGGACGTCGATCCGGCGAACCAGTTGGTGGCGCGGCTGCCGAGACCGAGGTGGTCGGCCAGGTCCCCGGCCGGACCGATGTCGGACTGGAACATGAACAGCCACAGGAAGGCGCCCGAGGCGAGACCGACCACGACCGGCAGGAAGTACAGGGCCTGGAAGAAGCGGGCGCCGCGGTGCCTCTGCCGGACCAGCAGGGCCAGTCCGAACCCGAGGACGAACAGCACCGGCGTGGTGATGAGCGTGTACTTGACCGTGAAGATCACGGCGGTGCGGAACTCGCTGTCGTGCAGGGCGTCGCGATAGTTCTCCAGACCGATGAAGCGGTGCTCGCCCAGCAGCGGCCAGTCGTGGAGCGACATCCACAGCATCATGACGAGCGGGACGAAGAAGAAGAGCGTGATCATCGCCAGCGCCGGGGTGGTCATCGCGATACCGGCCAGCCGGCGCCGCCCGGCCCGGGACAGGGGCCGACGGTGGACGGCGCCGTCACCGGCACTGCCGCCGCGCTGGGTGAGGGAGGGCATCTGCTCAACTCCGAGGAGGGGAGGGAGGACGACGACGGGGGCGCGGCGGCGGTCTCAGCTCATGGCGCGTTGTCGATGATCGACTGGGCGGCCTTCTGGCCTTCCTCCTGTGCCTGGGAGATGTCGCCCTCGAAGACGGCCTGGTTGATCATTTTGACCCAGGGCCCGTTGTTGTCGTTGAACAGCGCGTTCTCGACCGTGCTGTACGGCGTACGGCCCTTCTCCATCGCCTCGCCCAGCACCTTGTACCGGGGATCGAGCGGGTTGTAGATCTTGTCGATCAGATCGGTGCGTACCGGGACGACGCCGTTCTCCGCGAGGACTGTCTGAGCCTCCTCGCCGGTCGTCCACTTGATGAACTCCTGCGCCTGCTCCTTGTTCTTCGCGTTCTTGGTCACGGCGATCTCGTCGCCGCCCGCGAAGGAGGCCGTGCCGCCGTCCTTGCCGGGCAGCGGAGCGACACCGAAGTCGACCTTGTCGTCCGCGTTGAGGACCTGCACGAAGAAGGCGCCGATCGGCGTCATGCCCAGCTTGCCGCTCTGGAACAGGGCGGGCTGGTTGGTTCCGGTGTCGGTCCTGGACTGGGCCGGCATCGAGCCGTCGGTGTACAGCTTTCGGTAGAAGGTGAGCGCGTCGGTGACCTCGACCGTGTCGAACAGGGCCTTCTTGCCGTCGGCGGAGAGCACGTCGCCGCCGCTGGCCCAGATGTGCGGAGTGAACTCGAAGACCTGGCAGCCGCCGCACTGTCCGGCGATGGCGTACCCGTAGGTGTCCTTGCCCAGCGCGCGGATCTTCTGCGCGGCGGAGGTGATCTCCGCGTAGTTCGCCGGGGGCTTGTCCGGGTCGAGACCGGCCTTTCTGAACAGGTCCTTGTTGTAGAAGAGAACGGACGCCTCGGCGGTGAATGGCAGCGCGTACGTACGGCTGTTGTACGTGGCGAGCTTGCGGTGGGCCGCGCTCAGGTCGTCCTTGTACGGCAGCTCGTTCTCCAGCTCCGTGATGTCGTCCAGTACCCCGGTGGAGGCGAAGTACGGCAGGTACACGAGGTCGATGGAGGCGACGTCGGGTCCTGAGCCGCTCGCGGCCGCGGTGCCGAACTTCTGGACGAAGTTGGCGGTGGGGACGACGGTCACTTTCACCTTCGTGTCGTGGTCATCGTTCCAGGCGTCCGCGACCAGGTTGATGAAGCCCTTCTGGGCGTCGCGGGCCCACAGCGTGATGGTTCCCGAGTCTGATCCCGACGTGTCCGAGTCCGAGCCACCGCAGGCGGTGGCGATCAGCGCCACGGACGTCAGCAACGTACCCGCTGCTGTTGTTCTGCTGGTTCGCATGACTACCAGTCCTTCAAGGGGTGGTGGGGCGCACTCAGCTCGTGGGCAGCCAGACGCGCATACTGCCGTCCTCTCGGTTGGCCCAGGCGTAATAGGGGATGGTCGTCAGTTCGACAGGTGCGTCCGCGGGGACGTCCACCACGTCCCGGGCCTGCGCGGCGCCAGCGGTACCTCGGACCGCGCGGTACGGCCACCAGCCCTGACCGGCGGGCCGGGCCCGCAGCCGGCCGGAGCCGACCACGGTGGTGACCCCGCCCAGCAGGTCGGGCCGGTGCCTGACGGTCAGTTCCGCGGCGGGGTCGAGCACGATGTCGTCCAGGCCGGGGAGGCCGGGCTGGTCCACCTGCTCCAGGCAGTGGACGAGCGGGCCGCGTTCGACGGCCACGCAGCCCCGGACCGCGTCGACCCTGGGGTCGGCCTCGGTGAGCCGCGGATTCATGGCGAGGTTCAGGACGACCGTGTCGCCGGGCTGCCAGGCGCGGCGGATCCGCAGCCAGCCGTCCTCCGGCGCCTGCTCGGCGGGCGCGGCACCGATCTCCAGCGTGTACTGCTCGCACCAGTGCGGCATCCGCAGCGAGAGGGTCCACTCCCCGGGGCCCGCCTCGTCCACGGTCACCGCGATCCGGCCCTGCCACGGGTAGTCGGTGTCCACCCGGACCGCGACCCGGCCGCCGTCGGTGAGCCCGCCGTACGAGCCGGTGGCGTACTGGTGCAGTTGCAGACCGTCGGCGTCGGTACTGGCCAGGTAGTGGGGCAGGCTCGCGAGCATCCGCATGACATTGGGCGGGCAGCAGGCGCACGTGAACCATGGGGTGCGGCGCGCAGTGTTGTCCCCGCCCTGGGACTCGTAGCCGTCGCGCACCCGGAGCGGGTTGACGTACAGCCAGCGCAGCCCGTCCAGGGAGACTCCGGACAGGAAGCCGTTGAACAGCGTCCGCTCGATCAGGTCCGAGTAGCGGGTCTCGCCCGTGAGCAGGGCCATCCGCCAGTTCCACTGGATCGAGGCGACGGCCGCGCACGTCTCGCAGTACGCACGCTCGTTGGGCAGTTCGTGCGGGTCGCCGAAGTCCTCCGACTCGTGGTGGGCGCCGAGGCCGCCGGTGAGATACGTCTTGGTGGTGGTCATCGCCTCCCACAGCCGCTCCATCGTGGCGCGCAGCTGCGGATCGCCGGTCTCGGCGGCCACGTCGGCGACGCCGGCCAGCAGATAGAGCTGGCGTACGGCGTGGCCGGTCACGGTCTCGGCCGCCCGCACCGGAACATGGTCCTGGTAGTACGCGGGCCCCGGGGGGACGGCGTGTGCGTCGCCCAGCATGGGGGGCCCGTCGTGCAGCAGGCCGTGCCCGCGCCGGTCGACGAAGTACCCGGCCAGGTCCAGATAGCGCCGCTCGCCGGTCTCCCGGTAGAGCTCCACCAGGGCGGTCTCGATCTCGGGGTGCCCGGGGATGCCGTCGACGGGCCTGCCGGGGCCGAAGGTGTCGTCGATGTGGTCGGCGAAGCGGCGGGCGATGGTGAGCAGATCGTCCCGTCCGGTGGCCCGGTGGTGGGCGACGGCGGCCTGGATGAGGTGGCCCGCGCAGTACAGCTCGTGGCCCCAGCGGAGTTCGACGAAGCGAAGTCCGGGCTTGACCACCTGGTAGTAGCTCTGTAGGTAGCCGTCGTCCTGCTGGGCCTCGGCCAGCAGGCGGATCATCCGGTCCACGTCCTCGGCCTGCGCGAACTCCTCCTTCCGGTCCGTCGCCGCCAGCTGCCAGGAGGCTGCCTCCAGCCATTTGGTCACGTCGGTGTCGAGGAAGGGCAGCTCGCCCCGGTACTCACCGGTCGCCGTGCCGGCGGCCAGCCGGAGGTTGTGCAGATTGCCGACGGAGTCCAGCAGTGCCGGGCCCTGGGGGATGCTCACCTCTGCGTTGACGCGTCGGCGCTCGTACCAGAAACCGCCGGTGACACGGGCTGACTCGGCCGGCCGCAGTGCGACCTGTGCCCGGTCACCGAGCCGGACAGGGCCCGGTGTGGGGGTGGAGGTGGGGGCCGGCCCCGGGGACGGAGGAGGAGACATGGAGGTGCTCCCTGCGTAAGGGATATTCAGGTTGTTTCTCTACATTCACCTACAGACTGCTCCGCATCGTCGCGCCATGCGAGGTGCCGGGAGACGTGAAGCGTGACGGGGCCCGGGTGGCGGGAACATCGATGAGTCGACGGGGGGAGTGGGCGCTCGCCTGCGGGGCCAGATCCCGGTGCCGGGTGTGCTTTGGCCGGATATGGTGGGTGGTGCTTACGGAGCGCGACTCGGCGGCTGCGAGGTGAGCAACGATGACACGCCGTGGCAAAGCTGTTCTCGAGTCGCCCCATGATCACGATCCGGCGACCGATCTGGCCACGGCAACGCTGACCCGACACGGCATCGTGACAAGTTGGAGTGACGGCGCACAGCGTCTGCTGGGCCATGCCGCCACGGACGTCGTGGGGCGCGTCGTCACCGAGTTGCTCGCCGCGGACCCCTCCGACGAGGCCTGGGCAGCCCTGGCCGGTGCGGACGCCTGGAGCGGGACGGCCGCCATCCGCCATCGCGACGGCAGCCGCCTCGATCTCGGCCTGCGTGTGTGCCCGTCGCTGGACGGCGCGGGCGAGGCCAGCGGGTTCGTCGTGGCCTTCGAGCCGGCCCCGGCCGGAAACGGGTACGAGGACGCAGGCGGGGACGATCGAGGGATGCTGGAGCGGGCGTTCACCCAGGCCTCGGTCGCCCTGGCCACGTTCGACGCCGAGCTGCGGTACCAGGGGCTCAACGACATCGCGTGTGACATGGCGGGAACCACAGCCGCACAGCTGCGCGGACGCCGGTACCGGGACACCGTCCCCGACAATCCCGCCACGCAGGGGTTCCTGCGGCATCTGCGCCAGGTGGTCCGGACCGGGACGCCGACGAGTTACGACAGCCAGTTCGGCGGCCGTGCCTGGAGCATCGAGATGTGGCCGGTCAAGGACCCTTCGGGCCGGGTGTGTGGCGTCAGCGCCGCGTCGTTCGACAGCAGCGCACAGCACTGGGCCCAGCAACGGCTGGCCCTGCTGAACGAGGCGGGCACCCGCATCGGCACCACCCTGGACGTGGTGCGCACGGCCCAGGAACTGACCGAGCTGGTGGTGCCGCGGCTTGCCGACTTCGTCAGCGTGGACCTGCTCGACTCGGTCCTCCAAGGGGAGGAGCCGACCGCGGAGCCCATTCATGCCGAGGTCGTACTGCGCCGGGTCGCGCATCGGTCCGCCGTCGAGGGCGTCCCCGAGGCCGCCGTTTCCCTGGGCGCGGTCGACACCTACCCGGCGTACTCACCGGCGGCCCGCTGTCTGGCCGTGGGCCGCCCCATCCTGAGCGGGCTGGAGGATGCCGACTTCGTCCGGTGGATCGAGGACGACGACGTCAGGAACGCCGGCGTCCGTCACGCCGGCGTCCACTCGGGCATGGCGGTGCCGCTGAAGGCCCGCGGGATCACACTCGGGGTGGCCGTCTTCTGGCGCCGACTGCGTCCGGACCCCTTCCAGGCGGACGACTTGGTCCTCGCCGAGGAACTCGCCGGCAGGGCAGCGGTCTGCGTGGACAACGCGCGGCGCTACACCCGCGAGTACACCGCAGCACTCACATTGCAGCGCAGCCTGCTGCCGAGGGGACTCCCCGGGCAGGCGGCCGTCGAGGCCGCCTTCCGCTATCTGCCCGCCGGTTCCCAGGCCGGTGCGGGCGGCGACTGGTTCGACGTGATCCCGCTGTCCGGAACCCGGGTCGCCCTGGTGGTCGGCGATGTGGCCGGTCACGGCGTCCGTGCCTCCGCCACCATGGGGAGCCTCCGTACGGCCGTCCGAACCCTCGCCGATGTCGACCTGCCGCCGGACGAGCTCCTCACCCATCTCGACGACCTGGTCACCCATCTGACCTCCGATGACGAGGACGACACGACCGTCTCCGACGCGCAGGACGCCGACGGGATCAGTGCCACGTGCCTGTACGCCGTCTACGACCCCGTCTCGCGCCGCTGCACCCTCGCCAGCGCCGGCCACCCCCCGCCCGGCGTCCTCTACCCCGACGGTACCGTCGCCCTCGTCAGCGTCTCCCCGGGTCCTCCGCTGGGCATCGGCGGTCTGCCCTTCGAAGCCACCGAACTGGAACTGCCCGAAGGCAGTCTGATCACCCTCTACACCGACGGCCTCATCGAAGCCCGCGACCGCGACATCGACGCGGGCCTCGACCGGCTGTGTCAGGCCCTGGCCTCCCCGTCCCCTTCGCTGGAGGTCACCTGCGACACCCTGATCGATGCACTGCTGCATTCCTCCATCTCTCAGCCGGGTGAGGGGCAGCCCCGTTTCTCCTCGGGCCTCGGACCGGGTGGATCCCCCACTCGCCTCGCTCGCCCGGCCGACGATGTCGCTCTGCTCGTCGCACGTACCCGGGCCCTGCACGCCGACCAGGTCGCCACCTGGGGTCTGCCGGCCGACCCCGAGATCGTCGCCGACGCCCGGCTCCAGGCCTCCCGCCAGCTCAAGACCTGGGGGCTGGAGGAAGCGGGGTTCATCACGGAGCTGGTGGTCAGCGAGCTGGTCACCAACGCCATCCGGTACGGCGCGGCCCCCATCCAGCTGAGGCTGATCCGCGACCGCACCCTGATCTGCGAGGTCTCCGACGGCAACAGCGCCGCCCCCCACCTGCGTCGCGCCCGCACCTTCGACGAGGGCGGCCGCGGCCTTCTCCTGGTCTCCCAGCTCACCCAGGGCTGGGGCACCCGGCAGACCGTCAGCGGCAAGACCATCTGGGCGGAGCAACTCATCCCGACGGGCCAGGCATGGTGATCGACGTGAACGCCGACGCCGCCTCGGAGACACCTCCGAACGGCCTCACCCGCACGATCGGACTGGTCTTCCCGCCGGCCGGCGATCACTACACGGAGACGCAGATGGAGTTCATCGGCCGGGTGGCCGAGGCGGCCCAGGAGCACGACTACGACGTGCTGCTGACCACCGGCCGCGAGGTGGACGACGAGCCGTTCCAGCGGATGCTGACCGGACACCGGGTGGACGGCCTGATCCTGATGGAGATCCGGTTGGAGGACGCCCGGGCCGTCCACCTCATCGAGCTGGGCTTCCCCTTCGTCACCATCGGACAGTCCGGCCTGGAGAAGACCTGGTGGGTGGACATGGACTGGGTGGCCCTCGGCAGTGCCTGTGTGCGGCACCTGGCCGACCTGGGCCATCGCAGGATCGCATTCGTCAACCGGTCACAAGAGTTCTTCCATGCCGGGTACGAGTCCGCGCACCGTGGGCTCGAAGGGTTCAACCAAGGCATTGCGGAGTTGGGGCTCACCGGACGCGGTTATCACTGCGGGGACGACGAGGCCGAGGGCGAGGCGTGCCTCGAGCGGATCCTGCACGAGGAGCCGACCACCACCGCACTGGTGACCCTGAACGAGGCGTCCCTGGGCGGCGTGTACCGAGGGCTGACCCGTGCGGGCCGCGTCGTGCCGCGGGACTTCTCGGTCGTCGGCCTGGTGTCCGGACCCTGGGTGGAAACGGTGACGCCGCCGCTCACCGCGGCCGACGAGCCGATCGACGAGATCAGCCGGTTCGCCGTCGAGCTGATGCTGGAGCGGTTGGCCTCGCCCGGCGCCCCTCCCCGGCACGTCGTGCTGAGATCGCTGATCTCCATCCGCTCCAGTACCGGCCCTTGTCCTTCGGGACCGGATGCCGAGCTCTGAGTCAGTCGAGATCGACACCGTCCGACACGAGCGACCTGAGTGTCACCCGTCGCCGAGTGGGCATACGCAGCCGAGTCCGTGCCCGTCGGAATCGGCCGGAGTGGCGAGGCGATCGCCCTGACGCCAGGCTGATGGCAGACGTACCGGCACGCAGAACGGCGAGACGTAGAACAAGGGGACTGGTTCCACATGCAGATCGACCTGGCGGGGCGTACCGCTCTGGTGACGGGCTCGACGCAGGGCATCGGCGCGGCGATCGCCGCCGGACTCGCGCGCTCCGGCGCCCGTGTCGGGGTGAACGGCCGAAACGAGCAGCGGGTCGCGGAGGGCGTGGCGCGGCTGGCGGCGGAGGTGCCCGACGGCTCCTTCGTGCCCGTGGCCGCCGACGTGGCGAACGAAGAGGGCGCACAGCGCGTCCTGGAGGCGCTGCCGGAGGTGGACATCCTTGTGAACAACCTCGGCATCTTCGGCTCCGCCGACCCGTTGGAGATCAGCGACGAGGAGTGGCGGCGCTATTTCGATGTGAACGTGCTGGCCGCGGTTCGGCTGATCCGCATGTACCTGCCGGGTATGACGGAGCGCGGCTGGGGCCGGATTCTGAACATCGCCAGCGACTCGGCGGTCGTCATCCCGGCCGAGATGATCCACTACGGCATGTCCAAGACCGCGCTCCTCGCGGTCGGCCGCGGCTTCGCGAAGCAGGCGGCGGGCACGGGGGTGACGGTCAACTCGGTCATCGCCGGCCCCACCCACACCGGCGGCGTCGAGGACTTCGTGTACGAACTCGTCGACCGCGATCTGCCCTGGGATGAGGCCCAGCGCGAGTTCATGCGCAAGCACCGGCCGCAATCCCTCCTGCAACGGCTGATCGAGCCCGAGGAGATCGCCCACATGGTCGTCTACCTCAGCTCCGACCAGGCTTCCGCCACGACGGGCGGAGCCCTGCGGGTCGATGGGGGATACGTCGACTCGATCCTGCCGTGACGACGAGGGACCCGGCCTCACGAACGGTCGAGCACCACACTCTTCGGCCCTCCGGTCGGAGACGGAAGCCGGCAGTCAGGCGGCGAATGTGCGGCGGTAACTCGACGGGCTGGTCCTGGTCATCGTGGTGAAGTGGATCCGCAGTGACTCCGCGGAGCCGAAGCCGCATTGGTGGGCGATGTCGTCGATGCCGAGGCGGGTGGTCTCCAGGAGCTCGCGGGCGCGGGCTACGCGTTGCATGGCCACCCACTTCATGACGCTCGTTCCGGTCACGGCTCGGAATCTGCGGCGCAGCGTTCGTGTGCTCACGTGGCTGTGCCGGCTGACGGATTCGAGGGTGAGCGGTTCGTCGAGGTGTTCCAGGATCCAAGTGATCACCTCGGTGATCTCGGCATCACCGGCGGGCGGGATGTGCTCGATGAACTGGGCCTGTCCGCCTTCGCGGCGGGGCGGGCTGACGAGGAAGCGGGCCATGGTGTTCGCGGCGGCCTGACCGTGGTCGAGCCGCAGAAGATGCAGACACAGGTCGGTTCCGGCGAGGACACCCGCGGAGGTGAAGACACCGGTGTCCTCGACGTAGAGCTCCGCTTCGCGGATCGTGACCGACGGATAGCGGTCTCGTAGCAGTCCCGCCCAGTGCCAGTGGGTGGTGGCGCTGCGGCCGTCCAGGATCCCGGCCGCCGCCAGGGCGAAGGCGCCCGTGCAGATCGACACCATCCGACAGCCTCGGTCGTATGCGTCACGCAGGCGTCCGACCAGCTCGGCGTCCGGGGGCTCCGTGGGGTCCTGCACTCCGGCGACGATCACGGTGTCCGCCGTGTCCAACCGGTCGAGTGGCTCGACCTCGCGGGGCACCAGCGGGCTTTCCGCGGGAACCGGACTCACCAAGGTCAGCTTGTAGGGAGCGCCGCCGGGCCAGCAGGCGGTCACGTAGTCCGGCCAGTGACCGAACACCTGCTGGGGAACGGCCACGTCCAACAGGACGTAGCCCGGCTGCACCACCACAGCGACCTTGGCCGGATCTTTGGGATTACTGTCCATCTGGCCATCGTACGGCGACCTGGGAATTCCTAGGCTGGACGCATCATTCCGATCGCGATGAGTGAGGAGATGCGCAACATGTACGTTGTGGTCGAGACGTGGACCCCGAAACCCGCGTTCTTCGCCGCCGACGAGGAGACGCTGCACAACCTGTTCGCGGGGATAAAGGAAGCGATGAAGCAGCTCGCGGAAATCGGCGTCGTGACACTCGGCTGGGGCAGGGCGGAACCGGCCCCGCATTCCACGTCCTACGACTGGTTTGCCGTCTGGCAGGCCCCTTCTAGGGAATTGGCCGACGGTTTCCTGGGCGGTGTCGAAAGCGCCGGCTGGTACGACTACTTCGAGCAGACCAACCTCGTGGGTGAACTGCGATCGGGCGATGCCGTCATGGCCGAGCACCTGGCACTGGAGGCCGAGGTCAAGTGAGCGTGCTCGAGAATCTGCCGGAGGAGATCGGAAGTTGGCCGCGTACGGCGGCTGCGGAGGCCGCTGTCGCCTTCACTGCCGAGCACGCTCCGGAATGGCTGTTCAACCATAGTGTCCGCAGCTATTTCTATGCCCGCAGTATCGCCGTCGCCAAGGACCTGGTTGCCGGTGTGGACTACGACGACGAGACGCTCTTCCTTGCCACGGTGCTGCACGACATCGGCCTGACCGACGTGGGGCAGGGGCCGAACCGGTTCGAGGTGGACAGTGCGTTCACGGCCGCCCGCTTTGCCCGAGAGCACGGCTTGTCCGATGCTGCCGCCGACCAGATCTGGGATGCGGTGGCGCTGCACACCTCCTCGGGGATCGCGCCTCACAAGAGTGCGGTCTGTGCTCTCGCCCATTTCGGAATCGGCGCCGACATATTCGCTTTCGGTGTCGAGGAGGTGGACCGGGCGGTACTGGACGCAGCGCACGCGGCGTTCCCGTATCTGGATCTGCGGGAGAACATCCACGCGCAGCTGGTCCATCAGATCGACGAGCAGCCGTCGAAGTGGGTGCCGCTGTCGTTCGTCGACATCGTGTATCGCAAGTACCGGCCGGACAATCCGTTCCCCGGACTGGACGAGTTGGTCGCCGGCCCGGTGCGTCCGGACTGACGAAGTCGCGCCCGCTCACAGATGACCGGTCCCGATCCGGCCGGTCACATTCGATGGAAGAAAGAAACACGCCGTGACTGACACACCCCCGCTCGTCTTCACTCAACTCTCTCTGCCTGACTCGGAGATTGCCCGACTGGCGTTTGCGTTCACTGCACGCGTCACACCGGAATACCTCCTGAACCACAGCGTTCGAAGCTATGTCTTCGCCCGTGCGCACGCGAATCACCGTGACTTGCGGCCGGGTGCGGACTACGACGACGAACTCCTCTTCCTCAGTTGCCTCCTGCACGATGTGGGGCTGAGCGAGGAAGGCAACGGCGATCAGCGTTTCGAGGTCGACGGGGCCGACATGGCGGCGGCGTTCCTACGGGAGCAGGGAGTCGAGGAACCACGTGTCCAGGTCGTCTGGGACGCAATCGCCCTGCACACGTCCGACGGAATCGCCGCGCGCAAGGGAGCGGAGGTCTCCATTGCGCAGGCCGGCATCACCACCGACATTCTCGGTCTGGGGAGCGAAGCTCTTCCCGACGGCCTCGCTGACGACGTGCACGCCCTGCTTCCTCGCTCCGATCTGGCGTACAGGTTCACCGATGCCGTCGTGAACCAGGCCATTGCCAAGCCGCAGAAGGCCAGCCCGACCACCTTCGTAGGTCAATCGCTGCGTCGGCATCTTCCGTACGGTGCCTACCCGGATTGGCATGACCTGCTCGCGGGGGCCGGCTGGGGCGACAAGCCCGTGACTGCCGCCGGTCGGCGACGTGCTGAAACGCCGGAGCAGGTGGGCGCCTTGTTCATGGAGTACCTTCAGGCCGGCGATCTGGAAGGCCTGGTTTCGCTGTACGACCCGAACGCCCACTTTGTTCCGGAACCCGGTAATCACGCGGTCGGCACGGACGCCATCCGTAACGCTCTTCGTCAGCTGATCGACAGCGGTGCGAAGTTGAAGCTGGAGCCGAGAGAGTTGCGCGTGGTCGGTGACGTCGCCCTGGTGTCCAACACCGCAACCCTGACCGGAGCCACGCCCGAGCCCGTCGTATCCAACACCACCGAAATCCTACGGCGTCACCCCGAGGGCGGATGGGTTCACGTCGTCGACGACCCGTTCTTCACCTGAGCGAGGGTGGTGTGCTGATGGCCCCCTCCGGACTGTGTCGCCGGCATTCGGCAGAAGAGTCCGGAGGGGGCGCCGCCTTGTCGGGTGTAGGGGCGCGACGCGCAGGCTATGTCAGCGACGTCCAGACACTCTTCACTTCGGTGTACAGGTCAATCGCACCGCTGCCCATTTCGCGGCCCCATCCACTGGACCCGTAGCCGCCCCACGGCGCCGAGGCCTCCACGGGGTTGGGCATGTTGATGTAAACGGTTCCGGCGCGCACGTTGCCGGCGACACGGTGGGCAGCGCCTACGTCCCGGGTCCATACCGCGGCGGCGAGTCCGAACTCGGAGTCGTTGGCGCGGGCGATCGCCTCGTCTTCCTCGTCATAGGGGAGGACGGCGAGCACGGGGCCGAAGATCTCCTCCCGAGCTATGCGCATGTCGTCACGGACGTCGGCGAAGACGGTGGGCCGATAGAAGTAGCCGGGCCGATCGGCGCGAGAACCGCCCGTGAGCAGGCCGGCACCCTCGTCCACGCCACTTCGGACGAGGGCGTCGACGTGCGCCTGGTGCTCCGCGGTGACCAGCGGGCCGAGGTCGGTGTCGTCGGCGCTGCCCGGGCCGAGCCGCATCTGGGCGACCGCCTTGGCGCATCGCTCGGCGAATTCGTCGGCCAGCGACCGGTGGACGAAGAAGCGCGCGTACGCGGCACACACCTGTCCGCTGTTGAGCAGTGAGCCCTGTAGACACCCGGCGACGGCCGCATCGAGGTCGGCGTCGGGAAGCACGATGCTGGGTGCCTTGCCGCCGAGTTCCAGGGAAACGCGCTTCAGGTTGCCGGCAGAAGCGCGCACGATCCCGCGCCCGGTCTCGGTGGACCCGGTGAAAGAGACCTTGTCGACGCCCGGGTGCTCGACCAGAGCACGACCGGCGTCCGGGCCACCCGTGAGCAGATTCACCACACCGTCAGGAATGCCCGCCTCCTGACACAGCCGCACGAGGCGGACCGTCGTCATGGGTGTTTGCTCGGCGGGCTTGATGATGACCGTATTGCCACATGCCAGTGCGGGCGCGATCTTCCAACTCGCAATCATCAAGGGGAAGTTCCACGGCGTGATGAGGGCACAGACGCCGACCGATTCCCGCTTGGTGTACTGAAGGACGTTGGGGAACGACATCGGAGCCGTCTCGCCGTACAGCTTGGTGACCCAGCCCGCGTAGTAACGGAAGTGCTCTGCTGCGCCCTTGACACTCACCGCCCTTGAGACGCCGATCGGCTGGCCCTGGTCCAGGGTTTCCAACTGAGCGAGTTCCTCGGCATGTTCCTCGATCAGGTCACCTATGCGCCACAGAATGCGAGCCCGTTCGGCCGGCATGAGGCCCGCCCAGGAGGGGCTGCCGAGTGCTGCCCTGGCCGCTGATACCGCCTCGTCGACATCCTCTCGGCCGGCGTCGGCGCAGTGGGCGTGTGCCACACCGGTTGCTGGGTCGACGGTTTCGAATTCGGCGCCGGACGCGGCCGATTGCCAGGTGCCGCCGATCAACAGGGTCTTGCCCATTTCCTACTCCTCGGATTTACCTTGTCAGCAATGTGTTGCCAGGGGCCCCGATCTTCGGGACCCCCGGGGGAGGCTCAGCCGAGTCCGTCTGCGCCGACCTGGACGGCCGACTCATCGAGGACGGCATCGGAGACGGCCTGAGGCTGTCCGTCCAGGTCCAGCACCGGAGTGGCCTCCTTGTACCAGGACTCGATCACGGCGTTGCCCCAGAAATCGCGACGGCGGTCGTCGTGCACGTTCCAGCGGAACGTCTCGTGGTCCGGGTCGCCGGTGTAGTAGTCCGAGGTGTAGATCTCCACTCGGTGACCGTCAGGGTCGAGCAGGTAGAGGTAGAAGGCGTTGGAGACGCCGTGACGCCCGGGGCCGCGCTCGATGTGGTGCTCCTTGCGCAGCGAGCCGAAGATGTCGGCGCAGCGCAGGACCTGGTGGGATTCGTGGGTGGCGACGCCGAGGTGGTGCAGGCGGGGGCCGGCACCACCGGTGAAGGCAACGTCGTGGACCGTCTGCTTGCGGTACATCCACGCCGCGTACAGCTCGTGTTCGTCGCCTTCGATGGTCTCCGAGCAGCCGAAGCCGAGGGACTTGTAGTGCGCGTACGCGGCGGGGATGTCGGGGGTGCAGATGTTGAAGTGATCGAGGCGGGCGGCCTCGGCACCGTGACGGATGTCGTAGCGCTGAATGAGACGCTCGGCGTGTTCGATCTCGTAGAAGAACTCGACGGGGAAGCCCAGCGGATCGATCACACGGACGGCGTCACCGATGCCGTGTGTACCTTCTCCCTTCTTCAAGCGCTTGACGGGGCGGCCGAGTTCGGCGAAGAACCGCTCGGCCTTGTCGACGTCATCAGGGGTGCGTACGCGGTAGGCGATGTGGTCGAGGGCGGCCAGTTCACCTCGGCGCAGTACCAGGGAATGGTGGGTGAGTTCGTCAGTGCCGCGCAGGTAGAGGGAGTCGGCGTCCTCGTACTGGACGTAGAAGCCGAGCATGTCGACCCAGAACCAGCGTGCCGCGCCGAGATCGGTGACGGCGAGCTGGGCATACGCCGAGCGGATGACATCAGGTGCGTTCATGAGGCGGCCCCGAACCGTGGGGTGTGCACGTCGCCGAGAGCGACATGGATGATCTTGGATTCGGTGTAGAAGTCGATGGAGTGCGCGCCGCCTTCGCGGCCGACGCCCGAGTCCTTGACCCCACCGAAGGGCGTGCGCAGGTCCCGGACGTTGTGGGAGTTGATCCAGACCATGCCGGACTCGACGGCATGGGCGATGCGGTGGCCGCGCTTGAGGTCGGTTGTCCAGATGTAGGCGGCCAGTCCGTATCGCGTGGCGTTGGCGAGTTCGATCGCCTCCGCCTCGTCGTCGAAGGGGGCCACGGCGACGACCGGGCCGAAGATCTCCTCCTGGAAAATCCGGGCGTCAGGCTCGACGTCGGCGAAGACGGTCGGCTGGAGGTAGTTGCCGTCGTTGAGGTGAGCGGGTCGGGTTCCGCCGGCGACGAGCCGGGCCTCCTTCTTGCCGATCTCCACGTAGCTCAAGACGCGTTCGTAGTGCTCGGGATGGACCAGTGCACCCACCTCGGTGGCCGGGTCCGAAGGCAACCCGACGCGCACATTCGCGGCCCGTTCGGCGAGGCGGTGCACGAACTCCGAGTACAGCGATCGCTCGACGAGCACCCGTGAACCAGCCGTGCAGCGCTCGCCGTTGAGGGAGAACACCCCGAACACGATCGAGTCGAGTGCGGCTTCCAGGTCGGCGTCGGCGAAGACGACGGCCGGGGACTTGCCGCCCAGTTCCATGGAAGTGGTCTTGAGGTGCTGGGCGCTGGACCGGATGATGTGCCGACCGGTGTCGGTGGATCCGGTGAAGGAGATCAGCGGCACGTCCGGGTGGTCGACGAGGGCCTGGCCAGCCTCCTCGCCGATGCCGTGCACGATGTTCACCGCCCCGGCGGGCACGCCTGCCTCGGCGAAGATCTCCGGCCACAGTGACGCGGAGAGCGGCGTCCACTCGGCCGGCTTCAGGATCAGCGTGCATCCGGAGGCCAGTGCGGGCGCCAGCTTCCAGCTTTCCAGCATGAACGGCGTGTTCCATGGCGTGATCAGCCCGGCCACTCCGACCGGCGTGCGTCGCACATAGGAGAACTGTTCCTCGCCCTGTCGGAAGGCCTCCTCGCCGAGTGCGACGATGACGTCCGCGAAGTAGCGGAAGTTCTCCGCCGCGCGCCGGGCCTGGCCGCGTGCCTGGGTGATGGGCAGTCCGGTGTCGTACGTCTCGTAGGCGGCCAGCCGGTCGTGGCGGGCCTCGACTGCATCGGCGATGCGGTACAGCGTGGTGGCTCGGTCCCGGTTGGACAGCCCGGCCCACGCCGTGGAGGCGGCGCCTGCCGCGCGCGCTGCCCGGTCGATGTCGGCTGCCGAACCGCGGGCGGCCTGCGAGTACGGGGTGTTGGACACGGGATCGGAGACGTCGAACGTTCGGCCGTCGGCCGCATCGACGAGTTCGCCGCCGATCCAGTGCTGAATGACAGAGGGCAAGCCGTTGGGGGCCGTGGTCATCGTGCGTCTCCGATCTGTGAGGTGAGATCGCCGCCCTCGGCGAGCAGCGCGCGGATCTTCACGAGGCCCGCGTCGGTGGGAGTGATGAGGGGCGGGCGGACATGCGGGGAGGTGATGAGACCCTGCTGGTGCAGCACCCACTTCGCAGGCGCCGGGTTGGTCTCGACGAACAGCAGGTCGACCAGCGGATGAAGCCGGTAGTGCAGGTCGCGGGCGGCGTCGAACTCGCCCGCCTCCCACAGCTCGTACATCCGGGCGACCGCGCTCGGCGCGAGGTTGGCGACGGCCGACACGAACCCGGCACCGCCCAAGGCCATGAGTGGCAGGCAGAGCAGTTCGATGCCCGACCAGACCAGCAGCGAGCGGCCGCACGCGTGCAGGACGCGGGAGAAGTGCTCGAAGTCCTTCGTCGTCTCCTTGACGCCGACGAAATTCTCGAAGTCGGTGAACAGGCGCTTCACGGTCTCCGGCGCGATGTCGACCGCCGTGCGCGAGGGCACGTTGTAGGCGACGATCGGCAGGTCAGGGAACTCCCGGGCCACCGTCGCGTACCACTGATAGAGAGCCTCCTGGGTGGGCCGTGCGTAGTACGGAGTGATGACGAGCGCCGCGTCGGCCCCCATCTCCTGTGCTGCGGCGGTGAGTTGGAGGGTCTCGTCGAGCTTGTGCGAACCGGTGCCCGGCAGGAACGGGACACGGTCGTCGATTTCCTTCGCGACGGTACGCATCGCCTCGATGCGCTCAGCGGCGGACTGCGCACTGGGCTCGCCGGTCGAACCGCCCAGCGAGATCCCGTGCGATCCGGCCTGGAGCTGGAAGCGGATCAGTGTCCGCAAGCTGTCGTGGTCGACCGCGCCGTCCGCGGTGAACGGTGTGACGACCGGGGCGATGGACCCGCGGATTGCGGACGGGTCACTTCTGAACTTCACAGGGACTCTCCTCCCATATCGTGCTGCTTGCGCCACAGTTCGTACGGCGCACGCCACTGCGGCCCCAACGGATAGAGCCCGTCGATGCCGCGCCCGGCACGCACTTGCTCGGTGATGAACCTTTCCTGCGCCTCCTGCTCGCGGCAGTCGGCGGTCAACTCCTCGGCCAGCTCGGGTGGTACGACCACGACGCCGTCCGCGTCTCCGACGATCAGGTCGCCGGGCTGGACCAGGGCGCCGCCGCAGGCGATCGGCATGCCGGTGTCCCAGGGAACGTGGCGGCGGCCGAGCACGGACGGATGCGCCCCGCCGTGGAAGACCGGCAGACCGAGTTCCGTCACGGCCGCGCTGTCGCGCAGCCCGCCGTCGGTGACCACGCCCGCCGCGCCTCGCTGCTGGGCGCGCAGGGCGAGGATGTCGCCGAGCGTTCCCGCGGAGGTGTCCCGCCGCGCGTCCATCACCAGCACATGGCCCGGACGAAGCTGCTCGATCGCCCGTTTCTGGGCGTTCATGCCGTTGCCGTACTTCTTGAAGAGGTCCTCGCGCAGCGGCAGATAGCGCAGGGTGTGGGCGACGCCGACCATGCCCGCGCCGGGCTGGGTGGGACGTACGCCGTCGATGGACATGTGCGGCAGACCGCGCTTGCGCAGCTGTGCGCTGAGCGTGGCGACCGCGACCGAGCGCAGCCCGACCTCGATCTCCTTGGCGAGCAGCGGCTCGGGGACGTATGCCGATCCGTACGCGGCCTCGCGCTCCGCCGGATCGACGCGGGGCATGGCGCCGTACGAGTCGAGTGCGGGCCCCGCGGCGATCGGATTGCGCAGCCGCCCGGTGGACAGCCCGCCGCCGCTCACCTCGACCTCGACCAGGTCGCCGGGCGAGACGACGGAGGCGCCGGCCGGTGTGCCGGTGAGGATCACGTCTCCCGGCTCCAGGGTGACCAGCCGGGACAGGTCGGCGACGAGTTGCCCGAAGGGGAAGAGCAGGGTGTCGGTGGTGTCGTCCTGGACCAGCTCGCTGTTGACCCAGGTGCGCAACTGGAGGGCGCCTGGGTCGAGTTCACGTGCGTCAAGCAGCCGCGGCCCGAGCGGTGTGAAGCCGTCGGCGCCCTTGGAGCGGAGGTTGGAGCCGCGGTCGGCGTACCGCAGGTCGTACACGCCCGCGTCGTTGGCAGCGGTCACCCAGCGCACATACGACCAGCCGTCCTCAGGCGTCACGTGCTGGGCGCGTGAGCCGACGACGAGCGCGATCTCGCCCTCGAAGCCGAGGAGTTCGCACCCCTCGGGCCGGACGATCGCCTCCTTGGTACCGGACAGGGACGACGGCGGCTTGAGGAAGTACGACGGTTGCGACGGTATCCGTCCGCGTTCCCTCGCCCGGCTGCGGTAGTTGAGGTGGACCGCGATGATCTTCGATGGGGGATTCCCCAGCGGATGTGTCATCAGGAACGCTCCAGGAATCCCTGGACCTTGGCCTTGTAGGGCTCGCGGTCGTAGGACTTCACGTAGGCGCCGGCCATGCGGACGGGGTCGCCGAAGAAGTAGTACTCGTACAGGGCCTGTCGGCTGGAGAAGGCGGAGATGCAGGTGTCCCACACCAGGCGGAAGAGCTTCACGCGCTCCGGTCCGGTCAGAGTCGCCGACTGGAGGTATGCCTCGATGTCGGCGGCTGCCGGCCCGTTGATGTCCAGTTCGGTCGGAGTGGCCATGAGGCCGGAGGCACCGAGCTTGCGGAGGATCTGCGGGAAGCGCTGGTAGAGCTTGGGGTAGAGGTTGCGGGCGGCGTTGAGTGGGGCGAAGGCCGGGGTGAGCACGCCGTACTCATTGACTGCGGCGTCGGCTTCGGCGGCGCGCAGGAACGCGCGCAGCGTCTCCAACGTGGTGATGATCTCGGCGATGTCCTCCTGGACGTGCTGGAACTGTTCGATGCCGATGGCCTCGGTCAGCAGCGACACCAGGCCGAGGATGTACTCGGTCTTGGCGGTGGTGCGGGTGACGACCTGGTGGGTCATGTGGTTGACCGAGTTGGTCTGGGAGTAGAAGCCGTTGCACAGTTCCGCGTCGCCGAGGACGAAACAGCGCTCGTAGGGCACATGGACGTCGTCGAAGACGACCACGCAGTCCGATTCCTCGAAGCGGGAGCCAAGGGGGTGGTCGTGGCGCGGGCGGTCGTAGTCGAGGGGTTCGCGGGCGATGTAGCGCAGGCCGGGGGTGTCGTTGGGAACGGCGAAGGCGTAGGAGTACGGCTTGTCCTCGGGAGTTCCGCGCAGCACGGTGGACGGGAAGACGAGCATCTCGTCGGCGAACGGGGCGATGGTGGCGAGCATGCGCGCACCGCGGATGACGACCCCGTTGTCGTCCTCCTTCACGATCCGCGCCGCCAGCTTGCCTCCGGCTTGCTGGGTGCCGGCCACCGCACGGTTGACCTGCGGCGGGATCAGGGTGTGGGTGCACAGCAGGTCCTCTTCGCGGACCTTTTCGTAGTAGCGGCGGATGTTGTCGCCGAAGGCGGGGTTGGCCTGGGCGAACCAGTCGGCGGCGGAGGCGAGTGCCATGAGGGAGCTGTTCATGTAGTCGCCGGTGCGGCCGAGCATGCCGTTGCTGTGGTCGGCCCAGACCTTGAACGCCTGGCGGCGTTTGACCAGGTCGTCGGGCGTGGTCGGGGTGAGGAACGAGGTGCCGACCCGCTCGCCGGAGGTGGGTGAGGTGTAGGTCAGAACGTCCTTGTGCTCGGCGGAGTGCTGGAGGTCGTACAACTCGGCGTATGTGCGCACCACATTGCGGAAGGCCGGGTGGTCCTGGACACCGCCGACGATGGTCTCGCCCTGGATGTGCACGGTGGGACGGGAGTTGGACAGTCGCTCGAGGTATTCCTTGCCGGTGCGTGCGGCCATGGTGGTGCTCCTGAGGGGTGGTCAGTGGTGGGGAGGTTGAGCTGTCAGATGAGGTGTTCGATGCCGTCGGACGACTCGGCGGCTGTGCCGAAGCGGCTCCAGGCGTAGGTGAGGGCGTCGCCGTCGCGGTGGCCGAGGTCGGTGACCTGGCCGACGACGAGGGTGTGATCACCGCCGTCGTACGAGCGCCAGGGGGCGCACTCGATCCAGGCGAGGGGGGCGGCGAGCCGTGGCACCCGGGCGTCGGCCACCCAGTCGGGCTCGTGCAGCCCTTGGGCCCCCGCGAACAGGCGGGCCAGGCGTTCCTGCTCGGCGCCCAGGACGTTGACGCAGAACGACTGGCCGATGAGCCGGTCATGGCAGCGGGCTCTGCGAGCGACGCTGATCAGCACCAGTGGAGGGTCGGCTGACACGGACGTGAACGAGTTCATGGTGGCGCCCCGAGGACCGTCCTCGCCGTCGTAGGTGACGACGGTGACGCCCGTGGCGAAGCGGGACATGCATGCGCGCAGCGCGCCGGGGCTGGGAGGGGCTAGGGCTTCAGGCATGAGGACTCCCATAACTGGCACTCGCATCGCGTTTGCCGGGGTGGGGCTCGATCAGGGAAGCCGGTGAGGCGCAAGGGGTGACGCCACACCGGGGAGGGTTCGCACCGTTGGAACCAGATGTGAACCAGGAGGAACGCTGTCAAACGTATCAATCAAAGCTTTGACTAATTGGACGGTACCCGCTCTCGGGTCCGTTGGGAAGCCCCGAACGACAGCTGCCCGTTACTTGTCGGAAACGTCGCGAACCGGCCTGCGTCCGCCGATGAACCCGCCGCGAGCTGCGCCCTACACTCCTGACATGACCTTGGAACCGTCCGACCCCGAGAACCTGCACTTCTGGTCGTTCATCGACTACGCCGTCGGGCGGGTCTCCCGGGAACTGCCGAGCATCGACCCGCTCGCCATGCGGCTGGTGTTCACTCTGCATCGGGCGGCCAACATGGTCGTCTATGACCTCGAATCCAGTGTGCACAGGCCGCGTGGCTGGTCCTGGCCCGGCTTTCGTGTGCTGTTCGCGATCTGGTTGTCCGCGCCGGTCGAGGCGAGGAAGGTGGCGGAACTGTCCGGCATGAGCCGGGCTGCCGTGTCAGCGCTGGTCAACACGCTGGAGCGCGACGGTCTGGTGAGGAAGGAGCGCGCGGCCTACGACGGACGGGCTTTGGAGCTCTCCCTCACCGAGTCGGGGCAGGAGGCGATCGCGTCCGCGTTCCTGGCTCACAACGAGCGGGAGCAGGAGTGGGCGGGTGCTCTCACCGGGGACGAGAAGCGCACGCTCATCGAACTGCTGGGGAAGCTGACCACCCACTCCGTCGCCTTCGACGCCAGGCATCGGGCCTGACGCGGGCGGTCGCTGCCGGGGTGTTCGTCTGCTCCGGCTCGGGGCACTGAGGTGCGGGCGGTGTCTTGTGGGCTGTCGCTTTTCAACCGCACTGTTTCGCGTTCGCATCCGGAGTCACACGCAATTTAGTCATAGCTTTGACACCACAGCCTCGGTGCCTGTAGCCCGCGGCTGGGCCGCTGATGTGCCGCTGGATTGAGTACGGGTGCTCATGCGGGCGGACGTCGGCAGCCTGCATGGTTTGGAGATGCGATCGATATTACTCCCGAAGCCCTTGCTGGCGACCGCGCTCGGCGGCGTCGTCGTCCTGGCCGGCTTCGGTGCGCAGAATGCCACCGCCGAACAGACCTCCGTGGTCAGCACCGTCGCGACGACGGGCGACGACGACGCGGAGGCGCGGTTCTTCGAGATGATGGACATCTTCTGGCAGTCTTGTTCCCCGCGTGCCTTCAGCGGCGTCGATGCCGTGGTGTCGGCCTCCGTGGCCGACACCGCCGCAGCGGCGCCGACCCCCGACACCACCCAGCCCATCCTGGTCGACCCGGTACCGCTGACCGTGACAGAGGAGTGCGTCGCCCAGAAGCTCCAACTGCGCATCAACAGGGCGTTCTCGGGGACGGACACGGCCACGTACGAGGAGATGCGGGACAAGCTGACGAGCCTGAGGTACCCGGCGGCACGGATCCACCGCATGCGGGACTTCGCGGGCCAGCCCGTGGCAAGGGTCGACGTGCGCCTCGGGGCCGGCCACTTGGCTCTACAGGTCACCGACGTCAACATCGGCGTGATGGTTGAGGCGTTCGGCGCGCCGGAGTACGTGAGCGTGACCGAGGTACGGCTGAAGCCGCTAGTCGCCTGGCCCACGACATGAGGTAGCTGCCGGCGTCCCGCCGGGGCCGTGCCACCGGTTAACTCCGAGGTCGGCGGCTCCGGCGGGGTGCGGCCGGCCTGTCGGTTTTTCGGCGAGGGCTATCGTGCCGCGCTGGCGGACGGCAGTGTCGTCATGGACTCCGCCGATGCCCTTGTCCCGTTCTTCACGGACAACACGGCCGCCTTCGTCCACGAGTTGGACGGGGACGCGTTCGCCACCGCCGGCGGAAGCAACGACCACGTGCGGGTGACCGTGACCACGAACGCCGGTGCCCTGAATCGGGAGCAGCAGCTCGGCCTCGTGAAGGAAATCTCCGAACTGGTGGCCAAGGCCGCCGGCGACGCGTCGCTGGCCGAGCGCACCTGGGTCGCCCTGACCGAGGCCGTCCCCGGTGGATGGGGCATCGGAGGCCACGCGTACACGAACGAGGAGATCGTTCAGCATGTGCGCGAACTGCTGGGAAAGAGCTGATTGCGCTACTCCGAAGGCGCGGTACGGAACATCCTGACGTCGGTCTCATCGTTGAGCCACGCATGAAGATCATTGCTGCCGCCGCGCTCGCCGGTGTGGCTCTCCTGACGTCCGCCGTCCCCGTCTCAGCAGACGACGGGCCCCTCGACTTCGGCATCTTCCAGGGTGTCAACGACACCAAGGGCAGCTCAGGTTTCACGGATTCTCGTCAGTCGTGGGAGCAGGGACACGGCGATACGAGCGGAACCGTGCCCGAGTCGGCCCTGTCGATGCTGGTGGACAACCTGACGTCACCCGGTGGGCGATGACCGGGGCGCCGATGCCGATGGGGCGGGGGCTGCCTGTGGTCGGTTCGACCACGGTGTGCCGGCCCCCGTCACGTCCCACGTAGCCTCTTCCCGTGTCAGCCTCCCGCCTGCATCGCGTCGCCGTTCTGGTCCTCGAGGGTGCGAAGCCGCTCGATGTCGGCATTCCCGCGCAGGTATTCACGACCAGGGCGAGCATGCCGTACGAGGTACGGGTGTGCGGGGCGACACCCGGTCTCGTGACCGGCGGGGACGGCCTGGCGTACTCCGTCGCCGACGGCCTGGACGCGCTTGCGTGGGCGGACATCGTCTTCGTCCCCGGCTACCGTCACCCGGACCGCGAAGACCCTCCCCGGGCCGTCGTCGACGCACTGATCGCCGCCCACGCCCGGGGCGCGCGGCTTGCCGCCATCTCCACGGGCGCCTTCGCGCTCGCCGCCACGGGCCTGCTCGACGGCAGGCGCGCCACGACGCACTGGCACTACACGCGGGCGCTCGCGGCCAGGCATCCGCTCGTCCAGGTCGACGAGAACGTGCTGTTCGTCGACGAGGGCAGCGTGCTCACGTCGGCGGGCGCCGCCTCCGGGATCGACCTGTGCCTGCACATCCTGCGCGGCGACCTCGGGGTGGCCGCCTCGAATCACGCGGCCCGCCGCCTTGTCGCGGCCCCCTACCGCAGCGGAGGCCAGGCCCAGTACGTGCCGCGCAGCGTCCCCGAGCCGCGCGGCGAGCGCTTCGGCGCCACCCGCGAATGGGCCCTGCACCAGCTCGGCGAGCCCCTCACCCTCGACACCATGGCGCGACAGGCCGGGGTCTCGCCGCGCACGTTCTCCCGGCGCTTCGTCGAGGAGACCGGCTACACACCCATGCAGTGGGTGATGCGCGCCCGCATCGACCTGGCCCGCGAACTGCTGGAGCGGTCCCAACGCAGCGTTGAACAGATCGCCGCCGACGTCGGGCTCGGCACCGGCGCGAACCTGCGCCTGCACTTCCAGCGCATCCTGGGCACCACGCCGAGTGAGTACCGGCGTACCTTCACCCGCGGCGAGTAGCCGCGACGAGTAGTCGTGGCAGGTCGTCGTGGCGGGATCCTTTTGAACCGTGGCGATCGCGCCACTGTCTTCGGCGTGAGCGGTGGGCGAGCCTGGTGGTGAAGGGAAGGGACTCCATTCATGACTCGCATCGCCATCAACGGCTTCGGCCGCATCGGCCGCAATGTGCTGCGCGCACTGCTGGAGCGCGACAGCACCCTTGAGATCGTCGCCGTCAACGACCTGACCGAGCCCGCCACGCTCGCCCGGCTGCTTGCCTACGACTCGACGGCCGGCAGGCTCGGGCGTCCGGTGACCGTCGACGGGGACTCCCTCGTCGTCGACGGCCGCCGGATCAAGGTGCTGGCCGAGCGCGAACCGGCGCAGCTGCCGTGGGCCGAACTGGGCGTCGACATCGTCCTGGAAGCGACCGGCCGCTTCACCTCGGCCAAGGCCGCCCGCGCCCACATCGAGGCGGGCGCCCGCAAGGTGCTCGTCAGCGCACCGTCTGACGGTGCCGACGTCACGCTCGCGTTCGGGGTCAACACCGACGCCTACGACCCCGATCTGCACACGATCGTCTCGAACGCCTCCTGCACCACCAACGCACTCGCGCCGCTCGCGTCGGTTCTCGACGAATTGGCCGGTATCGAGCACGGGTTCATGACGACCGTGCACGCCTACACACAGGAGCAGAACCTCCAGGACGGTCCGCATCGCGACCCGCGTCGCGCTCGGGCCGCCGGCGTCAACATCGTGCCGACCACGACCGGCGCCGCCAAGGCGATCGGCCTCGTGCTGCCGAACCTTGACGGCAAGCTGTCCGGCGACTCGATCCGCGTACCGGTGCCGGTGGGCTCGATCGTCGAACTCAACACGACCGTCGCCCGCGACGTGACCCGCGAGGACGTGCTGGCGGCGTACCGCGCGGCGGCAGAGGGGCCGCTCGCCGGTGTCCTCGAGTACTCGGAGGACCCGCTGGTGTCGTCCGACATCGTGGGCAACCCCGCCTCGTCGATCTTCGACTCGGCCCTCACTCGCGTCGAGGGCCGCCACGTCAAGGTGGTCGCCTGGTACGACAACGAGTGGGGCTTCTCGAACCGCGTGATCGACACGCTGGAGTTCCTCGCCACCCGCTGACGGGACGCCGTGGCGCGGCCAGGGGCGTTCGTTCTTCGGGCGTCGCGGTGCTGGTGAGATCCGTTGCCTGGGCGCCTGATGCCTTGGACGCAGAGATCGGCTCTGCCGGCCGGGGGAATGCCGTCTGCCGGACCTTTGCGGTGGTCGGTGTGACCCCGTGCCGGTCCGGGGCAGCGTGAGGTGGTGCCTTCCGGGGCGGGACGGGCTGGCGCGTGGCGGTGGCCGGGTCGCGGATGCTGCGGATGGCTCGCGCGCCGGTCGGGACCCTCACCACTCCGGTCCGACTCGTCCTCAACCGGCGGGCGTCTCCTCGCCCTTGAGCTGCTTCATCAGGGTCTCCAGGTCGGAGGCGATCCACTCCTCCGCGAGCTTGCCGTCGACGGAGCGGTACAGCTCCAGGCTGGAGTACTCCACGGACCTGCCGGTGGCCGGGATGCCCAGGAACTGGCCCTTGTGGGTGCCGCGCAGAGTGAGACGGACGGCGACTCGGTCGCCCTCCCCGAAGATGTCCTCAATGTGGGCCTGGAGGTCGGGGAACGCGTCCCGTGCAGCCGTCGAGTTCTGCAACCACATGTCCACTCCGTGCATCTGGTACGGCACGCCGGAGATGTTGATGATGAAGTCGTCCGTCATCAAGGCCGTGCAGGCGTCGAAGTCACCCCGGTTGAGCGCGGCGAACGCGGTACGGAGGATGTCAGCAGCGGACTGATCGGCCTGGGTGTGTCCCGACGCGGTCATGATCTTTCCCTTCGTTGCGGTCCTGACCGGTGTGCGGTCATGGGTCCAGTACAGACCCTGACGTCGCGGCAAGGTCAAACCGCCGATGAGGGACGTGGCTGTCGGGCTTCTCGCGGGTGCGGACCAGGTCGTCCGGGAGCGCGGTCTCGGCATCCCGGACATGCAGTCCCCTGGCTCGGGCGGAGGGAGTTTCCGGGACCGGACGGCGACCCACGCCCGGGTGCCGACAATCGGCTCTTTGCTGGGGGACTGGAGAACGAGGGTGAGCAATGCCGGGCTGCGCCGGCCCGAGAACCCGCGAATCGCGCCGTCGGACTGGGGGTTCAAGTGAACCTCGCCGGAGTCATGCTTCATGCAGTCATACGGACCTTGCAAGCGGTCCCACTCAGGGTCCGGCGACGCGTGCGGTGAGCGCAGCAACGAGCACCGGCACGGCCACACCCGAGATTCAGAATCGCTTGCCGCGGAGGGACGGTTCCCCGTCGTCCGACCGCGGCGGAAGGTCTGCGCCCGGTCGGTCCCCGTCGCCTGACGATGGATTCCTATGATCCGAGCCGGGGTGCGGAGAACCTGGTTCTGTCTACCGCCGCTCGTCAGGCTCCGGATCGTCTCCTTCCCTGCTCCCCCGGACGGGCATCGCAGGAGTCCCTTGCCACGCCCTACCCCCGCATGGGTACGCCTCTCAACGAACGCTCCGACATAGCCTCGCCAACCGGCTCGCCCCGATGGCCCGGGTGTTTGGCCCAGGCCATCGAGTTGGAGCGTCAGTCGGTGAGGGGGGCTCGGCGGACCCCGCCGGACGGTCTGCTACGGGCGGATGTAGGGCCGGGTGATGATCTCCATGTTGTGGCCGTCCGGGTCCTTGAAGTACGCGCCGCGACCGCCGAAAAGACGGTTGATCTGGCCGGGTTCCGTGTGGCTGGGGTCGGCGTAGTGGGTGACCCCCACCGCCTCCAGACGGGCGATCATGGCGTCGAACTGCGCATCGGGCACGAGGAATGCGTAGTGCTGCGACTGGATCGGCTCGTCCCGCTTCTCGTAGTAGTCGAGCGTCACGCCGTTGCCGAGGTCGACGGGCAGGAACGGCCCGAAGGGGGCACCGACCTTCAGCCCCAGGATCGCGGCGATGAACTCGGCCGACAGGTGCCGGTCGCTGGCGTAGATGGCGGTGTGGTTCAGCTGGACGGTGGTCGCCGACGGCTCGTATTCGTGCGGGTGCTGCTGGTCGTATGACATCAGTGGTGTGTCTCCGGGTCTTTGGATCCGCTGGGATGGGGCGCCACACGCGGGCGCCGGTGCAAAGACGCGGAGAAGGGGGCGGGCCTCTTGCCCGCCTCGTGCTCACGCCGAGGCCGGGAACCTCACTCGTGAATGGCCCATGGCCGACCCGGCAGTCACGCGATCGATCCTAGGGGTCAATCGTGGGCAGGAGCAACGCCGTTGCGGTCCCGCGCCGGGCTATCCCGCCGACCCGGCCGACGGCGTTTCCCGGTGCCGACCACTTCGCCTTCGCTCCGCAGCGGCGGAGAGTGGACGGCCGGCCTCGCTCATGGTTATGGCGTGTCGCCGTTGCGTGATCATCATCAGCGTGAAGTGGAGGAGATCTCTCCGCTTAGTGTTAGACTCGGAGCTAACCGGAAACGTCCCTCCGTTTCTTCGAGCACCTGGAAAGAGAAAGTCATGGCCACTCGCAGTCGACTCGCCGTCGCCGGAGCCGTTGCCCTGGGGCTGGTCCTCACGGCCTGCTCCTCGGGTTCGAGCAGCATCGCCTCAAACAGCAGCGCTTCCAGCAGCACCTCGTCGAAGCTCGGCGCCTGCCCCCAGGAATCCACGCCGACCAAGGCGCCTGAAGGCGGGGCCGGCGAGGGAGGCGCAACGCCCAAGGGACAGGCGATGTCGATCGCCAAGACCGTGAAGCCCACGGACACCAGCACAAGCACGGTCATCGATCCGACGGGACCGCAGATGCAGTGCGGGCAAGCCGACCTGTCGACCCACAAGGACATCGTCTACTCCTCGCCGACCACGGCCGGTAAGAAGGTCGACCTCAAGCTGGACCTCCAAGTACCCAAGGGTTCCGAAGCAAAGCCCCTGGTCGTGTACATCACCGGTGGCGGCTTCGTCGCGGACGACAAGACGGCCAACATCGGGCAGCGCACCTTTGTCGCCGATCAGGGCTATGCGGTGGCGAGCATCGAGTACCGCACGACCACCAACGGTGCGACGTACAAGGACGGGGTGGCGGACGTGAAGTCGGCCATCCGCTATCTGCGCGCGCACGCGGACGAGTACGGCATCGACGGCACCAAGGTCGCCGTCTGGGGTCAGTCCGCGGGCGGGTACCTCGCGGCCATGGCGGGCACCACCAACGGCGACAAGCAGTTCGACATCGGTGACAACCTCGACCAGAGCAGCGAAGTGCAGGCCGTCGTCGACGAGTTCGGGGCGGGTGACCTGTCGAAGATCGCCGACGACTTCGACGCGGCGACGCAGAAGACATACAACGCCCCGGGCAGCTTCATCAACGCCTACGTCTTCGGGCCGGGTTCCAAGCAGACCGTCACCGCCGACGCGGCGGCCAGCGCGGCCGCGAACCCGGCGACCTACGTCAACTCCCGGACCGCGCCGTTCATCCTGCTCCAGGGCGACAACGACCACATCATCTCCCCGAGCCAGTCGCTCATCCTCGCCGACGCCCTCAAGGCCAAGGGCGTCGACGCAACCAGGTACGTGGTCAAGGGCGCCAACCACGGCGACATGTCCTACCTCGGCGACGTCAAGGCGGGCATCCCCTGGTCGACCCAGAAGGTCATGGGCACGATCACGAGCTTCCTCGGCCAGCGGATCGGCGGTTGACCTCCACACGCCGACACCTGCCCGACCGGCGACAGCACCCTCAGTGCGCCGGACCGTGGTATGGCGTCGTGACGTCGTCGTAGGCCAGGTGCATGATCATGCCTCTCTCGGCGTGCTCGAAGTTGTGGCAGTGGTCCATCCACACACCGGGGTTGTCGGCGGTGAAGTCGAGTTCGTAGCTCTCGCCCGGGGCGACGTTGAGCGTGTCGGTCCACCAGGGGCTGCCGGTGACCGCCTCGCCGTTGCGCGAGATCACCCGTACCCGGTGGCCGTGCAGATGCATCGGGTGGTCGATGATTCCGCGCGCGGTGATACGTATCCGTACGCGGTCGCCCTCGTGGACCATCAAGGTCGGCACGGCGGGGGAGAGGCGGCCGTTGATGGTGTCGGTGAAGGTGAACGAGCCGCCGGTGAAGCCGAAGCCGATGTCCAGCACGAGGTCGAACGTGCGCTGGTACGGGCCGCCTTCGGGCTTCGGACCGGTCTGCTCGCCGTATGACAGGCGGTCGAAGAGCTTGCCCGGGTGCAGTTCGGCGGGGGCGGCGCGGCCGTCGGGGCTGAAGGCGAGGCCCGCCTTGTTGGGGATCTCGGAGGTGTCCAGCCGTAGCGTCACCGTGTCGTCGGGCATGGTGAAGGCCACGTCGTAGCGGCCGCCCGCGGCGAGGAACAGGTCCGTGCCGGGCTTCAGTCGGCCCGGTTCCCCGATCGGGTTGCCGTCGTGGGCGGTGACCCGGAACGGGGTGCCGCCGAGCAGGACGCGGTGCGGCTCCTTGGAGCTGTTGATCAGCCGCAGCACCACCGGCCGGCCGGCACGGATCGCGCGCCGCTCGACGGTGTCGGCCGTGCCGAAGGCACCGATCTGGTCCGTTCCGCCCGGCCACAGATGCGTGAACACGGTCTGCTGCACGCCCTGTTGGCCGTCCTCGACGATCAGCGCGGCGAACAGGCCGCGCTCCACGGTACGGTCGGAGTCCCGGTGCGTGTGGTACCAGTACGTGCCGGTGCGGTCGGGTACGAAGCGGTAGACGTGCCGCTTTCCCGGGCCGACCGAGTTCTGCGTCATGCCCGGCACCCCGTCCTCCGCGTTGGGCACGTCGACGCCGTGCCAGTGCAGGGTGACGCCCTCGGCCACGTCCTTGTTGATCAGGGTGACCTCCACCAACTGCCCCTGCCTGACCTGCAGTTCGGGGCCTGGGCTGGTGCCGTTGAAGGTGAGCGCGTCGATCTTTCTGCCCGAGGACAGCCGTACGGTGCTGTGCGCGGCGGTCAGGGTGAAGCGGGCGTCGGGGGTGCCCTCGCGCGGTCCGGTCAGCTCGTCCACGGAGCGCATCGCGGCGGTCTCGGCGCCGTGTTGATGGCCCATTGAGTGCACGGAGTGCCCGGCGCGCTCCGGGCCGCCGCCCCAGTCCATGGACTCGGACTCGCTGACCAGGAACAGGCTGCCCAGTGCCGCCGCGGTGACCACCGAGGCGACCCCGGAGAGCCAGGGGAGCCGGGCGAGCCTGCCGCCGCGGGCGCGCCGGTCGCCGAGCAGGAGGGAGATTCCGATCGTCGTGGCCAGGACGAGCGACGACGCCCCGACTGCGATCGGCAGATCCTGCGGACCGGGTGGGACGTAGAGGAAGTAGAACGACAGCCAGGCGCCCATCGCGGTGGTGTGCGCGGCGATGGCGGTCGGACGCACCAGCGCACACGCCAACGGCAGCACCACGACGGGCAGACCGAGCAGGAAGCGATGGCCGACCAGTTGCCACCCGCTGGTCGCCAGCAGCAGTACCGCGACCGCCAGCCGGGCCGCGACGACGCCTGTGGTGACGTAAAGGATCAGTGGTCTTCGCCGCACCTCGCGCCGCTGTGACACGGCCTGTGCCTGGCCGCGGCCGGCCCGGCGGCCGAGCAGGCCGCCGGTGACCGCCAGCACGAAGGCCAGCACCAGATCGGTGAGGAAGAGGGGCTCGGCCACTACTCCGCGGCCTTCTTCAGGGCGTCGAGCCAGGCCACGATCGACTCGTCCAGCGCGGCGGTGAGGTTCTCCCGGTCGGCCTCGACCGGGGCGCCCGCCCACGACTCCCGGGTGCGGACCACGACGCCGTCGCCGTCCTCGGTGAAGGTCCACTCGTGCACGCCGGTGATGCCGTGCGCGGGACCGCCCCACAGGATGCGGTGCGGGGCGTCGACGGAGTAGACGGTGGAGTCGATGGACAGGCCCGCTGTGGACCAGTGAAAGGTGGTGCCGGGGGCGACGGGGCCTTCGAGCCGGGCCTCGGTGATGGCGGGCTGCCAGCCGGGCCAGGAGCCGATCTCGGTGTGCAGCTGCCAGACCCGCTCGACGGGAGCGGCGATCCGGATGGTGCGGTCGACGACAGCGGGGGCGTTCTCGTCGATGGTCGTGGGGTAGGCCATGGGAGTTCCTCGGATCTCGGGCCCGGGCCGCCGCGGCGAGTCAGCGGCGGCCCGGGCGGTGGGGGGGAGGGGGAGGGGAAGGTCAGGCGGACAGGCTCGGGTCGGGGATCCAGTGGCCGTGGATGCCTGCGGGCACCCTGCGGGGGAGTTCGACCGCGGCCACGGTGCGCAGGTCGCTCGCGTCCAGCACGAGCAGCTCCGAGGCGTCGGCCTTGAGGTCGCTGACGATGGTGAGCAGGTAGCCGTCGTCCTCGGAGGTCCCGCCCTCGGCGGGGGCGAAGACGGCCTCTCCGGGCATCCGGTCCTCGCCGTGCGCGTGCAGCGTCTGCTCACCGGTCTGCGTGTCGAACTTGATGGTGTGGTAGCCGGACAGGCCCGCGCCGGGGAAGGCGATGGCGTAGCTGTAGCGGTTGGCCGAGCCGGTGTGGGCGTCGTTGATCGACGGGAACTCGGTGACCAGGTCGTCAAGGGCCTCGGTGGTGGCCTTGCCGGTGGCCGGGTCCATGATCCAGCGGTGGAAGGTCGAGCCCGCGTCGAAGGTGGAGCCGTAGCCGGGGGCGCCGATCCACCACTTCCACGAGGTGTCCCAGGCGGACCTGTCGAAGCGCGGGGCTTCGAGGACGATCCGGCCCTGTGCGTCGGTGTAGGCGTTCGTGACGTGCAGCAGCGCCGCCTGGTCGGCCACCTCGTACCAGGTGGTGCTGCCGCCGGCGCGCGGCATCACCCCGATGCGGAGCGGGACGTCGTCGTGCCAGCGGTAGGGGATGCCGGAGTGCTCGGAGTGGTCGAAGACCACGGGCGAGTTGATGAAGACGGCGTGGTCACGCGTGATGGCGAAGTCGTGCATGAGCGACGGGCCGGAGCCGTCCACGACCTCCGACCGGATGATCTCGCCCGCCGCGTCGGCCACGTAGTAGGTGAGGTAGGGCGGGAAGGGGCTGTAGCCGAAGAAGTGCAGCTCCCCGGTGACCGGGTCCTCCTTGGGGTGGGCGGTCATCGCGCTGGTGAGCTTGCCGCCGAAGTCGTGGACGCCGATCGTGTCGAGGTCGGCGCTGACCTCCCAGGGCAGGTTGGCCTCCTGGAGTGCCAGGTAACGGCCCCCGTGGAAGATGATGTTGGTGGCGGCGGCGCTGACTTCGAGCTCGGTCCCCGTGAACGGCACACCGTCCAGGTACGGGGTCTTCACCCAGCGGTTGCGGTACCACTCGGCCCGGCCGCCCGTGAGGCGGACACCGTGGATCATGCCCTCGCCGCGGAACCAGTGGCTGGGGGTGACGCCCGGCTTGGGGTTGTGGCCGTTGCGGAAGTAACGGCCGTTCAGCTCGGGTGGCAGGGTCCCGCGTACGGTCAGTTCGCGGGCGGTGATCTCGTCGGTGACGGGGGTGAAGTGACCGCTGAGGTAGGGCTTGGCCAGGGTCATGACTCTTGCCTTTCAAAGGGAGAGAACGGAAATGAGCAGGGTGACGGTGGCGCAGGCCAGGAAGGCCGCGCCGTAGGAGGGGAGCAGGACCAGGAAGGACAGGCCGATGGCTCCGCCGATCTGCCGGGTGGCGTTGACCAGCCCGCCGGCCAGCCCGTTGTCGGCCGCCGGGACGCCCGCGGAGGACATCGCGGTGAGCCGTACGAAGGCCACCCCCAGTCCGATGCCGATGAGGAGCGTCGGGCCGAGCAGGTCGGGCAGGAAGCTGCCGTCGGCCGGAGTTCGGGACAGCCAGGCCAGCCCGGTCGCGAGGATCAGCAGTCCCGCGGGGAGCACGGCACGGCCGGGGACTTTGCCGGTGACCCACGAGGCCACGGTGATCATGAGCGCGAGCGGAAGCTGGGTCAGCCCGGCCTCCAACGGCGTGTAGCCGAGGGTGCGTTGCTGGTAGAGGGGCAGGAAGTAGAACAGGCCGAGCCAGACCGCGCCCAGCAGAGCCATCAGCACGTTGGGCATCGCCACCACGCGCATGCGCCCCGGCAGCAGCGGGTCGGCGGCGCGGCGCTGGAGCACCACGAACAGGGCGAGCAGCGCCACGCCGATCACCGCGACCGGCCAGAAGCCGGACAGGCCGTAGGTGAGCGCGACCAGTCCCGCCGTGACCGTCACCGCGCCCGGCGCGTCCAGGCTTCCGCCGCGCGGCCGGTCGGCCCCGACCAGCAGCCAGGTGGCCACCAGGACAGCCACAGCGAGGGGCACCATCACGACGAACACCGCCTGCCAGCCGAACAGGCTGGTGAGCACGCCGCTCAGCAGTACGCCCGCCGCCCCGCCGGCACCGGAGACCGCCCCCCACACTCCGAGCGCGGTGCCACGTCGCTTCCCGCCGGGATAGAGGGTCAGCACCAGGGCCAGCGCCGTCGGAGCCAGCAGCGCGGCGCCGATGCCCTGGAGCGCCCTGCAGATGATCAGCACGATCGCCGTGGGAGCCAGGGCCGCGCCCACGGAGGCAAGGGCGAACAGGCCGGTGCCGAGCAGAAAGACGCGGCGCAGACCGTACACGTCGCCGGCGCGCCCGCCCGGCAGCAACAGGGCGCCGAAGACCAGCACATAGGCGTTGACCGTCCACGCCTGGCCGGTGTCCGAGAGATCGAGTCCGGTGCGGATCTGGGGGAGGGCGACGTTCACGATCGAGGTGCTCAGTACGACGAGGAACTGGGCCGTGGCCAGAACCGCCAGCGGTATCCAGCCGGTGGTGGTCCGTTGCGGTGCGGTTCGGCTCATGGCTTGAAGATCGCAGCGGGCGCCCGTCGTTCGCGTCGGTGGTCATCGCCTATACGACCTCCGTAGGCGACCGGGGGCGTTCCCGGATTCCGCGCGGGCGTGACTGCCTAAGCTCACAGGCATGGTCGAGACGAACGCGGATGCGCTGATCGGTCGGCAGACGGAAGCACGGCAGCTCGACGCCCTGCTGGAGGCCGCTCGGGAGGGCCGTGGCGGCGCCCTGGTCCTGCGCGGTGAGCCGGGCATCGGCAAGAGCGCACTGCTGAGTCATCTGGACGAGGCCGCGACCGGGTTCCTCGTCATGCGGGCGTCCGGCGCGGAGTTCGAGATGGAGCTCCCGTTCGCCGCACTGCATCAGTTGCTCGCGCCCGTCACGGGCCGGCTGACGGCGTTGGCTGCGCCGCACCGCAAGGCACTGGAGATCGCTTTCGGCCTCGACACCGGCATGCCCGATCCGTTCCTGGTGGGCGTGGCCTCGCTGGGCCTGCTGGCGGAGACCGCGCGGGAACGCCCGCTCCTGTGCGTCGTCGACGACGCGCAGTGGCTGGACCTCGCGTCCGCCAAGGCGCTGGCCTTCCTGGCCCGCCGGGTCTCGGCCGAACCGATCGCGGTGGTGTTCGCGGTACGCGATTCGAGCCGTCTCCCCGAGCTGGACGAGTTGCCCGGCCTGACCCTCCAGGGTCTTGGTGAAAGGGATGCCCGGGCGCTGCTGGCCGCGGCGGTCCGTGCCCCCCTGGACGAGCGGGTGCGCGACCGCATCCTGGCCGAGGCGCGCGGCAACCCCCTCGCTCTGCTGGAGCTCCCCAGGACCGCCGGACTCGCCGGGATGGCGGGCGGATTCGACCAGCCCGCCTCGGTGCCCGCCGCGATCGAGCAGAGCTTCGGCTGCCGGCTGGGCAACCTGCCGGCACCGGCCCGGCTGCTGGTGACCGTCGCCGCCGCCGACCCGATCGGTGACCCCGGTCTGTTGTGGCGTGCGGCCGAAGTGCTGGGCATCGACACGGCTGCCGCCGCGGACTCCGTGCCGCTGGTCGAGTTCGGCACCCGGATCCGCTTCAGCCATCCGCTCGCGCGCTCGGCCGCCTATCGCGCCGCGGCGCCGGAGGAGCGACGGAGGGCGCATGCGGCACTGGCCGCCGCCACCGACCCGGTGGCCGACCCCGACCGGCGAGCCTGGCACCGTGCCCAGGCCAGCGCCGGACCGGACGAGCAGGTGGCCGCCGAACTCGAAGCCTCCGCCACCCGTGCGCAGGACCGCGGCGGTGTCGCGGCCGCGGCGGCCTTCCTCGAACGCTCGGCCGCACTCACGACCAACCCGGACCTCCGTGTCGAGCGAGCGCTCACCGCGGTCCAGGCCAAGCTCTCGGTGGGGGACTTCGACGCAGCGGCCGACCTGCTCACCACCGTCCCGACCGACGATCCGAGCCAGGCCGCCAGGGCCGACCTGCTCCGCGGCAGGCTGTCGTTCGTCCGCCGCCGAGGCGACGAAGGTCCCACGGCACACCTCCTGCGTGCCGCCGCCCGGCTGGCGGCCACCGATCCGCCCCGGTCACGGGAGTGCTACCTGGACGCCATCGAGATGGGCCTGCTCATCGGCGGCCTCGACCACGTGGTGGAAGCCGCCGGGAAAGCCCCGTCGCCGGACGGGCCGGCATCCAGCGCCGACGCGGTCCTGACCGGCCTGATCAGCCTGGTCGGCGACGGGCATGCGGCAGCGGGGGAGATCCTCCGGCCGATCCTCGGCGACCTCGACCACGAGGTGTGGGCCAGGCGCCCGTCACTGGGCTTCATGGTGGCCGTCGAGCTGTGGGACTTCGACGCCCTGTACGGCATCGCCACCCGCGCCGTCGCGGCAGGCCGCGAGGCGGGTTCCTTCCATGCGCTGCCCATCGGGCTGGCCATGCAGGCCGCCGCGACCGTCCACGCGGGCGATTTCGGTGCCGCGATGGAGCTGATCTCCGAGGAGGAAGCGATCGCCGAGGCGACCCGCGCGGCGCCGCTGGTGTACCCGCGCCTCCACCTGGCCGCGCTGCGCGGCCGGCGCAAGGAGGCCGCCGAACTGTTCGCGTCGGTGGATCCTCGGATGAGCCTCAGTGTGCAGTGGGCGACGGCCGTCCTCAACAACGGCCTGGCCGACTACCCGGCGGCGCTGGAGGCGGCGAAGCAGGCGGTCGAGTACGGAGCCGTCGGCACCGCGAGCCTTGCCCTGCCCGAGTTGGTCGAAGCGGCCGTACGGTGCGGCGAGTCCGAACTCGCCGCCGAGGCCCTCGCGTCCCTCCGGGAGCGCGCCCAAGCGGGCAGACAGGCTTGGGGGTTGGGTGTCGAGGCCTGCGCGCGGGCCCTGGTGACCGAGGACGAGGCCGCGTATCAGGAGGCGATCGACGTCCTCGACGACAGCGCCCTGGTGGTCTACCGGGCGCGAGCGCGTCTGCTGTACGGAGAGTGGCTGCGCCGCCAGGGCCGACGGCGCGATGCCCGCGCGGAGTTGCGGCCGGCGCACGAGTCGCTGTCCGACCTCGGCATGGAGGCCTTCGCCGAGCGCGCCGCCGGCGAGTTGCGGGCCACGGGCGAGCATGCCCGCAGCCGCTCGGCGCAGGCCTCGGATCAGCTGACGATGCAGGAGGTGCACATCGCGCGCCTGGTCGCCGAGGGCGCGACCTCCAAGGAAGTGGCGGCGAAGCTGTTCCTCAGTCCGCGGACGGTCGACGCGCACCTGCGCAACATCTTCCGCAAACTCGGGCTCACTTCACGCAGACAACTGCGTGACCTCCCCGACATCCGTTAGCCGCATGGTGGTGGCCGCGGCCCCGGGCCCGTTCATCGACTCCACGGGGCCGGGCCAGTCCAACCCGTACTTGGCCCGGTACGCCGCGGAGACGCGCCGGACGAGTGCGGGGTCGTCCACCGGCTGGAGGGTGACGGACAGCCGGGCCCCGGCCACCTCCACCTCCGTGTCCGCGTGCCGCAGGACCCGGCGGTACCAGGCGCTGCGCCGCCCGAACGCCGAGCGGACGTAAGCCTCCCCGCCGAGCACCACCACCCAGACCGGCCTGGCCGACCACCGTCCGTCCGAACGCCGTACCCGCATCATGATCTCCGCGTGGTCCATGAATGTGTTCATGGACCCACGTTCTCTCCTGAGGCACTGCGTACGCGTCGGTGACGTCCACCTAGAGCCCACTTGGATAGGCCCCTGTCGCCGACGCGCCTCACAAGAAGGGCAAGAGCAAGAGGAAGAACAAGGCCGAGCGGCGCGCGGCGAAGGCCCAGGCGTGGTTCGCCCTGGTCTTCACCGCGCTCCTGGTCCTGGCCGAGCAAGGCGGGGGCCGCCGGGCCTCAGGACGTGGGAACACCTGCCTGGGCGGCGAGTTGGTCAGGGTTGGTGGTGAGCCCGTCGTAGCTGATGCTGTTCCAGAACGAACACTGGTGTCGGTCCGCGTACACCGTGGACTTCAGGGCCTGGCTGTCATCACCGGGCAGCAGAGACATGTACGTGCCGCTGCGGTACGACGGCCAGGCCGCGAGTCCTCCGGTGGTGGGGTTCGCGTGCTTCACGAACGCGCCCCAGTAGCGCACCATCGCCGTGGACAGCTGCTGTTGCTCCGGGGTCAGCAACTTCGAGGTCTCCATGGGCCACAGGTAGCCGAGCTCGCTGGCGTGCGGGGCGCCGGAGTCGAAACCGGCCGGAGTCGTCGCGAGGGTGGGCGGGTGCGGGTCGTCGAACTCGTAGAAGTACGTCCTCGGTTGACGGGCCGCGAACTGAGCGGTGAGGTTCTGGTACTGGCAACCGCCCAGCCCGTAGAAGACGCTGCTGTCGTCCCACAGTGCGCTGATGGCGTATGTCGCCGCGTACGGGCTGTCGTAGGCGCTGTAGGGGTAGTGGGCGAGTATGGCGTCGGCCTGGGCGCCGAACTCCAGCCCGACCGCCCGCTCGTACTGCTCCTTCGTCGCGTTGGCGAACGGCAGTGCCCATTGGCGCACTTCGTCGCGGGTGCTGCCGATGAGGAGGGGGACGTTGTGGATCCGGCCGGTTCGTACGGCGGTGCTCGGCGCGAGGGGCAACTCAGGGACCCCGGACACGGGAAGGGGACCGCTCAGGATGCCGCCGGTGAAACCGCTGCCGGCGGCCAGCAGTTCGTTCGCCGGCTTGGCCCGCAGACAGGACACGCTCTTCGCCGGAGCGGAACAGCCGGCGGCCGTGGCGAAGTCCTCGCCCTTGGCGGTCGCCTGGGCGACCGTGAGGCTCGGGCACCCGCCGCTCTGGATGATCGCACCGGCGAACAGGCCGCGCGCCGGCGGCGAGGACAGCAGAGCGCAGACCGAGTGACCGCCGGCCGACTCACCCGCGATGGTCACGCGGCCCGCGTCCCCGCCGAAGGCACCGATGTTGCGCTGCGTCCAGCGCAGCGCAGCCTCCTGATCCAGCAGTCCGTAGTTGCCCGCACCCTGCCTGCTCAGCCCGGGCACGTCGAGGAAACCGAACACGCCCAGCCGGTAGTTGATCGAGACGACCACGATGTTGTTGGCCTTCGCGATCTGCGAGCCGTCGTAGAGGTCACCCGCACCGCTGGAGAAGCCTCCGCCGTGGATCCAGAACATCACCGGGAGTGGGCGGTTGGTGCGCTGCTCGGGGGTGTAGACGTTGAGGGACAGACAGTTCTCGCTCATGCCCGGGCCGGTGCCGGTGGGTGACTGGAGGCAGCGAGAGCCGTACGCGGTGGCCGACCGCGTGCCCGACCAGGCCGACGCGGGTGCAGGCGGCTGCCAGCGTCGGGTACCGACCGGTGGCGCCGCGTACGGGATGCCGAGGAACCGATCGACCCCGTCCGCCGTGGCTCCCGCGACCGCGCCCTTGTCGGTGGAGACCGTCAAGGGGCGGGGAGCCGCGGACGAAGGCACGGTCAAGGCCATGGTCAGCAGGGCGAGCAGACTCACGACAGCCGCGAGTTCTCGTCGAATCATGGAGCGCACTGAACCTCCCGAGAGGCAGGAACGAGCGGGGAAGCCACATGCTCCGTTTCGAGCAATGGGTGTGCAACGCCGTCAGTCCGCTCAACGGACCTGTGCGTTGAGGTGCCGCAGTCATCGGGAGACGAGGACGTCCATCAGCGAAGCCCGCTCGCAGCGCCGCGCGCGTCGGGTGCGATGTCGAGGTTCTGGCAGGCGACCAGGGCGCGCTCACGCTGTGCAACCACTCGGCTAGGCCGGCGGGAGGCGCTCCTCTGAATTCGAAGACCCTTGTTGTGGGCCCGCCGCAGGGATAGTCTTGCGATCTTCATGGGGGCAGGGGAGGCCTCCGTGACAACCGGGGGTATGTCCTTGAAATCCGCGAAGGGCAAGAGACCGAGAGCGGCGAGGGCCCTGAAGCGGAGACGCAGGGGTGGCGTCTCGATCAAGATCTTCTTCATCGTCCTGGTGCTCAGCGGTCTCGTCGTGCTGTTCCGGATGGGCGGGAACGTGGAGCGCGTCAACACGATGTGGGTGGGCGCCGAGGTCGCCGCCGACGGCAGCATCCGCGTCACCGAGGTCATCGACTACGACTTCGGAGAGGGCGACAGCACGCGGCACGGTATCTACCGCGACCTGCCGGACCTGAGGTACGACGACGACTACGCCAAGGTCAGCGCCAGCCTGGACGGCGCCCGGGTGCCGTGGGAACTCACCCACGGGGACTACTACGAGAGGCCGAACGGCCAGCGGGAAATAGCCACTCGGATCAAGGTGGGCGACCCCGCCGGCTCGGTCACCGGCGTGCACCGGTACCGCATTCAGTACACGCTCACGGACGTTGTGAAGAAGGGCAAGATCGCCTGGGATGCTGTCGGCACCGGTTGGCGGGTCGACCGCTCGGACGTGGAGATCCACGTCGTGGCCCCGTACGAGCTCACCGGCGCACGCTGTGTGCAGGGCACCAACGGTTCCGAGGACGCCTGCACCGCTCGCGGCAGCGGTGCTGGGCGGCTGGACGTCACCCTCGACAAGCTGAAGGGGAAAGAGGGCGTCACCCTCTACGCCTCCCGCGGGCAGAAGCTGACGGGAGCGACGTTGGCCCTGCCGGCACCGCCCTCCGGAAAGGCCGTCGGCACGACCGTGGAAAGCCCGCTGCGGGTGGGTCTGCTCGCGTTCGGCTTCACGCTGTTCTGCGCCGCCGTGACGCTCCTGCTGCTGCGTTTCCTCGGCCGTGACCGGATCGTCGAGGTAGGAATCGACGGCACGCCCGGCCGGACGCGGCGCGTCGCCCTCGGCCGGCTCGCCGCCTCGCTCACGCCGTCGCCCGTGCCCCCAGCGGAATTGACCCCGGCACAGGGCGGGATTCTGCTCGACGAACGGGTCGAGAACCGTCACCAGGTGGCCTGGCTCCTCGGCGCGGCGATCGACGGACACGTCGGCATCGAGGGGACCGAACGGCATCCCACCCTCACGCGCCGCGATCCGGCCGACGCACCCGCGGACCCGCTCGCCAGGGTCGTCTTCGGCAGCATTTTCTCCGGACGCAACTCGGTCACCCTGGGCCTGCGCGACCCGCAATTCCGGTCGGCATGGGAGAGCCTCAACCGCGGGCTGACAAAGTGGCAGGCCGACAGCGATCTGTGGGACGCGGCCGCTGTGCATCGCGCCCGCATCGGACGCACGATCGGCACCGTCGCCACCCTGCTCGGCTTCGTCGCGACGGCCGTCGGGGCCTGGCTCAGCGGTCACCGGAACGCGGCCGGCTGGCCGGTCCTCGTGGTTGGCCTGATCGCCGTCGGTGCCGGCTTCGCGCTGCGACTGCGCTCCGGGGACCTGCACATCCGCACCCCGCGAGGCGCCGCCCTCTGGCTCCGGACGGAGGCGTTCCGGCACTACCTCATGGACCCCTCCTCCCTCCAGCACGACGAGCACCCCGACGAGCACCTCGACGAGATACGACTGAAGCTGTACACCGCGTGGGCGGTGGCCCTGGACGTGGCCGACGCGTGGGAAGGAGCGATCGCCGACTCGACGGCCGTTCCCGTGCACCGTTCGACTCTCGTGGCCGGGTTCGCCCCAGGCTTCGCCCTCGGCCTGATCACCGCCGCCACGATGTCCAGCGGTGCCCCTCCCTCCAGCGGCGGGGGTGGCGGAGGTGGCGGAGGTGGTGGCCAGAGTGTCGGTGGCGGTGACGGCGGTGGTGGCGGTGGGTCCTGGTGACCTCTGGTACTCGTAGGTGCCTCATGCGGTATCAGGCACCCGAAGCCCGTCACATCCCGGCAGCGTCGTCCTCCGAAAGCAATGCGTTCAGGCGTTGCAGGACGTCGAGTTGGGCCTCGTTGTAGAATTCGACCACTGCCTGCACGACAACCGACTGGGTGATCGACGGGGTGATCGTCCCTTCCTGGTGGGAGGAGGCTTCCAGGTCGCGCAGCGACGGGTGGTCCTTCTTCCGTCTGCGGACTTGGCCCCGGTGTCCTAGCTCAGACACCAGCCGCAAAGTAGGTCTCGGGTAGCTGGACGAGTCCCCTTTCCCTGTCCTGGGCATCATCGTTGGTCTGATCGAGTGATCGAGGCCAAAGGGGCGTGCGTGCGGCAAGAGTGGTCGCCAGAGGAGCTGTTGGCGAACTGGACGCTGGTCGACGGCGACTGGGACCTGGTGGCGGACAAGAGCGGGACGACCCGGCTCGGCTTCAGCCACTTGCTGAAGTTCTTCGAGCTGGAAGGCCGTTTCCCCGATGTGCTGGAAGCGGTCCCGCCGGCCGCGGTGGAGTACGTCGCCGAGTTGGTGAAGGTCCCGGCCACCGAGTTCGCGCAGTACATGCTGGTCGGCCGGACGGCGTGGTGCGCAAGGACTGGCGCGAAGCGGTCGTCGACGACAAGGGCAGGGTCGAGCGCATCCCGTACGAGCTGTGCGTTCTGGTCGCGCTGCGGGACGCTGCACGGCGCCGCGAGAGCTACGTCGAGGGCGCCGCGCGCTGGCGTAACCCGGAGGACGACCTGCCCGGCGACTTCGAGGCCACTCGCGCCGTGCACTACGCCGCGATCCGGCAGTCGCTGAACCCGAGGGCGTTCATCGCGGACCTGAAGTGGCGCATGACCGCGGGTCTGGACCAACTGTCCGACGCGCTCACGGACGGCAGCGCGGGCGGGGTGAAGCTCACCACCCGCAAGGGCGAGCCCTGGATCACCGTGCCCAAGCTGGAACCGCTCGCCGAGCCCACCGGCCTGGCGGCCCTCAAAGAGGAGGTCGCACGCCGCTGGGGCGTCCTGGACCTCCTGGACGTTCTGAAGAACGCCGACTTCCTCACCGGCTTCACAGAGGAGTTCTCCTCAGTGGCCGCCTACGAGCGCGTCGAGCGTGACGTCCTCCAGCGCCGGCTGCTGCTGGCCCTCTTCGCACTGGGCACGAACATGGGCATCCGGGCGATCGTGGCGACCGGCGAAACACGGCGAGAGCGAGGCAGCGCTGCGGCACGTGCGCCGGCACTTCATCACCGTCGACAACCTCCGGGCCGCCGTCACCAGGTTGGTGAACGCCACCTTCGCCGCCCGCGACACCGCATGGTGGGGCCGCGGCACCGCGTGCGCGTCGGACTCGAAGAAGTTCGGGTCCTGGTCCTCCAACTTCATGACCGAGTACCACGCCCGCTAAGGCGGCAACGGCGTGATGATCTACTGGCGCGTCGAGCGGAAGAACGTCTGCATCTACTCCCAGCTCAAAAGCTGCTCGTCGTCCGAGGTCGCCGCGATGATCGAGGGCCTGCTGCGGCACTGCACCGACGCCGAGGTCGAGTCGAACTACGTCGACACCCACGGCGCCTCGGTGGTCGGGTTCGCCTTCACCGAACTGCTCAACTTCCGCCTGCTGCCGAGGCTGAAGAACATCGGCAGCATCCGCCTGTACCGCCCGGACGACACCCCGCCCGGCTGGCCCGCGCTCGGTGCCTCGCTGACGCGGCCGATCCGCTGGGAGCTCATCGAGCAGCAGTACGACCAGATGGTGAAGTACGCGACCGCGCTCCGGCTCGGAACGGCGGAGGCCGAGCAGGTGCTGCGGCGCTTCACCCGCGGCGGCCCCAAGCACCCCACCTACCAGGCACTCGAAGAACTCGGTAGGGCGTGCGCACGATCTTCGCCTGCGACTACCTGGCCAGCCCCGGCCTGCGTCGGGAGATCCACGGCGGGCTCCAGGTCGTGGAGAACTGGAACAGCGCGAACACCGTGCTGCACTACGGCAAGGACGGCGCCCTGACCGGCCCGGACAAGGAACACGCCGAGACCTCCATGCTCGCCCGGCACCTGCTTCAGTCCGCGCTCGTGCACGTCAACACCCTGCTGGTGCAGCAGGTCCCGGCTGAACCGGCCTGGGCGAAGAAGCTGAGCGATGAGGACCGGCGCGGCCTGACCGCGCTGTTCTGGTCGAACGTCAACCCGTACGGCACGTTCCGCCTGGACATGGACAAGTGCCTCGACCTGGGGCTCACGGTGCCCCGCCCCCGCACCCCGGCGGACGCCGCCGACCGATCGAGCACGGAGACACGATGGAGGACTTCGCCGACCTCACCGACCCCCGGATGAACGAGGCCGCGTGGCGGGCGCTCGACCTGAGGCGCGCCTACGCCGCACGCGACCGCGCCGGAGTCGTCGAGCAACACGCTTTAGAGGCGTACCAGCTGGAGTACGCCCGAGGCGTGCTCATCACGATGTACAACGACACCCGCGGGTCCTCAACGACACTGGGCGCTGCGAAACCCGGCGACTCTGGTGCGGGAGGTCGACGCGGTGCCCCGCTTCGCGCCCGCCGAGCACGAGTTCGCCGTCACCACCGCCGCCCGGCGCCTGGCCCGCGGAGAGGCGAAGATGCGGGAGGTCATGGGCTCCATGGACTTCCGCGAGCGCATCCACACCATGGCCGTCTACAGCATCGGACGCGCAGGCGTCTGCCGGAACAGTTCCGGGCTCAGCCTGAGCTGCCTGGGAGGACGAGGCCGTTCTCGTAGGCGAATACCACAGCTTGGGCGCGGTCACGTAGATGGAGCTTGGCGAACATGCTGCCGACGTGGCTCTTCACTGTTGCCTCGGTCACGACCAAGCGCGCGGCGATCTCAGGGTTCGACAGGCCCCTGGCCACCAGGAGGAGGGTCTCCCGTTCCCGGGGCGTGAGACCGGTCACCAGCTCGGCAGGGGGCCGGAGCGGTTCTGCGCGGGCGGCGTAGTCCTCGATCATCCTGCGGGTGATCGACGGCGACAGCAGCGCCTCACCGTCGTGCACGACGCGGATCGCCTCCAGCAGGCGGTCGCGTGAGGCGTCCTTGAGCAGGAAACCCGACGCGCCCGCCCGCAGTGCGCCGAAGACGTACTCGTCCAGGTCATAGGTCGTCAGGATCAGTACCCGGGGCGCGGTTCCGGCGGCGGTCAGCCGGGAGGTGGCCTCGACGCCGTCCATGCGCGGCATCCGGATGTCCATCAGGATCACGTCGGGGCCAAGGGCAGCGGCCTGGGTCAGTGCCTCGTGGCCGTCGGCGGCTTCGCCGACGACCTCGATGTCGTGCTGGGTCTGCAGGAACAGCCGGAAGCCGGTGCGGATCAGCTCCTGGTCGTCGACGATAAGAACGCGGATGGTCATACCACGTCCCCGACCGGGAGCCAGGCGGTCACGAGGAAGCCGCCGGCGATCCGGCGGGCGTCCAGGCTGCCGCCTGCCACCGCCGCACGCTCCCGCATCCCGAGTATGCCGTGCCCGCCGGCCGACGAGACCGGGTCACCGCCGCCGTCGTCTTCGACCGTGAGGTCCAACCGCGTCGGGCCGTAGTCGAGCGTCACCGTGACCTGGGTGGGATCGGTGTGCTTGAGCACGTTGGTCAGCGCCTCCTCGACGATTCGGTAGGCCGACAGTTCGAGGCCGTCGGCCAGCGGCCGGGCTTCGCCGGTGACCTCGAGCCGCACGGGCATACCGGCGGCCCGATAGCCGGAGACCAGCTCGGCGAGTTGGTCGAGCGAGGGCTGCGGTCGCCACTGCGCGCCGCTGTCCAGTGTGCGCAGCAGGCCGAGGATCCGGCGGAGCTCGGCCAGGCTCTGTTCCGCGCTGGCCTCGACCCGTTCCAGGGTCTCAGCCGAGACCTGGGGATCGGTCGGCAGGACGTCGCGGGCGCCGCGCACGCCGATCAGGGTGACGGTGACCGAGTGGGCGACGATGTCGTGGAGTTCGCGGGCGATGGAGGTGCGTTCCCGCTGTGCCGCGATCTGGTCGAGCTGGTCACGCTCGCGTTCCAGGGTGGCCGCGCGGTCCTCCAGCGCCTGGGTGTAGCGCCGTCGGGTCTGCAGGTACGAGCCGAGGGCCCACCCGCCGATCGAGACGGGCGGCGAGCAGATGCTCGCCAGCTGCAGGTACAGCATCGTTGGGACGAGCGCCGCCACCGAGACCCTGCGGTCACGCAGGTCGGCGAGCGAGGCGAGGGTGACCACGGCGGGCCCTCCGCCCGGCGCGTAGCCCAGCCAGACGAGCACGGCGGCACCCGCACAGGCCGCGGCGAGCACCGCCAAGGGTGCGCGGCGGCGGCCGAGCAGAGTGGCGCCGGTCAGCACCGTCACCACCACCGGGAGCACGCCGACCCCGGTGTTGCTGTCGAAGAGCACCCCGACTTCTACCGCGGTCGCGGTCATGGCCAGCGCGAGGTCGAACAGCGCCGAGCGGTGCGGGACCAGCGGGTCGCACAACGCCCTTGCACGCCGCAGGAACCGGTTCACGCCAGATCGCGCCGGCGCTCGACGACAACCGCGACGAGCGCGACCGCGGCCGTCCATGCGGCCAGTACCCATCCGGCCTCGACGACCGACAGGGTCGTGTTGTGGGTCATCCGGCTCAGCACGCCGGCCGCGCCCAACGGCGTGAGGTTGACCATCGACTCCGAGACCCCGGACAGCAGCGGGACCACGGCGAAGTTCACGATCAGCAGGACCACCACCCCCAGGACCGGGCTACGGATCAAGGCACCGAGGGCGGCACCCAGGATCGCGGACAGGACGAATGCGACGAGGTTGCCCGCCACGACGGCACCGACATCTCCCGAGGTGAGATCGGGACCAGGCTGGTCACTGAGCAGCGGCAGTGCAAGCCCGACCGATACCACGGTCGTCAGCGTACCGAGCAGGAGCGCCATCAGTGCGTAAGCGGTAATTCTCGCCGACAGCACGAGCCCACGATGACGGCGGCCCACCAGAGCCGCCGGTGCGGCGGTTCGGTGCCGATACTCCCCGGCTGTGCCGACCAATCCCCAGAGCAGAAGCAGGATCGGCAGCGCAGACAGGGCCTCCTCCTTCTCGGGTACCTCGTCCAGCGTGCCCGACCACACTGCGACCGCCAGGACGTTGAGGACGGCGAACGCGACCCCGCCCACCGCGAAGCCCAGCACGGTCCGGGTGGTGATGGTCTTGATCAGTTCGCCTCGCAGTAGATGGTTCAACGGTCCGCCCCTCCCGTGAGGCCGAGGAACGCATCTTCCAGCGACGCAGTCCGCTGGACGATCTCCTCCAGCAGGATGCCGTCGCGGTGGGCCAGTCGTGCGACCTCCGTGACGTCGAGCCCTTCGATCAGCATCCCGCCTGCGTCATCGCGCCTTGTGCGGCCACCGGCCGCAACCACCAGCGCCGACAGGCGCTCGGCCTCGGCGGTGCGTACGAAGACCGCCTTCGCCCCGGACTGTTCGAGGTCTCCGATCGTGCCTTCGTGGACCAGCCGGCCCCGGTCGATCATGATCACGTCGTCGACGGTCTGGGCCGCCTCACTGAGCATGTGGCTGGACAGCAGGATAGTGCCACCCTTCGCGGCCCGATCCCGCAGCAGCGTGCGCAACCAGCGGATGCCCTGTGGGTCCAGGCCGTTCACCGGTTCGTCCAGCACCAGGATCTCCGGATCGCCCAGCAGCGCTGCGGCGAGCCCGAGCCGCTGCCGCATTCCCATCGAATACTTCCCGACCCTGCTGCGGGCCGCCTCCTCCAAGCCGACGAGCTCCAGGACCTCACCGACCCGGCGGCGGGGCAGTCCGGCCAGAGCGGCCAGCGACCGCAGGTGCGCCCGACCGGTACGGCCGGGATGGGCCCCGCACGACTCGATGTGCACGCCGAGCAGCCGGGCGTCGAGCCTGATCTCCGGGACCGGCGTGCCCCGTACGAACGCCCGGCCCGCTGTCGGCCGCGCCAGTCCGACGACCGCCTTGAGCGCAGTGGTCTTCCCTGCCCCATTCGGGCCGAAGAACCCCGTCACCCTTCCGGTCTCGACCGTGAACGACAGGTCTTCGACAGCTGTTCTACGGCCATAACGCTTGGTCAGCCCTTCGACCCTGATGGCCGTCGGGTCCCCAACGGATGTTCGTGGAGAAGTCATACCGGAAGCTTCCAGCGTGGTGATCTCCCAGTCATCCGCCCACGGTCGAAACCCGACTTCCCACCAGGGGAGGAGACCACGGCTGTCTCCCAGCGGCCCGCTCCAGCAGATATTGCATAGGTGGTGACACACGCGGGTGATCTTTGCTCCGATTGCATCTCAGGCGAGCCGTTTGCGGCTATGACGATCAAGGCCTCATCTCTTGGCCTTGCCCCTGTCTCGCCTGCACCGGGAGAGTGCGATGCCCATCCCCGCAATCGATCACCAGACGAAGACCTACAACCTTCAGCACGCCTACTGGATGTGCCGGGCCTCAGAGCTCGCCTACAAGGATGAGGCCGCCATCGAGGCCCAGGCCGAGCAGTGGGGCTTCGATCGGGTCCATCACCACCACACGGCATTTACGCCGCCCTTCCCCCTCCAGGACACGCAGGCGTACACCATGGCGAGCGACCACATGATCGTCATCGCCTTTCGGGGGACCGAGCCGACGAACATCAAGGACTGGCTCTCCGACATCACCACGCCCCCGTGGCCAGGACCGGGAAACAAGGGGTTCGTCCACTACGGCTTCGGCGAAGCCCTGAACTCCGTCTTTCCCGAAGTCAAGAAAGGGCTGGAGGCGACGCGGACCAACGGCCAGACGGTCTGGATCGCCGGGCACAGCCTCGGGGGCGCCCTCGCCATGCTCGCCGGCGCACGGCTGCACTTCGAGGAGCCGAATCTGCTGGCCGACGGCATCATCACCTTCGGCCAGCCCCGTGTGTGCGACCGGGTGCTTGCCGCCGCCTGCGACAAGGCATTCGCCAAGCGCACCCACCGCTTCGTGAACAACAACGACATCGTGCCCCACCTGCCACCCGAGCCCGCCTACACCCACACCCAACTCCTGCGTTACATCGACTCCACCGGCAAGCTGCGCGAATCCATGCCTCTGCTGAGCGGGCTGACCGACCGAGCCAAGGGTCTGTCGGCCGACCTCCTCGCCCCGGGCAGCGACGGCATCAGGGACCACTTCATCTTCAACTACATCGACGTCATGGAGCGGAACCTGGCCCGGAGTTGAGCTTGTCGGCGGCAGGTGCAGACGGCTGTGCTCGGCGACGAGCACTCGGATGTTCCGTCATACGACCTACCGAGGCGATCGAGCTGGACGCCTTCTGCCACCCGCCGCCCCGACTGGCGGTACGCCGGAGGCGACGCGTAGTCGCTCCGTGGCTCGTCGGCACACGCCTTGCCCCTTGGAGCAGCCCCGTGCGGGTCAGTGGTCCTGCGGGCTCTGGCCTGGTTCCGTCGTGGCAGGGCGGGCGTCTGTGCTCACGCGGCGGTAGGCGGCGCGGGCGTTGACGAGGCGGGCGGCCGCTGTGCCGGTGAGGGCCGCGGTCAACAGGCAGGTCAGCCAGAAGGTGTCGCGGTGCCCGGCCCAGCTGACGGTGCCGGCGGGCGGGATGGCGAAGCCATTAAGGAACAGCCAGCACAACACGGCCGTCCCCGGGGCTGCGGTGAAGCGTGCGCACAGTCCCAGCAGGATCGACAGCAAGGACAGCGCGGCCAGGGCGAGTCCGGGTCGGCCCGGGCCTACGAGGGCGTTGTGGAGTGCCACCATCAGCAGCGCGCCACCGAACGCCGTAGCCCATACCTTCGGGGTGGCGACGGGCTCGGGTACCGGACGTGCCCCGTTGCTGAGGGACACCCACTCAATCATGCTGCTACTCCCTTTCGGCCCTTTGCGGCGCCGGCGGAGAGGTTCGGCGGCCGCACTGGCGGCTGTGGCGAGTGGACCCTGGCCGCGGATTGTTCCATCCGGCTTCGACTGCTGCGCCCCGTCGGTGGGTTTCGGACACGTCGAACAGCCTGTCATCCACGGTTGTCCGAAGAAACATCCAAACCAGACAGGGGACAGCCGCGGGCGCCCAGTGCCTGAGCAGAGGAAGAGGCGCTCATCAACGTGATGATGCCGACGCATCACGGCCCGAACCGTCCGCCCGCCACTGAGCTGGTGTGGCCGTGTGCGCCGAGATAATCGGGCGGGAGTGAGCCAGATCAGCCATGGGCATCCAGGTCGTTGCCATGGAGTGCTGCTCGGATCTGGCTGAGCCACTCTGTGGCCAGCCGGCGCCCGTTGGGGAGTTGGTCGCCTCGGTCCCAGCGCCATGCCGTGATCATCGCCAGCACGAGGATCCGGCACTCGCGCAGCAAGTCTTGATTGACACCCGGATAGTGCTCGCTGACTTCTTCGGGCGCATGGGCGAGGTCGAATTCGACGGGCCCGCGGCAACATGTCTCGAGGTCTATGAACAGCAGCCCGTTTTTCGTGGAGAGCACATTGCCGGGATGCGGCTCGCCGTGCAGCAGTTGCTCGGCACCGCCGCGCTCGCCGATCGCTCGTCTCAGGCTTCGTAGCGTGTCGCCGAGCAACTCCCGGTCCGCGTCGGCGAGCGCCGGAGTGAGGTCCCGGTTCGCCACGAGTTGTTGAGCCTGCTCGACTCGATCCGTGAAGTGCGGCGTCGGGACATCGAGCTTGCGCATACCGACATGCAGCCGCTCGAGCGCATTGGCGAAGTCGGCCGGTGCGACCTCCTGAAGCGCTACAGGTTCGTAGTAGGTCCACAGCGTGACCACGAAGCCATCACGCTCATGGACGCGCGGCTCCACTCGAGGCTCGAGAGCAGCCACAGGGCACCCGGATTCGGCGAGCCGCTGAGCAAGGTCGACTTCGAACTGTGCGACCTGATTCGCTACAGGTGCCACCCGGGCCAGGACATCACAAGGCAGTAGACGCAGAGTGAGCTTGTTCGAGTCATGAAGAACGATCGCGTCGTCGACTGCCAGGTCAAGTGATGAGGCGATCGACATGGCCGCGGCTACCGCACGCGAGACCTCTGACGCCTGCATCCTCGCCTGGATCCTCTCCCTTGAGCGCCGCCGTGGCTGTCCAAGCGGTTCAAATGCAACCTGCGCACCATACCAAGCAGTTGATGGACAGCGGCGGCGGTGCGACGGGCAGGGTCGACACGTGGCGGCACCTCCGGGTACACGTCATGACGAACTACCGCTGGCGGCAAGCACGGCCGCGAGGCCCTCTTGCAGATCCTTGACGAAATACTCGGGGACCTCCAGGGAAGGGAAATGCCCCCCGGTTTCCGGCGAGCGCCATCGGACGATCTGCCGGTACCGCTCCTGTGCCCAGGCACGCGGACACTTCTCGATGTCGCGGGGATACATACTGATTGCTGACGGGACGTCGACCCGAAGTTCGGGGTCGAGGGAGTTGTGGCTTTCGTAGTAGATACGGGCCGACGATGCACCCGTCCGCGTCAGCCAATACAGGGTGACGTCGTCAAGAACCCTGTCTCGGGGAATCGTCTCGAACGGGCTGTCTTGGGTATCTGTCCACTCGGCGAACTTGTCAAGGATCCAGGCGAGGAGCCCGACTGGTGAGTCGACGAGGGAGTAGCCGACGGTCTGCGGTCGGGTCGACTGCTGCTTCGCGTACGCCGCGCGGGGGCCGCCCCAGAAGTCGCGGGTTTCCTCGGCCCATTGGCGCTCGGCCGCCGTCAGCCCGTCCATTGTCATCCCGGGGGGCGCTTGCGCGGTCGTTGTGTGGATACCGAGAACCTGCTCCGGGAACCTGCCGCCGAGGATCGTGGTGATCACACCTCCCCAGTCGCCGCCGTGGGCCACGAACTTGCTATAGCCGAGCCGTCCCATCAGTTCCACCCAGGCGGCCGCGATCTTTTCGATTCCCCACCCGGTGGTGGCCGGCTTGTCGCTGTAACCGAAACCTGGCAGCGACGGGGCCACGACGTGGAACGCCGGCGCGTCTGCGCTTTTCGGATCTGCCAGTTCGTCTATTACATGGGTGAACTCGGCAACGCTGCCTGGCCAGCCGTGCGTCAAGATCAGCGGGGTGGCGTCTGTGCGGGTGGATCGACGGTGCAGGAAGTGGATTCCCAGATCGTCAATGGTCGTGCGGAACTGGCCGATCTGGTTGAGGCGGCTTTCGAACGACCGCCAGTTGTACCCGGTGCGCCAGTAGTTCACGACATCGACGAGGTCGGCGAGGGGAACGCCCTGATCCCATCGGCGCGGGTCGGGCGCGGCGCGATGGACCGTCTCAGCCTCCGGCAGCCGTGCTGCGGCCAGCCGTGCGCGCAGGTCGTCGAGGTCGGTATCGGTTGCGTGGGATTCGAATGCTTGCACGTCGCCGGTTCGAGGGTTCATGAGATGCCCCTGCCAGGGTGAGCTGACGTGCTGGCGACACCACGGTCAATGGCGGCTGCAGCGTCGGTGACGCACCAGTGCGTGGACATGAGACCTCCTGGCCATCGGGGGAACCGACTCGGGACCCGTCGGAACCGGCTAAGACGGTTCTAACAGGTCCCGATGTCGGCGTGCAACCGGCTAAGGTGGTTCCATGAGCGATCGGTTCCCTGACTTCCGTCTCGGCAAGGTGCTGGCGACCAGCTTCACGGGGACCCTGTCGGAGCGTCGTGGCAACGCTGTGGAGCGCATCCCCACTCCGCAGCGACTCGTCGACTGGCTGTCGGTGAGCGGCCTCGCAGTGGAGTCCTGCACCACCGCCCAGCTCGAACGCGCTTGGGAGCTGAGGGAATCAATTCACGCCGCCGCGACAGCGGCCGCGCGCCGAGACCCTCTCCCTGAGTCTGCTGTCCGGGCCATCAATGACTTCAGCACTCAGGGTCGGGCCGCGGCCATCCTGACGCCCGATGGCAATCGGCAATGGCGACTTGGCTCGGCTTCCTCCGTGGAGGATGCCCTGGGCGTTGTCGCCGCCGACGCGATCAGCGTCATCGCAGGCGAACGAGACGGAAAGTTGGCCTTGTGCGCATCGCCAACCTGCCAAGCAGCCTTCTTCGACACCAGCCAAAGCCGCACCCGCAGATGGTGCGAAATGAACACGTGCGGCAATCGTCAGAAGAAGGCGCGCTTCAACGCCCACAAGCACGAAAACCCCGGATCAGCGAAACGTGCTCAGTGAGGTTTTCTCAGCGACCTTCTGATGTGCTCTCTCGGTCGACGATGCGAGCCGTGACGAGGTCAGCGAGGATCTGATCAACGGTTTGGTGGGGTGTCTGGTTCGACGTGTCCAGCCAGAGTCCGCGAGGCGGCGTGTCCCGGCGCAGCGCGTCGTCCAGGATGTCCACCGTCCAAGGGCCGCCGTAGCCCTTCTTGTGGCGACCGGCCTCACGCGCTGCGACTGCTTCGGGGCGGGGAGCAAGGACGATCAGATACAGGGGCCTCGCCGTCACGGAGTCAAGGTAGGCGTCCAGATGCTCTCCGAGAACGACGTCTTGGACGATGACGGTCCATCCCGCTTGCGCGTACAGGTCTGCGACCGTCGCGGATGCCTCGTAGCGCAGTCGTAGTTGCGCCGTTGCCTCGGCGGTCGGGTGGGGCGTGAACTCCTCGCGACCGGACACGATCATCCGCCGGAAGCCGTCGCCGCGCAGGTGCACGGAGCGGGGGAGCCGCTCGGCCAGCAATTGGGCGACGGTGGACTTCCCTGACGCCATGATTCCGGTGACGAGCACGACTGCGGAACGGAGTTGCTGCACTGTTGGCCCCCCGTCGTGGTGCACCTGAGTCAGAACTGCCGTGAAGCCCCTGACAGGACGGGTCTCACCACAAGATCACGTCCATAACCACGAGGCTTCATGTCGGTCACCCATGTTGCCACGCACGATGTCCCCGCCAGGTCGCGGACTACCTCGCCCGTCTGCCGGCCGCGTACCGCCGCCTGATCGGCACGCCGCGCGGCTCGCGGGCGCTGGGGCCGTTCCGGCAGGCCGAGCACGGAGGTGGACACGTGCAGGTGGCGGCCGCGTTCCAGGCGCACGTAGTAGTCCACACTGACACCCGCCAGTAGGGCGACCTCCTCGCGTCGCAGGCCCGGCACGCGGCGGATACCTGGACCGGACCGCAGTCCCGCCTTCGCGGGGGTGACCCTGGCGCGGCGTGAGCGCAGGAAGTCCCGCAGTTCGGTGTTGGGTTCCTCGGCGATGCCACCGACCGTAGAGCGGCGACGTGTCCTCGCGGCTGCACCAAAGGGGGTCTGTCGGACCCCCGGACCGGATGGGTCTCCCACCCCCGCCACCTGCGGTGTTTCACTCAAAAGGAAGCAGCCGATTCTCGGCGGACCGCAAACAGGACAGGCGGTCCGACCAGGCAGAACGGCGTCTGCTGAAGCAGTGCCTGCGAGTGACGGGCACCGATTCGACCACTCACGTGAGGACCAGCACCATGGCAGCGAAGACCGACAGGCAGTTCGACGGGGCGTACGCACTCGTCACGGGAGGCGGCAGTGGAATCGGCCGTGCCGCGGCCGTGGCGCTGGCCGCGCAGGGCTGCACCGTCACAGTGGCCGGCCGCACCGCCGCGACCCTGGAGGGGACCGTCAAGCTCATCACCGACGCAGGTGGAACCGCCCGGTACGTCGTGGCCGACGTCCACGACGAGGACGCCGTGGAACAGGTGGTGAAGGCCGCCGCGTCACCCGAGGGACGGCTTCACCTAGCCGTCAACAGCGCCGGCGTCGATGGCGGCAACAGTGCCTCCGCGATGGCCGACTACCCCGTTGAGACTCTCGACCTGATGCTCGCGACCAACGTACGCGGGATGTTCTTCTCCCTGAAGCACGAACTGGCCTGCATGGTGCCGTACTCCAGCGGCGTCATCGTGAACATATCCTCGGGCGCCGGGCTGGTCGGCGTCGGCGGGTACGCGGGCTACTCCGCTTCCAAGCACGCCGAGATCGGCCTGACCAAGAGTGCCGCGCTCGACTACGCCGGCGTAGGCATCCGCGTCAACGCCGTGTGCCCCGGCTTGGTCAACACCCCGCTCGTCGCCGGCATGGTCGACGACAATCCCGAGCTGCACGCCGAACTGGTCGCCGCTCACCCGCTCGGCCGGATAGCGGAACCGGAGGAGATCGCCGACGCCGTCGTGTGGCTGTGCTCGGAGCGATCCAGCTACGTCACCGGCATCGCGCTTCCCGTCGACGGCGGCTACACCGCCCGCTGACCCTCCCAAGGCACCTCAGAAACGAAAGGTTGGAAACAATCATGAGTGAAATCACCTCCGGCGTGGCGAACGCCAAGGTCAGCATCGGTGGGAGCCATTCGGTGAACCGCATCGGCTACGGCGCGATGCAGTTGACCGGCAAGCAGGTCTGGGGCGAGTACCCGGACCGCGAGGGCGGCATCGCCCTGCTGCGGCAGGCGGTGGACTCCGGCGTCAGCTTCATCGACACCGCCGACGTGTACGGCCCGCACACCAACGAGGCCCTGGTCCGCGATGCGCTTTACCCCTACCCGGACCACCTGGTGATCGCGACCAAGGGCGGCTTCGTGCGCGGGGGCTTCGACTACTCGACGTTGGATGCGGTGGGCAACCGCAACTACCTGCGGCAGAGCGCCCACCTGAGCGCGCGACGCCTGGGCGTGGAGCAGATCGACCTCTACTACCTGCACAGCGGCCGGGCCACTGACGCCCCCTTCGAGGAGCAGGTCGCCACGCTCGCCGAACTGCGCGACCAGGGCGTGATCGGCAACATCGGCCTGTCCAACGTCACAGTCGAACAGTTCCAGGCCGCCCGCGCCATCGTCGACATTGCCGCCGTGACGGCGCACTACAACATCGCCGTGCGCACCGGGGCGGGTCTACTGAAAGCCGCAGAGGACAACAACGCGGTGTTCTCGCCTTGGCATCCGGTCACTCTGAACGAGACCGGGCAGGGGGATCGCATCAGCAAGGTCCTGGAGCCCATAGCACGCCGTTACAACGCCACGGTCCAGCAGACCGCCCTGGCCTGGCATCTGCACCACTCACCGGCGACCCTGCCGATCCCCGGCACTACCAACCCCGTCCACCTCCAGGAGAACCTCGCCGCCGCGGCGATCCACCTGACCGCCGAAGAGGTCGAGACGATCAACGCCCTGACCCCCGAGGCCTGAGCAACCTCGCGGACCGGTGCCGGCCACCATCAAGGACGTACACGGGCGTGAAGCACTGCGGGCTCGACTGATCGGGCAGGTACCGGTGTTGAGCGCCCTGGCTCCCAAGGCGCGGCGTCGACGTGCTACCTGCACAGCGAAGGCATCACGGTGTCGCGGCGGCGGTGGCCCGGTCCGTGGTCGCCGGCCGGACCACTGCCACCCGCCGAGACCGGGGGACAACCTTTAGGATGCCGCCGAGAACCACGCAACAGCCCATAGCAGCCACGACGGGCGGAAGGGCGCGGCGCGGCAAGCCCAACCCGCTGGACGGAACCAACGGGACTGGTCGTAGGGGGAGAGCGAACTCGTGGTGCGGGAGTGCTGGTTTTGCGAGAATGCCACACCGGCGTCGTGGCACGACCGCGTCATGGGGCTGCACCAAGGCGCCGAAACGACCATGACGCCATGGATCGTTGTCCTGCGCACCACGTGGCGCCGCGAAGTCGTGCATGTACCACGCTGCGCCCGCTGTCATACGGGACATCAGATCGAACAGACCGCGGTGTTGCTCTCCATATCCTCGCTGATCGCTTACGCCGCCAGCGGCCAGCTGGACCATCTCCTCGGCATTCTGCCGACTTCGGCCCCTGAACGGACGGTCGCAGCGATCTGGGCGGCCGTTGCCTGTCTGCCGGGACTCTCCTGGCTCGCCATCAGGAGTGGTCGGCTGCCGTGGCGGCGCCTGGCACCCCACCGCCTGGGCTATGCCCGCCACCACCCGGAGTTCCTGCGACTCCTGGAGGAGGGCTGGAAACCCAGGCGGGGCCCCTTTCCCTACTGGGGAAACCCGCCGAACCCTCACCACCCTCCACCGCCGAGCAGACTCCGGCGGTTCATCGGGCGGGTCATCGACCTGGTCGGAACAGCGTCCGCCATCGCCATCCTCATCGCCTACTTCCAGGGCTACGAAGAACTGGCCGGAGGTCTCATCGCGGCGACGGCAGGACTGTTCTTCCTGTCCTCGAAGATCAAACCCGAGAACTGACCGCCGTCTTCGAAGATGTCTGCATCCGGCAGCACCCCAGCTGTGACCGTCCGATTCAGCGCGTCAGCCCTAAGCGTGTCAGGCGGCGCTGGGCTTCGCTCATCCGTTGCCGGACGTTCTCAGGCGGCAGCGCTGCCGCATGTCTGGCCAGTTCCTCGAAGATCGACAGGTACGTTCCGCCGCTGCCCTCGCCCCGCAATTCCCGCTCCCGCTCCACGAACGGCCGGACAGCCTGCCAGACCGAAACGATCCGGGTCCGAAGGACCGTGACCAGCAGGGTTTCGTCGAGCAGCCCGAAGACGGCGAGATTGGCGAAGGACTGGTAGTAGTACACGACGCTGTAGAAGGCCGCCTTGGCCTCATCCGGCAACCCGCGCACCCCGCCCTCCGGATCGTGTTCGACGCCCAGGCGCATGCACACGTAGTCGTGCTGCTCGTGAAACTCGACGGAGCGGAACTCCGCGAGCAGATCGACCATCACCGATATGTGGTTGGAATGGTGCGCGATGCGGGCCTGCCGCGCGCTGAACACGATTGAGGTCACCACTGCGACGACAGCGATGACCGCGGTCACGACGTTGAAGACGACAGAACTGTCCATCCGGTCACCGTACGGAGCCTTGACCGCGAGCGCACGCACGACGGGACCCCGAACGTGCGTCACGTGGACGGCCTTCCGTGACGAGCCAAGTGGGCCGAACGCGAAGCCAGTTGACCCATCGTCAGCTTGGAAGTCGTAGCTCGCGCAACCTGCGCTGGAAAGGACCCGAGACCCTCGTGTTTGAGGCGCATGAGCCTCTACCGATTCCGGAGCGCTGCAATCTGATCCACTGCGCTCTCATGTGGACGAGGCATCCGGGAATGCCGTTGCGGAGCCCAGCCTGCTGGGCGACTGCCCGGCGATGGTGGTGGCGACCTGCTCCAGCATGGCCAGGGCGGGGTTGGCGGAGTCGGCCAGGTAGCACAGGGACACCGTCAGCGGCTCGATGTCGGTGATGGGTACGAAAGCCAGGCCGGGCCGGGGGAAGTACTCGGCGGCGGAGGCGCCCGCGATGTTCACCCCGGCGCCGGTGGCGCACAGCGCCAGAATCTCCTCCAGATCCTCGGCGGGGGGAGCGTGCTTCACCCGGCTGCCGTCGGGGCGCGGATCGACGGTCCACCAGGCGTGCCCCCGGTCGGATGGCTCGGCTGCGGGATGGATGAACTCCAGGTCGTTCGTCTCGTTGATGCCGATCGCCTCGCGCTGTGCCAAGGGATGGCTGTCGGCGATGACGAGAACCCGAGGCTCGCTCCAGATGCCGATCGCGTGTACGTCCGATGCGAGCAGGTCCGGATGGAAGGGGACGAACGCGGCGTCCACACGCCGTTCCCGCAGTGCGGGAACGGTGTCCGCCAAGCCCAGTCGGCGCAGTTCCAGCCGCAGTCCGGGGACGCGGTGTACCAGGGTGGTCAGGATCGGTGTGGTCCACGGACCGGCGCCGGCGGCGATCAGCCCCACGGTCAAACGCTGTGTGTCATGCAGTTGCCGGGCCCATTGCAGCACCTCCTCGTGCGTGGCGACGCAGCGCCGGGCGGGTCCCAGCAGGGACTGTCCTTCATCGGTGAGGGAAACCTGGCGTGAGGTGCGCACCAGCAGGGATACGCCGAGCCGCCGCTCAAGACGGCTGATCTGCTGGCTCAGCGACGGCACGGTGATGTGCAGCCGCTTGGCGGCGCGGCCGAAATGCAGCTCTTCCGCCACCGTGACGAAGTAGCGCAGCGTCGTGATCGATACGTCGAGGCCCAGCTGGTCCATGTGGACAAGCCTAACAATCGGGGCGCCAAATCCAACTGGACCAGCGGTATGTGCAGGTACAGGATCGAAGGCATCCAATCAATTCGAATGCGAGTCGACCATGACGATGAATGAGCTCCGCGCACTCCACACGCCGCACCCGTCCTGGCCCAAACTGCCCGCCGGCCCCGAACCGTATTTTCTCGACGCCGGCGACGGTGAGCGGTCAGTCGTGGGGCCGGAGCTGTTCACGGTCCTGATCAGCGGCGATGAGACCGATGGACAGTTCGGATCTTTCGTAATGGAGGGCAAGACCGGGGACTGGCTCCCGGCCCATGTCCACGAGGACGTCCACGAGACCTTCTACGTCATCGAGGGCGAGCTTGAGCTGCGGCTCGACGACATGAAGGGCAGGCGCGTCAAGAAGATCCTGGGTCCCGGCGACTTCGCCTTCGTGCCGGCGGGCTTGGTGCACAACTATCAGATCCTGTCCGAGCGGGTGAAGGCGCTAGGGACTGCCACCGGAGGCTTCGAGCGCTTCTTCCACGCCGTCGGCCTGCCGACCGACCAGCGCGGAGGCATCCCGCCCGAGCCGTTCTTCCCATCCACCGACCAGCTCATGGAGGCCAGCAGGCGTTTCAGGAACACGCAACGTCCCGACGTTGACCTGAGGTCGTGATGGTCAGCACACCTCAACTTCCTGACCCGGCAACTGCTTCCCTGCCGGAACCCCGGACTCGAGACGATGCCACCAGGATCATCTCCGACGCCGTCTACGCCGTGGTCCCCGGATATCGCCCGCTGGCCTTGGACCTGTACACGCCCGTGGGGAAAGGGCCGTTTCCGGTGATCGTCTACCTTCACGGAGGCGGGTGGCGGCTGGGCAGCCGTCGCGAGTTCGGACCTGCCTTCGACGGGCTCACGCCCGATCCGTGGACGACCCTCACGCGGGCCGGTTTCGCCGTTGCGTCCGTCGACTACCGGCTGTCCGGCGAGGCGCCGTTCCCCGCCCAGGTGCATGACGTCAAAGCGGCCGTCCGCTGGCTGCGTCATCGCCACGGTGAACTGAACCTCGACGCCGAGCACATCGTCGCCTTCGGTGAATCGGCCGGCGGACACCTGGCCGCGCTGCTTGGCCTCACCCCCGACCACGCCGAACTCGAGGGGACTGTCGGCGTCACCGGGCCCTCCAGCCGCGTCACAGCGGTCATCGACTGGTACGCGCCCACCGACCTCCTCGCGCTGAGTCGGCATACGCCTCCCGCGCCGCCCGGAGGAGCAGGGCAACCCTCGCGGGAGGCGCTCCTCCTGGGGAACCAGGCACAGCAGGTCCCGCACCTTGCCAGGCTCGCAAGCCCCGTAGCGCACGTCTCCGCGGCTGCTCCTCCCTTCCACATCGCACACGGCGCCGACGACCGGCTGGTGCCCAGTGGTCAGAGCCAAGCCCTGACCACAGCTCTGCGCTCCGCGGGCGTACCCGTGGACCTCCACCTGGTAGAGGGCGCCGGACACCTGTGGACCGGCGCTGACGATGCCACCCCGCTGCTCGACACGGCCATCAAGTTCGCGCAATCGGTGACCCCTTAGGACCCGCACGGGCGATTCCAAGAAGCACCCGACACAGCACCATCCAGGAGAATCAGCATGGAACTCCTCAAACAGCAGGCCACCACGAAGGGTCCAGCCGACTGGTTCACCGGCGACGTGTGGATGGATGTCATCTACGCCGGCGAGGAGCCGTCTCGCATGCGCGCCACCCTGGTGCGTTTCGCGCCGGGCGCGCGGACGAAGTGGCACCGTCACGTCCTGGGCCAGACCCTGCACGTCGTCTCCGGCATTGCACTGATCGGTACCCGTGATGGCACCGTCATCGAGACCCACCCCGGCGAGACGGTCACCTGCCCGGCCGGCGAGGAGCACTGGCACGGCGCCGCCCCCGACCGGTTCATGGAGCACATCGCCATGTTCGAGGGCCGCGGTGACAGCACCCCTGAAATGGAGTGGCTGGAGCTGGTCACCGACGACCAGTACAACGGCCCGCGTATCAACACCCGTTGAGTGAAAGATCCGTCGCGGCCGTGACGAAATCCCGACTGTGGGTGCCACCGACCACGAGTTTCCGGCCACGAATTTCCGACCACGACTTCCCGACCACGAAGGAATGCACCTTGAACGAGACGACCGGCTTCCATGCCTCCACCGCCCCCGCCGACGTGGTGCGACGTCAGTACCTCGCCTCTGTGCACGGTGATCTCGAAGCCCTGCGGGCCACTTTGGCCGATGACGTGGAATGGACCGAGATGGCGGGCTTCCCGCTGGCCGGCACCTACCGCACTCCGGACGGCGTCATCTCCGGGGTAATGGAACAGTTGGTCAAGGAATGGGACGGCCTCGTCGTCCATGACGACACCTATGTCGTCGATGGAGAGAACGTCGTGGTCCTGGCTCGCTACACCGGGACCAACAGGGCCAGCGGCAAGGACCTGAACGTCCGCGTCGCCCACCATTTCATCGTCCGCGGCGGCCTTATCGTCCGCTTCGAGCAGTTCGTGGACACGGCCAAGGTCCTTGAGGCGATGCGCGCCTGACGACCAGTAGGCGGCGGCGCAGCCTGGGCCAGACACATCGACACACTTTTGATCTCGGTGTACAGCTTGATCGTTGCCTTGCCCATCTCGCGGCTCCGCCCACTGGACTTGCCAGCAGTACGTGATCGGCAGGGCTCAGTAGCATGCAACGCATGGCCATCAAACTCGAAAACGTCGGCATCGCCGTTCGCGACCTCGAAGCAACGATCTCCTTTTTCACCGACCTCGGCCTCAAGGTCGTCGGGCGTGACACGGTCAGTGGTGAGTGGACCGACACTGCCGTCGGCCTTGATGGCAATCACGCCAAAATCGCGATGCTCCAGACGCCGGACGGTCACGGTCGCCTTGAGCTCTTCGAGTACATCCACCCCGAAGCGATCGAGTCGGAGCCCACTCGTCCGAACGATATCGGGATGCATCGCGTCGCCTTCTCAGTGGACGACATCGATGAAGCCCTTGAGGTAGCCGCAAAGCACGGATGCCATCCGCTTCGTGGTGTGGCGACCTATGAGGACGTCTACAAGCTGACGTACGTCCGCGGTCCCAGCGGCATCCTTGTGATGCTCGCAGAGGAGCTGAAGAAGAGCTGACGGCCGATCGGGTCAAGTGGCCTCGCGCTTTTTCGAGGCGAGTTGTCCGACGGGTGGCATCGAGGTCGGTTACCTCCTGCTCACCCGCGGCGAGGCCGGCATGCCGAACCCTCCCGAGGAGACGGCACGCCTGCGCGTCGCCGAGCAGCAGGCCGCCTGCGCCGTCGTCGGCGTCAAGCACCTGACCGTTCTCGAACATCCGGACGGCGTGCTCGTCTACGGTCTCGACCTGCGCCGGGACATCTGCCGGGAGATCCGCCGGTTCAAGCCCGACGTCGTACTCGGCACCGGCTACGAGATCGAGACGCCCTACGGCTTCGACCAGGCCGACCACCGCGCGACCGGGGCGTCGAGCACGCCGTCCTGTTCCGCGCCCATGACCTCCAGGCACCACCGGAGTTCACCGAAACCGAAACCGAAAGCGAAGCCGTGCAGGACTGACTCGGGGGCACCCGGTGAGGATTTGCCCTCAAGATCCTTTTCTCGTCGGCACCACCTTCGGACGCGACGACGAAGTCCTCGCCTGCGGTGCCGTAGATCACGCATGTGCGGCGCGGAATGCCGTTCCTGCGTCCGGTCGTGGCGAGCACAAGCGTGTAGACGCCGTTCGACTCGTGTCCCTCGGTGCCACCCGAGGCCAGATACGTACGAGTCTGCTCGGCGACCCAGTCCCACTGTGCGGCGAGACCACGATCCTCAGGAACCTCGCGCCCGCACCGGGTCGCCGCCAAGACCAAACCCTTGTGAAGTAGGCAAGTCCCGGCACAATCAACGTCACGGAGATTCCCGTACCTCAATGACTTGCCCGCGGAGGAGCACCCTGTGGCGACGCATGCGAAGGCGGGGCCGGGACGTCGGCCTGCCGGCAGTGGCACTCGCGACTGCATCCTCAAGGCCGCTCGGCAGTGTTTCGCCGAGCTCGGCCACGACCGCACCACCGTGCGGGGTGTCGCCGCTCGCGCCGGAGTCGACGCCGCACTGATCTTCCACTACTTCGGCAGCAAGCAGCAGTTGTTGGCAGAGGTGACGGAGCTTCCCTTCGATCCGGCCGCAGCCCTGCACCGCCTGCTCGACGGGCCCCGTGGTAGCACCGGGCGCCGCCTGACGGAGTGGGTGATGGAGGTGCTCGAAGAGCCGGAGTCCCGCACCCGCATGACGGCTCTGATCCGTGCGGCCGCCGCCGAGGACGCCGCCGCCCAGCAGATCCGCGAACGCATCACTCGCCAGATCCTCACCCCACTCGCCGCCGGCCTCGATGCCGAGGAGCCCGAGTTGCGCGCCACGCTGATCGGAGCCCACCTCTTCGGCCTGGTGATGGCACGTCAGATCGTCGAGTTGCCGTTGCCGACCGTCGACGGACGAGCCACCCTCGTCGACGCGGTCTCGCCTGTCATCCAGCACTACCTGACCGGTGACCTCCACGTGCGCGAAGGCATCGGCGACGGCGACTGACGCCCAACAGGGAGGGGGTAAGCGGAGCCGTGGGGCGGCGGCAGGCTGTCACTCCACGTCCCTGAGTGCGGTGCCGAGCCCGGCGAGGCCGTTGGTCAGCTCCTTCAGCGTGACGTCGGTGATCAGGTGGTGGCTGATGATCAGGCCCGGTATGAGGGCGAAGAGCGCCGCTGCCGCTGCCGCCGGGTCCGCATCGGGCTGCAAGTGGCCCTCGGCCTTCCAGCGTTCGGCGAGTTCGGTCAGTCGCTGGCGGGCCTGCGTGTACTGCTCGCGCGCGAGTTCCCGTACCTGCGGGTTGCCGAGGGCTTCGGCCCAGGCCTGGACGGCGAGCCGGGTCATGTCGTAGCGGGGGTGCTCGGTGCGGGCGCGCAGTTCGTCCACCAAGGTGGCGAGCGTCTGGGCGGGGCTGGGAGTGGGGCGTACGGCGAGCAGTCGCACGAAGGTGTCGTGCACCAGGCCGAGCCCGCTTTCGGCGCTGGCCCTGATCAGCTCGTCCTTGCTGCGGAAGTGCCGGTAGACGGCGCTGGAGGACATGCCGGTTGCGGCGATCACGTCGTCCATGGACGTGGCGTGGAAACCCTTTTCGGCGAAGCAGGTCCACGCGCTCGTCAGGACATGGTCGCGTCGCTTCGCGCGTGTCTCTTCGCTGAGTCGGGGCATGGGCCCATCATAAGCAGAAACGATCGTTTGCGTTTTGAGAGCCTTGACTCTAGGGTGAAGACACCCATACGGGAACGATCGTTTTTCTTTGGGCTTGGAGGCCGCCTGCCCCATCGAAGCGGCCTCCGATGGCATCGCCGCCTCCCTGCGGCCCCCTTGCGGCACGACCGAGGAGTTCGTCATGCACCCCATTCGTACAGAACAGGGCCAGGTCAGCGGCAGCGATCACGACAACGGCGTCTCCGCCTTCCTGGGCCTGCCCTACGCGGCCCCGCCGGTCGGCGGGCTGCGCTTCGCCCCGCCGACGCCCGCCGAGCCGTGGGACGGCGTACGCGAGGCAACCGCGTTCGGTAACGCCGGCATCCAGATCCTGCCCGGCGGCAGCGACCTGCGCGCCGCGCAGAGCGAGGACTGCCTGTACCTCAATGTGTGGACGCCCACCGTCGACCCCGGGGCGAATCTCCCGGTCATGGTGTGGGTCCACGGCGGCGGCTTCCTCTACGGCGCAGCGTCCGAGGCGTTGTACGACGGTGCCGCACTGGCCCAACGCGGTGCGATCGTGGTGTCGTTCAACTACCGGCTCGGGGTCTTCGGATTCCTCTCCCATCCCAAGACGGGCACCAACTTCGCCGTTCTGGACTGGGTTGCCGCCCTGAGCTGGGTGCAGCAGAACATCTCCGCCTTCGGCGGCGACCCCGGCAACGTCACCGTCTTCGGGCAGTCTTCCGGCGCAGCTGCCGTACGCGCTCTGCTGTCCACGCCCAGTGCCCGCGGCCTTTTCCATCGGGGGATCATCCAGAGCGCAGGCTTCGAGCACCCCGTCTCGGCCGACTACACCGTCGACTCCATCGTCCAGCTCAGCAACATGCTGTTCGAACGCGTCGGCACCACCGACCTCGACGCGCTGCGCAGCCTGCCACAGGACACGGTGGTCAAGGCCTCGCTGACGAGACCTGTCGGCGCCAGCACTCCCGGCCGCCTGCACACCCCTGCCGACCTGGTGTGGTTTCCCGCAGTCGACGGTGATGTCGTCACCGACGGCTTCGCGGCCTGGGCGGACGACATGCCGGTGATGTTCGGCACGACGCAGGACGAGGCGCGCTACTTCCACCGGCCGGGCGGCCCGGTCGGCGGCCCTCCTGTGAGCGCCGAACGGGCCTACACCCCCGCGACACTCACCGTGATGGCCCAGACCCTGGTGCCCCGTCGCGCCGACGACGTCCTCGCCCAGTTCCGCGACCGCGGACTGTCCGCCTACGAGGCCCTGACAGAGCTGACCACCGCCGCGGTCTTCCACGAGCCGGCCCTTGCGACCCACCAGCGCTTCGCCGCGCTGGGCCGCACCGCGTACCACTACCGCTTCGCCCGGGTGTCCCCGGGGAACCGGCGCTCGCAGATGCTGGCCTATCACATGTCCGAACTGCCGTACGTGTTCGGCCATATGGCCGCCTGCGACAGACCGGAAGCTGACTACGACACCGCGGACACCGCCATCCGCGACGCCATGCAGCATGCCTGGGTGGAGTTCGCCCGCACCGGCACACCCCGCACTCCTGACGGAGAGGCCTGGCCACGTTGCAAGACCACAAACCCCCAACTCACCGTGATCGCGGACACCGTGGAGATCCGTCCGCTGGACCCCAGCCCACTCACACGACTGATCCATTCGACTCGCGCAGACGCTGCCGCGAACTAGGAGATGCCGGGCGCGGACCAGGAGGAATGGAGGCAGCCCACTCGCCGCTGCCTCTCCCCAGGACTTGCTCTCGCTGAGGCCCTGGAGTGCCCGCCGACAACCACTGAAAGGACCCGCACGATGAAGATCGCCCACTTCGACGAGGACAACTGGTTCAAGGACCACCCCAGCGGCACGCTGCACTTCCAGCATCTGTTCAAGGGCGAGCCCGGCTCGCCGGACAACTTCATGTACGTGCTGGCCAAGCAGCAGGCCGAGTGGTCGATGCCGCGCCATCGGCACAACTTCGACCAGATACGCCTGCCGCTGGTGGGGGAGAACACCACCTACGGCCGCGGACTGGTCCTGAAGGAGGGCCAGATCGGCTACTTCCCCGAGGGCCTGTCCTACGGCCCACAGGAATCCCCGATGAACGGCATGAGCCCGGGCGAACCGCTCGGCCTGACATTGCAGTTCGGGGGCTCGTCCGGCTACGGATTCATGAGCATCGAGCAGCGCCGCCAGGCCATCCGCGAGCTGACCGAGGCCGGCGGCCACTTCGACGGACCCTTCTACATCGGTCCGGACGGCAAGCGGCAGTGGGGCCTGACCACCATCTGGCAGTACGTGTTCGGCGAGAGCCTGAAATATCCCCGTCCACGCTACGGCTTTCCGATCGTCGCCGATCCCAAGCGCTTCAGCTGGCTCCTCGTGGAAGGCGCCGGGCCGGGCGTGGAGCACAAATACCTCGGCGCGTTCTCCGAGCGGGGGGTATGGGTGGAGATGGTACGGCTCCAGCCCGGGGCCGACTGGTCCTCCACCGACCCCAGGGCCCGACGGATCGTCACCGTCCTGGGCGGCGACGGCGAGTGCGACGGCGAGCGGATCTCCTACCTGTCGGCGATCCAGGCCGACGCGGGAGAGACCCTCGACCTGGCCGCCGGCACGAAGCCCCTGGAGCTCTTCTTGATCGGCCTGCCGCCGATCGTGCTGCCCGTGATCGAGTCGGACCAGTACGACCTCGAGGAGTTCCCCGAGGAAGACCGCGAACCGGCCGACCAGCGAGCGAGCTGAGACCACGCGGCACCGGGCCGTACGAGGCACACGTCATCGTGCCGCATGTAGCGCTGCGAGAGTCCGACAGGAAGGTGCCAGACCCCACCGACATCGACCCTAGGGACAATGGATCTCATGAACGCCTTGCCCACGCTGTCTGCCACTGAGATCACCACGGATCGCCTCCGGCTGCGAAGAGCGCACGACGCCGACATCGACGGCCTCATCGAGCTCCAAACCGATGCGCGAGTGCGTGCCTACCTCGGCGGCCCGCGGTCCCGCAGCGTCGTCGAGCAGTACTTCGACGTGAACGGCATCAGCGCCGTTGCAGGCAAGGCCGGTACCTACATCGTCGCCGACGCGGAAACCGACGGGTTCATCGGGACTCTCGTACTCGACCGCCGTTCCGCCGACCTCCCCGGACACGTCGCTGAGGAAGGCGCGGAGCTGGAGCTGACCTACCTGCTCCGGCGGGAGAGTTGGGGTGCGGGACTGGCATTCGAGGCCGCTACGGGTATTTTGCGAGCCGCCGCCGCCGAACTGCCCGACCAGCCCGTCCTGGTGGTGACCCAGACGGGCAACGAGCGTTCCCTCAAGCTCGCCGCCCGCCTCGGTTTCCAGCGCGTTGGCACCTTCGAGGCGTTTGGCGCAGAGCAGACTCTCGCTGTAGCCGGCCTGCACTCGTTCAAGGCACGCTCGCCTATCTCTGACGCACGCTGAAAGCAGGGCCACCGTTACGTCGTACGACGTTGTCTTCAACTGCCCTTACGCGCCGAGCTCGTGGAACATATTCCGTTGACTGAGGAACGGCCGGGCACGAGACTGCCGCCCTGATCGGGATCAACGGCATACGTGGGACGGTGTGGGGTGGCTGGCTCGGACATGGCCCATGACCTGCAACTCACGGAGACCTCGTCCGATCCGCCGCTGTGGACAGCGGACTTCCGGCTGTTCTTCACCGCCCGCACCACCTCTCTGGTGGGCGACGCGATGCTCCCCGTCGCGATCACGGCCGCCGTGATCCGGGCGGGATACGGGGCGAGTGGGGTGGGCTATGCGCTCGCCGCGCTCGTAGCGCCGTTCGCAGCACTGATCATCTTTGGCGGGGTGCTGTCCGACCGCTTCGGCGCCCGGCGGCTGATGGTCGTCTCGGACACATCTCGACTGTGCTCTCAGGCAGTGCTCGCGCTGCTGTTCCTGCTGGGTACGCCACAACTGTGGCAGATCCTGGTGCTGTTGGCCCTGATCGGGGCGGGGAGCGCAATTTTCCAGCCCGGAGTCGCCAGCATCACCCCGCGCATCGCCAAGGACGTACAGAAGGCCAACGCCACCCTCCGCATCTCGGAGTCCATCACCGTCGTGATCGGCCCGTCGCTGGCCGGCCTGCTGCTGACGGTCTCTTCACCGGCAACGGTGGTTGCCCTCGACGCCTTGACCTATGGGGTCAGCGGTGCCTGCCTACTCCTGCTCCGCTCGGTCCCGATGGGCCCGGCCGCGCGGGACGGCGAAACCTCGTTCCGGGCCGATCTCGTCGAGGGCTGGCGGGAGTTCCGGGCCAGGACCTGGCTGTGGAGCGTCATCGTCGTCTTCATGCTCTGGCAGCTGGCCGGCGCCGGACCCACCATGACCCTCGGCAACAGCACGCTCGTCACCGACTACGGAGCATCGACGTTCGGCCTGGTCATGTCGTCCCTCGGGGTGGGAAGTGTGCTGGGCGGGATCGTCGCGATCAGGCTCCGCCCGCAGCATCCGCTCCGGGCCGGCGCCCTCTCCATGATTCTCTGGGCGTTCATGCCGCTGGGGGTCGCTCTCGGCCTTCCCGCGCCGCTCATCGCCGTGTGCTACGGAGTGAGCGGCGTGGGTATGGCGTTCTGGATCGTCATGTTCCACACGAGCGTGCAGACGCACATCCCGCAGGACGTCCTCGGCAGGGTGCACGCGTACGACGCGGCCGGCTCCCTGGTGATGAAGCCCGTCGGACAGGCGGTGGCGGGGCCGCTCGCGATCGTCGCGGGGACGGCGCCGCTGCTGTACGTGTCCGCCTCCATGGCGCTCGTCGCCTGCGCCCTGCTGCTGGCAATCCCGGCCGTGCGCGGCCTCAAGCGCGTAGAGGGTTAGCGCTGCACCGTCTGTCGGGGATTTCGGATCACGGAGGAACCCATGAGTGCCATAGACGCCTACCAGAGCGCCGCAAGCCAGGCAGTAACACAGTTACGGCGGCCCGAAGTTGCAGCGGCATGGGAGCAGCCCAGCGCGTTGGCCGAGATGACGGTCGGCGGCCTGGCCGGCCACCTTGCCTATCAGATCTTCAGTGTCAGCTCCGCCCTCGACGAGCCCGAGTCCCAAGACACGCCGATTCCGCTGCTCGAGCATTACGCGCGAGCTGCCTGGATCGATGCACCGCTCGACGGGGAGGTCAACGCCGGCATTCGGGTCAAGAGCGAGGGCATCGCGTCCGAGGGGGCGCTGTCGTTGGCTGAGCGTGCTCGAACCGCTCTCGCTGAGCAGCAGACCAGACTTGTGGGGCGTTCAGGCGACGAAGTCGTATTCATGCCACAGACAGGGTGGGCGCTGACTCTCGACGACTTTCTCATCACGCGGATGTTGGAGCTCGCCGTCCACATGGACGACCTCGCCGTCAGCGTGGGAACTCCCTCACAAGAGCTCCCGGCCGCCGCATTCGACCCCGTGCTCGTGCTGTTGGTCCGACTCGCCGCCCGTCGGCACGGCCAAGCCGCGTTGCTGAGAGCGTTGACCCGGGCCGAGCGAGCCCCCGTGGCAATCAACGCCATCTGACTCATGGAGCCGGGCACAGCCCGTATGAACCCCACGCAGCGGCGATCAATTCGTGGTTCAGAATAGGCGTCGGGACCAAGTGGGCGGGTCTCGACGTCAAGTCACCGGCCTCGCTGGGGGTGAGGCCCATTGCAACAAATTGTGTCGCGGACTCCGGCTGGGCCGATCTAGGGTCGGCGCCATGATCTCCATGAATCTCCTCGACTCCGAACTCCGCGTCATCAAGGCTGCGGAACGACTCGCTGCTGGCCTCGGGGACGACCCGAACCACACCGTAGCCGCAGCGGCGATGGACACGTCCGGCAGGATCCACGAGGCGGTCAACGTCTACCACTTCACCGGTGGACCGTGTGCCGAGCTCGTCGTACTCGGTGCCGCCGCAGCAGCGGGAGCCGGCCCGCTCGTCACGATCGCCGCCGCGGGAGACAGGAGTCGGGGCCTCATCCCGCCGTGCGGCCGCTGCCTCCAAGCGCTTCTCGATATCCATCCCGACGTCATGGTCGCCGTACCGACCGATGACGGCCCGGCCATGCGCCCGATTCGGGAGCTTCTGCCGGACGCCTACTTCTTCCCGGATGCGGATGCGCGTCGAATCGTTCGATTCCATCAGCGCTACTACGAGGACATCGTCACCGGGCGGAAGACCTCCACCGTTCGCTACGACGATCCGATCGCGCCGGGTCCCGCAATCTTCCTCTTCGAGGACGACGAAGCCCACCGCACGTTGAACGGCACTGTCACCGGCGTCGAACGTCACCGGTTCGATCGCCTCACCGCCGCACAGGCCCGGCTCGACGGCGGCGAGGGAATCGACCAGTTCAAGGCCAACCTCCGAGGCCACTATCCCGACCTGCCTTCCGATGCCGAAGTCGACATCGTGACGTTCACCGTCGAAGCGCCTGACGCCGTGCAGTGATGCAGCGTGGATGGCTCCGAGCGAGTGCAGGTGGGCGAACGCGCGCTCAGCGCCCCATGAACTCAGTTGTCGCCCGCTAGCTTTTCTGCAGGACGCGGGTCACACCTGCGATGACGGCAGTCGTCAGCACCCAGCCGAAGGCGATCATTAGGTAGGCCAGCCCCTGGAGGGCGTCGTTCGACCAATACCAGGCCGTGCGTTGACCTAGGCCACCGATGGGGATCAAGAGGTCCAGCGTGTAGACAAGGGGCTGGAACGGGAAGCCTTCGCCTGGTTTGGTCGCTTTGGGGGAGTGGGAGTCGAAGGACAAGGTGCCCAGCAAGGTCAGCAGGAGGAGCCAGATGCCGGCCAGCCAGGGGCGGTAGCCATAGCCGACGGTCACGTCGAGCAGGTGTCCCCACACGCGTCCGGCCGGGGGCAGAGTTTGACGCCGATGGCGCTGCTTGGCCAGGAGTACGCGGCGGGCGTCGTCGTCGTGGCCGGCCTTTCGGTACCAGCTCGCCAACTGCTCATAGGGCTGGGGGTTGTAACCCGGGCTGCGTCGAATCCACGCCACACGGTGGGCCACAGAGTCCTGCCGCCCCACTGCCTCCCGCCGCCCGCCTGCCTCGTCCGCCTTGATGGAGCCGTAGACGAAGCCGTCCAGCTCCACCACCTCCGGCCAGCTGTGCTCGTTGTCGTGGAGGTACGCCACCTGCGCGCCACGCAGGTCCACGGCGCCGGACGGTGTCCGGGCGAGCGTGAAATCGAAGTCGACGGCCTGCATCAGCAGTGCGGCCAAGGACGGGCCGTTGCCGTCGGGAGGCCCTTTCAGGACGGCTCCCTCAAAGGTCAGGTTGTCCGAGATCCGAGTACCCCGCAGCCGTACGGTCCCCTTCGCGATGAACCCGTCGGAGAAGTTGAGTGTCGAGGCCACGGCGTTGTCCAGGGCGAGCGCCACTCCGCGCTGGCTGGGGCGTTCCAGTTGTGCACCTCGCATGTGCAGTCCACCTGGCAACTGTGCCCCCATGAGACGGACTTCACCATGTGTGACGAATCCGTCCTGGCAGTAGAGTCCGCCCTCCGCGACGAGCCCACCAGCGGACACCGCCCATTCCCCAGGTGCGGTGATCTCGGCGCCGTTGAGGTTCACGGCGCCGCTCACGTGGGCGTTGATGAGCGACAAGGCGGTGACCCTGCGGTGGAAGGGCGAGGCGGAGCCCCGTTCCAGGCGGGAGCGCCGCAGGTCGAGGCGTCCCTCGATACGGATCATGCCGGCTTCCACGCCCGGCACTCGGCTGCCCACGATGGCAATCGACTGGGTCGATGCTCCGGAGAGGTTCACACCCTCCTCGAACCAGCAGTCCTCTAGCCAGAGCGCGTGAGCGATCTGCGCGCCGGCCAGGTTGAGGTGCCCGGATATCTGTGCACCCGCGAGCCTCAGACACGCGACGGCGCCCGGCTGCGCGGCGTTCGCGCTCTGGAGAAGCGCCACGATCACGGCGGCCCGAACCGTCCGCCCCGGGCCCCTGTGTCCACCCTCGGCGACCCAGTCGTCCCCGGATGCAACCGTGCGCAGGTCCACGTGGCGTCCCTCGGGGAACGCGTCCCACAGCTCACGCTCCGGTGAAGTCAACTCGTCGTATGAGAGCACCCATGCAGAGTAGTGATCTTCCTTCGCTCCGGGCCACGGTCATCGCGGACGGCGGGTATCGGGGCGCCGGGTTGCTCATCCCGCGCCGCCGTGAACGTGGCCAGGCCGCACTGCCGGCGTGGAACGACGGATGAAGGCATGGAAGATCCTTCGTGACGGCCAGAGAGGCTCAGGGGAGGCGGCTCTCCGCCTCCCCGGCTCGGACAATGCTCAGTCGATACAGAATTCGTTGCCCTCGATGTCCAGCATCGGGATGCACGACTCGTTTTCCTCATCGGCATACAGCGTTTGCACGTGGGTGGCGCCGAGCGCGACCAGTCGTGCGCACTCGGCTTCGAGCGTGGCGAGGCGCTCGTCCCCCACGAGCCCGGTGCCGACCCGGACGTCGAGATGCACCCGGTTCTTGACGACCTTGCCTTCGGGGACGCGCTGGAAGTACAGGCGCGGGCCCTCGCCTGAGGGATCACTGCAGGCGAACCATGAACCCTGCTCCGCAGGAGGCAGGGTGCGGTTGAAATCGTCCCAGGTGGCAAACCCCTCCGGTGGAGGCGGTGTCACGTACCCCAACACCTCGCACCAGAACCGAGCGACGCGCTCAGGATCTGCGCAGTCAAAGGTGACTTGGAACTTCTTGATCGCTGACATCGGCGCACGATAGCAAGACCAACCTTCATTCCGAGATCAGTTGCGGGGTATCCCTCAGCCAGGGTGTGGCTTGTGTCCGTAGAGGCCGTGTGCGGGTGATCCCATGTGCGGATTGGCGTCCTGCGGACGCGGGGGAGTGACAGTGTCACGTTCGTGGTCACTGGCGACGATGGGCAGGCCGAAGAGGATCTGGCGTGTGCTCCGTACATCGCTCGGAGGGCCGCGGAGGCTGAGGCGGATGCTGCTGAGTTCGTTCGCCGTGCTGCCGAGTCGCGCGCCGCCGCCGAGTTGGCGGAGGGGGTGCGTCAAGGAGTGCATCCTGATGACGTCGCGTCTGTCTTGAGGACGACCGGTTCCCCTTCGCCATGGTGGCGACCTTGGAAGGCTCACTCATGGTCCTGCGTCCACACGCGATGCCTTCGCTGAATGACGAGGGCGAGCACCCAGTCGGGTATGCGGTTGGCGAACCGTTCCCTGGAGCTTGGTGTTCTCTCCCTTGAGCCGACCGCCGCTGCTTCGGTCGGCACGGATCGTTCAGTAAAACGAACGCGAGGTTCAGTATTCTCCGCCGTTTGGTATAGTGAACGCATGGTTCATTCAATCAGGAGCCTCTGATGACGCCCTCATCGTCCGGCCGTCAGCCGGTGAGCAGTACCGCTGCCGCGGTCGGCGCGAAGATCCGCCTGCGCCGCCAACAGCGCGGCATGAGCGCAGCGGAGATGGCCCGGCGTGCAGGGCTGAGCAAGGCCACGCTGTCGCAGCTGGAAGCCGGGAACGGCAATCCGACGATCGACACGCTGGATGCGATCGCGATCGCCCTGCGTATCCCGATCGCCGACCTACTGGCACGTGACGCCGACACCGGGCCGGTCTTCCGGCCGGCCACGGACAGCGAGCCCGGCGAGGTCTCCCGGGAATTGCTGCGCCGTATCAGCAGCGGCAACAGCCTGGAGATCTGGCGGCTGCGTATTCCGCCCGAGACGGAACTGCCCGGCGTCCCGCACGCCACCGGCACGATCGAGCACCTGCTCATCGCCGCCGGGCATGTCACCGCCGGCCCGGTCGACGCCCCGCAGGATCTGGGCCCCGGCGACATGCTCGCCTTCGCCGGAGACGCCCCGCACTTCTACCGCACCGGCGCCGAGGAAGTGGACATCACCGTCGTCTTCGCCTCTCCCATCAGCACCTGACCCACAAGGAAGACCCTCATGAGCGCCACCATCGCCACCACCCCCTCCAGCCGTGCCTTCATCAGCGACAACATGGCCGGGGCATCTCCCGAGATCGCCCGGGCCGTCACCGACGCGGCCGCCGGACAGGTCCTGCCCTACGGCAACGACCCCTTCACCGTCGGCGCCCGGCGTAAGCTCGGCGAGATATTCGAGCGGGACGTCGATGTCTTCCCGGTCTCCACCGGGTCCGCCGCCAACGGCCTGAGCCTGGCCGCCCTCGCCCCGCCGTGGGGCAGCGTCCTCTCCCACCCCGACAGCCACATCAACCACGACGAATGCGGCGCACCGGAGTTCTTCAGCAGCGGTGCCAAGCTCGTGGGCGTCCCGGGCCAGGACGGCAAGATCGACCCCGAAGCCTTGCGGGCGGCGGTGCGCCGCCGGGCAGGCGACGTGCACAGTGTGCAGCCGTCCGTGGTGAGCATCAGCCAGGCCACCGAGAGCGGCAGTGTCTACACCCTGGAGGAGATCCGGACCCTGTCCGCCATCGCCAAGGACGCGGGGTTGCGCGTCCACATGGATGGTGCGCGCTTCGCCAACGCCCTGGTCCATCTCGGCGCCACCCCGGCCGAGATGACCTGGAAGGCCGGTGTCGACGTCCTGTCCTTCGGTGCCACCAAGAACGGCGCGATGACCGCCGACGCGATCGTCTCCTTCGATCCCGAGCTCGCCTCCGAGCTCGCCTTCCGCACCAAGCGCGCCGGCCAGCTCGCCTCCAAGATGCGCTTCCACACGGCCCAGGTCGACGCATACCTCACCGACGACCTGTGGCTGCGCAACGCCCGCCAAGCCAACGCGATGGCCACCCGGCTCGGCGACGGCCTCAAGGCCATTCCCGGCACCGGCCTACTGGCGGCACCGCAGGCCAACATCCTCTTCTGCAGCCTGCCCCAGCAGGTCACCGAAGGACTCCTCGCGGAGGGCTACGCCTTCTACCACGACCGCTGGGAGGCGGGGATCGTCCGGTTCGTCACCGCCTTCTCCCACAGCGCCGACGACATCGACCAGCTCCTCGACGCGGTCCGCCGCCACACCCGCTGACCAACGGCCCGGCGAAACGGCTCGGTCGCACCAGTACGGGGCCCGTCGTCATAGGGCTGGCCTTGAACGGCCTCGGGGAACTTCGGTACAGCGGCTCACGCCGAAGGGCTGGTAGCGGTCGAGGAGTTGGCGGTGCGCCCCGGGCAGGAGGTCGGCGACGGCGGTGCGGATGGCGCCATGGTCGCGGGTGAGGGGGGCGATGGACCGGCCTTCCAGGTAGCTGACGCGCACGACGCCGGTCGTCGGTCTTCCCGGCCGGGACGACCGGGCGGCGCCAGCCCTTTCTGCCCTTCGCCCCACCCTCGGCGGCCCGCAGCCCGTCGTAGGTCCAGATCCTCTACGTGCCGACGGGCCGCGCTCGCTGTCGTCGAGATTGCCGCCATGGCCCAGGTCGACATCGCTACCGTCCACGTCGCCGGCCTGGCCCTGCCCCGGAACTTCTCGTGGGTGATGCGTCATGCCCGGAGCTACGAAGTCTGGAGCGAGCTGATCATTTGCCGGGCGACGAGCCCGGCATCGCGTCGCGCCGTCGGCTGGTTGTCGGCCTCGGCGATGCCCCAGGCGAGCTCGGTGAGCAGGCCGTAGACCGCGCGTGTCGCCATCTCGACCGACATGGGCGTGGCCAGCCCGCTCTCGACCAACGCCTCTATCGCGGTGCGCAGCAGGCCGCTCATATAGAGGCCATCGAGCTCGCGCCAGCGGGTCCAGCCCAGGGCGATCGGCCCCTCCTGCAACACGATCCGGAGGTAGGCCTCTTGAGTGCACTCGTCGAGGAACAGGTCCACGGCGCGGAAGACCTGCTCCCAGGGTTCGGCCCCGTCCTCCGCGGCCTTGGAGGCGACTTCGGCGAATCGGTCGGCGAGCCCTCGTTCGACGTCTTCGAAGATCGCCTCGAAGAGCCCTTGCTTGCCTTCGAAGTGGTGGTACAGCGCTCCGCGGGTCAGCCGCGCCGCCTGCACGATCTCCGCGGCGGAGGTCTGGGCGTAGCCCTGCTCGACGAACAGGCGGCGGCCGCAATCGATGAGCGCCCCGCGGGTGCTGTCCGCGTATTCCTCGCGGCGGCTCTTGACGTGGTCATCCATGACCCACACATACTACATACATGGTGTATCTGAGATTCAGTATGCATGGAGAGGTCGTGTGATGAGCGATGTGATCGTCGTCGGGGCGGGGGTTGCCGGGCTCACCGCCGCACGGGAACTCGTGGCCGCGGGCAAAGAGGTCCTCGTCCTGGAAGCGCGGGACCGCGTCGGCGGGCGGCTGCTCAATGAACGGCTGCCCGGTAGTGATGAGGTGGTCGAGGTCGGCGGGCAGTGGCTCGGGCCGGGCCAGGACCGCGCGCTGGCCCTGACCGCTGAGCTCGGACTGAAGACGTTCCCCACGTATGACCGTGGGGACAAAGTCGCCGAGTTCGGCAGCAAGCTGGCCCGGTACAGCAGCCGTATACCGAAGATCAGCCCGCTGGCTCTCGTCGACATCGCGCAGGCGCAGCTCCGCCTGGACAAGGACGCGCGTCAGATCCCGCTCGACAAGCCTTGGGAGGCGCCGAACGCCGGCGAGCTGGACAAGCGGACGTTTGCCGACTGGCTGGACCGCCGGACCCGCACCAAGACCGGCCGCGCCTTCTTCCAGCTCGTGACCGAGGCGGTATGGGCTGCCGATCCCGGCGACATGTCGGCGCTCTGGGCCCAGTTCTACATCCACTCCGGTGGCGGTCTTGACTCGCTTCTCAATACCAGTGGCGGTGCGCAACAGGACCGGGTCGTCGGCGGGACGCAGATGATCGCGACGATGATGGCCGACGCACTGAAGGACCGGGTGCTGACCGGGATGCCGGTCTCGGAGATCCGCTGGGATCCGCAGACGGGTTCGGAGGCGGGTGAAGTGTCCGCGAGCGGCACAGGGCCGGGCGTCACGGTCGTGGCCGCCGGCAAGGAGTTCCGTGCCGGACACGTGGTTGTCGCAGTGCCGCCGCCTCTGGTGTCCCGCATCCGCTTCGCCCCGGCCCTGCCCGCCCTGCGCTCACAATTGCTGCAACGGCTCCCGATGGGCTGGACCATCAAGGTCAACGTCGTCTACGACGAGCCCTTCTGGCGCGCCCAGGGCCTGTCCGGGCAGGCGAACAGCACCTCCCGGCCGGTGGGTACGGTCTTCGACAACACGCCGCCCTCCGGCTCGCCCGGCGTGCTCGTCGGCTTCTTCGAAGGCCGCCACGCTCAGACGGCGGCCCGGCTCTCTCCCGCGGATCGTCACCGCCTCGTCCTGGACAATCTGGCCGCCTACTTCGGGGCCGAAGCCAGCAACGCCGTCGGATACATCGAACGCGACTGGGCCGCCGAGGAGTACACCGGCGGCTGCTACGGCGCGTTCGCCACGCCGATGACACTGACCCGCTTTGGACCGGAACTGCGCCGTCCGGTCGGCCACCTGCACTGGGCCGGTACCGAGACGGCGACCAGGTGGGCCGGGTACATCGACGGCGCGATCGAGTCGGGCCTGCGGGTCACTGAGGAGATCCTTGCCGCGATGGTCCGATGACGCGTGAACGCGTATCAACACCTTGAGGCGGTGTGGGCATCGGGCCCACACCGCCCCAATTGCCGTTCAGGCCGTGCCCTATTCGGTCTGTTGCGCGGCCTCGACCAGCGTCGCCACCACTTCAGCGGTCAAACCGATGTTGAATCCCTCGAACTTGGCGAGCGGAATCGCGCGCGCCATCTCCAATATCAGCGGGTTCGCGGTGGTGAGCTGTGCGGCGGCCGGCGACTGGCCCAAGGCGTCGGCGATGAGTCGGCTGCCGACCGGATGCGTCAGCCACGTACCGAGCGTCGACATCGGGCCGAGCTGCTCGACGACGTTGTCGCCGGGGGTCACGAGTTGGGCGCGCAGTCGGATGTCCCGGGAGGACGCGCCGATCTCGACCGTGAAGGTGCCTGCGTCGAAGCGCCAGTCCTGCCTGGACGCTGACCACCAAGCCAGGTCACGGCCTGTCAGGGCGAACCGCACGACGCCCGATTCGCCGGGCGCCAGACCGATTTTGGTGAATCCGCGCAGCTCGTGTCGCGGCCGCGTCGGGTGCGTCTCGTCGAACGCGACATACAGCTGTGCGACTTCCTCGGCAAACAGTCGACCGGAGTTGGTGATGGTCGCGGAGACCGCCCACGCGTTCTCGCCGGTCTTCTCCACCTCAAGGTCCGAGTAGTCGAAACGGGAGTAGGTCAGGCCGTGCCCGAAGGGGTAGGCGACGTCGGCGCCGAGGGTGTCATAGTGGCGGTAGCCGACGTAGCGGCCCTCGCCGTGGACGACGTGGCCGTCGGTACCGGGGAAGAACAGGTGTGAGGGCACATCGGCGAGCCGGTGGGGGATCGATTCGGTGAGGCGCCCCGACGGGGAGTGGCTGCCGAGGAGCAGGTCGGCGATCGCCGTGCCGCCTGCCTGGCCGCCGAGCCAGCCCTCCAGGACCGCGTCGGCGGTGTCCTGCCACTCGGACACGGACACGACGCCGCCGTTGGCCAGGACGACGACTGTCCGCGAGCAGACTTCGGAGACCGCGCGCAGCAGCGCAATCTGCTCTGCGGGCAGGTCGATGGTGGTGCGGTCCTTGCCCTCGGACTCGGAAATGTCCGGCAGGCCGAGGAAGAGGACCGCCACGTCGGCCGACTGTGCGGCCGTCACCGCGTCCGCCAGGAGGTCGGCGTTGTCGGCCGGCTGGGCCGACGGCTCGGCTGCCCTGTCCTCGTCCGGTTCGAGGAAGGCCAACAGGTCAGTGCTGAGCAGGGGGTAGCCCGGCGAGAAGGTCAGCTCGGTGTCGGGGCCGACAGCACCATGAAGCGCGTCCCAGGCCGTGTCCAGCCGGGTCGGGACCACGTGGGAACTGCCCTGGCCCTGGTACCGGGGGGTGCGTGCGAGCTCCCCGATCACCGCGACCTTCTGGCGTGCAGCCGGGTCCAGCGGCAGCAGGTCGCCGTCGTTCTTCAGCAGTACGACCCCGGCGCGGGCGGCTTCCCGGGCCAGCTCGTGGTGCGCGTCCACGTCCCAGTCCTCGTACCGCTCGGCCCGTGCGACGCGCCGACCGAGCTCGACCAAGCGCTGGCCGGCGGTCATGACGACCGCCCGGTCCAGACGGCCGTCCTCGACCGCAGTGACGATCTCGGCGTCGGTGCCGGTCGGCGGCATCTCCAGGTCGAGCCCGGCTGCCAGTGCCGCCACGCGGTCGTTCACCGCACCCCAGTCGGACATCACCAGGCCGTCGAAGCCCCACTCGTCGCGCAGGACCTCGGTGAGCAGCCAGTGATTCTGGCTGGTGTAGACACCGTTGAGCTTGTTGTAGGAGCACATCACCGTGTACGGCTTCGCCTGTTTCACGACATGCTCGAACGCAGGAAGGTAGATCTCCCGCAGCGTCCGTTCGTCGACGTCGGCGCTCACCCGCATCCGGTCGGTTTCCTGGTTGTTGGCGGCGAAGTGCTTGACGCATGCGCCGATGCCCCGGGACTGGATGCCGTTCACCAGCGCCGCGCCCATGATGCCGCTGACGTGCGGGTCCTCGGAGAAGTACTCGAAGTTCCGTCCGCACAGCGGGGAGCGCTTGATGTTGACGCCGGGCCCGAGGATCACGTCCACGCCGAGCGCTGAGGCCTCGCGGGCCAGGGCCGCGCCGACCCGGCCGGCCAGTTCCGGGTCCCAGGAGGAGCCCAAGGTGACGGCCGGGGGGAAACAGGTGGCCGGGACGCTCGTCGCCAGTGCGAGCGAGTCCTCGGCGTGCGGGTTCTGCTTGCGGATTCCGTGTGGGCCGTCCGACAAGGTCAGGGGCTTGATCGAACCGGTGATCCCGGTGGTCTGCCAGGTGCTGCGCCCGGAGGTGAGTGAGGCCAGCTGTTCAAGTGACAGGTTTTCGAGGGGGATCTCGGCGTGCGGGTCGGCGGTCATGGGGGCTCCAAAGTGGGTGGGACCAATGGCGGAAGCACGGGAAGCCAGGGCTCCGTCACCAAAACCTACTAGTCATTCAGTTTTCATGTACAGGGCTCCAACCGGTCCGGGCCAATCACCTTCTTCGGTCTGATGCAACGCCCGCACCGGCCTGCCGACCGTCCCCTTGAATGACGGCCAGGGGCGGGCCTCCCCACTCATGGGAGGCCCGCCCCTGACGAGGCCCGGTCAGCGCCAGTCCACCTCCGTGGACAGCAACGCCGTCACCCCCCTCTCCCGCCACAGCCGGGCCTGGCCTGCCAGCCGCTCGCGGTACTCCTCCCACCGCGGAACCGCACCAGTCCATGCCACATTGGCCACTCCCGCGAGCCGGGGCAGCAGCAGCGTCGTGAGATCGTCAAAGTTCTTGATCGTCTCGCCGAACAGCGTCGCCTCGATCCCGGCGACCTGCTCCGGCGCAAGGCCGTAGGCAGTGGGGTCCCAGGCCGCGGCATATCGAAGATCCCGCGGCCGGTATGCGAAGCCGAGCCGCTCGGCGCCCTCGTGGCGATCCGCGGGGACCACGGCGAGGTCATAGGGGCGGTCCAAGTACAGGTGAGACTGGGGGGACAGCAGCACCCGTGCGCCACCGTCCACGATCCGGCCGAGGTCGTCGTCGGTGGATGCGAAAACCCCGGCCAGCGCTCGTACGATCGGCATCGTCATGCCGGCCTTCACCAACTCCGGCCGCAGCGCCAACTCCTCGTCGCTGTCCGGCAGTTCCATCATCGGCACGTCCACCCACCACTGCGCGATCTCCCCCGGACCGATACCCGCCCGGGCGGATTCCTGCCAGCCCAGCGGCTGCTTTCCGCACGCGCGAATCAGCTCGCGGGCCAACACGACAGCCTCCGTGAACCGTTCACCGTCCATGCCCAGGGCCTCGTCCCCGCCGAAGTGGATGAAGGCGCCCGTCGTCGCCCGCGCCACCTCCGTCAGCACCTCGGTCACGAACGCCCGAGTCACCTCGTCACGCGGATCCAGCGGTGGTGCGAACGGCGCCCCTTCCGGCACCCACGCAGGCAGGCCCACCGTGCCGAGCATCGGGTAGGCGCGAAGCGCCGCCGCACTGTGACCCGGCAGGTCAATCTCCGGCACCACCGTCACGAACCTCTCGGCGGCGTACGCCTGCAGCTCCCGGTATTCCGCGACGGTGTAGTGCGGCCGGCCCGCCGTCAGCTCCGGGCGCCCCGGAATCTCAATACGCCAGCCCTCATTGTCGGTCAGGTGCAGGTGCAGCACGTTCAGCTTGTACAGCGCGGCCAGGTCGATGATCTTTCGTAGCTCCCCGACAGGCAGGAAGTGCCGCGCCGGATCCACCATCAGACCCCGCCACGCGTATCGCGGCGACTCCTCGCTCCATCCGCACGCCAGCCCCTCCGGCGGTGCGGCCACGAGCAGATGCAGGGCCGACACCGCGGCTCGGAACACCCCTTCGGGGGTGCGGGCCTGACAGAGGATCCGGTCGGATTCCACCGTCAGCCGGTAGCCCTCTTCCGGCTGCGCTTCGCCGCTCGGCGGCACCCCGAGGGCAGACGGGGCCGGGCCGACGTCGGCAAGCGTCAGCCGGAGCACCCCCGCCGGGACCGCTCGTCCGTCGGCTGAAGCCGCCTCCAGGTGCGGGGCCACCAGTTCACGGACCGTCGCAGCCACCCGTTGCAGTTCCTGACTCTCTGTCAGGACACGCCATGGCCGCCCCACCGGGCAAAGCCCTTCGGGCGACTCCCCGGCGGATGGCGCGGGTATGGCAGCATTCATCGGCGTCTCCTCTGCGGCCTTGGGGCAGGTCCGCCCCCATGAGGACGTTCATTGCATGGTCATCGCCGTTTCGTCGGCCCACTCGCCGATTCAGCCTGTGCCAGGAGTCGTCGCTCGGCGCGCCGCGCGGCCTGGCGGTAGGGGTCCGGCAGCGGCGATGCCGTCAGTAGCCGTCGGGTATAGGGGTGCTGCGGGTCGGCGGTCACCTGCCTGGCGTCGCCCTGCTCGACGATCTCACCTTGGTGCATCACGGCTACTCGGTCGGACAGATGGCGGACGACGGCGAGGTCGTGCGAGATGAACACATAGGCGACGCCGGTATCCGCCTGGATCTCCCGGAACAGGTCCAAGATCCGGGCCTGGGTCGACAGGTCCAGGGCGGACACGGGCTCGTCGCACACGATCAGCCTGGGATTCAGCGCCAGAGCTCGTGCGATGGCCACGCGCTGGCGCTGGCCGCCGGAGAACTCCCGGGGGTACCGCTCAGCGGAGTTCGAGGGGAGATGGACCCGGTCCAGTAGCTCCTGGACCCGGGCTCTGGCCGCGGACGTGCCGAGCGTTCCCCGGGCAGTGAGCGGCTCGGCAAGGGTCTGGCCGATCGTCAGGGAGGGGTTGAGCGAGCTGTACGGATCCTGGAAGACCACTTGGAGGTCGCCGGCCAGCGCGCGGCGCTCCCTTCGCCCGACGTGGGAGATGTCGCGGCCGCGGAAGAGGACCGACCCGCCGGTGATCTGAGCCAGGCCGAGGATCGCCCGGCCCAACGTGGTCTTGCCGGAGCCGGATTCCCCGACGACGCCGAGGGTCTCGCCTGCCGCGACCCGGATCGACACGCCGCGCAGGGCGCGGAACGGCCGGCTGCGGAAACGTCGGCCGCGGTAGGCGACTTCGAGGTCGCTGACTTCGAGGAGCACCGGTTCCGGCGTGACGACAGCACTGGTCACGGCGTCCCCTCGGCCTCGTCGAGGATCATGGACAGCAGCGACTGCGTATACGTGTGACGGGCCTCGTGGAAGATCACGTCAACCGGTCCGGTCTCGACGATCCGGCCGTCCTGCATGACCGACACCCGGTCGCAGACGTCGGAGACGACGCCGAAGTCATGGGTCACGAGCAGCACTCCCATTCCCTTCTCCTGGCGCAGGTCGCGCAGCAGATCGAGCACTTCGGCCTGGACTGTCACGTCGAGCGCCGTGGTGGGTTCGTCGGCGATCAGCAGGTCCGGATCGCAGGAGACGGCTCCGGCTATCAGAACCCGCTGAGCCATTCCGCCGGACAGTTCGTGCGGGTAGGCCTTCATGGTCCGCTCCGGATCGGGGATGCCGACGCGCGTCAGCAGACTGAGCGCGTTGGCCCGAGCCTGCGCGCGGGAGAGGCCGAGGCGTACACGCATCGGCTCGATGAGCTGAGACCCCACCGAATAGCAGGGGTCGAGATTGCTCATCGGTTCCTGTGGGATGTAGCCCATGCGCACACCGCGCAAGGCGTCGCGGTCCTTGTCCGGCAAGCCGACGAGTTCCGTGCCGTCGAAGCGCATGGATCCGGCCGTGACCCGGCCGCCCTCGGGCAGCAGTCCCAGCACGGCGAAACCGGTCTGTGTCTTTCCGGAACCGGACTCGCCGACCAGTCCGTGCACCTCACCGCGGAGGATGGTGAAGTCCACGCCGTGGACGACGTCACGGATTGTTCTGTCGGCCTGGCCGTAGCCGACGCGGAGGCCTGACACCTCCAGGACCACCTCGGACATCACGGGCGCGCCGCCGTGAACGACGGCTGGGAGCGGGGGACTCGCCCCGGCGTCGACATCAGGATCTTGGCCGGACGACCGGGAGCTGAGTTCGTCGCGCAATCCCACTGCGACGAGCGTGAACGCCACGCACACCAGCCCGACGGCCAGGCTCGGCCAGAGCAACAACAGTGGCTCGGTGCCGACCAGTTGGAACCCGTCGTTCAGCAGTGAGCCCCAGGTCACGATCGTAAGATCGCCCAGCCCGATGAAGTCCAGACCGGCCTGGATGCCGATCGCCGCGCCGGCCACCATGGCGGTCTGGATCACGACCGGCGCGCGCACGACGGTGAGCACGTGACGGCGGATGATGCGCGTGTCCGACAGCCCGGACACGCGCGCGGCGTCCACGAACAGCTCTTCCCTGACCGCGTGTACCGAGGAGCGCACCATGAGGTAGAACATCGGCGACATCAGCACGCCGACGATCGTCATGGACGTCCACAGGCCGGGGCCGATCACCGACCGGGCTGCGAGCAGGACGATCATCCCGGGCATGGCCATGATCAGCGAGACGGTCCAGCTGGCGACGGCGTCGAACCACCCCTTGAAATAGCCGGCCACCAGGCCTGAGGTGATCCCGATGGCCGCGGCCACGGCCACGGCCAGCGTGGCCCCGGCCATGCTGTATCGGCAGGCGTAGATCAGCTGGCTGAGCACGTCCATGCCGGCCTGATCGGTGCCCAGCAGGTGGCTACCGCTGGGATGCCGCAAGGACTCGGCGATGTCGCCTTGGCCGCGTTTGTAGGGAGCGATCCACGGGGCTGACAGCGCCGTGAAGACGGCGATACCGAGGATGACCAGGGAGATGGCGGACAACGGTTTGCGCCACATGCCGCTTCGCGCCATCGGGCTCGCGGGACCATCGGGGCTTCCGGGACTGTCCTGTGGCCCCCGGGGCCCGGTCGCGATCTCGATCACGTGAGCCTCACCTTCGGGTTGAGCCAGCACAGCACCAGGTCGACGGCCAGGTTGACGATCACCACGATCACGGCAGTCATGACGACCAAGCCCATGATCAGCGGCAGGTCGCCGGTGCCGGTCGCGGTGACGGCGAGCTGCCCGATGCCCGGCAGGGCGAAGAGTTGTTCAACGATCACCGCGCCGCCGAGCAGGCCGATGAGCTGCATGCTGAGCGTCACCAGCGCCGGCCCGCCGGCGTGCCGGAGCACATGGCGCAGTAGGACCCGGCGTCTGGACAGCCCACGGCTGCGCAGCGTGCGGACCCAGTCCAGATCCAAGGCGTCTTTGACCGAGCCCCGCACCTGCTGCGACACGTGGACCACGGCGGCGATCGACAGGGCGACCACCGGGAGAGTGATCGAGGACAACCAACCGCTGGGGGAGTTCTCGAGTGGGACGTAGCCGGTCGTCGGGAAGAGCCTGAGCCGGATGGAGAAGAACGTCACGAGGAACAGTGCGACCACGAACCCGGGGATCGCGGATCCGACCACCGAGAACACCTGGAGGAGCCCGTCCACCCAGCCGCCCCTCACCGCCGCCCACAGGCCGAGGCCCACCGCGACGACGATGGTGACGAGCATGGTTCCCAGCACCAGGGACAGGGTGACCGGCAGCCGGGCGGAGATCGCCTGCTGGACGTCCTGGCCGGTGAACCAGGAGCGGCCGAAGTCCCCGTGCACCGCGTGGCCGGTCCAGTCCACGAGCCGTGCCACGACCGGACGGTCCAGTCCCAGCTCGTGGTTCTTGGCGGCGACCTGGTCCTTGGTCGCGGTGGGACCCAGGACCGTGCGGCCGACATCGCTGGAGCCGAGGTAGAGCAGCAGGAACGCGGATGCGGCGACGGCGGCCAGGAGGACCACGCCTGCACCGAGGCGCCGGACCACGTACGTCAGCATGGGGGTCCCTTTCGGACTGCGGATCTGGAGATGCTTCGCGGGCTGTGGAGTCGCCTGGTAAAGCGCCGGCAGCGATGTGCGGGCCGACCCGGCGTCAGGTCTTCGGCGCGAAGTTGAGGATGTTGGGCGCCGAGCGGCCGCGGGTGAGCTGGAGGCTGGTGGACTTGTCAGTGGCCCAGGGAGCCTGCACGCGGAACCACGGCGCGATCCACGCCTGCTCGGTCTCGTAGGCGTTGAGGGCCTTCAGCGCGGCGGCACGGTCCGCGTCGCTCGCGTCGGCGTAGGCCTTGACCAGTTTGATCATCTTCGGGTCGGCGACGCGGAACGGGTTCAGCGCTCCGTTCGGCAGCAGGTTCTGCTGCATGGTGATGTACGGGTCACCGCCCTCGAACCCGAAGTACGACGCCGCGTATTTGCCGGCCAGAACGTCGATACCCGCCGCCGCGCCGGCGTCCTTGAGGTGGACCCGTATGCCGATCGCGCCGAGCTGCTGCTTGACCGCGGCCATCACTGCCTTGCCGTCCAGCAGTGTCGGAAGTGTGAGGTCGAAGCCACCGGCGAACCCCGCGGCGGCCAGCAGCTTCCTGGCCTTGCCCGGGTTGTAGGCCCAGGCGGTGTCCAGCGCAGGGTCAAGGGGGCTGCCGTCGGTGGCGGAGAACAGCTGGGCAGTGGCGGTGCCCTTTCCTGAAAAGCCGGCCTTCAGCAGAGCGGTGCGGTTGATCGCGAGGTTGATCGCCTGGCGCACCCGGACGTCCTTGAGGGCCGGCGTGATGACGCCCTCCCGGTCCAACAGCCACAGGCCCGCGAGGTCGAGCTCCTGGGTCTCGACGGTCCAGCCGGCCTGCTGAGCCATCTCCTGCTGGGGGTTCAAGAGCTGTCCGGCGGCTATCTGTCCGGACTTGATCGCGTTCGTCATCGCCGAGGCGTCGGTGAAGACCTTGATCTGCACGTCCTTGTACTCGGTGGCCGCGGTGTTCCAGTAGTTGGGGTTGTGGCTGTAGGAGTAGCTGTTGCCCACGACGGTGCCTGTGGAGTCCAGGACGTAGGGGCCGGTGCCGACCGGCTTGGTGGCGGCGTCGGGGTCGTCGAACGTGGCCGGGTCCTGCATGTAGGCGAGGGGGCCGGCCAGCTGGCTGAGCAGCGCCGGGTCAGGCTGCTTGAGAGTGATCACCAGAGTCGTCGAGCCCTTGGCCTGGATGCCTGCGAAGTTCGAGGCGATCACCGCATTGAACCCTGCCTTCGCGTTGCGCTCCAGGTTCGCCTTGGCCGCGGTCGCGTCGAAGGCGTGGCCGTTGGAGAACTTCACACCGGGGCGCAGATGCAGGGTGAGCGTGGTGCGGGCGTCGTCGTAGCCCCACTTGTCGGTGAGCCCCGGGGCCGGCGACCCGTCCGGCTTGAGGAACAGCAGCGAGTCGTACAACGCGGTGTAGTAGGTGAGGTCCCCGCCCCCGATCGTGGAGTTCGCGGCGAGGGACTGCGGCGCGTTCGCCATGCCGATCGTGAGTGTCGTCGACTTCCCGGACGCGGACGTGTCGCTCGAACCGCCCACGCAGCCGGCCAGGGCGAAGGACATGGCGGCCCCGAGCGCGATCGCCTTGATGTTCCGTCGAGCCATGGTGTCTCCTCGTCGAGATACAACCCGATCACGGCCCCGATACCGGGGGCACTGGGGCGGGAACTTAGCACCGAAAACCGAATAAGCACTAGGGTTTGATCGAGGGAGAACCGCATGCCAGAGAACGAGTCGCACGCGAAGGAGGGTCCGGCGGACATCGCGGCGAGAGTGACAGCCGGATACCGGGAGTCCGCCGACCGGCCGGAGTCGGCGACCGCGCCGGGTGCCGGCAAGCGCCGCGGCCCCTACGCCAAGACCAAGGCGCTCCGCGGGGAGATCGTCGACGCCGCATTGGCGGTGTTCGGGCGCACCGGTTACCGGGCGGGGTCGATCCGGGAGATCGCCGAGATCGTCGGTCTGACCCAGGCAGGCGTGCTTCACCACTTCGAGAACAAGGAGGCCCTGCTCACCGCGGTCCTGACTCGGCGCGACGAGCAGGACGCCGCACTCCTGGCGGGCCGCGAACTCATCGGCATCGGCGCACTGGCCACGCTGGTCGACCTGGCGCGGCATCATGCCGCTCGTCGCGGCATGGTCCAGTTATTCACCGTGCTGTCGGCTGAGGCGAATGCGGACGACCATCCGGCGCATGAGTACTTCCACCGGCGCTACGAGTGGTATCGCACCGGACTGGTCCGGGTGTACGCCGCGATCGGCAATGACGGCGGTCTGCGCCCCGGCGTCGATCCGGACTACGCCGCGGCCGGAACGCTGGCCATGATGGACGGCCTGCAGACCCAGTGGCTGCAGGACCCCGAGAAGGTCGACATGGCTGCCACCTTGGAGGCCTACTTCCGTGTTCTGCTGACGGAGGAGGCGTGGGAGACCGTGAACAATGCAGCCGCGCCGCCCCGATGATCGTTGCCCGGGGGCGAGTTATGACACCGACGGTCGGGCCCGGTGGCTGCCGGCGCGGCCGTGGTGGTCCCGACAGAGCTGCCACCGGCGCGGCGCGTTCCAGGTTCCGGCAGCGACCATGAGCGTCTGCCCCAGGACGCGCTGACGGGTCATCGCCGGGCCGCGCAGTTCAGTCCGGCTGCCCGTCCGCTCGCAGGGCACTGACCAGTACGTCCCGCAGCGCGGCCAGATCTGCCGCCATGTCGATGCCGGGCTCAAGGAGCCACTGGAGCTGGAGCCCGTCGACGGCGGCGACCAGGATGCGTGCCGCCCATTCGGGGTCGATGGGGGACGGTGAGGGACCGTCCACGCCCCCGGCCGGTGGGTGGGCCAGCCCGTCCGAGATCTGGTCCGCCAGGCTGCCGCGATAGTCGGCGTAGCGGTCGATGAACCAGTCGTGGGCGGGGTGGCCGGGTTCCGCGGCGGCCGCCGCCACATCCACGAAGAGCTTGACCAGGCCTGGTGTTGACGCGTTGTCGGCCACGATGTGCAGGCCGGCGCTCGGATCGGCGTGCGGGTCGCCGTACTTTGCCTGCGCTGCCGCGTCCCTTGCCTCCAGGACCGCGGTGAGCAGCGCCTCGCGGCTGCCGAAGTGGTGCAGTACGCCCGCGTCGGTCATGCCGACGCGCTGCGCGATGTCGCGCACCGAGACCTTGCGGCTGCCTGCCTCCGCGTAGGCGGCGAGCGCGGCGTCCAGGATCTGCTGCCGCTTGGCCGAGCTCTTGGCGTAGGGGCCTCGGGGTGTGCGCATGGCGGGGATTCTATGTCGACCAAAACCTTGAGGTGCAAGGTTTTGGGGGCTACGCTCGGCCGCCATCGGCTCCGCACCGCCGTGGCAGGACCAGCAAAGGATCCAACCGTGAGCACTCCTCCCCAGGCCCCAGAGCTGGCCCTCGCCGGAGACCCAACCCCGGACGTCCCGGCCGGACTTGGGCGACTCGGGCCCGTACTCGGCGCTGCCAACCTCAGCCTTCTGCTTCCGTACAACGCCGCCGGCACCCTGGTTCAGGCGCTGCTGGAGCAGTGGGACGAACACACCAAGCTCAGTCACTACGCGATCCTCACGACCTCGGGCGCGGTCGCGGCCATGGTGGCCAACATCGGTTTCGGCGTGCTCTCGGACCGGACCCGGTCGAGGTGGGGCCGGCGCAACCCGTGGATCCTGGGCGGCAGTCTGGGCACCGCGATCGCCGGGTGCGCTCTCTCCTTCACGCACAGCTTCCCGGTGCTGGTGCTGCTCTGGATCGCGATGCAGATCGGCCTGAACGCGGTCATCGGTCCACTTGCCGCGCTGCTGCCGGACCGGGTGGCGCAACGGAATCTGGGCCGCGCCTCCGCCTGGATCGGCATCGGCTCCCTGCTGGCGCTGACCATCGGCGGCGCGGGCGCGGGACTGCTGGTGGCGGCCCCGGCCGCGGGCCTGCGCTGGATCTTCTGGTTGATGCCGCTCGGCGGCCTGTTGATCTGGCTGGCCGCGCCCGATCGGTCCTCGGCCGCTCTGGCGCGCGAGCCGTTCACCGTACGCAAGTTGCTGCAAACGGCGCTGCCACCCCGGGACGCCGACTACCTCTGGGCGCTGCTCGGGCGGCTGCTCACAGGCCTCGGCCTCAACCTGGTGCTGGTGTACCAGCTCTACATCCTGACCGACTACCTGAACCTCTCCACAAGCCACGCCGGATCGGTCATCGCCGTGGCCGGAGCGCTCACGGCCGTCACCGCCGGAATCGGTATCGCGACTGCCGGCCCGCTCTCGGACCGGCTCGGACGCCGCAAGATCTTCGTGGTCTCCGCTGCCGCGGCCGCGGCCGTGAGCGTGCTGCCGCTGGTGATCGTCCCCTCGTTGGGCGCCTTCTTCACCTTCGTCGTCGTCGCGGGTCTCGGCTACGGCTGCTACGTCGCCGTCGACCAGGTGGTGATGGCAGAGGTGCTGCCGGACGGCGAACACCGTGCGAAGGACCTCGGGATCCTCAATATCGCCAACACGATGCCGCAGGTGCTGGCCCCGGTGATCGCCGTGGCGGTCGTCCCCGGCCTCGGCTACCGGCCCCTGCTGGCGATCTCCATCGTCCTCGCAGCCGCCGGCGGGCTGTGCATGCTGCCGATCCGCCGCGTGACCTGATCGCCCACCACCACCCACCTCCAATCCGCACCCGCACTGCCCTGGAAGGACACCACGATGAACCAGCCATTCACCCTCCCCGACGGCTTCCTGTGGGGAGCCTCAACCGCCGCCCACCAGACGGAGGGCGGCAACACCAACAGTGACTGGTGGGGGTTCGAGCACAGCGGGCTGACCCAGATCATCAGCGAGCCGAGCGGGGACACCTGCGACAGCTACCACCGTTGGCGCGAGGACATGGACCTGCTCGCCGGACTCGGCTTCACCGACTACCGGTTCAGCGTCGAATGGGCGCGGATCGAGCCGGCGCCCGGTGAGTTCTCCCGGGCCGCGCTCGACCACTACCGTCGCATGGTCGAAGGAGCACGCGAGCGCGGGCTGCGCCCGATGGTGACGCTGCATCACTTCACGAACCCGCTCTGGTTCGCACAACGCGGCGGCTGGACCGCCGACGGTGCGGTCGAACTCTTCGTCCGCTACGCCGAAGCCGTCGTCCAGGCACTCGGGGACGGGGTCGACCACCTGTGCACCATCAACGAGCCGAACATGCTCGCAGCGATGGCCAGTGTGCGCAACGCCCTCATGAGCGGCGCCCTCGGGAGTGACGCCGGGGTGGTGCCGCAGGCCGGCATGCTGCTGCCCGACGAGGCCACCACCGAGGCGCTGATCCGCGCCCATCGTGCCGTGGTCGACGCGATCAAGGCGATCGTCCCGCGCCTGAGCACCGGCTGGTCCATCGCGAGCCACGTCTGCCATCCACTGCCCGGCGCAGAGTCAGTGGCAGAGGAGTTCCGGCGGCCACGGGAGGACGTCTTCCTGGAAGCCGCCCGCACCGACGACTGGCTCGGTGTGCAGGCCTACAGCCGTCATCTGATCGGCCCCGACGGCCCGCTGCCCGTACCGGACGATGCCGAACGCACGCTGACCGGTTGGGAGTTCTATCCGGCGGCGCTCGGCGATGCGCTGCGCCAAACCGCTGCCGCCATCCCGGGCGTGCCGCTGATCGTCACGGAGAACGGCATCGCGACGGACGACGACAGCCGCCGCATCGCTTACACCACCGAGGCGCTGGCCGGGATGGCCGAAGCCATGGCGGACGGTGTGGACGTGCGCGGCTACTTCCACTGGACCGCCCTCGACAACTACGAGTGGGGCAGCTTCGCGCCGACCTTCGGGCTGATCGCCGTAGACCGGAAGACCTTCGCTCGTACGCCGAAACAGTCCGCAGCCTGGCTCGGCGCGATCGGCCGCGACCGCGTCCTGAGCCGCGCACTCCCGTCCCCCCTGGGGGCCTAGATCCCCGGTGCCTCTGCCTCAGCCACCGCCTCGCTACCGGGGCAGGGGCACCGGTCCTCCTCCTGTCCGTCGGCGGCGGCATCGTCTGCGAGGTCCTGGCCTCGCCGGCCACCATCCGATCCACCGCGTGCGCCGACCGGTGTGCGTGCCATCCCACCCGAGGACCCACATGCACGAATCCAGGCTGAGCCCGGCTGAGCGCGCCATCGAGCTGTTGGCACGCATGACGCGTCTGGAGAAGGCCCAGCAACTCAGCGCCGCGCTCCCGTTGTCCCTGTACGGCAGCGACGGCATCGACGAGAGCCGCTGCAAGGAGGTCCTGGGGCACGGGATCGGGCACATCTCCGCGATGGGGAACTTCGCCCACAAGACCCCCGTGCAGCTGGCCGCCACCACCAACGCCATCCAGCGGTACCTGGTCGAGCGAACCCGCCTGGGCATTCCCGCGATCGTCCACAACGAGGCACTCAACGGCCTGATGGCCGCCCACTTCACCCAGTTCCCCACGGCAATTGCGCAGGCCGCCACATGGAACCCCGACCTGGTGGAGAAGATGACCACGCTGACCGCGCGGCAGATGCGCGCCGTCGGCATCCACCAGGCCCTGTCCCCGGTGATGGACATCGCCCGCGACGCCCGCTGGGGACGTGTCCATGAGACCTGGGGCGAAGACCCCTATCTCATCTCCGCGTTCGCGGTCGCCTTCACCCGCGGCATGCAGGGAGAGGACCTGACCCAAGGCGCCATCGCCACCGCCAAGCACTTCCTGGGCTACGGTCTGACGGAAGGCGGCCAGAACATGGCCACCACCCACCTGAGCCACCGCGAAATCCTGGACGTGTTCGCCCGCCCCTTCGAGGCGGCGATCCGCCATGCCGGACTGGCATCCGTCATGAACTCCTACTCCGACCTCGACGGCGAACCCGTAGGCGCCAGCCGCGCCCTGCTCACCGACCTCCTGCGGGACACCCTCGGCTTCACCGGCAGCGTCGTTTCCGACTACAGCACGGTCTCGGGGTTCATCGACCGCCAGCTCGTGGCCCGCACCCGTGAAGAGGCCGCAGCCCTCGCCGTCAGCGCCGGCCTCGACGTCGAACTGCCCTACCTCCACAGCTTCGGCCCTCACCTGGAGCGCGCCGTCGACCAGGGCTTGGTCTCGGAGAAACACCTGGACGACTCCGTCCTGCGGGTCCTCACGGCGAAGTTCCGACTCGGCCTGTTCGATCAGCCGTACGTCCGCGAGGACGCCGCCGAACTCCACACCCTGCCCGGCGACGGCCGCGACCTGTCCCTGGACCTCGCCCGCCAGAGCGTGACCCTCCTGAAGAACGAGCAGCGCCTCCTGCCGCTCGCCCCCGACCTGCGGACCATCGCGGTGATCGGCCCCTACGCCGACAACGCCTCCGTCGGCTTCCCCGCCTACACCTTCCCCGCGGCCATGGCCATGCTCGCCACCCTCGCCAGCCAGGATTCCGCCGGTATGGCCGGCATCGAAGGAATGAGCAGCCAGATCACCGCCGAAGGTTTCACTACCGTCGCGCAGGAACTGGGCCCCTACGTCAGCATGGGGTCCGAGGCCTACGTACGCGACCACCACCAGGCCGAGACCCTCGTAGAGGCCGTACGTCGCCTGGCCCCCGGCGCGGAAGTCCGGCACGCCGTGGGCTGCGCCCCCCTCACCAGCCTGGACGGCGGCCTCGACTTGGCGGTGGAGGCCGCCCGGGACGCCGAAGCCGTCGTCCTTGCAATCGGCGGCATCGGCGGCTGGTTCGGCAAGGACTTCACCGAGGGCGAGGGCGGCGACAGCGCCGACATCTCCCTTCCCGCCGCCCAGGCCGAACTCGTTCGCACGGTGGCAGCCCTCGGCAAGCCCTGCGTGGGAGTCCTGTACCAAGGGCGCCCGCTCGCCCTGGGCGAGGTCCTCGATCACCTCGACGCCCTGGTCGCCGTGCCCTTCGCGGGCGAGGCCACCGGTCGCGCGGCCGCCGAGGCCGTATTCGGTGAGATCAACCCCAGCGGGAAGCTCCCGGTCACCATGCCGCGGCACTCCGGCCAGGTGCCGATCTACCACTACCAGCGCACGGGCAGCGGATACCGGCGTACTCCGGCCGACATCCACCACGGCTACCTCGACATGCCCGCAACCCCCCAGTTCTGCTTCGGGCACGGCCTCAGTTTCACCGACTTCGGGTACGAGGACCTGACCGTGGACGGTGGAGAGGTACCCGTCAGCGGGAGCATCGAGCTGGAATTCACGCTCACCAACTCCGGCCCGGTCTCCGGCACCGAAATCGTCCAGCTCTACGGGACCCAGCCGGTCCTCGGCATGACACGGCCCGCACAGGAGCTCCTGGGGTTCGCCCGCATCCACTTGAAGCCCCTGGAGTCGGCGCGTATCCGCTTCACCGTGGATCTGACCCAGTTCGCCTACACCAACACCGCCGACGACCTGGTCGTCGACCCCGAACCGGTCTCCTTGCGACTAGGGTCCAGCTCCGATGACATCCGCCTCGCCGTCGAAGTCACCGTCAGCGGCGAACGCCGCGTCATCGACCGCGGCGAAAGAGCCTTTTTCTCCACCGTCGTTGTCCGATGAGACCGGCCGGGTGGGCTGCACCCGCGGCCCCCAGGCGCGTCCCGACAGAAGGCCAGTCCCATGCCCCCACCCCTCCCGGCATCGGCAGAGGAACCCACCCGTCCACGGATCGCCGTCATGGGCGCCGGCAGCATCGGCTGTCACCTCGGCGGCCATCTCGTCGCCGCCGGACATGACGTGGCGTTCATCGGCCGGCCCGCCACCCTCGACGTACTGCGCGAGCGAGGGCTCACGCTCAGCTCCTCGGTGCGGCAGCCCGTCCATCTGGCGGCGGACCGGCTGACGCTCTCCACGACCCCCGGGGCCGCAGCCGACGCCGACTATGTGCTGGTCACCGTCAAGACCATGGGCACGCAAGCCGCGGCAAAGGACCTCGCCGCCCAACTCGCCCCGGGAGCCGTCGTGGTGAGCTTCCAGAACGGGCTGCACAACCCCGCCACCCTGCGCGCCGAGCTCCCCGGCCACACCGTGCTCGCCGGGATGGTGCCGTACAACGTGGTGCAGCCGGAACCCGGCACCGTGCACCAGGGCATGCCCGGGCGGCTCATGACCGAGCCCGACGAAGCCCTCCACGCCGCCATCCGCACCGCGGGCCTGGCCATCGAGGCCCGTACCGACATGCCCGCAGTGCAGCACGCCAAGCTGCTCATGAACCTCAACAACGCGATCAACGCACTGTCCGGGCTGCCCTTGCGCGACCAGCTCGGCCAGCGGTCGTACCGCCGCTGCCTGGCCCTGTGCCAGCGCGAGGCACTCGCCGCCTTCCGCGCCGCGGGTGTCACACCCGCACGCCTCGGACCGACCTCGCCCGGCATCACGCCCTACGCACTCGGTCTGCCCGACGCCGCCTTCCGCCGGGTCGCGGCGGCGTCGCTGCGGATCGACGCGCACGCCCGCTCCTCGATGTGGGAGGACCTACAGCGCGGCCGGCCCACCGAAATCGACACCCTCCAGGGCGAGATCGTCGCCCTCGCCACCGCCCACGGCCGCAGCGCCCCGGCCAGCGCGCGGCTCGTCGCCCTCGTACACGAGGCAGAATCCACGCCGCGCCAGTGGTCGGGATCCGAGCTCTACGCCGAGCTGCGCGCGGCGGCGCATTGAACCGTACGCGTCCGCCGGCCAGGCTTCGGCCCGCGGTTCCACAGGGCGGATGACAGCGGGCCCGCCACCTGCGCCCGAGGCCGCCGGTCCGAATGGACGCCGACGGCCTCGGGCGGTAACGGCAGGGGAGACGATCAGGCTCGGCTTGCGCTGCCGGGCGCACACGCATGTGGCGTGCGGTTCAGGCGGAGTCCGCAGGCGACGCCGTGAAGATGCTGAGGAGCTCGTCGATCGGGTTCTCGCTGAAGCAGAGCTCGAGCCCCTCGGCCGATTCCTGGGCCTTCTCCTCGCTGCGCCGGAACAGCGCATCCTCATAGACGGCAAGGGCCTTCTCGATGTCGCCTTCGTGCTCGGCGAGGGCTGCGCCGAGTTCAGCGCCGTCCAGCATGGCCAGGTTGGCGCCCTCACCGGCGAACGGCGACATGACGTGTGCGGCGTCGCCGAGCAGGGTGACGCCGGGGACGCGGTTCCAACGGTGGCCGATCGGCAGGGCGTTGATCTTGCGGGGGACAAGGGCGGTGTCCGAGGTGGCGAGTAGTGACGTGAGGCTGTCGTCCCACCCGGCGAACTGGGCGACTACGGCGGCCTTGGCGGCTTCGGTGTCGGTGAAGTCGATGGTGTCGAGCCAGTCCTCGGCGATCCGCAGCGCGGTGTAGATGTGCAGGCTGCCGTCGGTCTGGTGGTGGGCGAAGAAGCCCTTGTTCTCCTGGAGCGCGAAGAGCGCACCGCCGCCGACGACGGCGAGGCTTTCGGGGTGGCGGACGGCGGCGTCCAGGAGGTTGGTCTCGATGAAGGAGATGCCGGTGTAGGTGGGCCGGGCGTCCGAGACCAGGGGACGGACACGGGACCAGGCACCGTCGGCGCCGATGAGCAGGTCAGTGGTGTGGGTGGCGCCGTCGGCGAAGGTGATTTCGTGCCGGCCGTCAGCGAGGGGGCGGGCGGCGGTGACCTTGTGCCCCCAGCGGACGGTGGAGGCGGGAATCGAGTCGAGCAGGAGGTCGCGCAGCTGGCCGCGGTCGACTTCGGGACGGTCCCCGGTGCCGTCGTCCGGCTCTTCCCAGTGGGAGGTGGCGTGCTTGTCGAGGACACGGGTGGCTTCGCCGCCGGAGTGGACCAGCGCGCGGAAACCGTCGTAGAGGCCGGCGGTGCGCAGGGCGATCTGGCCGTTGTAGGTGTGGATGTCGAGCATGCCGCCCTGGGTGCGGGCGCGACGGTCGGCTTCCAGGTCGAAGACGGCTGCTTCGATGCCGTGGGTTTGCAGGACGCGGGCCAGGGTCAGTCCGCCGAGTCCGGCGCCGACGATGGTGATGGGGTGATGCGTGTTCATGGTGGCTCCTTGCCCGCCGGCGTGAACCGGCTGTGGATCCCGGCGGTGTCCGGGATGGATGTGGGGGAGGGGTGGGCGTGGCGTTGCCTGGCGGTTGGGTCAGGCCTTGGTCGATACGGTCTCGGGTTTCGGCGCGCTGCCGGGCTTGCCGCGCAGGGGGACCTCCTTGATGAACACCGCGGCGACGAAGGCGGCTGCGGCACACAGGGCGCCGACCAGGAAGATCTGCTGGGTGCCGTGGGCCACCGCGTGCAAGTAGGCGTCCTTGGCCGTCCGGGACATCCCTTCGACAGCAGAGGTGTCGGTGTGGCCGCCCTCGGCCGGGGCTCCCGCCTGGCCCTGGATGGCGCGGGTGAAGAGGGACCCGAAGACCGCGACGCCGAGCGAACCGCCCAGGGTGCGGAAGAGGCTGGTGGCCGCGGAGGCCGCGCCCATGTCCCGCAGCTCGACAGCGTTCTGGGCGATGGTGTTGGCCATCTGGATCGTGAAGCCGGTGCCTATGCCGACCATGACCATGTAGGTGCTGGTCGTGAAGCGGGAGGTGGTGGTGTCCATGGTGGACAGCAGCCCCATGCCGATGGCGAGTGCGGCGGCACCCACGACGGGGAAGATCTTGTACTTGCCGGTCTTCGTCATCACCTTGCCCGCGACCAAGGACGCGGCGACGGTGCCGGCCATCATCGGCAGCAGCAGTAGCCCGGAGCTGGAGGCGGATGCGCCCTGCACACTCTGCTGAAACAGCGGCAGGTAGAGCGTGGCGCCGAACATGGCCACACCGGCGACGACGAGCAGCACCGCGGAGATCGGGAAGTTGCGGTGCCCGGTGAAGATCCGCAGCGGCAGCAGCGGCTCGCCGGCCCGCTTCTGCGAGGCGATGAAGGCGATGAGCAGCAACACGGACGCCGCTGCGAGCGACAGGATCTGCCAGGAGCCCCAGGCGTAGGTGCTTCCCGCCCAGGTCGCGGCCATCACCACGGCACTGATCATCGCGGTCATCAGGGTGATGCCGAGCCAGTCGATCACGACCTTGCCACGGCGGGCGGCCGGCAGATGCAGGAGCATCCCGCACCACACCAGGCAGATCAGGCCGATGGGGATGTTGATGTAGAAGGCCCAGCGCCAGCCGAAGTGACCGGTCACGAAACCGCCCACCAGCGGACCGCCGATGCTGCCGACGGCCTGGGTGATCGCCACCATGCCCTGGTACTTGCCGCGCTCGCGGGGCGGCAGCAGCACGCCGATCAGGGCGAAGGCTCCGGCCATCAGACCGCCGGCCCCGATGCCCTGCAAAGCACGGAAGCCGATCAGCTCGCTCATCGAGGACGCCTGGCCGGAGAGCACCGAGCCGATCATGAACACCACGATCGAGCCCAGGAACATGTGCTTGCGGTTGAACAGGTCGCCCATCTTGCCCCACACCGGAGTGGAGCAGGCGGCGGTCAGGGTGTACGCGGTGACCACCCAGGAGATGTGGTCGATGCCGCCGATGTCCGCGACGACTGTGGGCATCGCGGTGCCGACGATGAGGCCGTCCAGCATCGACAGCAGCATCGCGAACAGGATGCCGAGCATGATCCAGCGGATGTTCTTCGGCACGGCGGGTGTGTCGTCGGCGGTGGGTGCGGTGGGTGCGGACATGGCAGGTCACCTCTTTCGGAAGCACGGGGGAGGGGGCTCCATCCACCGTACCGAACATGTTCGTAGCGAACAAGTTCGTTGCCGGGGTGAGTGGTCTTGCGCCAGGTGAATCGGTGGTCCGACCCGCCTCAGTCGGCGGTGCGGCCGCCGCCGAGCGTGTGGAAGGACGCGGTGGCCAGGACGGCGGAGCCGATGACGGTTGCCGATTGCTGGATGGCGCTGAGCAATCCGCCGGCGCTGCCGGCTTCTTCGGCGCCGACGTCGCCGAGGGGCCCGCTGCCACCGGTCGGGGTGAGGATCAGGCCCGCGAGGATGGCTATGCGATGCGGTTGGCCGGACTCACTGGACATGGCGGGCTTCCTTGTCCGTGTCGTGCTCAGGGGCAACCTGGGGCGGCAGCGGGGTCTGGGTGATGCCGTTGATGAGGCTGTGCAACGCCCAGTCGAAACGGCGGGGTCCCGGTCCGGCGAAGAGCAGGTGGTGCAGCTGGGCGAGCCTTGGGTAGGTCGTCTCGTCGGCGCGCTCGTATGCACTCTCCGTGTCGCCGACGACGTCGTCGCCCTGCTCGCGCCAGGCGGCCAGTTCCGCCGCCTTGGCGGTGACGTGCAGCGTCAACAGGTCTACGCCCCAGGCCGCGCGTTCGGGCCTGACGCCGCCGTTCAGCAGGCCGTCCAGAAGCAGTTCGTTCAGCCGCATGCTGCCCGTGCCCCGCGGCATGGTGACCGCGGCGATGCCCGCCAGCCCCGGCCGGTCGAGCAGCACGTGCAGGTAGGAACGGAGGATTGCCTTCACCCGGTCGACCGGCGGCAGGTCCGGGCTGTCCTGAACGTCTTCCAGCGCGGTGTCGAGCATCAGGGCGCGCAGATGGTTCAGGTCCTTGACGTAGACGTACAAGGACGCTGATCCGGTATCGAGAGCCGTCGCGATCTTGCGCATGCTCAGGTTCGCCAGACCGCCCTGTTCCAGCAGATCCAGTCCCGTCCGGACGATGACCTCCCGGCTCAATGGAGCCTTGGCCGGGCGATCTCGCCTGCTCACTGGAACGTGATGGAACTTTTCAGGCATAACCACACAATAAACTCATTTGACGAGCAGTGCTCGTTACGAGCCCTGCTCGCCGTGTCACATACGACTGCCCCCCATCCCTGTCGGGCACGGGGTGGCCAAGGAAGCTCAGGGTGTAGCGCGCGGTGTGTGCAGGATGCCGTTGAGGAGCATGTTGATCCGCCATGTCGCACGCATTCGCGGGGTCCCCGACAGCAGCTCGGAACCAAGCGCGGCGACATGGGGCGCCTCGGTTTCGGAGACGTTCTCCACGGCGGCGGTGACAGCGTTCCACTCCGCCTCGGAGTCGGGCGAACCGTCCCGCACGGCGTGCTCGGCCGCGGTGGCGGTAGCCACCTGGAGCAGCACGTCCACGCCCCAGGCCGCCTGACCGTCCGGTACACCACCCTGGCTGAGCAGCGCCAGCAGCGTCTCCAGCAGCTTCAAGTAGTTGGGGCCTGACGGTCGGGCGACCAGCGCCGACTGGGCCAGGCTCGGGTGCTGGTAGAGGAGGCGAGTGTAGGAAGCGAGAACGTCTTCGATCCCCTCGCGCCAGTCCTCGCCCCCAACGGCCGGCCCCAGGTCGACCTCGCCCAGCAGTTCATCGAGGATCGCCGCATGCAGCTCGGCAGTGTTGGCGACGTAGACGTACAGCGACGCAGGGCCCGTGTCGAGCTCCTTGGCCAGGCGGCGCATCGTGACCCGCTGCAACCCCTCGGCCCGCATGATTCGGACCGCACTCGAGACGATTCCGGCACGAGTCAGGGCCGGCTTGGCCGGGCGCTCACGACGGCTGATGGGCTGAGGTCGGGCAGTCATGCAGCGAGCCTACCGAACATGTTCGTACCAGCGGGAGCTCGCAGCTTCACGCCCTTGGTCCTAAGAGGGCGCGAAAACGAGTCTCTGTCTGATGCGTCTTTCACGGCCGAGGCGGAGGGAAATCCGCAGGCAGCAGGCTCCACTGGCAGCCGGAACGGTTCTGGTGGAACAGCGCGTCGACCATCGCGCGCATCTTGTAGCGCCCCTGATGGCCGCTCACCGAAGGATGCCGGGCCTTCCACGCCGTGATCACGGGTTCGATCAGCGCCCACTGCTACCCGTATCGCCGACGCGACGACTTATGTACCGTTCGGAATATAAGTCGCGGGGTCGAGGTTCCCCCTTCGTGACAGCCGCCGCGACGAGAGCGCGGGAGGGCGTCGCACGCCATCTGCACCCAGAACCGCCCGATCCGGGGCGACAGAAAGGCATCATGTCTGACACCGACCTGCGCGACATCGAAGCGCTCGACGCCCGTGAGGCCGACCGCATCGCCGTTGTCACCGGCGCCAGCCGTGGCATCGGGGCGGCCATCGCCGGCCGTCTCGGCGCCGACGGGTACACCGTCGCAGTTCACTACCGCCAGGACTCGGCCGCCGCGGCCGATGTCGTCGAGAAGATCACCGCGGCCGGTGGCACGGCGTTCTCCTTCGCCGCCGACCTGGCCGCACCCGATACCGGCACCGCCTTCTGGACGGCCTACGACGCGGCTGCGGGCTCGCTGCGCGACGCTCCCGTGCGGGTGCTGGTGAACAACGCCGGGATCGCCCTGCACGGTTCCATCGAGGAGTTCAGCGCCGAGGACTTCATCCGCCAGCAGCAGATCAACGCCACCGCACCGTTCCTGATCATCAAGGCCGCTCTGCCGCGCCTGGCCGACGGCGGACGCATTGTGAACATCTCCTCAGGCACTTCCCGCGTCGCCCTCCCCGATCTCATCGGCTACACCATGACAAAGGGAGCCATCGACGCCCTCACGCTGCCCCTCGCCCAGCACCTCGGCCCCCGCGGCATCACCGTCAACACCGTCGTCCCCGCCACCACCGACACCGACATGAACGCGTCCTGGTTGCGCGGCAACTCCGAACTCGTCGCCTCCATCGCCGCACAGAACGCCCTCGGCCGCATCGGCGAACCCGCCGACGTCGCCGACGTAGTCGCCCTTCTCGCCTCCCACGACGCCCGGTGGATCACGGGCCAACTCATCGACGCCACCGGCGGCTTCCGCCTGTAGGCGGTATCCCTCCGGGGGCACGGGAGACATCCGAATCGAGACATCCTCGACACGCAACGAGAGCCCGGCCGGTGGCCGGGCTCTCGGAGGTGCGGTGGCTTCAGTGCGGGCGAGGGTCGCCTCCGGAGGTCAGATGCCGAGTTGCTGCTGTACGGCCTGGGCGTCGATCAGGTAGTTCATCTCGTAGAAGCGTCCGTCACGCACCTTGTGGAAGGAGTACTCGGCGTACTCGATCGTCTCGCCGGTCGGAGCGACGCCGAACCACTCCTTCGCGGGGGTGCCCTTGTTGAACAGACGGGCTGCGACGCGGTCACCGTCGATGGCCACGTCCCGTACCCGCCAGGTGAAGTCCGGCACCGCGTCGCCGTGCCCCTTCAGCTCCGCGATGACGTCGTCCCGCGTGACCGGCCTGCCGTTCTCGGTGAGCTCGTCATGAATGAACTCGGTCATCCGGTCGAACTCATGGGCGTTGAGCGCCTCGATGTAACGCTCGAAGACTTCGCGTACTTCCTTCTCGGACATGCTGACCTCTCTGCCGCCCCGAACCGCGGAGCGTGTATTCGGACGATGGTCGATCTGCGACGACGCCCTTCCGCGAACTCGCCGTGGTGACTGCCGTCGTGGGCAGGAACCGAGGGTGCAAGCGTTCTATTCCGATCGGTACAGAAGTCGGGTCGATCGTCGCTCGGGAGTACGCTGCACACATGGCTGGTTCGCGGAGTGCCGTTATGGGTCGGCCTCGAGAATTCGATATCGACGAGGCGCTCGAGCGCGCCATGCAGGTGTTCTGGGAACGGGGATACGAGGGGGTCAGCCTCACCGATCTGACCAAGGCCATGCGCATCACGAAGCCAAGCCTGTACGCGGCCTTCGGCAACAAAGAGGAGCTGTTCCGCAAAGTTCTGGAGCGCTACACCGAGGGTCCGGCCGAATATGGGACGCGCGCCCTGGAGGAGCCGACCGCGCGAGGCGTGGCCGAGGCGATGCTCCGCGGAGCGGTTCGGACCACGACGCGTCCCGGAGGCCCTGCGGGATGCCTGGTCGTGCAGGGCGCGCTGGCGTCGAGCGATGCGGGTCGGCCCGCGCACGACATGCTGGTCGAGTGGCGGAACGATTCGGGACTACGCCTTGAGGAGCGCTTCCAGCGGGCCGTCGACGAGGGCGATCTTCCGCGCGACGCCGACCCCCGACAACTCGCCCGATATGTCATGACGGTGACGTTCGGCATCGCCGTCCAGGCCGCCGGCGGCCTCAGCCGCGACGAACTCCAGGACATCGCCGACATGGCACTGGAGCGCTGGCTGCCGTAGCGGGCGTGCGGCGGACGCGCACGGGGCGTTCCGGCCAGTACTGCAATGCTAGGTCTGACCCTGCACCACGCCGATGGCCGAAGGTGAACGCAGCGGCGTGTGGCTCAGTCTCTGGACTCTGCCTCGGCGATCTGCGGGAGCCGGCCCGCGGAACCCCGGTGTCACGACGCGCTGAACCCTGACCATGAGGAGTGACGATCTGCATGCCGCACGCGACGACGCCCGACGGGGTCGGTATCGCCTATCAGGTCCAGGTCCAGGGCGAGGGCGCGGCGCCGCTGGTCCTGCTGGCGGGCCAGGCGAACAACCACCACTGGTGGGACGGAGTGCGCGATGACTTCCACGCCGACCGCAGCACCATCACGCTCGACTACCGCGGTACGGGGGAGAGCGACAAGCCCGACGAGCCCTACAGCACCGAGCTGTTCGCCCTGGACGTGATCGCGGTGCTCGACGACCTCGGTGTCGACCGGGCCGATGTCTACGGCACGTCCATGGGTGGGCGCGTGGCCCAGCAGCTCGCAGCCCGCCATCCCGACCGGGTGCGCGCTTTGGTGCTCGGGTGCACGTCGCCCGGTGGGCCGCACGCCGTCGAACGCACCAACGACGTGCGGAGGTCGCTGGTGCAGACGCAACCGGTTGCGGCGCGGCAGGCGCTGCTGGAGCTGATGTACACCCCCGCCTGGCTGGCGGCGAACCCCGGCCCGTACCAGACGCTCGGCGACCCGAACATGCCCGCCCACGCGCAACGACGCCACCTGGCCGCCAGCAACGGGCACGACGCGTGGCAGCTCCTGCCCAGCATCAGCGCACCCACCCTCGTCGTCCATGGCACCGACGACCTGCTCAACCCCGCAGCCAACGCCCACCTGCTCGCCGACCGGATCCCCGGCGCCCGGCAGCACATGATCCCCGGAGCGCGGCACGCCTATTTCGAGGAGCATCGCGCCGTCGCGAGCCCTCTCGTCCTGGACTTCCTCACCACGAACCGGACCACCTCCTGAGGCGGGAGTTGAGCATTCGGCTCGATGTGGGGACGTCGCCGTGGATCGTCCCGGATGAGCTGCGGGTCCTCATGGAGCGACTGCCGCCGCAGGGTGAGCGGCGCTTGCGCTACCCGGGTCGTACGCCGTTGCCGGACCGCGAAGTGTTGTGCGGGACCCTGTACGTGCCGGTCGACCGGGGCCGGGCCGGCTCGAAGCGCCACTTGATCACGGATGGCCAGGGCACTCCGCTCGCTGCCCTGCTGACCCGCGCCAACCGCCCGTGGCCAGGTCTGAGACCGAGGCATCGTGCCTGCCGTCGCACGGTGCGGCACTCGCCATGGCGTCGGACTGGGCACCTACTGCTGGGTGCTCGAGCGGAGCATCACGTGGCTGCACGGCTTTCGATGTCTGCGGATCCGATGGGAACGACGGGCTGGCATCCACACAGGGTTCCTCAGGCTCGCCAGCTGCCTGATCATGCATCGACAACTCGGCTCGTCCTGTTAGCCGTTGTCGGCGGTATGGGTTACGTCCTGCCGTAGCGGCCGCGGTGCAGCCTCGGGATCGGGCGGTGCCCGGTCGGGTCAAGCTCGGGTGAGCACGATCTTCTTGCCGCCGGCCCGTCCGATGACCACCCGGGCGAACGCGGCCGGTCCCTCGCTCAGCGGCAGAGGTTCCGGTACGAGTTTCAGGGTTCCCGCGACGGCCTGCTCCGCCAGCTGGACAAGCTGCGCGGCGTTGGGCTCGACGTAGAGGTCCCAGCTCGTGATGTCTCGTTCCTCCGCAGGCGCGTCCGAGGTCAGGGAGCACAGTCGGCCGCCGTCCCGCACCAAAGGCAGGGCGGCGTCCGCCGTGCCGGCGGCGATGATGAGGGCGGCGTCGAATCCGCCGCGTGCCTTGGCCGGCCAGTCCGGGTCGTGGTAGTCGACGACCTCCGTCGCTCCCAGACCGAGCAGACGCTCCGCGGCAGCAGGAGACGCGGTCGCGGTCACTTCGATGCCCTTGGCCGCGGCGAGCTGGATGGCCAGGGCTCCGGTGGCCCCGCCTCCGTTGGTGATCAGGAGCCGCTGCCCTCGGCCGAGGTCCAGCTTCTCCAGCGCCTGGAACGCGGTGAGTCCGTTGACCGGGAGCGCCGCCGCGCGCACGGCGTCCAGCCCGGGTGGACAGGCTGCCGCGTGATCCGCGCTGATCAGAACGCGTTCGGCCCAGAAGCCGCTTCCCCCGGGCAGCGGGGCCTCGTGCGCGAGCACCTGATCGCCTACGTCGAACCCGGTGACACCCGCGCCGACGGCCAGCACCTTGCCCGCACCCTCCACTCCCAGCGCCGCCGGAGGACGCAGTCCCACGTCCCAGCCGGCGCCGTTCAACAGCTCGTCCCACGGGCCGACCCCGGCCGCCTCAACCGACACCAGGATCTGACCGGGCCCGGGAGATGACGGTTCGGGCAACTCCAGCAGGGCGACTTCCTTCTCCGCCCCGGACACTCCGCACGCCTTCACAGCAGATCCTCTTCCTCTCGGATTGATGTCGAGCCTAGGCAGCCAGTGACCCGGACATGTGGTCCATTTCAAGAGTGACCATGTGGGCCAATCATGGAATAGAACTCCACCTGAACCTTGGGTCGGGCTGGGGCGCACGTCACCGTGGTCGAGTAGCGAAACGGCCGCTCACTCTGCGGCGGCAGCGGCTCATGATCCCTGCGAAGATTCGGTGTCGAGTCCGAAGGCGGGGTTATGGGGATTGAGCTGGAACTGCACTCGGGGCGGCCCGCGCGAAAGGGGTCGTCCCGGGGCACGTTGTTGCGAGGGTCTTATGAGCACGGTGAAGCGTTGGCGCGGGTGCTGAGCACTCTCGACCGGCACAACTCGGGCAAGCTCGGCTGGGTGGACCCGTACGGCGACACGCTGTTCAACGAGCAGGAAGCCCAAGTCGCCCGTCAGGAAGTCGCTGCCCTGTCACAACGGTGTACTGACGAGCAGCAGAAGGCGGCTCTGCTTGACCTTGCCGAGCTTCTTGAAGCGTGCGCGGCAACGCCGGGCAGCTACTTGTGGTTCATGGGCGACTAGGGCCTGTGGGGAGTCGCGATCAAGGTGTTGGCTGGAGGCTGTGAAGCCAGATGACGGTGCTGCGGAGGTGGAGGGCGGAGAGGTAGCTGTCCGGCGTCTGGTCGCGGCGGGGAGCGCCGCTGTCAGCCATCGCCGGGCGACGTGGCGAGCCGGGCCACCACCGCGTCGGCCAGCGCTTCGGCCGCTGCTGCTTCCAAGCCCGAGGCCTGCGCCCGCTCGACGACCATCCGGCGTACGTCCTTCAGTTGACCGCGGGACAAGGCCGGGACCTCCGTCGACGGATCGGGGAGACGGCGCACTCGACGCAACCATGCGCTGCCCCAACGGCTCGCCCCGTCCACGGCTGTTGCCGCCGACCGCTGGGCCACCTCGTTGACCACCACCCACACCACTGGCGCGACCAGGGCGGCCACCTCGGTGACCCCGAAACCGAGTGGATCCCTTCGCGAGCGGGAGCGGCGGAACACCCGCGTGATCTGCCTGTCGCTCAGCGACGCCATGCCATCCAGCAGCTTCGCCTCCCGCGGGGCCTGCTCGGCGAGGATGTCCCGCACCACTTCTCGTACGCACTGCCCAGGCACGTGCTTCCCTCCCCGTCGGCCACCTGCCCTGCTGAACGAGGCGACATCGAGAACGGCAACGCCCGGCAACAAACCGAATCCCAGCCGGCCCCACCGAACCCGTGGATCAGCTGTTGGTGTTCAGCCCGGGCGCGGACTGAGCTCATGGGATCGCGGACCGTCACCCGGCCCTGGGCCGGGCCTTCGGAAACCAGGACCTCCGGTGCCATGATGATCGTCATCGGCGGGTTCCTGCTGGTGGAACGCCTGGCCTGTTGACGAACTCGCCCCGCTCACCGTTCAGACACTGTGATGTCCATGCGAAGGAGAGCACGTGGAAGACCAGAAGCAGCAAGACCAGGCGAGCCCCGAGGTGCAGCAGCGCATCCGGGCGAGCTTCGACCGCCAGGGACTGATGAGTCACCTCGGCGCGCGTGTGGCCCATATCGGTCCCGGCCGCGTGCACATCGTGCTCCCCAGTCGGCCCGAAGTCACCCAGCAGCACGGCTACTTCCACGCCGGTGCCACCAGTGCCATCGCGGACAGTGCCGGCGGCTATGCGGCCTTCACGCTGTTCCCCGAGAACACCGAGGTGCTCACCGTCGAGTACAAGATCAACCTCCTCGCGCCCGCCGTCGGCGACCACATTGAGGCGGTCGGAACCGTCCTGAAGTCCGGACGCACCCTGACCGTCTGCCAGTTGGAGGTGTTCGGCGTGCAGGACGGGCGGCGGAAACTCGTCGCCAACGGGCAGCAGACGCTGATCCGTGTGAACAGGCCCGAACAGTGAGTGAGGAGCCGCTGCCGTCTTGGGTGAGCTGGCTGCAAAGGCCGTTCCCCGACGCCAACCTCCTGCTGCTGCACGGGCGGCAGCCGGCCCTGGTCGACAGCGGGTTCGTCGGCCACGCCGAACAGACGGCCGACTGGGCCCGCGCCCACGCCGGACCCATCGACCTGGTCGTGAACACCCACTGGCACTCCGACCATGTCGGTGGCAACGCCCTGTTGCAGGCGAGCGGTGCCGGCATCGCGGCCGGTGCCCCGGAAGCCGAGGCGATCGCCCGCAGGGACCCCGGCTGCTGCGCGGCCGAGTACCTCGACCAACCGGTCGCGCCGTACACGGTCGATGTACCGCTCGACGACGGGCAGATCCTCCGCCTTGGAGATACGGACTGGCAGGTCATCTGCACGCCCGGCCACACTCCGGGCCACCTCGCGTTGTGGCAGCCGGATGAGCGCTTGCTCGTGGTCGGGGACGCACTGTCGGACTACGACGTCGGCTGGGTCAACCTCGCCCTCGACGGCCACGATGCAGCCGTCACCGCACTCGCCTCCCTGAAGAGGCTGGTCTCTCTCGACCCCCGGGTGCTGCTGCCCTCGCACGGTCCGATCCCCGCCGACACCGGCACGGCGTTCACCACCGCACTGCGCCGCGCGCAGCGCCTCGTCGACGACCCGGACGGAGCCGTCTGGTACGGCGCGCGGCGGATCTTCGCCTTCGCCCTGATGATCCGCGACGGGCTACCGGCCGACGAGATCGAGCCCTACCTGCATGCGCGGGACTGGCTCACCGATGCGGCACGGCTGCTGGGCAGGACTCCCGAGGAACTCGCCGCCGAACTGGTTGCCTCGATGCTCCGCAGCGGCGCGGTCGTCCTGCGCGACGGACGCCTGCAAGCCGGCGCCGAGCACACGCCGATCGCCGCGGAATCTCTGGCGGTCCCCTTTCCCCGCGAGTGGCCGGCGGCGACCGCTGGAGATCTTTGACGGGGAGAACGCAGTTGAGTTTGCGATACGTGGTCACGAGGCCGTGGTGCCCGCGGGGCTGAAGGCGCCGGCCGCCGAGGGCTGCCACCTCGTGGTGGTCAGTCACCTGTGCGCCACGCGCCGGTCCCAAGTCACCTCGGGAACTCACCTCACGGCAAGCATTGACAAGGTTGCGCAAGCTTGCCGAGTATGGGTAACGCAGAGTTCGTGCAGCGGTAACTGCGGAACGGAGTGGCAGCGTGGCCCCCACCTTGACCGACGTCGCGAAGCGCGCCAACGTGGCGCTTTCCACGGCCTCCCGGGCGTTCAGCGACCCCCAGCGACTGGGGCCGGAAACCTTGCGCAAGGTTCTGGAGGTTGCGCAAGAGCTGGGCTACGAGCCACCGCCCCCACCGCGTCCCGCCGAGTTGCCGTCGGACACCGCCACCGTGGCCGTGATCGTGCCGGACATCGCCAACCCGGTCTTCGGTGCCTTCGTGAAGGCCGCGCAGAGCCAGGGATGGCACAGCGGGCAGACCATCGTGCTCGCCGACACCGACTTCGACCCCGACCGGGAGCGGGCGGTGATCACGCAGCTGCGAGCCAGGTCCGCCGGGCTCGTCGTGTGCTCGCCGCGGCTCGACGCCGAGGACGTCCTCGACCTCTGCGGCGACACCCCCGTCGTCCTGGTCAACCGCGAGACCACCACCGCGGACTGCGTCCTCGCCGACGCCGGTGACGGCCTGCGCCAGACCGTCGAGTACCTGGCGGCGCTGGGCCACCGGCACCTCGCCTACGTCCAGGGATCCCAGCACTCGTGGTCCAACAGTCACCGCGTCGACCTCGCCCGTGCCCAGGCCGAGCGGGTCGGCCTGGAGCTTGAGGTGCTCGGCTGGCAGTCCGAGACCGTGGCCGGCGGCACCGCCGCGGCGGCCGGCGTGATCGCGTCCGGCGCCTCCGCCGTCATCGCGCACAACGACCTCGTCGCCCTCGGCGTGATCGCCGGAGCGCGGCAGCTCGGGGTGCGTGTCCCGGACGACCTCAGCGTGGTCGGTATCGACGACATGCCGCTCGCCGCGACCGCGTACCCCGCGCTGAGCACCATCGCGGTTCCCATGGACCGGGCCGGGGCGCTCAGCCTGGAGATGCTCTCCCATGCGATTGCCGACGAGCACCGTGAGCCGCGTACCCTGCGGCTGCCCACCCAGCTCGTGGTCCGCGGCTCCACCGGACCGGTCGCGACGACCCGCACGCCTCCCGTCACCCGGGAGCACGCGTGACACACCCTGACAGCACTCTGAACGTCGTCGTCGCCGACCCCAATCTGGCCCCCCTGCGCGAGCAGTTCGAGGCCGATCTGCCCAGCCGGACCACCGTGAGCTGGCCCGCCCCCGCGGACACCGCCTCCGTCGTCGACGCCCTTCGCGACGCCGACGTGCTGGTGTCGGGGGTGTGCTCGCCCGAGATGGCGGCGGCCGGCAAGGGGCTGCGCCTGGTGCACGCCGCCGGTGCCGGTATCGACAAGATCGACGTCGCGGCGCTGCCCCCGGGCACCCTCGTCGCCAACACCTTCCACCACGAGGACTCGATCGCCGAGTACGTCGTGGCCGCCACGGTCCTGCTGCGGCGCGGATTCCTGCGTCAGGACGCGGCGTTGCGGCGCGACACCTGGGACTCGCCCGCCTACTCGTCCGGCACGCCGTGGCCCGACGCGCTGGCGGACACCACGATCGGCTTCGTCGGGTTCGGGCACATCGGCGCACGCACCTGGCAACGTTTCCGGGCGTTCGGCGCCCGGGGCGTGGCCGTCACCCGACGCGGTGACGTCGACGCGGTCGCCGAGAAGCTGGTGTGGGCGGGGCGCGTCGACGACCTGGACGCACTCCTGGACACCGCGGACGTGGTCGTGGTCTCGGTACCGCTCTCCGAGCGGACCACCGGGCTGATCGGCGCGCCGGAACTGGCCCGCATGGGCGAGTCGGCCGTCCTGGTCAACGTCGGCCGCGGCCCGGTCGTCGACGAGGACGCGCTGTACGCCGCCCTGCGCGACGGCGTGATCGGGGGCGCCGCGATCGACGTCTGGTACGACTACCCGGCCTCGGGCAACACGGGGGCGCCGAGCCGTCACGCCTTCCACGAGCTGCCCAACGTGCTGATGACACCGCACTCCTCGGGGCTCACCCGGCAGACCTTCGCCCGCCGGATGTCCGACATCACAGCCAACATCCGCCGGCTGGCAGCCGGCGAGGGGCTGCACAACGTTGTGGAGAGGGTCCGATGAGCAAGCACGACACCATCGTCTCGGCGGACGTCATCGTGACCAGCCCGGGACGCAACTTCGTCACCCTCAAGATCACCACCGCCGAGGGGCTGGTCGGCTGGGGCGACGCCACCCTCAACGGCCGCGAACTCTCCGTCGCCTCCTACCTCCGCGACCACGTCGCCCCGCTGCTGATCGGCCGAGACCCGGCCCGTATCGAGGACACCTGGCAGTACCTGTACCGCGGGGTGTACTGGCGGCGCGGCCCGGTCACCATGACCTCCATCGGCGCCGTCGACCTCGCCCTGTGGGACATCAAGGGCAAGGCCACCGACCAGCCCGTCTACCAACTCCTCGGCGGCGCCGTCCGCGACCGGGTCCTCACCTACACCCACGCCACCGGCTGGGACGTCCCGCAGCTGCTCGACTCCCTCGACGCCCAGCGCGAGCGCGGCTTCCAGGCCATCCGGGCCCAGACAGGTGTGCCCGGCCTGGACATCGTCTACGGCGTCGGCAGTCCGGACGCCGGATACGAGCCGGCCGGCCGCGGCGCCGCCCCCGTCGAGGAGGTCTGGGACACCGCCGCCTATCTGCGGCACGCCCCCGGCGCGCTGGCCGCGGCCCGTGAGCACGTCGGTCCCGAGGTGAAGCTCCTCCACGACGCCCACCACCGCCTCACCCCGAACGAGGCCGCACGCCTGGGCCGTGCCCTGGAGGACGTCGACCTCTTCTGGCTGGAGGACGTCACCCCGGCCGAGAACCAGGAAGTGCTGCGCCACGTACGCCGGCACACCACGACACCGCTGGCGATCGGCGAGGTCTTCAACACCGTCTGGGAATGCCAGACGCTCATCACCGAGCAGCTGATCGACTACGTACGCACCTGCGTCACGCACGCCGGCGGCATCAGTCATCTGCGCCGCATCGCCGCCCTGGCGGAGGTCTGGCAGGTGAAGCTCGGCCCGCACGGCCCCTCCGACGTCTCACCCGTCGCGCTGGCCGCGTCCCTGCACGTCGGCCTCGCCACGCCCAACTTCGCCATCCAGGAGTACATGGGCTACGAGCCGCTGGTCCACGAGGTGTTCCGGCACGAGTGGAGCTACGCCGACGGGCATCTGCACCCCGGCGACGCCCCCGGCCTCGGCGTCGACGTCGACGAGGCCCTGGCCGCCCGGTATCCGTACGAACCCGCCTACCTGCCCGTGGCCCGCCGCCGCGACGGCTCGATGACGGACTGGTGACCGCCGAGATGACGACCACGGACCTTCCCACCCTCAACTCCCGTACGGTGACGGGCTCTTCGCTCCTGCACCGGCGCACGCTCGCCGACACCGGCATCGTGCACCTGGGACTCGGCAACTTCCACCGCGCCCACCAGGCCGTCTACACCGCGGCCGCCCTCGACCACACCGACGGCCCCTGGGGGATCCTCGGAGTGGCGAGCCGCTCGGCGACCGTGGCCGACGCGCTGCGGGCCCAGGACTTCCGCTACGGCGTGGTCGAGATCTCGCCGACGGAATCCCGCGTCACGATTCCCGCCGTGCACACCGGAGCTCTGGTGGCCACCCAGCAGCCGGACGCCGTCCTCGACGCCGTCGCCGCCCCGGCCACCAGGATCGTCTCGCTCACCGTCACCGAGCACGGCTACACCTTCTCGCCGCGCACCGGGCACCTCGACACTGACCACGACGGCGTACGGTCCGACCTGCGCGGCGACACACCGCCGCGGACCACGATCGGCCTGATCGTACGAGGCCTTCAGCGCCGCCTGCGCTCGCACGCCACGCCCGTCACCGTGCTCAGCTGCGACAACCTGGCCGGCAACGGAGAGCAGACCGCGCGCCTGGTACGGGAGTTCGCCGAGGCACTGCCGGCCGCCGAGCGCGACGAACTCCTCCCGTGGCTGGCCGACGCCGTGACGTTCCCGAACACCATGGTCGACCGGATCGTCCCGGCCACCACCGACGCGTACCGCCGAACGGTCGCCGACCGGCTCGGCCTGCGGGACGAAGTCCCCGTGGCCGCCGAGCCGTTCACCATGTGGGTCCTGGAGGACCGCTTCGCCGCAGGACGGCCCGGCTGGGAGCACGGCGGCGCGCTGTTCACCGAGGATGTCGAGCCGTACGAGCTGCTCAAACTGCGACTGCTGAACGGCACCCACTCGCTCATCGCCTACCTCGGCGCGCTCGACGGCCGGGCCACCATCCCGGACGCGATCGCCCGGCCCGTCGTCGCCGAGGCCGCGCGCCGCGTCCTGCACGACGACTACCTGCCCAGCCTCACCGTCCCCGCCGGCCTCGACCTCGACGCCTACGTGGCACAGCTCTTCGACCGCTGGGCCAACACGGCCCTCGGCCACCGCACCCAGCAGGTCGGCTCGGACGGCTCCGTCAAGCTGCGCCAGCGGGTGCCGGACCCGGCGCTCAGGCAGCTGCGCGGCGGACGGATGCCCCACCATCTCGCGCTGACCGTCGCCGCGTACCTGTGCTGCATGGCGCCCCCAATCGGCTTCGATGCCGGTCCGCACGCCGCCGCGATGGCGGACCCGGCCCGCGAGGGGCTGCGGCGGACAGCCGAACGCACCACGTCCGTACGGGACTTCGTCACCGCCGTCATCAACGGCGGCCTGCTCGGCGACCGGCTCGCCGAGCACCCCCAATTCACCGAGCGGGTCGCCGAGTTCATCGGCATCCTCGCCCGGCACGGCACGGACGCGGCGGCGGGCGCCGCGGCCGAGGCCGCCGACTCGGAGCCGCTGCTGGCGGCCTGAGTTCCAACCCAACCCCTCTCACAAGGATGTGAGACCGTGTCAGTTCCCAGAACACCCACCACGACCAGAGCCGCCGTACTGCACGGCCCGGACGACCTCCGCATCGAAGAGGTCCCCCTGCGCACCCTCGGCCCCGACGAAGTGCTCGTCGAGATCGACGCCGTGGGCATCTGCGGCTCCGACATGCACTACTTCGCGAGCGGCCGCAACGGCCAGAACGTGCTCCGACAGCCGACCGTCCTCGGTCATGAAGCATCCGGTGTCGTCACTGCGGCCGGCCCCCAGGCCGGTGTCGAGGCCGGTACCCCGGTCGCGATCGAACCCGCCGTCGGCTGCGGCACCTGCCAGACCTGCCGTTCGGGCCGCTACAACCTCTGTCCGCACGGCACCTGTCTGGGCTCACCGCCGACACATGGAGTCCTCGCCGGACACGTCGTCGTCCCCGCCCGGGCCGTCCATCCCCTGCCGGACGGGGTTCCGCTGGAGCTCGGTTCACTGATCGAGCCGTTGGCGGTCGCGGTCTGGGCCGTGCGACGGGCCGAAGTCACCTTCGGACACCGGGTGTTGATCACCGGAGCAGGACCGATCGGCATCCTCGTGGCCCAGGTGGCGCGGGCCGCGGGAGCGGCCGAGGTGATCGTCACCGATGTGAACGACGCCCGGCTCGCCCAGGCCCGCAAGCTCGGCGCCACGGCGGTGGTCAACACCGCCGCACAGGACCTCGAACTCACCGGCATGGACCGGCTGTTGGAGTGCTCGGCCCACCCCGCCGCACTCTGGCAGGGGCTTCGCACCCTGAAGCCCGCCGCACGCGCCACCGTCGTCGGACAGGCCGCTCCCGCCGTCGACGGACTGCCACTCGCGCACCTCCAGCGGTGGGAGATCGACCTCGTCACCGCCTTCCGCTACGCCCACGCGTTCCCCACCGCGCTGGCCCTGGCGGCCGACGGCCGGGTGGACCTCTCGTCCGTCCTCACGGGCCGCTTTCCCCTCGACCGTGCCACCGACGCCCTGCGCGCGCCGGTCACGGACCCGACGCACCTGAAGGTCGTCGTCCGGCCGCACGGCACCGCTGCCTGAACATCCAAAGCCGACAGCCGCGTTGAGGCGGCCCGGCAGTTCGCCGCACCCTTCCGTACCGCTTTGCCCTTCTTTCGTCCCCGATCCATCCCATTCAAGGAGGCATGGCTGATGGACACGTCCACCGGACCCATAGCAAGCGACTCCGCACCCCCCGCCCCCGCCACGGACACCCCCGCCAACCCGGAAGCCATCCGCCGCGCCGCGTGGGCCGGCCTCGTCGGCACGGCGCTCGAACAGTACGACTTCGTCATCTACGGCACCGCGTCCGCCCTGGTCTTCGGCGACCTGTTCTTCCCCAACGCCACGCCGGCGGTCGCCCTCCTGGCCAGCTTCGCCGCCTACGCCGTCGGGTTCGCCGCCCGACCCCTCGGCGGCCTGTTCTTCTCCCGTTACGGCGACCGGCTCGGCCGCAAATGGGTCCTGGTCACCACGCTCTTCCTGATGGGCGTCTCGACGTTCGCCATCGGACTGCTGCCGACGTACTCCCAAGTCGGCCTGCTCGCCCCGGCGTTGCTCGTCCTGTGCCGCTTCTTCCAGGGCTTCGGAGCCGGCGCCGAACAGTCCGGCGGCGCGACCCTGCTCACCGAGACGGCGGTGGTCGGACGGCGCGGGAGGCTCGCCTCGCTCGTCATGACCGGCGCCGCCCTGGGCACCGTACTGGGCGCCCTCGCCTGGATCCTCGCCCAGACGCTGTCCGAGGAAGCCCTGATGGCCTGGGGCTGGCGGGTCGTCTTCGCCAGCAGCCTGGTCGTCACCGTCGTGGCCGTCCTCATCCGGCGCAGGCTCAGCGAGAGCCCGGTCTTCCAGGAGCTCAAGAAGCAGCACGAGAAGCCCAAGTCGCCCGTGAAGGAGGTCTTCCAGCACGGCCGCAAGCCCATGCTCCTGGTGCTCTTCATGAACGTCGGCATCAGCGCGCAGTCGTACACCTACCAGGTCTTCATGGCCTCGTACCTGGTCTCCACGGTCGGCGTCGACTCCTCGTTCGTGCCCAAGGTGCTGATGATCGGGGCGACCTGCGGCGGTATCGCGGCGATCGGATTCGGCATCCTCTCGGACCGCGTCGGACGCAGGCCCGTGTACATGGCGATCCTGGCCGCCCTCGTGCTGCTGCCCGGACCGACCTTCATCGCGCTGAACACCGGGTCGCCGTACGCCATCACCGTGGCGATCATCCTCGGCTTCGTCCTGGCCGGACAGGGCGCGGTCGGCGTGCAGATGAGCTACTTCCCCGAACTGTTCGGCAGCCGCTACCGCTACGCCGGCGTCACCCTGGGCCGGGAGTTCTCCTCGGTGCTGGGCGGCGGTGTCGCCCCGCTGATCTGCGCCTCCCTGCTCACCGCGTTCTCCGGTTCATGGGTGCCGGTCGCCGCCTACATGACTCTGATGATGATCATCAGCCTGGTCGCGGCCCGGATGGCGCCGGAGACCCGCGACCGGGACCTCACCCTCCTCAACGATGCGACGGCCCCGCCGAAGCCCATGCCCGAAAAGAGCACCTCGTGACCCACACCCTCTCCGCCCAGCGGACCGAACCCGCCGACGCGCTGCTGCGCACGGGAGTCGTGGCCGTGCTGCGCGCCGACACCCCCGAGCATCTGCTGCCCGCGGCCCGGACCCTGGCCGACGCCGGACTCGTCTGCCTCGAACTCACCCTCACCACCCCCGGCGCCCTCGACGAGCTGGAGCGGCTGCGCAAGGACCTCGGCGAGGCCGCGGACCTCGGCATGGGCAGCGTGCGGTCCGCCGAGGAGGCCCGGCGCAGCCTGGACGCGGGAGCTGGCTTCCTCGTCTCGCCCGGCTTCCGTGGCGATGTGGTGGCCGTGGCCCGGCAGGCCGGTGTCCCGGTCTATCCGGCCGGGCTCACCCCGACCGAGCTGGCCATGGCCTGGGACGCCGGGGCGACGGCGGTCAAGCTGTTCCCCGCTTCGACCGTCGGCCCCGCGCACCTGAAGGCGTTCACCGATCCCTACCCCGACGTGCGCGTGATGCCCAGCGGCGGCATCGGCGTCGACGACGTCGGGACCTGGATACGGGCCGGTGCCCTGGCCGTCGGACTCGGTGGCGCGCTGTCCGGCGACGCGCTGGCCGGAGGCGACCTCGGGGCACTCGCCGCCCGTGCCAGGCGTGCCCTCGACGCCGTCGTCGAGGCCCGCTCATGAGCGGCGGCGGGGTCGTCACCCTCGGCGAGACGATGGGCCTGCTCGCCGCCACGACCGTCGGGCATCTGCAACACGTGCCCCACATGGCGCTCGGCATCGGAGGAGCCGAGAGCAACGTGGCGATCGCGCTGTCCCGGCTCGGCACCCCGGTGAGCTGGATCGGCCGGCTCGGCGCGGACTCCGTCGGCGACCGCGTCGTACGCGAACTCACCGCGGAAGGCGTTGACGTGCACGCCGTACGGGACTCGGACGCGCCGACCGGTCTGATGCTCAAGGAGCGGCTGCCGGGTGGGGCGGTGAAGGTCTGGTACTACCGCGCGCAGGGGGCGGGTGCCCGGCTGGCTACGGCGGACGTCGACGACGCACTCGTCGCCGGCGCCGGGCTGCTCCACGTCACCGGCATCACTCCGGCCCTCGGTGCGACCGCTGCCGCGGCGGTGTTCCACGCCGTGGACGTCGCTCGTGAGGCGGGGGTGAAGGTGTCGGTCGACGTGAACTACCGGTCCGCACTGTGGTCGCCCGAGGCGGCGGCACCCGTCCTGCGCAGGCTGGTCGAGCGGGCCGACATCGTCTTCGCGGGCGACGACGAGGCCGCCCTCGTGCTGGGCCGCGAGCGTAGCGACGACCCCGAGGAACTGGCCACGGCAATGACCGACCTCGGCCCCGCCGGTGCCGTGATCAAACTCGGCGCCGAGGGGGCCGCGGCCCTCGTGGACGGCGTCCACCACCGGCAGGCCGCCGTCCCGGTCCAGGTCGTCGATCCGGTCGGCGCGGGTGACGCCTTCGTCGGCGCGTACCTCAGCGAGCTGATGGCTGGCGCCGACGTCAAACGGTGCCTCGACACCGCCGCCCTCGCGGGCGCCCTGCTGTGCACGGTCCCCGGGGATTGGGAGGCCATGCCGACACGGGCCGTACTCGACGGCTGGACAGGGGTTACGGACGTTCAGCGGTGATCCGGGTCGTGACCGTCCCCGGGCGGGCGGCGACCACGACCAGGACGACCACACGGACCGGCCGGCGTCGCCCGCACCTCCGTAGGGAGGGCCCAGAGATCGGGCGCGGTAGCGGGTCGCTCGTCGCCGGCGTACTGTGCCTAGGGCTGTTCGTGTGGATCGAGACCCGGGTCGACCAGCCCCTGCTGCCGATGCGGGTCGTGCGCGACCGGAACCGGGGCGCCGCCTGTCTGATGGTCGCGATCGGCGGCATCTGAATGCTCGGCGCCTTCCAGTTCCTCGCCTACCACCTGCAGCAAGTGCTCGCTCTCACACCGCTCATGACCGGACTTGCGTGCCTGCACATGGTCCTGTCACTGGTGGGCATGGCGATTGTCACCGGCAGCGTTCTGCTGCCAGGCCCTAGTCGGCCGTGTTCTCGGTCGGCAACTCCACGGGGTACGGCTCGCCGAAGTCGGCTGAGCGGCTGACCTTCTCCCACGCGGTCGCCTCGGACAATTGGCGGCGTGAGTAGTCGAGGGACATGGTCACTGCGTTCACGCCCAGCAGGAGATGGCTGGGTACCCGGCCGCCCCGGACGGTGCGCACGATGATCTCGGCGGCGCGCTGGGGGTCCCCGGCCGCCCCGGCCGTGTTCTGGCGGATCAGCCGGTTCATCGCGCCCACGGTCACGTCGTAGGCGTCGGGTACCGGGTGGACCGTCATGGAGGAGCCGGACCAGTCGGTGGCGAAACCGCTTGGTTCGACGACCATGACGCGTACGCCGAACGGTGCGGTCTCCACTGCGAGGACGCGGCTGAAGCCGTCCACTGCGAACTTGGCCGCTTGGTAGGAGGCGATTCCCGGCGAACCTCCGACGCGCCCGCCGACCGACGAGAACTGTACGACCGTGCTCGATGCCTGCCGGCGCAGGGCGGGCAGCGCGGCCTTCGTGACGTTGTAGACGCCCCAGAAGTTCGTCTCGAACTGGGCGCGGAAGTCGTCGTCGTCCGTCGTCTCGATGGGGGACACGTTCGCGTAGCCGGCGTTGTTCACGAGCACGTCAATGCGCCCGAAGTGGGCGAGTGCCGCTCGGACGCCTTCGTGAGCCGCGTCCGGGTTGGTGACGTCCAGGGCGAGCGGGAGGATGCGGTCGCCGTACTCCTTGAATTCCTCCGCGAGGTCTTCGGGGTGGCGAGCGGTGGCTGCGACGCGGTCGCCGCCTTCAAGGACGGCGCCGACCAGGGCGCGGCCGAAGCCGCGGGACGAGCCGGTGATGAACCAGACCTGTTCTTTCATGTCGGTACTCATGTATTTAGTGAAACACCGTTGCGCTAATAACGCAACGACGTTGCCTTACGTGCTCCTATGATGTCTGCATGACTGAGCCCGTCTTCCAGCGAGCCCGCAGCGTCGAGGCCAAGCAGGCGCGCGAAGCGGCGATCCTGGACGCGGCCCGTGTGCTCGGGCGGCGGCGCGGCATCCGCGACGTCACGCTCACCGACATCGCCGCGGAAGTCGGCATGCACAAGTCCGCGCTGCTGCGCTACTTCGAGACGCGGGAGCAGATCTTCCTCAAGCTCACCGCGGAAGGATGGCGGGAGTGGTCCGCCGCGCTGTGCGGTGATCTCGCGGGCAGGGAGCGCGCCACCCCCGAAGAGGTTGCCTCGGTCATCGCCGCCACGTTGGCGGCGCGCCCCATGTTCTGCGACCTGCTCGCGCAGGCGCCCATGAACCTCGAACGCAACGTGTCCATCGACTCGGTGCGTGATTTCAAGCTGGTGACACTCGCCGAGGTCGAGCGGATCGGGGACGAGTTGCGGCGGCTGCTCGGACTGGGTGAGCTGCAGGGCGTCGACACCGTCGCAGCTGCGACCAGCATGGCCGGGGCCCTGTGGCAGATGGCCACTCCCGGCCCGCAACTTCGGGAGCTCTACGAAAGCGACCCGCGGCTCGGCCACGCCGTCGTCGAGGTGGAGCCCCGCCTGCGACGCGTCCTCAGCGCTCTTCTTGTCGGGGTCGGCATCGGATCGTCCGTGGCCCGAGGCGGGGTCCTGTGATCTACGGGCGCCGTTCGACACCTGCATGCCCTTGTCGGCACCGGCACGGTCAAGGATCGACGCGCGGGATGGCCGGTGACGATCAGGCGGAAGGTGCCTGCTCAGGCCGTCGACGCGGCGCTGGTCGCCCTCGCCGCCTTTGACGCGTGGGGGGAGCGCGGACGGGCTCACCGCCACCGAACTGGCCTGGGCCGCGGCCGACCAGCACCCCGCCACCGACTGCCCGCCCTGTGCCCGGCCTCCTCAGCAACACCCTCACCTGACACCGTGCCGGCTGCCCTGACCACCGGATTCGCGGATGCCGCACCCCCCCACCCGGCGGGGATACACCCGCCGGTCAGGGGCTGTCGGAGCCGGCGTCGGGTCGGCGAGCGTGGATGGTGCGCGCAACTGGTGCGCACACCGTTCACGAGTGGAAGAGCTGAGGCGCAGTGGAAAACGAACGCCCCCTGGTGGGCCGTCGCGGCGTCATCATCGGTACCGCCGCAGGCTTCCTGGCCGGCTCCCTCGCCGCATGCTCGGCCGGCGCGGCACGGACCGACCCTTCGACGCCGAGCACGGGAGGAGCGCGCGGAGGCGACCTCGACGTCATCGTCATCGGTGCGGGAGCCGCGGGGCTGAGCGCCGCCCGGGTCCTGGCGGATGCCGGGAGGAAGGTCGTGGTCGTCGAGGCCCGTGATCGCATAGGCGGCCGCCTGTGGACCGATCGGACCGGGATGTCCGTGCCGGTGGAATGCGGGCCGGAGTTCATCCACGGAGCGAACGCCTCGACCTGGGACCTGGTCCGCGCGGAGCGGCTGAAGACCCACGCCCACACCGTCACGATCTCCCGTACGCGACCGGGCGGCCCGTGGAAGAAGACCACCGAACCCCCCGCCGACACCGACTTGATCAACTTCCGTGTCATCGGCGGCTACCACCAGATCCTCGCCCCGCTCGCCGACAAGCTGCCCGTCCAACTCAGCACGGTGGTACGGCGCGTGGAGCACTCGCCCGCCGGAGTCGTGGTCCACGCCGAGCGGCAGGGACGCCGCGTCACCTACCGGGCCCGCTCCGCGGTGGTGGCCCTGCCCGTCGCCGTACTGGCGGCCGACACCGTCGAGTTCTCTCCGCCGCTGCCGGCCGCGAAGGTGGAGGCCTTCAAGGCCGTACGGCACGTCGTGGTCACCAAGGTCCTCATGGAGTTCGCCAGGCCGGTGATCCCGGAGGACGCCGACGACATCGTCGAGGCCGGCGTGCCCTGGTACCTGTGGAACGCCTCCAAGGGGGTGCCCGGCTTCTCGGGGCAGGTGGTCGACATGGGGGCGGAGGGGGACGAGGCCAGGCGTCTGCTGGCCATGCCCGCCGGACGCCGTCACCGTGAAGTCCTGGACGTGATCCGGGGCGTGGCGGGCGACCGCAAGCTCACACCCGTCAAGGTCATCGAGCACGAATGGATCAAGGACCCGTTCGCCCGGGCCGCCTTCGCACAGGAGGAGGCGCCGGGCGGCCGGGAGATCTACCGGCCGGTCGACGACACCCTGTTCTGGGCCGGCGTGATCACCGATCAGGTCGACTTCTCGCACGACAGCGGGAAGAAGACGGCCGCCGAACTCATCAGGCGAGTAGGCAAACGCTCAACCTAGTTCCATCCCATAGCAGTTGAATGTTCCGCGCTTTCTCAGAGAATTCTGCGTGCACCGAAAGGCAAGGCGGCTCGGCCGGACACCAAATGACCTCTATCTTGATCGTGATCACCGTTGTGGCCGGCGGGTGGTCGCTTGTCGCCGGGAGGCTGGAACAGTGGCATGTCCGGGCTCCTCTGGTGCTGGTCCTCGCGGGAATCGCCACCGGCGTGTTCACGCACAGCGAGATCGCCGCCACTATGAACTCCGAGGTCGCCCAGCACGTGGCCGAGGTCATCCTCGCGGTCCTGTTGTTCGTCGACGCCACTGAACTGCCGGGCGGACGACTGCTCGGCAACGACCCGGGCTCGGCTTGCCGGGCCCTGCTGGTGGCCATGCCGCTGAGCCTGCTTGCGATGGTCCTGCTGGGCTCGCTGCTGGTGCCCAGCCTGCCGTTGGTGATGCTGCTGCTGATCGCGTGCATCATCGTTCCGACGGATTTCGCCCCGGCCGAGACACTGGTGCGCGACCCGCGCATCGCGGCCAGGGTACGCAGCGTCCTCAATTTGGAGAGCGGCTACAACGACGGGATCGTGTCACCCGTCTTCCTGTTCGCGCTGATCCTGGCCGGTTCGACGGCCCAGACGCACACGCCCATGCAGGCGCTCGGTACCGCCGTGCCGTTTGCGGCGAAGGCGCTCGTGGCCGGCCTGTTGCTGGGGCTTCTCCTCGGATGGCTGATGAACCTGGCCGAGGACAAGCACTGGATGACCGCGCAGTCCCGGCGGATCCTCGTGCTGGTCACACCGCTGCTCGCCTACACGGTGACCGTGGCGGTCGAGGGGAACGGCTTCGTGGCCTCATTCGTGTGCGGCATCGCCTTCCGCTACCTGCGCCAGGCGCCGGCCCGCCGACGGGGAGCCCCGGCTCCCGACACCTCGGACTTCCGGCTCATCGAGGACACCAATTCGATGATGACGATGTGCATGTGGTTCTTCTTCGGGAACGCAGCGATGGACGTGCTGAGTCAAGACATCGGCTGGCCCGTGGCACTGCTCTGCGTCGCCGCGCTCACCGTCGTTCGGATTCTCCCCATCCTGCTGGCCTTCCTGGGCTCCCGTTTCACCTGGCGTGAACGGCTCATGCTGGGAGCGCTCGGACCACGCGGTACCACCTCGATCGTGTTCGGCCTGCTCGCCTACAACGCCCTCCCGGACGGGATCTACGCAGAGACCGCCTTCAACGCCATGACGCTCACCGTGCTCGGAAGCGTTCTGCTCCACGGAGTCGGCTCCACAACGATCGCCCGTCTTCTCGCCGGCCCCTCCTCGTTCCCGGCCAAGGGCACCGCACCCACGGAGTATGCCGATCCGGCCGCGCGGAACCACTGAGGGGCCCTTCAGGCCCGCCCCGGCGAGGGCGTCGGTGATCCTGTGGCGTCGGCAGCAGCGAGATCGTGGGTTGATCCGGGCAGGGCGGGCTCTGGGCCCTGGCCCGGAACGCGGTGCCCGTGCGGCGGGGGAGGCGGGGACCGGAGAGCGGGGCGCCGGACGCGTTGCCCGCGCCCGGCGGCATTGTCATGCGGCGGGACGGGCGGCCTTCCAGGCGCGGTAGTGGCGGGTCGGGTCGTCGGTGAACGAGGTGTGGCGGGGGGTCCAGCCCAGGAGGCGGTGGGCCTTGGCGCTGGTGACCAACTCGTCCTGGTCGGCGGCCAGTTGCATCATGCCGCCCGCCTCCGCGCTTGCCAGGGCTATCTCACCGGTGTGGCCGGCGGCGCGTACGGCGGTGCGTTGCATGTCCAGGGCGGTCAGCCGTTGGTCGTCGGCGATGACGAAGGTCTCCCCGTTGACGGCGGCGGGGTTGTCGAGGATGCGGACGTAGGCGTCGGCGAGGTCGTCGACGTGGACCCAGCTCCAGCGCTTGCCGGTGTCGCCGTAGAAGACGGGGCTGCCCGCCTCGGCGGCGGCGAACCACTGGCCGGTCATGGAGGTGCTCGCGGGGCCGCCGTACATGAACCCGGGGCGGACCACGGTGTGGGCGAGGCCGGAGGCGGCCAACTCCCGTTCCAGCGCGAAGCGGAAGCCGATGGGGCTCTCGGGGTTTCCGGGGGTGTTCTCGTCCATGAGGGGCAGGCCGGTGCGGCCGTAGGAGGAGATGCCGGTGGTGAACACCAGGTGGCGGCGGCGGCCGTCGCGTTCCTGGGCGGCGAGCAGTTCGGCGAAGAGGCGCTGGTCGCTGCCGACGGGGTCGCTCATGTCCATCAGCAGGTGGACGACCGCGTCGGTGCCGTCGAGGTGTCCGCGCCAGGTGTCCTGCTTGGTGAAGTCGCCCTCGACCGGGGTGACTTCGTCGGCGGTGAGGGCGAGGGCCGCGGGGGCGGAGGTGTCGCGCGCCAGGCCCAGGACGGTGTGTCCGGCGCGGGCCAGGGCGGCTGAGACACGGCGGCCTGCGTAGCCGGTGGCGCCGATGACGAGGATCTGCATGAGGGGTGCTCCGTGTGCTGTGTCGTGCCGCGCGTCAGGCGGCGGAGGCCAGGTGACGGGGTTCAGGCGGCTGGGGTGGTGGTGAAGAACCGGGCGAGCCGGTCGGCCGTCCAGGCCGGGTTGTCGGCCGCGAAGGTGTGCGCGGCTCCGGGGACGGTGTCGTGGCGCACGTCGGTCGCGGCGGCGCGGGCGCCCGCCAGCAACACGTCCTGGGGCAGGCCGTGTTCGCCGTTCAGAACGAGGACGGGCATGGTCAGGCGATCACCGGCGCGGGCCGTCTGCCCGTCCTGGACGAGGGTGGCGTAGTGCTCGAAGCCGCCGCGCATCGCGTCGGGGCGGGTGTGGGCGCGCAGCAGGTCTGCGCGGTCGGCGTCGGTGATGCCGCCGCCGGTCATCATCGACCAGAAGCCGGACAGGTACGGCTCCTCTTTGCCGGCGGTGAGCATGGCGGCCAGGTCGCTCTGGGCGTGGAAGCCGAAGTGCCACGAGCCGCCGGTGGCGGGGTTCATGTGCTCCTCCAGGCCGTAGCCGGGCAGGAACGCCTCGCTGAGCACCAGCCGGACCACGTCGTCGGGATGGCTCTGGGCCCAGGCGTGAGCGGTCATCGTGCCGACATCGGTGCCGACCACGAAAGCCCGGTCGTGGCCCAGGTGCCTCAGCAGGCGGTGCAGGTCATCGGCCTCCTCACGCTTGGTCCAGTGGCCGGCCGGGATCTGTGAGTCGCCGGATCCGCGCAGGTCGGGTGCGATGACCGTGAAGCCTCGCGCCGCGAGCGGGGGCAGCAGCGCCCGCCACTCGATCCAGCTGAACGGCCAGCCGTGGATGAGGACGACTGCGGGGCCGGATCCGCCGGTCACGTAGTGGAGTCGGACACCGCCGACATCGGCGACGGCGTGCTCGAATCCATCCGGTGCGGGTGCTCGGGGAGACATGCGATCACCTCTTACTTAATTAGTTAAGCAAGCATCACACCACTTGCTTAACTAGTCAAATAGAGTGGAGGCATGGAGCCCCCCGCCACCGACACCACTCCCGCCAGTGATCCGCTGACCGCCGATGAGCTGCTGCTGTGGCAGAGCCTGGGACGTCTGGTCCACTCCCTGCCGCGCGCGCTGGAGCAGGACATGGCCCGCACCGGTGTGACCATGACCGAGTTCGCCGTCCTGCTGCTGCTGAGCGAGGCGCCCGACCGCCGCATGCGCATGTCCGCGCTCGCGGCGGCCTCCGGTGTCACCCCGCCGCGCATCACACGCATCATCGAAGGCCTGTCCCGCCATGACCTGGTGCGCAAGGAACGCCACGGCATGGACGCACGCGGCAGCGAAGCCGTCCTCACCGATGCCGGACTGCAGGCCATGCACGCGGCTCAGCCCGCCCACCTCGCCAGCGCCCGGCGCCGGGTCCTCGACCACATCCCGGCCGACCTCCTGCCGGGCATCGCCGAAACCCTGGCCACACTCGCCGAGGGCCAGGACCGACAGCAGTCCTCCGGCCTCTCCCGATAACCGCGCGATGCCGACGGCCGACGCCGTACGGTCGCTGTGGAGCATGACCTCGCGCAGGCCGCGGTCGAGCGCCTGAAGTTCGGCGACGCGCTCCAGGCTGACCGTCAGTCCGCGCCAGGTGTCGGTGTCCTCGGCTCCCTCCCGAGTGGCTTCCTCGACGCGCGCGAACATGTCGTCGACCAGCTCGTCGATCAGGGCCTGCTTGTTGGGGAAATGGCGATATGCCGTTCCCACCCCGAGCCCGGCGTGGCGGGCGACGTCGTCCAGGGTGGCCTTGAGGCCGTGATCGCGGAACACCTCGCGTGCGGCGGCCAGGAGCTTACGGCGGTTCAGTTCGCGGTCACGCCGTGGTCTGGGCGTCGGTGCCCCGCCGGAGCCGGTTCAGCGCCTCACCAGCGCTGCTGTGGAGCGTGGAAGCGGGTGCGGGCCTGTCAGTTCACCTCGAAGGTCGTGCCGATACCCATGCCGGTGATCCACTGGGGGACCGGCTCGTAGCTCGTCCAGACGAACGGCCTGTCCACGGCGGCCTGGCCGATGAGCCAGGTGCGTATCTCGTGCCCGCCGCTCCCGGCCTGCTCTTCCAAGCCCTCGTCTCCCAGAGCGGTGATCGGCGAGAGGTCCGCGGCGGCCAGCTGCTTGAGGAACCAGCGGTCCCACGTGGAGTTGACGTGCGCGTGTGGATCGCCACCCATGGCTCGGACCCGGGGTTCGCGCGCCGCGGCGAAGGCCTGGAGATTCGCGCGCCCGTGGATGACGGCCTCGCGCCGCTCGCCGGCCACCGCGGGGTCGCGCGGATCGTTGGGCGGGAGCCAGTGGGAGAGCCCGCCGCTGGCGACGACGAGGACGCGCACGGGGAAGTCGGCGCCGCGGAGGGCCTCGCCGAGGGCTCGGCCGAGTTGCACGCAGCGCGGCATGCTCGGCAGCGGCGGGGCGGCGGTGTTCACGATCAGCGGTACGAGCGGGACCGGACGCCCGCCGCAGACCATGTCGTAGCCCTGTGTCACTCCGTGGTCGACGGTGAGGGAGTAGGACAGGGACAGGTCGAATCCGGCCTCCGCGAGCGTGTCGCGCACCGACCAGGCCAGCTGTGCGGTGACCGGCAGTGGCCCGGACCGGCTGCCGAAGTCGCCGAATCCCACGGCCTGTTCGACGCCCAGGACGAACGGCGGCATCTGGTCGTAGAAGTTCGCGTGGAAGTGGTCGGGGCCGATGACGACGACGGCGTCGGGCGCCAGCCGGGCCACGGCCTCGGCCACCCGGGCGGTGTCGGCGAGGAACCTGCCGCCGGGCTCCGAGGGCCCACGCGGCGGAGTCATGGTGGCGAACGGCGAGTGCGAGATGCCGACCAGGCCGATGATCTCGCTCATGAGGGGTCCTTGCCCAGGACGAGGAAGTCGCGGTGGACGCGCAGGAACTCGCCCGGCTTCTCCCACTGCGGCCAGTGGCCCGCGTCGGTGATCACGTGCAGGCGGGCGTCGGGCAGCCAGCGCAGCAGCAGTTCGGCCTCGTCGAGCCCGCCGGTGGGATCGTGGTCGGTCCACAGGAGCAGCGTCGGCGCGATCACCTTGCCGACCCAGGTCGGGCGCCAGGCGAAGTCCTTGCGTACCTCGGGGTCTTGGAGGACGAGCGTGTTGGTGATCGCCTGGAGGAAGCCGGGGCGGCCGTAGACCGCGCGGCGTAGGTTGACCAGTTCGTCGGTCACCATCTCCTTGTGGTGGAAGAGGAACTCCACCCGGCGGCGTACCGTCTCGTCGCTCGGATCCCGGACGGCGGCCAGCGTGCTCTCGCGCATCCGGACCATCACCTCCGGTTTGTCGGCGATGTTGCCGGGAGTGTTGAGAACGAGCCGCGCGACACGGTCCGGGTGGTGCGCGGCCGTCCAGGCGACCACCCAGCCGCCGAGCGACTCGCCGGACAGGTGCGCCGAGCCGATGCCCAGGGCGTCCATCAGCCCGAGCAGATGGTCGGACAGGACATCGATGGTGTACGGCTTGTCCGGCAGGTCGGACCAGCCGTGACCGACCATGTCGTAGGCCGTGACGCGGAAGTCCGCGGCAAGGCCCGCGATGTCGCGGGCGTATGCCTCCAGGTGCCCGCCGGTGCCGTGCAGCAGAATCAGGTCGGGGCCCGACCCGGCCCGCAGCACCCGGGTGCGTACGCCGCCCACGTCGACGTGGCGGAGTTCGTGGTCGACGTCGGCCAACTCGCCCCAGAGGCTGATGTGTTCGGGCAGTGCGCTCATCGTGAGTCCTCTCCGAAGCGGGCCCGGGCCTCGGCGACCGTGGCCAGGCCCGCGCTCTGCCGCCGTCCGACGCCCAGCAGGCCGAGCAGCCGGGAGTTCTCGATGGTCAGGAACTCGACCGGCGCGGTGGCCGAGGCGTTGTAGTGGCGGTGCCAGGTCCACGGCGGGGTGTAGACGAAGTCGCCGGCCGACCAGGACTCGGTCTCGTCCTCGACCTCGCTGTACCCCTCGCCGCTGATGACGAAGTGCACCGTCTCGTGGTGGTGCCGCTGCATGTCCGAGCTGAGCCCCGGCGGGATGGTCTGCCGGAAGATCTCGAAGGTGGTGGTCGGCAGCTTCCCGGCGATCGAGAGCGTGGTGGGGTTGTGCACCTGGTCGGCCGGCAGGGTCTCCAGCTCCGCCGCGTGCACGACGACCGGGCGCGCGGCGCCGGGCCGTACGGTGTCGGAGAGCGCGCCGAGGAAGTCTGCCAGCGCGAATCCGTCTCCTGACTGTGCCATCAGATCGTTTCCGTCCTTCCGCCGTCGACCGTGAGCACGGTCCCGTTGATGTAGCCCGCGGCAGCCGAGGCCAGGAAGGTCACGGCCGCCCCGATCTCCTCGGGCCGCCCGGCCCGACCGGCCGGGATGCCCGCCGCGTCCGCCGCGTCGAGGTCCTCGTACGGGACCTCGGTGGTCCGGGCGCGGGCGTCCAGGATCTCGCGGCGGCGCTCGGTCGCCGTGGCGCCGGGCGCCACGCAGTTGACTGTGACCCCATCGGCCGCGAACTCCCGGGAGAGCAGTTTGGCGGCCGCGGTGACCGCGGACCGCACGACCACGGACGTCGCGAGGTCGGGCTGAGGCTGGCGCACCGCCGCGGAGGTCACGAAGACGACCCGGCCGAAGCCCCGTGCGGCCATGCCCGGCAGGGCGAGCCGCGCCAGGCGCAGCGGGCCGAGCAGCAGCAACTCGAAGGCCTGCTGCCAGTGTTCGTCATCGACTTCGAGGATGCGGCCGGGCGGGGGCCCGCCGGCGTTGAGCACCAGGACGTCGAGCGCGCCGTACCGGCTCTCCGCCTCGTCGAGGGCCGCCACGGCGGACTTCGGCTCCGACACGTCGTTGACCAGCGTGTGGACGGTGCCACCGGTGTCCCTGCCGAGCCGCAGTGCCGCGGACTCCAGCTGCTCGGAACGCCGCCCGGTGATGACGACGCGGTGGCCCGACCGCAGGAGCTGTTCGGCGACGGCGTACCCGATTCCGGCACTGCCCCCGCCGACGAGGGCGTTGCGAGCGTTGATGGCAGCCTCCTGTTGTCGAGCACTGCTGGTTCCGAGCACTGCTGGTTCCGAATGCCGCTGTTTTCGAGCACCGCTGGTTCCTCGCACCGGAGTTCGCGGGCACTGAGATTCCCGGACCGGGTCACCGGTCGAGACGGGTCTATCGTGGGCCGCATGAACCCGGGAACCAACGTTGAGTCCCGCTGAGCGGGACAGCGACGCTCCGGCCGCGGGTGGCCTCGATCGCGCCGCGGCGATCCTCGGTGCCTTCGACGCGACGCACCGCGACCTGACCCTCGCCGCCCTCGTCGCCCGCAGTGGTCTGCCGCGCTCCACCGCCCACCGCACCGCCGACCGGATGATCCGGCTCGGCTGGCTCGACAAGCCGAAGGACCGGTACCGGATCGGCAACCGCCTGTTCGAGATCGCGAGCCTGGCCCCGATCCGGCTCCAACTGCGGGAGGCGGTGCTGCCCTTCCTCCAGGACCTGCACAGCGCGACCAAGGTCACCGTGCAGCTCGGAGTGCTCGACGGCGCGCAGATCCTGGTCGTCGAGAAGATCACCGGCCATCGGCCGATGCCGATGCTCTCCCAGGTCGGCGGGATCATCCCGGCGCACTGCTCGGCGCTGGGCCGCGCGATCCTGGCCTACAGCGACACCGCGACCATCGACGCGGTGCTGGCCGCAGGCCTGGAGCGCAGGACGCCGCGCACGCTGACCGATCCGATGGCCATCCTGCGCGAGCTGACCGCGATCCCGCCGCGCGGCTGGGCGGTCGAACGCGAGGAGGGCAACATCGGGGTCAGCTGCGTGGCAGCCCCGGTCTTCGGCCCGCTCGGCGAGGTCGTGGCCGCGCTGTCCGTCACCGGCCCCTCCGGCCTGATCCGGCCGCAGGCGATCGGCCCCGCCGTGCGCCTGGCCGCGGCGGCCGCGTCCCGGGCCTACTGCTCGCGTCGGTGACCGTCGCCGGCTGTCACTGACTGCCGCGGGCCAGAAGGGAGTCCCGCTGAGTGGGACTCCTGATTGCCGGTCGGGCCGGGCGGCCCGCACGCTGTGAGCGCTGATACACCGACGGCTGGCCGGTGCGGCGACCTCAAGGAGACGACGATGACTCTAGGCGGCGGCTACATGCTGCCCTCGCGCGAGGGACAGGCGATCGCGGCGATCGGGCTCGGCATCACGAAGAAGGCCGACGGCGAGTCGACCCGTGACGCGTACTCGCTGTTCGAGTACACGATCCCCCCGCGGACCGACGGGCCGCCCCCGCACGTGCACACCCGCGAGGACGAGTCCTTCATCTGCCTGGCCGGGCGCCTCGACGTCCACCTCGGCGGCGAGGACTTCGTCCTGGAACACGGCGACTACCTGTTCCTGCCGCGGGACGTGGTGCACGCCTTCCGTAACCCGTACGAGCAGGAGTCGCGGGTGATCTCCGTGGTCTCGCCCGCCGGGCTCGAGCGCTACTACCAGGCGCTGGCGGACATGCCGCCCGGCCCCAAGGACATCTCGCTGATGAAGAAGATCATGGAGGACTTCGGCATCGAGCTGCAGCTGCCGCCCGAGGTCGCCCAGCCATGAGGCTCGCGATCATAGGAGCCGGCTTCGCCGGTCTCGCCACCGCGAAAGTGCTGACCCAGGCCGGCCACGAGGTGCGGGTCTTCGACAAGTCCCCGGACGTCGGCGGTGTGTGGAGCCGGACCAGGCGCTACCCGGGCGTGACGACGCAGAGCCCGAAGGCCCAGTACTCGCTCTCGGACTTCCCCATGCCCAAGAGCTACCCGGAATGGCCCAGTGGTGCCCAGGTGCAGGCCTATCTCGCCGCGTACGCCGCCGAGTTCGGCCTCGAATCCGCCCTGCGCCTGAACACCGAGGTGACGGCGGCACGCCCGGTCGGCGACGGCCGCTGGACGGTCGAGACCCGCGACGCCGGGGGAGCGGAGGCCGTCGAGGAGTTCGACCGACTCGTCATCGCCAACGGAGTGTTCTGCGAACCCCTGGTCCCGGCGTATCCGGGCCTTGAGGAGTTCACCGCGGCGGGCGGGCGGCTGCGCGCGGCCACCGAGTTCCACGACGCCGAAGAGGCCCGCGACAAGCACGTACTCGTCGTCGGGTACGGCAAGTCGGCCTGCGACGTCGCGGCGGCGATCAGCGGCGTCGCCGCCGGCACCGATGTGATCGCCCGTCAGCTGCTGTGGAAGGTACCGCGCAAGATCGCCGGGTTCCTCAACTTCAAGCTGCTGCTGCTCACCCGGCTCGGCGAAGGACTCTTCCGCTACCTGCGACTGCGCGGTGTCGAGAAGTTCCTGCACGGCCCGGGCAACGGCCTGCGCCGCCGGATGATCAACTCCATCGGATCGGTCTCGGTACGGCAGTTCGGCCTCGCGAAGCTCGGCCTGGTTCCGGCCGGCCACATGGAGGACATCGTTCGCGGAGCCATCGGGCTGGCGAGCGAGGGCTTCTTCGAGGGCGTCGCGGACGGGAGCATCACCGTCCACCGCGACCGGACCATCACGCGGCTTCTCGGCGGGCCTGGCGGTCCCGCGGCCGAGCTGAGCGACGGCAGCACGCTCCGCGCCGACCTGGTGCTCTGCGCCACCGGCTTCACCCAGGGCGTGCCGTTCCTGCCCGAGGAGACCCGGCGTCAACTGCTCGACGAGCGTGGGAACTTCATGCTCTACCGGCAGATCCTGCCCCTCGGCGTTCCCGGGCTCTACTTCAACGGCTACAACTCCTCGTTCTTCAGTCCGCTCAACGCCGAGATGGCGGCCCTGTGGATCGCGGCCGACCTCGCGGAGGCGGTGGCGCTGCCCGACCCCGAGGCCATGCGTCGGGCCGTCGTCGAGCAGTTGGCGTTCATGGACGAGGCCACGGACACGCATCACTGCCGCGGCACCAAGATCATCCCGTTCTCGATGCACAACGTCGACGAGGTGCTCGGCGACCTCGGTCTGAACATCGGTGCCACGGTCCGGGCCTCGCACTGGCTGGGCGCGGTCAATCCCGCGGCCTATCGGCGGATGACCCCGTTGCTGCTCCGGCGGCTGGCACCGAGCGAGCCGCGACCTGCGCTCGCAGCCACCGACCTGACACCTGTGGACAGTTTCTCCGGAAACGAAGAAGTGCCTTCCGATCTGCGATGACGACGTTTCTCCGGGACCATCCTGACCGGTGGGCAGCATCCAGAAACGTGGAGCGACGTCACCCCGGAATCGTGTCAGGTAGGCGCAGCGGAACTCGACCGCAGCTGAGTGCGCAGCGGCGGGCCGGGCAGGGAAGAATGAGGGCCGTACTGAATGGTCGACCCTTGTGGAGGAGCGGGCACATGCAGGACGCGCGAGCGGGGCAGGTCGCCGGGCCCGAGGACCTGATCGATGTGGCCCGCCTGGTCACGGCGTACTACGCGCTGCACCCGGACCCGGCCGAGCCGGGGCAGCGGGTGGCGTTCGGCACCTCGGGGCATCGCGGTTCGTCCCTCGTGGCGGCGTTCAACGAGGACCACATTGCCGCCACCAGCCAGGCGATCTGCGAGTACCGCGCGGGGCAGGGCACCGACGGCCCTCTCTTTCTCGGCGCCGACACCCACGCCCTGTCCGAGCCCGCGCGGATCACGGCGCTGGAGGTGTTCGCGGCCAACGAGGTGACCGTCCTCATCGACGAGGCCGACGGATACACGCCCACCCCGGCGGTGTCGCACGCCATCCTCACCCACAACCGTCAGCGCACCTCGGGGCTCGCCGACGGTGTGGTGGTCACCCCCTCGCACAACCCGCCCGCCGACGGCGGCTTCAAGTACAACCCGCCGAGCGGCGGCCCGGCCGGTTCCGAGGCCACCTCCTGGATCCAGGACCGGGCCAACGAGATCATCGCCGGCGGTCTGAAGGACGTACGGCGCATCCCGTACAGCCGCGCGCTGACCGCACCCGGCACCGGCCGCTACGACTTCCTCGGCACCTACGTGGCCGACCTGCCGAACGTGCTGGACCTGGAGGCGATCCGGGCCGCCGGCGTGCGCATCGGCGCCGATCCGCTGGGCGGTGCCTCGGTCGCCTACTGGGGCCGGATCGCCGAACAGCACGGGCTGGACCTGACGGTGGTCAACCCGCTCGCCGACCCCACCTGGCGTTTCATGACGCTCGACTGGGACGGCAAGATCCGCATGGACTGTTCCTCGCCGTACGCCATGGCCTCGCTCATCGAGCAGCGCGACCGCTTCGACATCGCCACCGGCAACGACGCCGACGCCGACCGGCACGGCATCGTCACGCCGGACGCGGGGCTGATGAACCCCAATCACTATCTGGCCGTGGCGATTTCGTACCTGTTCTCCCACCGGGAGCAGTGGCCCGTGGGCGCCGGGATCGGCAAGACCCTGGTGTCGTCCAGCATGATCGACCGGGTCGCGGCGGACGTCGGCCGGCCGCTGGTCGAAGTCCCCGTCGGATTCAAGTGGTTCGTGGACGGCCTGTCCGACGGCACGCTCGGCTTCGGCGGCGAGGAGTCGGCCGGCGCGTCCTTCCTGCGGCGCGACGGCTCGGTGTGGACCACCGACAAGGACGGCATCATCCTGGCCCTGCTCGCCTCCGAGATCACGGCTGTGACGGGCAAGACCCCCTCGCAGCACTACGCCCGGCTCGCCGAGCGCTTCGGCGCCCCCGCCTACGCGCGCGTCGACGCACCGGCCTCCCGTGAGGAGAAGGCGTTGCTCGCCAAGCTGTCCCCGCGCCAGGTCACCGCCGACACCCTCGCCGGCGAGCCCGTCACCACGGTGCTCACCGAGGCACCCGGCAACGGCGCCGCCCTCGGCGGTATCAAGGTGTCGACCGCCAACGCCTGGTTCGCCGCCCGGCCTTCGGGCACCGAGGACGTCTACAAGATCTACGGGGAGTCCTTTCTCGGCCCGGACCATCTGCGCCGGGTCCAGGAGGAGGCCAGGTCCGTGGTGCTGGCAGCGCTGGACGCCTGACGCGGGCGATGGCGTGGTGCCGGCGGCACAGCCGATACCGCTCCCACCCCGTCGAAGATCAAAGCGGAGACTTGTCGAGCACCTCTGCCGCATCCCGGCCGTGCAGCGCCTCAAGTGCCGTCACCGCCACATGGAGCTGGGTGCGCTGGGCGCCGGACTCCAGGTCTGTGGCCAAGAGTCGTTCGATGGTGTGCAGGCGCTGGTAGAAGGCCTGGCGGGACAGGCCCACGTGTTTGGCGGCGATCGACTTGTTGCCGGCGGCGTCGAGGTAGGCGTGCAGGGTGCTGAGAAGGTCGCTGCCGTGGCGCGCGTCGTGCTGGACGAGGCGGCCGAGATGTTGTTCCACGTATTTCTGGACGCGGACGTCGTCGCGCAGGGAGTAGAGCAGTTCCGGCAGGCCGACGTCGGAGGTGACATGGAACGGGCGGCCCCGTGACGCGGGGCCGATGGCGTCGGCGACCTGCTCGGCCTCGCGGAACGACCGGGTGACCTCGCCCAGTTCGGTGACCGAGGGGCCGACCGCCACGACGACGTCCTGCCCGGCCACGGCGCGCAGATCGCGGGCGAGTCGCTCGACGACGGGCTGCCACGCGCTCGCTCGGGCCAGGGCCATCAGCAGCCCGGTACGCCGCTCGGAGAGGTCCCCGACCAGTGCCTTGACGCCCGCGGTGTGCAGTTCCTTGGCAAGGTGATCGGTCACCGACGTGCCGCCGTGCGCTGCCTTCGGGTGGTCGACGACGACCGGGAGGAGGCGATGGCCCGTGGTGGGGAGTCCGAGGGCCTCGGCCCGCAGCCGCGCCTCCGTGCGGCTGCGATAGCGCCAGTGCAGCAGATCGAGCAGGACGGAGCTGTGGGCACGCCGGTCCCATGCGGGGCGGCCGGTGAGCCGGGCCAGGGTCAGGGCGGTGGCAGCCTGCTCCAGGATCATCGTGTGCTCCGGGCCGAAGGGCGGCCCGGACGCCAGGGGCAGCATGATCAGCCGCCCCCACCGGCTGCCCCGCTCCTCGACACCCGCGACCAGCCAGCCCTCGGGCCCGCTGACCGCCGCCCGGTCCGGCGTCTCCGCGGTGCGCGAGCGGCGCGGCCAGGCCTCCAGGACCTGCCCGTCCGTGCGGCCGGCGTGTGCGCAGATCAGCGCGTGGTGGATCAGGTTCTCCAGCACCACCGGGCATGCGGCGAGGTCCGCGGCGGTCTGTACGAGTTCCTCGGCTTCCGCACCGCGCAGGGTGAGCGAGGTGAACAGTTCCTGCACCTGCTGAGCGCGCCGCAGCAACTCGCCCTGCGCGTCCAGGATCAGTGCGTGCACGGTCTGGGTGACCTCGATGAAGCGCACCCCGCGCGTCAGCATGATCAGGGGCAGGTCGCGCTCCCGGCAGGCGCTGACCAGTTCCCCGGGCGCCTGCTGGTACCGGCGGCCCAGCTCCACGACCAGGCCCGCTACGCCGACGTCGGCCAACTGGTCGACGTACCCCCGTAGTTGGGTGGGATCCGACGGGTGCGGCATACCGGTCGTCAGCACCAGCTCGCCCCCCTCCAGGAAGGAGGCGGGGTCGAGCAGTTCGGTGACATGGACCCACCGGACGGTTCGGTCCAGCTGCTCCTCACCGGCCGCCACCCGGGGGAGGCCGGCCGCGATGACGGGCAGTCGCAGTACGTCGGCGACCGTGAGGAACGGCATGGCGCGGTCTCCCGGGAGACGTGGTGCCGAGTGGTCCGGCACGTGGTTCCGGACCACTCTGAGGGGTGGTGCGAGGGACGCGCAAGCAGCTCAGGGGCGCGTCGGTCCGGCGCGGGGCGTCATGGTCGCCGTGCGATGAGATCCGCGATGGTTGCTATCGGTGACGTCCGCAGCCGGTCGCCCGCCTCATGGCGGTCCGCCAGTCGGTAGGCCACGTACAGCCCGCGCACCCCCAACCACCGGAACGGTTCCGGCTCCCAGGTGCCGGGGCGATGCCCCGTCCACGGCAACCGGGTCAGTCGGGACTCACGGCCCAGCACCAGGTCGGTCAGCGTTCTCGCGGCGAGGTTGGTCGAGGTCACGCCGTGGCCGACGTAGCCGCCGGCCCAGCCGAGGCCGGTGGCGCGGTCCAGGCCCACCGTCGCCGACCAGTCGCGGGGGACCGCGAGCACTCCGCACCAGGCGTGCTCGACGCGGGCGCCGGTGGTCTGCGGGAGCGCCGCGTACAGGGTTTCGGTGAGCTGCGCGATCGTACGGTCATCGACGCGTCCGTCGGTGTCGGTGCGTGAGCCGAAGCGGTACGGCACTCCGCGCCCGCCGATCGCGATCCGGTCGTCCGGCGTGCGCTGGGCGTACAGGTGCCCGTGCGCGGTGTCGCCGAGCGTCTCCCGACCCGCCCAGCCGATCTCCTCCCACACCTCCTTCGGCAGCGGCTCGGTGACGATCATCGAGCTGTTCATCGGCAGCCAGGTCCGCCGCAGCCCCTTGAGTGACGAGGTGAAGCCCTCGGTTGCGCGCAGTACGACCGGTGCCGTGACGGTGCCGTGCGGGGTGACCGCCCGACCCGGTTCGATGACCGTCACCGGGGACTTCTCGTAGAGGGTCACGCCGAGTCGTACGACCGTCTCAGCCAGGCCCTGGACCAGGGCGGCGGGCTGTAGTCGCGCGCAGTGCGGAGTCCAGGCCGCCGCCGTCACGTCGGCGATGCGGATGCGGTCCGCGGCCTCCTCGGGTGTGAGCATCACGGCGTCCGTGACTCCCCACTCGTGGTCGGCCTCGGTCTTGTGCCGCAGCCGCGTGGCCTGCGCCGGTGTGCGGGCCACGCGCAGGGTGCCGCCCTTGACGATGTGGGCGTCGATGTCCTCGCGTGCGGCGACGGCGATGATCTCGTCGACGGACTCGTTCATGGCGCGTTGGTAGTCGAGCACGGCTTCGCGGCCGTACTGCTGCGCGAGCCGGTCGCGGTTGCCGGGGACGAGCCCGGACGCCCAGCCGCCGTTGCGGCCGGAGGCGCCGAAGCCGGCGAACTCGGCCTCCAGGACGGTGATGCGCAGCGAGGGGTCGGCCAGTTTCAGGTAGTACGCGGTCCACAGGCCGGTCAGACCGGCACCCACGATGCACACGTCGGCGTCGCGGTCGCCGGGCAACGCCGGGCGGGGGGTGGGGAGTTCGGCGAACCAGTGGGAGATCCGGCCATTGGCCGGGGTGGAGTGGCCGAACGTGCGGGTGCTCACGGAGTGTCCTTTCAACGTCCTTTCATATGGGCCGGGTTCAGACGCCGAGCAGTGGGGGCAGCCCGGAGAGGTCCTTGATCTCCTCGTACGGCTGGTAGGCGGCCGAGCCCGGGAAGCCGTACCGGTTCACCCAGATCCGCCGCATGCCCTCGTACCGCTTGGTCGGCATGATGTCGTACTCCCAGCCCTGGGCGGTGTGGATGATGTCCTCGGGGCCGCGGCCCGTCGCCTTCATCAGGTACTCGAAGGCCTGCGGGAGCGGCTTGTAGGCGCCGGCCTGCTCGGCGGTCAGGACGTAGTCCCACTCCACGCCCAACTCGTCGACCGCGTACTGGATGAGGTCGTCCTCGCTGTTGGACAGGATGGCGATGTCGTACTCGCTCTTCAGACGGCGCAGCGCGTCCGGGACCTCGCGGAACGGCTTGAACTCCTTGATGGCCTCGATCAGCGCGTCGCCGTCCTCGTCCCGGTACTCCAGGCCGTGCAGCAGCATGACGTTGCGCAGGGTGCGGCGGACGACATCGCGGTAGGGGCGGTACTCGTCGACGACGCCCTGGAAGCGCATGACGTACGCGTCGTGGTGGAACCGGTCCGCGTCGACGCCGAACTCGGCGAGCCGGTCCTTGACGATCTCGTGGGTGGCGGCTCGGGTGTCGAAGTTGATGAGGGTGCGGTAGCAGTCGAAGCTGACGACCTTGCGCATGGAGTGAACTCCTAGGTGGGGGAGGGGTGTTCAAAAGGGGCTCAGGAACGGCTGCTGGCCTCGGCCAGGCCCAGGTCCTTGGTCTCGGGGGCGAGGAAGTACGACACGGCGAGTCCGATCAGGGTGATCACGACCGCGATGCCGAGGGTGCCGCGCACGCCGAGGTCGTCGGCGGCGATCGGGAGCAGGAAGGTGGAGGTGGCGGACCCGACGCGGCTCATCGCGGTGGCGATGCCGACGCCCGTGGCGCGCAGGTCGGTCGGGAACAGCTCGCTCGGGTAGACGAACTGCAGGCCGCTGCCCGCCGCTTCGAAGAACTGGAAGGCGGCGAACAGGGCGACCACGAAGAACGCCCAGTGCACCGGCAGCACGGCCAGCGCAATCAGTGAGACGTTGATGCAGATGAACGTGCTGATCAGCAGCGAGCGGCGGCCGATCCGGTTGACGACCACCAGGCCGAGCGCGATGCCGGCCACCGCGATCGTGGTGATCAGCGCGCTGGCGCCGTACGTGCTCTCCACCCCGAACGCGGACAGCATCTGCGGCTGGAAGGAGCGGACCGCGAAGGCGGGTGCGACCTGGCAGATCCAGAAGACGGAACAGAAGACGACCGGGACCGTGTAGCCGCGTTTGAAGATCTCGACGAGATTGCCGAGGCCGGAGCCGCCGCGCTGCTCCTGCCGGGTTTCGGAGAGGAGTTCGTCGGTGTCGATGTCGTGGCCGAGGTGCTTGCGTACGACGGCCTTCGCCTCGTCGATCCGGCCGCGCGAGGCCAGCCAGCGCGGCGACTCGGGGATACCGGCCCGGAAGACGAGGAAGACCAGCGCCGGTATCGCGCCGGAGGCCAGCATCCAGCGCCAGGAGTCGTCGCCGAGGCCGGTCAGCGCCCAGCCCACCCAGTAGCTCACGCCGTACCCGACCCACCAGGCCAGCACCAGGCCGGACAGCGCCGGGCCGCGCAGCCTGCGGGGCACCAGCTCGGTGGTGAGGGCGGACGCGATGGGGTAGTCGGCGCCGATCGCGATGCCGATCAGCAGCCGCAGCACCATCAGCTGCCAGGCCTCGGTGACGAAGAACTGCAGCGCCGAGAAGACCACGAAGGCGGCCAGGTTGAGGACATACATCAGATGGCGGCCCGCCCGGTCGGTGACCGGTCCGAAGACCGCGCCGCCGATGAACACGCCGACCAGGACGGACGCGGCGATGAGGCCGGTCCAGAGGGTGTCCAGGGCGAGGGCCGGGGTGATGAGGCCGAGGGCGACGCCCATCACGCCGAGGAGATAGCCGTCGCAGAACGGGCCGCCCATGGCGACGGCCATGATCCGGCGGTGGAAGGGACTGACGGGCGCGTCGTCGAGCGACGCGGCCCCACCGGTGGTGGATGAGGTCAGGGACATGCTTGAGGCTCCTGGGGGGACGCGGAACGGAGGAGGTCATGCGTCAAGCATTCGAATGCGTACGCCGCTGTACGCCGGAGAGACCGACAGGTCACCGAGGTGTGGGGTGTGAGCGGTGAGGCGGTCCGGGGTTGGCCATCACCCTGGTTCAGCTCACGGCCACCGTCAATGAGCACGGTGTTCCGCCGGAGAACGCCGAGTGGACAGTCTGTTCGTTGACGTTCCCACCCCACAGCCCACAGGGTGATAGGTGTCCCCCGCACCCTTCTCACGCCGTGGGAGAGCCGCCGTATGAGCCAACTGTCCGAGCATCTGCGCCAGGCCACACCCGTCGTCGCCGAACGCGGAGAGGGCGTCCACCTCTACGGCACGGACGGCCGCCGCTATCTGGACTTCACGGCGGGCATCGGTGTCACCAGCACCGGTCACTGCCACCCCAAGGTGGTCGCCGCCGCGCAGGAGCAGGTCGCCACACTGATCCACGGCCAGTACACGACGGTCATGCACCGGCCGCTGCAACGCCTGGTCGAGCGGCTCGGCACGGTCCTGCCGGAGGGGCTCGACAGCCTGTTCTTCGCCAACTCCGGCAGCGAGGCGGTCGAGGCCGCGCTGCGGCTCGCCCGCCAGGCCACCGGGCGGCCCAACATCGTCGTGTGCCATGGCGGTTTCCACGGCCGTACGGTCGCCGCCGCCTCGATGACCACCTCGGGCACCAAGATGCGCACCGGGTTCGCCCCGCTGATGGGCGGCGTCGTCATCACGCCTTTCCCGCACGCCTTCCACTACGGCTGGGACCAGGAAACGGCGACCCGGTTCGCGCTGCGCGAGTTCGACCACCTGCTCCAGACCGTCTCCGATCCCGAGGACACCGCGGCGATCATCGTCGAGCCGGTTCTCGGTGAAGGCGGTTACGTCCCCGCCGACGCCGCCTTCCTGCAAGGGCTGCGCGAGCGCGCCGACCGGCACGGCATCCTGCTGATCCTCGACGAGATCCAGACCGGTGTCGGCCGCACCGGCCGCTTCTGGGGCCACGAGCACTTCGACGTCCGCCCCGACATCCTCATCACCGCCAAGGGCCTGGCCAGCGGCTTCCCCCTGTCCGGGATCGCCGCGTCCACCGAGCTGATGCACAAGGCCCGGCCCGGCTCGCAGGGCGGCACCTACGGCGGCAACGCCGTCGCCTGCGCCGCGGCCCTCGCCACCCTCGACGTTGTCGAGGAGGAGGGCCTGGTCGCCAACGCGGCCGCCATGGGGGCCCGGCTGCGTGCGGGCCTCGACGAGGTCGCCGCGAAGACCCCCGCGATCGGTGATGTGCGCGGGCTGGGGCTGATGCTGGCGAGCGAGTTCGTGACCGAGAGCGGTGAGCCCGACCCCGGGGCCGCGTCCCGGGTGATGAAGGCCGCTGTCGAGGAGGGGCTGCTCCTGCTGCCCTGCGGCCCGTGGGGGAATGCGGTGCGCATGATCCCGCCGCTGATCGTCGACGCGGCCGCGATCGACGAGGGGCTGCGTGCGTGGTCGGCGGCGGTCGCGGTGGGCACGGCCGGATGAGCGACGCGCGCTCCCTGGTCGACGTGCTGGCGCGTACCGCGCCGGGACTTGAGGTCGACTTCGGCGACGGTCGGCGCGCCCAGTACGCGTACGACGCCTCCAACTACCGGGTGCCGCCGCTCGCCGTCGCCTTTCCGCGGTCCGCCGAGGACGTGGTCGCGGTCGTACGGGCCTGCCGTGAGTTGCGCATCCCGCTCACCGCACGCGGGGCGGGCACCAGCATGGCCGGCAACGCCGTCGGACCCGGCCTGGTCCTCGACTTCTCCCGTCACCTCAACCAGGTGATCTCCATCGAACCCGCCACCCGCACCGCTGTCGTCGAACCCGGCGTCGTCCTCGACGACCTCCAGCGCGCCGCCGCGCCCCATGGCCTGTTCTTCGGCCCCGACCCCTCCTCGCACAGCCGCTGCACCCTCGGCGGGATGATCGGCAACGACGCCTGCGGGAACCACTCGGTGCGCTACGGCCGTACGGTCGAGCACGTCGAGGAGCTGGAGATCGTCACGGCCGGCGGTGTCCGGGCAGTGGCCGGGGTCGGGGGCCTGTCCGGGGACGCCCCGGAGATCGCCGCACTCGACACCGCCCTCACCCGCCTCGTCGACGACAACCTCGCCGCCCTGCGCACCGAACTCGGCCGCATCCCCCGCCAGGTCTCCGGCTACCAGCTCCATCACCTGCTGCCCGAGCACGGCCGTCATGCCGCCCGAGCCCTGGTCGGCACCGAGGGCACCTGCGCGGTCGTCACCCGCGCCACCGTTCGGCTGCACCCGGTGCCCGAGGCCACGACGCTGCTCGCGCTCGGCTACCGGGACGTGGTGGACGCCGCCCGGGACGTCCCCGCGATCCTGCTCCACCGGCCCACCGCCGTGGAGGGCATGGACGAGGCCATCGTCGCGACCCTGCGACACCGGCGCGGGCCGGGGGCCGTCACCGGTCTTCCCGAGGGCGCCGCCTGGCTGTACGTCGAACTCGACGGCGCCGACCAGGCTGACGCCGACCGGCGAGCGGCCGAGCTGCTCGGTGAACTCCGTGCGGGGGAGCGGATGGTGGCGGGGAGGGTCGTCGAGGACCCTGCCGAGCGACGTTCGCTGTGGCGGGTGCGTGAGGACGGTGCCGGGCTCGCCGCCCGTCTCGTCGACGGCGGTACGTCCTGGCCGGGTTGGGAGGACGCAGCCGTCGACCCGCACCGACTCGCCGACTATCTGGGCGACTTCCGCGCCCTGCTCGCCAAGCACGACTTCACCGGTGTGCTGTACGGGCACTTCGGGGCGGGCTGCGTCCACGTCCGTATCGACTTCGATCCGGCGACCGAGGAGGGCGCCGCGGCCATGCGGACATTCCTGGAGGAGGCCGCCGCCCTGGTCGTCGCACACGGCGGGACTCTCTCCGGCGAACACGGCGACGGACGTGCCCGCAGCGCACTCCTCGCCACCATGTACAGCCCCCGGATGCGCGCTGCGTTCGCCGCCTACAAGCGGCTCTACGACCCCGACGGCCTCCTCAACCCGGGCGTGATCGTCGATCCGGCGGCCGTGGACGCGGACCTGGCGCTGTATCCGATCACCTCGCGGGCGGCTGCCACGGGCTTCACCTTCCCGGAGGATCCAGGCGGACTGGCCGAGGCGGCCGGCCGGTGCATCGGAGTGGGCCGGTGCCGCAGTGACGTCGGCGGATCCATGTGCCCGAGCTACCGTGCGACGCACGACGAACGCGACTCCACGCGGGGCCGGGCCCGGCTGCTCCAGGAGATGCTGCGCGGCGGCCCCGACACCGTGATCGCCGACGGCAGTCGCTCAACGGACGTACGTGACGCCCTCGACCTGTGCCTGTCCTGCAAGGCCTGCGCCGCCGACTGCCCGGTCGGCGTCGACATGGCGACGTACAAGTCGGAGTTCCTGCACCGGCATTACCGGCGCCGGCTGCGTCCGCGCAGTCACTACAGCCTGGGCTGGCTGCCCTGGTGGTCGGCGCTTGCCCGCTGGGCCGCCAGGCCTGTCAACGCCGTACTCGGCGGACCCCTGGGGCGGCTCGTCGCGCGGCTCGGCGGAGTCAGCACCGAGCGCTCCATCCCGGCCTTCGCCCCGCGCCGGGCCCTGCGCGGACAGCTGCCTCCGCAGCCCGAACACCCCGCCGCCGTCCTGCTCGTCGACTCCTTCACCCGCGCCTTCCGGCCCGAGGTCGCCGGAGCGGCGGCCCGCGTCCTCGCCGACGCCGGGCTCCCCGCGACGGTGCGCAGCGGACTGTGCTGCGGGCTGACGTGGCTCACCACCGGCCAACTCGGCACAGCGCGGCGCGTGTTGACCCGTACCGTCGAACACCTCGACGCCGAGGGCGAGTTGCCGATCGTCGTCCCCGAGCCGAGCTGTGCCGCCGCACTCCGCCATGACGCCCCCGCGCTGCTGGGCACGGAGGCAGCGCGCCGGGTCGCCGCCCGCGTCCGTACCTTCGCCTCGGCTCTGGCCGAACTCGCCGACGCCGACTGGAAACCGGCTGTCGTACCCGAGCGCGTCACCCTCCAGACCCACTGCCACGAGTACGCCGTCTTCGGTGAGACGACCCAGTCCGCGCTGCTGCGCCGCCTGGGCGTCGACCACGTCGACGAGGCGGGCGGCTGCTGCGGACTGGCCGGCAACTTCGGCTTCGAGGCGGAGCACTACGCCACCTCGATGATCGTCGCCGGTCTCTCCCTCGCTCCGAAACTCGCCGCCCTCGAAGCGACCGACACCGTCCTCGCCGACGGCTTCAGCTGCCGTACCCAGGCGGCCCACCTCACCGGCCCCGACGGCCCGCAGGCCCGGCACCTGGCCCAACTGCTCGACCCGAACCCGCCCGGAGGCACCTCCTCATGACGAAGGTCATCGACTCCGTCCCCAAGCAGCTGTTCATCGAAGGGAGTTGGCAGGACGCCACCGAGGGCGCCCGCTTCCCCGTGGACGATCCCGCGACCGGGCAACGGCTGTGCGAGGTCGCCGACGCCTCGCCCGCCGACGGGCGACGCGCCCTCGACGCGGCGGTGGCGGCGCAGGAGGCCTGGGCGGCGACCGCCCCGCGCGCACGCAGCGAAATCCTGCGCCGCGCCTACGAGATCATCCTCGACCGGCGTGAGGACCTCGCTCTCCTCATGACCCTGGAGATGGGCAAGCCGCTCGCGGAGGCCCGCGGCGAGGTCGGGTACGCGGCCGAGTTCTTCCGTTGGTTCTCCGAGGAGGCCGTACGCATCGACGGCGGGCTCACCCGCACACCCGACGGTGCCAACCGTGTCCTGGTCATGCGCCAGCCCGTCGGCCCCTGTCTGCTGATCACGCCCTGGAACTTCCCGCTCGCCATGGGCACCCGCAAGATCGGCCCGGCGATCGCGGCCGGCTGCACCATGGTCCTCAAGCCCGCCCCGCAGACCCCGCTCTCCAGTCTCGCCCTCGCCGGCATCCTCACCGAGGCCGGACTCCCGGACGGCGTGCTCAACGTCGTGACCACCACGGACGCCGCCGCAGTGGTCGAACCCCTGCTGCGCGGCGGAGGCGTGCGCAAGCTGTCCTTCACCGGCTCCACCCAGGTGGGGCGGTTGTTGCTCGCCCAGTGCGCCGACACGGTCGTACGGACGTCGATGGAGTTGGGTGGCAACGCGCCGTTCATCGTGTTCGAGGACGCCGACCTCGATCGGGCGGTGGAGGGCGCGATGGTCGCGAAGATGCGGAACATGGGGGAGGCGTGCACCGCCGCCAACCGCTTCTTCGTCCACCGGTCGGTCGCGGACGCGTTCGCCGTGCGGCTTGCCGAGCGGATGGCGGCGCTCAGGGTCGGGCCCGGTACCGACCCCGGCTCGCAGGTGGGCCCGTTGATCGATGCGGCGGGGCGGTCCAAGGCCGACGGACTCGTCCAGGACGCCGTGACGCGCGGCGCCAAGGTGATCACCGGGGGCGAAGTGCCGGACGGGCCGGGGCACTTCTACCCGCCGACCGTGATCACCGAGGTTCGGGCGGACTCGGAGCTGATGCAGGCCGAGATCTTCGGGCCGGTCGCCGCGATCCTCACGTTCGACGACGAGGAGCAGGTCGTTCGGGCCGCCAACGACACCGAATGGGGTCTGGTCGGCTATCTGTTCACCCAGGATCTCGATCGTGCGCTGCGAGTGGGGGAGCGGCTGGAGACCGGCATGGTCGGTATCAACACCGGGCTGGTCTCCAACCCGGCGGCGCCCTTCGGCGGCGTCAAGCAGTCCGGGCTCGGGCGGGAGGGCGGGCGCGTCGGCATCGACGAGTTCCTGGAGTACAAGTACCTCGCGATCCCCGTGGTGGACGCCCGTGGCTGACCGGCTCGTCGTCCTGCACCGGGGCATCCTGCCGCCGAACGCCGGGGCCATCGAACGTCTCGCGGACACGGTGTATGCCACCGAGGAGGAACTGCCGCTCCTCCTGCCCGGCGCCGACGTCCTGTTCTGCTGGCATTCGATCACCCTGGCGGTCGCGGCGGCCTGGCCCGAGGATCCCGCTCTGGCTCCCGGCTGGGTCCATGTGGCCGCCGCCGGAGTGGACTCACAGCTCTTCCCCGCGCTGGTCGGCAACCCGAACGTCATGTTGACCAACTCGCGCGGCGTCTACGACCAGGCCATCGCCGAGTACGTCCTCGGCCTGATCCTCGCCCTCGCCAAGGACTTCCCCGGCACCTGGGAACACCAGCGGCGCCGTGAGTGGCGGCCGCGTGACAGCGAACGCATCGGCGGACGCGGCGCGTTGGTCTGGGGGACCGGGCCGATCGGACGGGCCATCGCCCGCATGCTGCGCGCCGTCGGCATGCGCGTGACCGGCGCCGGGCGCACCGCACGCGCGGACGACCCGGACTTCGGCACGGTGCATGCGGGCGACGGCGCGGGCCTGCGCACCGCACTGGCCGACGCCGACTACGTCGTCCTCGCCGCCCCGCTCACCCAGGCCACCCGCCTCATGGTCGACGCCTCCGTCCTCGCCGCGATGAAGCCCGGCGCCCGGCTGGTCAACATCGGCCGGGGCGCCCTCGTCGACGAGGAGGCGCTGGCCCGTCACCTCGCCGACGGCCGGCTCGCCGGGGCGGCCCTGGACGTCTTCGCCCAGGAGCCGCTGCCCGCCGCCTCACCCTTGTGGGACCTGCCCGGCGTGATCGTCTCCCCTCACACCGCGGGCGAGGTCACCGGCTGGCGCGCCGACCTGGCCGACCTGTTCCTGGACAACCTCGGACGCAGGAAGGAGGGCCGTCCGTTGCGGAACGTGGTCGACAAGGACAAGGGCTACGTCAGGGCGACGCTGCCCATGACGCACTCCGGGTGACGGCCGCGGGAGGTCTGATCGATCTCGGAGGTAGGCGACCCGGCCTACGGGGCACTGGGACCGTCACACCTGTCGCAGGCGACGTGCGCTGAGAGCCAGGACCACCAGGGCCGCGTCCTCGGGGCGTCTGGGGTCGCGGCCGGTGAGTTCGGCGAAGCGGTTGAGGCGCTGCTGGATCGTGTTGCGGTGGCAGTACAGCGCGGCGGCCGTGTCGGCGACGGATCCGCTGCCCGACAGGTGCACCTGGACGGTCTCCAGGAGCCGGTCCGCCTCCGCGGGGAGAACTCCCGTGTGCAGCCCGCCGAACACGTCGGCCGCCAGATCCCGGCCGAGGTCCCCGGCCCGGTGGACCAGGACGTCGAGCCAGCTGTCCTCCAGGCGATGCGGTTCGGTGGCGTCGGGCGGGAGCACGCGGGCCGTGGCGGTCGCCAGGGCCACCGCGCGGGGCAGCTCGGTCAGCCCGGTCACCTCGGAGGAGACACCGCATGGTGTTCCCTGAAGCTGTGTCAGCACCGCGTCCCGGGTCAGCCGGGGGCTCAACTGGACGACCAGGACCATGTCCGAGGCGACCGCCTGCTGTTGCAGCGGGGCACCGAGGTTACGGAGTGCGTTCGCGACTCCGCGCAGCGACGCCTCACCGCCGCCGGGTGCGACCGCGCACAGGAAGCGCCCGGACGCCTGGAACCCGAGCGCCCGTGCCGCGTCCTGCACCACGGTGGGATTGCGGCCGTCGCTGTCCAGGAGCCGACTGAACCACAGTCGCCGCTCGTCCTCCGTCCGCCTCCCCATCTCCAGCACGGTGCGTTGATAGGCGGTCATGATGCCGGTGACGTGGTGCTCGACCGCCTCCCACACGTAGTAGGCGGAGTTGACCAACTGGGCCTTGCCCTCGTCACCCGCGCGCCGCACCAAGGCGGCCCACACGACCCGGAAGTCCACGCGAGCAGCCTGGAGCAGTGCGTCCAGCGGAACACCCTGCCGGGCGCGCTGTTCGCCGACCCGCTCGGAGACACCGGCGATGTGTTCCGGCACCGGCAGTCGGGCGACGGTGCGCAGCAGGACCTCGAAGGCCTGCCAGGCGCTGTCGCGGAAGTCCTGCGGGGAGACCAGATCCGAGTAGGAGGCACGCAGCGGCCCCACGTACTCGGCCCATTCGTCGACCAGGCTGTCGATGTCCTCCAGGCACTGCCGTGCCAGAGCGACGACATGCGGGTCCGGTGGAGGGAGGGCCGAGGGCGAATGCGGCGTGTGCATGTGCTCCATCCTGGCCTGCTCCTCCTCGCCCGGCAGCCACGGGCTCATCCCCGTACGCGGATGACCTTCCGGTTCACGAACTCGCTCATGCCGTACGCACCCAGTTCCCGCCCCACACCGGAGAGCTTGACCCCGCCGAAGGGAAGGTCCTCCTGGGTGCCGGAGGGGCCGTTGATCGACACCATGCCGACGTCGAGCGCGTCGGCGACCGCCTTCGCGGCGGCGAGGTCGCGCCCGAACACGACACTGCCCAGGCCGTACGGCGTGTCGTTGGCGAGGCGGATCGCCGCCGCCGTGTCGGGGACCCGGTGGACGACCGCGACCGGGCCGAAGATCTCCTCCCGGTAGGCGCGCATGTCGGGGGTGACGCCGGTGAGGACGGTCGGTTCGACGAAGGCGCCCTCGCGGGCCGGGCGCCTGCCTCCGGTGATCGCCGTCGCGCCCCGCTCCACCGCGTCGTCCACCTGCGCGATCACCGTCCGGGCGGCCTCCTCGGAGGAGAGGGGGCCGAAGGAGACGCCGTCGTCGGTGGGGTCGCCGACGGTCAGGGCCCGCACCGCCTCGGTGAATGCCTCCAGGAAACGGTCGTAGACGGAGTCGACCACGATGAACCGCTTCGAGGCGGTGCACGCCTGGCCCGCGTTGCCCATCCGGCCCTCGACGGCCGCGCCGACGGCGGCCTCCAGGTCGGCGTCGGGCAGGACGACGAAGGGGTCGGAACCGCCGAGTTCGAGGACGTACTTCTTGAGGTGGCGGCCCGCGATCTCGCCCACCGCACGCCCGGCCCGTTCCGAGCCCGTGAGCGAGACGCCCTGGACCCGCGGGTCCGCGATGACGCGGGCGACCTGGTCGTTCGTCGCGTACACGTTGATGTACGCGCCTGCCGGGAGCCCGGCCGCCCTCATCATGTCCTCGATGGCCTGCGCCGACTCGGGGCAGCTCGGGGCGTGCTTGAGGACGACGGTGTTGCCGAGGACGAGGTTCGGGGCCGCGAACCGGGCGACCTGGTAGTACGGGTAGTTCCACGGCATCACACCGAGCAGCGCACCGAGCGGCTCGGACCGTACGACCGCGTCGTCGCCGCCGCGGATGTCGAGCCGCTGGTCCGCGGCGAAGTCGGGGCCGTGCTCCGCGTAGTAAGCGAAGATCGCCGCCGACAGGTCCACCTCGCCCAGGGCCTCGCGGGTGGTCTTGCCCATCTCGCGGGTGATGATCGCGGCCAGTTCCTCGCGCCGCTTCTCGAACTCCCGGGACACGGCGAGCACGAGATCGGCGCGCTCCTTGATCGGGCGTCGCCGCCAGGACGCGAACTCCGCTGCCGCTGCCTCGACCGCGCGGTCGACCGTGGTGTCGTCCGACGTCGGGTATCGCCGCACGAGGGTGTTCGTGGCCGGATCGACGATCTTGTATTCCGTCATGTGTGTCTTCCTTGATTCGCAGAGCCGAGGTGGATCAGCCGAGGTGGAGGAGCGTCCGCAGGTCCTCGCCCGCCCGGATCCGCCGGAGCAGCTCCGGCTCCGCTGCGTCCGACCGTTCCGCTTCGTGCACTACGGCGGCCAGCGCGGCCGGTGGCAGGGCGATCACGCCGTTGGCGTCGCCGAGGACGATGTCCCCCGGCGCGACGCGGACACCGCCGATGTCCACGGGAACCTGGTGCCGCCCTCCTCCGCCGTCCAGCCGCTTGGTGGTCAGGCAGGTGGTGCCCCGGGCGTGGACGGGCAGGCCGGAGTGCGGATCCGTGAGCGCGTCCACGTCGGTCACCACCCCGTCGACGAGGATGCCCACGGCCCCACGCGCTCGCGCCGCCGCGACCGTGACGGCGCCGATCGGCGCGTGCGTGTGGTCGCCGCCCATGTCGACGACCAGCACCTCACCGGGGCGCAGTGCGACGAGCGCGCGGTTCACCGCCGTGGCGTCCGGGGCGTGAAGGGCCAGGGTGGCGGCCGTACCGGCCATCCGCCGCGGCTGCCCCAGCCGCCGTACGGCCGGGTCGACGAAGCCTTCTTCGAGGAAGTGGCCCAGGGTCGGGAGGTCGACGTGCTGGAGTCGTTCCAGCAACTTCGCGTGCCCGGGGGCTACTTGGTCCGGGGCCGTGATGCTCACCGTGCCGCCTCCGACCTGACCACCGCGACACAGTCGATCTCCAGAGTTACGCCCCACAGCCCCACGCACACCGTCGTCCGCGCCGCCCGGCGGTTTGCGAAGTACGACTCGTAGACCTGGTTGTAGGGCGCGAGCTGGTCGGATGAGCTGAGATAGGTGTTGACCTTGACGACGTGGTCGAGATCGGAGCCCGCCGCGTGGAGCACTGCTTCGAGGTTGCGCAGGGTCGCGTGCACGTCGTCCTCGAAGGTGCCGGTCGACTGTCCCGGGGCGGCGGGTATCTGGCCGGTGGTGAAGACGAAGCCGCCGGCGGACGTCGCCTGGACGTAAGGACCTACGGCGGCCGGAACGCCAGGCGCCGACTCGATCCGTGTGATCCCGCCCCCGTTTGCTGCCGTTGTCGCGGTGCTCATACGACGGCCCTGATCGGCCGTGCGGCAGGCGGGGACGCAACGCCCGGCTCGTCGATGTCCCCGAAGCGGGTCTCCGCGAGGAGGAGCAGGGCCAGCAGGGACAAGGTCGCCGCGCCGAGTACGTACCAGGCGATCGAGGAGCTGCTTCCGGTGGCCGTCAGCAGCCAAGCGGTGACGGCCGGGGTCGCCGCGGAGCCCAGCAGGCCCGACAGCATGTAGGCGACCGAGAGGCCCGAGTACCGGACCCGGGTGCCGAAGAGCTCGGCGAGGAAGGTCGCGATGGGGCCGTAGTTGGCGGAGAACGCGAGCATCATCAGCGCGTAGGCCACGAAGACGAGGGGCGCGGATCCGGTGTCGAGGAGCCAGAAGAACGGGAAGGCGAGTACGGCCTCCGCCGCGATGCCCGCGTAGATGACGGGCTTGCGACCCACGCGGTCGGACAGCCGGCCGAAGTACGGGATGGCCAGGAAGGCGATGGCACAGGACACCATGACCGCCCACAGCATCAGGTTCTTCGAGTGCCCGAGGTCGTTGGTGCCGTAGCTGACACCGGAGGCCACCATCAAGGTGAAGGTCGACCCGGTGGAGAGTGTCGCGACACCGCCCAGCAGCACCTGGCGCCAGTACCGGGCCATCAGGGCGAAGAACGGGATCCTGGCCTTGGCCCCCTCCTGCCGGACCGCCTGGAAGGACGGCGTCTCCTCGATGTGGAGCCGGATGTAGAAGCCGATGCCGACGAGGATCGCCGAGGCCAGGAAGGGGATCCGCCAGCCCCACGAGTACAGCGCGTCGCTGCTCGTGGTGGAGGCCACCAGCAGGAACGCGCCGTTGGCGAGCAGCGTCCCGATCGGCACGCCGATCTGGACCATGGAGCCGAAGAATCCGCGCCGGTCCTGCGGTGCGTGCTCGACGGTCATCAGTACGGCACCGCCCCACTCGCCGCCGAGCGCGAGGCCCTGCACGACGCGCAGGCCGAGCAGCAGGAGTGGCGCGGCCACGCCGAGGGTGTCGTATCCGGGGACGAGGCCGATGCAGAAGGTGGCCACGCCCATCGCTGTCAGGGAGATCAGCAGCATGGACTTGCGGCCGAGACGGTCTCCGAAGTGACCGAAGAGCACGGCGCCCACCATGCGCGCCAGGTAGGCGGAGGCGAACGTCAGGAACGACAGGATCGTGCCGACGGCCCCGTCGAACTCGGGGAAGAACACCTCGCCGAAGACCAGCGCGGAAGCGGTGCCGAACAGGAACAGGTCGTACCACTCGACCGTGGTGCCGACCATGCTGGCGAGGGAGATCCTGCGCATCTTCGTCGCGTCGAGCCGGCTGTCTGCGGTTGGCGGGGAAGCGGGAGCGGTCATGGGGACTCCGGTGTGAGCAGAGGAAGCGTCTGGGTGCTGTGCGGGCGCCATCGGGTCGGCCCACCGTGCATCGACCACTTCACCGGCCACAAGGAGCAGAAGCACACCGCCACGGACCGTCGACTGTGCACATGACCAATGGGCCACGTCGCGCTTCGGAGCCCGGATGAAAACTTCTTGTTACGGACGTGGGGTCGGGCAGAAGAACAGTCAGGGGACGTACATCGATCGCATGCCCGGCCCTGTTCATCTGCACACCGCGACGCCCGTATCCGGGGGCCTTTGCCCCGTGTCTCCGGCCGATCCGAAAGCAACACTGGCCGGGCAACCGCGGCCTCAAGAGAAGGAACAGACCCCCGATGGCGAACGTCGCACCCGAGTCTCCCGAGCCCTCCGAGCGCCCGCTCTCCGCCGGCCATCTGATCGTCGCGCAGCTGGAGCGCGAAGGCGTACGGCGGGTGTACGGCGTTCCCGGCGAATCCTTCCTCGACGTGCTCGACGGCCTCCACGATTCGCCGATCTCGACGGTGGTGACCAGGCACGAGGGCGGTGCGGGCTTCATGGCGCTGGCCGAGGGCAGGCTGACGGGGCTGCCCGGGGTGGCCATGGTCACCCGGGGGCCGGGCGCCGCGAACGCCTTCATCGCCGTGCACACCGCGTACCAGGACGCGACCCCGATGCTCCTCTTCGTCGGGCTGATCCCGGTGGCCGACCGCGGCCGGGAGGCGTTCCAGGAGTTCGACCTGACCGGGTGGTTCGGCAGCACCGCGAAGAAGGTCGTCACGCTGGACGACCCGACCGCCGCCGCCCGTGTCGTCGCGGAAAGCGTCCACGTGGCGCGGAGCGGTCGGCCCGGTCCCGTGGTGATCGGCATTCCCGAGGACGTCCTCACCCTGCCCGCGGGCTCCACCGGCGGGGTCCGGCCGCTCGCCGTACCACGTCCCCGCGCCGCTGAGGCGGAGCTGAAGGAGCTGGTGCGCCGGTTCGAGCACGCACGGCGCCCGCTGGTCGTCGTAGGCGGCGAGGGGTGGACCGCGGAGAGCGGCCAGGAACTCATGCGCTGGGCGACGCGTCACTCGATCCCCGTCCTCGCCGACTTCCGCGCCTACGACGCCGTCCCCCACGACCTCGAAGGAACCGGCGCCTACGCCGGTTCACTCGGCTACGGCCGCGGCGACCACGCCGCCCGACTTCTGGACGAGGCGGACCTCACGGTCTTCCTCGGCACCCCCCGTGGCGACGTGCTCAGCGACGGATACACCCGCGGCCTCGACTCGGAGACGGTGCTCGTCCTGCCCGGCGACGCGCAGGGCCACTGCGGCCGTATCGACCAGTTCGTCTCGGCGCACGCGCCGTCCTTCGTCCTCGACCTCGTCACCATGTCCGCGTCGCCGGACACGGACGCCGAGTGGTTCGAGGCCGCCAGGGAGGCGCACGCCCGCTTCACCACTCCCACTCCCGCTCCCTCGCCCGAGCCGACTGCCTCGGAGGACGACGCGTATGTCGACCTCGCCGCGGTCATGGGCGTACTGCGGGAGGAGCTCGCATCCGACGCGGTCATCACCTACGGCGCCGGCAACCACGCCCTCTGGCCGGCCCGCTACCTTCCGCACCGCACCCCGGCCTCCCTCGTCGCACCCCGCAACGGCGCCATGGGCATGGGCATACCGGCCGCCGTCGCCGCCTCGCTGGCCTTCCCCGGACGTGAGGTCGTGTCCGTCGCGGGCGACGGCTGCTTCCTGATGAACGGCCAGGAACTGGCCACCGCCGTGGGACACGGCGCCGTGTTCGTCGCCCTGGTCGTCGACAACGGTTGCTACGCGACGATCCGCGAGCACCAGGAGGGCGCCTACCCGGGCCGTCCGTCGGGCACCCGGCTGACCAACCCGGACTTCGCGGCGTGGGCCCGCTCGTACGGCGCGTACGGCGAGACCGTGACCTCGCACCGCGACTTCCGTGAGGCGTTCCGCCGCGCCCGCGCGAGCGGACTCCCGGCCGTACTGCACCTGATCCAGGACCCCGCGGTCCGCGCACCGGCGACCGCCGCCTGAGCCCCCGACTTCCCCCTCCCACACCCCCCGACAGGACGTGAACATGAGCACCCCCGACGCCACCCTTCTGAAGGACTTCGCGACCCTCTCCGCCTTCGGTGCCACCCCCGCCGGCGGAGTGGACCGCCAGGCCGCCACCGCCGCCGACGGGGAACAGCGCGCCTGGCTCCACCAGTGGCTCACCGACCGCGGCGCCGAGGTCCGCTACGACGGCGTCGGCAACCAGTTCGGCCTCTTCACCGTCACCCCCGGAGCCCCGTACGTTCTCACCGGCTCCCACCTGGACAGTCAGCCGCTGGGCGGCCGCTACGACGGGGCGTACGGCGTCCTCGCCTCTGCGCACGCCGCGCACCGGGCCGTGCAGCGGTTCGGCGGCGACTCGGTCACCGCGCCGAAGTACAACGTGGCGGTGGTCAACTGGTTCAACGAGGAAGGCTCCCGCTTCAAGCCGAGCATGATGGGCAGCGCGGTGTTCACGGGGAAGCTGCCGGCCCGGACCGCCCTCACGACCACCGATCCCGCGGGCACCACGGTCGAGGCCGCCCTCCGCGAGATCGGTACGATCGGCGACTACCCCGGACCGGACGTGGCGGCGTACGCCGAGATCCACATCGAGCAGGGCCGCGACCTGGAGAACAAGGGGCTCACCATCGGCCTGGTGGACGCCACTTGGGCGGCACGCAAGTACCAGGTCGTGGTGCGCGGCGAGCAGTCGCACACCGGGTCGACGATCATGGCGGACCGGCGCGACGCCCTGTTCGGCGCCTCGCTCCTCGTCGTGGCGGTGCGCGAGCTGGCCGAGCAGAGCACGGACGTGCCGTTGCACACCTCGGTGAGCGAGATGACCGTCGAGCCCAACTCCCCGGTGGTGGTTGCACGCGAGGTGCGCATGCACGTCGATCTGCGCTCGCCCGACGAAGCGCTTCTCGACGCGGCGGCCAAGAAGCTGGCCGAGTCGATCCCCGGCATCGAGGAGCGTGCGTCGGTCTCCATCGAGCAGGTTCAGACCCACGGTTGGGGTGTGGCCCCGTTCCCGGCGGCCGGCGTCGAACTCGCCGCCCGGACGGCCGACGAACTGGGCCTCAGCCACCAGACCATGATGACCATCGCGGGCCACGACTCGGTCAACATGAAGGACGTCGCCCCCTCGATCATGCTGTTCGTGCCCAGCATCGAGGGAATCTCCCACAACGAGGGCGAGTTCACGGACGACCACGACATCAGCGCGGGCACCGATCTGCTGACCGAGGTGGTCCGCAGGCTCATGGCGGGTGCCCTGGTGCGCTGATCCGTGCCGCCTGTTCGCCGGCGTCCTGGTGGAACGGCGTGACGGAGGCGGTCGCCCGTCACTCGAGATCCCGGCCTCGGGTGATGCGCGTCAGGCAGGTCGCAGCGCCGCCAGCTGCTGCGCGAACGGTACGACGGCGGTGTCGTCGGTTGTCGTCCGGGCAGCAGAATCCGCACGACCCCGCATCAGTCCGGCCAACTCGCCGCCCGCGCGCACGATCCGGTGGGGGAGCGTGTCGGTGAGGGGATCGCCGTTGCCGCCCCAGTCCTCGGAGGCCGCGTACACCGCGGTCGGCACGACGACCGCGCGCAGGTAGGCGAACAACGGACGCAGAGCGTGTTCCAGGGCGAGCGAGTGACGGGCCGTCCCACCGGTCGCGGCGGCCAGCACCGCCTTGCCCGTGAGCGCGTCGTTGTCGATGACGTCGAAGAACGACTTGAAGAGCCCGCTGTACGAGGCGGAGAAGACCGGAGTGACAGCGATCAGACCGTCCGCCGAGGTGACCGTCTCGATGGCCTTCTCGAGGGTGGGTGAGGGGAAGCCGGTGACCAGGTTGCCCGCGATGTCGGCTGCCAGGTCGCGCAGTTCGACGACCTGGACGTCGACCTCGCGCCCTGCGTCGGCCAGTTGCCCGCGGACTGCCTCGGTGAGGCGGTCGGCCAGCAGGCGGGTGGACGAAGGGACGCTGAGACCGGCCGATACGACCGTGAGGTGCAGCCGCTGGGCCGTGTTCGCGTTCACTTGGCCGCCTCCTCGGAGCGCGCGGCGAGCAGGGACGCGTGCGTGGGCGCCTCCGAAACACCGCTGGGGCGTACCGAGGCGAACTCCTTGCGCAGTACGGGGAGTACCTCCTCGCCGAGCAGGTCGAGCTGTTCGAGGACGGTCTTCAGCGGCAGGCCGGCCATGTCGATGTTGAACAGCTGACGCTGGTAGTCGCCGAAGTACTCGCGGAAGGACAGCGTCTTGTCGATGACCTCCTGCGGGCTGCCCACGGTGAGCGAGGTCTGCGCCATGTACTGCTCCATCGACGGACCGCCGCCGTACACGGGCGAGTTGTCGAAGTAGGGGCGGTACTCGCGCACCGCGTCCTGGGAGTTCCTGCGCACGAAGACATGGCCGCCGGCTCCCACGACGGCCTGCTTCGCGGTGCCGTGACTGTAGTGGGCGTAGCGCTCGCGGTAGACGTTGATCAGCTTCGTGAAGTGGCTCATGGACCCGAAGAGGTTGTTCACGAAGAAGCCGTCGCCGTAGTAGGCGGCCTGCTCGGCGATCTCGGGGCTGCGCACGGAGCCGTGCCACACGAAGGGCGGGATGCCGTCCAGCGGACGCGGCGTCGAGGTGAACCCCTGAAGAGGGGTGCGGAAGCGGCCCTCCCAGTCGACGACGTCCTCGCGCCACAACTGGTGCAGCAGCGCGTAGTTCTCGACGGCGAGGGGGATGCCCTGGCGGATGTCCTTGCCGAACCAGGGGTAGACCGGCCCGGTGTTGCCGCGGCCCATCATCAGGTCCACGCGGCCGTCGGAGAGGTGCTGGAGCACCGCGTAGTCCTCGGCGATCTTCACCGGGTCGTTGGTGGTGATCAGCGTGGTCGACGTCGACAGGATGATGGTGTCGGTGCGTGCGACGATGTTGCTGAGCAGGGTGGTCGGGGACGAGGCGACGAACGGTGGGTTGTGGTGCTCGCCGGTCGCGAAGACGTCGAAGCCGACCTCTTCGGCGTGGACCGCGGTCGCGACCATCGCCTTGAGCCGGTCGTGCTCGGTGCGGGGCCTGCCCGTGGCGGGGTCGGCCGTGACGTCACCGATGCTGAAGATGCCGAATTGCATGGAGCCCTCCCGGGCGAGAAGTGCCGTGGTGGGGCGGGGTGTGGCGTGGCGCGGTGCTCACCCCACACCCCGTTCCGTGGTCGCTGGTTCAGCTCTGGGGGAGGAGTTCCATGACGATGTTGATGATCTTGCCGCCGTTCTCGGTGGTCCAGTTCTGGGCGAGTTCGGCGAGGAGCTGGTTGGTGGAGGTGATGGTGGCGCCGGCCTTGTCCATGCGGCGGATGGCGATGTCGTCGGCGAGCTTGGCGGGGGAGCCGCCGGCGTCGGCGACGACCTGGACGGGGTGACCGGCCGCGAGGGCGGTGAGGACGGGGAATACGGTGCAGACGTCGTTGGTGACCCCGGCGATGATCAGGTGGGTGCGGCCGGTGGCGGTGACCGCGTCGGCGAAGTTCTTGTCGTCGAAGGCGTTGACGACGCCCTGGCGCTGGATGCGTGCGGCGAACTCCTGCGGCGCTATGTCGGCGAGCTCGGCGAGCAGTGGGCCCTGGGCGTACTCCTCCATGGAGGAGGTCAGCACCAGCGGGATGTCGAGGGCCTTGGCGGCCTTGGCCAGGCCGAGAGCGTTGGCCTTCATCTCCTCGAAGGCGATGGAACCGACCCAGCTCATGGTGCCGACCTGGTGGTCGATGAGGAGCAAGGCGGAGTTCTCGGGGGTGAACGGCGTAGCGGTCTGTGCGGTCATGGCAGGACCTCTTCCAAGGGGTGCGGACGTGTGGTGTGGCGATCAGCCTAATTAGTTGGTCGGCAAATCGTGTGTCATCAGCGTACGCCGCATCGGATTCATTCCCTGCATCTGGGTGAATATTTTGCCGACCCAAGCGACTGGCTCTTGGGTCTGATCTGCATCACGGGGCCTCACCGCAGGAACCATGCCCAGGGCATGCGGTGTCGGGTGCTCAGCCCCGAGGGGGTCGCGGCGTGGCGCGCGGCAGCCCACTGTGGCTCGAAAGGCCGTGGGTGCGTCTGCGTCGGACCGCCGAGGGCTGGGGCGGCTTGTTGTCGCGCCCCGCTATGACCCGGGGCGTGTGCCCGTCCCCGGGAAGTGAATCATCCGCCGCCCGGGAGTCGCGGAACGCTCGGAATCGATGAGCTCGGTCATCACGTGCAGTGCCTGGGCGAGGGATTCGCGAAGTGGTGGGCTGTTCGGTCGGTCGGGCTGGAGGGCCCAGTCCTCCACGGCGATGCGTAGTGCGGCGTTGAACATGCCCGCTTCGAGTCGGACGGCGAGGTCGATCTCGGGCCGGTCGGTGCCTTCGGCTATCGCTGCGGCGAACACCGCCTCGGCGTCGAAGTGTGTCTCCAGCCAGACGGCACGCAGCCCGGGCTCGTCACGGCTCAGACGTACGAGATCCCGCAGCGCTTCCAGGCGCCGCGCGCCGATCACGCCGGGGTCGTCGGCGCTCGGCATGGCCCGGGTGAGCGAGCTGCCTCCGCTCCAGTAGTCCCGTAGGCGCTCGGTCACCAGGTCCAGGCCCGCTGTGAGCAGGGGGCGCGCGCACTCCTCCTTGGAGCGGAAGTACCGCCACAGGGTGCGCGTGGACACTCCGGCGGCCGAGGCGATGTCCTCCGCGGTGGTCGCCGCCACGCCTTGGGCGACGAAGAGCCGGACCGCCTCGTCGGCGATCTCCATGCGCGTCGCTTCGCGGCGCCGCTCCGTCAACGGCGGTCGCCCCGTGCGGCTACCGGGCTGACCGCCCATGCACCCCTCCTCGACACAGTTGCGCTGATCTTAATTCATGTCGCACTGCGACTTTGTGGCACGGCGAGACAGCTGATGCTACGGTGACGGGCGTTTCAACTTCTTCATGGACACGCCAATCTCGGTTGCTGCCGGTCGACTTCGAGGAGCAGGCCATCGCTGCCTTGTTCCGAGCCCGAGCGGGTGGAGTACGCAGCACCCCAGCCGCCGATGAGTTCGCCCCCCACAGTCCGGCCCTCGTGAGCCCGCAGCCACGAGAAGCCCCTCCCGACGGGAGTCTCATGTCCGACAGCTCTTCCCCTCACCTCGGTTCCGGTGTGAGCCGCCGAAAGATGCTCGGTGCGGCGGCACTCGGCGCGGCCGCACTCGGCGGGTCCCTGGCCGGCGCCGCCAAGGCGGCGGCCACGACGTCCGCGGCCTCGGCATCCGTGACCGAACGGCGTGCACGGGCCGTCGTCGTGGGGACCGGCTTCGGCGGCGGCGTGACCGCGCTGCGGCTGGCCCGGGCCGGAGTGTCCACCCTGGTCCTGGAGCGGGGACTGCGCTGGCGCACCGGTCCCAACGCCACCACGTTCTGCCGCTTCGGCAACATGGACAACCGCTCCGCCTGGCTGACCGACCACGCCGTCGTCGGCGGCGGCACCCAGACGTGGGAGCCCTACACCGGCGTACTCGAACCCGTCGTGGGCAAGGGAATGACCGCCATGGTCGGTGCGGCGGTCGGCGGCGGCTCGATCATGTACCACGGCATGACCCTCCAGCCGACGAAGGCGAACTTCGCCCAGTCGATCCCGGTGGCGGCCGGCCTCTATGACGACCTGAACCGGTGGGCCTACCCGACCGTCGCCCGGATGCTGGGCATCTCCACCATCCCCTACGACATCCTGGCCTCCGACGCCTACAAGTCCTCCCGTCTCTTCCAGGAAGTCGCACCCAAGGCGGGACTGACCCCGTTCAAGGTGCCGCTGCCCGTCGACTGGAGCTACGTGAGGGGCGAGCTGACCGGCCAGTACGAACCGACGTACACCACCAGCGACATCGCCTTCGGCGTCAACAACGGCGGCAAGCACTCCATCGACGTCACCTATCTCGCCCAGGCGGAGTCCACCGGCCTGGTCGAGGTGGCGCCCCTGCACGTCGTGCGCGACCTCGCGATGGACGCGAACAAGCGCTGGGTCCTGTCCGTCGACCGCATCGACACCACCGGCACGGTTCAGGAGCAGATCCGCATCACCGCCGACGCCGTGTTCCTCAACGCCGGCTCCCCGGGTACCACCCGCCTCCTGGTCAAGTCTCGCGCCAAGAACCTGATCCCGGACCTGCCTGACGCCATCGGTACCCAGTGGGGCAACAACGGCGACCGGATCTGGGCCTGGATCAACCCGACCGCCGGCGACGCCGGAACCACCCAGGGCGGCCCCGCCTGCGTCGGCGGCACGGACACCACCAGCTCCATCCCCCTCACCGTCATCCACGCCGGCTCGCCCATCCAGCAGACCGGCGTCACCGCACTGACCGTCGTCGGCTTCGGCATCGTCGAGGGCGCGGGCACCTGGGCCTACGACGCCGACACCGACGACGCCGTCCTGACCTGGCCCGCCGAGGCGGAGGCGGAGCTCCAAGCGCAGATCGCGACCCGTATGCAGGCCATCGCCGCGGCCGGCGGCGGCATGATGATCGACACCAACGCGCAGGCCCCCTCCACCTGGCACGCCCTCGGCGGCGTCCCGATGGGCGACGCCGTCGACCTCACCGGCCGTGTCCTGGGCCACAAGGGCCTCTACGTCCTCGACGGCGCCCGCATCCCCGGCTCCACCGGCGCCTGCAACCCCTCCATGACCATCGCAGCCCTGGCAGAACACAGCATGCAGACCATCGTCCGCCAGGACGTCGGCCGCGTTTTCTGAGGCAGGAGTTGTCATGCACATGAAATTCAAGTGGGCAGCACGAGTCCGTCCCCACCTCTTACTGGCAGCTGCGCTGATATTCCCGCTCCCGCTCGCGGCTCCCTCCGCGGTCGCCGCGGACCACGGCCCAGCCGCTCACATGGCGGCGAGCCCGACCGTCACCGGCCCGGTGACCGGCGGAAACGGTGCCGTCGTGCTGGCGGGAACGGCATTCGACCTCGGCAGCGTGCGATACACGCAGTCCGAGTTCTTCCTCTCCGGGAACGCCGAGTCCTACGTACCGGAAGCACCCCTAGACTCCGACGGGCGCTGGCAGGTGACGCCGGCGAGCACCGCGTCGTACACCACCCGGGTCGTCGTGAACCGCCCCGCCGATCCGGCCCGCTTCAACGGGACCGTCGTAGTGGAATGGCTGAACGTCACCGGCGGGGTGGACGCAGCCCCGGAGTGGATCTACGCCCACAACGAACTGATCCGCGAGGGCTATGCCTGGGTCGGCGTGTCCGCCCAGGCCACCGGAGTGACCGCCACCGAGACCGCGGATCCGGTCCGCTACGAGGCGCTGTCCCACCCCGGGGACAGCTACTCGTACGACATCTTCAGCCAGGCCGGCCAGGCCGTAAGGGACTCCGCCGCCACGGTCCTCGACGGGCTCCGCCCCCGTACCGTGCTGGCCAACGGTGAGTCGCAGTCGGCGTTCCGCCTCACCACGTACATCAACGCGATCCAGCCCCTGGCGTCCGTGTACGACGGCTTCCTCGTGCACAGCCGGCGGGACACCGGCGCGCCACTGTCGCAGGCCCCCCAGGAGGACGTCCCGACTCCGGCCGTCGTCCGTTTCCGCCCGGACCTGGATGCACCGGTGCTCGCCGTGCAGGCCGAAACCGACGTGATCGCGCTGGGTTCGCTGTCGGCCCGGCAGGACGACTCCTCCCGCCTGCGGCTCTGGGAGATGGCCGGCACTTCGCACGCCGACGCCTACATCGGCCTCGGCACGGTTGACGACGGCAGCGGCGCGGTCGGCCTCCAGGGGCTGAACGCCATGCTCAGTCCCCCCACCCGGCCCGGCTGCGGCTCGCCGATCAACACCGGTCAGGCGCACTACGTCCTGGACACCGCGGAGTTCGCGCTGAACCGCTGGGTGACGACCGGTGTCCCCCCGGCCAGGGCGCCCCGCCTCGAGGTGGACACCTCCGGCTCGGCACCCGCGTTCGTCCTAGACGCTCACGGCAACGCCGAGGGCGGCATCCGCACACCGTCGGTCGACGCACCGGTCGCCACGTTGTCCGGTCTCGGGCAGTCCGGGGCGTCGTTCTGCTTCCTGTTCGGTACGACCATCCCGTTCACCGCCGAGAAGCTGTCGGCCCTGTATCCCACGGGCGCCGTGTTCGTCCGGCAGTGGACGGCCGCCACCGTGGACGGGGTTGTCGCGGGATTCATCCGCCCGGCCGAACTGATCGGAGCCGCCCGGCAGTCCGGCATCGGCGGCTGACCCGCCATGTGATCACGTGGGAGGGCCCGCGCGCCTTGGCGCGCGGGCCCGAACCGTCGGTCACGGCGGATTCCGTTGGCTGGCCAATGCAATGATGGGTGAGCGTTACCCGGCCGGGACTACCGGGGACGGGCCCATCTGCCAGGAGGAGCGACAACCATGCCACGGGAATCCGTTTCGGTACCGGGGAGCGAAGAGCCGGTACCGACCGTCGCCGACGCTCCGATGAGCGAGGCCCTCTTCCGTGCGGCCCGTGTGCACCGGATCGTGGCCGGCGGCCTGCTGCGCGACACCGGCCTGTACACAGGCCAGGAGCTGTTGATGATGCAGCTGTGGGAGCGCGGCGAGCAGCGCCAGGCGGACCTGATCAAGACGCTAGGGCTGGATCCGTCGACCGTGACCAAGATGCTCCAGCGCCTGGAACAGTCCGGTTTCGTCACCCGTAAGCCCTCCCCGGACGACCGCCGGGCCGTCGTGGTGAGCGCCACCCGCGCCGGCCAGGCCCTGCGGGACCGGGTCAGGCAGGCCTGGCGCGACCTGGAAGAAGTCACCGCGGCCGGCTTCACCGAAGCGGAGTACCGCCAGGCCATGCAGGTACTGGCCCGGATCGAGGCGAACCTCACGACCCCGCCGCCCGCGGACGGCACCTCCGGCGCCACCTCCACGGCCTGATACCGAAAGACCCCTCGAATATGTTCCTTGGTCGGCCAATGTATAGTCGGAAGGAATTGATTGGTCGACCACATTTTGGAGTCCCGTGACCACCGCATTCGAGCCCCTCAACTTCGCCGGCGTGACCGTGAACAACCGCATCGTCATGTCGCCGATGACGCGCAGCCGCGCCTACGGCCCCGGCCAGTCGCCGACCGAGGCGACGGCCCTCTACTACGCCCAGCGCGCGTCGGCGGGCCTGATCGTCTCCGAAGGCATCCAGCCCAGCGTGGTCGGGCAGGGCTACCCCGACACCCCCGGCCTGCACAGTTCCGCCCAGGTGGAGGCCTGGCGCAAGGTGACCGACGCCGTGCACGAGAAGGGCGGCGTGATCTTCGCCCAGCTCATGCACACCGGCCGCATCGGACACCCCAGCCTGCTGCCCGAAGGCGTGACCTCCGTGGCCCCCTCGGCGGTGGCCGCTGACACCAAGGTCTTCACCGCCGAAGGCCTTCAGCCCTGCGTCACCCCGAAGGCACTCACGCCGGCCGAGATCCAGGGGACGATCGCCGATTTCGTCTCCGCCGCCCGCAACGCGATCGCCGCGGGCTTCGACGGGGTCGAGATCCACGGCGCCAACGGCTACCTGATCCAGCAGTTCCTCTCCGACAACGCCAACCTCCGTGACGACGAGTGGGGCGGCACGATCCAGGGCCGTATCCGCTTCGGTGCGGAGGTCGCCAAGGCGGTCACCGACGCGATCGGCGCCCACCGCGTCGGCTTCCGCATCTCGCCCGGAAACCCCCTCAACGACATCGTCGAGAGCGACCTGCCGAACCTCTACGGCGAACTGCTGACGGCGCTCTCCCCACTCGGCCTGGCCTACGTCCACCTCATGGAGGGCCCGGACCGCGAGCTGACCCTCAAGCTGCGCAAGCAGTGGCAGGGCACGTTCGTCCTCAACCCCTTCACCCACCCGAACCCCACGGGCCTGGACGCGCTGAGCCTGGTCGAGGACGGCACCGCCGACGCGGTGGCCTTCGGCGCGCTCTTCATCGCCAACCCCGACCTGCCGCAGCGGCTCCAGCAGGGCGGCCCGTTCGCGACGCCCGACCCCGCGACGTTCTACGGCGGCGACGAGCAGGGCTACACCGACTACCCGGCCCTCGGCTGACCTCGCAAGGGCGCCCGCCCCGGGCCCCCATACGGGGCGGGCACCGCGCAACTCCCGTACAACGCACCCGCATTGGACGGAAACGTGAACGCCACGCCCTCACGCTTCTGGCCCTCGCGGTCGGGACCTTCGGGATCGGAACACCGAATTCGTCATGACGGGACTGCTCCCGGAGGTCGCGTCCGACTTCGGCGTCTCCATCCCACGGTCGGTCGGCGGCATGATCGATGCCCGGTCAGGACGATTGAGGGCACCCATGCCCTCAATTCACAACAGACCCCGGTGGGGCGTCGTGAACATGGGCGACCGGACGGGCTCGGGGCGGTGCACACCCCGCGGCCGATAGCCCAGCCGGTCCGCCACTCCCACCAGATCGGCCAGCAGCCAGACGATGGCCAGCCACATTTCGGTGCCCTGAAGCCCCGGCTCCCGGCCGGGACCCGAGCCGCCCTCTCCCGCCGGGCCGAACCCGAAGCCGGCTCCGTCACGCCAGTTCCCCAGCGCCGACGCCAGCTGCTCACTCGCCCACGCCCGCGCCTCGCCCTCCCGATGACGGGTCTGGCGTCCCGCAAGCCACAACGGATGCGCCACATCCAGCACATTGCATGCATTCTGACGGCCCGCCGAGAACCACCGAGGGTCATGAGCATGGGCCAGCACGGTGTCCACCACCCGCTCCGCATACGGCACCGGAAGCCCGAACTGCGCGAACGAGCCACGAGTCAACCGGTAATAGCCGTTGACCAGTTGAAGCCGACCCTCGGCCGGCGAGGCCGCCGCGCCCCACATCCCCGTCCACGGATCCACCCGCGTGCCCAGCCAGCCGAACAACGCCTCCATGGCACCCGAACCGCCGGAAGCCTCACCCGCGAGCTCCAGATTGCGATACGCACCGGTGGCCCAGCAGTCCACCCACGCACCCGCCGACCACGCGCCCGTCCGCCAAGGCAACGCCTCCAGCCGCGCCACCAGCTGACCAGCCGTCATGCGGTCCACGACATGCACCGGGTGGGCAAAGAGGGATCCCAGCAACTCCAGCGCACAGCCCACCGAGAGCACGTGGTACTCGGCACCGCCGTCCTCGATCCACCCATCGTCGGCCGGCGCGGGCAGCAGGCCCGGGCCACCTCCGGGTGCGAGCTCAGGCACCAGTCCGCTCGCCGGATCCTGCAGCAGGCGCAGCCTCTCGGCATGCTCAGCGGCGGCCATCTGTTCCGGCGGCGCACCCAGCAGCAGATCGGCAATCTCTACGGCATCACAGTGCGCGCGCACCGTCGCGGACACGCCCGGCCGGTCGCTGTAGCGGCGGGTGTCGTCGCTCCAGCAACGAGCCAGCACATCGGCAGCCTGTGCCCGGGCTCGCTCGGCGAACCGGGCCACGGCATCGCCCAGGTCATGATCCGGCGGGTCGGCCGCTGATCCGCCGAGCCCGCGACGATCACGCAGCGGGCGGGCCGGGTTGCCGGCGGCGATCGTCCACGGTGCCAGGTCCTTGGTGACGACCGCACCCGCGCCCACCACGCAGTGATCGCCGATCGTCACCCCGTCCAGGACGACGACGTGCGAGCCGATCCACACGTCATCCCCGACGACGATGCCCTCGCTGGTGAGCGGCTGCCTGTGTACGGGCTGGTCCGGGGCGAACCCATGATTGAAGCCGAGAAGAGAGGTGTGGGCTCCGATGCGCACCCCGTCCCCGAGCGTCACCCGTCCCCGCACCGTCGCATACGGATTGACCGAACAGTCACGCCCGGCCCGCACCTCACCGGTGACATAGGCATGCCCCGCAATGTAGGAGTCGGCGCCCAGACACAGAACATCAGCGAACACGGCAGCGGCCGAAGAGACATAACACCGCGGCCCAAGACTCGCACCGGCCTCGTCAGTCAGACGCTTCTGGTGTGCATCCTGCGTCTCGCGCTGCACGGCGGAGGCCCGATGCGCGAAATCCCAGGGACAGTAGTCGAAATAGGAGTCCTCGACGACGCCTTCTGAATCCACGCCTGTCAGCATAGAGAGCGCTTTCTATCCGGGCAATCCCCGAACCCGGCAGCGGCTTGTTCCGGTCGGGGGAGTCCCGGGTCGAGGACTGGACGGCGGACTGGGGCATCAGCGGCTGGAGGTCTGGGACCGGCTGGGATCGCCCGCCTCCGTCGCCGGGTCGGAGTGGAGTCCGACGGGGACGTTCTCCGCTCGCTCCGCGAGGCGGCGGGTGAACTCCTCGTGCAGCGGGCGCTCCATCATCGCTGCCCCGCCTGGCGGAGGCTTCGACCGAGACGTAATGGCCTGCGGCCGAATGGTGACTGACAGTGCATGGTAAAGTTTTAAGATGGTTGGTCATATTGCCGTGAAGGGGTACTCCCGGTGAGCAGAAGGAGTGTGCGCGAGGAGATCGTCGACGCGGCGGTCGACCAGTTCCACGCGCGCGGGTTCAACGCGGCGGGCGTCAAGGACATCACCGACAGCGCGGGTGTCCCGAAGGGGTCGTTCTACAACCACTTCGTGAGCAAGGAGGCGCTGGCCGTGGTGGCCCTGGAACGGTACGGCGAGAGCCGCCGGCTCCCGGAGCTCACCGACGCGTCGGTCGATCCGCTGTTGCGGCTGCGGCGCCACTTCGAATTCCTCCGCGACGAGAACACCGGCCGGGATTACTCGCGCGGCTGCCTCATCGGCGGCTTCGGCACGGAGATGGCCGACCACAGCGATGTGATCCGCGAGGCGGTACGGGTCAGCCTGGAGCGCTGGGCCGAGGCTCTCGCAGCTGCGATCGCCCAGGCACAGGAGTCGGGCCAGGTCGCGGCAGCCACAGATGCGAAGACGCTCGCCCGGTTCATCCTCAATGCCTGGGAGGGAACGCTCATCTCCGCCCGGTCCGAGCATTCGGAAGATTCCTACGAGGTGTTCTTCGGCACGGTGTTCGGCACCCTGCTCGCCTGAGTAGGTGGGGTGCTTCTTCGGTTCCGTGACCCGACGGTTCCATGACCCGGGAGCGCGACCACCGAGCCCCCGGTCGCGGACGGCCGAGGGGTCGGTGGTGTGGTGCAGCGCCTGTCATTCGAGCGTGATCTTGTCGAGGTCGATGGTGACGAGCAGCAGATCCAGGTTGGGTGTTCCATCCTCGTTGAGGGCATAGACCCGCCGTTTGGTCGGGACCTTGATCCCGTCGAACTCGCGGTATTCCGAGGGGTAGTGTGCGGCCGGGCCGCCAGCGACGATCTCGGCGTTGTAGTCATGCCGCTTGAACAGACCGTCGCTGCCGATGTAGAAGGTCTGCTCCTTGGAGTGGGTCGCGATGGTGTCGGGGAACGTCACCTTCAGCCGCCGCCACGTCTGCCCGCCCTCCTCCCAGGGCGTCAGCTCCTCGGTCGTGAAGTCGGGCATGGTGAAGGAGAAAGGCGCGGTCAGATACGTCCACATGGCGTATCCGGCAAAGTACGCCAACTGCAGTTCGTCCCACGGGGTTTCGAGGACATGGCCGGCGAACGAGTCCCGCGGGTTGTCTCGTTCGGCCAGTACCTCACCCGCGTCGGTCTCGATCGCGACGCGGTTGGGGGTGAGGGCAGTGCGCCGACCCTCCTCCTTGATCGGGAAGTGGCTTGCGAACTGGCTGTGCAGGTCGACGCGGACATGGGCGTCAGCGAGGACACCCTCCTGCCCCTTGATCCCCCACAATGGTCCGCCGTTGCGGAGGTGCGCGGTGAGTGATGTGAACCCCGTCCACCGGTCGAGGCCACCGTGTGCGGCGATCGTCAGATCCTTGAGGCTGTCTTTCGCATTCATTTTCAGACCGCCATATTCAGGACGATACGGAAACGGGCTTCGCCGGACATCATGCGCTCGTACGCCTGGGGCGCCTGAGCGAGCGGCATGACTTCGGTCATCGGGCGGACATCCCGGGCCTTGGCGAACCGGAGGCTGTCCTCGTTGTCGATCGAGCTGCCGGTGAGGCTTCCGGCGACAGTGCGGGTACCGAAGATCAGGTCGGTGGTCTGCACCTGGATCGGGTCGATGGCGGCACCGACGACCACCATGCGGCCGCGCGGCGCCAGTCCGGAGACAAGCGGCGACATCGAGGCACCGCTCGCGGCGGTCGCGATGACCGCGACTGCGCCGCCCAGCCTCTGCAACTGCGCGCCCGCATCCTCGGTGGAGCTGTCGATGTAGTGGTCGGCGCCGAGCCGCTTGGCCAACTCCGCCTTCCCTGTGCCCCGGGCGATCGCGGCGACGCGGAACCCGAGCTTGTTCGCGTACTGAACGCCCAGGTGCCCGAGACCGCCGATACCCTGCACGGCGACCAGCGCGCCCGGGACGTATTCGATCTGCCGCAGCGCGCTGAACACCGTCAGTCCCGCGCACAGCAGCGGCGCCGCGTCGATCGAGCCGATCCCCTCCGGGATCCGGACCAGGCCGCTGGCCCTGGCGACCATCGACTCCGCATATCCGCCGTCGACGTCACTGCCTGTCTGCGGCTGGTCCGCGCAGTTGACGAAGTCACCACGCCGGCAGAAGTTGCACACTCCGCAGTGGCCGCCCAGGAATCCCACACCCACCCGCTCGCCGACCCGCCATGTCGTCACCCCGGGACCCACCGCGTTGATCACGCCGACGGCCTCGTGTCCGGGGACCACCGGTGAGGACGGGTCGGGCCGCATCCCCTCGACGGCCACCACGTCGGAGTGGCAGACGCCGCACGCCTCGACCCGCAGTCGCACATGTCCCAGCGGCGGTTCCTGTACCTCACGCTCCACCAGCTCGAACTTCCGCGTCCCCGTGACCTCGAACGCTCGGTATGTGGACATGGCACTCCCTGCTCGTCGGTGGCTCGCACGCCAGATCCGCCCGCGACTGCCGTCCGCGGACAGACATTCCGCTCGGCCAATATGACCGGTCGTCTTAGTTCCACAATGGCCGTTCGTCCTGGGGGCGTCAAGTCGACTGAGGGCGCCGAGAGCTCCACCAACTGGTCGTCGATGGCGACTCTTCGACATTCGTCCGACCCACTGCTTCGCAAGGGGCAAGCCGATCGCAGAATCTGATACGTCGTGCCCGGCGGCCGGCCGCTCAGCGTGCGGTGCGGTAGGCGAACCGCCCCGGGGAGGGTGGAGATCACTCCGCCGGGCCCGTTGGCTGGTCACTGTTCGGGCCAGCCGATCGCGTTGAAGACTGCGACGGGGTCCAAGTAGTCCCGCCAGTGCGTGACTTTGCGGTCCTTGATGGTGATCACGGAGACGAAGTGGTTGTCGTAGGCCCGCCCGGTGTGAACGGCCTGCCCGTGCACCGCGTACTCCAGCACGATCACCGATGCCGCGTGATCCCGGTGAACGGCCAGTTCGTCTGCGCTCCGCAGGACCATGGTGCTGCCGTAGCCGCGGTACAGCTCGGCCACGGCCCGGCGTCCCTCGATCCGTCGCGGGTATCCGGGAACAGAGATCACGTAGGCGAAGACGACGTCCTCGGCCAGGAGATCGAAGAAGTGCTGTCCGTCGACGAAGCCGGCCAGTCCTTCTTCGATGATCTGGAAGAAGGGGTCCAGCGCCGTGTAGTCGCTGTAGTTGAGGTCTTCGAGGTCGTCGAAGTCATTGATGGGCGCGGTCACTTGACTGCCCCGAGGTTCCACGCGGCCGCGTTTCGCCGGGCGAATTCCTGGAAGGTGGTCGGCGGTCTGCCCGTGACCTTCTCGATGTCGTCGTTCGGCCGGGACCCGTTGCCGGAGCTGATGGTCTCCGTCAGCCAGCGGAGCATCACGGCGTAGTCGCCGGGTACGAGGCCGGCGGCGACCGCGCCGCCGATCCAGGCGTCGGCGTCGATGTCGTTGTGGCTGACGGGTGTGCCGGTCACATCGGCGATGATGGCGGCGACCTCGCCGACCGTGAGCGACTGCGGGCCGGTCGGTGCGTACTGCGCGCCGGCATGGGCGTCAGGGTCGACCAGCGTCTCGACCGCGACCGCGGCGATGTCCGTGGCATCGACGAAGGCTTCCGCGCCGCCACGGGTCGGTACGGTGATGGCGCCTTCAATGACTGGAAGGTGTTCGTCACTGAAGTTCTGCATGACCCATGCGGGACGCAGGACGGAGTGGGTGAAGGCTCCCCGGCGCGCGAGGTCGAGCTCCACGGCGCGGATGTCGACCTTCGATGGCGCCTGTTCACTGCCGTGGGTGCTGAGATACGTGACGTGTCGCACCCCGGTCTCCGCGGCACGGTCGAGGAAGTCGGACACCAGGTCGGCGTACGTGATTCGCAGGACGGGCGTGACGAGGTAGACGCGGTCGACGCCGTCCAGGGCGCGGGCGTGGGTGGCCGGGGCGTCCCAGTCGAACAGCACGTCGGCGCCGTGGCGCGAGGCCGTACGTGCGTTCAGGCCCCGCTCGATGAGTTTCCGCGCGACCAGCGATCCGGTTCGTCCGGTACCGCCGAGCACGAGTGTCGTCTGCTGTGCATCGATCATGGATCCATGGTGAGACCGCTCAATGAGCGAATCAATGCGTGATCCTCTTGGTTCTTTGTTTCAAACGCTCACGCAATTGACTGTCGTGACCGCCCTGCTCAATGCTTGACGCATGGATCTGCTGTACGACCACCTCGCGCGGGCGCGCGCTTCGGGCGCCGTCTTCGCCCGCACGGTGGCGGCACCCCCCTGGGGGCTGCGGCTGGGGGGCTCCATCCAACTCGCGGTGCACGCCGTCGTACGGGGGCGCGGGTGGCTGTGGTTCGACGACGCCTCCCAGAGTCCGATGGAACTCGCGCCGGGCGACGTGACGCTCGTCCGCGGGGGCCCCGATCACTACATCGGCCACGAACCCGGCGCCGACTGCCTCGAACCGGAGGAGTTCCGGGCGCAGCACGGGCCCGACGGTCGCTCGGACGACCCACAGGCGACGGTGTTCCTGTGCGGTGCCTACCGATTTTCGGGGGACATCGGCAGCGGCCTGCTCGATGCCCTGCCCCAGGTGTTGCCACTCTCGGCAGCCATCGGCGATCCCCTCCGCGACGTGATCGGCCTGCTGTCCCGGGAGCTGGCGTCGCCCGAGCCGGGCTACCCCACTGTGCTGGACCGTCTCCTCGACATACTTCTGGTTCTTGCCATCCGTACCAGTTTCCGCCAGAGCACCACCGCACCACGCTGGTACCGGGCATCGGCGGATCCCAGGCTGAGTGCAGCCCTGCAAGCCATGCACGAGGATGCCGGGCACCCGTGGTCGGTCCCCGAACTCGCCGAGATCAGCGGACTGTCCCGGGCGGCCTTTGCGCGAACCTTCCGAGACGTGCTCGGCCAGACCCCGATGCAATACCTCACCGATTGGCGTATGACCCTGGCCCGCGACCACCTGCGCAACGGCGAGCTGAGCCTGGCGAAAATCGCCGACGTGATCGGCTACAGCTCGCCTTACGCGTTTGCCGCAGCCTTCCGGCGCCATCATGGACACCCGCCGGGAGCATGGCGGCAACGGGAGTTGACCTCCACCAGCAGTCCGGTAGCCGGCGACCGCGTCCACCTCCGCTGACACCCGCACACCTCAGCCCTGCCGGGCGGATCAGGCGTCACCACACATCCGCCCGTCACGACCATCAAACCGGCGAACCGGGCTGCAACGCCCGATCGGCCTCCGGGCCAGGGCGGCACTGCCCCCACCTACCCATGGGGCCGCTGGATCGGGGGCACCACCGACCAAACGACGACTCGGTCCTCGGCCGCCATGCCATCCGGTGCGAAGTCGCGGTGCGGTGACGGACAGCGGCCCGCCGCGTGCGGCATGAGGGCGGTCCCGAGTACCGCGACGAGATCGTCATGGTGCTCGGGACCGGCGGCCGAAGCCGTGACGCTACTTTCCGAATGCGTCGCTGAACTGCTTCCAGGTCTCGTCCGAGACCCAGTTCGCACCACACGAGGGAATGGACCCGTCGCTTTCGGCAGCCACGATGTAATGCTGGCCGACCGTGAAGGTCAGGTTCTCCGGGAAGTCCGGGTTGTTGCTCACCAGGATCGTGCTGGTGCCACCACCGCGCAGCCAATGGTCGACGTGGAAGGAGATCAAGGGCCCCTTTACAGAGGTGACCGTTCCATAGAAAAGCGTCGGGTAACCCGCCAGTTGGTCGGGAACAGGTGCCTGGCACTTGGCGTTGCCGTTCCCGGTGAGATTCAGCTCCTTGACGGCTTCGGTCGCGTGCCCGCTCCCGGAATTCGCCGTGATTCCCGCGGTGATACCACCGCCGAGGAGTAGCGCGGCAGCCGCCGCGAGTCCGAAGAGACGTCGGCGCCCCCGTCCGGTGGCGGTCTTCGCCGTGCGAGTTGTGGTGTCGAAGTCGGTGTTTTCCGACGGCGCTACGGAGTCGGTTTTCATGGCAGCCTCCACAAGACGATTGATGTCGGGCGGCGGAGCTTGTGAGGTCAGTGCGGGGTCCGCGTCCCTCAGCAGGGTCAGCAATTCGTTGTCCTTCACTGACCGCTCCTTCCTTCACTCATCTTGTGTCCGGCGCGTTCGGCGTTCTTTCGCCCCGACTGGAGCTGTTCGGCGATTTTCTTCTTCGCCCGGTGCAGCCGCAGACTCACCGCGTTGGACGTCATTCCGGTCGCCTCCGCGATCTGCCGCGGCGCCAGTTCCTCCCACGCCCACAGCCGTATCACCTCGCGATCCAGTTCCCCGAGTGCGTCGAGCGCGGCGTGCAGGTCGCCGTGGTCGGTGGCCACGGCCGGAGGCTCCTGCTGAACGCCGATCAGCCGCTCCACCAGGCGGAGCCTGCGTCGATCCGCCCGGCGGGCATTGGCCAGACAGCCCCGCGCGACCCCGTAACACCAAGGGAGCACCTCGTCGCGATCGGGCAGGGACCCGTTTCTGACCCCGGGTACCTGGTCGAGGCGACGCCACAGCACCAGCATCGTCTCGGACAGGACGTCCTCGACCATGTCAGGGGCCGATCGTCGCACCAGATACCGGTGCAGAGGCTCCGTCACCACCTGCGCCAGCCCTTCGAAGCGTGCCCGCCGCTGCCGACGGGTCTCCTCTTCCGTCATGGATTCCACGACCCATCCCTGTCCGACACCGGTCGGCTCCTTTCAGCACGGGCGTTTTATCCGGATCGGCCGGTGCCGTTGGCTGCGGTGTGCTCGGTGTACATCGCCTCGATCTGCGAGGCGTAATGCTCATGGATGGGCCCGCGGCGCGTCTTGCGGGTGTGGGTGACGAACTCGCTGCCGGGCTGCCAGTCCTCGGTCAGCACGATGTGTGCGCGGACCTGTTCGGGCCGGGACAGGACGGAGTTGGCCGTGGCCAACCCCGTCTCGATCGCCGCGCGGACCGCGGGATGCCGGCACAGTTCGGCAGGTCCGCCGTCCAGGCCGTGCCGTGCGGCGAAAGCGGTGACCGCATCGGGGTCGGGCACCAGCAGCGCGGTCACGAAGGGGCGTTCGTCGCCGATCACGACCACATGGGCGAGCAAGGGAGTGTGGGAGAGGACGGCTCCCTCGATGGCGGAGGGTGACAGGTTCTTGCCGCCCGTGCTGATCATGAGGTCCTTCTTGCGGTCCACCAGGGTGATCACACCGGCCGAGTCGATGGTCGCGATATCGCCGGTCCGCAGCCAGCCCTCGGCGTTCAGCGCGGCGGCGGTCTTCTCGGGGGCATCCCGGTAGCCGCGCATGACGATCTCGCCGCGGACCAGCAGCTCGCCGTCCGCGGCGATCGAAGCATCAACGCCCGGCAACGGGCGGCCCACCGAAGCGGCTGGGGCCTCACCGGGAGGCGAGTAGGTCGACATCCCCGATAGTTCGGACATGCCGAGGGTATTGCTCACCGGGATACCGAGGCCGCGCAGGCTCAGCAGCAGCCTCGGCGCGATCGGCGCGGCCCCCGAGACCGCCACACGCAGTCGGTCGAGGCCGAACCGCCGGCGCAATGGTGCCAGTGCCTCGGAGTCCAACGCCGCCCACTGTTCGGCGAGTTCGGCGGTGAGCTGTCCCCGCTCCACGGCCTCGGCGTAGCGCAGGGCGAGACCGGGGGCGTCGGACAGTGCCTGTCGGCGTGCCGGGTCGGCTTCGCTGTCCGCGGCCTGATCCAGTGCCGCGCGGAGGCCGTTGTGGAGACGTTGCCAGATCTGCGGCACCGCTCCGAAGACCTGTGGGTGGACGTCGGCGAGGGCGGCTGCGATGTCACGCGGGTTTTCGACGGTCGTCAGCTCGGTTCCCGCAGTCATCTGTGTGTAGTGCGAGGACCAGCGGTCGGCGATGTGCGCGGAGGGCAGGAAGGAGATCATCCGGTCGCAGGCGTTGATGCCGAGCCGTTCGTTCGCGCCCGCGCACTGGGCGAGTTCGGCGCGGTGGGTGATCTCGACGCCCTTGGGCTGCCCGGTCGTACCGGAGGTGTAGATCAGTGTGAGTACGTCGTCCGGCCGTACGGAGCGCCAGATCGCCTCGAAGTCGAAGCCCTCGACCGTACGGGCGGAGACGTCGTCAAGCGACAGGGTCCCGGGGAAGGCGCCGTCGACGGTGACGACCGTCGCGTCCACCTCGCGAGCGGGATGGTCGAGCACGGGCAGGAAGCGCTCCTCCGTGATCACCAGGCGGGCCCGCGAGTCCTTGAGCAGGTGGGCCACCTGATGGGGGGAGGAGGTGTTGTAGACCGAGAACGGGATTGCTCCGAGATGGAAGACGGCCGTGTCGGCGACGTGGAAATCCGCCCGGTTGCGCAGCATGAGCGCGATCGTGTCGCCGCGGCGCACACCGAGCGCCGTCAGCCCCTCGGCAAGTGCCCGGACCCGGTCGGCGTACTCGGACCAGAGCAGCGTCGTCGTGTCACCGACGGTACGCAGGGCGAGCCGGTCGGCCTGGCGCGCTGCCGTCCGCTGGAACGCTTCGCAGAATGTCCGGGGGGTGGTCGGCGTCACCGTGCAGCTCCTTTGCTGTCGGGGGAGTCGGGTTCACTCGAAGGAGGCTGCCGGAGCCCGCGGTGCCCGGCACGCACCGGGCGTGGGTGTGGCAACACTGTCGACCCGCTATTGGCGCCCAGTCAATAGTTGCCGGGCCATTTCGCCCCCGTTTCTTGACGGGTCGCCAATAAACGGCGAGAGTGTCCGGACCGGCACCCCACACACGCGGAGTCCTCGCCCCCATGACCGGCCCGAAACTGATCGCCCTCCACCCGACTCGATAGCCCCGCGGAGTCCGGAGGCGGCGCCCGGCGTACCACCACGGCTTGCGCCGACCTTCGCCGGCAGGAGCCGTGAAAGGATGAAACCGTGACAGCCCCCGTCCCCACCGAAGGCCGGGCACGGACCCGGATGGAGCCGGAAGCGCGCCGCGACCAGATCGTCGCCTGCGCACGCCGCGCCTTCGGCGAGAAGCCCTACGGCGCGGTGTCACTGGCGGACATCGCACGCGAGGCCGGCGTCACCCGAGGCCTGGTCAACCACTACTTCGGCGGCAAGCGAGAGCTCTACCTGACGGTGCTGCACGAGATGGTCGCCGTGCCCGACTCCGTGCTGGAGCGGCTACCCAAGGGCACCCTCCAGGAGCGGGTGAACGGCGTCATCGACCGCTTCCTCAGCGTCGTCGACCGCAACCGCGGCATGTGGCTGGTCACCGTGGACGCGCTGTCGCACGGCCATGACCCCGACATCGACTCCGTCATGCGGGAGGCGGAGGAGGCCACCGTCGACCAGACCCTGCGGGCACTCGGCATCGACCCCGGCACCGAGGCGGACGGACCGCTGCGCGGCATGTGCCGCGCATTCGGCGCGATGGCACGGTCCGCGACCCATGAGTGGCTCAACCGCGGCACCCTGAGTCGAGAGCAGACACTCGCCCTGTTGGAGCGGACCCTCCTGTTGATCATCGAGGAGTTCGGGCCGGAGAGCCGCGGGGAGTGACGGTACGCGGGCGGGAGCAACCCCGCTGATTTCGACGTACCCCCTGCCCGCAGGACTTCCCGACACGTGCAATGCGACGCTCTCCGGCACTCCCGCCGGCCGCTCGTACCTCCTGTTGTCGGGTCGCCAATAGCGTGTTACGTTCCCGAATACGGCCCCGGCTGCACCGTGAGCACCCCCGCTCACGCCTGCCGCGGCGACACTCGGGCCCGCGCGACAGGTCGCGGATGAACACGCGCCCATGCCCAGGAGCGCATCGAGGCTTCACATCGAGACCGCCTCGTAGCCGAGGGCGGCACAGGCCCACGGACCACTGCAGTCACCGATCCGTCGCGCGTCGCGCAATTGAACAAACTCGGAAAGGTCCTGATATGGGAACGTCACTGGCTCGCCTGGGATCGGCTCCCGCAGACTTCGACCTCATCGGGATCGAGCCCGCCGTCGTGCAGTCGTGGGAGGACGGCAGGCGCACCGACGGAAGCGCCGGGACCTACGAGTGGTGGTACTTCGACGCCCACCTCGACGACGGTGCGAAGTTGGTCGTGGCGTTCTTCACCAAGGACTTCGCCGACGTCGGCCGACCGCTCTCGCCCATGATCCGGATCGACCTGGACCTTCCCGACGGCAGGAGTCACGGCAAGGTCGCCGAGTGGAAGCCCGAGAAGTTCTCGGCGTCCCAGGAGGGGTGTGACGTCCGGATCGGCGACCACTTCTTCCGTGGCGATCTGCACGCGTACACGATCAGTGCCCGGATCGAGAATGTCGCCATCGAGGTCACTCTCACCGGCGACATCCCTTCCTGGCGGCCCGCGACGGGCCACTGGTACTTCGGCGCGGAGGGCGAGAAGGAGTTCAACTGGCTGCCCGCCGTTCCCCAGGGCCGGGTGATGGCGACCTACACGGTCGACGGTGCGGCCCGCTCCTCCGCCGGCGTCGGCTATCACGACCACAACTGGGGCAACGCCCCGATGAACTCACTCATCAACCACTGGTACTGGGGACGCGGCGGCGCGGGCCCCTATGCCGTGATCGCCTCGTACATCACCGCCGAGAAGGCGTACGGCAGCACGCCACTGCCTGTCTTCATGCTGGCCAAGGGCGGCCGGGTGATCGCCGACGACCCGGCCAAGGTCTCCTTCGAGACGCTCGGCGTCTATACGGACGTCACGACGGGCAAGCCGGTCGGGAACGTGGTCCGCTACACCTACGCTGACGGCGACGACACCTACACCGCCACCTTCACCCGCCACCGCGATCTGTCTTTGAACAAGCTGATCGACAGCCTCCAGGGGCCAAAGAGACTGGCGGCCAAGCTGGTTCGCTTCGACGGCGCCTACCTGCGCTTCGAGGGCGAGCTGCGCATCGAGCATCTCAGGGCGGGAAGTGTGGTCGAGAGCCACACGGATTCCGCGATCTGGGAGCTGATGTACATGGGCAGGACGCAGTAGCGGAAGGGCTGTTTCGTAGCGGAGGGCTCAGACGCCCTCACGCTCACCGGGCTTCGTCGGTCGCCATCAGGCGTGCCGCATCGTGCACCAGCCGGGCGTGCAGTTCGAACAATGCGACCAGTTCGACGGAGTTCCCGTCGATCTGTCGCTGCACGAACAAGCCGTCAACGCCTGCGACGGCATAGGTGGTCAGCGTTCGGATCGCGTCCTCGTTCAGCTCCGGGAAAAGGATCTGCGCATACTCGGCGATCCTGCGGCGGGCGGTCTCCCGGACCTGGAGGAAAACGGTCCTGCCCCGGGGCTCACTGGGCCGTCGCTCCAGGGCGAGCATGAGGCCCAGGCGCAGAAAGTCAGGGGCGTCGACCAGCGACTTCGCCACGCTCGTGGCCATGACGGTGATCCGCTCCAAAGGCGTCCCCGTTCCCTCACCCGGCAGCTCCACCGCGGTCAGCCAGGTGTCGAAGCTGCGCTCGATAACGGCGGCGATCAGGTCGTCCTTGTCCTTGAAGTGCCAGTAGATCGAGCTGGCAGGCAGCCCGCACTTGACGCTGACGGCCGCGATGGACGTGCCCTCGTACCCGCGCTCTCCCGCGATCTCCACGGCGGCGTCGAGGATGCGCTGCCGCGATTCGATGCCGTTCGCGCGCTTCTTGCGAGTGGCCTGGGACCCGGCCATGAGCACTTCCCTCCTGATCACGCCGAACCTTGACTGCATCCGGCACCACGGTTACCGTAACACTCATTCTAATTGTATCGATCGCTACGGTAATTCGAAGATCGTAGCCCTCGATCGCGATGCCGAGGATCTTCTCGCGTGCCCGAGCCGTCTCCGTGGACTGAGAACTGCCCCGGCGCCCACGCCGCCGCGCCCGTCGCCGCACAGCGCCACCGTCGCCGACGGGCCTCACCCCGACAACAGCCCTTCGCCGACCCGACCATCACCGCAAAGCGAGGAACGACATGACCACGCCGACCGACCTGCCGACGATGCAGGAGACGACGTATGACGTCGACGGAAAGAAGATCTTCGTTGCGGAGACGGGTGACGGCCCGCCGGTGGTGATGCTGCACGGCGGCGGCCCTGGCGCCTCGGGTGTCTCCAACTACGTCCGCAACATCGCCCGGCTGGCCGAGAGGTACCGGGTCATCGTGCCCGACATGCCCGGCTACGGCCGCAGCAGCAAGGGCGTCGACGGCGCCGACCCCTTCGGTTACCTCTCCGGCCTCATCCGCGGTCTGCTGGACGAACTCGGCCTGGAAAAGGTCCACTTGGTCGGCAACTCCTATGGCGGCGCCTGTGCCCTACGCCTGGCCCTGGACGCTCCCCACCGGGTCGACCGCATGCTGCTGATGGGCCCTGCCGGGGCCGGCACCACCCGCGCCGTGCCCACCCGTGGCATGAAGAGCCTGCTCAGCTACTACACCGGCGACGGACCGTCCCGGCTGAAGCTGGAGACGTTCATCCGCAACTACCTCGTCTTCAACGCCGCCAGTGTCCCGGACTCCGCCATCGAAGACCGTTACCAGGCCAGCATCGACCCCGAGGTCATCGCTTCTCCGCCCGCCAAGCTTCCCTCCGGGCCGGGCGCACTGCGCACCCTGTGGAAGTCGGACTTCACCCGCGACCCGCGACTGAGCCGACTGTCCGTGCCCACCCTCGTGCTGTGGGGTGCCGAGGACAAGGTCAACCGCCCCTCCGGTGCCCGCATGCTGGCCGACCGCATGCCCAACTGCGACCTGTACCTGGTGGCCAACACCGGGCACTGGGTGCAGTTCGAGCGAGCAGACCTGTTCAACCGCATCTGCTCCGACTTCCTGGCAGGCCACCGATGAACACGCATGAGGGGCACGACGCCCCGTCGGTCTTCGGAGCCGTCCACCTCGGCTACATCATCATCGAGACCAACCGATTCGCCGACTGGCGCCGGTTCGGCGCCGACGCCATCGGCATGCATCACGACGCGCTCTCCCGTGATTTGATGCGCTTCCGCCTCGACGACCAGGAGTGCCGCTTCCTTCTGCGGCGCGGCCCCGCCGAAGACGTCGTCGTCACCGGCTGGCACATCGACGATCACTTCTCCTTCGAACAGATCGAGGCCCGCATCCGCGCCCACGGCGTGCCCCTCGTCGTCGGAACCGACGAAGAAGCCGCCCTGCGCGGTGTCGAACGCCTGCTGCGCTTCCCCGGCCCCAAGGGCATCACCCAGGAGATCTACACCACCCCGGTGAAGTCCGCCGAGCCCCTGCGCATGCTCGCCTCCGGCTTCGTCACCGGAGATGCCGGCATGGGTCACATCGCCCTGAGCTCCACCAGGCCGACGCAGATCCGCGGCTACTTCAACACCGTTTTCGACGCCCGCCTGACCGACTACATCGACGAGACCATGAGCGGCGTCAAAGTCAAGATCCGCTTCCTTCGCGTCAACGAACGCCACCACACCATCGCGGTGGCAAACCCCCGCATGGTGCCGATCGACCCGATCCGCACCCGCGTGCAGCACCTCAACATCCAGGCCGACACCCTCGACGACGTCGCTCAGAGCTACCAGCGCGTCCGCGAACTCGGCTTCGGCTCGCTGTCCGTCGGTCAGCACAGCAACGACCGTGAACTCTCCTACTACGCTCGCACCCCCTCCGGCTTCGACTGGGAAGTCGGCTGGAACCCCGTCGTCGTGGACGAGGCGACGTGGGAACCCAGCACTCATCAGGGCATCAGCGTCTGGGGACACCTCCCGGTCGGTCACGCCATCCTCGACAAGCTCGCCCAGTTCCGGGCAAGCGCCCGCTCCCTGGCCCATCCGGAGAACACCGTCCCCGCCCTCAGCGGTACCGGCATCGCCGACGACTGACGGACCCCCGCCAGATACGCGTCCTTCTCGACGGTCCGCGCCTTCCAACGCTGACCAGCAGTGCAGGCGGGGCACCGTTCTGGTGCCCCGCTCAGGTGTTCACGCCACGGCGAACTGTCGCGGAGGTCCGGCCAGGTTTCGCCGTGGGGCTATCCGATGGTGTAGCCGGTGATCTCGCCCATCCACTTGATCAGGTCGCCCGGGTCCTCGTTGGCGCCGTGGCCGCCGTCCCAGTACATCTTCAGGTTGACGTCGTCGCCGAGGTTCTGCGTCTTGAGGGCGAGGTTGGTGATCGCGGTCAGGGAGTGCGTCGTGTCACTGGTGCCGATCCGCAGCCACCAGTGCCTCGCCCGGCGCGGGTTGCGCTCCTCCAGGTAGGTCATCGGGTTGGTCAGCCGCACCTTGTGGGGGATGTCGCGGTCGACCGTGGCGGTCTTGTCACCGGTCGCGTACCGCAGGCCGAAGGTGGTGAAGTGCCGCGAGACATGGGTCTCGTCACCGAAGTAGCCCGGCTCCGGCTGCGCCAAGGCCTTGTCGTCGAAGGCGGGCACCGGACGGGACCGCGCGATGTGCGCGATGTAGCCGTCCCAGGAAAAGGTCGCCTTGCCGCCCGACCACGTGATGAACGGGTTGGCGGCCAGATAGGCCGTCCGGTCGGCCTCGGAGAGCGCCCGCAGATGGCTGGTCGCGGCCGGCTGTACGTAGTTCTCCAGCAGGTACCGGTCGTAGTTGGCGGCGGTCACCCGGCCGAACCGGCCCACGCCACGGAGGCCGAGCGAGGCCTGGTACTCCGCGAACTGTGCGGTCAGTTGCTTCGAGGCCGTCTGGTCGACCAGCTCGCCGTCCAGCTTGGCCGAGCCGTACATCCACTCGTAGGCCTTGTCGGCGTTGCCGAGGTCGATGATGGGGCAGAAGACGGCGGAGGCGAACACCGCGTCGCTCGCCGCGGCCGCGCCGAGTTCTCGGAGGTAGGGGTCGAACAGCGTGCTGCCCACCGAGGCGCCCATCATCGAGGAGAAGTTGCCGCCGGCGCTGCCGCCGTTGGTGATGATCTTGTTGGGATTGCCGGGCAGCACGCCCTTGTTCTTGTGGATGTACCGCAAGGCCGCCTTCAGGTCGACGAGGGCGGCGGGAGCCTTGCCGTAGTACTTGCCGTCCTTGACGTTGTCCCGTCCGCGCGCGCCCGAGGTGACCACGACGTAGCCGGCCGCCAGGGCCAGGGCCGAGTTGTCGCCCTGGTCGCCCGCCCCGGGCGGCAGCGGGGGCCTGGTCGTGGGCGACGCGGTCGGGGTGGCGCTGGGGTCGGCCGAGGAACTGTCGCTCGGGGACGGGCTCCCGCCGGGGTTGGTGCGGCCGGCGGGTGTGCCGGAGAGGAAACCGCCGAGCGGGATGGAGAAGAAGATCGGGGCATGGGAGGCGTCGACGGCCCGCCCGTCGATCTCGACCGGCTGCTGGACGTTGAGGCACTGGTAGGTCGGGTCCACGGGATTGGCGACGTAGACGATGTTCTCCCAGAGTCGGTACGTGACGCTCTTCTCGGCACCGTCGGCCGTTGTGATCGTCTTGGTCTCCGTGGTGTAGGAGTCCTTGGGGAACGTCAGCGTGCCTCCGGCCGAAGCCGCTGCGCCTTGCGATCCGCCGTAGTACAGGGCGGCGGTCGCTCCTGCGGCGGTGGCTGCCATGCCGGAAAGGAATATTCGGCGCTTCACATCAACATCCTTGTCGGGGTGCGGGTTTGTGTGACCTTATTGACGACGAGTGGAACTCCTTGACAGGGGCGAGCGACTGATGCTGTGCTTTTCCTGAGAAAGAGCGTCGCGCCGGGTCGGTCGATATCGGGCAATCACTTCGCATATTTCTCGGCACGGTCGGTGGGACCGACGAGGATGCAACGGCCTCGTCGCGTGGGGGAAGTGATGGATTCAAACTGCCTTCTGAAAAATGGTTCCGCATCCCCTGAATACCGTCTCTCGCGCGTACGGCGCCCGCCGTATCGTGCCTTGCGGTGTACGTGGATCGGCGTACGGCACGACGGGTGGGGTGTACAGGCCAGTTGAGGCGCGTACCGTGAACGGCGCGGGCTGTGTGCGCGACCTGTCGCGAGGAAAGACCCACCGGAGTCCGGGGATGGTGAGTGTGCTGGACGGAATACGTGGCCGGGCGCTCGGCAATCCGCTTCTCGTCGACGGTTTGATCGCCCTTGTCTGGGCCGCCCTCATTTTCCCGGGATTCTTTAGGGAGGGCGTCTCGGTGTGGCCCGCCACTCTGTTCACGCTGTTGTCGGCGGCGCCGCTGACGGTGAGACGGAGTGCGCCGGCGGCCGCGCTCGCGGGAACGACCGTCGGCTACCTCGTCGCCCTGCTGTGGATGAGGGAGCCGGGCCCGGGAATCGTGTGCTGTCTGGTGGCCCTGTATTCCGAGGCCGTGTCCGCCCCGCGCACTCGCGCCCTGATGACCGGCTCGATCGCCGGAACCATGATCATGCTCTTCACGGCGATCGTGACGGGGGTGCGCATCTTCGATCCGGCCAACCTCATGCTGATCGCGTGGCTCGGTGCGGCCGTCGCCATCGGCGACGCCACCAGGAACCGCCGCGCCTACATCCAGGCCATCAAGGATCGCGCCCTGCGCGCCGAGCGGACCCGGGAGATGGAGGCGTCACGGCGGGTGGTCGAGGAGCGCCTGCGGCTCGCCCGCGACCTGCACGACATCGTCGCGCACAGCATCACGGTGATCAACTTCCAGGCCGGAGCGGCTGCCCATCTGCTGCGCCGAGAGCCCGAGGCGGCCGAGGCGGCCATCGAGCACGTCATCACGGCGAGCGGCAGCACGCTCGCGGAACTCGGCACCATGCTGACCGTCCTGCGTCAGCCCGACGGTGAGACACCGCCGCCGGATCCCATGCCCTCCCTGGACCGTCTCGACGATCTCCTCGACGGGTTCCGAGCCGCCGGCCTGGCGGTCGACATGGAGCGCGGCGACAGGACCTTCGGTCTGAGTCCGGCCGTCAGCATGGCCGGCTACCGCATCATCCAGGAGTCGCTGACGAACGCGCTCAAGTGCGCCACGCCCCGGACCGCGACGGTCCGTATGTCCTTCGCAGCGCACCGGCTCCGGGTCTCGGTGGTCAACCCGGTGACCCGCACCGAGGATCAGCGGCATTTCTCCTGGGGCACAGGTCGTGGCCTGTTGGGTCTGCGTGAGCGGGCTGCATCCGTCGGTGGTCGCCTCGACATCGTGGAGGGCCGAGAGGAGTTCAGCGTGGACGCATTCCTTCCCGCGCTTCCCGCGCTTCCCGCGAAGCCCTGAACGCCGGTTCTGGCTTGCGCTCCTCGACCCGGTTCCGGCTAGCGCCCAGCAGCTGCCGGGCGGACGAGCCCTGTTCGGTAGGCGACCACCACGAGCTGTGCCCGGTCCCGGGCTCCGAGTTTGGCCATGGCCCGGTGCACATGGGTGCGGACGGTCTGACGGGAGATGACCAGGTACTCGGCGATCGCCTGATTGGACAGTCCCTCGGCCACCAGCGCCACGATCTCCCGCTCCCGGTCGGTGAGTTCGGTCAGTTCGCCGGAGAGGACTGTCGGTGGTGCGTCGGGCAGGGAGAGGTACCTCGTGATCAAGGTCTGGGTGGCCTTGGGTGACAGTAGCGCCTCGCCGCGCGCCGCGATCCGGATGGCCTCCGGCAGCTCCGCGGGACGCATCCCCTTCCCCAGAAAGCCGCACGCCCCGGCCCGCAGAGCCTGTAGGACGTACTCGTCCACCTCGTAGGTGGTGAGGATCACGATGCGGACGCCGTCCAGATCCGGGTCCGAGGCGATCTCCCGCGTGGCCGCGAGACCGTCCAGCTCCGGCATACGGATGTCCATCAGCACGATGTCCGGTGTGGTGCGGCGGACGATCTCGATGGCCTCGCGGCCGGTCTCCGCCTCTCCCACCACCTCCAGATCGTCGGCCGAGTCGATAAGAATGCGGAATCCACCCCGCAGCAGAGCTTGATCGTCGGCGATGACGACCCGGATCGCGGTGTCCTTCATGCCGCCACCCTACGGCAAAACGGAGATTGCTTCTCCGGTACGGTGACCGCGATCCGGAGGGCCGTCGGCCCGGCTCAGCCGACCGGACGCCCGTCGGGGTCCGGCGCGGACGACATCGTGGACGCGTCCGCCCGAGTGGCTCGCTTCGCCGCCTGGATCTGCTCGTAGACGTGCGTGCGCAGTTCGGTGAAGCGAGGAGAGACCCGGGTGTGCAACTGGTCCCGTTCATCGGGCAGATCGATGTGCAGCTCGTCCTGCACGACCGTCGGCGAGGCGGAGAGAACGATGACCCGCTCGCCGAGGTAGACCGCCTCGTCGATGTCGTGGGTGACGAACAGGACGGTGATCCCGCGCTCCTGCCACAGGACCCGTACCAGGTCCTCGAGGTCGGCGCGGGTCTGGGCGTCGACAGCAGCGAACGGCTCGTCCATCAGAAGGACTTGGGGCTCGTAGGCCAGCGCACGGGCGATCGCCACGCGCTGCTGCATCCCCCCGGACAACTGCCAGGGATAGGCATCGGCGGCGTCCGGTAGTCCCACCGACCGCAGGGCGTCGGTGACGAGCTCCCGGCGTTTCGCTTTCGGTGTCCCCTTCTCCTTCAGGGGGAGTTCGACGTTGTCAGCGACCCTCATCCAAGGGAAGAGGCTGCGCCCGTACTCCTGGAAGACGATCGCCATTCCGGGCGGCGGGCCGGTCACCGGCACGCCGTCGAGGAGCACCTGTCCCGAAGTCGGACTGAGCAGGCCGCCCATGCACTTCAGCAGGGTCGTCTTGCCGCAGCCCGACGGTCCCACCAGACAGACGAGTTCACCGGCCTTCACTGTGAAGGTGAGGTCGCGGACCGCCTCCACCTGCCGGCCGGACCCCTGGTAGGTCTTCCGCAGGCCACGTATGTCGAGCATGGTTCGCCCTTTCGCGATGCTCATTCACGACCGCCGGGTGGACGCGCGCAGGCCGTGATACCAGCCGAGCACCCGGCGCTCAGCGAAATGGAAGGCAACGGAGAGCAGAAAGCCGAGCAGTCCCAGGAGCAGGATTCCGGTCCACATGTCGGGGATGGCGAAACTGCGCTGGAACTGCACCACGGTGAAGCCGATGCCGTTGTTCGCCGCGAACATCTCGCTGATGACCATGAGGATGATGCCGATGGAGAGGGCCTGGCGCAGGCTGGCGACAATCTGCGGACTCGCCGAGGGCAGCACCAGGTGGCGCAGCCGCCCGACACCGCGGATGTGATACGAACGCGCCGTCTCCAGCATCACCGAGTCCACCGCGCGCACGCCCTCCACCGTGTTGAGCAGCACCGGCCAGACGCAGCCACTGGAGATCACCACGATCTTCATCGTGTCGCCGATGCCCGCGAACAGCATGATCACCGGCACCAGCACAGGCGGTGGCACGGCCCGCAGGAACTCCAGCACCGGTTCGCAGAAGGCCCGCACTCCGCGATGGGAACCGATGAGGGTGCCCAGGCCGACGCCCGCGAGGCCCGCCAGTGCGTAGCCGCCGGCCAGGCGCAGCACGCTGGGCAGCACGTCCGTGCCCAGGCGTTCGCCGGTCCACACCGAGGGGAAGGTGCGGAGGATCGTGCGCAGCGGCGGCCAGAACGGGTCGGTGCTCCCGTCCGACGCGGCCCACCACAGCCCCAGCAGCACTGCGGGCAGACCCACCGCGAACAGCACCTGCCGTGTCAGGGCCCTCACAGCGCGGCCTCCCCGCGTATGGACTGATGCCATGCCAGGGCCCGTCGCTCCACCGCGCGGGCCCCCAGGTTGATCAGGAGACCCAGGACCCCGGTCACCGTGATCAGCGCGTACATGTGCGGTACGGCCTGCGACGCCTGGGCGACCGCGATCAGTGAGCCGAGTCCCGGTGCGCCGATGACCAGTTCGGCCGTGATGGCGAGCACCAGGGCCACTGCCGCCGCGAGCCGGATGCCGGTCATGACGTAGGGCAGGGCGGTCGGCCACATCACGTGCCGGATGCGCGCCCAGGTCCCAAGGCCGTACGACCGTGCTGTCTCGTCGGCGACGGGGTCGACGTCCTGGACGCCGTACAGGACCTGGATGAGCACCTGCCAGAACGACGCGTACACCACCAGCAGCAGCACCGAGCGCAGTTCGGTGCCGTACAGCAGCACCGCCAGTGGGATCAGCGCCACGGACGGGATGGGACGGAGGAACTCGATGGTCGACGAGGTCACTTGGCGCAGGAACGGTACGACCGTGATGAGCAGGCCGCAGAGGATGCCCGCGCCCGACGCGATCCCCAGGCCGATCACCCAGCCTGTCAGGGTGTCGCCGAGCGCCGACCAGAAGGCGTCGTCGCCGAGTTCGTCGCCCAGCGCGCCGGCGATCCTGCTCGGCGGTGGGAAGTAGTCCGCGCTGACCAGACCCAGTCGCGGCACGGCCTCGCCGAGGGCGAGGAAGGTCGCGAGTCCCGCCGCGCCGAGTGCGATGTTCGGATTCCTCACGGCAGCAGCTCATCCAGGTCCGGGGCGGTCCTGAACAGGCCGTCCTGCTCGCCGAGTTTCTCCAGGGTCTCCACCGAGGACCGGCTGATGTCCTGCGGCCACTTCGGCAGCGTCACCTTCGACAGGACGGAGGCCGGGATCTCCGTGTAGGTGGCGACGATGTCGCGGACCTCGTCAGGGTGGCTGTTCGCGTAGGTCAGCGCCTCGGTGGTGGCCTGCTGGAACTTGCTCACCACGTCGGGGTTCTCCGTGGCGTACGTCCGAGAGGTGAAGTACATGGCGACCGTCAGATCCTTGGCCACGTCCACATACGGTGACGCGATCTCCACGCCCCCCTGGTTCAGGATGGTGGTCAGCGCGGGCTCGACCGCCATCGCGGCGTCCACCTGGCCCTTCTCCAGAGCGGCGGGCATCTGGTCGAAGGCCAGCTCCACGAACTTCACCTTCGCCGGGTCGCCTCCGGCCTTGCGCACTGACTCGCGGACCGAGGTGTCGAGGATGTTCTTCAACGTGTTGACGGCGACCGTCTTCCCCTCAAGGTCCTTCGCGGACTTGAGGGAACTCCCCTTCTTGACGACAAGCGCGCCGTAGTCCTTGCCGTCCACTCCGGTGGTCGCCACACCGCTGGAGACCGCCTTCACCTGTATGCCGTTGCTCTGCGCGACCATCAGCGAGGTCGTGTTGCTGAAACCGAACTGGAACTGGCCGCTGACCACACCCGGCACGATGGCCGAGCCGCCCTGCGCCGTCGTCATCGAGACGTCGAGACCGTACTTCTCGTAGATCCCCTGTTTCTGGCCGAGATAGATGGGGGCCACGTCGACGATCGGAATGACCCCGACCTTGACTTTGGTAGTGCCGCCACTTTCCGACGCGGAGTCGCCGGAATTCCCGGACGATCCACAGGCGGTGGCCGCGAGCAGCAGTGAGGCGGCGGCGATGCCGACGAATAGGCGTTGCATGGTCTGTCCTCCCGCGGACCGCACCGAAATGTTCCGGCCGGTTCGCGCGCAATGGGATGTGGCAGGGCGAAAGACGAGGGTTCATGAATTGGCGTCGAGTCCGACGTGCCAAAGGTGTCGCCCGCGGCGCACCCGCACATCCCCCGGGCACCGTCACTGGGCTGTACGGCAGCCGCCGTACTACGGGCGAGGGATACGTTCACAGTCGTACCGGGCCAAGGCCCCGGAAGGTTACTGGTCGGCGCCCGTTTCCGCGGGCATGCGCCGAGTGCCGGCGAGGTTGCCCAGGGACGACTTCAGTGATCAGGCATCGACACGCTTCAAACCGCGGCCGAACACCCCTGGCTTGACAGGCGTTGAAAGATGTTGGCCGGTGTCGGACAGGGATGGGTCGTGGAATCCATGACGGAACAGGAGACCCGTCGGCAGCGGCGGGCACGCTTCGAAGGACTGGCGCAGGTGGTGACGGAGCCTCTGCACCGGTATCTGGTGCGACGATCGGCCCTTGACATGGTCGAGGACGTCCTGTCCGAGACGTTGCTGGTGCTGTGGCGTCGCATCGACCAGGTACCCGGGGTCAGAAACGGGTCCCTGCCCGATCGCGATGAGGTGCTCCCTTGGTGTTACGGGGTCGCGCGGGGCTGTCTGGCCAATGCCCGCCGGGCGGATCGACGCAGGCTCCGCCTGGTGGAGCGGCTGATCGGCGTTCAGCAGGAGCCTCCGGCCGTGGCCACCGACCACGGCGACCTGCACGCCGCGCTCGACGCACTCGGGGAACTGGATCGCGAGGTGATACGGCTGTGGGCGTGGGAGGAACTGGCGCCGCGGCAGATCGCGGAGGCGACCGGAATGACGTCCAATGCGGTGAGTCTGCGGCTGCACCGGGCGAAGAAGAAAATCGCCGAACAGCTCCAGTCGGGGCGAAAGAACGCCGAGCGCGCCGGACACAAGATGAGTGAAGGAAGGAGCGGTCAGTGAAGGACGACGAGTTGCTGGCTCTGCTGAGGGACGCGGACCCCGCACTGACCTCACGAGCTCCGCTGCCTGACATCAACCTTCTTGTGGAGGCTGCCTTGCGCGCCGACACCGTATCCCTGTCCGACAACACCGTCACCGACACCACAACTCGCACAGCGAAGGCCGCCGCAGGAAGGGGACGCCGACGTCTCTTCGGGCTTGCGGCCGCCGCCGCTCTGCTTGTCGGAGGGGGTATCACCGCAGGAATCACAGTGAATTCAGGAAACGGCCACTCGACCACAGCCGACGCCCCGCTGTCTCTCACCCTCGCCGGCGACGGCATCCGCAAGTGCGCCGCGCCTGTTCCCGACCAATTTGCCGGATACCCGACGCTCTTCTACGGCACAGCCACCTCTGTGAAGGGACCCCTGGTCACCTTCCACGTCGATCACTGGCTGCGTGGTGGTGGTACGGACACAGTCCTGGTGAACAGCGACCCCGCCCTCCCGGAAAGCCTGACCTTCACAGTGGGTCAGCATTACATCGTGGCTGCCGACAAGAACGACACCATTCCCGCATGCGGCGCGAACGGTGCCTCGAAGGAGACCTGGCAGGACTTCCGCCTGGCATTCGGAAAGTAGCTCCACGGCTCCAGGTCTCCTCTGCGGAGGAGGAACGAGGGCGTTCCTGAGCACCGCGACGAGACGGTCGTGGTGGGGAACCTTTCACCTGGCGTGGAACGTGACCTGCCGGCGCTCGGCGATAGCGCTCGACGTCAATGTCCATGCCGGTCAACACCACCGCCCGGACCTCTTGATCCGTCGAGCCCGCAATGGTGCGGAAGGTGCGGTCCGGCGTGTCGGCGTGTCCGGTGTGGAAGGGGATTGTGCGCGCGGCTCGTCCCGTCAAGAGCCAAGTCGAGAATCGTCCTTCAGCCGCGCGGCGGGTGCGGCCCAGCCGTTTCAGGCTGGGGCGGGTCGATCCAATTCGGTTCCGGTACGTCGAACCGCTTGCCGTAGTCCGCGCCGGGTAGCGGCTGTGTGCGCCGGGGATCGGCTCGTAGCCCGTCCAGCAACAGCCTCAGATAGCGGCGCCACAGATCCGGCTGCCCGCTCCGCTCGGTCACCGCGGCCAGCATCTGCTGGATCATGACCAGATCCCAGGGCTCCGCATCCGCACGCAGAACGCCCTGCTTCTTGGCCCGGTCGACCACGAGATCGACGTTTTGCCTGATTTGGTGCCGGTGTCGCAGCCCCGCCGACGCCGTACGGTCGCTGTGGAGCATGACCTCGCGCAGGCCGCGGTCGAGCGCCTGAAGTTCGGCGACGCGCTCCAGGCTGACCGTCAGTCCGCGCCAGGTGTCGGTGTCCTCGGCTCCCTCCCGAGTGGCTTCCTCGACGCGCGCGAACATGTCGTCGACCAGCTCGTCGATCAGGGCCTGCTTGTTGGGGAAATGGCGATATGCCGTTCCCACCCCGAGCCCGGCGTGGCGGGCGACGTCGTCCAGGGTGGCCTTCAGGCCGTGATCGCGGAACACCTCGCGCGCGGCGGCCAGGAGCTTACGGCGGTTCAGCTCGCGGTCACGCCGTGGTCTGGGCGTCGGTGCCCCGCCGGAGCCGCCGGTCTCGCCGGATGCGGGGGGTGCCGCCATGCGGGGTCTCGCTTTCGGAAGGCGCGATCGTCCTGGTGCATCGTACGACCGCACCGTCCCCCGCAGGCCCGGCGGCACAGGCAGGCTGTTGCGGCCTTGCACCTCACACTCGAAACGGAGATCTAGTCTCCGTTTCGTGTTACGGTGGGCGGACTCGGAAACGGAGATCCTTTCTCCGCTTCTACTTCCGTTCGATATCAGTGGGAGAAGGCGCGATGCATGGACACGACCCGGTCGCAGGTCACTACAAGCGGAAGCGGGAGGCACGGCCTCGGCATCCGAGGCGGATCGCAGCCCTCGTGGTGGTTGCTCTCGTGACAGGTGGGGGACTGACCGCCTGTGGGAGGGACGACTCATCGGCCGGAGAGACCGCAGCGTCGGCGTCGGCGTCGACTTCCGCTTGTCCGACATCCACTTCGGGGACGACAGGAAGCGACGGCGCACCTACGGGCGTGCCGTCAGGAAGCTCGGACGGTGGCCGGGTGAACCTCGTACAGGCGAAAACGATCAAGAAGGCCGACAACAGCACCAGCACGGTCATCAACCCCACCGGCCCGGCGATCACCTGTGACACGTCGGCGGTCGGGTCCACCGACGACATCACCTACGCCTCGCCGGCCACCCACGGTGAGAAGACCGACCTGAAGCTCGACATCCAGGTACCCAAGTCCTCGGGCAAGAAGCCCCTCGTCGTCTACGTCACTGGCGGCGGCTGGATGATGTCGGACCGCACCGCCAATCTCGACCAGCGCACCTATGTCGCCGACCAGGGCTACGTGGTCGCCAGCATCCAATACCGCACCACGACCAGCGGCGCCACGTACAAGGACGCCCTCGCCGACGTGAAGTCCGCCATCCGCTACCTCCGCGCCAACGCCGACACCTACGGGATCGACACGGACCAGGTCTTCGTGTGGGGCCAGTCGGCGGGCGGATATCTGGCGGCCATGACCGGAGTCACCAACGGCGACAAGACCTACGACGTCGGCGACCACCTCGACCAGAGCAGCGAGGTCCAGGGAGTGGTGGACGAGTTCGGCCCGGCCAACCTGTCGGAACTTGCTGCCGACTACGACCAGGCAGCCAAGGACGGCAACTACACCGCGGGCAATCCCGCCGCGCAATGGGTCTACGGCGCCGGGACCACCAAGTCCATCAAGGAGTACACGAGCCAGATGGCCGCCGCCGACCCCACCACGCATATCTCCTCCTCCACACCGCCCTTCCTTCTCCTGCACGGCAGCGCCGACCCGCTGGTCTCGCCCAGCCAAACGCTCAACCTGTTCACCGCCCTCGAGGACAAGGGAGTCGACGCCAAGCGCGTCGTTCTCACCGGAGCCGGTCACGGCGACACGACCGTCACGGCGGCCATCGCCCAGAGCTCGCCGAGTGCCTCCTCCGGCACCGGCGAACGGCCCTGGTCGACCAAGAAGACGATGAGCTACATCACGGACTTCCTGGCCGGCCACCGCGGCTAGCCCGCCGCGAACGGCTCGGCGACGACCGCGTGAAGCAACTCGCTGACGCCATCGGAACAGCGAATCTCACGGTGTGCTGAGTCAGAGGGTGCCGGTCCGTCGCCCTCGTCGGTCGGCTGCCCGGCGTGTGGCTCCAATCCACCTTGATCCGCAGCACGTTGGCGGTGACGCTGTGCAGCGGGATCAGCGTCGGCGTGGTGTCGGGCCGCGCGTCCTCGATGGCTTGAGTGAGCTGCTCTATGGAGGGGGTCCTCAGTGCGAGCGTCCTGCCACTCGGCCTCACCGCCGGTATCGGCGTCGAATTGTCGGGTTGCCCGTCGGCAGGCACTCGATGTGTGACCTGTACGGGTGTCTCAGACCCAAGGCGCCTCAAGCGGCGCACCTTCGTAGACGAGACGCGTTCGCCGCGGATGGTTCGGGAAGCCGAAGACGGAACAGGGCTGTGCGGCCGTCGGCGCGATCGTCGGCTCAGCGGTGGGTGATGCCCTGGGCGGCCCTTTCGAGTTCGGTCCCCAGGGAGCCTTCTCCGCACGGTTCCCCGCGCCTGGTGCCGGTGGCGAGATGTGCGGAGGCGGTGGCTGGGATCCCGGCGAGGCCACTGACGACACGCAGATGGCCGTCCTCGTCGCGGAGTCCCTGCTGGAGCGAGGCGGACTGGATCTGCCGGACATCTTCGCCCGCTTCCAGCGGTGGGCAGCGTCAGAACCGAAGGACATCGGCTTGCAGACCGAGGACGTCCTGACCAATGGCATGCCCTGGGACCTCGCCGCCGCGATCCATTTCCAGGTCAACCAGCGCGCAGCGGGAAACGGCTCCTTGATGCGGGCATCGACCTCCGCGGTCCACTTCGCGGCCGCCGGCCAGGAAGCCACGATGGACGCGGCGCGCCGCATCGCCGCCCTCACCCACGGCGACCGCGCAGCTTGGGAGGGCACCGCGATCTTCCACGAACTCATCCGCGTCACGTTCGAGGACACCGCCCCCCTCACAGCGCTCCCCGGACATCCTGGCTCTTGTCCACCCCGAGCACCGGGACCGTTACGCCACCGTCCTCGCGCCCGACTGGCACCCAGATCAGGCGACCGAGTTCAACGGTGCCGTCTGGCCCTGCCTGGGCTCCGCCGTCTGGGCCCTGCGCACCACCACCAGCTTCGAAGACGCTATACGCGCGGCGATCATGTCCCACTCCCAGGCTTCGACGGACGTGTGCTGCGCCTGGCAGATCTGCTCCACCTTGCACACGGCCCAGGTGGCTGAACGGGATCCCGCTCCGCGATGGCACCTTCACGAACTCCGGCCCTCAGCCTCAGTCACCAGACCAGCGGCTCCGCGAGGAGGACAACTCGATCAGCTTCGACATCGAAGCCGAGCACGGGACGGCCATAGGCGCCCTCCGGATCCATCAGCACCGGCTTGCCCAACCGCCGCCCGATCTCCCGCAGGAAGCCGCAGAACACATCGAGTCGTTCCTGTCCTTGCAACTCCCTCAGATCAACGTCGAAATCGATCTCCTCGTCCGAATAGAAGCGGAAGATCACCAGCACATCAGCCGTCAGCCAGATGCGCAGGTTAGGGCACTCGGCATCCGCTGGTCGGGACAGCAGGGCCTCCGCCCGGGGCAGGGGAAGCACCGTCTCTCCCTCGGAGTACTGGCACTTCCAGCCCCTCTCCACGACGAGATCGAGGACGTCCTGCCAGTTGTGCACTGAGGCATCAGGGACACGCACGTCCGGCAGCGAACCCATCAGGTCCGGGTCGAGGAGACACTTCACGTCATCCCACAGCAGATCAGCCACACCGCCATGCTGCCTGGAGCTTGGGTTCATTGCAGCCATCGTTGCCGGCTTGCCGCAGGCGCGGTGAACGCCAACGCCTGGTCTACGACCCGGGCGGCACGCCGATCACCAGCGGTGTGGCGGACTCTGTTTCATCTGGACCGGCTACCGGCAGCCGGCTATCGCCGCCCATCAGCAACTCGGCGCGCCGAAACCGGCCTCACATGGACGACATCATGGCAACAAGGTCAGTAACTGGCCTTCGCGCATGGCCCGCACGGCCCGTCACCGCAGCGCATCGGTGAAGGCACGGGCACGCCTGGTGATCTCCGCCCAGTCGCCTGCCGCCACCACGGCAGGCGGAACGACTTCCGAGCCGGCGCACACCGCACGTGCCCCGGCGGTGAGGAAGCCGGCCGCGTTGTCCGCGTTGACGCCGCCGGATGCCACCAGCGGTACGTCCGGGAACGGGCCGGCCAGGTCCCGGAGATAGCGGGGGCCGAAGGCGCGCGCGGGGAAGATCTTCACCGCGTCCGCGCCGAGGTCGAGCGCCAGCCCCACCTCCGTCGGGGAGAGGGCCCCCATGACCAGCGGTACGCCTGCCGCAGACGCGGCCTTCGCCACCTCCGGACGGCAGCCGGGGGTGACGAGGTATCCGGCGCCCGCGTCGATCAGCTCCTCGGCCTGCTCGGCGGTCATCACCGTGCCCGCGCCGATGCCGTCCCCGTCGTCGGCCACCGCCCGGCGCAGGTGCTCGGCAAGCCCGGGGGTGGTGCGGGTGAACTCGATCCAGCGGATGCCGCCGGCGCGCAGGGCCGCGCACAGTGCGGCCGCGTCGGGGATCTCCGGCGCGCGGACGACGGCGATCACACGGTCCTCGGACAGCTGGGAGAGGAAGTCGGCGTTCATGGGCGGGAGTTCTCCTACGGCGGGGTGGTGACAGGTCGGCAGTGCTCAGCGGGGCGCCGTGGCGGCCCAGGCGTCCTCGTCCAGGGCGAGGCACCGGTCGATCTCCGCGCGCGGCGGCATGACGGGGACGTCGTCCCGCGTGCGCAGCGCGGCGGCGGCCGCCAGGTGGCCGAGGCGCAACCGGGAGCGTTCGGAGCGGTTCTCCAGCACGCCGGCGAGGTATCCGGCCGCGAACGCGTCGCCTGCGCCGACCGGTTCGACCACCTTGGTGGGCAGCGAGGGCACGTACGTCCGCACGCCGCGGGCGTAGGACGTGGCGCCGTGCTCGGCGTCCTTGACGACCACGATCGGCGTGGGGCCGAGCAGGTCCGCGATGTCGTCCGGGCGTGCCGTGTCCCACACCTCCTCGGCCTCGTCCCGTCCGACGAACACGATGTCGGCGGATCGGGCGAGGGCCAGCAGGCTCTGCGCGGCGTCCGCGCCGCCGTCGCGCCACAGCGCGGGGCGGTGGTTGACGTCGAAGGACACGAGCGGTCCGTGCGTGGGGCGGCCGTCGAGGATCGCCCTGAGCAGTCGGGCGCAGCTGTCGGAGAGGGCGGCGGCCACGCCCGACAGGTGTACGACCCGGGCCCGGCGGAGTGCGGGGTGATGGGCGAGTTCCGGGCCCATCCCGGTGGCGGCCGAGCCGCCGCGGTAGTAGTGCGTGCGGGTGCGGTCCGGGCCAGGGTCCTTGAAGTAGACCCCGGTCGGGCGCTCCGGATCGGTCTCCACGGCGCTCACGTCCACGCCGCGCGCGGTGAGTTCGGCCAGGATGCGACGGGCGAACGGGTCGTCGCCCACGCGGCTCAGCCAGGCGGCGCGATGCCCGAGGCCCGCCAGCCCGCAGGCGACATTGGACTCGGCGCCGCCGACGGCCAGGCCGAGTGCGGGCTGCTCGGCGAGCGGGCGGTCGTCCTGCGGGCTGAGGACGACCATCGTCTCGCCGACGCAGACGACGTCGGCCACGGGGGAGGTGACGGTCACGGGATTCTCCTGACTGAGGGCTTCACGCCTGGGCGGCTTCACGCCTGGGCGGCGAGGCGCAGCATGACCTTGCTGCTCCCGCTGGTCGGGTCGGCGGCCACGGAGAGCGCCTCCTCGGCGCGCTCCAGCGGGAAGCGGTGGGTGATCAGCGGGGTGAGGTCGAGGCCGTCGCCCAGGGCGCGCAGGGCGTCGTCGATCTCCTCGACGAAGCGGTACGAGCCGATCCAGCTGATCTCGCGGGTCACCAGGTCGCCGAGGGCGGCGGGCACGGCCGTGCCCGGCAGGTTGCCGACCTGGACGAGGGTGCCTCCGCGGGCCGTGGCCCGCAGCACCGGCCCGAGTGCGGCCGGGGCGCCGGACGCCTCGAAGACCACGTCCACGTCCTCGGGGAGCGCCTCGCCGTGGGAGAGGTTCCGGGTCTCGTCGGCGCCCATGGCGCGGGCGACCTGCAGCGAGGAGGCCGCCAGGTCGGCCGCGATGACCGTGCCGGCGCCGCGGTGCCGGGCGGCGGCGACGACCAGGGAGCCGATCGGTCCGCAGCCGTTGACCAGGACGGTGCGGCCACGCAGGTCGGGGACCCGGCCGACGGCGTGCAGAGCGACCGCCAACGGCTCGGCCAGGGCGCCCTGTTGGGTGTCGACGCCGTCGGGCAGCGGCCGGATCTGGCTCGCGGGCACCGTCCGGTACTCGCTGAACCCGCCGTCGGTGTGCGGGTCGAAGGCCGCCGAGCCGAAGTAGCGGACCCGCGGGTAGAGGTTGGTGCGGCCGGCGATGCGCTCGGGAAGGGCGCCGTCGCCGACCAGTTGGGCCGGGTGGACCGTGACCGGCTGTCCTTCGCGGAGGCCGCTGACCCCGTCGCCGAGCGCGGCGACGCGGCCGGCGAACTCGTGCCCGAGGACCAGCGGGTGCGCGAGCGCGGCGGTGCCGGACGCGCCGTTCTTCCAGTACGCGATGTCGGATCCGCAGATCCCGCCCCACTCCAGGGCCAGCAGCACCTCGCCCCTGCCCGGCACCGGCCGGGGCCGTGTGTCGATGCGCAGGTCGCCGGGGCCGTGCACGACGACCGCCCGCATCCGGGGTTGCGCGGCGACCGCCCGCAGGGGGTCGCGTTCCGTCACGGTCTTCATACGGCGTCCTCCAGCCGGACGAGGTCACGTCCGCGGGTCTCGGGCGCGAGCAGCGCGCTGACGAAGGTGATGAGCGAGTAGACGACGAGCATCGCGGCGATGGGCCACCAGCTGCCGGTGACGGCGGTGAGCGTGGCCGCGAGGACCGGGCCGATGGCGGTGGCGAGGATGCCGCCGATCTCCTTGGCGAGCGCGAGCTGGGTGAACCGGGTGCGGGAGCCGAAGAGTTCGGCCATCGTGACGCTCTCCAGTGAGAACAGACCGAGGACGCCGACGTTCAGGCCGAGAACCATGCCGAGCATCACGCCCGGGGTCGAGCCGGAGGTGATGAGGAGCATCACGGGGAAGGCTATGACGACGGTCAGTGCGGTGAGCGCGAGATAGATTGCGCGGCGTCCGAAGCGGTCGCCGAGCAGACCCACCAGCGGTACGGTCGCGAAGCCCAGCAGCGAGCCCCACACGATCGCGTCCGTCGGGACGGACCGGCCGACGGCCAGGTTGGTGGCGATGTAGCCGACGAGGAACGTCTGGACCAGCCCGGAGTTGCCCGCCTGGCCGAAGCGCAGCCCCAGTGCGAGGAAGAACGCCTTGCCCTTGCGCTGACGGATCCCGGCCGCCAGGACGCTGCTCTCTTGCTCGTCGGCGGTGGCGATGGCGGACTCGACCTCGTCCCGGGCCAGTGCCACGCCGTCCACCACGTCGGGGCGCTCCTCGAAGACGGGGCTCTCCTTGAGGCCGCGGCGCAGCCAGACCGCGAACAGCATGAGGACGAAGCTCAGCAGGAACGGCAACCGCCAGCCCCAGGACAGCAGTTGGTCCTCACTGAGCACGGAAAGCAGCACCGCCCACAGCCCGGAGGCGGCGAGGGTCCCGGAGTTGGTGCCGAGCGAGACCAGCGACGCGACCAGGCCGCGCCGCTTGACCGGGGCGTACTCGGCCAGCATCACGGTGGCCCCGGCGATCTCGGCGCCGGCGCCGAACCCCTGGATCAGTCGCAGTGCGACGAGCAGGATGGGCGCGAGGATGCCGATGGTGGCGTAGGTGGGCAGGGCGCCGATGAGAGTGGTGGAGGCGCCCATCAGCAGGATGGTGAGGTACAGGACCTTCTTGCGGCCGATGCGGTCGCCCATCCGCCCGAAGTAGACGGCTCCGGCGAGCCGGGCGACGTATCCGACGCCGTACGTGGCCATCGCGGCGATCAGCCCGATGGCCGGGCTGACGTCCGGGAAGAAGATCTTGTTGAAGACGATCGCGGCGGCCAGCGAGTACAGCTGGAAGTCCATGAACTCCATCGCCGTGCCGAGCCAGCCCGAGACGGCGGCACGGGCCAGATCGCCCGTGGTGCGTTGCGCGGTTGGCGTCTGCTGAGCGGCTATGACGCTGTCCTTCATCGTGAACTCCGTTGTTCGGGGAATGAAGTGGGGACTGAGGTGGGGGAGGGGGAAGTGAGACGGTCGGAGGGGGACGCGCTCAGATCTCGATGTGCCCGGCGCGCAGGGCGGGCAGCCGGTCCGCGACGGTGGCGGTGAGGGCGTCGTCGTCCGCGAGGTCGGCCGCGCCGAGGACGCGCAGCAGCGCGCGTACCGTCTCGGCGGGGTGGGTCGCGGGCCCCCAACGTGCGGCGAGCGCGTCGGCCGCGGGGTCGGTGGGTGCGTCGGACCGCTGGGTGCTCAACACCCATGCGGCGAGGGCGAGTTCGAGCACCGGAGTGCTCGTGCCGCGGGCGCGCAGCTCGCGCAGGGCGGGCAGCCAGCGCTCCGTGATCTTCAGCGATCCGTCGGAGCCGATCTGCCGGAGCAGGTGGTGCATCGCGGGATTGCGGAACCGTATGACGAGATCGTCGGCGTACGCGAGCGGATCGGGGCGGCCGGCGGGGAGGGTGGGGGCGACCTCCGCGCACAGGGCCCGCACGAGGCGTTCGCCCCAGTCGGCCGTCATGGTCTCGGCGATGGTGGTGAGGCCCGCGGCAGTGCCGAGGTAGGCCAGGGCCGAGTGGGAGCCGTTCAGCAGGCGCAACTTGGTGAGCTGGTACGGCGCGACGTCGGGGACGAACAGGGCGCCGTCCGACTCCCAGGGCGGCCGGGGAGCGGCGAAGGAGTCCTCCAGCACCCACTGGCGGTACGGCTCGGCCGTCACCGGGAGGGCGTCGCGCACCCCGAGCGCGGTGACGACCGCCGTCCGGTCGGCCTCACCGGTGGCGGGCACGATCCGGTCCACCACCGTTGCGGGAAAGGCGACCGCCTCGGCCAGCCGGTCCAGGATCTGCGCACGGTCCGGCCAGGCGGACGCGCGCACGAAGTCGTGGATGACCCGGCCGAGCGCGGCGCCGTTGCCCGCCATGTTGTCGCAGGAGACGACGCTGATCGGGGGCGCGCCCGCGCGCATCCGCGCCGCCAGCCCGGCGGTCAGGCGCCCGACCACCGTGCCGAGCGGCCCGTCGGGGTCTGCCGCGAGGTCGGCGGCGACGGGCGCGGCCGAGGTGTCCAGGCCGCCCGTGAGCGGGGACCGGTGGTAGCCCTTCTCGGTCACGGTCAGGGTCACCACCGTCACCTCGGGGTCGGCGAGCAGGGCATCGACGGCCTTGGTATCGGGTCCCATGGCCAGCGCGCCGACCACCGCGCCCACGACACGGGAGACGTTTGCGTCCGGACGGCGTTCGGTGAGCGAGTACAGACAGTCCTGCTCCCGCAGGGCCTGCACCGTCTGTGCCGACCGCGGCGCGACGGCGGTGATGCCCCAGGGCTCGCCGGACCGCGCCGCGGCCTGTTCGGTGTACACCGCCTGGTGCGCCCGGTGGAAGGCGCCGAGGCCGAAGTGGACGACGCGGGTGCGCAGTTCGGCAGGGTCGACCGCAGGCCGCAGCGCGGGGGCCAGCCGGGAGACCGACGCACGGTTCAGCACGGCGCTCACCAGTCGTGCACCGAGCCGTCGAGGCGGCGCGCGACGGGGAGGTAGCGCCGCTGGTAGGGGAAGCGCTCGGCCGCCTTGTCGTCGTACTCGACGCCGAGGCCCGGCTCCTCGGAGGGGTGCAGCATGCCGTCGGCGAAGGTGACGCCCGTGCGGAACACCTCGGCGGTTTCGTCCGGGTGGCCCATGTACTCCTGGATGCCGAAGTTCGGCACGGAGATGTCGAGGTGCACGGCGGCGGCCATGCTGACGGGGGAGAGGTCGGTGGCTCCGTGGGAGCCGGTGCGCACCTGGTAGAGCGCGGCGAGGTCGAAGATCCGCCGGAGGTGGGTGATCCCGCCGGCATGGACGACGGTGGTGCGTACGTAGTCGATGAGCTGCTCTGTGATCAGGTGCTGGACGTCCCAGATCGAGTTCATCACCTCACCGACCGCGATCGGTGTCGTGGTGTGCTCACGGATGAGCCGGAACGCCTCCTGGTTCTCGGCCGGCGTCGGGTCCTCCATCCAGAACAGCCGGCAGCCCTCGACGCTCTTGCCGAACCGGGCCGCCTCGATCGGCGTCAGCCGGTGGTGCACGTCGTGCAGGAGATGGAAACCGAAGCCGAAGCGCTCCCGCACTGCCTCCAGATAGGTGGGTGCGAAGCCGAGATAGGCCTCGGTGTCCCAGGGTTGCTCGTCGGGCAGGTCGGTCGCGGCCGGCTCGTAGACCGTGCCTTTGCGCACGCCGTACGTCCCCCCGACTCCGGGTACGGCCGCCTGCGCCCGTACGGCCTTGTAGCCGAGCTCCAGATAGCGCTCGACGTCGTCCAGCAGTGAGGGCACGTCGGTGCCGCTGGCGTGGGAGTACACCAGCACGCCGTCCCGGGAGCGGCCGCCCAGGAGCTGGTAGACCGGCAGGCCGGCCGTCCTGCCCTTGATGTCCCACAGGGCGGTGTCGACGGCGGCGATCGCGGTCATGGTGACGGGGCCGCGCCGCCAGTAGGCGCCCTTGTAGAGGTACTGCCACATGTCCTCGATACGGGCAGGGTCCCTGCCGATCAGCAGCGGTACGACGTGATCGCGCAGATAGCTCGCCACCGCCAGCTCGCGACCGTTGAGCGTGGCGTCACCGAGTCCGATGACCCCGTCGGTCGTCGTGATACGCAGCGTGACGAACGTGCGCCCCGGCGAGGTGACGAGCACCTCGGCCCGCTCGATCTTGCTCACTTTGCGGCTCCCATCCTGTCGTGCAGTACTTGTATACAAGCATCTGTCGCGCAGATGGACAAGACCCTTTCCGCAGCTACGTAGGATGTGCACATGGCTCAATCGAACGGGCGGCGGACGAGTCGACGCGACATCTACATCAAGTTGCGTCAGATGGTCCTGACCCTCGAACTCGCCCCGGGCGCCGCCCTGTCGGAGAACGAACTCGCCGCGTCACTGGGCGTCAGCCGCACCCCGGTGCGGGAGAGCCTGATCATGCTGGCCCAGGAGGGCCTGGTGCAGGTCTTCCCGAAGATCGGGTCGTTCGTGTCGCGGGTGGACCCGGCGCAGGTCGCCGACGCACAGTTCCTGCGGGAGGCGGTGGAGCTCGCCTCGCTGGAGGATCTGCCGGAGCAGCTCGACTCCGCGGTGGTCGAGGAACTGCGGGACAACCTGAAGCGCCAGCAGCGCGCCGACCTCGGCCTGGAGGAGTTCTTCGCACTGGACGAGGCGTTCCATCAGGGCCTGATGCGACTGAGCGGACACGCCAACGTCTGGACCACCGTCGCCGCGGCCAAAGGCCATCTGGACCGGGCACGGCGCCTCGGCCTGCACGAGAACGTGTCACCGGCCGTCTTCGCCACCCAGCACCTCGAGATCTTCGACGCCATCGTCGGCGGGAACGTCCCGCTCGCCCGCACCGCCATGCGCACCCATCTGCGCGCCGTCTTCAGCGACATCGAGCGCATCCGCGCGCACTCGCCGGAACTGTTCGCGGCCGATGCTTCGACGGTGCCGGTGCGGCGCAATGTCGTGGTCTGGGAGTGAGAGTTTCTGCGTGGCGGTGACGGCCGGTGTCGAACCCGGAGTGGGTGTGGACCCAGGGTGAAGTGCGCGGACGCCCTACGGCACTGCCGGTACCGGGAAGGGCGAATCCCGGCACGGAGGACCGTGCCGGGATTCAAGGGCAGGCTCAGTGACGTGTGGGGAAGAGCTGGAGCTTGGCTTTGCTGCCGGAGACCGACTTCACCCAGATCTTCAGGTTGTTGAACTGGACGGTGCCGCCTGGGCTGGCGCTGCCGGTGAGGCTTCCGTTGGCGGCCGACATCTTCACGGACCGGGAGCTGATGCTTGTGATCTTCAGCTTCCCGAACCCGAACGTGCGGCTGTTGACCGTGATGGTCTTGGGTGCGGACACGGTGGTCTTGCACCGCCCGTCGTAGCAGGGCCCGTTGGCGGCAGACGCCGTCGGCGTCATCAGGCCGAATCCGAGGGTGCTCGCCATCGCCAGTGTCACCGCAGTCGTTGCGGTCCGTCGGCGGATGCCGGCGGTGTTCACCGGGGTGGCGGCTGGGTGTCGGCCCATCCGGTTACGGTTCACGTCTTTGCCCTTTCGGTCGGTCGGAGGTGGTACGGCGGGGAGGTTGCGCACCGCCGGATCCCAGGGCGCCGTGGTGTGCCCGGGTCCGGACCGGCTGCTCGTGCCCCGCTACACCGATTCCAACGCCCGTCCGGTTGTTCAGTAACCCGCTCCCTCACCCTGAACAACGCAAGGCCGAGCAGTCGGCAATCCATGCCACTGCGGAGGTGTGGGAACGCGCTCTCGATCCCACAAACACGAGGGAGAACCAGGTGCCCCACCGAGCCGATCACCACTGACCGGACGCTGAAGGATCGGGGCTAGTTGACGACAAGAACTTTTCCTCGGGTGTGCTTGCTCTCGACGTGCGCATGGGCCGCCGCGACTTCGGTCAAGGGAAAGCGCCGTTGGACCTCCGGAACCAGTGCGCCTTCCTGCACGAGGCGGCTGAGCTCAAGCAGGTCGTGGTGGTTGGAGCGCACAACAACGAGGGATGTCCTGTGCGGGAGAAACCGGGTAAGCGCTGTCGCAGCCAGATTGGCAGCCGACGGGACGGTCGTGACGTGGCGGCCGGTCCGCTTGAGGACGGTGGTCACTTCGCGGCGCGAGAGGTTGCCGAATACGTCGAAGACCACGTCGTAGCGTTGTCCCGGGGGGAGTCGTCCGCGTCCGTAGTCGTGGGTGTGGTCGGCGCCGAGTCGTCGGCAGTGTTCCTGGCTGGCAGAGCTCGACACGGAGGTCACTTCTGCGCCGAGGGCTTTGGCAATCTGGATCGCGTAGGTGCCGACCCCGCCGCTGGCTCCGTTGATGAGCACCGACTGGCCCGGCCTGAGTGAGGCGTTGTCGCGCAGGGCTTGCAGGGCGGTCAGGCCGGCGAGCGGGATCGCTGCCGCGTCGATCAGGGGCAGGGACCGGGGGGCCGGCGCGGCCTCCTGGCGACGGCATGACACCAGGTCCGCTGCGCTCCGTCCTCCCCACCCTTTCACCATGCCGTAAACAGGCGTGCCGGCCGGCATGTCGTCGACGCGGCTGGCGGTCACGATCCCGGCGAAGTCGTATCCGGTGCCCTTGGGAAACCGGGCTCCTGCCTGGTACTTGAATCGACCCTTGCGTACGAACGTGTCCTTGGGGTTGACGCTGGACGCGACGACTTCGACCATCAGGTCCTGCATCGTCGGTTCGGGTCGTTCAACGATCGTCAACACATTCGCCGGTCCGTAACGGTCGTACATCGCTGCGCGCATCGAGTTTCCTTCGTGGTCGGTCGCACGGCTGCCTCCCGGCGACTCGCTCATGACCAGGCTCCTGTGGCCCGATCTCCCGTGCTCATGGGGTGTGCTCGACGGCCGTCTGCTCGGCCAGCGCCTGGCGATGCAGCGCACGTGCGGACTCGATGAGGTTCGTGCCGTCGGGTCCCCACATCAGGCGCAGGAACTTGCGCTCGATCGGGGGCTGTTGCAGTAGCCACATCAGCGGCATCGCGGCGCGCCGGGCGATGACGGACAGGCCGGAGAGCACGGGGCCGATGCCCATGGACCAGCGTGCTTTGCCGGGCATCGCGCCCAGGACGGGGAGCTCCAGCAGTATGACTTCGACGAACACGGGGATGAAGGCGTGCCGCTGGGACAGGTTCATGTTCTTGAACATGGTCATGAGGCCGGTCCGGTAGTTCAGCTGGCCTGTCTCGGGGCTGATGTCGAAGGTCTTGCTCGGTGCGAACAGCGCCTCGTATCGGGCGTAGAGGGCTTGCAGTTCGGCCATGGTGGTCGGGATCTCGTCCTCGTCGGCGCCGACGAGTCGCAGGTAGGCACCGGCTTCGGCGACGAACCGGTCACGCTGTTCGGGCGTGAGGCGGTGCGGGAGGCGGCCGTCGCGGAAAGCGAAGCTCTCGTACATCCACAGGGCGGGGTGAAGCTCGGTGAGGGCGGCCCACATGGTCTCGCGTGGACTGGTGGCGGAGTACCCGCCGAGCTCCGGCCGGCCGATGTCGATGACGTCGCCGGTGACCTTCCGGTGGAAGCGGTCCAGGTGCTTGGCCATCAGCTGCGCCGTCGGCGTGTCGCCGAACCACATGGGCGCGTGCATGCCCAGGTTGCGTGAGAGGCGTTCGAAGAAGTCGAAGAACGTCGCGGTCCCTGCCCGGCCCTTGCGCGAGACCGGGTCACGGTCTCGCAGGCCCGCGGCCGTTCCTTTGTAGCCGCGCGTCTGCATCAGCACCTGCGCGGTGTTGAGGAACACCGTCGTGGCCGGATGCAGGAGCACTTCCCACGTGACACTGCCGGGTCCGAACAGCCCGTAGTCGGGCGAGCCGTCGGCCTTGACCGACGAGCCGGCCGGTACCGGTTCGCCGAAGCGGCGCCAGCGGCGCTCCGTCCCCAGGACCTGTTCCTTGGTGATCACCGCGGTATCAGCAGCATGCTCTCGTCCGCTTCGGGCCATGATCAAACCTCCTAAATCACGAGCGTGATTCTCGAGGTCAATGTAGAATCACGGCCGTGAATACGCAAGGTTTGCCGACGGACCGCCTGCCCGAGGCCGACCCAGCCCGCGGTGGCCGCGCGCGACGCACGCGCGGGCAGAGCGCCGGCCTGGACCCGGCTCGCATCGTCGCGGCTGCTCGGTCGCTGGAACCGGGCGCGATCACCATGCAAGCGGTCGCCGACGTGTTGGGCGTTGACCGTTCAGCGATCAATAACCACGTCGCGAACAAGGACGCGTTGCTCCGGGATGTCGCCCTGGATGTCTTCGCGGAGGCCTTCGCCACCGTACGGATCGGTGCAGGCCTCAGCTGGCAGGACGTCTGCCGTCAGTACGCGCGCGGATTCGCCGACAGCGTGATCGCGACCGGCCCGCTCGCGCAGCATCTCGTGAGCGGTGCTCCCTTCCAGGGCACGGTCCTGCACGCAGCCGAGGTGATGCTCGGCGCGATGACCGACGGGGGCATCGACAGCGACACCGCGATCCGCATGCTGGCCCTCCTCAACAACGTCTGCCTCCAGTACGCCCACGACCACATCGCGGCCTCGGCCAGGAAACAGGGTCCGCTCCTCACCGCGCTGCGCCAGGCGCTGGCCGAACGCGACGCCGACGACTTCCCGCACCTGGCGCGCATCGCCGCCCACCTGCCCGATGTCTCAGCCCGTACCCAGCTCGACGTCAGCGTCGAGATCATCATCGGCGGCACCGAAACCCTCGCCGGGGAGCGTACGACGCACGCCACCCGATAGAGCCGGCCGCCCGGTTCAGCAAACGGCTTCGGAGGTGGGCGACATGACCGGCGTGAGATCCGCCCGGTGACTGCAAACGTCAATTTCTGGGTGTCACTGCGAGCCTGTGGCCACCAAGGTCGCGGTGATGGGTTCGAGCTCGGTGATCAGTTCGTCGAGTTCGGTGGGGGACAGGGCGTCGTAGGGCGGGGTGGCGAGTTCGTCGGTGAGGGTTTCGATGCGTTGCTTGGTCGCGCGGCCGGCGTCGGTGAAGTGGCCGTCGGTGTCGATGAGTCCGCGTTCGCGCATGCGGCCCATGACCGCGGCCAGGCGTTCTTTGGGCAGGTGATGGATGCGTCCGAATGACTCTGGGGGGTGGATGCCCTGTTCCAGAGCGGAGAGCACGTGGGCCTCCGTGCCGCCGATGCGCGCGCCGACGAGAGCGGCGATGTGCCCGTCGCCGCGGTGCTCGCGCAGCATGGTCGCGGAATGCCACAGCCGGGCGACGGGGTCGCTGGGTACCTCAAGGGTGCGCATACCGGCGTACATCACCCGGCCTTCGGTGGGGGCGCTCGTCGCGGCCTTGGTGGTCAGGTCTGCGGCGCGCACCAGCCCCGGGGAGTCGGCCAGCTCGTCGCCGAGGATGCGCCGTAGGGAGGCCGCGCTGCCCCGCTCCCGCGCGGCGACGGAGGCCTCGGGCGGGATCGTCTCCCAGGCGCTGGGGATGTGCCGTGCGGCTTCCCCGTCGGCGAAGCTGTAAAAGGCTGCGTGCACGACCTGGGCCGGCACCCGTCCCAGTGGTGCGGCGCGGCTGGCGAAATAGCCGTCCCAGTAGGTGCGGTGACCGAGAGCGGCCAGTTCCTCGTTGCACTCGTCGGCGAAATAGGTGACCAGGCAGATCGGCTCCAGGAGCTCGAACATGCGACGGCCGATGTGAGTCATGGGATGCAAGCGCGTCTTGCCCATCGGGTTCTCCCCTTGTCAGGTGTGCCGACTTGGACCGTCCGGCACACCGAAACTCATCGGCGACCGAAGGGAAGCGGTGCAGATGGATTGGCGCCTGCACGGCTGTGTATGCGAGAGCGGGTTCTGGTCCAACTTCTGGGCTCTGTCACGGATTTGGTGGAGCGTGACGATCGTGACGATCACGAGCAGGTGGGCATGGCCGTCGGGTTCGCCGGCCGGGCCCGCCTTTTTCGGCCTCGGTTGCCTGCTGGCGGGCTCGCACGATCGTGGAGTCCACCGAATCCGCCCACTCGAGGTCCTCATCGGTGTCGGCCTGAGCCATCAGAGCGGTGAACACCCGGTCCCGGGTGCCGTCGACGGCCCACATCCGCAGCCGGTTGTAGACGCCGCGCCGGCTTCCGCCGTGTAGGTGCGCCTGCTGCCCGACGCCGGTCTTGGCGAAGGGCTCGCGCAAGCGCCGCGCTTCCGGGACGACCTCTTCGCCTGCATCACCGCGCGGGGGCGAACTGTTCGAACGCGTGGCCGCATTGCTGTGCGCGGAAGGTCCGGCTACCTCACCGGTGGACTTGACACTCGTGACCGATCACCGTCGAGGGCGCGGCGCGATGTACGAGGCGTTGAACCGCGGGAACGTCGACGTGCCCCGACTGCGGCAGGGTCTGGCCGGTCTGCCGATGCCGCAGGCCGCCGACAGGCGCCAGTGGAGGTCCTCGGGCGGATGCGCTCGGACCGGTCATGCGCAAACCCGTCCCGGTGCCGTGGATCTCTCCGCCACAGGGCGGGCGGCTCCCGAAGCACGGCAAGGGGTTCCGCTTCGCCAGGCCGGACACCGGAAGGTGGATAGACGACCCTGGTGAACTCCCTGTCATCGAGGACACGTTGATTCGCCTGGAGGTGGATCGTCTGCCCGGCAGGGGGGCGATGCGCTCCCGGTCTGGTTCTGGTCATCCGCGACCGGCTTGAGCGGCGAGGACGTCGACGTGCCCTGGCCGGCGTTCCTGAGGAGATTCGAGCTGGAGCACACGTTCCGCATGATCAAGCAGGCTCTCGACTTGACCTGCCCGAAGGTCCGCACCCGCGAGTACGCGACCGCCAGAGCAGGCCCTGGCACCGTGCGGTTGGTTTCGGTCGAATTGGTTGAGGCAGCCTCCCAGTCCCGTTGGTGAGGATCTTGGTCGTTTGTGTGGGGGGAGGCAGGGTCGTTCACGAAGACATGGCGAAGTCCTGCGCCGTGGGGGACTACACGGGCAGGAGGGACGTAGCGGCGTCATGGCTGAAACACATACAGCCGTACCTGATCTCCTGAGTCCGAGTAATCGGCACCACCGCGCCGGGGAAAATTCCCTCGCGTGACTGACCCCGCCCTCTGGATTTCCTCGTTGACCGCCGGTACGGCCGTGCTTGCCAGTTGGGTCACCAGCCGTGGGACTGCCCGCGCTGCACAGATCCAGGCCATGGCGACGGAGAGAACCCAACGCACCGTTCGGGTGAGTGAAGCGCGCCGTGCCGCCTACGTGAGCCTCATTGAACAGGCCCACAAGATGGCTGAGTTGTACTGGGAGGTGTCTGACATCCACGGTTCGGCCGTCTCCCGCACTGAGCAGCTACCTGCCTTGAAGCAGGTCCGAGCCAACCTCCGGGAGGAGTACGGCAAGCTCCGTCATTTCATATGGGTGATCAACCTGGAAGGGCCCGACGACGTAGCCGAGGCCGCAGAGAATCTCAGGCTTTCAACCCGGCCTCCATACCGCGCAGTTGAGGCATCCATTGCGGGTGACCCGAACGCCCCTACTGACTTCGACCAGTGCTATGACCCATTTTGGCAGTCCGTCCTGACCTTCGTTTCCACCGCGCGGGCCGCGGTCCACGAGCTTTAGGCCCTGAGCGCGACGCGTCAACCCGCGGGACACACGTGGTGGGGGACGAGGGCGGCTGGGTTCGATCAAGCCGGCGAGTACGAGGAGGATGGCGCGGCGGGGTCCGTGCCGAAAAGATCGGAACTCGTGTAACGGAATCGGGACCCGTCGAACCCGTGGTGGTCGTACGCCGCATCATCCGAAAGCGGCCACTCTGATCGCGAGGCGATGTGATGATCGATCCCCTCCTCCTTCTCGTTCTGGGCCCGGGCTTGCCTGCGATGGTCCGCCTGGGCACTGCTGCCGCTGAGGTCTGGTTGCTGCGGGAACGGGCCCGGCTGGCCGAGGTGGCGGCCCGGCTGCCGGCGGGGACAGAGCTGGGAGGTCATGGGCGGGACGGCACGACGTGGTTCGTCCTGGCAGGAGGCGCTGAGACGACCCGGTCGGAGGGCAGTGGAATTGACTGCTGAAGCTGTCAACAGCCGTACCCGGAAGTCGAGCGGTGTGACGGTGGCCGAGCTCGATCGCGACAACGGACGGTTCTGGGAACAGGAGCTGCGCCCTTACGCTGCGAGACGCCTGCAGCGCCACGGTGTTCCGCCCGGTCGGCTGGACGCCGATGACGTGGTGCAGATCGTCTGGCTGGAACTGCACACCGCCAAGGAACCCATCCGGTGGGCCGACCGGTACGCCTACACCGTGGCCCGGCATACGATCCTCTGCGCCGCCCGCGAAGGCCGCCGGTCCAATTCACCTGCCCCGGATGAGGGGACCGCGCTGGACGGGCTGGATGCGGCCGTGCGGGAACAGGAGTGGGAATCTCCGGTTGAGCGTCGCGTACTGCAGCGGGAGACGGCGAGAGAGATCGCCGCCGCCAAACGCCGACTGACCTCCCTGCAGCGAGGCGCGGTTGAGGGAACAGTGGAACAGGGGTTGTCTCGCTCTGAGGTCGCTGCCCGGCTGGGAGTACAGGCCGGGACGGTGTCAGCCCACCGGGCCCGCGGTCTGCGCAAGCTTCACGCGCAGTTGCTCGGACTCGTCCTCGGGTGGATGTTCCTGCTCTGCGTCTCTGCAACGTACCTTCTGACACATCCTCCGGTTTCGCAGGCCGGTGCCGTGGGCGGCCTACTGCTGCTCCTCATCGAAGGCACACGGAGAGCGATGAGGTCGCTGAAGCGGTCGCATGAGCCGCACCCCTGGGTGACCGTGTGGGCGCTTGCCGTCGGATTCCTGGGGTCTGTTGTGGTTTTCGCGGTGCTGGTCGTCGTAAGCCGGTCCACTGATGGCACTCCCGGACTGGACCCCGCATCGGGGGACGAGCCGACACTGGACCGATCGGACCTGGCGGAATGCCTGGAGGAGTACCCGCGGTGCCCAGGAAACGAGTGGTGGTGGTCCGTTGAGTCCGATGATCCGTTGGAGACCACCTTCGTCCTGGACAAGGCTGACAGGTCCCGAGCGTTGCGCGGCGATCTGCGGCTGAGCCTCTGTAGAGGGGACTGTGTCGTACGGTGGTCCATCGCGGCCGACTCCAGGCAGATCGCCTCCGGCACCCTGACCGGCGACGCCGATACCCGCATCGATTCCCGGAACCTGACCGAGTTCGTGCCACAGGACACACCCACTCTCGTCCTCACCGCGCGGCGTACCGACTCGGACACGGACTCGGCGATCCTTACTTGGAGCCACGCTGGCCTGGAGTGAACACGATCTGTCACCCAGGGCCTGTCCTGCGGATCATGGGGCGGTCGTGCCTTTGCCTCGTTGTCCTCGGTGTGGGGCGGGGGTGATCTGGCGCATGCGGAGTGGGCTCGCCTGGAGCCGCATCTGCCCTCGCCAAGAGGACGTGGCGGCCGGTGGCACGACCAGCGGACGGTGATCAACGGGAACTTCTGGCCTGAGCATCAAGACCGGTGCAGGGGAGCCGCACCGACCCAGCGGTGATAGGCGGCTACGTCGACGTTGCTGCCGCACACGATGGTGACCACGTGTCGGCCGGCGAAGCGGTCACGGTCTTCGAGGGTCGCCGCGATGCCGAGCGCGGCCGACGGCTCGACGACGAGGCCGGCGTGTTCGAGGAGCATCCGCATGGCGGTGATGATTGACGTCTCCTGGACCAGGACGGCGTCGTCAGCGACCAGGAGGAGGTCGTCCAGGACGGCCGGAATCGGCTTCCGGCCGGCGACGCCGTCGGCGATGGTGTCGGTCGAGTCGGTGGTGACGACACGTCGTTCGCGCCACGAGTGTGTCAGCGCCGGTGCGCCCAGCGGCTGGACGCAGATCACCTCGACCTCGGGTGCCAGGTCCTTCACGACATGGCCCACGCCGGTGGCCAGCGCCCCGCCGCCGAGAGCGATCAGGACGGTGTCGAACGACGGCGCGGTGTCCACCAGTTCCAGGCCGATGGTCGCCGCGCCCTCGCAGGTCTCGATGTCCAGGCTGTCTTCGAGTAGCCGGATGCCGTCGTACCGCGCGATGGCCGCTGCCCGTTCGCGAGCCATCTCGTGGTCGCCGTCCACCAGCTCCAACCTGGCGTCCAAGGCGCGGATACGGTCGAGCTTGGCCGCGGTCGCACCGCGGGATGCCACGACGGTCACGTCGAGCCCCCGGCCGCGACCGGACCAGGCGAGGGCTTGGCCGAGGTTGCCCGCGCTGGCGCACACCACGGCTCGCGAGCCATTGTCGGCAAGGAGGCTCGCGGCTATCTCGGTGCCGCGGGCCTTGAAGCTGCGGACTGGGTTCGCCGTTTCGAGCTTGATGCTCACCGTGCACCCGAGGTCGGGCTCCAGCGCCTCGCAGCGGTACAGGGGAGTGTCGAGAAAGACCGGGTCGATGACCCGGCGAGCTTCCCGGATCCGAGCAGTGTCGAGGCGCGTCTCCCGCATGGCGCAGCAGCGTAGTGCCGTCGGCGCTGTCCTGGCCTGACCGGCAAGCTCACTTCACATGAGCTGCACCCCGATCCCTTCGCAGTGGTGTGGTTGTGCAAAACGTTTTGGATATCTAGCTTGTGCGCCATGAGCGACAGAACGCCTCCGCCGACCGGCCGCCTCCTGGTGAGCGGCTGCGATGTGCTGCGCGTCCCGGCGCAGGGCGAGTGCGAGATCCTGCGGGCGCAGGACATCGTGGTGGCGGACGGCGTCATCGAGGACGTACGGCCGACCGGGGACCCTTTGGCTCCGGGCGCCGCGGCTGACGTGATCGACGGGCGTGGCCTGCTGGCCGTTCCCGGTCTGGTCAACGCGCACACGCACAGCCCCATGGTCCTGATGCGCGGCGCGGCCGAGGACGTGACGGTGGAGGGCTGGTTCAACGACCGTGTCTGGCCGATGGAGTCCAACCTCACCCCGGCCGACGTACGGATCGGAGCGAGGCTGGCCTGTGCGGAGATGATCCGCTCCGGTGTCACTACCTTCGCCGACCACTACTTCTTCCCCGAGCAGATCGCAGAGGCGGTCGCCGAGACCGGCCTGCGGGCGGACATCGCGCCCACGTACTTCAGCAGCCGGGGTGAGGCAGCACTGGAGGACACGGTGAAGTTCGCTCAGGCGTGGCACGGCGGTGCCGACGGCCGGGTCACCGTCTCGCTCGGGCCGCACGCCCCGTACACGGTCGACGACGGCGACCTGCGGACCCTCGCCGGACACGCCCGGCGGCTCGGCCTGCGCATGCACATCCACGCCGCCGAGCACCTGGAGCAGACACAGTCCAGCCTGGAGCGGCGCGGCATCACCCCGATCCGGGTGCTGCACGAGACCGGGGTACTGGAGGCCGGGGCACTGATCGCGCACGGCTGCGGGATCGTCGAGGACGACCTGCCGTTGCTGGCCGAGTACGCCGACACGACCGCCGTGGCCTGTTGCCCCAAGGTGTACCTCAAGCACGCCCTGTTCCCGCTCACTCCGGTCCGGGAACTGCTCGCCGCCAAAGTCGCGGTCGCCGTCGGCACGGACGGCGCCGCCGGTCACAACACGCTCGACGTGTGGGAGGCGCTGCGGCTGGTCGCCCTCACCCAGAAGCAAGCGGAACGGGACGCCACCTGGATGACCGTCTCCGACACCCTGCGGCTGGCAATGCGCGGCGGAGCCCGAGCCCTCGGCCTGCAGAAAGAGATCGGGGCGCTGGAGCCGGGCATGCGGGCCGACATCGTCCTGACCGACCTGTCGGGGCTGCACTGCCGTCCACTGCACGATCCGCGCGCCGCGCTGGTCTACAGCGCCCGCGCCAGTGACGTACGGACCGTCGTCGTCGACGGCCGGATCCTGATGCGCGACGGCCGGCTGCTCACCGTGGACGTGCCGGCGCTGCTGGCCGAGGCCGACACCCGGGTGGCCCGCATCCTCGACACCTCCCATGGCAGGGCGGTGCAGCACTATGACCCCTGAGCCGTACGCGCGGGCGGCGGTCCGGCGCCCCGCGTCCATCAAGGACGTGGCCGCCGCGGCGGGCGTCAGCGCCACCACCGTCTCCCACGTCCTCAGCGGCAACCGGCCGGTCAACGAGCACACCGCCGCACGGGTGCGCAGCGTCGTCAGCCGGCTCGGTTACGTCCCGGCGTCTCTGGCCCGCAGCCTCCAGGCCGGTTCCACCTCGGTGATCGGCCTGCTGATCCCGGACATCAGCAACACCTTCTTCGCCGAACTCGCCAAGGGCGCCGAGGACGCCGCCCACGACCTCGGCTACGGCCTGATCCTGTGCAACACCGAGTTCGACGCCGACCGCGAGGACCGCTATCTCGGCATGATCCGCAGCCGGTTCATCGACGGCATGGTGTACGCCTCGGGGTCCCCGCCGTCCCGGCGGAGGCTGGAAGCCCTCATGGGCAAGTTCCCCATCGCGCTCGCCGACGAGGAGGTCGAGGGCCTCGAAGGCGCCCTCATCGCCACCGCCGACCACGAGGCGGGCGGGCGGCTGGTCGGCGAGCACCTCCGGGCGCTCGGCCACCGCCGGGTCCTGATGCTGACCGGCCCACTCGCCCTGAAGAGCAGCAACGCCCGCGCGAACGGTTTCGTACGGGCCTTCCGGGGCGAGGTGATCGAACGCGTCGGCGACTTCAAGGAGACCTCCGGATACGGCCTCGTCGCCGAACTCCTCCACAGAAGCGGTCTCCCCGAGGACTGCACGGCCGTCTTCGCGGCCAACGACGTCATGGCGTTCGGCGCTCTGACCGCGCTCCGGGAGGCGGGCCTGTCGGTGCCGGAGGACGTCTCGGTGGTCGGCTTCGACGACATCCGGGCGGCCTCGCTGGCACATCCGCCCCTGACCACCGTCCATCAGCCGGCTTACGACGTGGGGCGCACCGCCACCGCCCAACTCCTCCAGTACGTCACCCGGGGTGAGGTCCCGCCGGCCTCCCGGCACACGCTTCCCGTCGAACTCAAGGTCCGCGGCAGCACGGCACGCCGCCGGCTGACCCGCACCTGAACCCAACCACCCACGCATCGCACGGTGTTGCCGTGCCGCGCCGCAATACCCCCTGCCCGAAAGGCGGTTCGCCATGCCCAGAGTGCTCGTCGTGGGCGAGTCCTGGTTCACCTACACGGTCCACCAGAAAGGCTTCGACGCCTTCCACACCTCCGAGTACACCGAGGGCGGAGGTGCCTTCCTGGACGCGCTCCGCTCGCGCGGCCACGAGGTGACCTATGTGCCCTCGCACGAGATACCGAGCCGGGTTCCGTCCTCCGCCGACGGTTTCGACGCGTACGACGTCGTCGTCATCAGCGATGTGGGCGCCAACAGCTTCCAGCTCCCGCCCGAGACCTTCAACCGCTCCGTCCCCGTGCCCGACCGGTCCGAGCTGGTACGCGGCTTCGTGGAGCGCGGCGGCGGGGTGCTGATGATCGGCGGCTATCTGACCTTCAGCGGAATCGACGCCCGCGCACGATGGGGGCGGTCCCCGCTGGCCGCCGCCCTGCCGGTGACGATGCTGGACCGCGACGACCGGGTGGAGCTCCCGGCCGGTGCCGTCCCCGAAGTGGTGGGCGAGCACGGGGTCGTACGGGGTCTTGAGCGGTCCTGGCCCGCGCTGCTCGGGCTCAACGAGGTCACGCCGCGGCCGGAGGCGTCGCTGCTGGCCGAGTGCGCCGGGCATCCGCTGCTCGTCGTCGGCGGCCACGGCGCGGGCAGATCGGCGGCGTTCACCTCCGACGTGGCACCGCACTGGGCACCGCCGCCGTTCCTGGACTGGAAGGGCTATGCCGAGCTCTGGGACCGGCTGGTGCGCTGGCTCGCGGGAGCGGAGCTGTGATGGCAGGACATGTGAGTACCTCGTCCGTCACCGGCACACCGCATATCGCGGCCCGGCCGGGCGACTTCGCGCCGCTGGTGCTGATGCCGGGCGACCCGCGACGCGCCCGGCGGATCGCCGAGACGTTCCTCAAGGACGCGCGGCAGGTCACCGACGTACGCGGCATCCTCGGCTACACCGGAAGCCACCGGGGCGTGCCGATGTCGGTGCTCGCCTCCGGCATGGGCATCCCGTCCGTGACGATCTACGCGACGGAGCTGTTCCGTCACTACGGCGTGCGCAGGATCGTCCGGGTCGGCACCGCCGGCGCGATCCCGGCCTCGGTGTCCGTACGGGATGTGGTGATCGCCTCCGCGGCGCACACCGACTCCAGCCTCAGCCGTCTCCTCGTGGACGGCGTGACCCTCTCGCTCGCTCCCTCCTACCGGCTGCTGCATGCCGCCGCGGACGCCGCCGAGCGGGAGCCCTCCGGCGGCGAGTCCGTGCACATCGGACCGGTGTTCAGCAGCGACCACTTCTACCTCGACCGCCCCGCCCTCTTCGACGCCCTGGAGCGCCGGGGCACGCTCGCGGTCGAGATGGAGGCGGCGGGGCTGTACGCCGTGGCCTGCGCGGAGGGCGGCGAGGCCCTCGCCGTGCTGACTGTCTCCGATCACCTGCGCACCGGTGACGCACTCACTGCCGGGGAACGCGAGACGGAGTTCGACCGGACCGTGCGCATTGCCGCCGCCGCGCTGCTCGCCGATGTCTGAAATTCCCTCACCGGAAATCAAACCGAAACCGGACGGCGTAGCCAAAACGTTTTGCACTTCCTACTGTCAACGCAGCCACTCACTCGGCAAGAAAATGATCAGGAGGTCGATGATGCGATATGGAAGAAGCGTCGCCGTCGCGGTGACGGGGATGCTCGCGGTGAGTGCGTGCGGAGGATCGGGCGGGGACGATTCCGGAGCGTCGTCCTCCGGCAAGCCGCGCATCAAATTGGTGATCAACGGCGGGCTGGGCGACAAGTCGTTCTTCGACTCCGCCTACGCGGGCCTGAAGAGGGCCGAGAAGGACCTCGGTTACGAGCTCAAGGTGGTAGAGCTGGGCACTGACCGCACCAAGTGGGAGCCCGGATTCGAGGACGCCGCCTCGGCCGACGACTACGACATTCTCGCGGCCGGGACCTTCGAGGTCACTGACTACATCGGCGAACTCGCCCCGCAATTCCCGGACAAGAAGTTCTGGCTCTTCGACGCGCCGGTCGACTACAGCGGCAAGAACGGCGGCTGTTCCAACAAGTGCGAGAACGTGTACTCCGTCACCTTCAAGCAGAACGAGGGCGGTTATCTCGCGGGATTCCTGGCCCAGAATCTGGTGGCCGAGAAGGCGCTCAAGGGAACGGAATCGCTGAAGAAGGCCGGCGTCATGGGCGGCGTCAAGATCCCGTTGATCGAGGACTTCGTCGTCGGTTTCAAGGCAGGTTTCCAGGCGGCCGGCGGAAAGAACTCCGACGTCCTCGTCCAGTACGTGGGCGGCGACAAACCGTTCGCCGACCCGGCCAGGGGCAAGGAGATCAGCACCTCCATGTACGGCCAGGGCGCCGCGCTCGTCTGGCCGGTCGCCGGGCTCTCCGGGCTCGGCACCTTCGAATCGGCCGTCAGCGCCAAGCGGTTCACGTTCGGCGTCGACTCCGATCAGTACCAGACCCTCACCGACGAAGCCCAGAAGAACACCGTGGTCACCTCCATCCTCAAGAACGTCGGCAACGCCCTGTACAAGGCCGCGCAGGACGACCAGAAGGACACCCTGAAGTACGGCGCCGTCGCCACCGTCGGCCTCGCCGAGGACGCCGTCGGCTTCGTGGACGACGAGCACTTCAAGCAACTGGTGCCCGAGCAGATCCGTACCGAGGTCCAGGAAGCCGCCGACCAGGTCAAGTCCGGCTCTGTCACGGTGCCCAGCGCCCTCTAGTCGAACGGCCTTGATGATGAACGAGCCATGGGGCAAGGACGGACCGGCCGTCGCCGCCCGCAAGGTCACCAAGACCTACACCAACGGGGTACGCGCGGTGCGAGCCGTGGACCTGGAGGTCCCGCCGGGAGAGATCCGGGCGGTCGTGGGCGAGAACGGCGCGGGCAAGTCCACGCTGATGAAGATGTTCTACGGCCTGGAGCAGCCCAGTGCGGGCGAGATCCTGGTGGGCGGCCGGCCGCGTGTGCTGCGGGGTCCGGCCTCGGCGATCACGCTGGGCGTGGGCATGGTGCACCAGAACCTCATGCTGGTGCCGTCCTTCACCATCGCCCAGAACGTCGTGCTCGGCGTGGAGCCGGGCCGTCGCGGTCTGGTCGACACGAAGGAGGCCGTGGAGACGACCGCCCGACTCGCCGAGGAGTCCGGACTCGTCGTCGACCCCAGGGCGCGCGTCGACGAGGTGTCGGTCGGGATGCGTCAGCGCACCGAGATCCTCAAGGCGCTCCACCGGCGGGCCCGAGTGCTGATCCTCGACGAGCCGACCGCCGTGCTCACCCCGCAGGAGACCGAGGACCTGTTCGCCGCCGTGCGCCACCTGCGCGACGCCGGAATGACCGTGCTGTTCATATCGCACAAGCTGCGCGAAGTACGGGAGATCAGTGACAAAGTGAGCGTGATGCGCGCCGGCTCCCTGGTGGGGACGGTCGCCACCGCCGACGCCACCGAGCGCTCCCTCGCCTCCATGATGGTCGGCCGTGACCTCACCCTGGACGTGGACCGCACCCCGGCACGCCCCGCGGAGACCACTCTGCGGGTACGAGGTCTCGGCTACGAGACTCCGTACGGACAGTCCTTGCACGGCCTGGACTTCGGCGTCGCCGCCGGGGAGATCGTCGGCGTGGCCGGCATCGAGGGCAACGGACAGAGCGAACTCGCCGAAATCCTCGCCGGGTTGCGCCGCCCCACCGCGGGCACGGTCCACATCGACGGCACCGACACGGCCGGTCTCGACGTGGCTGGACACCGCAGGGCCGGCATCGGCTACATACCGGAGGACCGGCTGCACAACGGCGCCGCCCTCGACGCGTCGATCGCCGACAACCTCGTCGTCGACCGCTACGACCAACCGCCCCTCGCCCGCCGTGGCGTCCTGCACCCGCGCGCCGTACGCGCCCACGCCGACCGGCTGATCGACCAGTACGCGATCCGCACCCCCGACCCGACGGTCCCGGTACGCGCGCTGTCCGGCGGCAACGTGCAGAAGGTGATCGTCGCCCGCGAACTCTCCGCCGGACCAAGGCTGTTGATCGCCTCCCAGGTGACCCGCGGGGTGGACATCGGGGCGATGCGGTTCATGTACGAGCGTCTGGTCGCCGCGCGCGACGAGGGCGCCGCCGTCCTGCTGATCTCCGCCGACCTCACCGAACTCCTTGCCCTCTCCGACCGGTTGCTCGTCCTCAAGGACGGCCGCCTGGCCGCCCGGTTCGACGACACCACCGGCCTCACCGAGAAGCGGGTCGGCCTCTACATGCTCGGCGTCGAGCAGCACGACCGAGAGCAGCTCACGGCCGACCTGGACGACCTGGGGGAGGAGGCCTCGTGACCACCACCCCCATGACAGCGATCGAGACCGAGGACCGCCGCCAGTACCGCACGACCCGGCGCCGTGACCTCGCCGTCGATCTCAGCATGGCCCTGGCCACCATCGTGGCCGCCCTGGCCATCGGCTTCCTCGTCATGCTCGCCACCGGCAACGACCCGATACGCGCCTACGAGGCGATGCTCACCGGTCCGCTGGACCGCTCCTTCCGCGTCGGCCGCTGGCTGGAGGACGCCACCACGCTCACCCTGCTCGGCCTGTCCGTCGCGATCCCCTTCCGCGCCCGGCAGATCAGCCTCGGCGCCGAAAGCCAGGTGTACGCCGGTGCGTTGGCGGCCGCAACCGTCGCGATCTTCGTGCCGTTGCCGCCCGTCGTCGCCGTGCTCGTGCCCATGGCCGCGGCTGCCGCCGCGGGCGCCGGCCTGGGCCTGGTGCCCGGAGCGATGAAGGCACGCCTCGGCGCCAACGAGATCGTCGCCACGCTGATGCTCAACGCCATCGTCGTCCGCGTCTATGACTACCTGGTCAACGGCCCGCTCAAGGAGTCGGGCAGCAGCGCCGTGCACTCGGAGAACATCCGGTCCGACTCCGCGCTGACCCCGCTGAGCGACCTGTTCGGCATCCCGCTGGGCCGGGCCAACCTCGGCCTCGGGCTGATGCTGCTGACCGCCGTCGCGCTGTGGCTGCTCATCACCCGCACCCCGCTCGGCTACCGCATCCGGATGACCGGGGCCAACCCCGACTTCGCGGCGTACGGCGGCATCCGCGTGCCCCGCGTCATCGAGTGGAGCTTCGTGATCGGCGGAGCCGTCGCAGGTCTCGCCGGTGCCCATCTCGTCCAAGGCGTGTACGGACGCCTCGAACCAGGGCTCGCCGGAAGCCTCGCCTTCGAAGGGATCGTGGTCGCCCTGCTCGCCAGGAACAACCCGCTGGTCGTCGTGGTCGCCGGACTCTTCTACTCCTACCTGCGCGCCGGGGGCGACATCATGGAACAGCAGACGGACGTCGGCGCCGAGATCGTGGTGGTCATCCAGGCGGTCATCGTGCTGCTGGTCACTGCCCAGGCCCTGCCGAACCTGCTCAAGCGGCGCATCGCGCGGAGGCAGGTGGGCGTCCGATGAGTTCCGTACTCGACGTCGTCCTCAGCAGCGCCTTCCTCGCGGCTGTGTTGCGGATCGCCACGCCCTACCTGCTCGCCGCGTTCGGCGGCCTGGTCGCCGAACGTGCCGGCATCAGCAACATCGCGCTGGACGGCCAGATGCTATCCGCCGCCTGTACTGGCGCGCTGGTCGCCGGCTACAGCGGCTCCGTTGCGCTGGGCGCGGTCGCCGGAGTCGCGGTGGCGGCGCTTCTGGGCGTGCTGCTCGCCGCGCTGCGGCTCGAACTGGGCGCCGACGCGATCATCGCGGGCATCGGCCTCAACCTTCTCGCCTCCGGCGGCACCGCCTACGCCGTCTACAGCCTCCTCGATGACAAGGGCGGCACCTCCGGCCTCAAGAGCGGCAGCCTGCCCACGGTCACCCTGCCCGGGATCGAGCACATCCCCGTGATCGGCGATGTGCTGAGCGGCCAGAACATGGTCACCTGGCTGGCCTTCCTGGCCGCGCCGTTCGTCGCCTGGCTGTTCTACCGCACCCGCTTCGGCTTCCACCTGCGCGCGGTCGGCGAGACGCCGGACGCGGCGGCATCGGTCGGGATCGCTGTACGGCGCGTCCAGTACACCGGACTCGCTCTCAGCGGGGCCCTCGCCGGACTCGGCGGGGTCTTCCTCAGCATGGGCTACGTCTCCTTCTTCGTAAGGGACATGACGGCCGGCCGCGGCTTCATCGCCCTCGCCGCCGTATTCCTCGGCGGCCTGCGGCCATGGGGTGTCTTCCTCGCCGCACTCGGCTTCGGAGCGGCGGAGGCACTGGCCGTACAACTCGGCACGCTCGACGTGCCCCCGCAGTTGGTGGCGACGATCCCGTACGTGATGACGCTGGCCGCACTCGCGCTGTACGCGTGGCGCCGCAAGCGCCGGGGCGGTGCTGTGCCGGCCACCGCCTCTCTCTGACGCCTCCGCAATACCCGACTTCCGTCATCCACAGGGCTTGGAAGGACATCCATGTGCCACAAATCCCCAGCGCGCCGCAGACGCGCGTTCCTCGCCTCCCTCGCCACGGCCGGGCTCCTCGCCGGCCCGGCCCTCACGAACGCCTTCGCGGCCGAACCCGAGGCGGACCGCTCACGGAAGTCGCAGGACGTGCGGCTCCTCGACACCCTCACGGTGCCCGCCGGGACAACCGAACTCGGCATGCCGTTCGGCGGGCTGTCCGGCATCGACTACAACCCGCGGTCCGGCGAGTACGTCGCCATCAGCGACGACCGCTCGGAGAACGGCAAGGCCCGCTTCTACACCCTCCGACTGCCGCTCGACGGGGCTGCGTTCGCCGAGGCCAAGCCCGCCCTCGACGGTTTGATCGTGCTCGTCGACACCACCGGTGAACCCTTCGCCCCCAAGGCGGTCGACCCCGAGGCCATCCGCTGGACCCCGGGCGGCAGGAGCCTGCTGTGGACCAGCGAGGGCGCCTCTTCCGCCGGGCAGCCCGCCTTCGTCCGTGAGGCGGCCACCTCCGGCGGGTACGTACGCGAACTGCCGCTCCCCAAGGCGTACGCCCCCGTCCGCTCGGCCTCGGGCACACTCACCGCCGGGGTGCGCAACAACCAGGCCCTGGAAGGACTCGCCCTCTCCCCGGACGGGCGCACGGTGACCACCATCACCGAGAACGCCCTCGTCCAGGACGGCCCCGCGGCCGGGCTGACGGTCAAGAGCCCGTCCCGGCTGCTGCTGATGGACCGTCGGACAGGTGAGCCGAAGGGGGAGCACGTCTACGAGGTCGACCCGATCTCCGACGCGCCCACCGCGCCACTGCCCCCGCCGGTCGGCACGTACGCGGCGGACCGCGGAGTCTCCGAGATCCTCGCGATCAACGAGACCGACTACCTCACCGTCGAGCGGTCCTTCGCCTCCGGTGTCGGCTTCTCCATCCGCCTCTACTGGACCAGCACCATCGGCGCGGCGGACGTCAACGGCAAGGAGGCACTGTCCGGCACCGAGAAGCCGATGCCGATGCCGAAGAAACTGCTGTACGACTTCACCACCTCCGGCACCGACGCCGACAACGTCGAGGGCATCACCTGGGGACCGCAACTGCCCGACGGCTCCCGCTCACTCGTCCTCGTCGCCGACGACAACTTCGGCTTCAACGGCAGCGTCACGAAGTTCCACCTGCTGTCCGTCCGGCCGGATCTCCTCGCCACCCGCACGCCGGACGTCAACGGCGACGGTGTCGTCAGTGCCAAGGACCTGGCGGCCCTTCCGACCGCCGGCCCGGCCGGAGACCTCGACGGCAACGGCCGTACGGACGCCGCCGACGTCCGGCTCTGGATCTCGTACACCCGCGCCTTCCCCACGACCCAGAAGCGCCGGAGTCCACTGTTGACGGCCAACCTCTGTCCTTCAACGACTTCGACGGCTACCTGGAGCCGCCCACCGCACGGCCGCCGAACGCGCCGGCACGCAGATCCACGAACGCAACGCGGCACGCGGGTGAGGCGAACGGCCTGTGCTACTCGGCTGCGCTGAGCGCTCACAACGCTGACATCGGCGGGGCCTTCCACCGAGGCGTGGTGGAAGCCCGGGTGGCATCAGAGCAGGGCGATGTCGTCGCGTCCACGACTCGCTCATGGCGGCGGAACTCTGGGTGCGGTTGCGGATCTGTTGATCAGGGTCGGCAGACACGCTGTGCGAGGTCCTGCCAGCCCTGTGCGACTCGTTCCTCGATCCGATGGGCAGCTTCGGTGAGGTCGGTCGCGGACAGGTAGAGCAGGAGTGGTCCGTCCAGGGCAGCAGTGAGCTGGACGGCCAGGACGTCGAGGTCGGCGGCGCCGAGGGGAATCTGCTCCAGCAGCATTCGGATGTGCAGCCGGGAGAGCGGTGTCTCGGCTCCGGCCGGCACGGACTGGCTGCCGTCCAGGGCGGCGCGGGCGATCTCACGATGCTCCATGAGGAAGTGGACGCGGGCCCGCCCGTAGGCGATCAGGCGGTCCAGTGGTGCGGCGCCCGGGCCCAGCGGCGGCGGCCCGGACATGACCTGTTCCTGGAAGACCTGCTCGTCGTCCTCCAGTAGCGCCTGGAAGATCCCCGCTCGGGTGCGGAACCGACGGAACACCGTCCCCTTGCCCAGTCCCGCCCGCTCGGCCAGTCCATCCATGGTCAGTTTGTCCGCGCCCTGTTCGGCGAGCATCTCGCGGGCCGAGGCCAGGAGATGAAGCCGGTTGCGTGCGGCGTCGGCGCGCTCGGCACGCGGCATTCCCAAGGGCAGAACAGGTCGATCCACAGGAGTCACTCTACCGGCGGGAATAGTAAACGGGGTAAAGTCCGTTTACGCTCGTGTGCGGCGACACCGCCGATACGCCACCGCGACTGCCCCCTGGGGCACAACAGCACTGACCTGGAGAAACACTGATGAGCCTGTACCGCCTGGACGCCAGCATCCTGCCGGGCACCTCGACCAGCGCCGAGCTCGCCGAGGTGCTGGAGGCTGAATGGTCCGCCGCCCGCCCCGGCGAGCCGGTAGTGCGCCGCCACCTGGGCACCGATCCGCTGCCGGCCGAAGCCTGGGCGCTCGCGACCACCGCCGGTTTCACGCCCGAGGGCGAGCGCACCCCGGCCCAGCGCGAGGCCCTGGCCCTGGCCGCCGGTCTGACGGCGGAGGTGACCGATGCGGAGGCCGTCCTGTTGGCGGTCCCGCTCTACAACTTCGGCGTCTCCCAGCACTTCAAGGCCTGGATCGACCTCGTCGCCGCCGGAGCCGGAGACGCCACCGGCCTGCTGAAGGACAAGCCCGTCGCTCTGGTCACCGTCCGCGGAGGCGGCTACGGACCTGGCACTCCCCGCGAGGGCTGGGACCACTCCACCCCCTACCTCCGGCGCATCCTCGGTGACTGGTGGCAGGCCGACCTCACCGTGATCGAAAGGGAACTCACCCTCGCCGCCAGCACCCCCGCCATGGAAGGCCTCAAGGACCTGGCCGCTCAACGGCACGCCGAGGCCCTCGACGCCGCCCGCCAGACCGGCCGCAGCCTGGGCGCCGAGTAGCCGGACCATCTCCGCGGCGCGAGAGACGTCCGTCGACTACGGACCCGATGTGCCACTCGACGAGATCGCCCACCGCGCGGGTGCCACCAACGTCACAGTCTGCCGGCGCCCCTCCGACCCCGCTCAGCTGATCCGGCACGTCACACCCCCTGCCGGGCGTCGATGGCTTCGTCCACTGTCATCTGCAGCTGGGCGTGGAGGGATTGCAAATCCGGCGCACTCGGTACTTCCCGGGTGCGCCGCCACCCGGAGAACCTCGGAAAGGGAATGTCCGTGAACACATCATGGAACTCAGTCGCAAGAGATTCCAAAGCCTCCACGAAGCGGAAGACTTCCCTCAAAGGGATTCCGGACCCGAGTGTGACCGTACGGCCGATTCCGCTCGAGCAGCTTGACCTCTCGTCCAAGAGGCTGACCGTCATCGGTGGGACCAACGGCCTCGGACGAGCCATCGCCCAGCAAGCCCTGGCGCGAGGTGCGGATGTCACCGTGGTCGGACGGACGTTGCGCGATGCCCCGGCTGCCCGGCTGACGTTCGTGGCTGCCGACTTGTCGTCGATGAGCGAGGCTCTCCGTCTGGGCAGCGAACTCCCGGTGGAATCCTCCGACGTTGTGCTCTTCACCACTGGAATCATCGCGGCCAGGACACGGGAAGAGACGCCGGAACAGGTCGAGCGGGATGTGGCAATCAGCTATCTGAGCCGTCTCGCGCTCCTGCAAGGCATGAGCCCCAGAATCGGATCAGCGCGAGAAGACGGTGCACCCAGGCCCCGCGTCTTCGTCATGGGATCCCCCGGCACGGGAGCGACCGGAAACCCTGACGACCTCAACTCCGAGGAGAGCTACAAATCCATGGTGGCGCACGGCAACACCGTCGCCGGAAACGAGGCCCTCGTACTCGGCGCGAAGGATAGATTCCCGGGTCCTGCATTCTTCGGCCTGGGCCCCTACCTCATCAAAACCGACATCCGCAGCAATTTCTTGGGCGACGGCAGCATCACGCACAGGCTGGTCGAGACCGCCGTCGGCATCTTCATGCAGGCGCCCGAGACATATGCGAAGAGGATGGTGCCGCTGCTTTTCGCGCCGGAACTCGAAGGTCGGACAGGGCTCATGTTCGGACACAAGGCCCAGCCGATCCTGCCGACTCAAGGCTTCGACGACGCCTACGTCGACCGCTACTTGTCGGCCTCCGAAGCTCTCTTGCGGCGCGCACTCGAAACGGCAGCAACGTGACAGCACTCCCAGGACTGCACCAGACCCGGAATCAGTGAGGTCTGTCAGCGCGGCCACCGATCGGATGACATGAGCCGTGGCCGCAACGGACGAGGCTCCCGTGCCGTCGAGGGAGGTGGTTCACGATGCTCATCGTCAGCGTGACGCGAAGGATGACTTGCGGGTGGGCCGGAGCTCTGAGTGGGTGTTCTGCGATGGTTCGTCCGCCCTCGTGAAGATTGAAGACAGATTGCTGGGTTCGGCGGCTTGCGGTTCGCCGGGGATGCGGTGTTCTGGTGGACGTGGGCGAGCATCAGCCGTACCCGCGCGACCTGTCGGACGAGGCGTGAGAGGCGGAACGAACGCGTCCGCCGGCTTCGACGATGTCCGGGCATGGACGGCGTGCCGCTTCCTCGCCACGATGCGCGGGGACCGACGGCATGGAGGTGCACCGTGGATGCTCCCTTTGTGGGACGTGCTGAGGCGCTCGCACTGCTGGAGCAGGCGCTGGACCGGGCGCGCACGGGCGTCCCGCAACGGGTGCTGGTGGAGGGCCGGGCGGGCATCGGCAAGACGGCTCTCGTACGGCGGTTCATGGCCCTCGCGGGCGTACCGCGTGTGCTGTACGCCGAGGGAGCCGAGGCCGAGTCCGGTCTGGCCTTCGGGGTGCTGGGCCAGTTGCTGGCCGACGGTCCCGGCACGCCGGCGGACGGCGGGGGATGGGCGGACTCTCCGGCGGCGGGGGCGGGTCTGATCGAGGTCATCGATGAGGCGCAGGGTCCCGGCGGGGACGTGGTGACCGTCGTGGTCGACGACGCGCAGTGGGCCGACCATCCCTCATTGCAGGCCCTGACCTTCGCGGTGCGGAGACTGCGCGCCGACCGCGTGGTGGCGATCGTGGTGGTACGGGACATCCACGACCTGCTGTTACCGGAGGGGCTGCGCCGGCTGTGGACGGCCGCGGACGCAGTGCGGATCAGACTCGAAGGGCTGGCCCCCGCAGAACTCCGCCTCCTCAGCCGCGGACTGGGCACGGGACGGCTCACGGCCCGGGCAGCCGCGCGGCTGCACACGCACACCGCGGGCAACCCGTTGCACGCCCAGGTGCTGCTCGAACAGGCGGGCCTCGGTCTGCTCGACGACCTGGAGCGCAGCGACAGCACTCTGCCCGCCCCGAAGTCCTTCACCGCGCTCGTGCTGGCCAGGCTCTCCGCCTGCACCCCCGCGACCGAGGCCCTGGTGAGCGCGGCAAGCGTGCTCGGTGTCCGCGGCGCCCTCGACGCGGCCGCCGTACTCGCCGGCCAGGACAATCCGCTGCCCGCCCTGGAACAGGCCGTGTCCGCGGGGCTGTTGACCGAACGGGTGGGCGATCACGTGGTGTGCTTCCCGCACCCGCTCATCCATGCGGCCGTCTACCATCAGCTCGGCCCCGCCCGGCGGGCCGCGCTGCATCTGCGCGCCGCCGACCTCACTGGTGACGAGTCGCTGGCCCTGCGCCACCGGGCCCGCGCGGCCACCGGTCCGGATCGTGCGCTGGCAGGGGACCTGACCGCGCTCGGCCGCCGGCTCGCCGCCGAGCGGGCCTGGTCGAGCGCCGCCGGACAACTGTCCACCGCGGCCAGGCTGAGCCCCGACCGAGCCGCGTACGAACAGCTCACCCTGGAGGCCGTCGAATGCCGGCTGCTCGCGGGCGAGGTGCCCGACACCGCCGAAGCCGCCCAGCGGATCCAGGGGTTCACCCAGAGCGCGTGGCGCAGCTACCTCCTCGGCCGGCTCACGCTGTCCGACATGGACCGGTCCGAGGCACTGCTGCACGACGCCTGGAACCGCTGCGACCCCGAGACCGAGCCGGTACTCGGCGCGCGGATCGCCGGCCAGTTCGCCGCGCTGTACGGAAGCATGCTGCGCGGCGACGACCAGGCCGAGTGGGCGCAACTGGCACTGCGGCTCGCGCCCGACTCCACCGCCACCGACATGATCCGCTTCCTGGCGATCAGCGGGCAGGCGATGAGCGGACGGGCCCCGGAGGCACTCAGCGCGCTGGGCCGACTGGCAGACCCGGCCGTCGCCTCGCCCGCGGAACTCGAATTGCTGATGGGGCGGGCCGTGCTGCGCGGGTACACCGACGATCTGCCGGGCGCAGTGCGGGACTTGACGGGGGTCCTGGGGGCCTGCCACTCGCGCTCGGCGATGTTCCGGGTGATCGCAGCGACCATACTCGCCTGGTACGAGTACCAGACGGGTCACTGGGACGACTCGATGGTCCACTGTGATCTGGCGCTTTCCCTGGCAGCCGACACCGACCAGCCCCACATTGCCTTTTCCTGCCACATGAACGCCGCGCTGGTCCGGTCCGCCCGCGGAGAATGGGTCGAAGCCGCCGGACATGCGCGTGTCACCAGGGAGTACGCGGCCTCGGGGCACCCCTATCCCGTGGTGCAAGCGGCTCTCTCCGCGGCTTACTTGGCCCGCGCTCGCGGGCGACCCGAGGAGGTCGTCGCCGCCCTGGAGCCGCTGCTCGCACTCGGCAGGCGTGGCCCGTTCGAGGAACCGGGCATGATTCCCTGGCCGGATCTCCTCGCCGACGCCTGGACCGCACTCGGCGAACACAAACGCGCCGAGGAAGCCCTGGGCCCGTACGAAGAGCTGGCGGCCGAGCGCGCCCATCACGGCACCCTGGCGCTCGCCGCCCGCAGCCGCGGAACCCTGGAGGCCGCGCAGGGTGACGCCGCCGCGGCCGAACGGGCCTTCCAGGCCGCTCACGGCCATGCCGAGCACACCCGGGCGCCGTTCGACCGAGCGCTGCTGCACCTTGCCCACGGACAGTTCCTGCGCCGGGCCGGTAAGCGCACCCTCGCGGGCGGGCAGTTGCGGGCCGCCAGGGAGATCCTCGTGCGGCTGGACGCCAAGCCCGACCTGGAGTGCTGTGAAAGGGAGTTGGCGGCCTGCGGTCTTGAGACCGGGGAGCGCAGGACCCGCGGGGCGGCCCTCCTCACCCCGCAGGAGCTGGCGGTGGCCCGCAGGGCGGCGTCCGGGCTCACCAACCGGCAGGTGGCCCGCGAACTCGTCATCAGCGTCAAGACCGTCGAATACCACCTCGGTCGGCTCTACCCGAAGCTCGGCATCGACTCCCGCCATCAACTCGCCTCCCGGCTCGCCGACGCACAGGACTAGGGAGCCCCTGGGGACGTTCCCCGGTGCCGCCGCGCGGCCGGCCGCCTAGCGTCGGCAGTGCCTTCGGGGGAACACCCGCGGAGGGAAGCCCGACTCGGGGGAGCGTGCCGAAGTGCCAGGTTCAGGTAACACCGATTCCATCGTGACCACCATTCCCAACGCCAAGGTCAGGGCAGTGGCCGAGCGCGTGGTGAAGGAGTTCCAGCTCGCCGCGGACAAGGTCGCGGTCCACCATGGGGAACCTGACAAGTTCCCGATGCCCACCGGCAGTTCCGCGACGGAACACCTGCTGGCCAAGCGGTTCAAGAACCTTGCCGAAGGCCGGAAGAAGGAGGCCGCGGGGCGGGTCGTGGCGGACTTGAAGAAGGCCGCTGCCCGGTCGAAGCGGTTCGGCGACCTCGCGAAGGTCGATCTGCGGTCCCCGACTCCGGTCGAGGCCCAGGTCCGGAGCATCCCCTTCCCGGACAAGCTGAAGTTCCCCGCCGACGAGCTGCGCGAGGTGCCCGCGACCGCGGTCCCGGAGAGCGCGCAGGCGGCGACCGCCGTGCCGCTGAACAAGCTGAAACTGCGGCTCCACCGGGTGACGTGCGTGGAGGAGACAAGCGAACTGGGTTCGGACGAGATCGACTACGGCGCCATCGAGACCGACGAGAGCGGCGACACCAGGAAGATCTCCCCGTTCAGGGTGGGCAGCTTCGACGACGGGGACGTGCACACGTATGCGCCGCCCCGGCAGGTCACCTTCTTCAGCCTGACCGAGAGCACGGTGCAGTTCCCGAAGTCGTACTTCGTCACCATGGCGCTGGCGGAGGTGGACTCGGGAGGCTTCACGGAATTCCTCAACGAACTGCTCGCCAAGGTCAAGAAGCAGGTCGTCGCCGCGATCGCGGCCGCCATCGGCGGGGCGATCGGTTCCCCCGGAGGGCCAATGGGGATCGCTATCGGAATCGCCGTGGGCTGGGCGGTCAGCCAGATCTTCGAGTACCTCAAGGGTTGGTGGGGCGACGAGTACTTCAAGCCGGTCACCGTCAGCACTGTCATTCCGTCGCTGACCAGCCGCTGGACCGGCAGCTCGGACAGCCCGGAGCGCACGGTGCAGTACGAGGGGCACGGCGGAAGGTATGACCTGGTCTACGACTGGCAGATGTTCAACTGACGGGGGCCGAGGCCGACGACGGCATCTTGTGTCGAGGACGGTCTCGGCGACCTGATCACGCCGCGGTTCCGGTGGAGTGGTCCTGCCCGATCTCCTGGGTGGGACCACCCTGAACGAGAACCGCCGCGCGCACTGTACATATTGTTCAGTCAATCAGTGAATTGCCTGGACAGATTGAGCAGTCTGCACGGATATCCCTGGACCTCTTGCCTGGAACCGCTGTGAGCGTCTGTGCTGGTTCTCGCCAAGCGTTGCGACAGCGAGGAGATGCGTTGTGAGTATCGAGCAGACTCTCACCAGCCAGGAGCGGCTGGCCGAACTGGATCTGACGCAGCTTCAGCAGCTGGTCGGCCTGGTCGAGTACGACGAGAAGAAGGATCCGTTCCCGGTGACGGGCTGGGACGCCGTGGAGTGGGTGGTGGGCAACGCCACGCAGGCGGCGCACTTCTACCAGTCGGCGTTCGGCATGGAGTTGGTCGCTTACTCGGGGCCCGAGACGGGCAACCGCGATCATCAGGCGTACGTGCTGCGCAGCGGTGCGATCCGGTTCGTATTCAAGGGCGCGGTGGACCCGGGCAGTGCCCTCGCCGACGTACATCGGGAACACGGCGACGGGGTGATCGACATCGCGCTCGAGGTGCCGGACGTCGACCGGTGCATCACGCATGCGAGGGCGCAGGGCGCCACCGTCGTGGAGGAGCCGCATGACATCAGTGACGAGCACGGCACCGTGCGCCGTGCCGCGATCGCCGCGTACGGACGGACCCGGCACACGCTCGTGGACCGCTCCCGCTACGACGGCCCCTACCTGCCGGGCTATGTGACCCGCAGGTCCTCGTACGTGAAGCGGGCGGGTGCGCCGCGGCGGATCTTCCAGGCGCTCGACCACGTGGTGGGCAATGTCGAAATCGGCATGATGGACACCTGGGTCGACTTCTACAACCGGGTCATGGGCTTCACGAACATGGCCGAATTCATCGGGGACGACATCGCCACCGAGTATTCGGCGCTCATGAGCAAGGTGGTCGCAAACGGCAACCATCGGGTGAAGTTCCCACTGAACGAGCCGGCCGTGGCGAAGAAGAAGTCGCAGATCGATGAGTTCCTTGAGTTCTACCAGGGCCCCGGGGCGCAGCATCTGGCACTGGCCACCAACGACATCATCGCCTCGGTCGACGCGCTGCGTGCCGAGGGCGTGGAGTTCCTGGCGACTCCCGATTCGTACTACGAGGACCCGGAGTTGCGTGCCCGGATCGGCGAGGTCCGGGTGCCGGTGGGGGAGTTGCAGCGGCGGGGAATCCTCGTCGACCGCGACGAGGACGGCTATCTGCTCCAGATCTTCACCAAGCCGATCGGCGACCGTCCCACGGTCTTCTTCGAGCTGATCGAGCGGCACGGCTCGCTCGGCTTCGGCAAAGGCAATTTCCAGGCCCTGTTCGAGGCGATCGAGCGCGAGCAGGCCAAGCGCGGCAACTTCTGACCGGCAGGCATGACGATGGCCTGCTCCCGATGGGTGGGAGCAGCTGACGATGCCCGATGCCCGATGCTCGTTGCCCGCGCTCGCCGAGCCCGCCCACGAAGCCCCCGAACTCGAAAGCGACACCAGCTCATGACCTGGCCAGACCTGCCGCCCGACGACCGGTTCGGGATCGACAACCTTCCCTACGGGGTGTTCTCGCCGCCCGCGGGTGCGCCCCGCGTCGGCGTCCGGGTAGGGGACCACGTCCTCGACCTCGCGGCCGTACTCGATGATCCGGTCTTCGCCCGGCCGGCGCTGAATCCCTTCATGGCGCAGGGGAGGGGGCGCTGGACGCAGGTGCGCGCGCACGTCACGGAGTTGCTCACCGACCGGCGGCATCAGGCGGCTGTCACGTCGCATCTGCACCCGCTCCCGGACGTGCGGCTGCATCTGCCCTTCGAGGTGGCCGACTATGTCGACTTCTACGCGAGCGAGCACCACGCGACGAACCTGGGCCGCCTCTTCCGTCCGGGCGGCGAACCGCTCACCCCCAACTGGAAGCACCTGCCCATCGGTTACCACGGAAGGGCCGGCACCGTGGTGGTGTCGGGCACCCACATCACCCGCCCGCGCGGCCAGCGCAAGAGCCCCGACGCGCCGGCCCCCGTCTTCGGCCCCACCCAGCGTCTGGACATCGAGGCGGAGGTCGGCTTCGTCATCGGTACAGGGTCCGCACTCGGCGAGCCGGTCTCGACGGCCGACTTCCGCGACCGGGTCTTCGGTGTCTGTCTGGTCAATGACTGGTCGGCGCGTGACGTGCAGGCTTGGGAGTACGTCCCCCTCGGGCCGTTCCTGGGAAAGTCGTTCGCCACGTCCGTCTCACCGTGGATCACTCCGCTGGATGCTCTGGACGCCGCCTGGACCGCCCCTCCCGTACGCGGCCTCGAGCCGCTCCCGTATCTCGCCGACGTCGGCAAACAGGGCCTGGACCTGAGCCTGACGGTCCACCTCAACGGCGCCGTCATCTCCAAGCCGCCGTTCGCCTCGATGTACTGGACCGGTGCGCAGATGCTGGCCCATATGACGGTCAACGGAGCCTCCTCCCGCACCGGCGATCTCTACGCGTCCGGCACGGTCAGCGGCCCGAACGCCGGCGAATGGGGATCTCTCATCGAACTCACCCAGGGTGGAGCCCGCCCCCTCACCCTGCCCGACGGCGGTGTACGCACCTTCCTGGAGGACGGCGACGAGGTCACCCTCAGCGGCACGGCACCCGGCAACGGCGGCGGCCGCATCGGCCTGGGCGAAGTCACCGGCCGGATCCGCCCCGCCCTGACCTGAACGACGGCAACGGCCCAAGGCGTCAACGGCGCGCTGTGAGGTGGGCGTACCATCCGTCGAGGAGTGCGGTCCGGCATTGCCTTCCTGGCTGAATGCAATGTATACGTTGTACATGCTTTCATCCGGTGGTCGTCCCGAAGAGCGTCCTGGGATCCACAACCAGGCCGAACTCGCCTACCGGCGGCTGCGCGAACGACTGACGGACGGGCACTACAGCCCAGGTGACCGCCTCACCGAACTGGGCATGTGCGAAGACCTCGGCATGAGCCGGACCCCCGTCCGTGAGGCGTTGCGCCGCTTGCAGAGCGACGGCCTGGTGACCTCGACGGGCCGTGGTGTGGTGGTCAGCTCGCTCTCTCCGGACGAGATGCTGCATGCCATGCACCTGCACGGTGCGCTGGACGCACTGGCCGCCAAGCTCGCCGCCACGGCGCAGCGTGAGGGTCAGTTGTCGCCCGCTCAGCTCGGCGGCCTCAAGGAAGCGGCGCACCGCGTGGAAGAGCGGGCCGAGGCCGGCGACGCGGCCGGGGCCTGGCGCGCCAACCTCGACTTCCACATGATGCTGGCCCGCCTCTCGGGCAATCCGCTGCTGGAGGACGCGCTCGACCGCATCTGGGCCCGGTTCGCCATAGTGAGCCTGAGCAACATCAACCGGCGCAGGGATCTGACGCCCCGCCAGCACGAGGGGATCCTCAGCGCCATCCTCGACGGCGACCCGGAGCGGGCGGAGGCCGCAGCGGCCGAGCACGTACGCGAGGCAGTGGAGAAGTTCGGAGAAGGACACCGCTGACGCGGAAGGCGCGCCGGGCCGAGGGCGGCTCCGTCCGTCCCGCGAGCCGGATGGTCTTCGGCGAGGCGGTGCTCGTTCCTGTGCCCGCCCGGCGGTCGGCAGGGCCCGGATCCGGCCAGTCCGCATCGGCAGCGCCGATGTCGCGGGCACCGGGTGTGGACATCGTGCGTGACTGCTCGTGCCCGGCAGAAGACCGGGGTGGTCGATGCCCCGGCCGACCTCATCAGCTCGGGTTTTCTCCCGCCGCCATGACTCTCCGCCGCACCGGCGCACCCTGCGCGGCGGGCGGCTTCACCCAGCCGGGACCCGGGTCTACCAGCGAGTAGCGCTTTTTCGGGCAACCCTTGTCCGATCCCTTGTCGACCCTTGATGTGCAATGTATACATTGCACATCAAGGGCGAGGGAGCCTGCGGGCACCCCCGACTGTCACCAGCCACAGCCGGGCGGCGCCCCGCCCGGGGAGACGTTCCACGCGCAAGGGACAAGCGCCGGAGTGTGCCTGCGGGACTGCGTCAGACGGCACCGGTCCCGAGGGGCTGTCCCTGTGAACCGCCATCACGATCACCAACTTGAGGTGAATGTCATGCCAGGATTCGGTCGAAGCGGACGGCGCAACACCCTGCTCAGTGCGACAGCGGCGGTGCTGCTGCTCGTCACCGCATGCGGGTCGGGGTCGGGTTCGAGCAGTGCACCGATCAAGATCGGTGCCTCGTTGCCGCTGTCGGGCCCGGTCGCCGATGCCTCCAAACCCGCGTACGAGGGCTACAAGGTGTGGCTCGAACAGCTCAACGCCGATGGCGGGCTGCTGGGCCGCGACGTCGAACTGAAGGTGCTCGACGACGGCTTCGACCAGAACACGGTCGTCACCAACTACAACCGCCTCATCAGCCAGGAACGCTCCGACCTGCTGCTCGGCACCTTCTCGTCAAGGCTCAACCTGCCCGCCTCCGCCGTGGCCGAGCGCAACAAGATGCTCTACGTCGAGCCCTCCGGCGGCGCCGAGGAGATCTTCAACCGCGGCTACGACTACCTGTTCTTCGCGCAGCCCAGTACCTCGCTGGACCTGCCGGAGCAGTTCGTGCAGTACATCAAGTCACTGCCGGCCGCCCAACGGCCGAAGACCGCCGCATATCCCACTCAGGACGACCCCAACACCGATGTCACCGTCGCCGAGTTCCGCAAGGAGCTGACCAAGCTGGGCGTGAAGTCGGTCTACAGCGAGAAGTACGCGCCGGACACCGTCAACTTCGACTCCATCGCCAGCGCCGTGGCGCGGGCCGAGCCCGACCTGATAGTCCACGGCGCCGTCGCCGCCAACGACGGCGCCGGGTTCGTGAAGGCGCTCCAGAAGCAGCAGTTCAGCCCGAAGATGATGTTCCAGACCAACGCTCCGAGCCTCATCGGTTCCTACCCCAAGGCGATCGGCGCGGCGAACACCGAGGGCATCTTCACCTCGGCCGCCTGGAGCCCGACGGCCGACTACACGGGCAACGCCGAGTTCGTCGCCGCCTACACGAAGGCCTATGGCACGGCGCCGGGTGACGACGCCGCCAACGCGTACACGGCGGGCCAGGTGCTGGAGGCCGCGGTCGAGGCCGTGGGCAGCCTGGACCAGGACAAGCTCGCCGACTGGCTCCACTCCCACACCGTGCAGACCATCGTGGGCCCGCTGAAGTGGGACACCCGCGGGGTCCCGGACGGCGACATGCTGCTCGCCCAGTGGCAGAGCGGGAAGTTCGAGTTCGTCGCCCCCGCGGCTCAGCAGACCGTGGACAAGGTGGTCAACCCGAAGCCCGGGTGGTCGTAGTGGGAACGTTCTTCCAGGCGCTGGTCCTGGGGCTGCTGGTCGGCGGTGTGTACGCCCTGGTCGCCTCCGGGATGAACCTCATCTTCGGCGTGATGAAGGTCGTCAACATCGCCCAGGGCGGCATGCTCATCCTCAGCGCCTACCTCACGTACACGCTGTGGAACGCCACCGGCATCGACCCCCTGCTCCTGGTGTTCATCACGACGCCGTGTCTGCTGGTCGTCGGCTGGGCCACGTACTACATCTTCATCGAGCGGTCGCGGACCACTGACGCGTCGATGGCCATGGTGACGACCTTCGGCCTCACGCTCGTCACCAAGGGTGTCATCGCCCTGATCTGGGGCAACGAACCGCATTCGGTCACTCCCGACTACGCCAACCGCTCCTTCTCCGCCCTGGGACTGAAGTTCCCGCAGGCGCAGGTGTACGCCTGCCTGGTCGCCGCGGTGGTCCTCACCGGCCTGTTCCTGCTGTTGCGCCACACCTGGCTGGGCAGGTCCATCCAGGCCACCGCGTCCAGCTCCGACGGCGCCCGGCTCATCGGCATCGAGGTCCGCTCCGTGTGGGCCGCCGCCTATGCGCTCGGGGTGGCTGCGGCGGGCGCGGGCGGGACGCTGCTGAGTCTGCTGTACCCGTTCATGCCGAGCTCGGCCGACCACTGGATCGGACTGACGCTGGCCATCATCGTGCTCGGCGGCATGGGCAGCCTGCCCGGCAGCGTGCTCGGTGCCGTGGTCATCGCCGTCGCCGAGTCCCTGACCTCCACCTACGTGGCGCCCGACTGGTCCGCCGCGGTCCCGTATCTGGCCATCATCCTGGTGCTCGTGGTCCGCCCGCAGGGCCTGCTCGGCACCCGGTTGCGAGAGGACATGAGCCGCGCATGACCATCAACCGCCTGCGGGCATACGGGATCGGTCTCGCCGCCGTCGGCCTCGCCGTCCTTCCGCTCGTCAATGACAACGCCTATCTCCAGAACATGGCGATCATGGCGTTCCTGCTGGCCGTCATGGCCTCCGGCTGGAACATCGTCTCCGGCTACACCGGCTACATATCACTCGGGCAGAGCGCTTTCCTCGGCGTCGGCGCCTACACCACCGCCCTGCTGTCCATCCACACCGGCATCTCCCCGCTGCTGGCAGCCCCCGTGGGAGGCGTCGTCGCGGCGGCCTCCGCTCTCGTCCTCGGCCTGGTCGGCCGACGTACCCGCGGCATCGCCTTCGTCATCATCAGCTTCGCCTTCCTGGAGTTCACGGCGCTGCTGGTGTCCAACTGGGGATCGCTGACCAACGGCAACCACGGGCTCGCGCTGCCGCTGCCGAGCTGGGACCGCGCCTATCTCAACTGGCCGTTCTACTACTACCTGTTGGCGCTGCTCGCCCTGACCGTGTGGGGCTCGTGGGCGATCCGCCGCTCCAAGTTCGGCATCGGGCTGATGGCGATCCGCGACGACGAGTCGAAGGCGGACGGCGTCGGCCTGCGCACCGACCGCTACAAGATGCTCGCGTTCGCGGCGAGCGCCTTCCCGATCGGCGTCGCCGGCGGCGTCTACGCCTACTACATCGCCTTTCTCGAACCGGCGGCGATGTTCGACATCGTCGTCGCCATGCAGATCGTGCTCGCCGCACACCTCGGCGGAGTGGGCACGCTGTGGGGGCCGGTGCTCGGCGCGTTCATGCTGGAGCCGCTGACCCAGTTCACCAACCAGAGCCTCAGCGGTCCGGACGCCGGTTCGTGGCGACTGATCATCTACGGCGCCCTGCTCGCGGCGATCGTCCTGTTCTTCCCCAAGGGTGTGCTCACCGAGGGAGCCGCCTGGGTGGCCCGCTGGCGCCGCACCGGCCCGCAGGCGGTGGCCGGTACCCGCCTGACCTCGGTCCCCGACGCCCTGCCACGTGCCGCCGTGGTCCGTGACCGCACCCCCACGACAGCAAAGGGTCCGCTGCTGAGGGTGGAGGACCTGAGCAAGGCGTTCGGCGGGGTGCGCGCCGTCGACGGCTGCTCCTTCACCGTCGAGCGCGGCTCGATCACCGGACTGATCGGGCCCAACGGGTCAGGAAAGACAACGGTGTTCAACCTCCTCGACGGCAGCCTCGCGGCCGACGGCGGCAGTATCCACCTGGGCGGGCGGCGTATCGACCGGCTGCCGCGCTGGCAGCGCGCCCACGCCGGGCTGGCCCGCACCTTCCAGGCCACCAGGGTGTTTCCCCAGCTCACTGCGCTGGAGAACCTCGCCGTACCCAGCCGCTCGTTCTCCACAACGGGTTTGGCCGCCTCGGCGATCAGCGGCAAGGAGGCGGCGCGGGCCCGCGAATGGCTCGACTTCGTCGGGATGCAGGGGTACGCCGAGCACCACGCGGGCGGACTGTCGTACGGGCAGCAGAAGCTCATCGAACTCGCCCAGGCCCTGATGCTGGAGCCCGAGATCCTGCTGCTCGACGAACCGGCCGCCGGCATCAACCCGGCGCTCGTGGAACGGCTCAGCGGCATCGTCCGCAAGCTCAACGAAGCCGGAACGACCGTGGTGATCGTCGAGCACAACATGCCGCTCGTGCTGTCGCTGTGCGACCACATCCATGTCCTGGCCCAGGGGCACGTCATCGCCGGCGGCCCGCCGGGACGGATCGAACAGGACCCCGCGGTGCTGGACGCCTACCTCGGGCACCACACACCGGGCCCGGGCACCACCCCGGCCACCTCGGGAGTCAACTCATGATCACCTTCAGGAATCTGGTGGCCGGCTACGGACGCGCCGGCGACATCCTGCGCGGCGTCGACTTCGTCGCCGCCGATGCCGCCATCACATGCATCGTCGGCCCCAACGGAGCGGGCAAGTCCACCGTGCTCAAGGCCTGCAGCGGACTGCTGCGTCCCCGCGGGGGCCAGGTGCTGCTCGGCGACGAGGAGATCGGCGGTCGCTCTCCCGCGGAGATCCTGCGCCGCGGAGTCGTCCAAGTGCCCCAGCACCACGGGCTGTTCCCGTCCCTGTCGGTGCGCGAGAACGTCATGCTCGGCGCCTACGTCAACCGCAGGGAACGCGAGCGCAACCGGCGCCGGTACCAGGAGATCACCGAGCTCTACCCGCTCATCGCCGCGCGCGCGGAGGACAAGGCCGCGTCCCTCTCCGGAGGGCAGCGCCGCACCGTCGAGTTCGCACGCGCCCTCATGCTGCGCCCCCGTGTCGTCCTCCTCGACGAGCCGACCCTCGGCCTCGACCCCAAGTCCAGCAAACAGCTCGCCGACTCCGTCATCACGCTCAACAAGGAGGGGGTCACCGTCCTGATGGTCGAGCAGAACGTCCGGTTCGGCCTCACCCTCGCCGACCACGCCGTCGTCATGGAAGGTGGCCGGGTCCTGCACACCGGCGACGCCGCCGCGCTGCTCGCCGACCCGGACATGGCCCAGCTGTTCTTCGGAGCCGCCCCCAGGCAGGAAGCCTCATGAGCACATACCTGAATCTCATCCAGACCATTCCCGCCTCGGGAGCCAGGGCCGCCGAGACCTTCCACGTCGGCGACCTGGAACTGCTCGCCATCCCGCAACTCGCCTACGACATCCCCGGTACGCCTGCCCACATGAACGGCGGCGACAGCGAGACGGAGATGCTGCTGCTGCGCCGGGACGGAGACCGGTTCGAACCGTGGGGGAGCCTCGCGGCGCCGGGCGGTGAGGACGCCGAGTTCTTCACCATCGGGGACCGGGCGTTCCTCGCGGTGGCGAGCATCCGTACCGGCGCCGGGCCCTACGACTACACCATTCCGTCCGTCGTCTTCGAATGGGACGGGGCACAGTTCGTACCCTTCCAGGCCTTCGACGCCTTCGCCGCGAAGCAGTGGCGGCACTTCACCGTCGAAGGGCGGCACTTCCTCGCACTGGCTCAGGGGGTGGCGCTTCCTCATCTCGCCAAGCAGAACCGGCCCTCCGCCATCTACGCCTGGGACGGCACACGCTTCGCGCACTTCCAGGACATCCCCTCCCAATGGGCCTACAACTGGCACGCGTTCGAGGCCGGCGGGCACACGCTGCTCGCCCACGCCGACCATGTCGGGCCCAGCGTCCTGTACCGGTGGGAGGGGGGACGGTTCGTCCCGCACCAGGACCTCGCCGCGGCGGCCGGCCGGGCCTTCGCCACGTTCGACGACCCCGCCGGCAGCGGTACGTACCTGGTGGTGGCCTGCATCGACGACGGTTCCCGGGTGCTGCGCTGGGAGCCGACGACCGGCCGGTTCGTGGAGCACCAGAAGCTCATGGGGGCGGGCGCGCGGGAACTCGCCGTCGTGCGCACCGGCCGCGGACTCTATGTGATCCGGGTCAACTTCATCCATGGCGTCCCGGCCGATCCCACGGCCGCGCTGATGTCGCAGATCTACCGGTGGGACGAGGGCCGGCTGGACGTGGTCGAGGAGTTCCCCACCACGGGCGGCACCGACATCGCAGTTCTGGACTCCGCGGCGGGCCCACTGATCGTGCAGACCAATGCGCTGGCGCCCGATCTCCGGTTCGCCGCCGGGAGTTGCGTCTACCGCTTCCTGGGCTGAATCCGTCCTGGGCTGAAGCCCCCGATCCGGCCCCGGCCGTGGGCGGTGGCTGTTCGACCCCTGCCTTGTGAAAGAGAGATCCACGTGTCCGAGCACGAAAGTCCCGAGCTCATAGATCTGTTCACCGCGTACACCGCCGGTCCGCACTCCATCGGTGCGCATCTGCGTGCCACGGCTGCCCGGGCCCATGCCCGCGACCCGCTCCTCGCGGTGACCGGCGCCGACATGGCGCTGTACCCGGGCGACGGGCGGCCGCCGACGGTCCTGCCCTACCGACTGAGCAATCGCGGCTTCAAGGAGCTGGCCGCCGTCTCGCACCTGGGCACGGCGCTGGCCTCGCTCGTGGAGCTGTACCGCCACGAGCCCGGCGGCCCGTGGCGCGCCGATGCCGCGAACCTGCTGCATCAGGTACGGCGTTCCCGTGCGGCCAACAGCACGGCTCTGTGGCGTGACCGGATCGCCGCCGTCTCGTACCGGGGCCGGGAGGAGACCATCGCCGCGATGGTCGACTACGCCTGCGCCGTGACCGAGCGGTATCTCGTACGCGCGCTGTCCGACCCGTCCTGCCTCGACCACCGGACACTGCGTGAGGAGTATCTGGAGGACGGCCACCCGGACCTTCCGGTGTCCTTCAACCGGATCATGGTCGCCACGTTCTTCCTGGTCGGGATGGACAACGCACACCGGCTCATCGCCTGGTGCGACGGCCAGGACATCGACTGGGCCCGCACCATGGTGGTCGTCGTCGGACAGATCGGGCGTCCCACCGCCGGGGTGACCTGGCGGACGAACGGTGTCGCCCGCTGCGTACTGGCCGCTTCCCGCGACACGTTGCCCCTCGACCGTCTCTACATCGCCCCGCACGCCCAGGGGTTCGCGACTCCCGTCGGGGGAGACCTCAGCGAGGTCGAGGCGTTGGAACCGGTGCTGCGGCAGCTGTGGGCGGGTACCAGGGTGACCGTCGAGCTCGGCCAGGCGATGTTCGAGGGCTACCCTGCCTTCTCCTCGGGCGACGGGCTCAACGGGCACCTGGGAGAGCGGACCGTCACCCGGGCCGACGAGGTGATCACCGAGCAGCCCCGTATCGGCTCGCCCAAGGACTGGTTCGCTCTGGTCACCCGGTTGCGCCTGGTCATGGAAGACCCCCGTCAGCTGCTGTCGGGGGCGGTCACCGACTACGCCGCCCAGCAGCTCATCGAACACGGCAACGACCCGCGCGCCGTCACCGTCCCCGGCCTCGACGACGAGCCCTACCCCGTGTACGGATCCACGTCCGCAGCGGCCTGACCCGAAAGCGACCGCACATGTCGACACACCCCCACCCCGGCGGGTTCCTGGAGCGTCTGCACGCCGGCGAACCCACTCTCATGCTGATCGTCCGCACCAGCCGCACGATGGACGTCGTCCACATCGCGCGCTCCACCGGCCACCACGGCATCCTCGTCGACCTGGAGCACTCCACCATGTCGACCGATGTCGCCGCCCAGTTGTGCGCGTCCGCCGGCAGCCTCGGGCTGACCGCGCTGGTCCGGGTTCCCGAGCGTGAGTACGGGATGATCGGCCGGCTCCTGGACGGCGGCGCCCACGGGATCATCGCGCCGCGCGTCGAGACGGTGGACCAGGCGCGTGACATCGCCCGCGCCTGCCGCTTCGCGCCGAGGGGCCAGCGCTCCCAGATCAACATGGTCCCGCAGTTCGGTCTGCGGCCCACGCCCGCGGGGGAGTTGAGCCCGGCGCTCGACAACGCCACGATCGTGCAGATCGTGTTGGAGACACCGGCCGGTATCGCCAACGCGGCGGAGATCGCCGCGCTGGACGGCGTGGACATGCTCGCTTTCGGTGCCAACGACTTCACCGCGGAGCTGGGTGTGCCCGGCCAGTTCGGCGATCCGCGCGTCCGCGAGGCCGTGAAGACCATGACGGACGCCTGCCGCAAGCACGGGAAGCCCATGGTCCTCGCCGGTATCGGCGACCGGGCGACCGTCGACGCCCTCGTCCCGCTCGGAGTGTCCTCGCTGCGCATCACCGGCACCGACACGGCCCTCCTCTTCGAGGCCGCGAAAGCCCACGCCCAGCAGGAACTCGCCGCCGCCGACCAGACCCGCTCAGAGTGAGGACAGACCCATGACCGCACTGCCCAAGCCGTCACCCATGCGGGCGGCCGAGAGCAACACGCCGCCGCGGTTCCAGGTGCCCACCGACAGCTGCGACACCCACTTCCATGTCTTCGAGCCCGGCTATGCGCACGCGCCCGGCCGGCTGTACTCCTTCCCCGACGGCACCCTCCTGCAGTACCTGCGCATGACCGAATGGCTCGGCATCGACCGCATGGTCCTCGTGCAGCCCACCTACTACGGCACCGACAACAGCCTGCTGGTCGACGTTCTGAAGAAGGTCGGCAGCCGCTGCCGCGGTGTGGTGCGCATCGAGGAGAACGTCTCCGAGCAGGAACTCGACCTCTTCCACGAGTTGGGCGTGCGGGCGATCCGCCTCGACCTGTTCGCCCGGGCCTCCTGGCCCACCGCCGACCTCATCGCCTACGTCCGCAGGATGGCCGACCGCGCCCGGCCGCGCGGCTGGCACCTCCAGTTCTACACACCCGGGACCGTCGTACGGGACCTGCTGCCCTTCTTCGCCGACCTCGAAGACACCTTCGTCATCGACCACATGGGATACATGAAGGAGTCGGAGGGGCTGACGCGGGCCGACTTCGACCGCCTGGTGCGCGTCCTCGAAGGCGGGAGCTGCTACATCAAGCTCTCCGGGGCCTACCGCATCGCCCAGGACAAGCCGTTGTCCTCGGTCGAGTCCCTCGGCCGTGCCCTCGTCGCGGCCCGCCCCGACCGCCTTGTCTGGGGCTCGGACTGGCCGCACCTGACCAATGGCCAACGAGACACCGGGGAACTGCTGAACCTGCTGGCCGACTGGGCACCCGACGCGGCCGACCGCCACCAGATCCTCGTCGAGGCCCCTGCGCGCCTCTTCTACAGGGACTGACTCCCGACCCTCTACGACCTGTCGATCCATGGGGCCCGTGACGCGTGACGGGTGCTCCGCCCATCGGATTCACCGCCGCCGACCGAAGGAGAATCGTGACTCGCAGACCGAGAACTATCCTTGCCGGAGCAACGCTGTGTGGATTGGCCCTGGTGGCAGGCGTTCCGGGCCAGACGACGGCCCTGCCGCGCACGAACCCAGCCGCGGCCGCCACAGCGGACTGCGACTCGCCCCCACCCTTCAGCGCGGGTATCTTCGCGACCTCGGTGGCAACCGGCGACAACCGCACGAGCCGGGTCATCCGTCCCGAGGCGACCGATCCGCAAATGCAGTGCGGGGCCAGGGACCTGACACTCCGCACGGACATCACCTATGCGACCGTCGAAGGAGCCGGTGGGCAGCCGCGCGAACTGAAACTCGACATCCAGACCCCCACGACCGGCGGCCGCCACCCGCTCGTCGTGTACGTCCCCGGCGGCGGATTCATCCGCGCGGACAAGACCTCCTTCCTCGGCAAACGGACTCACATCGCCGAGCAGGGGTACGTGGTGGCGTCCATCGAATACCGCACCACTCTCGACGAGGCGACCTACGTCGACGGCGTGGCGGACGTCAAGGCGGCAATCCGTTTCCTGCGCGCCCACGCCGCCGAGTTCGGCATCGACCCTCGCAACGTCGCTGCCTACGGCGAGTCCGCGGGCGGCTACCTTGCCTCCATGGTCGGCACCACCGGCGGAGTCCAGACGTTCGACCAGGGCGGGAACCTGGACCAGAGCAGCCGGGTCCAAGCCGTCGTCAACTGGTTCGGACCCTCCGATCTCTCCCGGATCGCCTCCGACCTCGATCCCGCCACCAGGGCGTCCTACGAGAACTCCGTCGACAACGCCCTGGTCAAATACGTCCTCGGCCCGGACAACCCGACCCGGCTCCTGGATGTACCGGACGCCGTCGCCGCAGCCAACCCGGTTACCTACATCGACCGGAGAGACCCGCCGTTCATCCACTTCCACGGAACCCGGGACGGCGTCATCTCGCCGAGTCAGACCCTGCTGCTCCACAACGCGTTGCGGGCGAAGGGAGTGACCAGCACCAGGTTCGTCCTCAAGAACGCCGGCCACGGAAATCTCGTTCCCGACGGTGTCACGACCGCCCCCATGTGGACAACGAGCCAGGTCATGGGCCTTGTCACGGGCTTCCTCGGCCGGCGGGTGGGCATGGCTCGGCCGGAGCCGTCGAGTCCGTGGAGTGCTTGACCGGATGAGAGGACCGGGGGTGGTTCTCGCCGCACCGTCAGGGTGGAACCACACCCGTCGCGGGTGGCCAGCCCGTCCACCGGCATCGCCCGGTGCGCCCGGGGGCCGATCATGCCGTCTCGGCCTGGGTGTTGTCGTGGTGGTCGTGCCGTGGTCAGTCGTCGGACCGGACGAAGACGGGCTTGAGGTGCTTCTCGGGTAGTGCGTCGGGGAGTTGGTCCCAGTCGAGGACGTGGGAGACGACCCGGGCGGGGTCGACCTTGCCGGAACGGGCCAGGTCGAGGGCGTCGGGGATGTGGTTGCGTACGTTGTCGCGGGCGATCCTCAGGGTCACGCCGGTGAGGTACATGTCCAGGAGCGGCAGCTCGCCGGGGCGGAAGTGGTTGCCGGCTGACTCGCAAATCCCTTCCGGAGCAAGGGACTTGACGGCCAGGGCGAGCTGCTCGACGCGGCCGGTCGCCTCTACGGCGATGTCGAAGCCGTGCCGGACCGGCTCCAGCGTCTCGGCGGTGGCGGCACCGTAACTGCGGGCGAGTTCGCGGTGTTCGGGGTCCGGGTCGACGTAGAGGACGTCGGAGGCGCCGAGCGCGCGGGCGATGTCGCAGACGTACAGGCCGATGCTGCCGCGCGCGACGACCAGGACGCGGGCGCCGGGCTTGTTCTTGAGGTGGGGTGCCACCAGGCGCCACGACAGCGACCAGTTGTCGCTGGCCGAGGCCATGGCGACCGGATCGAGGCCCTCGGGCAGGGGCACCAGCATGGCGTCCGCGTACGGCACCCGGACCAGGTCGGAGAAGAGCCCACCCCAACTGCCGCCGATCGGTGCGCCGTACATCGCCATGTGCGGTACGGCCGTGCAGTGGGCGGTGAGTCCGGAGCGGCAGTTCTCGCAGGTGCCGCAGTTGATGGACCAGGGGACGACCACCAGATCGCCGGGGGCCACGGCCGTCACCGCGTCCCCGATGTCGGCGACACGGGCCACGCATTCGTGGCCGAGGGCGAAGGGCGGGTCGATGAAGCCGTGCCCGGCCAGGATGGCGGAGTCGACGTCGCAGGAGGTGGCGGCGACCGGGGCGACGATCGCCTCCTGGTCCGACTGGAGCTTCGGGTCGGGTGCCTCGCGCCACTCGACGGTGCGCTTGGCGACGTAGGTCAGTTCACGCATCGGCGTGCTGTCCCTTCGCCAGTGCCACCAGGTCGGCGTAGCGGATGACGGAGCCGCCCGCGCCCCAGGTGCCTTCGGCCTGCTCGTGCACCAGCACCCACACGCGCAGCGCGTCGTCCTGGGACAGCCCGGCGGCACCGAGCACGGTCTTCGTCGCGTCCTCGACCAGGCCCGCCTTGCGGCGCTCTGACAGCGCGCCCTGCGGGACGGTTACGTCCACGAGGAAGCGGGGCTCCTCGTCCTCGGCGGTGGTCTGCGCACCCTCCGGCAGTTCGACGAGGTAACTCCACGCCTGGGCGCGGAAGAACGCGGTGTCGGGCGCACCCTCCCAGCGGAGCAGGACGGTGGCCAGGTCGCGCTGGACGGTCTTGCGGCCTTCCTGGGTCAGGGAACCGGGCGGGACGGTAAGCCGGATCATCGGCATGTCGAAATCTCCCTTTGTGCCGCACACGCGGTCTATGACAGTCGTTATAGCCAGGGCTCACGCTAGACTATGACGAGCGTTATATCCAGAGACATCGAGTGAGGGGCATCGCCGTGGCCGGACCCAGCGTGCCGTCGCGTGACCGCATCGTGGCCGGTGCCGCCGACATGATCAGCAGGCGCGGCCTCAACGCCACGAGCATCCGGGAGCTGGCCAAACACGCCAAGGCGCCGCTCGGATCGACGTATCACTACTTCCCGGAGGGTAAGGGGCAGTTGGCCACCGAGGCGGTGCAGTACGCGGGTACGGCCGTCGCTCGTCTGCTGCGCAGGGAACTCGACGCGGGCCCGGTCGCCGGGCTGCGTGCCTTTCTGTCCCTGTGGCGCGGCATCGTCGTCGAGAGCGACTTCCGGGCCGGCTGTCCCGTGCTGGCAGTCTCCGTCGAGGAGCCCCCGGCCGACGAGATCCCGCCGGCGCTCGTCGCCGCGGCCGAGGCGTTCGAGGACTGGGAGCGGTTGCTCACCGAGGCGCTACGGAAACACGGTGCCGACCACGACCAGGCCCCGGGGCTGGCGGCCCTGATCGTGGCGTCCGTCGAGGGTGCCATCGCCATGAGCCGCGCGAAGCGCAGCATGCAGCCCCTGGACCAGGTGGCGCAGCAGCTCGAGGCCCTGATCGGCGGCGCGCTCGACCGTCGAGCCTGACGGCGGACGGCTTCCGGTCTCAGGCGCCGATCGTCGTGCGGCCTCGTACAGTTGCTGCACAACTTGGAGCGCCCGGACATCGACGGTGCCGATGCGTGCACACCAGATGCGCGAGGCGCGATCGAATCCGGCGCCGGAACTTAGCGGCTGCCGCTGCTCTTCGAAGGCGGCCGGGTTGGCGGGGGCTGCGGCGGCCGTGACCTTCGGTGTGCAACCTTCGGGACTCCCCGCGCATCGAACGTGTATGAACCCTAGATGCACGGCGCTCGGGGCAGTCCCGACTGCCGTGCTGCTCGCCCTGGCGCCCGGTGCAGCCGCTGTGGCCGATGATCCGTCCCCCCTGCCGACGCAGGCGTACGCGACCATCAGCGCCGAGCAGCAGATCAACTTGGGGTCGGCGGTGCAGCCGGCCACCGTGGGCTGGATGTTCTGGGACGGCGGGGCGCAGGTCCCCGTTCCCACGAACGACTCGGTCGTCATCGATGCGCGTGACCTGGCGGGCGTAGCGAGCGTCGAGGTCGACGACCCGAGGTGCACGGCCGACGGGCAGGTGTTCACCTGCGTCAACAAGGACGCCTCGCAGAGCCGGGACGTCGAGTTCACCCTGCGTGCGGACGCGGGCGCCGCCCCCGGCGACAGCGGCACGATCACCTACAGCCTCACCGCGGACGATGCCACCGGCGCCACTGCGAAGACGAACGTGGTCGTCGGCACCCGGGACCTGGTCGTCGGCCGGCTGCCGGAGGTGACGCGCGCCAAAATCGGGTCCCGGATCGATTTCCCGCTCCGGCTCCGCAACACCGGTGATCTGGCCACCGACCGGCGCATCATGCTGCGTTGGGAATCGGTGGGCGGTCTGGTCTTCGACCGGAAGTTCTCCAACTGCGCCTACGGCGAAGGCGACGACCCCATCGAACCCGGCAGCCAGACATCCGTCACCTGCATCTTCCCGGCCCCGGTGCCCGCAGGGGCCGTCGTGGAGCTGAGCAGCCCCCTGACCGCCACCGTCGGCAAGCGCGTCCTGACCGCGGTGGTCGACTACTCGTTCAAACTGCTGAACCAGGGCGAACAACCCGGCGGCGGCAGCCACCAGGGCACCGGGCCGGCGCTCACCCTGGTGGAGGCGTCCGGAGCGGGAGGCGGATTCGAGAACGGTGCCGAGGGCCGGATCACCGTCTCGGCCGACAACTCTGCGGATCTCGCGGCCGATGCCAAGGCAGAGCCACTGCGTAGGGCGGACGAATGGACCCTGGACATCAGCGCCGTGAACCACGGCCCGGCCTCCGCGTACGGGATCGACCGCAGGTCCATCGCCGTGGTCGAGGTCGTCCTGCCCAAGGGTGCGGTCGTGACCGGCACCGCTGACATGGAGCAGGAGGACGACCCCTACGGCCCCTGCCTGCTCTGGGTCAGCCGCACCGAGACGGCACCTTTCAAGGCGGGGCACCGGCATTACGTGTGCACCGTGCCGTTCGGTGTCGCCGCCGGCAGGAGTCAGCTGTTCGAACTGTCGGTGAGGACGGACAAGGGGTACGAAGGTGCCAAGGGCACGGCGACCGTGCGTCCCGGCCCAGCCGGATTCCCCCTCCATGACCCGGATGCCTCCAACGACAGCGTCACTTTCGCCTTCGGCACGTCGGCCACACCGACTGGGGTGACACCGTCCGGCGACACTTCCTCCACCTCAGGCGCGGGCCGCACGGCACTCGTCGCCACCGCAATGACCGGAGCCCTGCTGGGCGCCGTCGTCATCGTCGTCCGCCGCAGGCGTTCCCACTGAAACGCCGGACGATCCGCACAGGCTCTGCGACCGCCGGGTGTGGTCCGGCAGGTCAACGCCGGCGGGTGGACAAGTGCACGGAGCCGGTGGCGCGGGCGGTGGAGGCGCCGACGATCAACTCGGTGGCGACGCGCTGCCTTCGGACGCGTTTGGGAGGGTTGGGCTCCTGGAGCAGGCGGATCGCCGCGATGCCCGCTTCTTCGAGCGGGACCCGTAGTGCCGTGGTGTCGGGACGTTCCGTGCTGATCGAGGTCAGATCGTCCGAGGCGGCCAGGCTGATGTCCTCGGGGACCCGCACACCGGCGTCGCGCAGCCCCAGATGCAGGCCGAGCAGCAGGTAACTGCTGTACGCCACCACTGCGGTGACGCTCCGTTCGGCGGCGATGCGTTCGGCGACGGCCAGCCCTGCGTCGATCCGGGGGGCGACAGGACCGAGCACGGTGAGGTCGACGCCGCTTCGGCGGGCGGCCTCCTCGACCGCGCTGTTGCGCTGTGCGGCCATCCATGAGCCATCGGGGCCGCCCACGTAGGCGATGGTCCGGTGACCGAGGTCTGCCAGGTGCGTGACGATGTCCGCGACACCGCCGGGGGTGTCGATCAGGACGCCGGGCACCGCCGGCACGGTGCGGTCCACGGTGACGACGGGCAGCTTCGAAGTGAAGCCCCGGATCGCCGAGTCCGGGCTCACCGGCGCTATGAAGACGAGCCCGTCGACGCGTGAGGCGAGCTTCCCCGCCAGCTCGTGCTCACTGCTCTGTGAACCCTCGGAGACGGCGAGCAGGATGTTGTCGCCGTGCTCGGACAGCGCGTGCTGCACGCCGGTCACGATCGGGGCGAAGTAGGGGTTGGCGAGGCTCGGGACCAGCACGCCGATCAGGCCGGTCCGGCCGGTGGTCAGTGCCCGGGCGCTCGCGTTGAACTCGAAGCCCATGCCCTCTGCGGCGGCCAGCACCCGCTCGCGGGTGTCCGCCGCGACCATGTCGGGCCGGCTCAGCGCGCGTGACGCGGTCGCCTTGGACACCCCCGCCGCGCGTGCGACGTCCGCCAGCGTCACCATCTCGCCCCCCAGTGTGTGCGTAACGGGATCTTTACACGAGCGCGTTGACGCCTCGATCCGGCCGAAAGTATCGTCCACGTCGACCGGTTGCTGCAACCGGTTGCAGCAACCGGTTGTAGGAATCTCTGAGAGGGGTGTGAGTATGTCCCGGAAGGCCACCTTGGGCCTGCTGCTCGCGCCCGGCCTGGCCCTGCTGGCCTTCGGCTTCGCGTTCCCCTTCGTCGTGACGCTCTTCGCGCCGCCCGCCGCCGACCACCCCGACGTGCTCGGCAAGTTGGGCACCATGCTCACCGACAGCTACGTACTGGGCGTGCTCGCCCGGACCGTACGCGTGGCCGTCACCGTCACCGTCGTCTGTCTGGTCCTCGGCTTCCCGACGGCCTACCTCATCGCCCGCGCTCCCAAGAGCCGCCAAGGGCTGCTGCTCGCGCTCGCGGTCTTCCCGCTGCTGCTCAGCACGGTGGTGCGGACCTTCGCCTGGCTGGTCATCCTCGGCCGCAACGGCCTCATCAGCGATGCCGTCCTGGCGACCGGTCTTACCGACCGTCCGCCCGAGCTGCTCTACACGGAGTTCGCCCTGGTCGCCGGTCTCACCCAGCTGTTCATGCCGCTGATGATCCTCACCTCGTACAGCTCGCTCTCGCACATCGACCCCGGCCTCGAGGACGCCGCGCGCGGCCTCGGCGCGAGCCCCGGCCGGGCCTTCCGGCAGATCGTGCTGCCGCTCGCGCTGCCCGGCGTACTGGTGGGCGGGACCCTGGTGTTCGCCGGAGCGGTCACCGCCTTCACCACACCGCTGCTGCTCGGCGGCTCCCGCAACCGCACCCTGGCGACGCTGCTCTACGACTACGCGAACGTGAAGCTGGACTGGGGTGGGGCCAGCGCCGTCGCACTGATCATGACCGTACTGGTGCTCGTGGTCGGCTGGGCCTCGGGCCGGATATCGGCGAAGGTGGCCACGTCGTGATACGCCGACGCCCTGTTCTCTCCCTGCTGTCGGCCCTGGCCATGGTCTTTCTGCTCGGGCCCATCCTGCTGGTCGTCGCCATCGGCTTCTCCTCCGGCGACACCGTCGAGTTCCCGCCCCCGGGCTTCTCGCTGCGCTGGTTCGACCAGGCGCTGTCCAACGCCTCGTTCCAGCAGGGCCTGTTGACCAGTCTGCTGGTGGCAGCGGCGGCGACACTGTTCGCGCTGGTGCTGGGCATCCCCGTGGCCCTGGCCGTGCAGCGTCACACGTTCCGCGGCCACAAGGCGGTCGAGACGCTCTTCCTCTCACCCGCGATCGTCCCCGAACTGGTCCTGGGCTTCGCGCTCTTCCAGCAGCTCATGGTGACCATGCGGATCACCGCGCTCGGCGCACTGCTGATCGGGCACACCGTCCTGCTGCTGCCCTACGCGGTACGCGTCACGGGCGCCTCGCTCGCCCTGTCGGACCCCGCGCTGGAGGAGGCCGCCAGGGGCCTCGGCGCCGGACCCCTGCGGACGTTCTTCACGGTCACGCTGCCGGTGATGGGGCCCGGCATCGTGTCGGCAGCCGTGCTGTCCTTCCTGACCTCTTTCAACAACGTCCCGCTGTCACTGCTGCTGAAGGGGCCCGGGATCTCTACGCTGCCCGTCGAGATGCTCAATTACGTGCAGTTCTCCTACGACCCCACGGTGGCCGCGGTCAGCACCCTGCTGCTCGCCGCCACGGTCGGCGCTGCCCTGCTGACGGAGCGCCTCGTCGGATTCAACAAGGTCTTCAGCCGGTGAGCACAGTACGCGACGACAGGAAGACGCCGATGACACCAGTGGTTCAACTCGACGCCGTGTCACGGGAGTTCGCGGGCACGGCAGCGGTACGGGAGCTCGATCTGACCGTACGCCGCGGGCAGTTCACCGCGCTGCTCGGCCCCAGCGGCTGCGGCAAGACCACCACCCTGCGCATGATCGCCGGGTTCCTGGAGCCCACCGCGGGCCGCGTTCTGCTGGAGGGCGAGGACGCCACCAGGCTCCCCCCGGAACGCCGCAACATCGGCATGGTCTTCCAGTCGTACGCGCTCTTCCCGCACATGACCGTGGAGAAGAACGTCGCCTTCGGACTGAGGATGCGGGGCATCCCGGACGGCGAGCTGCGCACCAGGACGGGCGAGGCGCTGGAGCTGGTCGGCCTCTCCCACTTCGCCGGCCGCAAGCCCAAGCAGCTGTCCGGCGGGCAACAGCAGCGCATCGCACTGGCCCGCGCCGTCGCCGTACGCCCCTCGGTACTCCTCCTCGACGAGCCCCTGTCCAACCTCGACGCGCGGCTGCGTATCCAGATGCGCCAGGAACTCGCCCGTATCCAGAAGGAGACCGGGCTCACCGCGATCCTCGTCACCCACGACCAGGAAGAGGCCCTGGAACTCGCCGACGACATGGTCATCCTCGATCAGGGCACCGTCGCCCAACAGGGCGCCCCGCGCGAGGTGTTCCGCGCCCCCGCCAACCGATTCGTCGCCGAATTCCTCGGCTACGAGAACTTCGTCGACCTGCCGGACGGCCGTACGGTCACCATCCGGCCGGAGCACGTCGAGGTGCTCACCCCCGAATCTCCCAACCCCTCCGGCGGTACGACGGTCGACGCCGTGCTGACCGCCGTACGGTTCCGCGGCACCGACTGTGTCGTCACCGCCGTGTCCCAGGGCCGCACCGTCCTGGCCACCAGCAGCGACTTCGAGCTGCACACCGGCCGGCAGGTGCGTCTGCATCTCCCCGCCGCGCACACGATCGACCTCCCCCGGACGAAGCAGGAGTTGCCCACCTCATGAGACGACTCGCCACCACCACCGCGGCCACCCTGCTGGTCCTTCCGCTGGCCGGCTGTGCCGGATCGGCCGCGGGGGAGCAGGACCCCAAGAAGCTGACCGTCTCCACCTTCGGCTTCGGCGTCGACCTGTTCGAGAAGAACATCGTCAAGCCGTTCGAGAAGGAGACGGGCATCGACGTCGAGGTCGAGAGCGGCGACAACGCCGAGCGGCTCACCAAGCTCCAGATCAACCGCAACAGCCCGACGGTCGACGTCGCCATGATCTCCGACCTGTTCGCCCAACGGGGCCGTGAGCAGGGCCTGTTCGACAAGATCGACCCGTCGGCCGTCCCCAATCTCGACAAGATCCACGACTTCGCCAAGGACAAGGACGGCTACGCACCCGCGTACACGTACCAGCTGCTCGGCATGCTCTACCGCACCGACAAGATCGACAAGGCGCCCGGTATCAAGGACCTCTGGAAGTCCGAGTACAAGGGCAGGATCGCCGTCCCCGACATCTCGACCAGCGCCGGCGTGCCCCTCCTCTACGCCACCGCGGCGACCTACGGCTCGGGCCCCGAGGACACCGACACGGCGTTCAAGAAGCTCGCCGCCAACTCCCCGAACGTACTGAAGTACTTCAGCCGCAGCACCGAACTCGTCAGCCTGCTCGACCGCGGCGAGGTGGAGATGGCCCCGGCGCTCGACCTGTTCGCCATCGACCCGGTCAAGGCAGGCAAGCCGATCGCCTGGGCGCCCCTCGACAAGGGCCGGTACATGGTCTCCAACACCGCGCAGCTGGTGAAGGGCGCGCACAACAAGGCGGGCGCGGAGAAGTTCATCAACTACCTGCTGTCGGCGAAGGTCCAGGAGACGGCCGCGGCGACCTTCCACGACAAGCCCGTCAACGAGGACGCCAAGATCCCCGCGGACATCACCAAGGTGGTGGGCGACGCGGCGGCCGACCCCGCGGCGGACGGCTTCACCGTCCCCGACCTCAAGCTGGCCGTGAAGAACAACGACGAGTGGGTCGACCGCTTCCAGCGCGAGGTGTCCGGGTGACCCACCCGCAGCCGGTCCAGCTACCGGTCGCACAGCCGGTCGTCATCGACTGCGACCCCGGGATCGACGACGCCATCGCACTGATGCTGGCCTTCGCTTCACCCGAACTCGACGTCACCGGCATCACCACCGTCGCCGGAAACGTCGGCATCGGGCAGGTCGTCGACAACGCGCTGCGCCTGTGCGATCTGATCGGGGTGGACGCGCGGGTGCCCGTGGTGCGCGGGCACGCGGGGCCCATCGCCCGCGCCGTTCGCATCCCGGACGAGCCCGTGCACGGCGAGGGCGGGCTCGGTGGCGTACACCTCCCTCCGTCGGCGCGTACGCCGCACTCGGCGCACGCCGTCGACTGGCTGGCCGCCCAACTGCGGGACCGAGGGCCCGCAGGCACCACCGTGATCGCCATGGCACCGCTCACCAACATCGCCGCCCTGCTGCACGCCCACCCGGAGGCCGCCTCGTCGATCAAGGAGATCGTGCTGATGGGCGGGGCGGCCTTCGCGCCGGGCAATGTCACGCCGTCGGCCGAGTTCAACTTCTTCGCCGATCCCGAGGCCGCCCGGTTCGTGACCGAGGCCGGGGTCCCGCTGCGGATCGTCGGTCTTGACGTGACCCGCAAGGCGCTGACGACCCGGGCCGACATCGAGCAGCTGCCGGCCGACGGCGCACCCGCCATCGCTGCGGCGGGCCGGATGCTCGGCCACCTCGCCACCCGCTACGAGCAGCGCCACGGCGTCGCCGCCTGCGCGGTCCACGACGCACTGGCGGTGGCCGCCACCGTACGCCCCGACCTGATCGAGTGGACCGACGCCTGGGTGACGGTGGAGTGCGGCGGAGAGTTCTCCCGCGGCAAGCTGATCGCCGATGTGCACGGACGCACCGGGCTGCCGCACAACGCCACGGTGGCCACCGGCGTCGACACCGATGCCTTCCGCGCCTTCCTCGTCTCCCGCCTGCTGCGCCACTACGGCGCCGACGCCGACGAACCCAGCTGACCCATCCGCTGAGACCGACACATCTGCCGAACGAGAGAACCGTCGATGCCTGCGCCCAGCCACTGCGACCTGCTGATCCGCGGAGCCCGCGTGGTCTCCGTACACACCGGGGAACAGACCGCTGCCGATGTCGCCATCACCGGCGATCTGATCCGCGCCCTGCTGCGCCCCGGCACACCGATCGACGCCCGCCAAGTCATCGACGCCGACGGCCTGTTGGTGGCACCCGGCTACGTCGACGCGCACATGCACATCGAGAGTTCGCTGCTCGCACCGCGCGAGTTCGCGCGGATCACGCTGCCCCGCGGCACCACGACGGTGCTCGTCGACCCGCACGAGATCGTCAACGTCGCCGGGCGCGAGGCCATGGCCTGGATGATCGAACAGGGCCGCGGCGCCCAGCAGTCCATGCACTGGGCGGTGCCCTCGTGCGTACCGGCCCTGGAGGGCTTCGAGACGGCGGGTGCCGCGCTCGGCGCCGACGACATCGCCGACATGCTGGACTGGGAGGGCGTCACCACGCTCGGCGAGGTGATGGACTACCGGGCCGTGGTCGACGGCAGTCGCCGGATGCGTGAGATCGTCGCCGCGGCGCGCGCCAAGGGCGTACGACTGGACGGGCACTGCCCCAATCTCTCCGGCGACGACTTGGGGGAGTACCTGTGGGCGGGCATCGACTCCGACCACACCAAGAACTCCCCGGAGGTCGCGGTCGAGAAGGCCCGGCTCGGCATGCTGCTGATGCTCCAGGAGAAGTGCCTCACCCCGGAGTTGGTGAGCAGCCTCGCCGCGCTGCCGGTGCAGCCGGACTTCTGCCTGGTCACCGATGACCTCGCGGCGGACGCCATCGTCGAGCGCGGCCACCTCGACCACATCGCGCGGGTCGCCGTCGGCGCCGGCATGGACCCGCTCACGGCGCTCCGCGCGCTGACCCTGCACCCGGCCCGCCGACTCGGCCTCGACGACCGCGGAGTGGTGGCCCCCGGACGCCGTGCGGATCTGGTGCTGCTGCGCGAACTGGCCGACTTCACGCCGGTCATGGTCGTCTGCGGGGGAGAGCTGGTCGAGGAGAACGCACCCGCGCACCTGTCCGGCAACCCGTTCGGCGACTCCGTCCACCTCGACACGCTGGACGTGGACGGCTGCGCCTGGACGGTGGACCTGCCGGACGGCGAGCACGTCTTCCGGGCCCTGCGGGTCAATCCGGTGGACACGTTCACCGAGCCCGCCGAGGTCGAGCTTCCGGTGCGGGACGGCGTCGTGCAATGGGAGGGCCGTACCGCGGTACTGGCGGTGTTCGAACGCCACCACCGCAGCGGGCGGCGCACGATGGCGCCCGTGGTCGGCTTCGAGCTGTCCGACGGTGCCGTCGCCACCACGTACGCGCACGACAGCCACAACCTGACGGTGACCGCCACCACGCCCGCGGCGCTGCGCGAGGCCGCCAACCGTGTCATCGCCTCACACGGGGGGATCTGCGTGATCGCCGCGGGCGATCAGCCGGTGCACCTGCCGCTGCCGGTGGCCGGGGTCCTGTCCGACCGTCCCGCCGAGGAGGTGGCCCATGGCGCGGCCGCGATCCGCGAGGCCCTGCACCGCTGGGGCTGGGTGCACCGGAACGCGTTCATGTCCGTCTCGACCATGACTCTCCCGGTCTCCCCGCAGGTGAAGCTGACCGACCTGGGGCTGGTACGGGTCGTGGACCGGGCCTGGGAGTCCGCGGTCCTGACGTGAGCGCCGCGCCGCGAAGGGCTTCTGCTCTGTTGGCCTGAGCGGATCCTTGTCACGGTGCCGTGGCAGCCGAGCCCTTCGTCGGTCGCTCTTCGAGTTCGCGGGTGACGGCGATGTCGAAGGGTTCCGTCCATGCGTTGTCGTCGGGTCGTCGGGTCGTCGGCACGAGGCTCTAGACGGGGTCCTGGCACAGATCTTGGGGTGCCGTCGCGGAGCGTCACCGCAGCGGTCTCACGGACGTATGGTCTGGCCTTGCCCGGTGCCTTCCACCGCTGTCACGTACGCCCGGGCCACCTCGGAAACGGGAGTTCCGTCGTTCCCGTCCGCGCCCATGCTTTCAAGGGTTTCCTTGATCCACCCAGGGCTGATGAGATTGATGCGAAGCCTTCGCGGCAGCTCGCTGGCCGCGTTGCGGACGAAGCCTTCCAGGCCCGTGTTGACGAGAGCTCCCAGAGAACCGCCGGCCAGCGGGGTGGCGAATGTGCCCCCGGTCAGCGTTATGGAACCGCCGTCGCGCAGACGGCGCACAGCTCGTCGGACCAGCGCGACCTGCCCCAGCAGCTTGCCCTGCACTCCAGCCGCGATCTCTTCATCCGCCGCTGACTCCAGGTCCACCAGCGGGCCGCTGGCGGCACAGCACACCACGGCATCAAGATCCGGCACCGCGTCGAAGAGTGCGTCCAAGGAGGACGGGTCCTCCATGTCCACCTTCACCGGCCCTCTACGGGATGCCTTGACCACCTGATGCGATGCCTCTAACGCACGGGTGACAGCGCTGCCGATCGTTCCTGTCGCTCCGATCACAAGGACCTTCATGTCACCGATCATGTCAGGGCCGGTAGCACACGAGCGAAGTCTTTCTCCGCTGTGCCGGTGGCGGCTGAAGCGTCCCGCCGGTGTCGACGTCCAGGGCATCGACCCATGATGAAGCCCCCGCCGCACAGGGCCCGGGCCCGGTGTCAGGCCCGCAGCCCCTGGGTCACGATGTCGAGGAACGGTGCCTGTGCGGTTCCCGTCGCGGAGTCCTTGGGGAGGGCGGCGACCAGGGCGAGGGCCTGTTCGGCGGTGATGTCGGGCCGTACGAGATCCAGCTCGCGCGCCCGGTCGAGGAGTTCGGCGAAGGCGGCCCGCATGGGCCGGCAGGCCCCGGCGAGCGGGGATGTGCCGTCGAGACCGGCGCCGACGTGGTCGCTGGCGCCGCGGTAGCGGGCGAGGCTCTCGTCGTAGAGGCGCAGCCAGGCGACGACGCCGTCCCAGACCGGACCCTCGGCCAGCAGGCGGCGGGCTTCGGCGGCGAGGTGGGCGGCCTGTTCCTCCATGAGGGCGCCGAGGAGGTGCTGGCGGCTCGGGAAATGCCGGTAGAGGGTGCCGCGGCCCACGCCCGCTTCCTGTGCGACCTCCTCCATCGGCACCTCCACACCGCGGCGGGCGAACACGCGTCCGCCGGCCGCGAGCAGTGCCGAGCGGTTGCGCACGGCATCCGCGCGCCGGTTCGAGGTGTGGGGGACTGCGTTCATGGGCTCACTCTATTTGACAACCGGACACGGTGTCCATATCGTCGAAATAGGTAAACGGACATCCTGTCCGATTGCTGTTTTCGCAGTTCACCGCTGCTTTTCATCGTGAGGAGGCATGCCGTGACACGATCCGGCAAGGAAGTCGTTGCCGTGGTCACCGGCGCCAGCAGAGGTGCGGGGAAGGGTATCGCCGAGGCGCTCGGGGGCGCCGGGGCCACGGTCTATGTGACGGGGCGCTCGCAGGGCGGCGGGGACTCGCCGTACGGCGGGTCCGTGCGCGAGACCGCCGAGGACGTCACCCGGGCGGGCGGCAGCGGCATCCCTGTCGTCGTCGACCACGCGGACGACGCCGCTGTCGCGGAGCTGTTCGCACGGGTGCGATCCGAGCACGGAAGGCTCGACATCCTGGTGAACAACGCCGCGATGGTCGCGGCCCCGGCTCCCGGCGGTTTCTGGGAGCGCCCGCTGTCCACCGCCGACGTGCTGACCGTCGGCCTGCGCTCGCACTACGTCGCCGCCTGGCACGCCGCACCGCTGCTCATCGCAGGTGACCGCGGCCTGATCGTCAACACCGGCCACTACGGCGCCGTCTCGTACCACCAGGGCCCCGCGTACGGCGCGCAGAAGGCCGGAGCCGACAAGATGGCCGCCGACATGGCGAAGGAGCTGTACCCGTACGGTGTCGCCGCGCTGTCGATCTGGATGGGCGGCGTCGACACCGAACGCGCCCGCGCCCATCTGCGGTCGCTGACACTGACGCCGGAGCAGCGCGCCGCGCTCCCGCCGCGCGAGTCGCCCTACTTCACCGGGCGCGTGATCGCGGCGCTCTATGCGTCCGACGAGCTGATGGCTTTCTCGGGGCGCACGGTCATAGGCGCCGAACTCGGCGCCTACCTCGACGTCACCGACGTCGACGGCAGCCGCCCCCGCTCCCGGCGCCATGTCCTCGGCGGCCCGCCGGAACCCCACCCGAGCCTACGACCGGAGGCATCGTGACACGCCAACCAGCAAGCGCCACGGACCACTTCGCCCTGACGCAACTGCTCACCGAGACCGCATGGCGCATCGACCACGGCCGCGCGGACACCGCATGGGAGCTGTTCACCGAGGACGGTGAGATGCGCCTCGGCGCAACGGCACTGCGCGGCCGGGACGCGATCCGCAGGTGGGGCGCCGAACGCCCCGCCGTGCGGACGCGGCACGTTCACACCAACACCCGCTTCACGCTCACCGGCGCCGACACGGCCGAGGGCGTGTGCGTCCTGACCGTGTACATGGACGACGGCACGGGCGGCACCACGCCGTTCGCCGTCACCGAGGAGACCGGCCGCTACGTGCGGACCGAGGACGGCTGGCGATTCGCCGCCCGGGTCACGGACGTGCTGTTCGGCGGTCCGAACGCGCAGGTGCATCAAGGGAGTTGAACCATGAGCAGGATCTGGCACATCGGCTTCGCAGTACCCGAACTGGAACAGGGGATGGCCGAGTTCGGCACCCTATTCGAGCTGGCCTGGCGCCCGGTCGTCGTCCGGTCGCTGACCATGAAGGACGGGCACGGCCACGCGCACGACGTGGACTGTCACGTGACGTTCTCCCTCGGCGGCCCGTTCGCCGTCGAGCTCTGGCAGGCGATCCCCGGCACCCCCCTGGCCGTGCCGGAGAGCGGCTACTTCCACCACATCGGCTACTGGGCCGACGACCACGCCGCCGAGAAGCGGCGGCTCGCGACGCTCGGGTACGGAGACCTCCTGCGCTCCGACCCCGGGCTGCTGATCGCGCTCGGTCCCGGCAACGTGAGGGTCGAACCGTGCGACCTCCAGCGCGACCAGCCCTATCTGCGGGACCTGTATCCGCCGGACTCGCCGTTCGCGGGCGAACCCGTCCTCCCCAGCGTCTGAAGGGAATTGCCATGAACATCGGCATCATCGGTGCCGGGAACGTCGGCTCCACTCTCACCCGCCTGCTGACCTCCGCAGGACACCGTGTCTCCGTCGCCAACTCCCGCGGTCCGCAGACGCTCTCGGCACTCGCGGCGGAGACCGGCGCACAGGCCCGCACCGTTGCCGAGGCGGGGAAGGGTGCGGACGTCGTGATCGTCGCCGTGCCCTTCGGCGCGGTGCCGGACATCGCCCGAGACGCCCTCACGAACCTGCCAGAGGGGACCGTGATCGTCGACGCCGGCAACTACGTGCCGGGACTGCGGGACGCCGCCGTCCCCGAGCTGGACGGCGGCGTCGAGAGCGTGTGGACGGCGGCGCGGATCGGACGGCCTGTGGTGAAGGCGTTCAACACCGTCACCGCCGAGCACCTGGCAAGCCTGGGCCGCCCCGCGGGAGCCGCCGGTCGGATCGCGATCCCCGTCGCCGGCGACAATCCGGCCACGACGGCACGCGTGCGTGAACTCGTCGGCGACGCGGGCTTCGATGCGGTGGATGCCGGTCCGCTCGCGGAGTCCTGGCGTCAGCAGCCCGGCACCCCGGTCTACACCGCGGACCTTGACGCGGCAGGGGTCCGCGAGGCTCTGCGGCAAGCGAAGCCGGAACAGACCCAGCAGTGGAGGGCCCGGATGATCGAGGCGGCGGCGCGCTCTGCGCAGTGATCGGACAGCAGCGGGGTGCGTGTTCCTCAGGCCGAAGGGCGAAGGCGGCCGTGTCGCGCCGCGCCGCTGTCACGGGCCTCTGCCCAGCGAGCCAGTCAGTCGTCCGCGGCCGGGACGCCGCGTTCTGCTCTGCCCGCCGTCGACCTCAACAGCGTCTTCTGCGCCCCTCCCGGACGCGCCAAGGCTTGCGGCCTGCGCCTGCGAGCCTGTCGGAGCGGTCGCCGGCACAGCTGAGTGGCGTCGGTCCCGGGGCCAACGGGTTGGCGGACCAGATGCAGAAGCACGCTCAGCCCTCTACCTGCTCTGTGCCGGCGACACCGTCGATGTCGCCGATGCTCCGACTCGCCGACCGAGCCGCGCAGATTGTCGCGCGCTCCGCACACGAGGACGCCGCCGATGCGGACCAGCCCCGCGAGCCCGGGCGGCGCCACCGGGCCGGTCCCCGTGATGGGGAATGGGGGAGAGGCAGGTTTCTGGCGGGGAAGCCGCGTGCCGGGGAAGATTTCTTCCCCTCTTCGGCAACGGCTGCCTGGGGCATAGTGGCTGGCATGTCCGATACGCGTTCACCCCGCTCCGAGTTCGGCGCGTTCCTCAAGGCGCGCAGGGCCGAGCTGACCCCCGCGCAGGTCGGTCTCGCCGACGACGGCACGGTCCGGCGGGTCCCGGGGCTGCGCCGCGACGAGGTGGCCCGTCTGGCCACGATGAGCACCGACTACTACACCCGCATCGAGCAAGGGCGTCTGCGCGCCTCCGCCACCGTGCTCGCCTCACTCGTGCGCGCCCTGCGTCTCGACGAGGCCCAGGCCACCTATCTGTACGAACTGGCGGGCCGGGCACCCACCCCGCGCCGTCGCCGCCCGGTGCAGCGGGTGCGACCGTCGGTGCAGCGGATGCTCGACGGCCTCGGTCACCTGCCGGCCATGGTTCTGGGCCGCTACAACGACATCCTCGCCTGGAACGCGGCCGCCGCGGCCCTCTACCAGGACTTCGCCCTGCTGAAGCCGGCCGAGCGCAACTACACGCGGCTGATCTTCCTCGACCCCGCCATGCGAAGCCTCTTCACCGACTGGGAGGACGCGGGACGAATCAGCGCGGCAGCCCTGCGGATGGAGACGGCCGCCACCCCCGACGACCCGCGCCTGGCGACCCTGGTCGGTGAGCTGTCGGTCCGCAGTCCCGAGTTCCGCCAGTGGTGGAACGGACGGATCGTGACGGACACCGCCTCCGGCAGCAAGCGCTACCGCCATCCCCTCGTCGGGCCTCTCACCCTCGACTGCGACACCTGGACCAGCCCCGAAGACCCCGACGTCACCTTCGTGGTGCTCACCGCGGAGCCCGGCAGCCCCGAGGACAACGCCCTGCGCATCCTCAGCTCCTGGCACACCGCCCCCGCACCACCTTCCACGGCCGACACCCCCCACGACTGATTCCGGCCCGCAGCGCACGCCGTTCCCGGCCCGGCCGCCTCGGATCACGTCCGCTCACGCAGGCCGTCAGTCATAGCACCGCTCCAAGGAGGAGCCCACTCATGCCCCGGAACACCACTCCTCGTCCGTTTCGTCCGTTCTCGCTCGGCGGGGACCTGCCCGTCTCCCGCATCGGCTACGGCGCGATGCGGCTCCTCGGTCCCGACCAGTGGGGGCCCTACCCGCACCACGACGACGGTGTCGACCTCCTGCGCGGCGTCATCGACGCCGGCGTCAACCTGATCGACACCGCCGACGTCTACGGACCGCACAGCAACGAACTGCTCATCCACGACGCCCTCGCCCCCTACGCCCGGGACTTGGTCATCGCGACCAAAGGCGGGTTCGTCCGTCCCCGCCCCGGCCCTCACGTCACGGCGATCGGCAACCCCGACTACCTGCGCCAGTCCGTCCACATGAGCGCACGACGGCTGGGCCGCGACCGCATCGACCTGTACTACCTGCACAGCGCCTGGGCCACCGACGCATCGTTCGAGGACCAGGTCGGCACGCTCGCCGAACTCCGCGACGAGGGCCTCATCCGCCACATCGGCCTGTCCAACCTCACCGTCGACCAGCTGAAGACGGCGCAGGCGATCACCCCGATCGCGGCGGTCACCGCCCACTACAACGTCGCCGCCCGCGCCAACCAGGATCTACTGGACGCGACCATCGCCTCCGGTGCCGCGTTCGTGCCGTGGCAGCCGGTCTCCCTCACCACCCCCGGCGACCCGACCGACACCACCGGTCCCGCCCACCTCCACCAGGTGCTCGCACCGATCGCCGACGCCCACGGTGCCACGATCCCGCAGGTGAGCCTCGCCTGGCTCCTCGCCATCGCCCCCGGCGTCCTGCCCATCCCGGCGACGACGCGGCTGGACCACTTCCGGGAGAACCTCGGCGCGCTCGACCTCACTCTGACCCCGCAGGAACTCGCCACCATCGACGACCTCGGTACGCCATGACCGCGACACACACCAGACAGTGGACCGCGCAGGAGCTCGCGGCCCTGGACGCCGCCTTCTCGATCGTCCTCGCCGCGCGGACCGACGACGGACCACTGCGGGGCAGCGTCGAGATCGGCCTCGTCGTCACCCCGGACGGTGTGTTCGTCCGCGCCTACCGCGGACCGGTCTCCGGCTGGTTCCAGGCCACCCAGGCCCGCGGACAGGGAACCATCCGGTTCGGCGGGCGCACCGTCCCCGCCCGTTTCGACCATGCAGCACCGGAGGACGAGCCCGCGATCCACGACACCATCGACCGCGCCTACGTCCGCAAATACGGCGACGGTTCGGGCGGGATCGCCACCGACCGGGCGCGCGCAGCCACGGTGCGCATCACGCCCATCGCCGACGAGGCATCGATTCCGCACGAGACACTCTGACGACCGGTACCGTGCACCCCCCGCCCCGCGACATCCGTGCCTTTGGCACAGCGACTCCGTATTGAGACGGATCTTCCGCCAGTCACCTGCTGCCGGGCGCCGAACGGCGCGGCATACGGGGTTGAGGCTGACGGAGGTGTACTCCAGGTGCCGGTCGGGAGCGGTGCTCCGAGACGCTGACCGCGGATCGGGAGATCGGCGATCAGATAGCTTTTTGGCCATGGTTGCTGACTGGCGAATGGACCGCATCGGGAGTGCGCTGCGAGGTGAAAACCCGGCCGTGCTGCGTCACATGAACGCGGGTTTCGCAGTGATCGGCGATGTTCAGTTCCTGCCGGGCTACTCCGTGCTGCTGGTGGACGACCCGAAGGTGGAGAGACTGTCGGATCTGCCTGAGGCCAGGCGGCTGTCCTTCCTCTCCGACATGGACACACTCGGAGAGGCAGTCGAGCAAGTATCCCGTCGCATGGACCCGGCCTTCCGAAGGGTCAATCTGGAGATCCTGGGCAACACCGATGGGTTCCTGCATGCGCACGTATGGCCGCGATTCGCGTGGGAGCCAACCGACTTGGTCAGCAAACCGGTGTGGCTCTATCCCGGCGACAGATGGACCGACGAGCAGTTCGCACTCGGTCCGCAGCATGACCCACTGCGCAAGGCAATCGAGGCCGAGTTGGACCGTCTGCGCTCGGCGCATTGACGTCACGGTCCGCGATAGTTGACGGTTACCGCGTTGCGGTGGCCAGTGCCGCGCGGATGGCGTCCTCGCCGACCTGCTGGCCCTTCTCGTTCGAGTACGGCCCGTACGGTGTTCCCCACACCGGTGTGTCCGTCGCCTGCCGCCAGCTGTCGGCCAGGGTTCCCGCGCCCACCACGCTGTAGCCGATGGAGTCGATGAATTCGGTCACCGCCGCCTTCGCCGGTGCGGAGTCCCCGGAGATCGGGAGGTAGGAGCGGTCGGCCGCCCCTGCAGGGCGGGCGAGTGACAGCAGGTGCTTGAAGAAGATGTTGTTGAACGCCTTTACGAGCAGGGCGTCCGGGACGTACCGCAGAAGCAGCTCGGTTGAGGTGAGGGATTTGCTGTCGAGCTCGGGGATGTGCCCGTCACGCTCGGGACCGTAGTTGCAGGTGTCGATGACCGTCTTCCCGGCCAGTGGCGGGGCGGGCACGTGGGGGAAGGCGCTGACCGGCACCGTGACCACGACAATGTCACCGGCCGCCGCGGCCCCTTCGCTCGTCGCCGTGGACGCCCGCGGCCCCAGTTCCTCGGCCGTGTCCACGAGCGTTTCGGGACCGCGCGAGTTGCTGAGCACCACGTGGTGCCCGGCACCGACAGCGAGTCGTGCGAGGGTCCTGCCGATGCTTCCGCTTCCGATGAATCCCACAGTCGTCACAATCTCAACGTCCTTTAGAAGAACCGAAGTTGCCGGTTGCCGGGCTCGTCACGATCCGGGTCAGGCGTTCATCGAGAGCCTCGGGCTGCGCCCGCTGGACGTCGGCGGCCTGAAAATGGCGCACTGGCTGGAAGGAGCGGGCGTGGTCACGGTGGGCCTCGCCAACCACGGGGTGGGGAACTTGGACTTCGCCCTGAGCATCACCGAACTTCCCGTCGGAGTTGACGGTTGACGGATCACCGAAAGGACTCGCCAAGTGAACCCGTGGCGAGTCGGTGGGGTAGCGGTCCTGCACGTCCTTCTCGAGGCGAAGATCACTTCCGTCGGGTCGATGACCGCTCCGTCCAGCCGTGCTTAGGGCGACTCCAGCCGTCGGGCGGCCATGTAGTGGTCCGTGACTCGGCAAGCAGCCTGATCGCGCGCAGGTAGGTCTGGCTGTTTGTCAGGGCCGTAGCCCAGTGGTGGGCGATCCAGGCGTGCGCCAACTGGGCGCCCCGCTCAAGCGGCTTCGCCGCCTGCCGGGACCTGCGTTCTCCTCGTCTGGGCATCAGATCGCCTGCCGTTCTGCCAGACGGCTCGAGTAGTCGGCGTAGGTCTTGTTCTGGTCGTTTCACTCCGGATCGCCCTCGCGACCAGCAGGTTCGTCCGCCGGATGGAGCGCAGAGACCGCATCGTGGAGCTGGCGTGCAGGTGTCCGAGCATTTCGACCGCGCACCGCCGGGCATTCAACTCGCCCCTCATCAACGTGGCGAAAGGAGTGCCGTCGGCCGTTCCATCACTGGCACCACTCTGAGGCGGTAGGGATCTCGGTCAAGTCGACGAACAGAAGTGTCCTGTACGGCGGTCATCAGGTGCAGGTCCATCCTGCTGGTAGCGTCCCCAGCCGAGCGGCAACACGCGTCAATTGTCTGCAGAAGCGGTGGGTTCCGCCGTGCCGTAGGTTGCGGGCGCCGACCGCGACCAGGGCCTCCCGGATCCCGGCGGCCGGATTGCAGCCGGCCTGCGGCACCGGTGCTCCGAGCGCGATGAGTTGGGCATCCAGCCTCTGACTGGGGAAGACGCGCGTACGGTTCTCGGCCGCTCTCAGTTCTCGGCCGTACGGCCGTCGAGCGCCTCGGCCAGTGTGGTCGTCAGGGCGAAGGCCGGCCCGAGTCCCACGATCCGGATCATCTTGCGGATGATGCGGTGGGGACAGACGACGGTCAGATGTCCGCCCCGTTCCTCGACGCGTCGCCGTGCGCGACACAGGATTCTCAGCCCGTAGCAGTCCAGAAACTCGACCGGACCGAGATCGATCACGAACCCGGTTCCCGGGCGCTCCGTCGCCGCGTCCAGCTCTGAGTTGACGCGGACAGCGACGGATATGTCGATTTCACCGAGCAGTTCGACGACCGTTCGTCCCGCCGTCTCGTACGCGCGAACGTGCTGGGAGGGAGGAGCCACATTGCCGTGCATGGCGACATCACCGTGGGTTCAGGGAACTGTCCGCCTCGGTGCTGAAACGGACGACGAAGGAGGTCCACAGCCACCGGGGGCACGGGTGACGACAACACGACCCTAGGCTGACGCCCACTGCAGGCGGGCGAGGATCTCGAACAGAAACGCTTCACCCGAGGGGACATTCCTCCTTTGGAGGGAAGTCTCTGCGGATTGCCTTGACATCTACGGATTGCCTTGATGCCTGCGGATTGGCTTGACGAGAGGCAAGCTAGCGGATCGCGACAGCGACGCTCTTCTCCCGCAGGAACTCCTCGAACCCCGCGCGGCCGCCTTCCTTGCCGACGCCGCTGATCCCGATGCCGCCGAACGGCCGGTGCACGGCGAGGTTCGGTGCTCCGTTGATCAGCACCTCTCCGGCCTCCAACTCGGCCGCGATCCGGTGCGCCCGGGTCAGGTCGTGGGTCTGGATGTAGGACGAGAGGCCGTACCGCGTGCTGTTGGCGATCGAGATCGCCTCCTCGTCCGTGGAGAACGTGGTGATCGCCACCACGGGACCGAAGACTTCGATCTGCGCGATCTCCGACGACGGATCCACGTCGGTCACCACCGTGGGCTCGATGTAGTAGCCCGGCCTGTCCATGCGCTTGCCGCCGACGACGAGGGTGGCGCCGTCGGTCACGGCCCGCTCGATCATTCCCATGATGCGGTCCACCGCGCCCTGATTGACGACCGGACCGTACGTGGTCGCGGGATCATTGGGATCGCCGACCGTGATGGCGTCGACGAGCGTGCGCACCCTGGCGACGATCTCGTCGTGGATGGACTCGTGCACCAGCATCCGCGTCGGCAGTCCGCATCCCTGGCCCGCGAGGCCGCCGAAGGCCGCTCCCATGTTGAGGGCGCATGCGGCATCCAGGTCGGCGTCCTCGAGGACGATGTTCGCGGACTTGCCGCCCAGTTCCAGGACGACTGGCTTGGCGGTTTCGGCGCAGGCGGTGAGGATCTTGGTCGCCGTCGGGAGACCGCCGGTGAAGCTGACCTTCTTGACCAACGGGTGGGTGACCAACCGGTGTCCGGCGTCAGCGGTGCCCGGGAGCATGTTGACGACACCCGGAGGGAAACCCGCTGCTTCGACGAGATCCATGAACAGTTCCCCGGTGAACGGGGTCAGCTCACTCGGTTTGATCACGATGGTGTTGCCCGCCGCCAGCGCGGCCGGCGCCTTCATGGCGATGGACATGAGCGCGGCGTTCCACGTGATGACCAGTCCGATCACACCGTACGGCTGAGGCAGGGTGTAGCCGAGCTCACCGTCCTGCTGCGGACTGCCCGTCACCTCACCGATGATCTTGTCGGCCCAGCCTGCGTAGTAGCGGGTCCATCCGGCCGCGAGTGCCGTGAAACCCGATCCGGATCGCGCCGGGCGCCCGTTCTCCGCGGTGCCCAGCCGGACCAGTTCGTCGCCGTGCTGCTCCATCAGGTCAGCCAGTTTCAGCAGCAGTTCGCGTCGGCGGGCGGGGGGCGTACGCCGCCAACCGTCGAACGCCGCATGCGCATGCTCTACGGCACTGTTCACCGCGTCGGCATCCGCCAACGGGATCGCCGCGTCGACTTCACCGGTCGCCGGATTCACGTGCTCCCAGTACTCCGCGGACTTCGGCAGCACCTTCTCGCCGTTGATCCGCAGATGCACCTGGGGGAGCCCGGCTTGCGTGGCCGCGGGCCCACCGTTCCCGTACGTCTTCTCCCTGAGATCTGACATTTCGCACCTCTCCTCATGAACGTTCTTCATGAACGTTCTTCGCCGGTCCGGAAGCCCGCGAGCGCCAACTGAGTGGCGGCACTGGCCCTGGCCACGAACTCCTCCCGTGAACCGGACAGGTACTTCGAGCCCTGGCCGATGGTGTGCAGCACCGCGGCGACCGCCTCCGGTGTCACCCCCAGCCGCCTTCGGTCGTTCTCGGTCGTCTCCGAGGCGATCGCGGCAGCGAGCCTGGCGTCGAACGCGCTGATGGCCGTATCGACGACGTCCTTCAGCTGAGTCGCGGGATTCTCCAGCATGTTCGCGATGTCGGACGCCAGCATCGACCCCACATAACGCCCGAGCCACGCGTCCAGTGCGGCCACGATCCGCCGGTCCAGCCCGGCGCCCTCCTCGTCCAGACGACGGGACACCTCGTCGAGTGCGGTGTCGAGCTCCTGGCGCACCGCGGCCCGGAACAGCGCTTCCTTGTTGGGGAAGTGCAGGTAGAGACCCTGCCGTGAGATGTCCGCCGACCGTGCCACATCCTCCATCGAGGTCTTGCGGAATCCATGGCGCCCAAACACTTCCAGAGCCGCGGCGAGCACTCGCTCCCGTCGGGCGCTGTCGGTCGTAGATCGAGTCGACGTCATATCCAAACTTTACAAGCTGCGCAAAATATGTCAAGCATGTCTACGTGTGACGGCCGGAGAATCGTGCTCGACGTCGACGCTGTGCCGCTGGGAGACGGAGATCAGGTGGCTGGCAATCCGGTGCGGGCGGCCGAGGTCGACGCGTTCGGTGGAGCGCTTCACCGGCCGGCGCTTGCCGTCCTCGGACAGCAGGAACAGACGGCGCACGTGGTAGAGGGCCCACGGAATGTCGAGCTCGCGCTCGAACGCCGCCATGCACGCCCGGTCCTTGGGCTGGGGTTGGTCGAAAAGCTCCATGAGGCTCTTGCGGCCGTAGGGCTCCGCGTTCGGATTGAGGCTCATCGCCGTGTACTCCAGGCGCGGCACCTCGCCGGGGATGTCCGGGTGGGAGCGCATGCGTTCCGTCTGGGCGGGCGGCGCGCCCATGGAGGCGGAGAAGCGGCAAGTTGTTGAGAATCGAGACAGAAATGCGACCCTTCAACTGCTGGGGTAGGGGCGGGGGTTGCGAAGGCGGGACCGGTCAAGGCGGTCACCGCATGCATGGGGTGGGGCGCGGACTGGCTCGCAGGCCGCTCGTTGCCCTTGGTTGTGTGGATCGGCCCGCTCGCGGTGGCGCGTTGCCAGTCGTGCAGGATCTGAGGGTGCAGATCATGAGGGCGGTGAGGATGCTATGGGCAGCCCGTGGACTAGGCGTTTCTTGGGGTCGGCCAGGTCGATCCGGAAGCCCTTGGCCCCGGCCCTCGATGCCGACCCCACTCCCCGCCGTTTCTCTTGCGGCGGCAGGATGCCTGATCACGGATGAGCACGCGGGAGATCCCATGAACGATCAAGGCACCACTGGCTCGGCAGAAGGCTTCAGCGCCTTCGCTGTCGACGCCGGCCGGCCGGAATCACGGCAAGTCACGGGTCACCGCTACAACCGAGTCACCGGCGACATCCATGTGTACCTGTGGTTCGGCTCCCCGAAACTTCGACGCCGAGGTCGAGGACGTCACGGAGCCTTTTCAGCGGTGCCGCTCCAGGGTGAGGATGGCGGCTGCGATTGACGACATGCGGTTGGGACTGCACCGGGCTTTGCGGAAGATCCGCCAGGACTTCAGTCGTGCGACGCCGCGCTCGGCCGGGGCGCGTGCTGCCGACAGCGCGCGGTTGACGGTTTGCCGGGTTGGTGTGAGGTCGCGGCCTGGTGGGCGTCTGCGTGGTGTTGTCACCCATGGACCGGCTCCGATGTAGGCGCGGTCGGCGAGGATCGGGATGCCCTGGCGTTCGCAGATTCGGATTATTCGGTGGGTGCGGGCCGCGGTCAGGTCGTGCGCGCGGCCGGGCAGTGTGGGTGAGATCCACAGCAGTCGTCCGCCTGGATCGGTCACCACCTGCACGTTCACCCCGTGGCAGCGGTGCTTTTCGGAGAAGTCGGCCCGGCTGTCGCCGACCCGGTCGCACTCCGCGAGGGTGCCGTCCAGCAGAACGTAGTCGGGGTCGGCTTCGCGCAGGCGCCGCAGGAGTCCGGGTGCGCGGTCGGCCAGCAGGGTGATGACGGCGGCAGTGTAGGCGTGGGCGGTGCCGACGGAAATGCCGAAGCCGGCCGCGAGTTGGGCGAGGGTGTCGTGCCGCCGCAGGTACACCAGGCCGACCAGCGCACGCTGGTGCGGCGGGAGTTTGCACCGTCGGTCACCCTCGCGGGTGACGATGAGCATCGTGACCCACTCGACCAGGGCATGGGGCAGATCGAGTGCGGCAGAATACGGAACCAACGCGGCTCCTGTGCCTGTGGGTTGAGACTTCGAACACCTCCCCCAACGGCACGGGAGCCTCGTGCGTTGCGCACTGAGCCGAAGCACGATAGCTGTCACCCTCGAAGCCCGCTGAACTGCGACTTCAGTCGGGCGAGGCAGGGTAGTTGTCACCGACGCGGCGCGCTAATTGTCACCAGCAGTGCGCAAAGCATCGCGGCTGTCACCGACTCCCGTGCTCCGCAGCCGACTGAACTGCCCCGTGCCCCGGCTGCCCTGTAACGGTGCAGCTAGCACATAGGGACTCGTTGACCTGTATGAATGCCACGCAGTTCGAGACTGCAGATGGCCGCCGATCTCAAACGGCCTGGCTTTCGCGGAAGTCCCGCTCGCCGTGGAGACGGAAGTCCTGGCGATCGTCGGCCCCGTGACGACATTTGTACAAGACCGAGGCCGGCAGCCCAGGCATCCTCCCGTGCATGGGTATCTACGACGGCGAGCACTTGCATGGGATGCACATGGTCCACGACGGCCCGCAGGAGGCGCCGCCGCTAGTGCTCATCCACGGATCGGGGGCCTCGGGCAGCTCCTGGGGCCCTGTAGTGCCGGCACTGGCCAGCCGGTATCACGTCATCCGGGTCGACCTCCCGGGCCACGGTCAGTCCCCGTCCGCGCCGTCGTACGACGTGTCTGAGCAGGCAGCCCGCCTGGCCGCTGCCCTCGATGAGCTCGGCCTTCGTCCGGTCACCGTGGCCGGGCACTCCAGCGGCGGATACATCGCCACCGCCCTCGCCGAACAGCGCCCGGACCTAGTGGGTTCGCTCGCGCTGATCAGCAGTGGCCCGAGTCCCGACGCGCTCCTTCCGCAGCCCGTCCTCCTTCGGGTCCTGATCGCCCCGCCGCTCGGCCCGCTTCTGTGGAGAGTCCGTTCCGACGCGATGCTCCGCCGGGGGGTGACCGTGGTGTGCAACCGCCCGGTGGACGTCCCGGACGACCTGGTCGCCGGGGCGCGGGCCATTGGCTACCGCACGTTCAGGACGGTGCTGCGCCAAAACGGCGCGTACATCGCCGAGAGGAGCGTACCCGCGCGCCTGACCGCACTCGACGTCCCGGTTCTGGTGATCTTCGGTGCTGCCGACCGCCGCTGGGATCCGTCTTCAGCGCACCACTACGACGCCGTACCGAACGCGCGAGTCGAGCAGCTGCCCGATGTCGGGCACCTCCCCATGCTCGAAGCACCGGAGGCGACTGGCGAGTTGCTGCTGGACTTCGCGGCGACGGGCCGCTGACACCCATTGCCTGGCCTGGTGCCGTGAGGTCCACCGAATCACCACCTGACTGGGCGTCGCTGGAGGTCGCCGTGCCCCGGCAGCCGGGCCGACTGCCGGGTGTCAGCATGGCTGGGTTCCGCCAACGTGCCCCGGCGCGCGTGGATATCGCCATGGTCGTGCACCCCTCGGTCACTTTGTTCGTGGACCTGAGTGAGGGAGACAGCCTTGTCTACGACGCCCACGGCCGGCGCGAATGCGGCAGCACGGTCGTTGGACTGGTACCGCACGACCTTCGGCTCGGAGGCCGGGCGACCGGGGGGATCGAGTGCCTCCAGATCCGGTTGTCGCCGGTCCTGGCAGTTGCGGTGCTCGGCGCATCGGCCGACCTCAGCGGGACGGTGGTCTCCCTGGAGGATGTCTGGGGCCGCGACGCCGGGCGAGCCGAGGACAGGCTGCGGGCAGCCACGTCGTGGGACGAGCGGTTCACGATCGCAGTGGATGCCCTTGGCCGACGGCTGAGCGCCCGCCCGTCGCTTGATCCAGAGGTGGCTGCTGCCTGGCGGCTGATGCTCACCAGCCGGGGACGGGTACGCGTCGACAGCCTGGCGAACGAGGTCGGATGGAGCCGTAAGCGCCTGTGGTCCCGCTTCCGGTCCCAGATCGGCCTCACCCCCAAGCACGCCGCCCGGCTGGTGCGCTTCGACCACGCCGCCCATCTCCTCGCGGCGGGTAACGCCGCCGCCCAGGTGGCGCCCGCAAGCGGCTACGTCGACCAGGCCCACCTCCACCGCGAGGTCAAAGCCTTCACCGGGGTGACACCCACCGCCGTAGCCGCTGCGCCGTGGCTCGCCATCGATGACGTCGCGTGGCCGACCTCGTTCGCAGACCTGCCGCCGTCGACGCCTCCGATCCGTCAGGTTCCGGCGAAGTGAGCTGAGGTCCTACGAGAGGCGAGGCACGGTCTCCCAGCACGTGCCCGGATGAGAAGCGGACAGCACAAACGAGAACGGGTGGGAATCCGACAGGACACCGGCGGTTGGGCTGGCGCGCGTAGTCCGACGACCCCGGTGACAACAAGCTGCCTTGGTGACAACTACCGCGCTTCGGCACACGCACCCTGCCGGCCTCCGAACCCGTCACAATCACGACAGACGGGAAACCCATGACGTTCGAACTCTGGCGCAACAGCAACAACCGTCACTGGGTTGCACGGGGATGCGTCGAGAGCACTGAAGTGGTCCTGTCCGGCTCCGAGATCGAACCCAGCGAGCTCAGCCTGGTCCGCGTGAGTGACTTGACCTCGTTCTCGAACCCATTCGCATCCCTAATGGTTCATTTCCCGCCTTCGGCGTGACGGTGTTCGTTAGGCGGGTCAGGGGGACGAAGGCGTTGCTGGTGCCCAGCTCCCTGGGGGTGAGGCCGGCTGGGGTGGGAGTGTCCGCAAGGAGTTCGGCGAGGGCGCTGACCGCCTCGCGGTCGCCTTCGAGAGCCTCCCGTTCGTCGTCGGTGAGGTCGAGCTGTTCGAGCGTATGGTCGATGCCGTCCTAGACGGCCAGGAGTTGGCCGTGGGCGGACTGTTTGGGGACGTAACGGGCAGCGTGCGCAGGCCAGTCGGTGGGGGCATTTTTGCGGCTTCGCTGGCTGGAGACACCTCAACTAAAACCGTCTCGCCGTACGTGCGGGCCACGTTGTCACCAGAACCACTCTGCTGGGCAAGCTCTATTCCCACTGTTCGGTGACCCAGTACTGGTGAATACACTGGACGGGATCGCCACTGTTGTAGCCCAACGTAAAGGCGGTCGTCCGCTCATATTTGCTGCCGTGGGGTTGAGCTTGACCGATCACTACGTCACCGGCCGACTCCAGAGCGCTGATGGCATCGGGCAGACGGACACTGGGAATAAGATCCTGCTGAGAGGCGTACTTCGTCCAGTTTCCGCTGAAGCAGTCGGCGATCAGTTCCTTTTCCTTCACCGGAACGACCTGGCCGTTCTCCAGGACGGGTGCGCCGTCTTTTATCTGGACGATGTCTTCCCAACCCTTTTGCTCCATGAGCTCGTTTTGTACCTCGTGGCCGTATTCATGGGCCAGCACGACAGCCGGCGCGAGGGGGCCGTGCTGGTCTTGGAGGGCCAGGGCCATCGTGACAGGGAAGTAGATTCCACCTGTGTAGTCGACGCCTTCGTTGTTCGTCCAGTCGTCGTCCGGGCAATAGAAGATGCTCTCAGTGTCATGGGCGATCGGCTCTTCTACGCACTTACTGCGGTAGGGGTCTTCGCCTGTAACGGGGATTGCGATGAATGCGGACGGCCCCTCCGCTTGCAGGCTCTTAAACTGCTCATGCCAGTAGGCATCCACGTGGTCATAGGTGGCCGTCAGAAACGTGCTCATCTCTTCTTCCTCGGCAGGTGTTGGTTGGCCTACCGATGCCGGCAGTTGTGTCGCAGCATTTCCGGCGGATGAGACCGTGGAGAGCCCTGCTGTTAGGAGCGTCACTGTCATACATAGGCCCGTAGACCAAACGGCGAGCTGCTTGCAGCTTCGCATGGCCACCTCCGAGAGGACTTGTGACCCTCTCTTCACTCTGCGCTTGTTTCATCTCAGCGGCAACCGCAACTTTGGTTGGTGCTATTGGGCGTCTGCACCGCCAGCCAGAGGTCCAGAGGCAACCAACCACCTACTCCGCGTGGGGCCCTGTACAGGAAGGTCTCTTCGGGCACTTGAGGACGGGCGGATGTCTGCCCGATCCGCTAGCCAGTGCAAGCCCTCCCTGTTCCCAACACGCTGCAGGCCACCGGCCAGACCTTCCGGACGACGAGCTTGCTGGGCCGACCACTTGGGGTTGTGGCTCAGGAGTGCCGCCTCCGCAACCTCTGCTTATGGTGGGAGAGGGGCACATCCCTCGGAGCGTGCCATGCGATGCGCAACACTGTTCTGCGCTGCGGTTCTGACCGCCGCGACCCTTGGTGGCACCACTTCGCGCCCGGCCGCGGACAACCCGCAGCTTGCCGAGTTCTACCAGCAGAAGATCGGCTGGGGCCCGTGCCCCGCGTCCTACCCCACGTCCATGCAATGCGGGAAGCTCGAGGTCCCGCTCGACTACGCGCACCCCGGCCAGGGCGCCTTCGAGCTCGCCCTGTCCCGGATCCCGGCTACCGGCCCGGACCGGCTGGGCTCACTGGTGCTCAACTATGGAGGTCCCGGGCAGAGCGGCGCCCAGGGCACTGCCGACCGCTTCGACCGCTGGCAGGGTCTCGCCAAGTCCTACGACATGGTCGGCTTCGACCCCCGCGGCATCGCCGAGAGTGCCCCGATCAGCTGCGACGGCGCCCTGCCGCTCGTGGGCACCGAATACCTGGACGCTGCCGAGCTGCTGCGTGCCACCGAAAAGGCGGCCCGCGCCTGCGAAAGCCATACCGGCCCGATCCTGCGCCACGTCGGCACGGTCGACGTCACCCGGGACATGGACGTGCTGCGCGCGGCGCTGGACGAGCCGAAACTCAACTACCTGGGGGCTTCCTACGGCACCCGGATCGGCGCCGTCTACGCTGCCCAATTCCCGCAGCACGTCGGCCGGATGGTGCTCGACGGAGTCGACACCCTCTCCAAACCCCTGGCGGAACAGGCCATGGACGTGGTGAAGGGCCAGCAACTCGGCTTCGAGGGTTTCGCAGACTGGTGCACCCAGCAGCCGAGCTGCGTGTACACGGGTATGGATCCGGAAAAGGCAGTGGAGAAGGTCGAAGGGCTCGTCGCCCGGCTGGACGAGTCCCCGCTGACCAGCAAGGGCGGCAAGGAGTTCACCGGTCAGTCGCTGGCCTTCGCCATCGAGAACTCGCTGTACGGCACGCGTTCCTGGCCGGAGCTCGCGGACGGCCTGGGCCGGCTGGAGCGGGACAAGGACCTCACGATCCTGGCGGAACTCGCCGAGCCAGAGGGGGACAACGAGGGCGCGGCCCTGACGGTGGTGAACTGCTCCGACTACACCGACCGTGGAGTCGGGGGGGATGTGAAGGCCCTTCAGCGGAAACTCGACTCCCTGCGGCCGGAGTTCCAAAAGGCGTCCCCGATCTTTGGACGCGGCGAACTCTCGGAGATCGAGCTCTGCCACGGCCAGCCCCCGGCTGACGGGTTTGTCGCAAACATCGACCACCCCGGAGCGCCGCCAATGCTCCTGATCGGCGTCCGAAACGACCCCGCGACCCCGTATCGATGGACCGAGGAGACGGCCGCCCGACTCGACTCGCCCGCGATCATCGACTATCAGGGCCAGGGCCACACGGGCTACCCGCACTCTGCCTGCGTGAAGCAGCACGTCGACCGCTTTCTGGCGACGGGGCAGCTGCCGGACGGGAGCACCGTCTGTCCCTCAGAGGAAGTGAATGCGAAGGGCGAATAGCCACTCATCATCCAGCGTGCAACTGTGCGACCACAACACCGGCCGGGGCGCGGCCTCCCCTCTTCAGAGTGGCTACAGATCGAGTGACGGACAGTAGGCTCTGACAGACGACGCCCTCGGACTGTTCAGCGAGATACCTCACGCCTCAACTCGCCAGTCAGGGAGCCCCGTTGGTGACCTATCCCTCGCGCACTCGACCTGCCGTACGCACTCGTGGAATGGGCCACGATGCTCATCGCCACCCGCGAGGGTGACCGTCGCTGCAAACTCCCGCCGCACCAGCGGGCCCTGGCGGCCCTGGTGTACCTGCGCGAGCACACCACCCTCGCGCAGATTGCCGCTGGTTCGGCATCAGTGAAGCCACCGCCCACGCCTACAAGTGCGCCGTCATCGGCCCGTTCGCCGTGCGAGGGCGCCCCGCCTGATCATTCCTGGTGGGGCTGGCGGTGCTGAGCCTCCTGTCGGACGCTTCGGAGGAAGGCTTCTCAGCCGGTCGAGCAAGGGGAAACAGCGCTGGTGCAGCGTGGCGAATGCCAGCTCCGTCTCGGACGGCTCTCACCCTTGCGAACAGCAGAATTCGCCTCGTCGAGGATGCGACACTCCGATCGCCGCCCAAGCAGCTCTTCTCTCTGCCCCGTCTCTGGGTTATGACGCTGTTGCTCCAGCCCTGTCGGCCTTGGTCCGGGTTGATCCGCGAGCGAAACTGCAGGATGCGACGGGCAATCGTGGCGCGGGTTGTCGCGGAGTGAAGGATCCCGTGCCGGCCTGCGTTCGGCTACTCCAAGACCGACTCGCTCGCCGCGCTGGTGGGCATCCCGAAACCGCCGTTGGACGTTGATCGACAGCTTGGCGAAGACCTTGCTTGCGGAACTCGGACTCCACTTTGCGCAGGCTGATGAAGAGCCGTAGGCCGACCTCCGGGTTGAGGCGCCGTCTTGATCGGGCAAGGCGATCTGCCTTCCGAACCGGTGAGTCCACGTCTGCGTGGACTCAGAACCCACAGTGGTGACACCAGGGCTAGATGTTCGATATGTCGTAATCATCGCCTTTGGTGTCTTCGTGCTTCTTGCAGGGGATGTTGCCGTTGATGTCCCCGACACGAGAGGCGTGCGATGAGCTACACGTTCCTGGAGCGGAAGATCGCCCGATGCTTCGATCTGCTGGACCGCAACAGTGATGGAGACCTCAGTAGGGACGACTGCGTGGCGCTGGCCCGCGCGGCGGCCGACGCTTCGGGTTTTGCGGCTGAGTCTGCGGATGCCCGGCGTGTTCACGACGCTTACGTCCGCCTGTGGGAGGTGCTGCTTGCTCCGATGGACTCGGACGGTGACGGCCGTATCAGCCTGAAGGAGTACGTCACCGCCGTCACCGGTCTGTCGTCCGACCGCGACGGGTACGCCGACTCGCTGGGCGTGGCAGTGGATGCGTTCGTCGAAGCAGGAGACGCCGACCGGGACGGTCGGCTTTCGCGGCCGGAGTTCCTTGCCCTCTACCGGGCGACCTTCCCCTCTCTCGGGCAGGAGGAGATTGCTGATGCCTTCGAGCACCTGGACCGGAACGGCGACGGCCACATCACCCGACAAGAGCTGAGTCAGAACATCCAGGAATACCTGCTCAGCGAGGACGTCAACGCGCCGGGCAACTGGTTTCTCGGGCGCGTGGACGTCTGACGCCGCCGGGCTGATGCCGACCGGTCCGGCGCCGGCCCGGAATCTGCTCACAGACTGGCGCGAATCACCTGGTATCCGAACACCCTGAACAGGAAAGGCGCTTGGTCGACGAGGTGTACTCGGTTACCTCGGGCCGACCGGTCACCTTTGCCGACGTCAACCGGCTGCCGCACACCTGTAACGTCATCACCGAGGCGATGCGTCTGCGCCCGGCAGCCTGGATTTTCACTCGCAGATCGGCTGCTACCACCCACCTGGGCCCCTACCGCATCCCGGCGCACAGCGACATCGCCTACAGCCCCTACGCCATGCAGCGCGACCCTCGCTCCTTCGCCCATCACCTGGAGTTCGACCCCGACCGCTGGATCCCCGATCGCGCTGCCGCCGTGCCCAAGCTGGCGATGATGCCCTTCGGCACCGGCAATCGCCAGTGCCCGGGGGACCACTTCGCCTTGGCCGAGCTCGTCATCATCCTGGCCACGGTGAGCGCGCAGTGGCGCCTCCAGCCGGGCCCCGGCACAGACAGCACCACCAAGATCGGCATCACCTTGCACCCCAAGCGGCTACTCATGCGGGCCGAACCGCGGCAACCCCTCAAAACGCCGGTGTCCAACACCCCGGGACACTGATCCTCGAAACTTCGCAAGGACGACCGCAACCTGAACGCCGTGGCCCACGCTCTCGGCAGCAGCCCGGGCAATAGTCGCTACCGACCGTGAACATGCAACAGAGCTCTCGAACCCCTGATTGGGCACCTCAAGCCGCCGCGCTCAGTGCACACCAAACCCGGACTGCGTTTCCGCAGGAACCAGTGCGCATGGACTCGCCGACCCTGCACCCGAACTGGATTCCATCCGTTGCCAAGTCGATCAGGCGCTTGAACGCGCCAGCCGCCACCACGGCCGCCAGCGGCTGTTCCCGTTGGTCAACGTCAGCGCGCCCCACGTCCCGCACGGCCGCTACGTGTGCGCAAGCCAGGACAGGGCCGCATCGCAGGCAGCGGCCCTGTCGTACGCCGATGGCCGGCTCGGCAGGCTCCTGGACGGGCTTGCCGAGCCGGGCCACTGGCTGGTCATCATGTGCACTGATCACGGCGACGCCTACCGTGACGACAGCCACCACGGCCGCGGCATCGCCCACCCCGCGGTCTTCAACGTGCCATTCGCCTCATGGGTCCACGCGCGACTGGCTGTCCTCTATCCGATCGTCTGGTCGGCAGGGTTCGAACAGGGGCCTGATTCCAGTAAGTTGTCCTGTGCGGAGGCATGGAAGAAGAGCGCTTCTTGGTAGCTCGCGGTTGTCGAGTCCAGCGCGAAGCAAGAAGCCGTGTTGTCGATGTGTCGCCTTGACGCCGTCGCCCTCCGGGCTGGTCACGACGTTGGTCAGATCGATGTCCGTCGACGTGATCTTGACATCACGCGGCTTCAGCTTGTGCTGTTCCGCGTAATAGCGCGCGCCACGCAGCCCGTTGGCGTCGCACTCAAGCGGGCGTGGTGGTGACCTTGTCGGACTGCACGTCGCCGGCCAGGGCCGCCACGATCGGGGGCCGGTGAGCGGAAGGAAGCCGAGCACCTCCGGCTCCAGCTGCGGATACAGCGTCTTCGCGGTATCGGCCTTGTACCCGTGGTCAACGACTTCGAGGTCCACCTGGCGGCCGCACACCCCGCCCGCCGCATTGAGGTCCTTCAGTCACGGCCTTCCGACCGCCACCTTGTCGGCCGCCGTTGACTCCATTACACCCCGTCGATCATCAGAATATGGAAACTCCGGATGGCTTCGAGCTGAATTCTAAAATCGCCGGCGACGATCCAAGAATCGAAGACTTTACGGAGGGGCGGGTCACGCTATTGGTGGACGCCACGAGGTTTTTGCCGTTACCGTCTGGCACGTACTCAGGCCGACAGGTCAGGAAACAACGAGAAACCGGAAGTCACGGTTCCGAATGCAGGGAGATAACACGTGAGACTGCTTCGCCTGCCGTTCATCTTCACCGTTGCGCTGACGGCCCTGCTGGGCACCCTCGCATCGCCCGCTTCGGCGGTGGAACGTACCTGCTGGGGGGCGACGGGAAACTTCAACGCCGACCCCGTTCTCTTGGTGGACTGGAAACGCAACGCAAGTGAATGCTTCGGTATCGCCCCTTCGGGTAGCATTTGGCACACATGGGATGGTGCCGGAAAATGGTACGAGATGCCGGGTAATGGCTCCGGCGAGTCCCTTGTGGGTGGCTATGACGTCTTCTCTTCCAACGATCTCACGACATGGGTGGGAAAGGCTGTAAAAGTTTCGACCACGACACACAATGATTACTGCATCTACCTGGACTACGCGACCAACACCTGGGGTGGTTGGTATGCGGTCAGCAGTAACAGCAGTTGCGCCGTCCACGCAGTCCCGGCGGTAACCTACGATGTGTGGTAGGGCGTAATCGGAATGCTACTGAGGTTTTCTCAGTGAAGATCACGTCCAGTGGGGTTGAGGGCAAGAGCGGCGCGGGATATTTCGCCGGTGCGGCTGGGACTGAGGGTGACGCGCTTGAGCGTGCGCCAGCGTTGTTGAGTTCGGCAGCGGTGCGCTCACCGAGGGCGCGAAGGTCTCTGACCAGGCAGTTCGTGGTGCGGGTGTCGACGTGAGGGCTTGTCCCGACTTCCCCTTGGGGCGGCGGACCACTGCAGGGTGCCGTCCGGAGCGGACCGGAACTGGACGTTGCCGCCGAAGCTCTTGTGTTTCTGGCTGAACCACAGGTCGTTGCCGTTGTCCCGAGTGCCGGCCAGGCGGTCGCTCTCGATGAGCATGCCGTCAAGGATCACGTGACTCATCTCCTCCTCGCGGCAGCGGTCCAACACTTCGTGCAGACCGGCTGCTTGGGCCGCGAGGATGTCGATGCCCTCGTGCAGGAAGCGATATCGGGTGGCCTGGGAGATGCCGGCGTCCCTGGCCAGGTAGTGCACACAGCCCCGCTCACGGAACCAGCGCAGCACGAGGACCGCCTGCCGGAGCGTGCCCAGTGCCGCGGCGCTGGCAACGGTTCCCGGATGACCGGCCCAGTATCCTGCGCGAGGTACGGACTGGAGGTTCCGGTCGGCGGCGGAGGCCCAACACTAATGATCACCAGGGTCACCAGGGAGCCCGCAGCATGACCGGCACCACGGAGGCCCTTGGCGGGTCGGCTGCAGTCGACAATGCAGCACGAAGTGTCACGCGCCCGTTCTACGTATATGCCGTGCTCACCAACTCGCTGTTCCAGCGTGGCGTATTCGTCATCTTCCTCTATTAGCGCGGCTTCTCCGCCGCACAAGTGGCCCTACTGCAGACACTGCTCTACCTGGTCAGCGGACTTGCGGAGTTGCCGACGGGAGTCATCGCCGACCGAATCGGCAGGCGTGCCAGCATCGTGATCGGCCAGATGCTGATAGCTGGATGTCTGCTCGGCCAGGTGGCGTTCTTCAACTACTGGGTGTTCCTGGCGCTGTTCATCGGGCAGGGCGTGGGCATGGCATGTGTGTCCGGTTCGGACACCGCCCTGTTGTACGACCTGCTCGTGCGTCGTGGTGCAACGGCCGGCTACGTCAAGATCAAGTCCCGGCTCACCATGCTCGGGACGGTCACCTCGGGAGCCGCCATCGTCCTCGGCGGCCAACTGCAGCAGATTTCCTGGGGAGTCGTCTACGTCGGTTCGGCGGCGTGCCTCGTCCTGGCCGTGGTGGTGCTGATGTCAAGGGTGCCCGAGATCCGCGGCGCGGACGCGGTGGACGAGCAGGACGGAGCCGAGGCGCACGGCGACGCCACAGCATGGCGGGCGATGCTTCGGGTCGCCACGCCGGCGCTCGTGACGCTTGTCGTGGTGTCCGGATTGATGCATGCGACTTTGACGCCGTACATCATTTTCACGCAGAAGACCCTCTCCGATCAGGGAGCGGGCACCGCATTGGTCAGCGTGGTCATCTCGGCCGGATTCTTCGTCGGCGGACTCACTCCACTCCTGTCGGACCGCGCGGACCGGCGCATCGGATATCGGGTCATAGCCCCGGTGTCCCTCCTGACGCTCGCCACGGCACTCGGCCTCAGCGGCCTCGGCCTTGTCTGGGTCACCATCGCCGCGTTCCTGGCCCTGGTCGGAATTCCCGAGATCACCGCCGTGATCGTGGACAACGCGTTCAACGAGGCCGTGCCGTCGCGCCACCGGGCGAGCCTGCTGTCGATGATCGCATTCGTGGAGTCGGCGCTCATCGGCATCGGCTATCTCGTCCTCGGCGCGCTCATGGACGGGCTGGGCTCCAGTGTGGGCATGGCCGCCTACGCCGAGGTCCCCCTACTGGCATGTCTCGTGTGGCTCCCGGTGCTCGTCCGAGGGGCACGGGTGACCACCGAGATCAAGAAACCCGCCGTCCAGAAGGCAGCCTGAATCGGACCATCTCTTACCACTGAGAAGACCTCACTGAGGTTTTCGGTTCGCGGTGACGCTGCCTGCCTGGGCGGGTGTCGACCGGTGGCATGGGGTATCCCGATGGGCTGGCCTGAGCCTGGGGTCGTTTGAAGCGGATGCCTTGGGCGCCGGCGCGGGCCGGCTGGGGCCACTCATGGTGCTCAGCCCGCTTGAGCCAGTAGTTGGACCTCTTGCGTTTCACGACACGGGGGTGGCTGCGGAGCCATCTGGCGGGCAGGAGTCTTTCCAGGAGATCCTCTTGGAGTACTTGCAGTGCTCTGACCAGTAGTTCAGGGGGAAGACCGCCCGCGGGTGACGGCCACGGACACGCGTGCGGAGCGCAGGGTTTCGGTGAAGGAGATGCGCCCAGATCTGCTGGAGGACACCGTGTCTTGCTGCTGAGCACGACCCGTGCACCACGCTGGTCGGGTTTGATCTCTGGCGCCATTCGCTTTCCGGACGTGTTCGGTTGGTTCGGCCAGCTCGACGCCCACGACTGGCGCCGGTCCAACCCGTGCTTCGCGGGGGACAACCTGGAGGCGAACATCCGGATCGTGGGAGCAGGTGGACGACGTCGTCAAGCAGCTCGGCGCGACGTCCGCTCAGGTTGCGCCAGCGTGGCTGCTCGCGCAAGGCGACGGCATCGCGTCCATTCCGTGCGTATCCGAGTGATCTGTCCGATGCCCGCTGGGAGTTGATCGAGCCGGTGCTGTCCGCCTGGCGCTTCGAACGCCGCGGCCGGGCCCTGGACCTCGTCCGGCCGCCCAGCACGACCTGCGCGAGATCATGAGACGGTCGGTCATGGCCTGGGCGCACCGCCGATCGAGGGCGTGTGCCCAAGCGTGTGTTCTGCCTCGCGGGAGCACGGGACAGATCCGGGCGTCTCGTATGAGAAAGGCTTAGGGCGCCGCTCGCCCCCGGACGCCACACCATCCGCCTCGCGTTCGATGTGGCCAGCGATGGTCAGCCTCTCGCGAGTGCGGTGATCGCGTCTGCCAGGTCGTTGACTACGCGTCTGCGGTGAGACTCGTCGGGGTTGAGCGGCAGGTCCAACTGCAGGCCCATGAACGCGGCGTCGAGCAGGGCGACTGCGCGCTTCGCCCGGGCCCTTGTGCAGCCCGCGGTGATCAGATGGTCGGCGAGGGCTTCCACCCAGCGCTCGTTGGCCTCGCGGACCACTGACACGTAGGGCTCGTGCCCGAGCAGCCCCAGGGCGGCGGCCTCGACGTACACCCGGTGGCAGCGGTCGGACGCGTCCGAGGTGCTGACCTGCCACAGGGCCAGGACCGCTGTACGCACACTCCGGGCCTTCGGCAGTGACCGGACGGACTGGACCGACCGGTCGTTGGAGATCCGGAGCACGGTGGCGACGAGGTCGTCCTTGTCGGCGAAGTGGTAGAGCAGCATCCGGTCGCTGGTGCCGATCGCTGCGGCGAGGGGGCGCAGGCTGAGGCCGATCAACCCGTGGTCAAGGACGTAGTCGGTCGCCAGGACGGCCAGCCCGTCACGGCGCGCGGTGTTTCGGACCATGAAGCCTCCTTGTCCCGTTGAGTCCCATTGAGCCAGAGTGTAGCGACTGCTACGTTCGTAGCGGTCGCTACACAGAAGGTGTGAGTGCTTCGACGTGGCCGACCTGCACGAGGCGCGCTGAGACGAACAAGCGGCGAGACAGCAGGATCGACTCCTGGGAGGTACGAGATCATGAGCATGAACGAGGCGGAACTGGAAGCGTTTCTCGCCCAGACGTTTCCCACCCCACTCGGCGTCATCGCGACTCTGCGTCGTGACGGATCACCCCATGCCATCCCCGTATGGTTCCGGTGGAATTCGGGCGTTGTGACGATCTGGACCACCGAAACTCGTGTCTGGGTGCGCAACGTGCTGAGCGATCCCAGGGTTGCTTTCTCCGTCCAGACCTTCGAGGAGCCCTACCCTGCGGTCATGATGCGCGGAGACGCCGTCGTCGCCACTGGACATGACGCCGCCACGGTCGAGCAGATTCGGGCGATCGCCCGCCGTTACCTCGCCCCCGAGGACGTTGAGGGCTACGTCGCCCGCTGGTCGAACCTGCGCACCATCGTCACGATCACTCCGGAGCACATCGTGTCCTGGTCGGCCGGCGGCTAGTGGTTGTCCCGTGTGGGGTGTGGGTTGTTCGGTGAGAGCCAGGTTGTGAAGTCGGGCGATGTCCAGCATGGCTTGGTGAACGCCCTGCCCTGTGAGTCGGCAGTCCCGCAGGATCTTCCAGTTCTTCAGGCGGAACAGGGCGTGTTCGACTCGTACCGGTGCCCCAGGGTGAACGGCGTTGTCTGCTTACTGCTGTGGGCTGAGGTGTCTTTGGCCTCGTTGTTTGCGGTGCGGGATGAGCAGGCCGGTGCCCTGGTGGCCACCGTCGGCGATGGTCGGGGCGCCGCGGCAGGCCCGGTCTGCACCGGACTTGGTGAATGCCCGGCAGTCGTTGCGGCTGCCGGGCAACGGCAAGCCGATCGCCACCATCAGGCGGCTGTTGGCGTCGATGGCGACCTGCAGATCCGTCGGGTACCGATGGTTCTTGCCGGACGCTGCGCCGCTGCGGCCCGGGGTGGGCACCAGGGTGCCGTCGCCAATGTGGACGGTGTCCTTGCGCGGACGTCGGGCCGGCGCGATGGCCAGCTGCGGTGCCAGGTGATCGAGGATGCGTTCGGCCGCGGACTTTGAGACCCCGAGCAACGGTGCCACCTGCCGCAACGTCACCAGCCGGGCGAACTGCACCTCGCTCAACCCGGCGAGCGGCTCCAACCGCTTCGGATCACCAACTGAAACCACCCCACCCATACCCAGCCAACGCCCCCAACCGCCCCACCGGCTACGGGACAACCTCTAGGAGACTGTGGTGGCAGGCGGAGTCCATCGGTGGGTGCGGGGCACCGTGTTGGAGATGCCGTAGTCCTTCTTGAGGTGTTCGGGGACGGTGTAGTGCATGACGCGTCCGCGGGTGAGGGAGGACAGTTCGAGGATGGTGGTGAGGTGGCCGAGGCGGTCCAACGCCCAGGCACCGAGGGGGGAGCGGTCCTCGATGGTCTCCACCACGCCGAGAAGGTGGGGCACGGCCTTGACGACGGTGTCCCATGTGGTGCGCGGCACCTGGAGCCAGTCGGCGCAGGTATCGCCGATCAGGTGGCGGATGAGAGCGGAGACGATCGGGTCGAAGAAGGTCCCGGGTACGACTTCTTCGTAGAGGTCGATGAGCTGCCGGGTCAGGTGCGTGCCTTCCTCGGAAGGCCCCATGTGCCGGATCATGTGGAGGTCGAGGAACTGGCGGGCCTCGTCGAGGGTCTTGGGGACGGTCTCCTGGTCGACGCCGAGCATTGCACCGACCACGCGCCAGGCGTAGTAGTAGGCCTCGGCGCCTTCCGCCGACATATGGATGCCGAGGCGGTGCAGGCTGTCCAGCACGAGTAGGGAGAAGAACATCTGCCCGCCGATCATGTCCTCCTGGCAGATCGGCGTTCCGAGCGCGCCGGTGTCCCACCGGTTCTCGCGTTCGAGCTGGTGACGGATGGAGGCGTGCAGGAGGCGGACCTTCTGGGCGGCCGGGATGAAGCGACTGCCGGCCTCGAAGGCGTCGGGCTGCATCAGGTAGACGGTGAACTGGCCGGTCTCCGCCATCCGTTTGGAGGGGTACTTCAGCCCATGGGTGGCCGACAGCAGCTTCGCAACGTGCGGGACCAGGTAGCAGGCGGGCATGGAGGCGAAGGACAGCGCGGTGGAGATGTGCACGTTGTTGTCGATGAAGAACAGCCGGGCCTTCTCCATCTCTCCCCAGTCGACCCACGCCGGCGCGACACTGGTGGCCTGAAGGTACTCCCGGGCGACATCGGGCAACCCGTCCGGCAGGGGAGCACCGGCGGTGGAGACGTAGCGCATCAGGGTGTTGAACTTGCCCACCTCCCCGCGTTCGAAGAGCGCGGCGACAGTGGCGTCGGCGAGTTCGTCACCGGCCCGCCGCAGGGCGTCCATCGATGCCTCGGTGTAGGTCATGGCAGGGCTCCTTGTCTTCCACGGTGTGGTCCACGACAGACGGGAGTGCCGGCGGCCGGGGACCGCACGGGCTTGCGCCGCCCGTGTGTGAGTCAGGACAGGCGAACCGCTGCCGAATGCGCCAGCGCGGTCAGGGCAGCGGCCGCCGGCGCAGGCATATCCAGCTCGTGGAGCGCGTCGAGGGCTTCCTCGACCCGCGCGGCGATCATGTTCTCGACGCGGTCGGGGGTCTTCAGCCGGCGCATCACCTCGCGTACCGCGTGCAGACCGTTCCCGTCCAGGTCGCGTCGGCCCAGGACGGCGCGGAGCTGCTCGCGGTCGTCGTCACCGGCGATGCGCCACGTCTCCGCCAGCAGGGCCGTGGGCCGGTGGCCGCGTACATCGTCGGCGTTGGCCTTTCCCGTGTGTTCCGGGTTTCCGAACAGGCCGAGCAGGTCGTCCCTCAGCTGGAACGCCTCGCCCAGCGGCAGGCCGTAGGCGGAGTAGCCCTCGCGCAGCCGCCCGCCGGCGCCGGCCAGCGCGCCGCCGATCAGCAGGGGCTGCTCTACGGTGTACTTAGCGGTTTTGTACCGGATCACCTTCAGCGATGCCGTGGTGTCCGGCTCGGCCCCGGTACGCAGGATCTCCAGGCACTCACCCGCGATCAACTCCCGCGCCAGCAACGACCACAAGGGGCGGGCCCGGGCAAGGTACGCGGCGGGCAGACCGCTTGTGGCGAACAGCTGCCCGGCCAACCCCATCAGCAGATCCCCCACCAGCATCGCCAACGACCTGGCGGCGGCGACGGCACGCGGGCGACGGCGTAAAGCACCGCGAAGCGCGACATGCGCGGTGGGCCGGCCGTGCCGCAGGGGGCTGTCATCGATGAGGTCGTCGTGCACGACCGCGGCGGCATGTACCAGCTCCATGGAGGCCGCCGCCCGCACCAGCGCGTCACTGTCCGGCTGTCCCACCGCGCGCCAGCCCCAGTAACAGAATGCCGCCCGCATCCGTTTGCCGTCCGCGACTGCAGCCTCCAACTGCTCAGCCACCGGTCCCAGGACCGGATCGATCACCGCGAACTGGTTGGCCTCCTGGGCGACGAACGGGCGTAATACCTCGTCGACGCGGGTCTTGAACGCGGTCGGCTCCCACCGGTCAGGCATCATCGCCAGCCCGCCGAGCCAGAGCGTGCCGGGCGAGAATTTCCAGATGCGCCGGAGGTACGGCCGCGTACCGGTCCAGCACCAGACGCCCGCGCGCCAGCAGATCATGCTCGGCCTGCGCCGCCAGCTCCGCGGCGTCCGAACGACGCAGCAGTCCACGCATCGTCCCCACAGCCGAACCCACCGTGCTCACCGCCAGATCGGCCAACCCAGCCACCAGCAGGACCGCCCGCTCATCCAGGCCCCCGTGCCGTCCCGCTTCGTGCGTCATGCCACTCCCCACCCACATCACATCCGGGCGGCGCCGCTTGCACGCCGTCCCTCCAGCATCACGACACAGCGGGTAGGGGAGCGGAGGAAGTCACGATCGAGTGATCACATCGCTTGAACGTACGGTTCGCGGCTGTTGCACTGCAGGCCGCGGTGATTCGGAAGCTCGCGTTGGTGAGGCCGGAGCTTGCAGCGGCGGTCACCCTCACGGGTGACGATGAGCATGATTACCCACTCGACCAGGGCGTGAGGGAGGTTGAGTGCGGCAGGAAAGGGGAGCAACGAGGCTCCTGTGCTGATGAGTTGAGACGTCGAACACCTCTCTCAACGGCACAGGAGTCTCGTGCGTTGCGGGACGTCGGCCCGTCACCCGATCGATGGCCGCTCTGAAAGAGCTCAGTGATCGCCGCAGGCCACGCGAGGCCGGTGAGTCAGGACAGCGGAAGGCCCCGGCAGGACGGGGGAGACCTGCCGGGGCCCGTGCGCGGTGACGTGCGGAGGGTGGTCGCCTCTCGACGAAGGGCCCTATGGGGCTTCAGCCGGACGATCGTCCCCATGGGCTGTGGGTGAGGCCCGGGGACACTGTCCCCTCCGCGATCACGTATGGATGAACCGTCAATCACTCTTGGATGTTCCGCCGTTGACGCCAGGATGCGTGTGAACGGGACACGTACGCGTCCGCCGGCGCCCGGCCTCTGCGGCCGGGCGGATGTCGTCCTACCGCAGCGTGGTGAGGTGGCGCAGCTCTTGAACCAGTGGTGGGCGGGGGAGCGGGACGGTGCCGATCTCGGGGTGGTGGGCGCGGGCGAACGTCGTGCCTGCGGGATGCAACTCGTACGCCGCGGTGTCGACGATCACCCAGGCGACCTTGCCTGTAGTGGGTGAAACCACCTTCTCGCTCCGGAACCTCCGCTCTATCAGACCTGATGTAACAGACATGCCTATCAACTGCTGGATACCCTTCAGGATCCATCCTGGAGATAGCAGGAGGGCAGCTTTCAGTCGGAGCTTTTCGGCGACGCAGGACGCGTCGTCGCAGCTCCCCCTCGGGATCCGCTTCGGCAACCTGCCCGTTCGCTCCTTGAGGCTGCCCCCTTTGACCTGACCTTCTTCTCCTCGGCAGCCGCTTCTTTCAGGACAGTGATCACATCTTGGCCAGGTGCATCCCGGCCGCGCCGTGGTGGGCCCGGGCGGTGGTGGAGTCGACGCTGACCTGGGACAGGTCCACCTCACCCCGCTTCGCGGCTTCCGCGATCAGGTCCTCCCGCAGGACTTCGAAGACGTCGGCGTCACGCCACTGCCGGAAGCGGTTGGAGACGGTTGACCAGGCACCGAACTCCTGCGGTATCTCCCGCCACTGCCCGCCCGCCTTGAACCGCTGGATCGCGCCCTCGAACTGCTGTCGAAGCCGCTCGGTGTATGGGCCGTACTCGCCGATCGGCAGGTACGGCTCGATGAACTTGCGATGAGCGCACGCGGCGCTGGTTCCCGGCGTCCTGTACGTGGCGCGTCTCGTGATCCCGAGCGAGTGCCGCAGCCGTCGCATGAATGCGCCGCTGCCTCCCGGCCAAACAAGGGATAGCAACTATCTCTGCACAGACTGTGGACTGAGCAACATCGCTATGCAACTCTGCAACAATTGAACGCAAAAACACGACCCATGACTCTCTCGCACCTTACGCATCCACGCGCCCCCCTTCAAGGGCAGGAGAAGCATGAACAGAGCACGTTGGAGACGCGGTTTACTGGCCGTCCTGCTGACCGCCGCGCTCGCCCTCATCGGACTTCCCGCGCTGACGGTGACCGCGACGGCCGCCGGTGGTCCCAACCTCGCCGCGGGCAAGAGCGCCACGGCGAGCAGTTCCAAGTCCGAGTACGGCCCCGCCAACGCCACGGACGGCAACGCCGGCACGTACTGGGAGAGTTCGGGCTCGACCTTTCCCCAGTGGGTGCAGACCGACCTCGGTGTGGCCGCCCGTGTGGACGAGGTGGTTCTGAAGCTCCCGGCCTCCTGGGAGAGCCGCAACCAGACACTCGCGGTACAGGGCAGCGCCGACGGCACGAGCTTCGACACCATCAAGACCTCGGCGTCGTACGCCTTCACGCCGAGCGCGGGCAACACGGTGACCATCTCGTTCCCGGCCACTCAGACCCGGTATGTGCGGATCAACATCACCGCGAACACCGGCTGGACGGCCGCGCAGTTGTCCGAACTGGAAGTGCACGGCGCGACCGACTCCTCCGCAAACCTGGCCGCGGGCAAGCAGTTCACGGCGAGCAGTCACACGCAGACGTACTCGGCCGTCAACGCCGGTGACGGCAACCGGGCCACCTACTGGGAAAGCCAGAACGACGCTCTCCCGCAGTGGGTCCAGGTCGACCTCGGCTCGTCCGTACGCGTCGACCGTGTGGTGCTGCGCCTGCCGACGAACTGGGGCGCGAGGACCCAGACGCTCAAGCTACAAGGCAGCACGAACGGAACCGACTTCAGCGACATCACCGCTTCGAAGGGCTACGACTTCAACGCGGCGAACGAGCAGTCGCAGAACGTGACCTTCAACGCCACGACCACGCGGTACGTCCGCGTACTCATCAGCGCCAACACCGGCCAGCCCGCAGGGCAGTTGTCGGAGCTGGAGGTCTACGGACCGACCACGGGCGACACCCAGGCGCCGACCGCGCCCACCGAGCTGGCCTACACCGAACCCGCCACCGGGCAGATCAAGCTGACGTGGAAGGCCGCGACGGACAACGTCAAGGTCACGGGCTACGACGTCTACGCCAACGGCGAGTTGAGAACCTCCGTCGACGGTGACGCCACCACGTACACGGACACGCAGCCTGCTTCAGCGACCGTCGCGTACTACGTGCGTGCGAAGGACGCGGTCGGCAACCAGTCCGCCAACAGCAACACCGTCACGCGCAAGGGAGACTCGGGCGACACGCAGGCTCCGACCGCACCTGGCAACCTGGCCTACACCGAGGCCACCAGCGGGCAGGTCAAGCTCACTTGGCAGGCGTCCACCGACAACGTGAAGGTCACCGGCTACGACCTCTACGCCAACGGCACCCTGCGCAAGAGTGTCGACGGCGACACCACCACCTACACCGACACGCAGTCCGCCTCGGCGACGGTGACGTACTACGTGCGCGCCAAGGACGCGGCGGGCAACCAGTCCGCGAACAGCAACACCGTCACCCGCAACGGCTCCACGACCGAGGACGCGAACCTCGCCGTCGGCAAGCCGATCACGGCGTCGTCCTCGATTTTCACCTTCGTCGCGGAGAACGCGAACGACGACAAGACGAGCACCTATTGGGAGGGCGGTGCGAACACCTACCCGAACTCCCTCACGGTCAAGCTGGGAGCCAACGCGGACGTCAACACCGTTGTCCTGAAGCTCAGCCCGGACGCTTCCTGGGCGACCCGGACCCAGAAGATCCAGGTACTCGGACGGGAACAGAAGGCCACCTCGTTCGCGAGCTTGGTCGCCGCGAAGGACTACACGTTCGATCCGGCGAGCGGAAACACGGTGCGCATCGCCGTCTCCGGCCGGATCGCGGACGTCCAGCTGGTGTTCACCGCCAACTCGGGCGCCACCGCGGGTCAAGTCGCCGAGTTCCAGGTCCTTGGCACCCCCGCCCCGAACCCGGACCTTCAGGTCACCGGCATCACTTCGGCCCCGGACAGCCCCGTCGAATCCGACGCCGTGAAGCTGACCGCGACCGTGCGCAACACGGGCACGGACGCGTCGGACGCCACCGACGTCGAGTTCCAGCTCGGCGGGAAGAAGGCGGGCACCGCCTCCGTCGGCGCGCTGGCGGCCGATGCCTCGGCGACGGTCACCGCCGACATCGGCACACACGATGCCGGGACCTACCAGATCAGCGCCACCGCCGACCCGAGCAACAAGATCATCGAACAGAACGAGGGCAACAACGCCTACACCAGCCCAACCTCCCTCGTCATCAAGCCCGTTGTCAGCTCCGACCTGGTGGCCTCCCCGGTCAGCTGGTCGCCGAGCATGCCCGCCGAGGGCAACACGGTCACCTTCTCCGTCGCCCTGAAGAACCAGGGCACGGTTGCCGCGGCGAGCGGCGGCCACGGCGTCACGCTGACCGTGCTCGACTCGACCGGCGCGACCGTCAAGACGCTGACCGGCTCCTACGACGGCGCCATCGCGGCGGGCGACACCACCTCCCCGGTGATGCTCGGCACGTGGACCGCCGGCAAGGGCAAGTTCACCGTGAAGACCGTGATCGCGGCCGACGCGAACGAACTGCCGGTCAAGCGCGACAACAACACCAGCAGCCAGTCGCTGTTCGTCGGACGCGGCGCCAACATGCCGTACGACATGTACGAGGCCGAGGACGGCACGGTGGGCGGCGGCGCGCAGACCGTCGGTCCCAACCGCACGGTCGGCGACATCGCGGGCGAGGCGTCGGGCCGCAAGGCCGTCACGCTCAACAGCACCGGCAACTACGTGGAATGGACCACCAAGGCCAGCACCAACACCTTGGTGACCCGCTTCTCCATCCCGGACTCCGCGGGCGGTGGCGGCACCAACTCCACCCTGAACGTCTACGTCGACGGCACGTTCCTCAAGGCCATCGACCTGACGTCCAAGTACGCCTGGCTGTACGGGGCGGAGACAGGGCCGGGGAACTCGCCGGGCTCGGGGTCGCCGCGGCACATCTACGACGAGGCGAACCTGATGCTCGGCCAGACCGTCCCGGCCGGCAGTAAGATCCGCCTCCAGAAGGACGCAGCCAACGACTCCAAGTACGCGATCGACTTCGTGAGCCTGGAGCAGGTCTCGCAGGTGCCCAACCCTGATCCGGCGACGTACGTCGTGCCGGCCGGCTTCTCGCAGCAGGACGTGCAGAACGCGCTCGACAAGGTGCGCATGGACACTACGGGCAAGCTCGTCGGCGTCTACCTGCCGGCCGGTGACTACGAGACGTCGAGCAAGTTCCAGGTGTACGGCAAGCCGGTCCAGGTCGTCGGCGCCGGGCCCTGGTTCACACGCTTCCACGCGCCGTCCTCGCAGGACAACACCGACATCGGCTTCCGGGCCGAGGCCGCCGCCAAGGGGTCGTCGTTCGCGAACTTCGCGTACTTCGGCAACTACACGTCCCGTATCGACGGGCCGGGCAAGGTGTTCGACTTCTCCAATGTCTCCGACATCACCATCGACAACATCTGGAACGAGCACATGGTGTGCCTCTACTGGGGCGCGAACACCGACAGCATCACCGTCAAGAACTCGCGGATCCGCGACATGTTCGCCGACGGCATCAACATGACCAACGGCAGCACGGACAACCACGTCGTCAACAACGAGGCGAGGGCGACCGGCGACGACAGCTTCGCGCTGTTCTCCGCGATCGACGCGGGCGGGGCCGACGAGCAGAACAACGTGTACGAGAACCTCACGTCGATCCTGACGTGGCGCGCGGCGGGCATCGCCGTCTACGGCGGCTACAACAACACCTTCCGTAACATCCATATCGCCGACACGCTCGTGTACTCCGGCATCACCGTCAGTTCGCTGGACTTCGGCTACCCGATGAACGGCTTCGGCACGGATCCGACGACCTTGGAGAACATCTCGATCGTCCGGGCGGGCGGTCACTTCTGGGGAGCGCAGACCTTCCCGGGTATCTGGCTGTTCTCCGCGTCCAAGGTCTTCCAGGGGATCCGCATCAACAACGTCGACATCGTCGATCCGACGTACAGCGGCATCATGTTCCAGACCAACTATGTGGGAGGACAGCCGCAGTTCCCGATCAAGGACACCATCCTCACGGACGTGACGATCTCCGGAGCGCACAAGAGCGGCGATGCGTACGATGCGAAGTCCGGGTTCGGCCTGTGGGCCAACGAGATGCCGGAGGCCGGGCAGGGTCCCGCCGTCGGTGAAGTCACCTTTCACAACCTGAAGATGAGCGACAACGCGCTGGACGTGAAGAACACGACGTCCACGTTCAAGATCAACATGCTTCCCTAGCGCGATGCTGCCTTAGCGGGCGTTGCGCGCCCAGGGACCGGCATGACCGGGTGGCGGGGCATCAGTTGCCTCGCCACCCGGTCATCTTCCGGCGGCTGCTCGCCCGACCAATGGTGCGGATTCAGGTCGCCGTGGACAGCCCGTTGACCTCCGACCGGGGTGTGCGGGCAGCCACCCGCGGGTGCAGGGAACGCAGCGCGCGCGTCATGTTGATCCCGACGGCCGCTTGCACGCGGCCGTTCTTGCCGTACAGGGGTGAGAAGCGGAGCGGTGGGACGCGGACTCTGGGGCTGGTCGATCTGCTCGGCATCGACGTGATCGTGCTGGGCGGCCCGTTCTTCACCGACGACGTCGCCGAGTTCTACCTCGACGAAATCGGCCGTGCTGTCAACGAGTTCCCCACCGCGCGCCGACTGCGACGCGTCGAGGTGGAAGCCTCGGTGCTCAGCGCGGAGTCCGCCGCCGTGGGAGCTGCTTCGACGCTCTTCCATGCCACGTTCGCACCGTGGCCGCGGGGCAGGGACAGAGCCTGAGACCCGTCGGGGAGACGGATCGCTCGCGTCGGTACGAGGCCGGGGCGGACGCCCGTGCGACGTCCGCCCCGCGTGGGAGGAGACCCCGGGCGCCGTCCCTGGGCCGGGGTCTCCTGTCATACCGTCGGCTGTGTGGGCCGCGTGGCCGTCAGGCCGATCTCCTTCTTCAGCATCCGGCCGCCGTCGCGCGTGAGCCGCAGGTAGTAGTCGGAGGAGCAGCGCGTGCCGTCCTCGTCCAGGGCCCAGATGCCCGAACCGGACGGCACGTCTGCGCCGGTCTCCGCGGTCTTGGCGATCTGGTTGCCCTCGTTGAACTCGTCGTACATCGAGATATAGATGCCCTGGGCCCCGACGCGGACCATGTTGTAGAACTGCCGCCACATGAAGTCGCCGTGGGCGCGATGGCGTTCTTGAAGGTCACCCGGCATGACACAGGGCTGGTAGTCGATGCCGTGGGCGTTGCAGTCCGCCTGGTCGGGGGTGTTGACGTTCTGAAAGAACTGGTCGGACTGAGCGGCGCTGCCGATCCGGCCCACCATCCACGGCGAGATCATGTTGAAGGCGTGGTACACGTCGGAGAATCCGGCGCGCGAGTCCTCGGTGCCGGTGCGCCAATGTGTCGGCACGCCCCCGACCACGTAGCAGCCTTGAGCCTTGAACCAGTTGACGACGTCCAGGCACGGCGCCGGCGTGAAGGGGCGTCCCGAGTCATTGAAGCCGAATCCCCAAACGCACACGACGGGCTTGCCGTTCTGCCGCGCATAGGCGCTTGACGACGTGTGTGCCTTCATTTTCGACGTCCAGTCCTCCTTGATCTGGGACTGCATGGAGGTCCAGCCGGTCACGTCGTACATGATGTAGAACTTGCGGCCGTTGGCCTCGGCGGACTGCCGCACCTTCTGAGCCATCGCGTCCCGCGTCGGTCCCTCCGGGCTGAACGGATTGAACCGCTGTAACGCGGCGGTGTCGATGGAGTTCTCGCGCATCCAGCGGAAATGGGTGTCGACCGTCTGCTGGTCCCACGAGGAGAACAGTGTCGCGGCCCCGCCGCTGTTGAGGTTCGGATACTGGGTGGCGTATCCACGGCTGTACTCCCGCATGTCGGGCCACGACTTGATGGTGGTGTTGGACGGCGACGGCGGGCGGCTCATGTCCTGGCTCCAGTGCCACCAGCCGTTGATCGGTGCTCCGTCGCCCGTGCAGGCGAACCAGCCCTGGTAGCCGACGGATATCTTGCCGACGACGTCGCCTGGCGGGCTCGCGGCCGGACCGCCCGTCGTGCCCTGCAGGGCGGCCGAGGCGCCCGCCTCCTGGAGGGCGACTGTACCGAGTCCCGCTGTGGCGGCGAGTGCCGTGCCGAGCAGGGTTCGTCTGGTGATGCTCATGGGAGAATTCCTCCATGTGGGGGGCTGCCGGGCCATCGCCGACGTGCAGTTGACCATGAAAGGGTGGCGGCGACGCAACGCCGTGAGGGTGTGGGGTCCAAGGCGGCGGCAGACCGGCCTGCCCTGTCAGGCGTGCTGTGAAAGTAGAGGAAATTCGCGCGCCTGGGCAAGACATTGGGAGAGAATGAATCAAATGAATTCTGAGGGCCGCGCAAGCAGTCTGTCAGGTTCCTTATTTTCCACTTTCCGATTTCGGCGCATTGTGAATTCCGATTCTTGCGCGCGCATTCACATCCGTGTCCGGTTCGTGGCCGGTGGCTGACCGTCGATGGGGTGGCCTTGCCTTGCGGGTATGGGCTTGTGTTCTGGGTGCTGGTTGGGCGTGCTCCCGGGTATCCCTTCAGAAGGAATGGGCCTCCGTGACGTGCGGTGAGGGTGCCTGGTCAGATGGCCTGGGTGATGAGGGCGTCCAGAGGTGGGTGCGGCTCCTTTCGAGGGAGCACGCTCCGTCGTGCGGCGCAGCTCGGCAAGCACGACAAGTCCCTTGCCCTGGGCAAGGTTTAGGCCACCCTCGCGGGGATTTACCGGTTGGACTGAACCGCTCCGGGATCGGTGGAGGCTCTGGTGTGCCCCGACTTGTGTGGAGTCGCGTTGCTAGTTTTCACGCCACAGGCGGTTGCTGCAGCTCGTACTGGACCGGGGTCAGCATTCCCAGGGCAGAGTGCCTGCGTTGCGGTTGTGGAAGATCTCGAGGTACTCGAACAGGGCGGGAAACGTGCCGTCGCGGTCGCAGATGAGGAACCTGGCCCGGCAGCCGGCTTCGTCGAGGTCCATGACGAGGTTCTTCGCGGCCTGTGTCACCCAGGAGGTGGTCGGGTGTGCGGTGGCGCCCAGGATGCGGATGCGCCGGCCGCCGTGCTCGAGCACGGCGGACACGTACAGCCGCGTCCCGGACAGAGCGATGGTCTCGAAGAAGTCGCAGGCCGGCAGGGCATCGGCCTGGGAGTGCAGGAAGCCGGCCCAGGTCGTTACGGCGCGTTTCCTTGAATCCGCGAAACGTGTAGAAGACGGACTGGTTCTCTTCCATACGGCAATGACGGCTGTTGCTGCGAGGCCCGCAGGCACAAGCGACGACAGCATCGCCGCATACCACGCCATTTGTGGAGAGCAGCGGGTTGGCGTTCGAACGGCACTGATGGATTTCGCTTCGGCAGCGAGGAGCGTCCTGGACGGCGATCAGGGTCATGCGCCACCCCTCGAGCAGGCATCGGCACGAGACTCGGCCGAAGAACTGTCCTGGCTCCTTGACGGGATGGCCGCCGCACTTGGGACACCGCGAACCGATATCAATGTGGACGCGACGCTTGGGGCGAATGGGCTGGACTCCCTATCGGCCGTGGAGTTGGTGCACTTTCTTCGCCGAGAGCACGGGCTTGTTCTCGAGGGGAGCTGGTTCTTCAGGGTCTGGGATCAGACTTTGCGACAGGTCTCGGGCCATCTGGCGGCACTCCGGTCCGGCGGCAGCTGAGGGTCATGCCAACCACCGGAGGTCGGTGGGCGCAAGGTCGGTGCGTACTGCTGGTACCCGTCACGTATTCGAAGGCTGCGGTACTCGTGGGGACTGCAGGCGCCGCCGGGTCGCACACCCCGGCGACCGCATAGGGGCGGGCGCCCAGGCGACAGCCAGACGCCCTGTACCAAGATCTTCAGTGCTTCTCCGCTAGAGGTTGTAGCCGCCCGATACCTCGATGTTCTGAGCGGTGACCCAGCGGCTCTCGTCGGAGACCAGTGTGGCGATCATCGCGCCGATGTCCTCGGGTTCGCCGACCCGGCCGAGCGCGGTCTTCGCAGCGAGGGCTGGGACGACCTCGGGGAACCGGGTGAAGGCGTCGTCGGCGATCCGGGTGCGGGTCGACCCGGGCGAGACGGCGTTGACGCGGATGCCGCGCGTGCTGAATTCCTTGGCCATGTACCGGGTCAGTACGTCCAGTCCGCCCTTCATCGAGGCGTAGGCGGAGTAGCCGGGCTCCAGGCCGGTCACAGCCGTCGCCGAGTTGCTGCTCGTGTTGACGATGGCTCCGCCGTCCGCCATCAGGGGCAGCAGCTTCTGCGTCAGGAAGTACGGGCCTTTGAGCAGGACCCGCATGAGCCTGTCGAATATTTCCTCGGTCGTGTCCTCGATCAACGATGTGTGCGCGAAACCGGCGTTGTTGACCAGATAGTCGAAGGTGTCGCGCTGCCAGGTGTCGCGCAGCACGTCAGTCACCGTGTCGCTGAAGGCCGGGAAGGTGCCCGCTTCGCTGACGTCCAGCGGGAGTGCGACGGCCGTGCCGCCCTCCTTCTCGATGGCGGCGGCCGTCTCCAGCCCTCCTTGTGGGTTGGTGCTGTAGGTGAGGATGACTCCGCTTCCGCTTTTGGCGATCTCGATCGCGGCGCTTCGTCCTATGCCGGAGCTGGCGCCTGTGACGATGGCGACCTTCATGGTGTTCCTCCTGGTGTGCGGTGGTGGGTGTGGTGTGTGAGCCGTCGGCGTTATGCGGCGGAGTTCGAGGGCAGGACTCGGGCGAGCCAGGCGGTGCGGGTCTGGCGGGCCGTGGCCGAGATGCGGGCCTGCGGGTACAGGGCGTCGAAGCCGTGGAAGCCGCCCGCCCAGACGTGGAGTTCGGCCTGGCCGCCGGCCGCCCAGATGCGGGTGGCGTGGTCGGTGTCCTCGTCGCGGAAGACTTCGGCGGAGCCGGTGTCGATGTAGGTGGTCGGCAGGCCGGAGAGGTCGTCGGCCAGCGCGGGCGAAACGTACTGGGACACCTCGTGGTCGGTGAGGTCGCCGAGGACGGCACGCCATCCGAACTCGTTCATCTCGCGGGTCCATACGCCGGGCCCGTCGGCGTACTGGCGGCTGGAGGTGCTGGTGTTGCGGTGGTCGAGCATGGGGCAGATCAGCATCTGCGCGGCGATCGCCGGGGTGCCGAGGTCGCGGGCCAGCAGGGTGACGCCGGCGGCGAGGCCACCGCCCGCGCTGGCGCCGGCGACGATGATCCGGGCGGGGTCGATGCCTAGTTCGGCGGAGTGTTCGGCGACCCACAGCAGTCCCTGGTAGCAGTCGTCGACCAGGGCGGTGCCGGTGGCCTCGGGTGCGAGCCGGTAGTCCACGGAGACCACGACCGCGCCGAACTCGTCGAGCCACTCCAGGGGGATGTCGATCTGCGAGAAGCGGTCACCCATGACCATCCCGCCGCCGTGCATCCAATAGACGCAGGGCGCGGCGGTGGTGCGATCGGTGTGCGTGGGTCTGAAGACTGACAGGGGGATCGGGGCACTGTCCTTGGCGGGCACGGTGACTTCGCGCCGTTCGACCTGCCGGTGAGCGAGGAGGAGCTCGATGGGCGTCGACGGGAGCTGGCGCAGTTGCGTGAGTACTTCTGCGCTGAGCTGGGACATCAGCGGCATGTCGGCGAGCAGCTCACGCAGTTCGGGGTCCAAGGTGGGGCGTGCCGTGGTCATGGTCGTTGGCCTTTCGTAAGTGGTGCCGGACGGTCGAGCGAGGATGGGGGCCGCCTCGGCAGGCGCCGAGGCGGCTGGCCGGGGTTCGATCCGGGGGCTTCAGAAGGTGGCCTTGCCGCGGACCGGGACGTAGTCGGTGTACTCGGACTCCTTGGCCAGCAGCGGGTCGATCTGCGCCACGATGGCCTGGGCGGCCTCGCCGGCGAAGATCCGGTGGTGGTCCTCCTCGCTGGTCCAGCCCTCGGTGACGTGGACGATGTCGGGGCTGGACGCGGACCGGGACACGAGGTAGACGACGCAGTGTTCGCTTGCGCCGGGGCTGCCCTCGTTGAGGCCGGTCAGCAGCAGTTCGACCAGTTGGTCGCCCATGTGGGGCTTGGCGGTCAGGGTGGCGTTGAAGCCGTAGTTGGCGATCATGGCTTCCTTTTCTCGGTGATGGAGTGAGGTGATTCCATTGAACCGAGCTGACCTGCGAAAACGTTAGAACAATGCTCGCTTTCACTTGCACGATCCTCGCGTGGACGGGAGCCACAGCGTGGAGTGGTGCTGCAATGGACGTATGCACCTCGAAGAGCTCCGCACCCTGCTGGCCCGGCATGCCCGCCCCGACTGGACCACTGCCATCGACGGCGTCCTCATCTCGAAGGTCGACCGGCCCGATCCGCCGTCACCCTCGATGTCCGGCACGGTGCTGGCGGTCATCGCGCAGGGCGCCAAACGCCTCGCCCTCGGCGAGCGGGTGTACGAGTACGGGCCCGGGCAGTACCTGGTCGCATCCGTTGACCTGCCCGTCACCGGGCAGTTCACCCAGGCCGACCCCGAGCAGCCGGCCCTCGGATTCGGTCTCATGCTGGAACCGTCCGCCGTTGCCGAACTGCTGCTGCAGGCCGGCCCCGGAGACACCCCCCGAACCAGCGGAGGCGCGCCGTCGGGCATCGCCGTCAGCGACGCTCCGGCCGCGCTGCTCGACGCAGGAGTGCGGCTGCTGCGCCTGCTCGACGAGCCCCGCGACCGGGCCGTTCTGGCCCCGCTGGTCAAGCGCGAGATCCTGTGGCGTGTGATCACCGGCGAGCAAGGTGCGACGGTTCGCCAACTCGGCCTGGCCGACAGCAGCCTCAGCCACGTCTCCCGGGCCGTGGGCTGGATCCGCGAGCATTACGCGCAGCCCTTCCGGGTTGAGGACGTGGCACAGATGTCCGGGATGAGCGTCTCCGCCTTCTATCGCAACTTCCAGGCGGTGACCGCGATGAGCCCCATCCAGTTCCAGAAGCAGATCCGGCTGCAGGAGGCCCGGCTGCTGCTCGCCACTCACCCGGGCGATGTCACCGGGGTCGGCCAACGCGTCGGATACGACAACCCGTCACAGTTCAGTCGGGAGTATCGCCGCCAGTTCGGCGCGCCGCCCAGCCAGGACGCCGCCCGCCTGCGTCAGGCGGTGCCGCACCCCGGCAGGTGTCCTTCCATGAGCCAGCCGGGCCGCGTGGAGGATCGCGCAAGGGCCAGCGAGGATCAACCTACGGTTTCCGCAGGTCACGGCGACCAGCAGGCGACACTTGCTCCGCTCGTTGCCCAAGACCGGTCGAGATCCAAAAAACACGTCCTGGTCCACGGCCTTTGCCAAAAGGCCGACGGCTGTTCCGACCGGATGCGCGAAGCCGCCGGACCACTGATCCGCACGCACCGGGGCAGCAGAACACGCCTCGGCCCCTGGCTGGATTCAGAGCGAAAGCAGTTCCCGCCCGAACACATGCCCGCGTTCCTCCGGCAGGACTGGATCAACCAACCCTTCTCGCAATTCACCGTTATCGACGCCAGGATTCTCAGCCGCACCGCGTTCAGCTGGGTGCCCCCCATGCACGGCATGTCGTCGCCGAAGGATTCACCAACTTCACGGCCCGGCCACGGCGGCTCCACATCGTCGACCGCCACGGTCTGCCTCTGTCGATCGGCATCTCCGCCGCGAACCTCCACGACAGCCAGGCCCTCATCCCGCTGGTCCGCGGTATCCCACCCATCCGCTCACACCGCGGCCCACGACGCCGGAGGCCCGGCAAACTGCACGGCGACAAGGGCTACGACTACCGGCACCTGGGGCGCTGGCTGTCTTCCCGCGGCATGCGGCACCGCCTCGCCCGCAAGGGCATCGAGTCATCCCAACGCCTGGGCAAATACTGCAGGGTCGTGGACGGGACCGTGTCCTGGCTGTCCGGCTGCCGACGTCTCCACCGCCGCTACGAGCGAAGCCGGAACACTTTCTCGCCTTCACCGCCATAGCCGCGACCCTCAAATGCCACCGCAGACTCGCCAACTGAAATGACATCTTAGGCGGCGGCCCCACCCGCTGCTCTGCCGCACGCATGGTCACTGACTCCAGGTCCATTCGGCGACCTCGGGCAGGTCCGCCCCATGGGTGCGGATCCAGTCGTGATGGCGGTATCGGACGTCGACCATGCGTTGCCGCAGCGTTGCCGCGCGGACCGCGAGACCGGGTACCCGGTCGATGACGTCCATGACCAGCCGGTACCGGTCGAGGTCGTTCCGTACGACCATGTCGAACGGGGTCGTGGTGGTGCCCTCCTCCTTGTAGCCGCGCACGTGCAGGTGCGGGTGGTTGGCGCGGCGATAGGCGAGCCGGTGGATCAGCCACGGATAGCCGTGGTAGGCGAAGACGACGGGCCTGTCGGGGGTGAACAGTGCGTCGTACTCGCTGTCGGGCATGCCGTGCGGGTGTTCCTCCGAGGGCAGCAGCCGGGCGATGTCGACGACGTTGACCACCCGTACTGCGAGTTCGGGCAGGTGGTGGCGGAGCAGTGCGGCCGCGGCCAGCACTTCGAGGGTGGGTACGTCGCCCGCGCAGGCGAGCACCACGTCGGGCTCGCCGGGGTCGGACTCGGTGCCTGCCCAGGCCCAGATCCCGGCGCCGCGGGCGCAGTGCGCGCGGGCGGATTCGAGGTCGAGCCAGTCGAAGCAGGGCTGCTTGCCCGCGACGACGACATTGACGTAGTCGCAGCTGCGGAGCACGTGATCCGCCACGGACAGCAGGGTGTTGGCGTCCGGCGGGTAGTAAACCCGCACGACCTCAGGCGACTTGTTGAGTACGTGGTCGACGAAACCGGGGTCCTGGTGCGAGAAGCCGTTGTTGTCCTGGCGCCACACGTGTGACGTGAGCAGGTAGTTGAGAGAGGCGATCGGGCGGCGCCAGGGGAGTCGACGGGCGACGCGCAGCCACTTGATGTGCTGGTTCGCCATGGAGTCCACGATGTGGACGAAGGCTTCGTAGCAGGAGAACAGGCCGTGCCGCCCGGTGAGGAGATAGCCCTCAAGCCAGCCCTGGCAGGTGTGTTCGGAGAGGATCTCCAGCACCCGGCCGCCGCGCTCCAGGTGTTCGTCCGTGGGCAGGACCTGGGCCTCCCACGCCTTGCCGCTCGCCTCGTAGACGGCCTGGAGGCGATTGGAGGCCGTCTCGTCCGGGCCGACCAGCCGGAAGTCGCGCCGCTCGCGCGAGTCGGCCATCACCTGCGCCAGCAGGTCGCCGAGGACGCGGGTCGGCTCGTGCGCTGTCGCGCCGGGCTTGTCCACCGGGACGGCGAACCGCTCCAGGGGCGGCAGGGGCAGGTCGTGCAGCAGCAGGCCGCCATTGGTGTGCAGGTTGGCGCCCAGGCGGTGGGCGCCGTCGGGGACGCAGGCCGTGACCTGATCCCGGGGGCGTCCCTGCTCGTCGAAGAGTTCCTCGGGTCGGTAGGAGCGCAGCCATCGCTCCAACTGCCTGAGGTGGTCCGGGTTGTCGCGCACAGCCGGCAGCGGCACCTGGTGCGCTCGCCAGGTGCCCTCCACCGGAAGGCCGTCGACCTCGGCGGGTCCGGTCCAGCCCTTGGGCGTGCGCAGCACGATCACCGGCCAGCGGGGGCGTTCGGCAGTTTCCTCCGTGCGGGCGGCGTGCTGGAAGGCGGCGATACGGTCCAGGGCCTCGTCCAGGGCGCGGGCCATCGCCTGGTGAACCGCGTGCGGGTCGTCCCCGGTGACATGGAGGGGCTCGTGGCCGTATCCCCTGAGCAGGGAGTCGAGTTCGGGCTCCGGTACCCGGGCCAGGACCGTCGGGTTGGCGATCTTGTAGCCGTTGAGGTGCAGGATCGGCAGGACGGCACCGTCCCGTACCGGGTCGAGGAACTTGTTGGAGTGCCATGAGGCGGCCAGCGGGCCCGTCTCGGCTTCACCGTCGCCGATCACGCACGCCACCAGAAGCCCCGGGTTGTCGAACGCGGCCCCGTAGGCATGCGAGAGCGAGTAGCCCAGCTCGCCGCCCTCGTGGATCGATCCGGGGGTCTCGGGTGCGACATGACTGGGGATGCCGCCCGGGAAGGAGAACTGCCGGAAGAGGCGAGCCATGCCGGCCGCGTCCCGTGTGATGTCCGGGTACGTCTCGGTGTAGCTGCCCTCCAGCCAGGAGTTCGCCACCACGGCCGGCCCGCCGTGACCGGGACCCCAGACACAGATCGCGTCCAAGTCCCTTGCCTTCACGACCCTGTTGAGATGGGTGTGGACCAGGTTCAGTCCCGGTGAGGTGCCCCAGTGCCCCAGCAGTCGTGGTTTGACGTGCTCAGGTGCCAGGGGCTCGGTCAGCAGGGGGTTGGACATGAGGTAGATCTGTCCGACGGCCAGGTAGTTCGCCGCCCGCCAGTGGGCGTCCAGCGCGCTCAGTTCTTCCTCGTCGAGGCGGTCGAGGTCGTCGCCGGAGTCGAGCGTGTAGAGGGAGGACTCGGGAAGAGGGCGGAGTGGCATGACGAACCCTTCTTGCAGGGGTCTGGTCAGGAGTTTCCCGAACTGAGGCCGGGGAGGCGTTCGGTTTCGTCGATGAAGGCGCGGGCGACGTCCGGGAGGCGGCGGTTGTGGGAGCGGGCGTAGGCCCTCAGGGTGGTGAAGGCCCGTTCCATGTCCGTGTGGTGGCGTTCGGCGAGTTTTCCCTTGGCCTGCTCGATCAGGACGCGGCTGTTGAGGGCTGTCTGCAGCTGCTCGTTGAGGAGCGTGCTGCGCTTGGTGGTGCGTTGTGGCAGCAGGCTGACGGTGGCGACGTCGGCGAGGGCCTGAGCGAAGGGGGCAGCGGTGGGACTGATGGGCGCCGGGGCGGTGTGGAAGAGATTGAGGGCGCCGACGACCTCGTCGCGCAGGTCGTGAGCGGAGACCGCAATTCCGGAGTGGAAGCAGTCCAGGCAGGGGCCCTCGTGGTTCTGGAGCCGGAAGAGTTCCAGGAGGCGCACCCGTTCGTCGGAGGCGGCCATGACGTGCAGCACGCCATCGCGATCGGCGAGCAGGACTCCCGCCGCGTTCGCGTCGAGCAGGTCGACGCAGCGAGCGGTGAGCAGGTGCAGGAAGTCCATGAGGTCGAAGTCGGCGACGAGACTGTCCGTCAGCTCGACGAACGTCCTGGCCATCCGCTGCTCCTTCATCGAGCACACCTTTGTGTGTGGGGCGTGAGCATCAGGGCTCGTCTTCGGGGGGGCGGGCGTCCGGCGGTTGTGTGTCGGACGGAGTTGTGTCCGGGGGGAGGCGGAGCCGGTGGGCGACCACATCGGCGGCGACCACCGAGATCCGCGTCCCGTGGGCGTAGGCGTGGGCGCGCAGGCGGATGAAGGCTTCCTCGAAGCCGACGCCGAGCTGGACCATGAGGATGCCGGTGGCCTGGTCGATCTCGGTGCGGTAACCACCCAGGTCGTCGAAGGGAGTGGCGCCTGGCAGGTCGGTGGCGGACGTGCTCGGGGCACCCGCGTCGGTGCCGGACGCACTGGTGTCGAACGGGACACCCGTCTCACTGATCCGGGCATCGAGCAGAAGCAACGTGGCAGTGTCGGCGAAGGCCATCGCGTCGGCCACCTCGTCCGCGTCCAGCTCGACCGAGCTGCTGGAATACAGATCGAGTACGCCTGGACTGATCGCCCCGATCTGCAGGGGGAAGGCGAAGACCGCTTTCGCCCCGGCTTCCAGGGCCGCGTCGGCGAACACCGTCCAATGCCGCTGGAGTTCACCGGCCGACAGGTCCGGGCAGAGGACCGTCGAGCCGAGGACGTAGGCGTCCACGCACGGTCCCTCGCCCAGTGTGAGCTGGAGTTCTTCCAGCTGCTGACTTACGGAGTCGGTGCTGCACAGCGGATGACTCGCCCGGCCACGGGACATCGCGGACATCCCGGCCCCGACGACCGGCAGCGCCGCCACCGCCGCCGTACACACGTCGAGGACGCCGACTCGGGCGCCTCGCAGGGCCGCCTGCTCGGCCACGAGAGCTTGGATCCGCGCCGACCGGTTGCCGGGGATCACGGCGAGCACCGGGTCAAGGCGTGGTGATCAAGCCTCTCCGGCCTCGCCGCCGTTCGCATTCCCAAGGGGGGAGCCGGGATCAGGAACACGATCCCGTCGGCCGGCCTGCGGACGATTCCGACATCCTTCCAGCCCCAGGAACGGAGAGCGGCCAGGACCGGCTGGTCGGCCCGGTCCGCCAAGGCGACACCGAGTGCTGCCCGGTGCTCGGCGAGCAGCCGTTCCTGCAGCCGCCGGGCCACATCCCGGTGCCGCGCGTGCGGACGAACCAGGATCCCGGTGCAGGCGAAGGCGCGGTCGGCACCGGTGAGTCGACCGACGGCGATCGGGAGTGCTCCGTCGAATCCCCGCCGCCGGGAGCCGTCGTCGCGTACGGGGAATCCGAACGCGCACCGCACCGAGTTGGCTGCCTCAGCGGTCGGCATCGCGCACCCCGGCGGTGTGCGACAAGGCGTTGAGGGCGCCGCAGTCGCAGAAGGTCACGGCGGTGACATCGACGTCGGTGGCGCGGATGCCGTCGTGGCGGTAGACGTTCAGGATGGGTGGGACACTCATGGGCAGGGTGCCTCGGTTCACGAGACCGTGCCGGGCTCCCGGTACGGTCGTAACTGTCGTGCAGGCAGGTGAGTGACCGATCCAGCAGCCGGTGTTCCGGGGCGTAGGATCCAGCCGGTTCCCTCGGGGATGCGCGGGGCGAGCGGACGAGTGGTCCGCTCTCCGCAGGCATGTGAGCCAAGCAGCGGTGGCCCGCCGAGGTCTGGGACGTCCGTGCACAGCATAGTCCTGAGGCCGGTCCCACGGTTGGTCCGGGAGAGGGACGCCGCGATGTCTGCACGGCCGTGATCGCGGCTCCGATGCAGTGCCGCCCTGCCGTGTTACCCACCGACAGGGTGGTCACTGATCGCAGGTGACACCCCGTCAGCCGGGCAGTCGTCCCGTTGTTGGTCCTCGCTGTCCGCCATCACAGATGGTCACGGCGTCGAGGGGGGTCGGGGCTTCGGAACTATCAAGGGATATTCATGGAGAATCGCAGAGAAGAAGAGGGACGGGCGCCGAAGCGCAAGGTGCTCGACCTGACTGCTGTGCAGGTGGTGGCGAGCGCACTCGCGACGGTGGTGGGCGCGGTGCTGGCGTCCCTGCTGGGGGTGACCGGGACGATCATCGGCGCCGCTGTGGTCAGCGCCAGCGCGACCACCGGCGCAGCGGTGTTCTCGCATGCTTTCCGACGGACGGGCGAGGGGATCCGCAGCCGGGTGCCGCCGATAGGAGTGCCGAGGACGCCGGGCGAGGAGCGGGCGGAACACCGCGCGGACGCCCGGGCGGCGTTCGCATTACCGGCCGACCCTTCGGCTGTTGACGCGGTACGGCCCCGTACGTCCTCCGAAGGCGGGTCGGTCACCACCTATCGGGGTGGCTCCCTGCGGAGGTCCATCGGCTGGAAGAAGTACGCCCTGGCGACGGGCCTCGTGTTCGCCCTCGCGATGGTCACGGTGACCGCGGTGGAGCTGATCATGGGTAAGCCGGTAGCGGCCGTCGTCAAGAATGAGCCGGGCAGGGGAACTTCGGTGGGCGGTGGCTCGGCCGGTACCCCTGATCCCGCCGACAGCCGGACACCCAACCCGGGTGCCTCCAGTGGCACGGAGCTGCAGACGGGCAGCTCTGCCTCGCCGGACGCGAGTGCGGCGCCGGACACCAGCTCTGGTCCAGGCCCGAGTCACAGTCCCAGCCACAGCCCCAGTCCCAGCTCCAGTCCCAGGGCTTCGGCGTCGTCAGGGCTGTCCAGCAGCGGTGCCGCGAGCAGTTCCGACACCACCGCTCCTTGAGCGTTGACCGCAGAGAGAGAAGGCACGACTGATCCTGGGCCGGAGGGCTCGAACTCTCTCCGCAATATGTGTGCACTCGTCTGAAACACCGGCCTCCCCCCGGAGGTCGGCCGCACGCGCACTGTTCGCTCGGCAGGGGTGGCACTGGGCTGCTGGGTGAGGTCCGAGCCCCTGGCAGCAACTCATTGCTCCGATCCAGGGAGACGCGTGGTACACGCAGGTTTCGACAGCGCCTTCGTGAACTCTCGTTCGGCGAGAGCGGACTTGACCGCTGCAAATCGTCGACGCTGCCTCAACGGCGACGATGGGCCACGTCCGAGGCCTATGTCAGGGCATCGAGCAGACCGTGACGTGGCCCCTGTGCCAGTCGGCGATCGACCGTGGTGAGCGCCAACCGGCGTACGGCTGCCGACGCGGCAGTTGCCTCGGCCGCCTCACCCCACGGACATGCGGCCGCGTACGTGACCTGCGTACCGGCGAACCTCACGCCCCGGTCGGCCGGTTGAGCCGTACCAGCGGATCGGCGGCAACTGTTTCAGCGCAACACAGCCGCCGCAGTCCGACCGGTGTGATACAGGCACCGGTTTTCCTGCGGCGGCTGTGCTTCCTGCGGGGAGGGACGGTGTCACTGGCCGGCGGGCGCCGACATGTGCAGCAGCTGTTCGGTGATCTCCCGGTACTGCCTCAGCGCGAGCCGTAGTTCCTCGGTCTGCACGTCGGTGTCCGGGTCCTGCCAGCGTGCACGCAGGACGCGGCGCCGTTCTTTGAGGGTGTCGGTGAACTGTGTGGCGGCGTCGCCGAAGACTGCGTCGGCCGCCTCCACCGCCTGGCGAGGGCTCTCGACGAAGCTGGTCATGGCCTGTTGGAGACGCAGGGCGAGCTTGTCCCGTTCGCCCTGCGAGACCAGGTCCTGGCCTGGCTTGCGATCGGGGCTGTCGGTGCTGGTGCCGGGCTCGCGCGGTGCGTGACCGGATTCTGTGTGGAGTGTCCGCGGGGCGCGCTGCATCGCGGGATCCGGGCCTTCGGTCTTGGGTTGCTGATCCGGGCCCTCGGTCTGGGGTTGCCGTGCGTGTTCGGTGTTGTGCGACATCACGTGCTACTTCCCTTCGCGTGGCGTCGGTTCAGTGCCCGCGGTGCGTGGCCGTTGTCGTCGGGGGACGGCGGGCGGGGCCCGTCCGGGTCGGCCGGCTGTTCGGCGATCAGTGCCTCGAAGAGGCTTCTGGCTTCGACCATGGCCTCCCGCATCTCTTCCGTGCCGCTCTGGTCGCGGGCTGCGGTGTGCATGCTGCGGTAGCCCTGGACGTAGTCGGCGTGGTGGACGGACAGGGCGGCGACCTGGTCCTCGAACTGCCCGCCGTCGGGGAAGCCGCGATCCCTTGCCAGACTCGCCAGCAGCGCGTCCGCCTCGGCGACGGCCTGCTGCGGTGACTCGACGAACTGCTTCTGGATGGCAGCCCATTGCGCCACGTAGTGCTCGCGGGTATGGGGTGACAGCGGCTGCTCCGTGAGGGAGCCGTGCCGCTTGACGCGCTCGCCGAGTTCCTGTTCGGCGGCCTTGATGTCGCCGTCGTGGCGGGCGACGGCGCGGGCGTACTCGGGTCCGAAGCGTCGCTTCAGCCCGCGCCCGCCACCGCCGCCGGCTCGGCCGCGTCCGAAGTAGAGAAGGGTGGCCAGACCGATGACGATCACGGCGATGATCACGACGGTGAACATGGCCGCCTTCTTTGGCTCTCGTCTTGCACGTTGGGCTGCTTCATTGCCGTCAATTCCTGTCGGCTCATTGAGCATTGGGGCCTGCCGGGCGGTGTCCACGCGATGTGGGCACGGCCCGGGGCTAATGTGGTCACGGCCTGAAGGCGTCCTTGGCCTTGTCGCCTGACTGCTTCAGGTTTCCGGAGACCCGGTCGGTCCTGCCTTGCCGCTGTAGTCGCCTGTTGCGGGTGGTCCGGCCGATGCGTTCGGTGATCCGGCCCTTGAATGCCTGGGTCCTGTGCTTGATCGTCTGTCCGACGCTCATGGCTGTCCTCTGCTCGTTCGCTGAATGGGCTCCCGCGGGCGGGAGAGCGCTTGGTGCGGACTACCGGCGACTGCGGCCGTATCGGCGGCTGCCACCGCCGCGCCTGCCACCACCCCGACCGCGCATCGCGAAGCCGGCGAGCCAGACGACCAGCAGGACGGCAGCGACCCACCAGAGCATCTGCAGGGTGAAGCCGAACCCGAACACCACCAGGATCAGCAGGAAGAGAAGAATCCAGATCATCGCCGGGCCTCCAGATCGCGGGGATTTCCTGAGTTCCGCGGGGTCCGGGCGAAGCGGGAAGGAGGAATGCTGCCCCCGAACGATCCGGAGTGGCACAGCCCTACGCCGTGCCGTCAGTCAACGCCCGGCAACTTCCCTTGTCAACGCGGTGTCGTCACGGGGGAGTTCTGGGTGCTGGGCAGGGGCCGCTGCGACGAACGGGGCCTCGGCGGGAGCTTCGACCGGCTCGACCGGCGGCGCCGGCAGGATGTGGTCCTCCCACCAGGACAGGGTCATCACGGTGGCGAGCAGGACGAAGGGGGTCGAAGCCGGAAGGATCAGCGCGTACATGTGTACCGCCTGCGATGGGATGCGTGCGACGCGGCGGGCAACAGAGGGAGGATGCCCGCATGGGGCGCATCGAGGCTGCGCCAGGATCGCGTAGCGACGGCGAGTGCGGGAGCGGCCCGATGGGGGCGGGGCAGATTCCGGCACCGGTGCGCCAGGTGCGCCCTCGAAGGAGCGCAAGAGGTGATCGACGCTGCCGGGGGCTCGGGCCGTACCGCGCACGCTAGCTCCCGCCGCACACCTCTGAACAGACGGCAAGTGGCCATCCGGTCTCGGCGGCGGAAGACACTGACCTGGGCCGCTATCCGCAACCTCTGGGGAGGGCTAGTCTGTTCGAACAGGCCCCGGCCCCCGGCAGTCATGCTTTGTTCCGCTCCGGGGAGGCCCGGCGTGTTCCTTCTGCTTCTGATCCTCATCCTGGTCTTGTTCGGCCTCGGCTTCGTCAGCCCCCTCTGGTGGGTGGCCGCGGCCGTGTTGGTCTTCGGCGCCACACGCCACGGCCGTGATCGCGGGGGAGGCTGGATCAACGGCGACGGTTCCGATCTCGGGGACTACCGGGACTACCAGAACCGCCGGGATCGTCAGGACCGCTGGGACCGCCGCTACAGCCGTCAGCACCGTGCACGCTGGAAGCGCGAAGACCGTCGGGACCAGGAACGCCGTGGGTGACCGATGAAGTTGCCCGACATCCAGAGGTTCCGGGGCGGCTTCAGTCACACGGGACGCGCGGACATCGTAGAGAGGCGGATGCCATGCATCGCACAACCGTGCTCCCAAAGGATTGGTGGGATGTGGCGGCCGAGGCCCCGGTAGGGAATGCGGTCGGTCAGGATGTTGGGGCGCTGCGCGCCGAGATCGATCAGCTGCGGCGGGCACTGGCCGGCCGGGCGGTGATCGATCAAGCCGGAGGCATGGTGATGGTCCTGGCCCCCTGCCGCCGTGGGGTGGCCAGGAACCTGCTGGTGGACATGGCACGGCAGTGCAACACCAAACTTCCGGACGTGGCCGTGGCCATGGTCGCCGCCTGGGAGGGTGAGCCGCTCTCGCGGCTGATGCAGCAGGCGCTGCGGCATGCACTGCGGCGGCTTTACGCGGAAGACCGGGGATGCGACTCATCCCCGGCTGTGGAGCCGTCCGGAAGGGGAAGGTCATGATTCACGCAGCCGACGTCCGCGAATGGCGCAATCGTGATGTCGTCGACACGGAGGGCCACAAGATCGGTGTCCTGGAGGCGGTCTACGTGGACACCACCACGGACGAGCCGGCCATGGCCACGGTACGGGCCGGACTGCCCACTCGGCACCGTCTGCTTTTCGTTCCCATCGAGGACGCGATCGCCGGGCCGGGATATCTCAGGGTCGGCTATGTCAGAACGCTGGTGAGGCAGGCCCCTTCGATCGGCACCGACGACGTGCTGCCCGCCGAGCAGGAGGAAGCGATCTTCAAGCACTACGGACTGGCCTACAAGCCCGGTGCGGCCGGCGAACGGCAACTGGCACGCCGCTGATCCGCCTACGGACGGGATGACTGCCCTGTGAGGACCATGCGCCAGCTGACTACGCTTCGCGAAGAACGGCCGCTGTTGACGGCCGTGGCTTTGGCGGAGGAAGCGGCTCTACTGACCGAGGTCGTCGAACTACGCGCCAGGAATGAGCAGTTGTACCGCGCGCTGACGAGCCGCGCGGTGATCGACCAGGCACGTGGCATGGTGATGGCCCTGGCGCCGTGTTCCAGCGAGCCGGCATGGGACCTGCTGGTGGACGTGTCGCAGCACTGCAACATCAAGCTCCGTGACGTGGCCGCCGCTCTGGTCGCCACGACGGAGGACGAGGTGCTCCCGGAACCGATACGGCGGGAGCTGCGCCGGGGACTGCGGCGCATCCATCTGGCGGACCGGCGGTGACGGCCCGTGTGTCCGGCGGACGGCACCGGGAGCTGTGAGCTCAACTCTCCGGTGCCTTCGTCCACAACGGCCGTCGGACGCCTCCGTTGTGTAGCCCATCTGTTGGGACTCAAACATCGGCCTGCCTCTTCTCCGCCCCCGAAGCCGTTGAGCAGGCAGAACGCTCGAAGAGCGCCACCCCGCAGGCGGGGGTCACTGCGGTGGCGGCAGGTAGACGGTGAGCACACGTGTCGCTTTGTCGAGATGGAGTGTGCCGGCGGCCGGGCTTACTTCGCCGTCGCGGGTGTAGTCCTCTTCCTCGCCCAATCCGTCGATCCGCAGCCGGGTGACCGTAGTGGCCTGGTAGACGCGGGAGCGGGCGAGGGTTCCAGTGAGGAAGGCGGTGACGAGCCGGGTGCGGGCGAAGGAGTGGCTGCCGTCGACGGTGCGGATGTCGAGGAGTCCGTCGTTGAGGCTGCGGCGGTAGGAGGGCGCGAAGCCGGGCGGGTCGTAGCGGCTGTTGCCGGCGAAGAGCAGCCACAGCCGTCGGTGCCGTCCGTCGACGGTGACCTGGCTGGGGGTGCCGTCGGCGAGGACGCGGAGCAGACCGACGGCGAGGGCGGGCCACTTGCCCAGGCGTCTCTCGCGGGCTTCCCGGGCCCGGACGAGTTCGGGGTAGACGCCGATACTGAAGGTGTTGAGGAAGTACGTGCCGGCACCGTCGGCGGAGGTGACCCGGCCGAGGTCGACGGCTCCGCCGCAGCCCGCCTCCACGGCGTCGGCGGTGGACTTCAAGGTCGGAAGGCCGAGGTCGGTGGCGAAGTGGTTGAGGGTGCCGGCAGGGAACACGGCCAGTGGCAGTCCGCTCTCGGTGGCCCGGACGGCTGCCGCGTTGACCGTCCCGTCGCCGCCGACGACGCCGAGCGCGCCACCGCGGGCGAGCACGTCTTTGGCGGCTTGGTCGAGCACCAGGTGCAGGTCGACGCCACTCTCGGAGAGCCGTATGTCCGCCATCGGCAGGAGGATCCGTAGTTCGGCCTCGGCCGGGGTGTCGCCGCCCGCGTCGCTGTTGACGACCGCGATCAGCCCCAGACCCGCGGGAAGCGCGGGGACACGGACGTTCGGCCGGGCTGCGTCGGCGGGTTCGTCCACGTGCAGCGGCCACCAACGGCATGTCGCCGCCGCGACACCGACCCCGAGGACGGCGCCGACGAGAACATCACCGGGCGAATGCGTGCTGGTGCGGGCCCGAACGACGGCGGCCGCCGTGGCCAGGGGGATGAGCGCGGCGCCCAGCCAGGGCGATTCCAATGTGACGGCGGTTGCGAAGGCCGCGACGGCGGCCGCATGCCCGGACGGCAACGCCCGGGTGGCGGGCCGAGGCAGAAATCGGTGGCCGGCGGCCGACTTGGCGGCGACGCCGACGGCGGCGGAGGCAAGGGCGAGTGAGCCGGTGGCGCGCAGGGCGGCACGGCGTGCGCCACGGTTGCCTGACAGGCCCATGGCGGCCGCACCGGTCAGCCACGGCAGCAAGGGGTGGGCCGAGGCGATGCGCGCGAAGGGCCGTGCATCGAGTCCGCGGAGGTGTCTCATGCCGACTGCGTACCCGTAGCGGTGGCGATCACGCGGGCCGCCTGCCCGCACGAATCGGTCAAGGGCGCCTGCAGCGTGGTCAGTTGACCATCCGGTTCCGGAAAGACCGCCCAGGGGCATGTCATTCGGCTGGGCAGGCGGTGCCGTCCGGGCGGGGACGGCCCGTGGGCAGCCGAAGTTGCGTGACACAGAGCTTGTTTGAAAGCGGGCCGGCCGGGAATCCGTCCAACGTGCTTCAGACCGGAGGCACGCCCGTGGGAGCAGCAGTCGCTGCTCCCCAGCGCGCTGCGGTCTGCCCGCTCCCACGGTGAGTGACGCCACCGATCAGGGAGACACGTGCCCATGACGTACCAGCGCACGCAGAGTCCACAAAAAGCACGCCCCTACGACGACGCTCCGGACACCGAGGCCGCGTTCCGCCGTATCGCCGCTCTGCCGGACGGTCCGGAGCGGTCCGCGCTGCGGCAGGAGGCGGTGTGCGCCTGGATGCCGATGGCCGCACGGCTCGCCCGGCGCTTCCGTCATCGCGGCGAGACTCTCGAGGACCTCAACCAGGTCGCCCAACTCGGCCTGGTCAAGGCAGTGGCCCGCTTCGACCCCGGTCTCGGCACCGCCTTCCCGAGCTTTGCCATACCGACGATCCTCGGCGAGGTGAAGCGGCACTTCCGTGACGAACTCTGGATCGTGCATGTGCCGCGGCGCGTACAGGAACTGCGCGGCCAGGTCCGCGCCGCAGGTAATGAGTGCTCGTCGCTCAACGGCGACGAACCCTCCGTCCATGAGATCGCCGCGCACGCCGGACTCACCGAGGCGGAAGTACGTCTGGGACAGGGCGCCCTGGAGAGTTTCACCGCGCTGCCCCTGGACGCCGTATCCGGCCGCTTCGAGCACAGCCACCCACTGACCGACACCCTCGGTGACCTGGAGCCCGGCTTCGACCTGATCGTCAACCGCGAGGCGCTCCGCCCGCTGTTGCGAGCACTTCCCGAACGCGACCGGCAGATCCTCTATATGCGGTTCTTCTGCGAGATGACGCAGCACCGCATCGCTCTGCAGCTGGGTCTCTCGCAGATGCACGTCTCCCGTCTGATCACCCGCATCTGTGCCCGCCTGCGCGATCAGGTCATGGCCGACACCCACGCTCTGAGGCAGGCATCGTGACGACGTCCCGGGTGCACGGGCGGCGTCGGGCCGCCGGGTCCGATACCCGTCGCTTGGCGGAGAGGCGCACACTGACGGCCGCCGGACGGGCGGGCTTTGCCGCACGAGGCGTGGTGTACGTCCTCATCGGTGTACTGGCCGTCCGGATCGCCCTCGGTAACGGCGGCGAATCGGCGGACCGCCAGGGCGCGCTGGCCCAGATCGCGGCGCAGCCCTTCGGGAAGGCCATGTTGTGGGCGCTGGTCGTCGGCTTCGGCTGCATGGCGTTGTGGCGGGGCGCCCGCGCGGTCCTTGGCAGGGGGCCTCGGCGCAAAGCGGCCTCGCGAGTGTTTGACGGCGGACGGGCGCTCTTCTACGCCGCGATCTGCTGGGCGACCGCCGTGTACGCAGCCGGGGGCGGCAAGGGTTCCAGTGGCAATGCGCAGTCGCAGGGCTGGACGGCATCGGCGCTGAAGCTGCCGTACGGCCGGGTGCTGGTGGGTTCCGCGGGCTGCCTGCTGATCGGCATCGGCGCGGTACTCGCCGTCCGGGCGGCCATGCGGCGCTTCCTCAAGCAGCTGGACACCGGCACCATGAGCCACGGTACGAAGCAGGTCGTCACCGCTCTGGGCGTGGTCGGAGGCGTGGCACGGGGCATGGTGTTCGCCGCGGCCGGGATTTTCATCCTGGTGGCAGCCGTCCGCTTCGATCCGCATGAGGCCAAAGGCGTGGACGCCACGCTCCGCAGCTTCACGCAAACACCGGTGGGGCCATGGCTGCTGGTCGCCGTCGCCATCGGGCTGATTCTCTTCGGCGTCTTCTCCTTCGCCTCGGCTCGCTGGCGCCGTCTGTAGAACGGTGACCCAAGGCGGCGGTCCGCCATCTATCGCCACGCTCCCGAGTGTGGTTCTTCGTCCTCGGGCAGCTGCGTGCGGTCACCGCCTCGGCGACGGTGTCAGGAGCCCAGGCCGGGGAGGGGTTCGGTGTCGTCGATGAAGGCGCGGGCCAGTTCGGACAGGCGGCGGTTGTGGGCGCGGGCGTATCCGCGCAGGGTGGTGAAGGCCTGTTCCATGTCGATGCCCTGACGTTCGGCGAGTTTTCCCTTGGCCTGTTCGATCAGTACGCGGCTGTTCAGCGCGGTCTGCAGTTGTTCGTTGAGGGCGGTGCTGCGTTGGGTGGTGCGTTGCTGCAGGAGGCTGATGGTGGCGACGTCGGCGAGGGCCTGGGCGATGGGTGTGGCGGCGGGGTCGAAGGGGCCGGGGGTGATGCGGAAGAGGTTGAGGGCGCCGACGACCTCGTCGCGCAGACGCATCGGCAGCGCCTGGACCGCCCCGAAGCCGCTGCGTCGGGCCGTCACCGCGAAGCGCGGCCAGCGAGCGGTCTCGGTCCTGAGGTCGGAGACCGCCACGGGTGTGCCGGTGCGGAAGCATTCCAGGCAGGGGCCTTCGTCGTTTTGGAGCTGGAAGAGTTCCAGCAGGCGTACCCGTTCGTCGGAGGCGGCCATCACGCGCAGTTCGCCGTCCCGGTCGGCGAGCAGCACGCCTACGGCGCTTACGTCGAGCAGCCCCACGCAGCGGTCGGTGAGCAGGCGCAGGAAGTCGATCAGGTCGAAGTCGGCGACCAGGTTGTCGGCCAGCTCGACGAAGGTCTTGGCCAGGAGCTGCTGATTCATCGTTGGCACCCTCGATTGAGACTAGTCCCGCCGGGAGGGGGCGGGAAGTGCAGCACGTTCGTCGGACGGCGCCGGTCAGTCATGTTTCCTCGTCGGTCGGTTCGGGTTCCGGCTCCGGGGAGAAGCGGAGTCGGTGGGCCACCACGTCGGCGGCCACGTCGGCGAGCCGGCGTCCCTGCCCGTAGGCGTGGGCCCGCAGCCGTACGAAGGCTTCGTCGATGCCGATGCCGAGCTGGACGGTGAGGATGCCGGTGGCCTGGTCGATCTCCGCCCGGTATCCGCCCAGGTCCTCGACGTTCCGGTCGGGCGACCGCCTGCCGGCCGGCGCGTCCGTCTCGTCGATCCGCGCATCGAGCAGGAGCAGGGTGGCGAGATCCGCGAACGCCAGCGCGTCGGCCAGTTCCTCCGCGTCCAGCACCGTCGGCACCCCGGCGTACAGGTCCAGAACTCCCGGGATGATCGCTCCTGTCTGCAGCGGGAACGCGAACACCGCGCGTGCTCCCGCTTCCAGCGCCGCATCGGCGAACAGGGTCCAGCGGTCCTGCAGGTGACCGGTGAGCAGATCGGGCGTCAGAACGGGCGAGCCCTGCAGGAAGGCGTCCACACAGGGCCCCTCGCCCAGCATGAGCTGCAGCACCTCCAGTTGCTCGCTGATGTCGTCGGTGCTGCACAGCGGATGGCTCCCCGCAACCCTGGACATCGCCGACACACCGGCTCCACCGACCGGAAGCGCGGCCACGGCCGCGGTGCACACATCCACCACGCCCACCCGGCCACCACGTCGGGCCGCCTGCCCCGCGACCAGCACCTGAATCCGCGCCGACCGGCTGTCGGGCCTCAGCCGGACCACCGGTCCACACACCGCGAGCAAGTCCCCCCAGCCGCACCACGGTTCGTTCCCTGACCGGAAGGACCAGCACCCGGAGCAGCGTGGCGCTGATCGGCCCTCGGATCTCTCCCATGTCCAGCCACCCCCTGGAGCGGAGTGCGGTGAGGGTGGGGTGATCGGCCCCGAGCCACCAGAAGCCGTCGCTGCGCACCGGGAAGCCGAATGCGGATCCCACCCGGCTGTTCGTTTCCGCGGTCACCATGGCGAACCCCGGCCGACGGATCTCGGTGGTGAGATGGTTCAGGAAGGCCTGGCGGCCGGGCGGTCGGTACGCCTCACTGGGAGACGTCTCGCGGGAGTCCACGTACGGATCCGCGAGCCCCCCGCTCACGCCCTGCGCCTGCCAGCGGTTCACCCGACGTAACCGCACCGCGTCCGCGTCATACGGCACGCCGCCACTGGGCTTGTACGGCTGCCCTCGCTCCGACCGGGCTTTCACTGCACATCACCCGCGAGGACACAGGCAAGTGGAACGGGCTGGTGCGGCGGGGCTTGGGCGGCCGGATCCGGTGAGGTCGATGTCGATCGTGCGGTGCCGTCGCTCGGACACGACGCCAGTGCCGTGCGCACCAGCGGGGCCGATTCCAGGTCGAGCTCCCCGGCCAGGGTGATCAGTGCCCGATGCCTTCGGCCATGGCGGTAGACGGTGAACTGCGGGAGGGACATGACGCCTCGGTTCAGAAGACCATCCGGCAGTGCACGCGGTGACGCCGGGATTCCCGGCTCCTTGGCGCGCTGCCGGCAGGGGCGTACGTTCGGTGGAGGCGGAGCAATGGCCGGCCCGGCAGCCTGTGCGACAGGACAGCGGACCCACCCGGTTCCCTCCAGGGATGCGCCAGGTGACGGACGAAGAGTCCGCTCTCCGCAACCATCGGTGTGGAGCAACGACAAGCCGTCGAGGTCTGGGACGTCCGTACCTCAGCCTAGTCCCTCATCCGGTCCGACGGACGGCCGGAGGCCGCCATTCCCAGGATGTGGACAGGGTCAAACGCGGTGGCGCGCATATCCGGTGCCCTGCACGGTACTTGGGTCAGTAGCACGGAAGCAGCGGCCGACAGCCGCTCCGGTTCGGCAGCTCGTCGACTGCCCGAGGAGGTGGCTTCGCATGACGGAGCCGAACGGTTCAACCCTGCAGAAGTCCGATCCCGGTGAGCAGAGGACCGGCGTGGGCGCGATGCCGCAGACCGCACGACCCGGGCCTCAGGAACCGCCGGAGACCCGGGGCCGGACGACCATCGCGGACGGGGTGGTGGAGAAGATCGCCGGGATCGCCGCACGGGAGGTCCCCGGAATCCATGCGCTGGGCGGCGGATTCACCCGCACCATGGGCGCGGTGCGCGACCGGGTTCCGGGCGGGCACGCGAGCGTGGGGCGTGGCGTCAAGGTCGAGGTCGGTGAGAAGCAGACCGCCATCGACCTCCAGGTCGTCGTCGCATACGGGGTCAGCATCCGTGAGGTCGTCGCAGAGGTCCGCGAGAACGTGATCGCGGCGGTGGAACGGATGACGGGCCTGGAAGTCGTCGAGGTGGACATCGCGGTCAACGACGTGCACCTGCCGGACGAGGACACGCCGCAGACCAGCGAGGACCGGGTGCACTAGGGCCTCACCTCAGCAGACACAGGCGCGGCTGCCGGAGGCGGCGACCGCGCCGCGTCAGACAGCAAGGCGTGAACCTCGCCAGGCATGCCGATGACACCGACATGTCCCGGACGTACTGACCGGTCGCGAGGCCTGCAGCGGCAAGACCTCCGTCGCATCGTTCCTGCCGGCAATGGGACAGCCACCGACCGGGCGACGGAACGCATCACCTTGCTCAGCGCCGACGTCCACCACCCCGGGAGGGCCAGCCGGCCCCCACGCCGGCCAAGTGCACGGCAAGGACGGCGAGTCCGACGAACATGAGGCTAGTCGGGCTGAAGATCACCTCGGTCGTCGTCTCGGTGACGCGAATGATGAAGGCGATGACGAAGAGCGCACCCGCCACGAATGCAAGCATCTGACTTCTCCTGCCGATGGACGGCGAACCACACGTGACCCCGGTGGCTGCACCGCTGCCTGCTGGCTTCCCCGGACAACGCCGATCAGTCACGCACATCCTGCGCGAAGCCGAACGCCTCGGTCCCGCCACCCACGATGGTCAGCACGACCTCGCCGCAGACATCCGCTACCGCGAGGCGCGGAACAGGGCATGGAGGCCGGCGCGAGGATACGAGCCAGGAGGCATGGTGCGGTCCTGTCTTGCCGGTCCGATGTGCTCCGGCCATTGCCGTTCTCCGAGGGCGGCGCCGCAACGGATGACGGCATGCGAGGTGCGCTCGGTGCCGCGACCGTACACCCCTTCGGACCCGGAGCGAGCTGCACGCCGTCGCTGAGCGCCAGGCGTCACCGGCCCCTTCCCCGTCCAGGCAGCCACCCTGCCGGGCGCAGGGAACCTTCGCGGCGCTCCGGACGTTGAAGTCGGTGGTTGTAGTTGAAGTTTGCGAACGTGGAAGCGCCCGCGGAGTTCTGACAGCGGGCTTTTCGTGGTTATTTGGGGGAGTTCTCTTCGACGGCCGACGACCAGCAGCCCGGGATCGCGCGAGCAGTGCGCATTCCGCCCTACTCGTCAGCTCGAAGGAGACATCACATGGCTCAAGGAACCGTGAAGTGGTTCAACCCGGACAAGGGTTTCGGCTTCATCGCCCCCGATGACGGCGGCGCCGACATCTTCGTCCACCACTCGGCAACCGACACGGGTGGTTTCCGCTCCCTGGAGGAGAACCAGCGGGTGGAGTTCACCGCCAGCCATGGGCCCAAGGGCATGCAGGCCGACCAGGCCCGCGCGCTCTGAGGACACCCTTTGCCGAGGCAGGCCCGCACCGCGGGCCTGCCTCGAGCTGTTTCCATACGGGCTTCCCGCATCCGGCGCCTTGCCCCCGCGCCGTCGGCACCGGTCCGCGCGCACCCCGAGAGGAAAAACGTGACCACTGACATCATCAACCGGGGCACCGGTCCGGCGGACCACGCCGAGACCACGAACCCCCCGCCCGGCGGCCGGGGCAGCGACTACGCCGTGCTGTCCCGCGAGGTACAGCGGAGCGGGCTGCTGAAGCGGCGACCCGGCTACTACTCCGTCAAGATCGGGGCGAACCTGCTCCTGCTGGCCGCCGGCTGGACCGCCTTCGCCCTGCTGGGGCAGTCGTGGTGGCAGCTGCTGACCGCCGCCTTCCTCGCCGTGATGTTCACCCAGACCGGGTTCATCGGGCACGATGCCGGCCACCACCAGATCGCCGCCTCCAAGCGCGTCAACAACCTGCTCGGCCGCGTGCACGCCGACCTGCTGATCGGCCTCAGCTACGGCTGGTGGGTCTCCAAGCACAACCGGCACCACTCCCACCCGAATTACGTCGACCGCGACCCCGACATCGCCGACGGCGCGATCGCCTTCACGCAGGACCACGCCCGCGCCCGCCGCGGACCGCACGCCTGGCTGGCTCGCCACCAGGCCTGGCTGTTCTTCCCCATGCTGCTTCTGGAAGGACTCGCCCTGCACGTCGCCGGCGTACGGGCATCGCTCGACCGCACCGGTACCGCGACCTCGCGGGCGGCGAAACTGGCCGAGGCGGGCCTGCTGGCGGCGCATCTCGGCGGCTATCTCGCCGCCGTGTTCTGGGTACTGCCGCCCCTTCAAGCCGTGTGCTTCCTCCTCGTGCACCAAGGGCTGTTCGGGCTCTACATGGGATGCTCCTTCGCCCCCAATCACAAGGGCATGCCCATCTTCGCCAAGGACGACAAGATCGATTTCCTGCGTCGGCAGGTACTGACCTCACGGAACATCCGAGGCCGCCGGCTCACCGACTTCGCGCTCGGCGGACTGAACTACCAGATCGAACACCACCTGTTCCCCTCCATGCCGCGGCCCAGCCTGCGCCATGCCCAAGAACTCGTGCGCGCGTGCTGTGCTCGGCACGGCATCGCCTACTACGAGACCGGACTCCTCAACTCCTACGCTCAAGTGCTGCGGCACCTCCAAGCGGTCGGCGGCTCCCTGCGCCCCGAACTGGAGTACTGACTCCGCGGCCGCCCCGGTGTCGCTTTCGGAGCCGGCGGCGCCGACGTCACAAACCGTGGCCGAAGGGGTCGGGCTGGGTGTCGCGCGCACGTTCCCGCGCGGCTGGCCCGTCCCGGCACACATCTCGTGCCCGGTCATGTGATCACGCGGCACGGTCGCTCATCATTCCCTGGCGGTCGGCGTCCGTCCCGAAACAGCCGCACGGCGTCACGGGCGTTCACTTTGACGTGTACGTCCGGTGTGGTTGCTCACAGGGGCGGGCCCGCCTCATGGATCGCATGGATGCTCTGCGTGACGGCGATCTTGCACGTGATGACTACGCCTGGAGAAGGGGGCGGGTCTCAGGTTGGATGACCGGATGGAACGTGTCGAGGCTGAGCTGTTCACAGATCCGGGGAACGACGCGGTCGTCCGTCTGCCCCCGCGTAATTTTCCGGGCGTCCTGATTCAGGGCGATTCCCTTTCGATCATTCGCGCCGAAATCGCCGAAATCGTAGAAGCCTGCGACCAGGGCGACGTCGGTGAAGCTCGCGAGGCGGCGGCCATCCTCCTATCCAACGTCGACGAACTGCTGGCCCGCTACACAGCGGCTCTGAAGGCTCACGACATCCCGATCCCCTTCTACCAGGCTCCCTGAGCGCTCAGTTGCAGCCCGTCGCACCTGGCAGCATGCGCTGAAGGCCGGAGATTGCAGGACCGTTCCGCCAGGGGATCACGTCGTCATGAAGCCGGAGACGCTCGAAGACGTCCTCTTCCAGGGCCTGAACCTTGCAGTGCGGCAGGCCGTGGTAGTGGATGACGGCTTGATGATCGACGCGACGGGCTGCGGGCCGCCAGGAGCATGCCCTCAGTGTCAGCAGCCCGCCGCACGCGTTCACAGCCGGTACTGGCGTCACACAGCCGGGCTCCCCGTCAGCAGCCACCGGCTGATCGTCCGTCTCCGCGTGCGCCGGTTCTTCTGCGATCAAGTCCGGTGCCCGCGCCGGACTTTCGTGGAACAGGTATCGGGCATGAGCGAGCCACGACGCCGCAGTTCGACAGCGGCGCGATCGGCGATGCACGCGGTTTCCGTGGAGCTCGGCGGCCGACCGGGCGCCCGCCTCAGCACGAAACTGCGGCTCTACGGCCGACGGACAACCAACCTGGGACAGTTGACCGCTCCGCCTGTGCCAGCACGGGCCTCACGGATCCTCGGCATCGACGAGTTCGCCTTCCGCAAGGGTCGGACCTACGGCACCGTTCTCGTCGACATCGAATCCTCCCGGCCGGTGGACGTGTTGCCCGATCGAGAGACTGGCACGGTCGCCGCCTGGCTCCAGTAGCACCCCGGCGCCGAGATCATCTGCCGGGACCGCCTGATGGCGTTCACCAAGGCCATCAGGCAGGCCGCCCCTGACGCGCTGGAGGTGGCAGATCGCTGGTACCTCCTCCAGAACCTCTCGACGGCCGTCGAGAAGACTTGCCGACGGCACCGTGAGTGCCTTCGGCAGCCGGCCGGAGCAGAGGCCATCCCACCGTTGGCCACACGTGAGAGTCCGCTCCTGGAACGGGTTCGACGACGCCACGCGGAGGTCAACGAGCTCGCCTCCACCGGTCTGTCGCTCAGCGCCATCGGCCCCAGTCTGCAACTGGACCGCAAGACAGTCCGGCGCTACCGGAACAAGGACCTCGCAGGGCTCCTCTCCTCGGCGCAGGACCGCGGGCACGGTGTCCTCGACCCGTTCATCGAGCACGTGCAGCACCGCTTCCAGGCGGGCTGCACCAGTTCGATGCAGCTCTATCGCGAGGTGTCTGCCCTGGGCTACACCGGCGGGTACCACGTCGTGAACCGCTACGTGGCGGCCATGCGGAAGGGCGTCGCGACCCCCCATCCGGGCAGTGACACCCAGCCCTCGCGACATCACCTCATGGATCATGCGGTCCGAGGAGACACTCAGCCCCTTGGACATCGCCCAGCTGGAAACTGTCCGCAACGCCTGCCCTGGAGACCGCTTCGGTCTCTGACCTCGCGCGGGACTTCACGGACATGCTCCGCCATCGCCGCGGCCACCTGCTCCGGGACTGGATCCAGAAGGCCGAGCTGGGCGGCCCGTACGCCATCGGCATCTTCGCCGACTCCATCCGCCAGGACCTCCAGGCCGTCACTGCCGGCCTCACCTTGGCCCTACAGCTCCGGCATCGTCGAAGGCCACGTCAACAGAATCAAAACGATCAAACGGCAAATGTATGGTCGAGCCTCGTTCGCTCTGCTCAGAGCCCGCGTCCTCCTTCAGCCGTAGTCATCACGGAAGAGCGGTCAGAACCAAGTAGGACGCTCAGTCACAGGTAGGTGGCCAGGGATGAGGGGAGGCCGCTGGCGAGCAGCCGTGTTCAAGGGGCGCATGGCCGTTCTGCTCAGAGATAGTTGGCCACTGTGGTCTCGACATTGGCCCGTCTCGGCGGGGGGTGGTCAGCAGCGCGTACCGTCCGCCGCCCTCGCATCCAGTCCCATCCTCGGTCTGCATCACTCTTGCTCCGGCAGCTGGGCTGTGGCTGACTGGCAACGGCGCCGAGGGGGAGTGGGCATGGGCAGCTGGGTCGTGATCGCGGAGTACTACAGCGACGTGTACAGGACCGAGTTCATCTGCCGTGGGCAGGAAACGAAGGATCAGGCGCTGAAGGCACTCCGTGCTGCCGTACACACGTATGTACCGAGCAAGAATATCGTCGAGAAACGGCGTCACGTGTACCGCTTCGCCGACCAGGAGTCATACCTGGTGGTGATCAAAGGCAAGCTGACGGAGTGGGAGTGCACCCTGCGCATCGCGGAGCTGGTCTCGGACTCGACCGACCCGGCCGTGGCCAAGCGGGCGCAGATGGACGACGGCGCGGTAGAGCCGGCCGACGGGCAGCAGGACCGGATCCCGCCCGGCTACTGAGCGAACAGACCGAACTCCGCTCGAGTCAGTCCCCCTGCGCAGAAACCGCGGTCGTGTGTTCAGCCGGTCAACCGCGGCGCTCAAGCGACCAAATCAAGCACTCAGCGACCAGATCTGCCGCTCAGCCACAGCCCAAATGCCGCAGGACTCAAGTGGCTTCCCAATGGAGAAGTCAAGCCGTGTGTGCGGGGAGTCATAAACCCCGTTGAGACCGTTCGTGATCTCTCCTAGGTTGGCCCGCGTGACGATCGAGGTGCCATTCCAACCGCTTCCGATTCACCAGTCAGACGTGCGCTACGCCCATGGCCCCGATTCCGCCGTGCAGCCCGGCGTGCCCGCTGGCGAGACGATCGAGTTCGACTGGAGCGACAGCGCGACCTACCCGGGCACGTCACGGAAGTTCTGGGTGCATGTGCCCGCGCGGTACGACCCCTCGGAGCCGGCGTCGCTGATGGTGTTCCAGGACGGATGGTGGTATCTGGACCCTGAAGGGGAGGTCCGCGGCGCGATCGTTCTGGACAATCTCGTCCACCGCGGTGACATCCCGGTCACCATCGGCGTGTTCGTCGCCCCGGGTGTCTTCCCCGATGCTGAGGATCCGAAGAACCGCAATACCGAGTACGACGCCTACGACGATCGGTACGTCAGCTTTCTCCTGTCAGAGATCATTCCTGAGGTCACGAAGCACTATTCGATCGCCGAGGACCCCGACCGGTGGGGCATCTGTGGTGGCAGCAGCGGCGGGAACTGCTCCTTTACCGCGGCGTGGCTGCGCCCGGACAAATTCCGCCGGGTGATCGGGTACTTGTCCAGCTTCACGCAGATGCCAGGCGGTAACCCATACCCCGAACTCATCCCCCGTGTCCCTCGCAAGCCGCTGCGCATCTTCATGCAAGCGGGCCATCGTGACCTGCGCTGGAACGAGCCCGATGCAAACTGGCTCGCCGACAACCTGCGCGTCGCGGCCGCGCTCGCAGAAGCCGGCTACGACTTCCGTCTTGTCCTGGGCGATGGCGGCCACAGCCCCAACCACGGCGGCGTTCTGCTTCCCGATGCCCTGCGCTGGTTGTGGCGGTCAGACGATCACCCGGACTAACCGGTGGGCTGAGGCACGGCGACTTCGTAGTGTCGACACCACCTTCCGGGAGATCGTTACTCGCACCACCTCGGTCGCCGCACCGCCGGAGCCTTCGTGACGTTTCACCAGGGGCTTTCACGCCTGCCCGACCTCGTGGCCTACCCGGAGATCATTTCGCTGGGGAAAGCGTCAGTGGGGAAGAGCCGCACTGGGCTTAAAGGCCCTAACAAAGCCGTTGGACGTGTCGGTGGGTGATCAGACAGACGGCGAGGCCGAGGAACGCTTCGTGGATGTCGTCGCGTCGTTCCCAGCGGATCCGAAGCCGGCGGAAGCCGTGCAGCCAGGAGATCGTGCGCTCGACGACGTAGCGGAAGATGCCCAGGCCGCTGCCGTGGGGCTGGCCTCGCTGCGCGATCACGGGGCGGATTCCGCGCTGCCAGAGCAGTCGGCGGTACTTGTCGTGGTCGTAGCCACGGTCGGCCAGCAGCGCGTCCGGGCGTCGGCGTGGTCTTCCGACCCTGCCCGCGACGGCCGGAATCTTGTCGAGCAGGGGCAGGAGTTGGGTGACGTCGTTGCGGTTTCCGCCGGTCAGCGACACCGCGAGCGGGATGCCCTGCCCGTCGACGATGAGGTGGTGTTTGCTGCCCGGCCGTGCGCGGTCGACCGGGCTGGGCCCGCTCTTTCGGCCTCGCCGAGCCGCCCGGACGTGCGAGGAGTCGATCACCGCCCGGGACCAGTCCAGCTTGTCCTTCGACCGCAGCTTCTCCAGCAGCACCACATGGAGTTGGTCCCAGACGCCGGCCTCGTTCCAGGCGGCCAGCCGCCGCCAGCAGGTCATGCCCGAACCGAAGTCCAACTCCTGCGGCAGGTACTCCCACTGGATACCGGTGTGCAGCACGAACAGGATCCCGCACAGGGCCTGCCGGTCTGGCACCCGCGGCCGCCCCTCGACCAGCTTCGGCGCCGGCTCGGGCAGCAACGGCTCGATCAGCGACCACAGTTCATCCGGCACGATCCACGGCCGCGACTGTCTCGTCCCCACGACCAGACCAACGAGCAGACAAGCCAGCAGCCACATGATCAACAGCTTTTGTTAGAGCCAGTTAGCCCCAAGGGCTGTTCCGTAAGAGTGTGTGAGCCGGGACGCTGGCTGACGATACGGTCGTTGGGTGGAATCCGAGAACGCGAAGCATCGACGAACTCGCCGAGTGGGGTCAGCGTGCTTCGAACGCACTCCTGACAGTGATCGGGATCCGCCGCTACCTGCTCAGATGGCGGCGCACTCCGGCGTCGGCCGCGATCGGCCGTGTGCTGGGGGCTGTTGACGGTGACGCCCTGGAGCGGGCGGTCGGCGCCTACCTGGCCGACCGGCACCGTACCGCCACCGAACCCGCCCGGGTGCCGTCGCTCTCCGCGTCCGGGCGGCCGCGCGCTTGCTGTCGACGGCAAAGCACTCAAGGGATCAGCCCGTCTCACCGCGACGTGCCGACATCTGCTCTCCGCGGTCACTCACGGCACCGTCGTGACGCTCGCTCATGTGGAGGTCGGTGCGAAGATGAACGAAACCGCACATTTCCGGCCGCTGCTGGCACTGCTGGACCTGACCGGCACCGTCGTCACCTTCGACGCCCTGCCCTGGCAGTCCATCACAGTCCAGCACGCCGCCTCCGGGGCCGGACACGGATGCCGCGAGTCCCGCTCGATCAAGACGTGCGGGATCGCCGACGAACTCGGCGGAATCGCCTTTCCCCATGCCCGCCTGGCCATCCGCGTCCACCGCCGCCGCAAGCAGACCGGCGCACGCGAGACCCGCGGGAGCGTCTACGCCGTCACCAGCCTCGACGCCCACCAAGCCGGCCCCGCCGACCTGGCCGCCACGATCCGCGGACACCGGGGATTGGAGAACTCCTCGCACCACATCAGGGACGTCACCTTCGCCGAGGACGCCTCCACCGTCCACGCCGGGTCCGCACCCCGGGCCATGGCGACCCTCCACAACCGGCCAGTGGCCGTTCGAAGGGGCGCACGGCCATCTCGCGGAGTCCGGCGCGACGTTGGTGTGGCCGGCTGCGCGGAGGGGGTTGATCGCGAAGCTGCGGAGAGTGGCCATGTTCTCCGGTCCGTGTCCGGTGCGGATCTTGGAGGCGTCCTCGCGGAAGGCGGTGTCTCGCACGAAGTGGAGCCGGTTCTCGATGGTCCACTGCGAGCGGACGGCCTTCGCGATCCGTTCGGGGGAGGCTTGTCTGCTGGTGAGGTCGGTGATGACGTAGACCGTCGCGCGGGTGCGCTTGCCGGTCCTGGCCGAGGTGCGGTGCCGCACGAACTTCGCGACCTGGGCAGCGTGCGGGAAGTCGACGCCGAGATCGGTGACAGTCAGTGCCTGCAATACGCGGGTCTCCAGCCTTCCGTGGCCGGTGCTGCGGTCGTAGAACTTCGCGGTGGCCCGGTTCCAGGGCAGGGCACGAAGTTGCTCATAGAGTCCCTTCGGGTTCTTCTTCACGGTGAACGCGTAGTGGGCCTTCTTGTCCTTGACGAGGAAGCAGGCGTGCTCGCGCTGGGTATGGAGGGCATCAGCGGTCACGGTCACCCCGGTCAGGTCGAACGGTTCCAACAGGCACGTGAAGCAGGGGATTTCGTTGGTCTTGGCCGGGACTCGCAACTGGGTGACGGTCTGGCCGCCGCCGGTCATCGCGGCCAGCAGGTGCGGGGCCGGAGTGCCGTCGTGCCGCGAGCCGCGGGCGCTCTTGCCGTCCACGGCAAGCGTGTCGGCCCCCGCCGGATCGCATCCCAGCAGGTCAGCCGGCCCGCCGGGACAGGTGCGCTGGACGACCCGCCGGATCGTCGCGCCACTGGGCCCGATACGCACGGCGAACGCCGTCGCGGTACGGGCCCCGAGCCGTTCGAGAGCGTCCTGCGGAGCCTCTTTCGCCCACTGCCCGATAGCCGCGAAGGACTTCGCGCTGGCGACCACCGCCGAGCAGGCCACCAACATGACGGCCACGAAAGGGTGACGCCTCCCGCGCCGACACCGCGTATCGGCCGGCGTCTGCAGCCGCAGGCCCAGCGGACCGGTCACACGGTGCTGACGCGTGGGCGACTTGATCAGACAGACGGTGGCAGACTGGTGACACATCGAAGCTCCGTTGGGCAAAGGCGACTTGGGAAGGTCACCTCCACAACGGGGCTTCGCTGCGTATGTCGCGCGCCCACCGATCATCGTCACACCGCCGTGACCTGCACACCTACGAGATCATCTCGACCTTGAAATCGCCCTGGCACCAGCCTGCGCCGCATGATCCGCCACACCAACCAGGAGGACACCAATGCGTAGGACACCGGCGTTCTGACCGCCCTCACCCGTCGAAGAGAAGGAGATCAGGTTCGCGTGGGTGTGATGGTCAGCAATCGGCGCAGTGCCGCCGCAGCGCCAGGGTATTCCAGTGCGGACAGGTGCAGGTGGCTGCTGACGTTGCCGTCGATGACACCGGACAGGATGGCGATCAGTGGCGCAGGGGACGTTCGCCTGAACAACTCGACGATGTGGTTGTACCGGTCGACGGCCGCGTCGGCAGCCGCGTTCAGATCACCGGAAACTTGTGCGCGAAAGCGTACCGAGTTGGATGTCACCGGCTCTGCGGCGCGTGTTTCCTTCTCCAGGGATGCCAGGTCGTTTGCGAGGTAGGTCGCCTCGACCGCGCATTCCACGAGGCGTTCGGTTTCGGGGTCCGGTTGGGGGTCGAGCAGTCCGCGGATACTCCTCCAGCAGGTGAGGTAGGGGTGCGTGCCGATCAGGTTCAGTCGCCCGGCGTGAAACTCGTCCCAGGTCATGGTGGCGGCATCCGGCTGCGTTTCGGTGGAGGTGGCGGCGCACAGTTGCACGAGCTCGGTTTCAAGGCGCGCGGTGCTCGCGGCGTGCACGCCGATGTCCGTCAGCAGGGCTCGGTGCATCTCGCCGAGCTCTCCGGAAGCCCTGCGCCCGGTGCGGAGCCGGTCGGCGAGGTCCCTGATCTCGTGCGCCGAGCCGCCGTCGAGGCCGAGGAAGAAGACAAGGTACTTCGCGCACAGCAGGTTCTCCCACGGCGCCGCGTCGGGCGGGGCGCCGTTGATCTCGAACGTGGACGCGACGAAAGCCCTCTTGGCATGCCAGGCGGCCCCGCGCTGGCAGGTACATGCGCGCAGAGACCATGCGAGCAGTTCCTCGGTCAAATCGCGATGGTGCTGACTGATCATGTCTGCCTGGTAGGGCCCGAGGTGGGTAGAGGGGTGCGTAGTCATGGATCGGCCTGCTCTCGCGGTCGAAGCGCTCTCATGGCGAAGACCGTGGTGAGGTAGGGCGAGCCGAAGTAGAGGGGAAATCGGCCCATTCGGTAGTAGGGGCAGGCGGGCCAGGACCCGTCGGGTCGCTGTGCCCGCTGGAGCCTCGTGCGCCGTTCCGGCTGGCCTGCGGTGATATCGAGGTGGTCGGCCGTCAAGATACGCAGCGCCATCGACATCGCGCTGCCAGTTTCGGCGGCGGGATCGTGTGCGGGCGCGGTTGCATCGAGATCGTGGAATGCCCGTCTCAGGGCTGGAGTCAGCGCCGCGGCAGACGGCGTCTGGGGGAACCGAGCGCAGAACCTAGATACCGCGTAGAGCAGCACGTCGGGAGCCGGGTAGTAGCGGGTGCCGGCGAGGTACCGCCGCGAGCTGAGAATGTCGCGAAGGTAGCGTGTCGTGGCGGTGATGGCAGATCGCGTATCAGCCGTGCGTCGTGTGTCGCCCAGGTGGACGGTGTACAGGGCGTTGGCGCAGGCCACCGCGTCGTGCTTGCGCCCACGGCGCTCGGTGCCGGGCTCGGCTCCGTCCTCCCAATAGACCATGAAGACGCCTGGGTGCAGCTCGGCGTCATCCGCGGGTCCGTCGTGCGCGGGCTCCTCCTCGGCCGGTGCGGCCGCGGCAAACAGATCCGTCTTCGCGCGCTCGAAGTCTGGGTCCGAAAGCAGGCCGTGCTCGTAGAGGGCGCCTGCGGCGATGGCCGTGCAGTCGGTGTCGGCGGGAAATCCGTTGGCTCCGCGGAAGAAGCGGTAGCGCCGCTGCCAGCGGCACTGATCGACGTGCGCGGCGCACTGCGCGACGAGGTCCCGCTCGGCCGGGGTTGCGGGCGGTAGGAGGAGCACCAGGGAGAGCATCGATGAGAACGCTTCCTCGGTCAGGTCGAACCCGGGTTCGGCGCCGAGGTATTCACGCAGTACCTCGCGGGCCTGCGGCCCGGGGAAGGCGCGTTCGAATCGGGGATCAAGGGTCAGCAGCGCCGGCGGCGCGCCTTCGCCAAGCGCGCAGCGGCGCAGATAAGCGATCGCACCCTCGGCGTCCCGCAGCGGCGGCGTCCGCAGGATCGACGAGGTGGACTCGGGATCGGTATGAGTTTCCATGGCTCCCCTCTGGGTGCCCGTCGTCAGCCGCGTTCGGCGAGACGGAGGGCTTCTTCGAGGAATCGTTCGACGATCTGGTTCTCCGGGGCAGTGGCGCCTGCGGAGCCTCTTTCGCCCACTGCCCGATAGCCGCGCAGGACTTCGCGTCGGCGACCACCGCCGAGCAGGCCACCAACATGACGGCCATGAAAGGGTGACGCCTCCCGCGCCGACACCGCGGATCGGCCGGCGTCTGCAGCCGCAGGCCCAGCGGACCGGTCACACGGTGCTGACGCGTGGGCGACTTGATCAGACAGACGGTGGCGGACTGGCGACACATCGAAGCTCCGTTCCTTGAGGGCTGTGGCCGCTTCCGTGGTCTCGTCGACGGAGAGGGTGGTCTGGGAGAGCCACACGACCTTGTCCGGGTCGCGGACCTGGACGCTGGCCACGTCGTGGGGGCCGTCGACGAGCTGGATGTGGTCGGGGCCTCGCCGCTGGTGCCGATGACTTCCTCGTGGCCTTCGTGGCCGATGAGGAGGATGTCGTAGTCCTGCTCTGCATGGCGGGCGGCTTCTTTGTGGACCTTGGTGACGAGCGGGCAGGTCGCATCGATGGTCCGCAGGCCGCGTGCGGCCGCCTGTTCGCGGACGGTGGGGGCGCCGCCGTGAGCGGAGAAGATGACAACGCTGCCCTCGGGTACGTCGGCCGTTTCCTCGACGAACACGGGGGAGTCGAAGACCCGGTGCAGAGCCACGGTCAGCTCGACCACACCCAAGTTCGGGCCGAGATGCCCGCCCGTCGCGCACACGCGCTCGATCACGAACGAGCGGATGTCCTGGGCGAGGCGCTGTAGTTGCGGCGCGGCAAGGCCCCGCAGATCCTCCAGATCAGGGAACCGCAGTTGAGCCTTTCCCTCGACCGACAGGGCAGATGAGCGCGTCATCCCACTGGCCCCCTCGGGAACGGAAAGCAGTACGGGGAACGGGCGCGGCCGAACCGGCCGGCGCCAGACATGGTGCTGTGCCAACGAGCAGCGACGACCAGTTCAGCACTGCGGCCTGCGGTCCCAACATGCGTACCGGCAACGGATTGCGCACACAGCGAGCCACCTAGTGAGTTTGTGAAACGCGTGGGCGGACGAATGCGGCAGCCGCACGGCGTGACCCACCACGCCATCCTGATGCTCCTGGTGCCGGTGATGCATGCCCGGCGCCGACGGCCCACCGGCCGGCGGCCGGCGATACCCCCGCGCACGCTCCCGACTCTGCGGCGGCGGTCGGCTGCCCGCCCGTGTGCGCGGCCGCACCGGGGGCATGCGCCACGCGCAGGGAGTGGGAATCGACGTCACGCAAATGCCGCTCGCGCACGCTTACTTCCGGCCGGGCCTTCTCGCTTGACTGCACCCTGAGCCCGGCCCCCAGACAGTACGCATGAGCGGAAGGCGAACCTGCCGTGCAAGATCCCTTCTTAGTCACCGACATCCTGGCCCCGTGGCAGACCGCTGGACCCCCGGCCCCGGTAGTAGACGTCCTGCCGGCATCGGGATCTCCCGCACGGGCCCGTCCACAAGACGCAGACTGGTGCTGCCCAGGGCTGCCGGCAACCGGGAATCCGCGCCGCCGGATCCATGATCTGCCGGAGCGGTTGGCTCGATAGTCGCCTGACACATGACAGAAGTCCGGCTTGCCCCATCCGCACCCCCGCCATCGCAGCGGAAGCCGCTTTCACAGACACCACGGCGGCGGTGCGGGACACACCCCATCTCCATGCGCCAGCAGGCACCCGACCGGCTCGCGCACCCGGGAGGCAGTCATGCCGCGCACCCCGAACACGCGGCTCGCCCTGTTATTACAGGCCGCCGGCTGGAATCCGTCCCAGCTGGCCACCGCCCTGCGCGGCATCGCCGCCGAAGAGGGCCTGACACTGACCGTCTACCGCACCACAGCACGGCGCTGGCTGGACGGCGCCCAGCCCCGGCCCCCCATTCCCGCGCTGCTCCTGGAATGTCTCTCCCGTCGTCTGAGCAGGCGCATCACGGCGTACGACGCTGGCCTCACCCGAGCCCCGGCCGTCGTCGTGGATCCTGCCTGGGAGGTCGACCCGATGCGCAAACTCGCCCACCTCACCCGCGCCGAACTCGACCCCCACCGCCGGGCCCTGCTCGGCGCGGGCGTCTTCGCCGCCACGGCACTGGCGCTGCCAAGCGAGGGTGGGATCATGAGCGCCGCGGTGCCCGACGGCTCAGCACCCGCCGACCGCCGCGCCGGGCCCAGCGATCTGGAGCAACTGGGCACCATGGCCGCGGTGTTCGCCACCGCCGCCGACCGGCACGGCGGCCAGCGTGTACGCGCCGCCCTGGCCGCCTACCTCGCCCACGAGGTCACCCCCCTCCTGGACGGTCCCGCCCGCACAGACATCCACCACGGCTTGCTGTCCGCCACCGCCCAACTCACCCTGCTGCTGGGCTCGATGTGCGCCGACAGCGGTCACCACGCCCTGGCCCAGCACTACCAGCAAATCGCCGCCCGCCTCGCCACCGACGCAGGCGACCACACCACCCTCGCCATCACTTTGCGCACCATGGCAACCCACGCCCACGACCTCGGCCACCACACCCCCGCCGTCCTCCACCTCGCCGAACAAGCAGACCGGCACGCCCGCCACGCCCCGCCCGCGGTCCGCGCCTACACCCATATCCACCTCGCCGTCCTCCACGCTCACCACGACCGCTACGCCTCCCAGGCCGCGCTCGCCCGCGCTGAACGCTTCCACACCCAGACCGACACCGCCCCCGGCCCCTTCAGCAGCTATCCGGCCGGCGCACTGCATTACCAGCGCGCCCAGACCCTCACCACCCTCGGCGACGATCCGGCCGCCCTCACCGCGCTGACCACCTCCCTGCGCCTGCGCACCTCCACCGAACAACTGCCCGCCGCACTCACTCGCGCCCGCCTCGCCGAAACCCACCTACGACTCGGCCACCTCGATGCCGCCCTCACCCACTGGCGCGCCTTCCTCGACACCTACCCCAGCCTCAAATCTGCTCGTGCCGACGAGCGCCTGACTGCAGCCCTCCAGTGCCTGCGGCCCCACCAACGCCATGCCGACGCAGCCGACTTCCTTGGCCGCGTCACTGAGCTCACCCGCCCCGCTCCGTGACGGACCGCCCGCTTCATCGAGTGAACTGCCGCGCCTGCGCCCCCGACCAATTTCGCGCGGAGGAAGTGCCGACGGATCTGGGGCCTGCGGCCTGCGTGCATCCGCGAACGGCTCCGGCGGCTACGAAGCCCGCCTGAAGCCGGCCGCAACGCCGTCGTCCTGCTGGACCGCATGCGTGCCGGCTTCGACGCGCAGGCGGTAGACCGTGTCGGCCTTGATCGTGGTCGCGTACGTGCCGAGGGTGACGTTGCCGTCGATGCGGTAGAGCCTCAGGCTGCCCTGGTGTGCGTCGACCTGGACGCCGTAGCCGTGCGTGGCCTTGGCGTCGGTGGGCACCAGCGGTGAGGCGATGGCGGAAGCGTCGTGCAGGAGCAGGTCGGCCTGGAGCGCGGTGTCGTACGTCCTGGTCGTGGTGATGGCGCGGGTGATAACTCCCGGGGTCGGGGCCGCGCGCCAGCCCAGCGGACTCGCCGTCCAGGTGCCGCCGCTCGTGGTCCAGCCGGTGAGGTTGGTGTGACCGAGCAGAGGCAGGGCGGACCGAAGGTGACCGTGCCGCTCCGGGCGAGCAGGCCCATCGGGCCGGTGTCCTGGCGGTGGTCCTCGGTGTGGAGGAGCCGCTTGCCGTCAACATGCACCGTCATCTCGGGTCCGTCGACTGCCACTTCGAGGTCATGGGGCTTTCCGGTCCGCGCGCCCGGAAGCGGAGCGGTGGCGAGTGTGTCGCCGTCGGCCAGGTCGTAGAGCCGTATGCGGGCGCGGCTGGGGTCGATGGCGACCGCGTATCCGGTCGAGCCGTACAGGGCTGCCCGGAACACCAACGCGCCTATGGAGGGAGAGGATTGGGGAGGGACGCGGGCCGCGTACGTGCTCTTGGCCGCGAGTTGCTGCTCAGACAAGGGCGAGGGCGGGCCCGCGACGGCCGGCGGTCGCCTTCTGGCCGCCGTCGGAGGTGCGGACCCAGGTACCGGTGACGGGGATGGGGATGGGGTCGGGAATCAGGGTGGCGGCGGGGGCCGCTCCGGCGGCGCTCGGGGTGGCGGCCTGTGCTGCGGGAACGATGCCTCCGAGAGGCAGCAGGGTGGCGGCGCTTCCTCCGACGAGCAGGAGGATACGGCGGGACACGCTCATGGCAGCCCCTGATGAGAGCAGGGGAGGGTGGGCCACGGCCCGGGGGCGTCCACCCCGCGGGCCGTCGTCGTGGGTAAGACCGTCACGGCCACAGCGGCCGGGGTCCGTCGGTGAAGGCCGACGCCATCTGCCAGGCGTCGAAGCGCTCCAGGGCCACGTCGCCGTCGGCACCGATACCGACGCCGACGGCCTCGTCCGGGCGGGTGGGGTAGATGCGGGCGGTGAGGGGCCGCCCGTTGGCGAAGATCTCCAGTGCGGAGTGGTCGACGAGGACGCGCAGGTCGACCCGCCCGTCGGGGTCCAACGGCAGCTCGCCGTACCGGGGTTCGGTGTCGACCGTCGGGTCGAGGCTGCTGGCCTCGCGGCACAGGCGGAGCGTGCCGCTCGCTCCGTCAGGCGCCCTGCTCACCTCCACCACCGTGCGTTCCGCGCCGTCCGGTGTCTCGCGGAGCACGAGCCGGGCGGTCGCTCCGGGAGCGAGACGCAGGGTTGTCTCGATGTCCAGCTGGTCCCCGCGCACGGCGTGCAGCCGGGTGTACGGGTCGGCCAGCCGGCCCGGAGACACCTCCACGCGCTCCCGCCGCAGCCCGGTCAGCTCCGGCGCCGGGGCCTGATGCAAGCCGCCGTCCTTGGCGAGCGTGACGACCCTCGGCAGGGACATCACACCGCACCAGCCGGCCTGCGCGTTCACCTCGTCCGTCCGGCCCTCCTGGAGCCAGCCGAACATGATGCGGCGGCCGTGCTCGTCGCGGGTGGACTGGGGGGCGTAGAAGTAGCGGCCGCCGTAGTCGAGCCGGTGGAGGGCGGTCGGGGTGAAGGCGTCGCCCTGGTAGCGGCCGGTCCAGTACAGGGGGTGGTGGGTGGTGCCCTCGTCCCACGCGGAGAAGACCAGCGCGTCGGTGCTGGCGGCCTCCTCGTCCTCGTCCTCGCCGAGCCGGAAGAGGTCGACGCACTCCCACAGCGTGCCGGTCCAGTCGAGAGCGCCCCGGTTCTGCGAGGCGTCGCCGGTCAGCAGGGGGCCGACGTAGCGCCAGCTGCGCAGGTCGTCGGATTCGTACAGGAAAGCCGTTCCGCCGACGCCTCGGATTCCCGAACCCACCAGCTGCCGCCACACCTCGCCCTCCCGCCACACGCAGTGGTCGCGGAAGGCTGTGATGTCGATGCCCTCGGGCGGGGCGGTGATGACCGGGTTGGCCGGGTCCTTCGTCCAGTACCTCAGATCCGCCGATCCCCTGGCCACGCACGGGAGTTCATGCTCGCCGTGCCTGCCCGAGTAGACGAGCGTGGGCACACCGCCGTCGTCCACCAGGACACCTGACCAGCAGCCGTCGCGGTCCGGGCCGTCCGAGCCCGGCACCAAGGCGACCGGCTCATCGGCCCAGTGCACGAGGTCGGTGCTGGTGGCGTGGCCCCAGTGGATGCGGTGGTGGGCGGCGGCGAGCGGGTTGTACTGGTAGAAGAGGTGGTAGACGCCGTTCCAGTGACTCAGACCGTTGGGGTCGTTGAGCCAGCCGCCGGGCGAGGTGAAGTGGAAGCGGGGGCGGTGGGGGTCCCGCAGGGCGCGTTCGGCCAGCCCCTCGGCGGTGGGGAGGGTGAGGTCGTGGGTCATGCGGCGGTGGTCTCCGCTTTCTCAGTGGCGTCGGGGGCGTCGGTGGCCTCGCCGTCCGGCCGGTCCGTGGCCTTCAGGACGCGGCGGGCGATGTCGGAGGCGGGTGCGCGCAGATGGCAGCGCACCCAATGGGGCTGTCCGTCGTCTTCGCCGACGATGTGGCGGACGGGCTCGGTGCGGCTGCACGTGCCGTCGTCGCCGTGGGGGCAGGACGCGGGATTGAGGATTGCCTCGCGGAGCCTGGCGCGCTCGACGGGGTCGTAGCCGGCGGCCCGTTCGGGGTCGGGTACGGCGGACAGCAGCAGGCGGGTGTAGGGGTGGGCGGGGGCGTCCATCACGGCCAACGCGTCGCCGCCCTCGACGAGTTCGCCGGCGAACATGACCATCGTGGTGTCCGCGAGGTAGCGGGCGGAGCCCAGGTCGTGGGTGATGTAGAGCATGGCGATGTTCCGCTCGTCGCGCAGGCGTCGCATCAGGTTGAGCACGCCGACGCGCACCGAGACGTCCAGCATCGACGTCGGTTCGTCGGCCAGGACGAGGCGCGGCTCCACCGCCAACGCGCGGGCGATGGAGACGCGTTGACGCTGGCCGCCGGAGAGCTCGTGCGGGTAGGACTGGAGCATGTCCTCGGTCAGGCCGACCGTTTCCACCAGCTCGCGCAGCGCCTCCGGTGTGGCGGAGTGGCCGTGCAGGACGAGGGCCCGGGTGAGGAAGTGCTCGATGCGGTGGACGGGGTTGAGTGAGCCGAAGGGGTCCTGGAAGACCATCTGGACCTTGCGGCGGTACGCCCGTGACGCCCGGCGCCGCTCGGTGCGCAGGATGTTCTCGCCGTCCAGCAACACCTCACCCGACGTGGGCTGTTCGAGGCGGGCGAGGCAGCGGGCGATGGTGGACTTGCCGCTGCCGGACTCGCCGACCAGGGCGGTGATCCGGCCGGCCGGCAGGTCGAAGGACACGTCGTTGACGGCACGGACGCGGCGCCGGGAGAAGACGGTGCCGACCTGGAAGTCCTTGGTCAGCCCCCGTACGGACAGCAGGGGTTCGGTCATCGGGAGGCTCCTTCGAGGCTGCGGGCCACCCAGCGGCCGGGCGAGATCTCGCGCAGGTCGGGGATGTTCATGGAGCAGTCCGAGCGGTCCTCGGGACAGCTGACGTGGAAGCCGCAGCTGTCGGCGGTGCGCGGGGCGTCGAAGAGGCCGGTGAGTTCCTGGCGCGGGCCGGTCAGCGGCGGGAAGGCGTTCATCAGCGCCTCGGTGTAGGGGTGGAGCGGTCCCGCGAACAGGTCCTTGGCGCCTGCGAGTTCGACGATCCGTCCGCCGTACATCACGCCCATGCGGTCCGACAGCTCGATCATCAGGGACATGTCGTGGGTGATGAAGAGGATGGAGAAGCCCAGCTCCCGCTGGAGGTCGCGGATCTGCGCCATGATCTCCTGCTGCACGACCACGTCGAGCGCGGTGGTCGGCTCGTCCATGATCAGCAGCCTTGGCTTCAGGGCCACGGCCATGGCGATGACCACGCGCTGGCGCATACCGCCGGAGAGCTGGTGCGGGTACGCCTTCAGCCTTCCCGGGTCGATGCCGACCAGCTGAAGCAGCTCGCCGGCCCGCTCCCGCGCTGCCCTCTTCTTCATCTTCTCGTGGGTGGTGAAGATGTCGACGATCTGCTCGCCGATGGTCAGGACGGGGTTGAGCGAGTTCATCGCCGACTGGAAGACCATGGCGATCTCCCGCCAGCGGAAGGCGCGCAACTCCCGTGTGTCCAGGGCGAGGACGTCGCGGCCCTGGAAGCGGATACTGCCCGCGGTGATCTCCGCCGGGGGCTTCAGCAGCCGCATCACCGCGTTGGCGATCGTCGACTTGCCGCAGCCGGACTCGCCGGCGAGGCCGAATACCTCTCCGGCGCCGATGGAGAAGGACACGTCGTCGGCGCCCACGACGGTGCGTCCGTCGCCGCGGTATTCGACGCGCAGGCCGTTCACCTCAAGTACGGGTTCCCTTACGGGTTCCATGGCTCAGCCCCTCCTCTCACGGCGGGCGCGGCGATTGCGCAGCCTGGGGTTGGTGATCTCGTCGACCGCGTAGTTGACCAGCGCGAGCGCGAACGCGACGAGCGCGATGCACAGTCCGGAGGGGACGAAGGCCCACCACGCTCCGGTTATCAGCGCACCGTCGTTGCTGGCCCAGTACAGGTTGGTGCCCCAGCTGACGACACTGCTGTCGCCGAGGCCGAGGAACTCCAGGCCGGCCTGGGCGCCGATGCCGAAGATCACGCAGCCGAGCAGCGTGGTCATCACCACGGACGCCATGTTGGGCAGGATCTCGCGGAACATGATCCGCAGCGGGCGTTCCCCGGTGACGACGGCCGCGGCCACGAAGTCCTTGCCGCGGATCGACTTGGCCTGCGCGCGCAGGACCCGGGCCGAGCCCGCCCAGCCGGTGACGACGAGGACCAGGATCACGGTGGAGGTCCCGGGCGGCAGGAACGCGGCCAGGATGATGAGCAGCGGGAGGCCGGGCAGCAGCAGGAAGATGTTGGTGACCAGGGTCAGCGCGTCGTCGACGACGCGGCCGAAGTAGGCGGACACCAGGCCGACGACGATGGCGACCGCGGTCGCCACGAGCCCCACGGTGAACCCGACGAAGAGTGAGCTGCGCGCACCCCACAGGGTGAGGGCGAGCACGTCCTGTCCCTTGGCGGTCGTACCGAGCCAGTGCGCGGCCGAGGGGGCCTGGCTGCCCGTGGAGTTGATGAACGACGGGTCGCCCGGTGCCAGGACGGGCGCGAGCAGGGCCAGCAGCGCGAAGAGAGCGAGCAGAATCAACCCGCTCAACGCCTTCTTGCTGTCAACGAGTTGGCGCAGCAGTCCGCGCCTACGGGAGGCACGCGCGGGGGCCGTCGGCGTGGTGGCCGTAGCGATGTCGATGTCGATAGCGGTCATGTCGGCAACCTCCTCAGCGGACGCGGACGCGCGGGTCGAGACGGACGTAGACGAGGTCGACGAGGAAGTTCGCGATCAGCACCGCGGCCGTGATCGTCAGGAAGATGCCCTGCATCAGCGGATAGTCCAGGCCCTGGACGGCCATCAGCAGCTGGTAGCCGATGCCGGGGTAGGCGAACACGACCTCGGTGAGCAGGGCGCCGCCTACGACGAAGCCGAGTGCCATGCCGAAGTTGGTGACGGAGGGCAGCAGGGCGTTGCGGGCGGCGTAGCGGAACATGATCCGCGAGGGGCTGAGCCCCTTGGCCTCGGCCATGGTGATGTAGTCCTCGGCCGCCGTGGCGATCATGGTGTTGCGCATGCCGAGCATCCAGCCGCCGATGGAGACCAGCACGATGGTCAGGGCCGGCAACACCAGGTGGGTGGCGGCGTTGGAGAGGAACTCGCCGTTGAAGCCGGGGGTCAGTCCGACGTCGTAGGCGTGCCGCATGGGGAACCAGCCGAGGCTCACCCCGAACAGGTACAGCGCGCCCATCGCCAGCCAGAAGTACGGGAACGAGCCGACGAAGATCAGCAGGGGCGGGAAGGCGGAGTCGAGGACGCCGCCGCGCCGCCAGGCGGCGACGATGCCGAGCAGGTTGCCGAGCACGGCGGCGATGACGAGCGCGACGCCGCCGAGGAGCAGTGTCCAGCCGATCTGCGAGCCGATCACGTCGGAGACCGGGGTCGGGAAGCGGGAGATGGAGATGCCGAGGTCGCCGGTGAAGACGCTCTTGACGTAGGAGACGTACTGCTCCCAGAGGGGCCGGTTGTCGAGGCCGAAGAGTTTCCGCAGCTGGGCTATCTGGTCGGGCTGCATGGTGCCCTGGGCCTGCGTGAACATCCGGGAGACCGGGTCGCCCGGCATGAAGCGCGGGAGAACGAAGTTCAGGGTGATGGAGGCCCAGAAGGCGAGCAGATAGAACCCCAGGTTGCGCAGGATCAGACGCACGGGTCGTGCTCCCTGTCGGTGGGGGGTGAACATGTGGCTCGGTGCGCGGGGGCGGCCGTCCGGGGAGGAGGGCGGCCGCCGGTCCGCGGGCGGCGTCAGCCCTTGACGGGCTTCAGCGAGGTGAGCACGAGGATCGTGCTGCCGTTGCGGTTGCCGAGGGTGGCGTAGGGGTTCTCCTCGGTGGGCCAGCCGGTGAAGCGGGCGTCCGTGTACGCGCCCCACTCGGGGCCGGTGAACAGCGGGACGACGGGTGCGTCCTCGTTGTACAGCGCCTGCAGGCCGTTCATCTGCTCGGCTTGTGTCTTCTCGTCCGTGGCGGCGGCAAAGGCGTCGATGAGCTTGTCGGCCTTCTTGTCACCGAAGCGGTGGTAGTTCTCGGTGGCCTGCTTGCCGACCGGCTGGAGCATCTTGGTCGACATCACGCCGCGGAAGTACTCGTACGGGGTGGCGCCGTTGTTGCTCCACACGATGCCGGTGTCGAAGGTGCCTGTGTTGTACGACGACTGCACGGCCGACCAGTCGGGCGTCTTCACGGTGGCGGTGATGCCGACCTTCGCGAGGTCCTGCTTGATGATGTTGGCGACCGAGATCCAGTCGGAGGAGGCGGAGCCGACGGAGATGTCGAGCGTGAAGTCCTTGCCGTTCTTCAGCTTCCGCTTGCCGCCGCTCTCCTCGTAGCCGGCCGCGTCGAGAGCTTTGGCCGCCGCGGCGGCGTCGTACTTCGTCCAGGTGCAGGAGGCGGCCAGCGAGGTGTCACGCCACTTGTCGTACGTGCGGGCCAGGCCCGTGCAGTCGGCGGGTTCGGCGTAGCCGTTCATCGCGACCTTGGTGATCTGGTCGCGGTCGACGGCCATGCTCAGCGCCTTGCGCACGGCCGGGTCGTTGAAGGGCGCCTTGGTGGTGTTCAGCTGCCAGTTGATCATGGCGCCGGTGGCCGGGAACCAGTAGTGGTTGTGCTTCTTGTCCTTGGCGACGAAGGACTTCTCGATGTCCGGGATGAACGACTGCGTCCAGTCCACCTCGCCGTTGGTGAAGGCGATGTTGGCGCTGTCGTTGCCGGAGAAGGCAAGCATCTGGATGCCGGCGATCCGCTGCTTGTCGGGCTGCCAGTAGTCGGGGTTCTTGCGCAGCTCGTACGACTGGCTCTGGAACTTCTCGATCTTGGTGTACGGACCGGTGGCGACCGGGTTCGGGTTGGTGAACTTCGCCGGGTCCTTCACTTTGGACCAGATGTGCTTCGGCAGGATGTAGTGGTTGCTGATCTCGTAGAAGGCGGTCGAGAACGCCTTGTTGAAGGAGAACTTCACCGTGTGGGCGTCGGCCGCGGTGACCTTGTCCAGGTAGTCGAAGCCGCCGAGCACCTTCTTCTGGAGCTCGAAGGTGTAGACGACGTCGTCGGCGGTGAGCGCCTGGCCGTCCGACCACTTGACGCCGTCGCGCAGCGTGAAGGTGAGGGACTTGCCGTCCTTGGCCTGCTCCCATTTGGTGGCCAGCCACGGCGTGTCCTTGGCGTCGGCCATGCTGTGCACGACCAGCGGCTCGTAGACAGACTGGAGGGTCATGGGGGCGGCCTGCGGGGAGAGCGGGTTGAAGTTGCGTGTGAACGTCGCCAGATCCTCGCGCGGGATGGTGAGCAGTTGGTTGCCGGAGGTGTCACCGGCGCCGGCGGCGCCCGAGCCACTGGTACAGGCCGACAGGACCAGGGCCGCGGCGGCGGTCGCGGTGACCGCTCTCAGGACGGCTCGGGGCCGCCGTGAAGGTATGCGGGAGGGTATGCGGGAGGGTGCCATAATGGAGAACTCTTTTCCTCTCTTCAACACACAGGGCGAAGACGGGATGGGATTCCTCGGCGGACTGATTAGCGGTCAGACCGACGAGCGTTCGAGCAGCGGGCAGTCGATCGTCACCTGACGGGTGTCGAGCGGCTGCCCCGCTGCGAGAGCGGCGAGCATGTCGATGCCCTTGGTGCCCATGGCCTCGAAGGGCAGGGCGAGCGTCGTCAGCTTCGGCCGCAGATAGGCGGCGATGAGTTCCTGGTTGTCGAACCCCACCACGGCCACGTCGTGCGGGATGCGCAGCCCGCGTTCCTTGATCGCGTCGTACGCGCCCATCGCCATCCGGTCGTTTCCGCAGAACAGCGCGGTCGGCCGGTCGCCGGCCGGGCGGTCGAGCAGTTCGCAGGCGGCGGTGTAGGCGCTGTCGGCGGTCGCCCAGCCGGGGACGACGAGGGAGGGGTCGGGGGTGATCCCGGCCTCGCGCAGGGCACGTTCGTATCCTTCGCGCCTGCCGATGGCGGCCGGGATCGCCGGGTCGAGGTTGATGAACCCGATGCGGGTGTGCCCGGCGTCCAGGAGCCGGCGGGTCGCCTTGTATCCGCCCGACACCTCGTCGGGCAGGATGCACGGCAGTTCACCTGCCGCGTCGTAGCAGTTGACGAGCACCGTCGGCACCTCCCGGGCGGCCTTGGGGAGCGTGACGGCGCGGTGCCAGGTCGTGGCGTACAGCAGCCCTTCCACCCGGTGCTCCAGCATCTGGTCGAGCGCGGCGGCCTCCTGGGCGGGGTCGCCCTCGCTCGCGGCGATCAGCAGGAACCTCCGGTCACCCCAGGCGCGGCTCTGTGCGCCCGTGATCACCTCTCCCGCGAACGGGCCGGTCACGATCTCGGTGATCAGCCCGAACCACCCGCTGCGGTTCGCGGCCAGCGCCCGCGCCCCGGCGTTGGGCCGGTAGCCGAGTTCGTCGATCGCCGCCAGGATCCGCCGACGGGTCTCCTCGGGGATGGCGGCGCCGGGCTTGTCGTTGAGGACGAAGGAGACGGTGGTCCGCGAGACACCCGCATGGCGGGCCACATCGCTCATGGTCACGCGATGCGACTTGTTCGTGGCCACTTCCAGTCCCTTTCGGCCAACCGGAGACGAGACAACGCCTCCGGTTTCGCGCTTTAATAACGCGCGTTACTTCCTTGTGGCAGGGAAGTTACGTCCGTCTTGAGCGGCATGTCAATACCTGTGCCAGGCCTGCATCAAGCCACCAGCTCGGTGCCCTACCCCGGTACGGACGCGGGACGCCCGCCCCGGCCAGAGCCACGTGAAGGCGGCAGCACACACCCTTCTTGAGAGAGGCAGACAGCGACCACGGCCCGACCCGGGTTCCCCGCGAGCGTCACCGTCCTCGGCGAGTGCGTCGCCGACGCCTTCATCGACCCCGGCCAGTCCGGCCCAGCGAACTCACGCTGCGCGCCCTGCCCGGCGGTGGACCCGCCAACAGTGCCGTCGCGCTCGCCCGGCTCGGCACCCCCACTCGCTTCCTCGCGGACGCTTATCCCACGCCCACGACGTCTTCGGCACCCTCTTCCGCGCCCGCCTCAGCGCTTCACGCGTCGACCTGACCGGAAGCGTGACCGCCGCCTCCCAGCCGAGCACCCTCGCCGTCGCCGACCTCGACGAGTCCGGCCAGGCCACGTACACCTTCTACGCAGACAACGCGGCCGACCTGCAGTGGACCGACGAAGAACTCGCCGCCACCCGGCAGGACGAGGCGGCCTGCCTGCACACCGGCTCCCTGGCACTCATACGCCAACCAGGCGGCAGGCGTATCGAGGACCACCTCGCCAGGGCGCGCGAGCACGTCACGGTGTCCACCGACCCCACCGTCCGGCCCCTGCTGGTACCGCCCTCCGACTCCCGTGAACGACTCCCGCGCCGGTGTGTCCTCGCCGACATCATCCGTCCCAGGGAGGACGACCTTCGATTCGGAGGCGTCGCAGAGTTGCCGGCAGGGAGCCAGCCCGTACTCGGGCGTGCCCCGGTGCGGGTGTGCGATCGGCTCCGCTGCCGGACGTGGCGGCCGGGCCTGGCGCTCAGGTGGGAGCAGGCCCCGCATGACCAGCACGAGTGCAAGAACGCCGACTCATACCAGCCTCGGTGACCTGCGGATTCGAAGTTGTTCGACCTCCGATGAGGCCCTGGGCGCGCTGATCCAGCGGTTGGTCCAGGCGGCGGAGCCCTTGGATGGAAGCCCCGCCGGGCCGTCCCTCCGGAGGCGATGTCCGCCAGCGCGGAGGCAGGCATGCTGGGGTCCTCACTCACACATGACTGTGGAGACCCCATGCCGCTGCGAGTGCACTTCACGACCGAGGACATCGCACGCGTCCGTGTCGCCGCCGCTCCCGACCCCCTCTGGGAGATCACGAACAGCTTCCAGGTCCTGATCACGAACGAGGCGCCCCTGCTGTTCGGCGAGTGGCGGCGTCTCGTGCGGCCCCGCGTGCCCCGGGTCGGCCAGCTACTGGCCGCGCTGCTGCCGCCGCGCGGTTACTCGCCGGACTTCCTCACCCCCGATCTGGGGGGCTGCTTCGACCTGACGGGCGCCGTCGAGGCTGTACTCGGCACCGCTCGGGCCGACCTCAAGAGAGACCTGACCAGGCTCGCCGCCTCCTCTCGCCGATTACGCCCGCTGCAGGCCGAGATCCGCGCCCTGGCCGGCGGCGACTCCGAAGCCCTGCGCCGCCTCGGCTCCTCCCTGCGCGCCTATCACCGGCAGGCCCTGGCCCCGTTCTGGCCACACATCCGCGCCCAAGTCGACGCCGACCGGGCCGTCCGTGCCCGGGCGGTACTGGAGGGCGGCACCGATGGACTGCTGGCCAGCTTCTGTCCCGCACTGCGCTGGCATCCACCTGTTCTGGAGGCCGACTATCCGGTCCACCGCGAACTCCACCTGGCTGGCCGCGGATTACTCCTGCAGCCGTCCTTTTTCTGCCATCGCAGGCCCGTGACACTGGCCGACCCGGATCTGGCACCCATCCTGGTCTACCCGATCCAGCACAGCCTCAGTTGGGCCCGCGAGCCCGGCACACATCCCCGGCCCACGGATCTCGGCGCGCTCATCGGCCACACCCGGGCCGCCATCCTGGAGGACGTCGTCACTGGGCGCACCACAGGCGAACTGGCAGCCCGCTTCGGCGTCACCGCGGCGACCGTCACACACCACACCACCGTCTTGCGCCGGGCCGGTTTCTTGCTGAGCGTGCGCCACGGCAGGCACACTCTGCACACCATCACCTCCGCGGGCCTCACCCTCCTGCACGTCCCGCAGAGCGCAAAGCTGGAGCGGACGGGGCTCCAGCCTTCAACCAGCACTGAAGTTCCGCCATCTTGATTTCGGCTGGTCAGGTCCTCTGGCGTGATGGCGAGTGAGGTTGCTCGGGCTGGTGGTGGGGCAGTGTCCAGCATGTAGATCGTCGGGCAGGGCGTTCATCCGATCCGGTCCGCCGCCTCATTCCCCTCCCTGCGATCTGGCGCATGGTGGATCCCGAGGTGACCGAGCGGATCGCGGAACGCCGCGCGGAGTTGGACGATCTGGAAGAACAGCTGGTCAAGCAGTTGGCCGAGGTGCGGGCCGGGCGGGAGGACCTCGCCGCGACCGAGCGGGTCCTGGCCCGGATGAGCGAGCAGATTGCCGCCGAGCGGGCCGCGACGGCGCCGGCCGTCGCACAGGTGGGCGGGAAGGGAGCGTTGCTGATCCCGCACCGCGCCCCGGATCTCACCGAGACTGCGCTTCCGCCGGAGTACCAGCGCATTCTCGCCGAGGTACGTGATGCGGGCGGGCCGGTCACGGTCCGTCAGATCGGTGAGACGCTCGGGGTGGACACCGGGGTGCGGGGCAAGCTGGAGCCGCTGCGCGGGAAGCTGACCAAACTGGCCGATCGGGGCTGGCTGCGCAAACGTCCCGACGGGCGGTTCACCGTCCGCCCGTGAGGCGGGAGCCGGTACAAGGGGCCGTAACTGCGGTGGCCCCCGGGGCTCGTTGGGAATGTGTGACCAAAACCGAAGAGCACGCCGGGGACACCGTGTCCCTTGTCTACCAGTGCCGTCTGCCGCTGTCCACGAGTACCGTCAACCACCTCGCTGGCCTGCTGCGGCGCCACCTGAAATCGATAGGCTCGCGCTGGCGGTCGCTGCCTCCGGGGAAGATCGCGTTGATTGTCCTGGCCGTGCTCCGCCACGACCAGCGCCTGGCCGACATGGCCGGCGGCAACAACGTCGCCGAGTCCACCGTCCGCCGCTGGCGCGACGAGATGATCCACCTGCTCGCCGCCCGCGCTCTGCGCCTGGACGGGGCCCTGAAGAAGATCGCGAAGCGGGGCGGGGAAGTCGTCCTGGTCGGCGGCACCCTCATCCCCACCCAGCGCCGCACCGGACGCGACAACCGGAAGAACTTCTCCGGCAAGCACCACCGCCACGGCCTGCACTTCCTCGCCCTGACCGACGAGAAGGGACGGCTGATCTGGATCTCCGCCCCCCGGCCCGGCCGAACCCACGACGCCACCGCCGCCCGCCACGACCAGCTCGTCAACCACCTGAAAGCAGCCGGCCTCGGCGCCCTCGCCGACCTGGGCTTCCTCGGCGTGGACAAACCCGACGACCCCGATGACCTGGTCATCGTCACCGGCTTCAAGGCCACCCGCTACTGCAAACTCACCCCCGGGCAGAAGGAGGCGAACCACGTGCTGGCCGCCGGACGGGCCCCAGTCGAGCACGGTTTCGCTCACCTCAAGAACTGGCGCGTGTTGACCAAACTCCGCGCCGATCCCGCCCGCGCCACCCAACTCCTGCGCGCCCTGCTCGTCCTGACGAACCTTGAAGTCAGCCGCTGAGACAACGCCGCATGCAATGCGCGACGTTCGTCCGGAGCGTTCCCCCTCTGGCCAAGGACCCCGGGCACGGCATTGACTTGCCAGAACACGGCACCGGTCAAGCGAAAAGGGGCAAGGGCGTGCGCGCACGGGGCATCAACTACGACACCGGATTCCTGCCTGGGGAAGAACTCTCCCGCAAGGGTTTCGCCCCTGAGACAGTCCGCCACGACATGGCGGTGATCTCCAGGGAGCTCCACTGCGACGCCGTTCGTATCTCCGGGCGAGAGCCCGAACGGCTGAGCATCGCTGCCCGGCATGCCGCTGACACGGGCCTTGAAGTCTGGTTCGCCCCCTTTCCCGTGGACCTCCCTCACGGCCAGTTACTCCCGTTCTTCGCCGACTGCGCCCAACGCGCCGAAGCTGTGCGGGAGGCCGGCGCCGACGTGGTGTTCGTCGCCGGCTGCGAGATCAGCGCGTTCTGCGGGGGCTTCATCCCGGGCGACACCTACGGCGAACGCCTGCAGGCCATGGCCGGCGCCGACATGGAGTGGTGGTCCTCCCTCGGACCGGTGCAAGAACGCCTCAATGACTTCCTCTCCGAAGCCGCCGCGACCGCCCGCACGCACTTCGGCGGGCGGGTCACCTACGCCTCGGCGCCCTGGGAGTTCGTCGACTGGCATCCGTTCGACTTCGTCGGCATCGATGCCTACCGGGCTGCCTACAACGCCGACAGCTTCCGGGACGAACTGCGCGGCCACCTCGCCCACGGAAAGCCCGTCGCGGTAACCGAGTACGGAACCTGCGCCTACCAGGGCGCGGGCGAACGTGGCGGCATGGCCTGGCAAGTGCCGCACGGCGCGGTGCCGGACGAAGACGAACAGGCACGCTACTTCACCGAGCTGCTGGACATCTTCGAAGAGGAAGGCGTGGACACCGCGCTCTGGTTTACCTTCGCCGGCTACAGCAGGCCCAGGCAGCACGACCTTGGCTCGTACGGCGTCGTCCGGGTGCTCGACGAGGCCCGCTGGGAACCGAAGAAGATATTCCACACGATGGCCGCCAGACACCAACACGGCTGAAGCGTCACGGCCTCCGTTCAGAAAGGGCTATCGGCGTCAGCCGTAACTGGACACCGAGCGTCACAGAAGGATGGTTCTGGCGCAGCCCGGCAGACGATCTTCTCAGCAGACTGCCGCCCGCGACCAGCACGAGCATCCCGAAAGATCGTCACACCAGCCCTTTGACCTGAGACTCCAAGTTGGCGGAGGCTCACTGTTTGAGCACCGTCGAAACGTGTGGCGGTGACGTGGCTACCGACGACAGCATGGGCCACGAGACCGAAGACAGGATCCAGAGGAAGCCGCGAGCGACACTGGAGCATCACTATCAGCGCGAGTGCCGGAAAGTCACGCCGGCCACGACCGCGATAGTGGCGGGCGCTCACTTCTCGGCTGCACGCAAGCTGATCCGCGCCTTCTGAATCAAGATGACTTGGTCTGCCAGGAGCATGAACGACTCGTCAACGACCATGTGCAAGGGGAAGAGTAGGAAGGTCGATGGGCATGGGAATCATGGCAAACACGCCGCGTGTCTCGCGGAAGGGGATGCTGGCTATCGTCGCTGTGTTCGGCATCCTGCTCTCGGTATTCTCGATGACCGCTCCGACGGTGCGGGCAACGGAAGCGAAAAGCGCGGGGCATGCGGCTGACGTCGGAGCAATGGCCTGGTCCCCGGGGGTGAGCCCGTTATATACCGCGAAAGAGTCTGCATTACCACATTTGACCACGGATGAACGAAACCGAATCATCAACAACTGTCAGACCGGGTTCCTATGCGTTGCTGCCGGTGAGGGTAACGGTCTGCACACCGTATTCAAGCTCTACTACTGCGGCGAACGTACCCTCTCCAACTTCCTGGGATATGGCGCCATCGTCAACAATCAGCCCGGAGTCAGTCAGGTCGGCTTGGCCGGTCAGGATAAGAAGTACACATACTGTGATGTAGACATTCGTGGGATGCGCGTCTATTGGGACCCAATTTGGTACCTTGACCCGTGCTGACGTGTAACGAGGATGCCCCTTGAGGCTCTGCGTTAGAGGTCGTCTCAACTGGCTTGATCATTAGGCTGGCTATCGTGATTGCGTGGGTGGGACGTCTGGTTCCGGACGGGCTGTGGGAGTTGTTTCAGCGGCTGCTCCGGTGTGTCCGCAGGGTGGTCGACGGCGGTACGGCGATCGCGAAGTGCTCGCGGCGATCCTGTTCGTGGCCGCGACGGGCTGTACCTGGCGGCAACTGCCTCCGGTCTTCGGTCCGTCCGGGCCGACCGCGCACCGCCGGTTCACCGAGTGGAGCCGGGCCAGGGTGTGGGGCAAGCTCCACCGCCTGGTCCTGGACGAACTCGGCGCCCGCGGGGAGTTGGACTGGTCGCGGTGAGCGATCGACTCGGTGAACATGCTGGCCCTCAAAGGAGGGACCTGACAGGTCCGAATCCCGTAGATCGCGGCAAGAAGGGATCAAAGATCCACTTGACCACCGAGCGGTCCGGCCTACCCCTCTCGATCGGGATCTCCGCCGCGAACACTCACGACAGCCAGGGAATCGAACCCCTCGTGCGCGGCATCCCGCCCATCCGCTCACGCCGTGGACCGCGTCGACGACGACCCGCCAAACTCCATGGCGACGAGGGATACGGCTACAACCACGTGCGGCAGTGGCTGCGCTCACGGAACATCGGCCCGCGCATCGCCCGCAAAGGCATCGAGCCCTCTCAGCGCTTGGGCCGCCATCGGACGGTGGAGAGGACGGTGGCCTGGCTTGCCGACTGCCGCCGTCTGCACCGGCGCTACGAGCGCAAGGCCGAACACTTCCTCGCCTTCGCCGGCATCGCCGCCGCCCTCATCTGCTACCGGCGTCTGGGTGGGTGAACCAGTTCATGCAACTCCGAGAAACCCCGGATCGGCCCCGTCGAACTGAAGGCATGAGTTGCGGCTCAGGCTCAGGAGTTCCGCCATGGGCACCGCACGACGGCTGGCCGCCGGCAGATCCTGACGGGCTTCGGTGGACCACAACTGCGGGAAGAACGACAGCCCCTGCCGGCCATTGAGCACAGCGACTTCGTCGCGCCAGCCGTCCCACCGCAGGCCCTCTTAGAACTTCTGGAGCCCTCCGGAGAGAATCCAGGACAGCCATGCCGAGTGGCCGGCGCCCAGGGCCTGCCAGCCAAGGGCGTCGGGTGCGAAGTAGAGGATTTCACCCGGCTCTCCGGGCCGACCAGCCTGGCGGGGGTTGCCCCCGTTGAGGGTGAAAACCCCGCCCAGCACGTCGTGCGCGACCACGAGTCCTGCACCCGACGGCCATGCGGGATCGAACGTCGCGGGCATCGCGTTGATCTCGGCCAGGCCGGGCAATCCTTCTGCGCCGACACCACTGGGGCTTCCGAAGATCCGCAGCCATCCGCTGTCCACGAGCGTGCCGCCGCACTTCAATACGATGCCACCCAAATGTGATCGGGCGGAGACCTGGAGTTGCAGCAGCGAGGCGCGGCCCGTCTCGGGATCGCCGGGCAGCACCTCAACTGGTACGCCGGTGCCGGACAGCTCCTGAAGGAAGGGCGGCCAGGCTGGATCGTCAACGTTGATCAGCTCATTGACCTCGCGCGTCCCCGCAGCGTCGCACCAGCACCCATTGGCTCAGCCCGCAGGGTCGCCCGCGCCTCGATCCACCAATCGAGATGACCTCTTACTACCTGCCAGTCAACGTCCGATGTGGTATCGGCTTTGAGAGACAACGGCCTGGCGGAGCTTGGCGGTGAATTCAGGTGTGCGGGCGATGCGGTCGACACCGCCGGCTTTGCTCTGACGCAGGGCGCTCTTGATGTTCTGCTCCAGCGTGCCCGTCATACGGGACATGAGGTCGTCGCTGAGGTGGTCGAGGTCAATGTTGAGCAAGTCCGAGGGGGTGGGCTGCCTCAGCTTGGTCAGGGTGTGGGCGGACATAGCTGCCAGGGGGTAGAGCCGGTTCTCCAGGGTTTCTCCGAGCAGCGGGCGGTCTTCGGCGTACTGAGTGAGGAAGGTCCGTAGACGGGTGTGGACGTCGAGGCGGAGGCGGTAGATGTCCAGGTCGTGGCGGGGGAGAAGATCTGGGTGTAGTGCTGGTCGTCCAGGAGCAGTGCGTCCGAGTGGCGCAGGGCGGGCTATGGTTCGCGCTGGACGAACGCGGTGAACTCCCGGGCCAGTCGGGTCATGCGGAGCTGCACCGGGCGACCGGTGACTCCGCCCTGCTCACCACCGGCTGCCAGATCGCGGACGCCTCGACCTCGTCCACCTACCTCAACTCGGGCGGGATCCTGCGTGAGCCGTGCGAGACGGGTGGGTGCGGCGGCGACGGACCGTCCTTCAAGGGCGCGTACGTCCGCGGGTTGAGTGCCTTCAACGTCGGACTGTCCGACCGCCCCTACACGTCGTACATCCGGCGGCAGGCCGACGCAGCCTACGCCAACGATCGCAACGCACTTGACGCGTACGGGCTGCACTGGGCCGGCCCTCTGGACTCCACCGACGCCGCCCGCCAGCAGGGCGCCCTCGACCTGATGAACGCGGCGAACTGATACACGCCCACGAAGACACACCCGCGAACGCGGCCGCCGCCCCCGGGAGGGGAGGGGACGGCGGCCGCTGTCGGATCAGTGAGATCCGCTCGATCGGAGAGGTCAGCGAGATCAGTGAGCCCTGCTTGATCAGAGGGCCCCGCCACGCAGCCTCGCGCTGATGGTCCTTCCGGCTCGCTGGACGACATCGGCGAGGCGGTCCAGTCGGTGCGCGGGATCGGTCACGACGCACAACGCCGCCACCGGGGAACCGCCGGAAGCGGTCAACGGCACGGCCACGCAGCACACGCCCGCCACCAACTCCTCCCGGTCGAAAGCGACACCCCGGTCCCGGATCGCCTCCGCCTCCCGCTGCCAGGTGGCGGGAAGCGGCCCGAGCGGCAGCCGCGGATGTGCGCCGGCCACCAGCACCTTGCCCGCCGCGGTGTTCCACGGCCACGTCACCTCGTCACGCAGCCGATCGCGTGTGTCATCCGGCGCGGACGGCGCCCAGTCCACGACCAGTGTCTGGCCCTCCCACAGCGCGCTGACACCGACCATGGCACCCGTGACCTGTGCCAGACGGCGGGCCGGTTCCCGTGCGGCCGGCCGGAGTCCGGGGTGGGGCTCCCATCGCTGACCGAGCGAGAACATCCTCGGCCCCACCCGGTATCCGCCGTCGATGCGTTCCACCGCCCCCAGGTCCACCAGTTGTTCCAGTAGCCGGTAGGCGGTGGTTTTGGGCAGCCCGCAATCGGCTGCCAGCCTGGTCAAACCCGCGACTTGGGCGTGCTCCACCGCCGCCAGCAGTCCGAAGGCGCCTTCCAGTACGCTCCGTCCGCCGGTGTCCGCAGAGGGCACGTCGACCGGCGCGGGCGGTCGGCCCCACCGCCTTACCGAACGCCCTTGCGTATCCCTCGTATCCCTCGTATCTCTTGTGTCCCTTGTGCTCTCCGCGTCCCTTGTCGCCGTGCTCTGCGTCTCGTTCACGCCCATCGCCCCGTCACTTCCCCCGCTTGCGGCACTCGATGTCCTGGCGCCACAGCCGTCGCGAAATCGCCGCGTGCATATGCACTTTCGACCGCTGCATCAGCGTGGACTGCGAGCGTGGGGCGGAACGTTGTCGATAGCTTGTCGCTCAGCACTAGGACAGAGCACTAGGACAGTCCAAGCGGATGCGCAACGCTGAACGGCGATCTGCACGGGGGTGCGGACATGGTGGTGCATTTACGACTGCTGGGCCCGGTGGAATTCGCGGAACGCGGTCGGGCGAGAGAGGTGGGACCGCCGCAGCGCCGGGCCGTGCTGGCCGCGCTGGCCGTGGACACGGCTCTGCCGGTGGCGGCCGACGTGCTGATCCAACGCGTCTGGGGCACCGATTCCCCGGACGGGGCACGCCGCGCGCTGCACGCACACATCACCCGGATCCGAAGGCTGTGCGAGACCACCGGCGACGCGGACAACGTGCGGTTTCGTCTGGTGCGCCGCTCGGGCGGATACCTCCTCGACGCGGACCCGGACCGGGTGGACATCCTCCGTTTCCGACATCTGGTGAACCAGGCACGAGAAGCGGGCCCGAGCGACAAGGAGCGGATGTCGTTGCTGAGCGAGGCTCTCGGGCTCTGGCGCGGGGAGCCTCTGGCCGGGCTGAGCGGCCAGTGGGCGGCCCGCGTGCGCGAGGCCTGGCGACGGCAGCACGTGGACGCCGCTGTGGAGTGGGCGCAGTTGGAGTTGCGCGCCGGTGGCACCGTCACCGTGATAGGGCTGCTCAGCGACTTGCTCGGCGAGTACCCCATGGCGGAACCGCTCACCGAGGTGCTGATGCGTGCGCTGCACGCCGCCGATCGGGACGCGGAGGCGCTCGGCTGCTACGCCGCGCTGCGGCAGCGCCTGGCAGAAGAGCTCGGCTCCGACCCCGGGCCCGGCCTCCAGGGCGTACACCAGGCCATCCTGCGGGGGACCCTGCCCCAGCACGGCCCCTGGCCGACGCACCACGGGACGGACGAACCTGCCGCCATGGCCTCGATACCGACCACCGCCTCGACACCCGCCCCCGCGGCGGCATCCGACTCCCCGGCCCACGGGGAGTACCTCTCCGGGCCGGCGGCAGCCCCGTGGCGGGGTGGGGTGCCCGCGCAACTGCCCATGGGTGTACGCGGTTTCACCGGACGGCAGGAGGAGCTCGCCTACCTCGACAAAGTGCTCGCCTCGGCGGCCGACCAGCCGTCCGCCGTCGTGATCTCCGCGGTGTCCGGCACCGCGGGCGTGGGCAAGACGGCACTGGCCGTGCACTGGGCGCGCACGGCACAAGGGGCCTTCCCCGACGGGCAGTTGTACGTCAACCTGCGGGGATTCGCTCCCGGGGGCCCGGCCATGAGCCCGGCGGAAGCCGTGCGGGGCTTTCTCGACGCCCTGGGTGTGGAGCCCAGCCGCATCCCCGCCCGGCTGGACGCGCAGGCGGGCCTGTACCGCAGTCTGCTGACCGGACGGCGGATGCTGGTGGTGCTGGACAACGCTCGTGACGCCGAGCAGGTCAGGCCGCTCCTGCCCGGTGCGCCCGGCTGCATGGCGCTGGCGACCAGCCGACGACAACTGACCGGACTGGCCGCGGCCGAGGGCGCCCACCTCCTCACGCTCGGGCTGCTCTCGCGCGCAGAGGCCCTGGACCTGCTGACCATCCGGCTGGGACCGCACCGGACCGCGGCCGATCCCGCAGCCATCAGGGAGATCATCGACCGCTGCGCCGGGCTGCCCCTCGCCCTGGCCATCGTGGCCGCCCGCGCCGCCGCGCAGCCCGGTCTGCCGCTCGCCCGGCTCGCCCAGGAACTACGCCTCGCCGAGAGCCGGTTGGACGCGCTCGACGGAGGAGACCCGGCCAGCCGGATACGTGCCGTGTTCTCCTGGTCGTACCGAGCGCTGCACCCCGAGAGCGCCACCCTGTTCCGGCTTCTGGGCCTGCACCCCGGACCGGACATCGGACTGCCGGCGGCTGCCGCTCTGGCCGGAGTTCCGGTGGCAGAGATCCGTGCTCCGCTCACCGAGCTCGTGCGCGGACACCTGCTCGCGGAGCCCGCTGCGGGCCGGTACTCCTTCCACGACCTGCTGCGCGCCTACGCCGCCGACCTGGTCGCCACGCACGACGACGACGCCGTCGGCCGCGCTGCGACCCGCAGGATGCTGGACCACTACCTGCACACCGCCCACCGGGCCGACGTACTGCTGACTCCCCAGCCCCATCCGGAGCCGCTGCCTGCGGCCGACCAGGGCTCCGCGCCCACGGAGCTGTCGGACCATCAGCAGGCCCAGACCTGGTTCACGGCCGAGTATCCGGTGCTGCTCGCCGCCGTGCGGAAGGCGTCGTCCGCCGGATTCGACACCCACACCTGCCGGCTCGCCTCGGCGCTCACCACGTTCCTCGACCGGCACGGACACTGGCGGGCGCTGGCCGCCGTACAGGCAACCGCCCTGGAGGCCGCGCGACGCCAGGAGGACACGGCGGGCCAGGCCGAGGCCCACCGTGGCCTCGGCCTGGCCCAGGACCGTATGAACCGGCGTGATGAGGCACACACCCATTACCTGCTCGCGCTACGGCTGTTCGACGCACTCGGAAACCATCCCGGACAGGCCCGCACCCATCAGCACCTCGCGCGGATGACCGCCGCTCAGCAGCTTCACCAGCAGGCCCTCGACCACGCGCACCACAGCCTGACGCACTACCGGGCCGCCGGAGACAGGGCGGGGCAGTCGGCCGCGCTCAACCACGTCGGATGGCTGCACGCGCAACTCGGCGCCCAGGGACAGGCCCTGGTGCACTGCCGGCAGTCACTCGCGCTGGCGCAGGAAACCGGCGACCTCAACGGGCAGGCCCACACCTGGGACAGCCTCGGCTACATTCACCACGGCCTCGGCGGGAATGCCGTAGCCGTCGACTGCTACCGGCAGGCCATCGAACTCTTCCGGCGGACGGGCGACCTGCACAGCGAAGCCGCGGGCCTCGTCTGCCTCGGCGACATCCACCGCGCCACCGGCCGCCACGACGCCGCGCACAGCGCCTGGAGCCGCGCCTTGGCCATCGCCGACGAACTCGGTCTCCCCGAAACGGATCCGCAGCGGGCCGGCCTGCTCCACCGGCTCCGCGGCCCCCAGGTCCGCGCCACGCCCCGGTCCGCTCAACGGAACCGGCCGTGACACGGCAGGTTCCCCGGAACCACGCTGCCTACCGGCAATTCATCGCACATCGGTTCATAAACCATCAGGACTCGCACGACACGACTTCAGAAACACACGGGGGTGTGTGCATGCAGATCGTGGACAACGTTGGCTTCGCCGAACTCGTGGGCCGTGACCTGGAACGTCGCGTACTGGAAGAGGCGCTGGAGGAGGCCCGTCACGGGCGCGGACACACGGTTCTCATCACCGGCGAGGACGGCATCGGGAAGTCCCGACTGGCCCTGGAAGCGGCCCGGTCCGGGCGCCACCACGGCATGCGGGTGCTGGAGGGGCGGGCGAGCCCGGTCGGCCCGACGGTGGCGCTGCGGCCCCTGGCCGAAGCGCTGGCGTGTCTCTTCCGCGAGGGACAGGGGCCTGACAGGAAGGTCCTCGGCTCCTACCGCGCCGTCCTGGGCGGCCTCGTACCCGAGTACGGGCCCGCCTCCGAGCGTGAACTCCCGCCCGCCGATGGGCCCGACGACGCCGAGCCGGACGCGTCCCCGGTCCTGCTGGCCGAGTCCGTCCTGCGTCTGGTCGCGGCCGCCGGGGAGGGCCGGGGCAGCCTGCTCGTGCTCGAAGACCTCCACGACGCCGATGTCGGCACGCTGGCAGTGGTGGAGTACCTGGCGGACAACCTCTCCCGCCAGGGCATCGTCCTCCTCGTCACGTTCCGGTCCGGTCCGGGCGTCCCCTGTGACCTGGCCCGCGCCCTGACCCGGCGGCGCAGCGGCACGCTCCTGGCGCTGCGCCGGCTCAACCGCGCCGACGTGGAACGGCTCGCCGCTGCCCATCCGGACACGGGCGTCACGGCCCTGCCCGCCGAAGCTCTCGACCAGCTGTACCGCGACAGCGGCGGCAACCCGTTCATCGCCGAGGAACTGCTGCGCACCATGGTCGCCACCGGCCACCCGGCGAACGGTCCCCGGGGGCATCGGCCGGTACCGGGTACCGGTCCCGGGATCCCGCTCGCCGTCGAGCACAGCATCGTCCAGCGCGTCGGCCGACTCGGGCCCCAAGCGCACCGGCTGCTGTCGGCCGCGGGCGTGATCGGCGAGCGGTTCCCCGTCTCGGTGCTCCGGCACGCTCTCCGTATGACGGAGACCGAGATATTCGGGTATCTGCGATCGGCCGTCGCGGCCGACCTGCTCACCGCCGACGGACCGACCTCCGACTGGTACGCGTTCCGTGGCCCGATGACCGTCGCGGCCCTGCTGAGCCGGCTCACCCCGGCGGACCGGGTCGCCCTGGCCGGGCAGGCCGCCGAGGCGGTGGGTGAACTGCAACCCGGACTGCCGGGCGAGTGGTGCCTGTTCGGCGCCGCCCTCAAACGCTCCGCCGACGACCGGCCGGGCGCCGCGCGGTTGTTCGCCGAGGCCGGTCGGCGGGCGCTCACGGCGGGCCGTGCCGAAGCCGCGGTCGGCCCGCTGACCCAGGCATGGGAACTCCTGGACGGCTGTGACGACACCCGGTTGAGGGCCGACGTCCTGGCCGAGCTGATGTCGGCGCTGGCGGCCAGCGGCCGGACCGAGCGCGGCCTTGGGCTCGCCGCCGCCCTGGACGAGCTGGGCGGCCCCGCCGTGGACTCCGAACGCGTGGCGACCCTGCACACCCGGCTGGCCTGGCTGTACCACGCCGACGGGCAGCGGGCCGAGGGGCTGGCCCATGTCGAGGCCGCGCTCACCGTGTTGGGCCCCGACGCGGAGGACCGGCAGACCGCTCAGGTCGAGGCCGTATGGGCACGGCTGATCGTGGACTCACCGGAGCGGGCGAAGCAGCTCGCCACCCAGGCCGTCGGCAAGGCCGAGAGGGCGGGCCTGCCGGCGCTCGCCTGCCTGGCATGGCAGGTACGCGGTCTCGTCGCCCAACAGCGGGGCTCGCGCGAAGCGGCCCTCTGCTTCGACCGCATGCAGGCCGTGGCCGACGGACACGACCTGCCCCTGTGGCGGATGCGCGCGATGTTCCACCGCGCAGGTCAGCAGTGGCTGGTCTCCGGAGACCGGGCCGCACTCGTACGGGTACGTCGGCACGCCGGCCACTTGGGCGCGACGGCGTTGTGTACCGGCGTCGACCTGCTGCTGTCCCTGGACCACGTTCTGCGCGGCGAGTACACGACGGCCGACACCCTGACCGAGGCCGAGGAGGGGAGCGCCCTTCTCTCCGGCAGCGACGCGCGGTTCCTGTCGGCGGTCCGCGCCATCAGCGCCGCCCACCAGGGACGGCGCAACGCGCGGGAACTCGTGCAGGTCGGGGGAGCGGCCGTCGGGGGAGCGGCCGAGCCGTCACCGTGGACGCCGCTCGCCCGGGGGCTGGGCGAGGCGGTGTGCGCGCTGTTGGCGGAGGACCGTGACCGGGCGCGCCTGGACCTGGCCGATGCGGCGGCCGAGGAGGTCGCATTGCCGGCGCCCTATCCGCTGGCCGGACAGTACGGGCTGGCCCTGCTGCTGGATGTGCTGGCGGAAGACGCCGACTGGACGCGCTACCACGAAGTGGCAGCCGCCGAGGCGAGTCAACTGCGGTGGAACCAGCACTTCTTGCTGCTGGCGAAGGCCGTCCTGCTGGGCCGTGACGGGCGGGGCGCGGAGGCTGCCGCGGCCAGGGAGGAGGCCGCGGCGCTCGGAGAGCCGTATGCGATGGCCGCACATCTTGGTCTGCGGCTGGTCGCCGAGGCAGCCTGTGCCGACCACTGGGGCGAACCGGTGCGGTGGCTGCGCAGGGCCGAGGAGTACTTCCACCAGACAGGGTTTCCGGTGGTCGCGCGGGTCTGCCGCACACTGCTGCGGCGCACCGGCGTGGTGGTGCCGCATCGCGTGGCCGCCGGCCGGGTGCCGCAGCGGCTCCGGTTTCTCGGCGTGACGGAACGGGAGTACGAGGTGCTCCTCCTGATGACGGATCGGCCGGACAACCGCAGTCTGGCCGCCCGCCTGTTCATCTCCCCGCGTACGGTCGAGAAGCACGTCGCGAGCCTGATCCTCAAGACCGACCAGCCCAACCGGGCGGCGCTCAACGCGTACGCGGCCCAAATGCACCGGGACGACCGGGTACACCGGGACGACCGGTAGACGTCGGGACGAGCCGTAGACGCCGTGGGCGGCCTTCCGAGTCGAAGGCCGCCCACGGGTGTCTCAGTCGCCCGGCACAAGGTTCTTCTCCAGCCACGTGACGACGGTCTCCACCACCTCCTCGGGCGGCGGCATCGTGATTCCCTGCGCGTTCTCGCGCCGCCAGAGCTCGTAGACCACCTGTTCCTGTGGATCGACCACGGTGTGGCCGTCGGCGCGAAGCGTGGCGACGTGGCGCCTGGTGGGTTCCTTGACCCACATGGAGCGGTTCATGTTGGGGAAGAAGATCGCCGGTCGGTCCGCGGCCAGCAGGACCGTCTGCGCCGGAGTGGCGGCCAGGCCGAGCGCGGCGGCGGCGAGCGTATTGGCGGTGGCGGGAAGTACGACCACCGCCGCGGACCGCTTCGCGAACTCGGTGGGATTGAGTGCCGGGTCGTCGCTGGTGTAGGCCTCGTCGGCATGCCAGGCGGCGACCTGTGGCTGGATGAACCGCGTGGCGCTGCCGGTGAGCAGCACCCGCAGGTCCAGGTCGATCTCCTGGCGCAACCACATGAGGTAGACGGGGAGTTGGCTCGCCGCGCTGGATCCGCAGGCGATCACTGACAGGGCGTCATCTCGCATGCGATCACCCTGCCCCCGTCGGGTCCCGTCCGCATGGGGGTCGCGCCCCCAGATGCGGTCGCCGCCCGCCGCAGGAATATGGGGGCATTCCCCCCATGTCGTACGACGGCGCCGCTGGCAGTGTCGTTGTCGTTCACCGGGCCGCGCTTCCGGCGGCCTCTCCGTGACAGCAGCGATCAGCACAGGGAGGTGAATCACATGAAGAAGATCTCGGTCCGCAAGCCCGGGTCCATCAAGCTCACGTCTTCGGCGTCGCTCTACAGCCCCGACGGGTGCTGACGTAGCCGGTCCGTACCCGTACTCGCCGTGGGTCGTCGGGTGGGGTACGGACCGCATCACTTGCAGAGCCTTTCGAGCCGGTGAGGAGGCCCGGGTCACTCATGACAGCCGTCGAATTCCACCCGCTGACGTTCGTCGACGAACCTGACGGCGTCGTGGTGGGCCGCTCCGACACGCAGTCCTACGCCGTGCTGCCCGACGACGGCGCGGCCCTGCTGCGCCGGCTCGCCTCCGGTATGACCCTGGAGGAAGCCGCCCAGTGGTACCACACGGAGTTCGGCGAGTCCGTCGACATGACCGACTTCCTCGACACCTTGCGCGAGCTGGGCTTCGTCAGGGAGGGCACGGACGACCCCGCCCGGCTGCCGCCTCTGCGGCTGCGGCGGCTGGGCGCATGGGCCTTCTCGCCGGCCGCCTGGGCCGGATACGCGGCCCTGGTGACCGCATGCGTCGTCATGCTGGTGACGCATCCCGGGGTCAGGCCCCACACGGACAACGTGTTCTTCAGCCCCTCGCTCGTCGTTGTGCAGTTGTCGCTGGCGCTGGCACAGGCGCCGGCCGTGAGCTGGCACGAGTTCTTCCATGTGCTGGCCGGGCGGCGGCTTGGAGTGCCGACCCGGTTGTCGATGAGCAGGCGGCTGTACTTCCTGGTGGTGGAGACCGACCTCGACGGGTTGTACGGCGTCCCGAGGAGGAAGCGGTACGTACCGTTCCTCGCCGGGATGCTGGCCGACGTGCTGTTGTTCAGCGCGCTGACCCTGCTGGCGGGGTCGGGCCCTTCGTGGGCGGCCGGGCCGGCGCTGGCCGTCGCCTACACGATCCTGTTCCGCCTGGTCTGGCAGTTCTACCTGTTTCTGCGCACCGACCTGTACTACGTGTTCACGACCCTGCTCGGCTGCTCCGCCCTGCACGACGCGACGTCTGCCTACCTGCGCACGAAGCTGAGCCGGCTGCCGGGCGTACGGCCATCAGACCTCGACGGGTCGGCGTGGTCGCCGCGGGACCGGCTCATGGCTCCCTGGTTCGCGTTGGTGACGGTCTGCGGCGTCGGCTTCCTGCTGGCCACCGCCGCGCTGGCCGTCGTACCGCTGCTGTGGGGCTTCGCCACCCGGCTCGGACCGCAACTGGCACACGGCACGGCCGGCGGAGCCGGATTCTGGGACGCCATCGTGTCGCTCGCCCTGTTCTTCACCGATCTCGCCCTCCTCGTCATGGTCTCGCGCCGCGAGGCGGCACGTGGGGCACGTAAGGGCACAAAACCACGATGAAAGGAGACTCCATGAACACCCGACTGTGGCGCTCCGGGCCCGACGCAACGGCTTCGGAGCCGGCCGATGTGACGGTCAGCTGCCATCGGCGGCTCCGCGGCCCGTACACCGGGACCGGCAGCCTGATGCGGTCGCTGGTACCCGCGGTGTACGAACGGTGGCCCGACCTGGTGGGCGACCACGCCATCGAGATCCTCTCCGTGGCGCCGGAGCTGAAGAAGCGCATCGGGGCCGCGCCGGGGACCCTGACGTCGTTGGCAGTGCCCGAGGAGCAGACACGTATCTACGCGCCGGTACGCACCCGTCGGCTGGCCCACGGCCTGGTCGAGTTCCTGGACGCCTACGTCACGCTGAGCGGTCTCGGCGCGCTGCGGCTGACGTTCGCGGACGTCGACGAGGCCGACCACACCGACCAGGAGTTTCTGGCGATCCTGCTACGGCGCACCCAGGGACGCCCGATCGCCATCACCGTCGGCACCCGGGGCGCCGATCTGACGGACGAACTCGCATCCGCGCTCAGCCGGTACGCCCGTCCTGCCTGCACACTCGTCGAAAGCTCCGCCGCCGGGGACGTCCGCGATCAGGACAGGTTGCTGCGCGCGTACATCGACGCGGACGGCACCTCCGACAACCCGGACGAACAGGCCGCCCACCGCGCCGCCGATCCCGCCGTCCGGGCCGAACTCCACGACGAACGGGCCGCGCAGCTCGTACGCCAAGGCGACTGGAGCCTGCGTCTCGGAGCCATCCCCTACCACCTCGAACATGGCCGCGACCCGGCCAAGGCGGGTGGCGAAGCCTTCCTCGATGCCGCGTCCTACTGCGCCCGCATGGGGTTCTGGCACGTGATACTCGACCTCTCCCCGCGAGGCAGGGCGGTGGCCAGCCCCGAACGGGCGGAGACCTACTGGCACCTCACCGGCAAGATGTCCACGGCACTCGCCCTCCTGGGGCGCAGCGCCGAGGCCGAACGCTTCTACCTGGAGGTGCGAGGCCGGTACACCCAGCCGCTGGCCCAGACTTTCAGCGGTTACGCCCTGGCCATGCTCTACACCCGCCTTCACCCACCGGAGCGGCGGGACCACCACCTTGCGAAGGCCTACGTCAACAGCTCGGTCGCCGTGGCGGCCCTGCTGCCGGACCCCGAGCTGCGGACGTTCCACTCGGTCTTCCAGCGGAACGGGCTCGCCCTGGTCGAGATGCACCTGGGCAACCTCGCGGAGTCCTTCCGTCTGGTGGACGAGGGGCTGCAACAGATGGACCGGGAACTTCCGGCCGAACGGCACCAGGTCCACCGGTCGGCCCTGATCCACAACCGGGCCAGGGTCCTCGGGGCCCTCGGCCGGCTCCCCGAAGCCCTGGCCGACTTCACAGGGGTCATCGAGATCGACCCGAACTACCCCGACTACTACCTCGATCGTGCCTCCCTCCTGCAGAAGCTGGGCGATTCCTCCGCCGCCCTGGCGGACTACGACAAGGCGATCACCCTGGGCCCGCCGTTCTGGGAAATCCACTTCAACCGGGCCGACCTGCGGTCCCGGCTCGGCGACACCGACGGCGCGATCGCCGACCTGGCGCGCGTCGTCGAACTCGAACCCGACCAGCTCGACGCCCGCGTCAACCTCATCGGCCTGCTCCTCGAAACCGGCGAGGCCGACGCGGTGGACCCCCTACTCCAGGAGGGCCTGCGACTCGCCCCCGGCGACGCCCGCCTGATCCTGGTACGCGGCCAACTCGCCTGGGAGTCCGGCCGGGCCGACCTGGCCCGGCAGGACTTCGACCTGGCGCTGGAGGCGGACCCGGAGCTGGTTCCGGCGCTGGCGAGCCGCGCCACGCTCGCCGTCGAATCCGGCGACCTCGACTCCGCGCTGAGCGACCTGACCCGCGCCGTCGAGACCGACCCCGACAACTCCGACCTGCTGTACAACCGCGGTTACGTGTACCAGGCGGCGCAACGCTGGGCGGCCGCGGTCGCCGACTACACGCAGGCGCTCGGGCTCCCCGACGCCGACGTGGGCGAGTTGCTCCGGCAGCGGTCCCTGTGCCACCGGGAGCTGGGCGACCCGGCTGCGGAGCGCGCCGACCTGGACGCCGCTCGCACGGCGTCCGGCCAAGCTGTGCCGGCCGGTGCGGCATGACCGCCCTCCCGCTGCCACCCGACGTGGCCCCGACCCCGGGGCCCCTCCAGGACGACTTCCACCGGTTCATGCGCACGTGGGCCACGGGGATCGCCGTGGTCACCAGCCGACGGGCGCAGCGGCCCATGGGCTGCACGGTCACCGCGCTCACCTCGGTGTCGCTGCGACCGGCGCTGCTGCTGGTTTCGCTGGCCCGGGACAGCCGCACCCTGGCCGCGATCCGGGAACAGGGCGCGTTCGGCGTCAACGTGCTCTCCGCCGAACAGACCGGTCTCGCCGGCCACTTCGCCACCGCCCCCGGCGACCGGTTCGCGGAGGTGCCCCACCACCTCGTCGAAGGTGTGCCGCTCCTGGACGAGGCGCTGGCCACGGCGGTCTGCCAGGTCGAGCACACCATCACCGTGGCCGACCACACACTGGTGCTGGGCCACCCCGGCCGATACGGCGGCATCCGCGCACTTGCGCCACTGATCCGCTTCGGCGGCAGCAACGTGCACCTGCCGAGGAACTGAGCTTGTCCCACCGTTTTGGCGCGGGTCTACGCCGGTCATTCGTAGGATCGGTGGGCCCGAGGGTTCCGGGTATGGCAGTGAGCTTGTCGCCGCTCGATGGCTGAAAAGACTTGGCCGCCCGGAGCACGTGACGGTCACAACCCCTCATGGGGATACGCGACTTGATCGCTGTGTAGGACAACGTCGGCAAGGCCGTCCGCGGGACCGCAGAACGAACAGCTGACGGAGGCGGTCATGTTCAGGATCTGGGCCGGAGTCGACATCGGCAAGGAGCATCACCACTGTGTGGCACTCGACACCCGTGGTGAACGGTGGCTGTCGCGCCCTGCGCCCCTCTGAGGAATGCCGGACCCCCACCACCGAGGAATGGGACTCCTTCCTCGGCCACTTCGAACGCCGCAAACTCCCCGTAGGCATCTGCGCTCGGGCATTCGGCACGCCCTGCATTCACGAACATGCCTGCTTATCCGAACTGCTGAACTTGATTGGGTGATGTCGGCGCCGTTCGCCTGACGGCGGCTGCTCAGCTCCGGTAGCTCTGGACCGTGAGATACGCGCAGGGTGGCGGGTTGACCGACGCGGAGAGGGCCGCGCGGGAGCAGATCCGGCTGCGGGCCGTGGAACGCTTCGAGCGTGAGGAGAAGAACCGGGAGATAGCTGCCGCACTGCGAGTCAGCGAGCGGTCGGTGGAGCGGTGGCGCCGCCAGTGGCGCGAGCGAGGCGAGGCTGGAGTTTTGTCGAAAGGCTCGCCCGGGCGGCCGAGGCTCAGCGAGAAACAGGTGGCCAAGCTGGAGCGGGAGTTGGAGCGCGGCCCCTTGGTCCACGGTTGGGCCGACCAGCGGTGGACGCTGGCCCGTGTGAAGACGCTGATCGGCCGGCTGTTCCACGTGTCGTACACCGTCGAGGGGACGTGGCGGCTGCTGAAGCAGCACGGCTGGTCGTGGCAGCAACCTGCCCGCCGCGCGATCGAGCGTGACGGCGCTGCGGTGGACCTGTGGAAGAAGGAGGTCTGGCCGCGGGTAAGAGCGTCGCGGCGGCCTGCGATGGATGGATCGTCTTCGAGGACGAGGCCGGTCAGTCGCTGACGCCGCCGCGAGCCAGAACTTGGGGCCGCCGGGGGTGCACTCCTGTGGTCCGCGTGCGCGGCCGGGGCTCGGGCCGGGTATCGATGGCAGGCATGACCTGCTACAAATGCGGCGAGCGCCCCGGCTGTTCCACTCCGTCCGCGAGTACACCGGACGCAAAGACCAGCCCAAGGGCTTCGGCCGGCGCGACTTCCGCGATTTGCTGATCCGCGCCCGCATCCAGCTCGGCGGCCCGATCGTCCTGGTCTGGGACAACGTTCGCCTGCATCTGACCAAGTCGTTGTGGGGGTTCATCGAAGCGAACGTGGGCTGGCTCACGGTCTTCCAGCTGCCCACCTACGCGCCCGACCTGAACCCGCGAGAGGGCATCTGGTCGTTGGTCAAGCGCGACATCGGCAACCTTGCCGCAGCCGACGCCAGCCAGATCACCCGTGCCGTGAAGCGCAAGCTCAAGATGCTGCAGTACCGACCGGAAGTCATCAACGGCTGCCTCGCCGGCACCGGCCTGGCCCTGGACGTGTGAACACGTGGCCGGTAGAACGACGATGGAGCGAGGACGGCCGGAGACTAAAGTTGCTGGTCAGATACGGTGACGGGATGAACGAGAGCCTGCCTGCCGACGTAGCCGACGCGCTTGCGGCAGTCCTGAGCGCGGACAACCCAGTTCATGTCGCGCTCCGAAGGCAGGTTCCGCGCCTCACCGTGCGAGCGCGTTGCACATGCGGGTGCGGCACCGCCTACTTCGAACTCGACACCAGCAAGGTGGATCCTGCGCCCACCGGCCCCGGCACGGTCGTGGCGGCCGAAGCGCAGCTCGTCACCGAAGCCGGCGAGTGCCCCGGTGAGGTCCTGGTCTTCACCCGGGACGGCTACCTGTCGTGGCTGGAAGTCTGTTCATGGAACGACGACATCGAAGTGACATTGGCCGCCGCGCGGCACTGGCTGCATACACGCTCTTGATCCCGAACGACCAACGCCCAGCGAGCTCTACGGCACCGCCGACATCACGAGTTCAAGTTCAGTAGCCGACCAGGATGCCGTGGCGAGCGTCACCGACTGTCAGGTTCTGCGTCCCCTGAAGTATGAACTCGACTGCGCGGGTGGCGTCTTCGAGCAGGAGGTCACTGGGGCCGTCACCGAAGTCGTCGCCCGCTTGGACGCCTGCTCGCCGTTGCTCTGCCCAACAGCACGAGCGTGAGCACGGCCACTCTCAGCCAAGCGCGGGCACAGGGGCGTGCCGTCCAGGACGCTCTTGTGGCAACGGCCCAAGCACAGGCAGTGGTTGGCCGTCTGCGTGACCGGTGACCTCGCGAGTGAGGGGTGCACAACCTGAATCTCCGCTGGTCAGCGGTGTTGGCGTGGGAGGCCAGTGGTGTACTCGCGGTGGTGGGGCGGCGGGAGTCTGGAGCGTAGATCATCTGACACGTCGGGGATGGGGCTTTCCGGGTTTGTCCGCGCCGCAGCGGTCGGGGTTCCTACGATCGCGGGCGGGGTGCCTGATCGTTCGGGAGGGGAAGCGTGTCACGGCCGCGCCACCTCCGCGACCTGCACGTTCACGTTGAACACAGCTCAATGGGGCCGGTGGCCTACGAGTTGGGGGATGCGGCTCTGGCGGCGTGTCTGCGTGTACGCGTGCGTCTATGCGGCATGTTCTGAAGTCCTCCCGTGACTGACATTTGCGCGTCCTTCCCAGGCGTCGAGGACCCGGTCGAGGGCTGCTTTGACGCCGGCTGTGTAGGCGGCGGCGTGGAGCAGATGGTTCTCGGCGGTGCGCAGTTCTGTGCAAATCTTCAGGCGTCGCTCGTCGAGGGCGACGCCTTCGGTTGGTCGAGTAGCACCGGCCGTGGCTCGTCGCCCGGTGGCGACCGGTTCGAACTCCGGGGTCACTCCTGGGGAGTTCTTCACCGCGTGGCACCAGTCGGCGAGTTGGGCGATGGCGTGCGCGTCGTCGGCTATCCGGCCGGCAAGGTTGTCCAGCCTCCTCCGGTCGGCAGGATTCGAACACCTGTGCTCATTGAACTGCATGGCAGGATTCCTCTTCAAGCCATAGCTGGGGTGTCGTGATGTGGGGTTCGAGCAGGTCAGGGGTGCCCTGCGACCGGCAGAGGCGTTGGCCGTCACCTCAGCCGTCGAGGCAGTGTTTCGCCGCCTGGGAAAGTACTTGCCAGTTAGGAAAATGCTTGGTACTTTCCCTCTAGGAAAGTACTTCGAGGAGGGCATATGTCTGACCAGGTACGTCCGGAGGAGGCCGCACGCGCACTCACCGAGATCGGCCAGCGGCAGGAGCAGGTCATCCGGATGGCCGGCACTCCCAACTGGTTCTGGTGGGCCATCGCGTTCCTGATGGTCGCGATGGCAGCGGTCGCCGAGACCGGGCAGGGGCTCGTCGCCGTGATCGGCACCGCCGTGTTGGTGGCCGGCGTGCTCGCCACCGCCGGGCTGGTGGCGTTCCGCGCGGTCCGCAGACCCCAGCCGCGCACCAGCCTGCCCGTCCCCCGTTTAGTGGTCGCGGCTCTGGTCTTCGCGGCGGTCCTCGTCGGCGTATCGCTGGCCGCCACGTTCACCCTGAAGGCGTCCGGGGTCTCGTACCCCGGGACCATCGGTGTCTCGGTCACCGCCGTGGTGCTTGTGGTCGGTGGACCGATGCAAACGCGGTACCTTCAGCGCCTCATGCTCGCGAACCGGCCCGGGAGCCGTCGGTGACCAAGCCCAAGTTCGACGAGCTGATCCACGCACCCACCCGGCTCTCGCTCGTCTCGTTGCTCGCAGCCACCGAGTGGGCCGACTTCAAGTTCCTGCGCGACAGCGCCGGCCTGTCGGACTCCGCCCTGTCCAAACAGCTCACGACGCTCGAGGCCGCCGGCTACATCGAGATCCGCAAGGGCTTCGTCGGAAAGCGGCCGCGCACGTCGGCGCGGCTCACCAGCGTCGGCCGGGCCGCCTTCGATCAGCACGTCGCGGCCCTGCAGGAGATCATCGCCAAGGCAGGCGCGTCGGTACTCCCCTCGACCTGAAGGACGCACGGAAGGGCCTCCCACGCCCTCGGGACATCACACGACCGCCCGCCACGTGGACACATCGAACGCGAAACGCTCCCGATTGAGTTGTGTTCTACGTGAACGCGCAGTCGCGGGGTGGCGTGGCCGGGTGATGCCGTACCGGTACTGGTCGCGGGGGCCTGTCTGGCGTGAAGATCGTCGGTCAGCGGGCGATCTCGTGCCAGGTGAGGATCATCATCCCGTAGGAGTCGGGTGGCCCACTTCACGTCGAGGCGGAGCTTGGCTAGTATCCGCCAGTTCTTCAGATGCGCGAAGGCGTGCTCGCATACCGCCCGTTCCGCCGCGATCAGCTGGTTGACCAGCTTCTTCGCGGGCGGGAGCTTCTTGCCCTTGGGCTTCTTGTAGCCGGTGATGACCGCCGGGTCGGCGTCCGGGCCGCCGTCGTCGAGGCCGACGAAGCCGAGGTCGGCGATGGCGGCGAGGCCGGCCTCGCGGAGCCGGCCGACCAGGTCGTCGTGACGGCAGGCGGTGATCTCCGAGCCGCGCGCCGGGCGGGCGGTGGAGGTCCACAACAGCCGTCCCTTGACGTCGGTCAGGGCGATGACCAGCAGCCCGTGCCGTTTGTGCTTCGCCGACCAGCGCCGCCGCATGGGCAGGCCCGTCTGGCGCTGGGTGGGTATCAGCGACCCGTCGAGCAGAACCACGCTGCCACCCTCCCGGGCGATTTTCGCCAGCACCCGCTCCAACCTGGGGGCTCGCGCGGCCAGCAGGTCGATCATCTCCTTCAGCCACCGGTCCACCGTGGTACGGGAGATGTCGTTGCCGCCGGCGAGGTCGGCCAGGCGCTGGTCATGCCGCAGCGCGGCCAGCACGATCACCGCGATCCGCCCGGCCGGGAGCTTCCGCCACCGGGAGCGGATCTGCTTCAGGTGGGCGCGCAGCAGCCCGGTCAGGAAGGTCAGGGTCTGCGTGGCCAGCGTCAGCCGGCACGGGTAGACAAGCTCGGTGTGGGCCCCGGCCGGGGGAGACTTTGTAGGCATACGTCATCAACTCGGGCCGGGGGCCGCCTGGTTACGGCCTCACCGCGGGAGATCACGCCCGGATGGTGAAGGTGCCGTTCGACAGCTTGTGCAGCCAGCCCCGATCGGCCAGCTTCGACAGCTTCCCGCGCAGCGGCTCCAGCCGGCCGGGCACCGAGGCGTCGATCCCCAGCTCGGCGCCGACGTCCTTGACCATCACCGGCCCGCCCGCCGCCTTCACTATCCCAAGCATCCGTCGGTAGTCACCGGGCAGCGCGGACGCATCCGGAACGTCGCTGCGGTGCGGCACCTTCAGCACCGACCGGCCCGAGACCTCACCCGCTGCGGTGCCCCGGCGTCCGCCTCCTCGGCGACAGCCTCGACTTCCTGCTCGTACAGACGCCGCAGCACCCGCTCCGCGACAGCCAACTCCTCGCGCTCGGCGTCCACCTCGGCCAGCTGCTTGGCCAGCGCCTCCGCGAGCTGGTCCAACTCAACCCGGCGAGCTGCGATCTTCTCCAGCGACGACACGCTTCCCCTCCCGAACGATCAGGCACCCCGCCCGCGATCGTAGGAACCCCGACCGCTGCGGCGCGGACAAACCCGGAAAGCCCCATCCCCGACGTGTCAGATGATCTACGCTCCAGACTCCCGCCGCCCCACCACCGCGAGTACGCCACTGGCCTCCCACGCCAGCACCGCTGACCAGCGGAGATTCAGGTTGTGCACCCCTCATTGCGGGACGCGGGTGGCCGTCTGCTGGGTGCGCCGGAACCTGGGGTGGGCTCCAGTCGACGGGGTGCTGGGCGAGAAGGTAGATGGCGTGGGCGGTTGTGGTGTTGAGGGTGTGCGCGAGCTGGGCGATGGAGAAGTCGCTGCCGGGTATGGCCTGGTGGAGCCGGTCGGGGGTGATGCTGTCCGGGTCCGGTCCGGGGAGGACGAGATGGCGCATCGCATGGGCGGGCAGCTGGGGGGTCCGTTGGGCGGGTTCGTCGATGCCGTGTGCGTCGAGCAGGGTGCGGGCGGTGTGCTGGAGCAGTTGGTGCTCGGCGGGCAGGATCCGCCAGCGGAAGCGCTGGTATTGCCCGCGTTGGAGGCGGTCGCGGGCGCGATGGCCGGGTGCGCGAGGCGCGGTGGTGAGCCGGTCAGGGTGGGAGCAGTTGATCGGCAACGTCGCAGAGGAGGCGAGCGCGCGCGTCGAGCGGGCCCTCGACATCGGAGCCCGCACATCCTCACTCGTACGCCCGTGCCCGGAGTGCAGCGGCCAGCTGGAGATGTACGGAGGCGCCGGCGCATCCCCAGTCGCGCACTGCACCAAGTGCGGGCACATCTGGACCGGACAGCACGCCACCACTGCCGCATAGACGCGACAGAGCCCCCGCACCGCCCATGCGGGGGCTCGCGTACGCGTTATGGACCTTGGCACCCGACTACAGATGCTCGCAGAGGGAATTGGGCTTCCGCAGCGCCCTCATTTCATAACTGTTCCCGCTGTAAAGCTCTTCGGTCCGTGGGCCCTGCACGAGATGAGGCTTACCAGTTTCCCCGTCGTCCTGCACATAGCGCCACCTCAGGCAGTAGCCCTCTCCGACGTAGACACCCGCTGTGAACGGGTAGCCCGAACGCTGCCCGGGCGGAATCAGGTCATCGTAGGTCCCGTGCTGGTGAGGCCCAGTCAAGGACCTGAGGGCTCCGATGGGTACTGTCCCTGTATTCATGACGCTGTTGTTCGGCGCTGCGGCTGCCGGAGGACCTGACAGCAACGCCGCACCGAGAACCGCGACAGAAGCCAAGACGGCACCGTGTCGTGGCTTTATGAATCTACGCATGATTGATTCCCTCTCATCGGGGTCTCCCTGCCTCCGTTCGTGGCCGACAATGCAGCGTGAAGGTGGACAGAATCCTTGCGAAAACCTTGCTTCCCAGGTCAGCGAGGTCACCGGCGGAGGAAGACCAGCGTGTCATTCGAGGATCCAGCGCGGTATCCGGCTCAATCGACATGGGTGCGGCTCTTCTGGAGTGACAGGCGAGTGCCCGGAGCGACACCGGTGATGTCGCCGTCATCACCGAGCGCCTGGCCGACAAATCAGGGTCGGCTGTTGTAGCCGCTGTTGACCATAGCTATCCGCCATGGGTGGTACGGAAACGGTGCAGTGCGGCCAGACCTTGAGAAGGAAGGTGCCTCCGGCACCTACAACCCTTTGCAGTCGGTTTCGCCTACGGCTGCAACATGCGCGCGTGTTATAGCCCTCTGTAACCGGACAGCCCGGACAACCACCGGCAGGGCTGTCCGGTGATTTTCCGCAGGTCATAGCCTCAACTGGACAGTCGAACAGCGCGCAGCCCAATGGAGGTCAGCTCGATGTACACGGACGCGCTGGTGCTGTAGCCCTCGCCGACCGCACGGGGTGCGGAAGGATCTGGACGGAAACTGGGGCTGCCGCAGTATAAGAGCTCCTAACGAAATGAGTGTGGGAGAACGGTAGGCTCGGTGGCCATGAGTCAGAGCGGTTCGCAAGCGGCGGCATTCTTCCGAGACGTCCGCCAAAGCAGCGTGGTCTGGCTTGTCCGGGATGACGACGGAAGCCCGACTCACCTCTCTGCGAACGGCACGCGAAGTCTTCCCTTCTGGTCAACCTCGCCGCGGGCGCAGAGGGCAGCAAAGATCTGGGGGCATGGACTCCGCGTTGAGTCCATGCTCTTGGACACCTGGTGCGATCGCGTACTGCCCGATGCCGCCCGGGATGGACTCGTGATCGGCATCACTGGAGCGGGCCGCGCCTGGTCGGCTGGAGCTTCACCCCCCAACGAAGTTCTTAACCAGCTAGTGCTGTGACCGCGAAGGTTCGCCGGATTGGCGGAGCTGCGGCCTCGTCCCCGTATGGCTGGGATGAGGACCGAGCGCGGGCGATGGTGTGCTCGTCGGGTATCGGAACGGTGCCGCCGTCAGCGGCTGGCGCAACCGTCCTCGTGGCGCGGTGGTGATGCGCGGCGCGCGCTCGCCTGTTGTCGGTGCCGGAGCGCCCCGGCTCACCGAGCGTAGCCCGGTCGATGGCCCGGATAAGCCGCACCCGCTGGGCGAACCGATCACGGCCGGGAGCGAGCTGGTGAGTATCAGGAAGGAACGAGTTTGCACAGCGCCGGGTGAACGCCCATACGGATCGGCAATTATGAGTCGCCCGTGTTCCCGACAGACAAGGCAGTGCCGGTGTTACCTCCCGTCCCCTCGATGGACCGGCGGCGACTGTTTGCCCGGGCCCTTCCCGCGGCAGCCGCCACCTTGCTGACCGTTGCCTGCTCCCGGGCCGGCGGCGCCCGGGATACCGCCGAGCCGCTGCTGGCGTTGGTCTACCGCGGCCCAGAAGCCTGCGACGGATGCGCCGAGACCGGCGCCGCTCTCCTGAGGAGGGCCCCGCGCCGGTTCACGGTGAGGTACGTGGGTCCCAGCGAGGACGTACCCCTGACCGCCGACGCTCTGGCAGACGCCGACGTGTACGTCCAGCCCGGCGGGAACGACGACCTTGACGAGGCCTGGGCAGGGCTGAAGGGTGCTGCGGGCGCGATCCGAGACTGGACCCGGGACGGCGGCCGTTACCTGGGATTCTGCATGGGAGGCTATCTGGCCGGGAGGAATCCGGGTTTCGACCTGCTGCCCGGCGATACCGACCAGTACATCACCTCGCCCGGCGCGTCAGTCCACGACCAGCGGGACACGGTCGTGCCCGTGACCTGGAAGGCCAAACGGCGTCACATGTACTTCCAGGACGGACCGATCTTCCGTCTCGACCACGGTGCCGAGGCATCCATACTCGCCACATACGACAACGGGGCCTCGGCCGCGGTGGTCGCACCGTTCGGCAAGGGCCGGGTCGGAGTAGTCGGACCCCACCCGGAGGCCGACACCTCCTGGTACTCGTACAACGGGCTGAAGAATCCCGACGGCATACGTTTTGATCTCGGCTACGACCTGATCGAGGAGACCGTCAGCGGGCTGTAGCGGCCGGTGCGCGGCTTGGACCGGCCCGCCCTGGTCGCCGCTGGGTTGGGTGAGGCTGCGGTTTTGAGGGGGCGTCCGCCCCAGCGGATGCCTTTCTCGCTTCGGATGCGGGCGCGTTCCTTGCGTTCGGTGGCCAGGACGTCGCGGTGGCGTGCGTTGGCGTTGCGCCAGCGCAGGTAGGCGTGCATGGCCCGGGTCTGCACGGTGTGGTTGGGGTGGTGGGAGTTGGCGATGGTGAACTGCCGCAGTGGTCCGAAGTGCGCCTCGATCGGGTTCGCCCAGGAGGCGTAGGTCGGGGTGAAGCACAGCTCGACCTTGTGTTTCTTCGCCCAGCGGCGGATGTCGGCGCCCTTGTGTGCGGACAGGTTGTCCAGGATCACGTAGATCGGGGCGCCGTCGGGCCGGGCGGCGCGGATCGATTTCAGCGCGGCCAGCGTGTTCGCGGCTCCCTTCCTGCGGCGGTTGACGCCCCACAGGCGGTCGTCGCCGACCGAGTAGCAGCCGTGAAAGTAGCGTACTCCATGGGTGCGGTGGTAACTGGCGGGCAGCCGGTCGGGGTGCCGTTGCTCGGCCCATCCCGAGCCTGCGGTGGGCTTGATGCCGAGCGGGCCGAATTCGTCGAAGGCGAAGACCCGGTCCGGGAAGCGGTCCAGGACCTCCTCGATCCGGTCGAGTTTCGTATCGCGTTCGGGGTCCGGGGACTCCTTCCACGTCTTGGTGCGCTGGAAGGTGATGCCGCGGCGGGCGAGTAGGCAGCGTAATGCTTCGCGACCGATGTGGATGATGCGGCCGTGGACCTTGCGCAGGTAGACGACGAGCTTCCGCAGTGACCAGCGGGTGAACGGCTGGCCGAGTTTGATGGGGCGGGTGGTGGCCGTCTGGATGACGAAGTCCTCGTCGTCAGGGCTGAGCAGGCGGGGACGGCCTCCCGCCCACTTAGGGTCCAGGCAGCCCAGGCCGATCTCGTTGAAGCGGTGGATCACATCGCGGACAGTGTCCTCGTCGGCCTGCACCAGCTGGGCGATCACCGGCACCCGGTTCCCTCCGGCGGAGGCCAGCAGCATCATCGCGCGCCGGTAGCGCACCGAGCTGGTGCTGCCCCGGCGCACGATCTGCTGCAGCTTCTGGCCCTCCTGGCCGGTCAGTCTGCGCACACGGACTGGTTCGGCCACCGCGCCTCCAGCGGTCGGATCGGACATCACCGCACATCCAACCGCCACGACCACCAACCCGGCGAACCTACGCGGTCACAGCACTAGCGGCGGCTCACACAGTGACCTGAGTGTCGGTGAGTGATGAGACAGCAGGCGAGTTTGAGGAACGCTTCGTGGATGTCGGCTCGGCGCTCCCAGCAGATCCGTAAGCGCCTGAAGCCGTGCAGCCACGCGAAACTCCTTTCGATCACCCAGCGGTAGGTGCCCAGTCCAGTGCCATGTCGTGTTCCGCAGCGCGCGATGGCCGGCTGCCTCATGGCTGAACCGCCCTTCGTGCGCAGCCTGCAGGCCCGGGACGTTGAGTGCGGGCGGGCAGGCGCGTGCTGATGTGCTCGTGATGGCGCAGCGGATCGAAGGGCTCCCACTCGGTCACCGCCAGGTCGGCGGCCGTGGGCGTGGCGGCGTGCTGAGGGCAGCGCTGGGCGCGCCAGCGCAACTGCTCCGTGTACGGCAGGTTGCTGAGTTCGTAGATGGCCATGACGGCAGCGGGCAGGGCGAGTTGACCGCTGGTTGCGGTGGCCGGGGCCAACATCCAGGTGCCGTGCGGGCCATCGGACGTGAGCAGTGCGCTGGTGCAGCGGTGACGTCGAAGGGTCTGGGCGACGCACTGGATCTCATCCACCGGGCGGGCAGCAAGGTAGCGAACGTACAGCAACTGCACGACGGGCCGGGCCGGGCGGCAGACGGCCGCATGGGGCGCCGCGCCGTCCTGCGGGGCTGGAGCAGGGGTGAAGACGCGGGCATCGATGAGACGGCGGGAGTTCACGGCCAGCGACCGGCGCAGCTCGGCGAGTTCGGGAGGAGTCGGGGGAGCGTCCCGGGCGGGACAGACGACGGCGTGCGGCAGACGGCACCAGTCGCTGCCGTCCCCGGCCGGGTGGGCTACACCAGAGCTGACGTGCCAGCGGCACTCGTCAGGCACCCGGGCGATCGGCAGTTCCTGGGGATGGAGACACGCGGGCCGTTCATTGCCGCGGTGGTACCACTCGATCCGGTTGCCGCAGTCGCGGCACCGGTCGCTTTGACCGCACCGCAGCAGCCGGCTGACACCGTCGAGGGAGACCTGCAGGGAACGGCGCACACGATGAGGGACAACCGGTGTGCCGTCCCAGTGCCGGGCGGTAGATCGTTGGGTGGGGCGCATGCGGGCGAAGGTGCCAGCCAACACGCCGCATTTACGGCAGCAATGCCGCTGGATCACTCAGCCAGCCTCACATCGGGCGACTGACGTTCGAGGACCTGATCAAGTATTCGAGGCGGTCTCGCCGGTATGGGTGATCTGCAACGCCAAGTCGGATGGCCTGTCAGTCCTGGGCTGATCCCGGCAGGCCGTGCCCGCGGCACAGGGTGCTGAAGAGCTCGTCGAGAACGGCTCGATCCACTTCGGATCATGCGCTGAGATCACCCCACCCATGCCCGGCCAACGCACCAACCGCCCCACCGGTTACGGGACAACCTCTAACGACCTCGTGCACGGTTGGCCGTGGCTTGGCCCCGGGTAGCTCGTTGAACTGGGCATGATGGGGGCTGGGGCGCGCGAATTGATCGTGGCG